>NZ_CP034438.1:1304235-2608471 GCF_003952265.1 Flaviflexus salsibiostraticola
TCCGCGCTCACGGCGATGGGATTCCTGTGCCTTGCGCGAGGCGGCCTCGCCGAGCGCCTCGAGGGCGGCCAGCTTGTCCTCCGGCAGTTCGTGGTCCTCCTCCGGCTCCTCGGCCTTCGCCGGGGTCGGCAGGTCGAGTTCGAGCTTCGGGGCGCGGTTGTTCTCCCTGCGTCCGCGGGGGCGGCGGCGGTCGGAGGAGCCCTCGGACTCGTCCGACGAGTCCTCGGCAGACTCCTTGGCCTCGGCCCTCTCCGGGCGCTGCGGCTGATCGGCGGGTGCGGAATCGGAGTCCGCGCCAGACGAGGAGCGGGCTTCGCGGATGGCGGTGATGTAGTCGTTGCGGCGGGCCTTGGAGTCAAGTGTGAGGCCCATGCCGGAGGCGAGCTCTTGAAGCTCACCGAGTCGCATTGCAGTCAGAGCTTTGCGGGGAGCGGTTGAAGTTTCGCTCACGAGGTTCCTTCCTCAGTACCCGCATGCACGCGGGGCGGGATGTCAAATGGTTCATCAGCGCAGACAGGGCGAGAAAATTGAGATCTGTCGCCCACACTGAGCGCTTCGAAATCACCGTGCATGGGTATAGCCACATGTCACTGAAATTCGGTGATGCGCTCAGCCTACCAGGTCAAGACCCACCGTGGCATCTTCAGTCGACAATGTGGGCACCACGGCCCAATCCCGGTGTTGACACTGCAAACCCGCGCGACTCGAGGATCCTGCACGTTTGGGGGTCCAGCTCGTCGAGCACGAGGATCGATGGACCCGCCCCCGAGACGACCGCCGGCCAGCCCGCCGCCCGCAGAGCGTCGAGAACCTCGGCCGTGGCGGGCATCGACGCGGAGCGATACTCCTGATGGAGGCGGTCGCGAGTCGCCTCGTAGAGCAGATCGAGGTTCTTCGCGAGCGCGTGGACGAGCAGTGCCGTCCGCGCCGCGTTGAAGGCCGCGTCGACATGCGGCACGGACACGGGCAGCGCCGCCCTGGCCGTTGCCGTTGAGAGGACCTCTCGGGGCACGAGCAGCGTCGTGCGCAGCTCCGGGTGGATGTCGAGGCTCGCGGCGTGGGACCTGCCGGACTCCGACCAGGCGATGACGGCGCCGCCGTACACCGCCGGGCCAGCGTTGTCGGGATGACCCTCGAACTCCGTCGCCAGCGTCAGCACCTCGGCCCTGCCGAACGCCTCCGGGCGACCGACGAAGCCGGCCGCCAGCGTGAGACCCGCGACGACGGCCGCCGCCGACGAGCCGAGCCCGCGCGACTGCGAGATGCTGTTCCTGCAGGTCATCCGCACGCCCGCGTTGGGCATGCCCGCGAACTCGAAGCCGCGCTGCATGGCGCGGACAATGAGATGGGAGTCGTCCGTGGGCAGCTCACCCTGGCCCTCGCCGAGGATCTCGACGGTCGACGACCCAGCGATGAGGGTCGCCTCAACCTCGTCGTAGATGCCGTGCGCCATGCCGAGGCAGTCGAAGCCCGGGCCGAGGTTGCCGGAGGTTGCGGGGACGCGCACGCGGAGGGTTTCGACGACTGGGCGCATTACAGCCCCAGCACGCGAACTGCCGCCTCGAGCGACGGAGCGATGACATCGGGATCGACGTCGCGGCCCGCGAGGGCGGTCGCCGTGTCCTTGAGGCCATTGCCGGTCACCGTGCACACGATCGTCGCACCCTCGGGTACGCCACCCGCCGCAGCGGTCTTGAGAAGACCCGCGACGGAGGCTGCGGAGGCCGGCTCGACGAAGACGCCGACCTCGGCGGCGAGGATTGCCTGCGCCTCGAGGATCTCCTCGTCCGTCACGCGGTCGATGAGACCCGCAGAGGAGTCCCTCGCCTCCTCCGCATACTTCCACGAGGCGGGGTTGCCGATGCGGATGGCGGTGGCGATGGTCTCGGGCGACTCGATCGGATGCCCGAGGACAAGCGGTGCGGAGTTCCAGGCCTGGAATCCCCACATCTGCGGCACCGACTCCGAGACGGGCTCCATGTGGAGCGCCGAGTCGTCGAAGCTCGCCAGCGTCGTCCGCCCCGCGTACTCGCTGTAGCCCATCCAGTACGCCGTGATGTTGCCGGCGTTGCCGACGGGAAGGATATGGATGTCGGGGGCCCGGCCGAGGGCATCGACGATCTCGAACGCGGCCGTCTTCTGTCCCTGGAGGCGGTAGGGGTTGACGGAGTTGACGAGGTCAACCGGGTACGCCTCCGTCAGCTCGCGCGTGATCCGCAGGCAGTCGTCGAAGTTGCCGTCGACCGCGACGAGCCGGGCGCCGTGGACGATCGCTTGGGCGAGCTTGCCGGCCGCGATCTTGCCGGCGGGTAGGATGACGGCGCACTGGAGGCCCGCGGCGACGGCGTAGGCCGCCGCCGACGCGGAGGTGTTGCCCGTCGACGCACACGCGATGACCTCGGTGCCATCGGCCTTGACCTTCGACACGGCCGAGGTCATGCCGCGGTCCTTGAACGAGCCGGTCGGGTTCATGCCCTCGACCTTGACGTGGACTTCGGCGCCGACGCGCTCGGAGAGCCGGGGGGCCGGCACGAGCGGCGTCCCACCCTCATAGAGTGTGACGACGGGATCCGTGTCGCCGAACGGGAGCCGATCGCGGTATTCCCGAATGATGCCCTGCCATTGGTGTGCCATCAGCTGCCCTCAACCCTCATGACCTGAAGAACTTCCTTGACGTAATCGGCCGACGTGATCGCCGCCAGCGCCGCATCGACATCGGCCGTGCGGGCCTCGTGCGTCGTGACGGTGAGCCGCGCGCCGCCCTCCTCCTGCATCTGCCGCACCGCGGCGATCGAGACGCCGCTGTCGGCGAATGCACCCGACAGGCGCGTGAGCACGCCGGTGCGATCCTCGACTGCGAAATCGATCCGGTAGGACGCGATCGAGTCCTCGCGGGCGAGGATCGGGAGGTCGGCGTATGTGAGCTCCCGGGGAGCCCGCCCGCCGTGGACGCGATGCGAGGCACCCGCGACAACATCGGACAGGACCGCGGACGCGGTCGGGGCGCCGCCGGCACCGCGGCCGTAGAACATGAGGCGACCGGCGCCCGATGCCTCGATGACGACCGAGTTGAAGGAGCCGCGCACCGCGGCGAGCGGATGGTCGTGCGGCACGAGCGTCGGCTCGACGGAGAGCTCGATGCCGGCGTCGCGGCGGCGGGCGATCGCGAGCAGCTTGATGGCGTAGCCGTCGCGCTTCGCGGCGGCGATATCCTCGGCGGTGATGGCGCGGATGCCGGTCGTCGGCACGTCCTCGATCGAGACCCGGGTGTGGAAGGCGAGGGACGCGAGGATCGCGATCTTCGCGGCGGCATCATGGCCGTCCACGTCCGCCGTCGGATCGGCCTCGGCAAAGCCGAGGTCCTGAGCCTTCTTCAGTGCCTCATCGAAGGACAGTCCAGCCGTCTCCATCTCGTCGAGGATGAAGTTCGTCGTGCCGTTGACGATGCCGAGCACGCTCTCAACCCGATCGCCCGCGAGCGACTCGCGCAGCCCGTAGACAACGGGAACAGCACCGGCGACAGCGGCCTCGTAGTAGACGTCGACGTCGGCCTCGGCGGCCGCCTCGTAGATCTCGGGGCCGTGCGCGGCGAGGAGCGCCTTGTTGCCGGTGACGACGGTCGCCCCTCCCCTGATCGCGTTGAGCACGTGCGTGCGGGCGGGCTCGATGCCGCCGATGAGCTCGATGACGATATCGGCGCCGGCCATGAGGCCGTCGACGTCGTCAGTCAGGAGGGAGCGGTCGATCGCGGGATCGCGGGGTGCGTCGAGATCACGGACGGCGATCCCGATCAGCTCGAGCGTGTCGCCGGCGCGTTCGGCGAAGTCGCCGTTCTGCTCCTGAAGCATCGTGGCAACGGCGGTGCCGACTGTCCCGCATCCCAGCAGGGCGATCTTGACTGACATTGTTCCTCCAGCAGTTGGGTTCCGGATCAGCGATCCGGGAAGATTCCTAGGATATCGTCCCAGGTTTCGGGTCGGACGAGCCACGATGTCCCCTGTTCGGACACGGCGAGCACTCCGGGCCTGCGGACCAGGTTGTAGTTCGAGGCCATCGACCTGCCGTAGGCACCGGTCGCGGCCACGAGCAGCAGGTCGCCGCGGCGCACGTCCGCCGGCAGTGCGACGTCCCGGACGACGATGTCGCCGGACTCGCAGTGCATCCCCACCACCCGTGAGGGCACATTGTCCGCGGAGGAGTCCCGCCCGAGCAGGGCCGTGTAGTCGGCGCCGTAGAGCGCCGGGCGGATGTTGTCGCTCATCCCGCCATCGACCGAGACGTAGCGGCGCACGCCGTCATCGGTCATGACATCCTTCGTTGCCCCGACCCGGTAGAGGGTCATGCCGGGAGGGCCGGAGATGGACCGACCGGGCTCGATCGACAGTCGGGGAACGGGAATACCCGCACGCTCGCAGGCGGTTTCGATGGCGGAGCGGATCCCCGCGATCATCTCCGCCTCCGTCGCCGGCTCCGGATCAAGGCCCGTGTACTGGATGCCGTACCCGCCGCCGAGGTCGACCTCGGGGACGTCGATGCCGATGCCGAACAGCTCGGCGGCGAAGTCGATGACGGCCGAGGCTGCGGCCGCGAAACCCTCCGAGTCGAGGATCTGGCTGCCGATGTGGGAGTGGAGGCCGAGGAGCTCGAGGTGCGGGTTCTCGCTCATCGCGACCGCAACCTCGCGGGCAGCGCCCGTCGCGAGCGACAGACCGAACTTCTGATCCTCGTGCGCGGTCGCGATGAAGTCATGCCCGCCCGCGTGGACTCCTGTCGTCACCCGGACGAAGCACGGGGCCACCGTTCCCGTCTCCTCCGCGATCGCGGCGAGCTGATCGACCTCTCCGGGCGAGTCGATGACGATCCTGCCCACGCCGGACTCGAGAGCCAGTCGAAGCGTCGAATCGGACTTCGAGTTGCCGTGCAGCCCGATCCGCTCACCGGGGACACCGCCCGCGAGCGCGGTGCGAAGCTCCCCCTCGGAGGCCGTGTCGATCGACAGGCCCTCCTCGACCATCCATCGGGCGACGGTGGGGGTGAGGAAGGACTTGCCTGCGTAGTAGACGTCGCCGTCGCCGATCGCGCTCACCCAGGCTCGCGCCCGGTTCCGCATGTCGGCCTCATCGACGAGGTAGAGGGGCGTGCCCTCCTCCGCGAGAGCCGTCAGGCTGTGACCGGCGAGGTGAAGGTCACCGTCGACGCGTGTGAGGTTGGCGGGCCAGGGTCCGGCGCCCGGCTCGGGGGCAGGGACTGCGGCGAGGGGGGCAAAAGTCATCTACATCTTCTCCGGGGCTGAGACGCCGAGCAGCGTGAGGCCGTTGGCGAGGACACGGGTGGTGGCGTCGTTGAGCCACAGGCGGGCCCGGTGACCGTCGGTCACCTCTTCATCCGACCGAGGCGTGACGCGGGTCTGGCCGTACCACGTGTGATACGAGGCGGCGAGCTCTTCGAGGTAGCGTGCGACGCGATGGGGCTCGCGCAGATCAGCCGCCTGCGCGACGGCGTCGGGGAACTCGGCGAGAACGCCGAGGAGGGCGGAGTCGGCCGCATGGTCGAGGGCCGCCGGGTTGAAGTCGTCCCGCGTGACGCCGTGCTCGGCCGCATTGCGGGCGACGGAGCACGTGCGTGCGTGCGCGTACTGGACGTAGAACACAGGGTTCTCGTTCGTCCGGGACGCGAGCAGGTCGAGATCGAGTTCGAGCGTCGTGTCGACCGAGGATCGGACGAGCGCGTAGCGCGCCGCGTCGACGCCGACTGCGTCGACGAGATCCTCGAGGGTGATGATGTTGCCGGCGCGCTTCGACATGCGGACGGGCTGCCCGTCCTTGACGAGGTTGACCATCTGGCCGATGAGCAGCTCGAGGTTCTCCCCCGGGCCGGCCGTATCGCCGAAGGCCCTCGCCATGGCGTACATGCGGCCGATGTAGCCGTGATGATCGGCGCCGAGCATGATGATGACGTGGTCCGCCCCGCGCTCGCGCTTGTCGAGGTAGTAGGCGACGTCACCGGCGAAGTAGGCTGCCTCGCCATCGGACTTGAAGACCACGCGGTCCTTGTCGTCGCCGAAGTCGGAGGTGCGGATCCACACCGCGCCATCACTGTCGTAGACATGGCCACGCTGCCGGAGCACGTCGACCGCACGCGTGACGGCACCCGACTTGTGAAGGGTGTCCTCGTGGTAGTAGACGTCGAACTCGACGCCGAAGTCGGCGAGCGCCCGCTTGATCTCGGAGAACATGATGTCGACACCGCGTGCGCGGAAGACCTCCTGCGCCTCGGCATCCGGCAGGGTGAGGGGATTGGGCTCACCCGCGGCGGCGCAGTCCTCGACGACCTTCGTCGCGACGTCGGTGATGTAGTCCCCGCCGTAGCCGTTGTCCGGCACCGCCTCGCCCTTGGCGCGGGCGAGGAGCGACTCGGAGAAGCGATCGATCTGCGCGCCGGCGTCGTTGAAGTAGTACTCGCGCGTCACGGTCGAGCCGGTCGCCTCGAGGAGGCGGGCGAGCGAGTCGCCGACGGCTGCCCAGCGGACGCCACCCAGGTGGATCGGGCCCGTCGGGTTCGCCGAGACGAACTCGAGGTTGACGGCGCCGGCCTGGGCATTGCTCCGGCCATACTCAGCACCTGCGGTGAGGATCGTCCGGGCGAGCTCGCCCGCGGCGCCCTTGGCGAGCCGGATGTTGATGAAGCCCGGGCCCGCGACGGAGGCGGAGTCGATGCCCTCCCTCGTCTCGAGGCGCTCGGCCAGGAGCGTCCCGAGATCGCGGGGGTTGGTGCCGGCCTTCTTGGCGAGCTGCATGGCGACGTTCGTGGCCCAATCGCCGTGATCACGGTTGCGCGGACGCTCGACCTTGACGGTGGGGAGCTCGTCCGCGGATAGTGCCACAGCACCATCCGCCGCTGCTTCCCGCAGGACGGAATCGATGAGAGCGCTGAGTTCTTCAGGAGTCATGGTCACAGTCTAGCGACGTGCCGCAGTACCATATCGTCTCGAGGTGAAACTGTGGGACACCACGCCCTGCATTGAGGCTCACAGCCGCTCGATTCCGTCACACGCCTCCACGCCTGCTAAAGTTGGCAATTGCGCCCCGGTAGCTCAGGGGATAGAGCGTCTGCCTCCGGAGCAGAAGGTCGCAGGTTCGAATCCTGTCCGGGGCACCAGCCCCATGTAGGCCCGACTAATGTCGGGCCTACGGCGCATCTGCAGCAGATCGAACGCCGGCACACCCCTTCGCGGACGACATGCGCGTGACTGTGCTCGCCGCTTCTGTCAGCCGCGCAGCTCGATGACCTCCCTGGCCAGAGTCGGCCTATCCGTCACGAGCGCATCCACCCCCAGGTCGAGAAGCCGTGTCATGTCCATCGCCTCGTTTACTGTCCACACGTGGAGTGCCGCCCCCATCCCATGGATGAGGTCAACGAGGCGCGTCTCGAGGAGGGGGACGCCGCGGTAGGTCTCCGGCATCTGGACGCACGCGAAACCCGTCGCTGCGATCCGGGCCGACATCGCCTCCCGGATCGGCCTCGGGGCGCGGGCGGCGACGACGAGCGCGGCGACGGCGGCCGTGCCGACACTCGTGGCCACCCCCGGGATCGCTGCCCTCATCGCGCTGAGCCGTCTCTCGGAGAAGGAGGCGAGGAGAACGCGGTCGAGATAATCCCCCTCCCGCATAAGTCGAATCATCGGCTCAACCGTCGCATCAGACTTGAGGTCGACATTGAAGTCGAGGTCGGGGAACAGATCAAGGGCCTCCCGCAGCAGCATGGGCCGCCGCCCCGACCTGTCGGTGAGCCTCTCAACCTCGGCCCACGTGGCCTCCGCAATCGGGCCGAACCCATCCGTCGTCCGCTCAAGGGTGGGATCGTGGATGATGACGAGCTCGCCGTCCACCGTCGCGTGGGTGTCAGTCTCGATGTAGGTGAAGCCGAGCTCCCTCATCTTCTCGAATGATTCGAGCGAGTTCTCCGGATATTCGTCGGCCCCTCCCCGATGGGCGAGGATGACCGGCCTGTCTGTGCGCTCCCACGATCTCATGGCCCCATCGTCTCACCCATGGCGGGGTGCACAACCAGGAGCCGCGCCCGGATGGTCGACCCCAGCCGTGTGTCGGCAGGAGGCGGCTCATCGGGCAGCTATGCGCGCAGTGATCCTAGGAGCAGAGGTTCGAGACGTCGCGCGCGCCGCGATCGGCGAGGAAGCCGAGCGGGTCGACCGTCGTGCCGCTCTGGTCCGTGTGGATCTCGAGATGGAGGTGGGGACCGGTGGAGCGACCGTTGTTCCCGACATCGGCGATGTGCTGGCCGACCTCGACCTGCTCGCCCTCCGCGACATGGATGCCGTTGTCGTACATGTGGACGTACCAGGACCAGAAGACGTCCCCGCCGTTCTCATGCCGGATGATGACGAGGTTGTTGGACCGGCCGTCCTTACCGAGACCGACGTATTCGACGGTTCCGTCGGCGATGGCGTAGATCGGGGTGCCGAGCTCGGCCGCGAAGTCGGAGCCGAGATGGAACTGGTATCCACCGGCGATCGGGTTCCAGCGGTTGCCGTAGCCGGAGGAGATGCGGTAGCTCCCCTCTCGCACCGGCATCGCCACGACGCTGTTCGACGTGTCCGTGAGCGCCGCGGTCAAACCGTTCGCCGACTCATCGGCGCAGACGGCAGGCTTCGCGGGGGTGGACTCGGCGAGCGCCCGTGCGCCGATCACCCGGTCGATGTCCGCCGCCTCGGTGTTCTTCGCGAACGCGGCCGGCACGGTTGCGTCGATGACGGGTGCCTGCTCCAAAGAGGAGACGACGGGTGAACCGGTGACGGCGGCCGCGGACTGTCCGGCGCCGGCGATGACGCTGGCAGCTCCGAAGCCCACGACAACCGATGTCGCAACAGCCATCGACGCCCTCGCCTGCATCCGGACACGGGACACTGCGTGCGCGCTGCGGCTCGCTCTCCGCGACACGTGCGGGACTGCGGCGATCCTCTCCGTCGGAGTCTCCTCGCGCGGGCAGGTCGCGGTCCGGACGAGCATGGGCGCGGGGCGCACTGACACGTCAGTGATCTCGGTGTTCGCCGGCGCCTCGGCGGTCTCCCGAACGGCCGCTTCCGGCTTCGCCGGGATCTCAGCAGTCGCCATTTGGGTCACGGCCGCTTCCGGCTTCGCCGGCGATGCATCGAGGACCGCGGGCTCGGCCGTTACCGCAGCCCGCTCGACGGCCACCCGCGGGGCCTGGGCGTCAGAGGGGGTCGCGAGGTCCGTGGGTCGGGCCTGTAGTGAGAGATCAGCGAGCTCGTCCGCGATGAGACTCTGGGATGGGACGACCGGCTGACCGGCCGCGCGTCGGGCGCGACGCGCGGCGATGGACTCGTCACGGACAGCGGCGGCAGAGGCCGCCCTCCTGGCCTCGCGGAGCTCCCGACGCGAGGGAAGCGGCGCCTGGGCCGAGACTGCACGCCGGGCGGCGCGCAGCTCCCGACGCGAGGGAAGCGATGTCGCCTCCCGCTCGGGCATAGCTTCGCCCGCGGGGTGTAGGGCTGACTGGAGGCTGGAATGACGTCCCACGGGCTCACTTCCACGACTATAACGGTCGGTAACAAAAAGATAACGGTACGTCACGATGATAGCGGGTGCGGGCGCCTGTCGCACCCCCTTTTTCGTCGCGTAGGCGACATTCTCAGTGAGTCATGAATCACGCTGCATCGAGTCGCGCACCTCGCCGACGAGCTCCTCGAGCACGTCCTCCAGGAAGAGGACGCCGATGGACGCGCCGCTCGCGTCCCACACCTCGACGAGGTGGATGCCGTCCCGCTTCATGATCGCGAGCGCGCTCTCGACCTCGTCGCCGCCCGGCATGGGCGACATCGTCCGAATCTTGAAGGCCGGCAGCGGCCTCGTGCGGGCTTCGCCGACGGCGCCGATGACATCCTTGATGTGGAGGTAGCCGATGAAGGCGCCGGAGTCGTCGGCGACGACGAACCTCGAGTACCCGGTCTTCGCGACCCGCTCCTCCAGCTCCGCAGGCGTGACGTCGGGGCCGACGGTCGCGACCCGGTCCCGGGGCACCATGACCTCGGCGACCGTGAGGTCGGAGAACTCGAGCGCGCCTGCGATGAGGCCGATCTCGTCCTCGAGGACGCCGGCCCGCTGGGAGGTCTCGACGATGGAGGCGACCTCGTCGGCGGTGAAGCCGGAGGCGACCTCGTCCTTCGGCTCGAATCCCGCGAGGCGGATGAACTGGTTCGCGAGCTTATTGAGGCCGACGACGATGGGCTTGAAGATCCGGGCGATGAGGACGAGCGGCGGGGCGAGGATGAGGGCGGCCTTCTCCGGCACCGTGACGGCCAGGTTCTTCGGCACCATCTCGCCGACGACGACGTGGAGGTAGACGACGACGATGAGGGCGATGGCGAAGGCGACCGCGTGGGCGGCCGCCGACGGGATCCCGAGCGCCGTGAATGGACCCATGAGGAGCTGGGCGATGGCGGGCTCGGCCACCGCTCCGAGCGAGGTCGAGCACAGCGTGATGCCGAGCTGGCAGGCCGCGAGCATGAGGGTGACATTCTCGAGGGCCCACAGCACCGTCTTCGCCGGCTTCGACCCGGCATCGGCCAGGGGCTCGATGCGAGAGCGTCGCGCGGACATGATCGCGAACTCCGCCCCCACGAAGAAGGCGTTGAGGGCGAGGAGGATGGCGCCGATCGTCAGCGCAGCACCGGCGCTCACTGTTCTCCCTCCGGGGCCTGGGCACGGGCGCGGATCCAGGCGACTCTGCGGCCGTCCAGCCTCTCGACCGTGAGGATGACGTCCTCACCGGTCACCTCATCGCCGACCTCGGGCATCCTGCCCAGCGTCGTCATGATGTAGCCGGCGAGCGTCTCGTACCGACCGTCGTCCGGGACCGTCAACCCGGCCTCCCGGGCGAGCTCGTCCGGTCTCATGTCGCCGGGGATGACCCAGCCGTCGGAGGAGAAGCGCGCACGCAGGCGTCGCGGATCGTGTTCGTCCGCAACCTCGCCGACGATCTCCTCGACGCAGTCCTCGAGGGTGACGATCCCCGACGTCCCGCCATATTCATCGAGCACGACCGCCATCTGCCCCGTGTCCCGCAGCTGGACGAGGAGCGGCGCGAGGGCGATCGTCTCGGGGACCCGCTCAATCGGCTGCAGGATCGAGGAGGAGGTGACCGGCACCTCCGCGCGACGGTCATAGGGGATCTTGATGGCGCTGCGGAGGTTGACGAACCCACGGATGTCATCGAGATCGTCGCCCGCCACGGGGAAGCGGGAGTGCCCCGTCGCTCGAGCGAGCTTGACGATGTCGGCCGCGGTCGCACCCTGGTCGATCCAGTTGACCCGCCCCCGGTCCGTCATGACGTCGACGGCGGTGAGCCTGCCGATGCCGATCGAGCGCGTGAGCAGACGTGCGGTCGAGATGTCAAGAGTTCCCAATGAGGCGCTTCTGCGGACGAGGGCGACGAGCTCCGTCGCGGACCGGGCGCCAGACAGCTCCTCGGCCGGCTCGATGCCGAACCTGCGGATGATCCAGTTGGCGGACGAGTTGAGACCGACGATGACGGGCTCGAGGACCGTCGTGAACGCACCCTGGAGGGGCGCGACGACGCCGGCGGTGCCGAGCGGCTCCGCGAGCGCGAAGTTCTTCGGCACGAGCTCGCCGAAGAGCATCGAGAAGAGGTTGATGAGGATGAGGGACAGGGCGACGGCGACGCCGGTCGCCGCCGCCTGGGCGAGGCCCGCCGACCGCAGGGGGCCCTCCAGCAGGTTCGCGACCGCCTGCTGCGTCGTGTAGCCGAGCAGAATCGTCGTCAGGGTGATGCCGACCTGGGCCGATGAGAGTTCGAGTGAGAGCTTCTTCAGCGCCTTGAGGGCAGCCGCGGCGCGGGCGTCGCCGTCCTGCGCCTTCCGCTCGATCGTTCCGGGGTCCAGTGCGACAAGAGAGAATTCCGCGGCCACGAAGATCGCGGTTCCTGCCGTGAGGAGCACGCCGAACAGGATGAGAAGGATGTCCATGATGCTTGGAATGCTACATCGCTCCAAGGCTGTTGATGGGCCTTGCGGGTGCCACGGGTGACGCAATCGTGACCCGCTCTTGAAAGTGGCCAACAACGGTGGCGCAAAAGCAGGAAAATAAAGCGTGTTTTGGGGACGGGGGCGGTGTCTGTCGGCCACGTCACCTAAACTGGACATGTTCCGCAACTCACAGAAAGATAGGGCGACCGCAAGTGTCCGACACAAAGAAACGTTCCGATGAGGATTTCGGCGCGAACCAGTGGTTCATCGACGAGCTCTACGCGAAATACCTCGAGGACCGTGGAGCCGTCCAGCCGCAATGGCGCGAGCTGTTCATGAGATGGGAATCGGAGGGCCGTGAAGCACCTGCGGCTCCCGTCGAGGAGGAGAGCACCTCGTCCCGTCGCGCTCAGCATGATCCCGATAATCGTCAGTCAGCGACGGAGCAGTCCCAGGTCCGCTCCGACCTTCCCCCCGCACCCCCCGTGGTCGCCATTCCTGCGACGACCCCGTACGTGGAGAAGTACGAGCTTGCACCGGCAGAGGATGATGGTGCGGCGTCGACGACGAAGCTGCGCGGTGCCGCGGCTCGCACCGTGAAGAACATGGAGTCCTCGCTCGAGATCCCAGTCGCGACCTCGGTGCGCGCGATCCCGGCGAAGGTCATGTTCGAGAACCGCGCGGTCATCAACCAGCATCTGCGACGCACGCGCGGCGGCAAGGTGTCGTTCACGCACCTCATCGGCTATGCCGTCGTCGAGGCGCTCGTCAAGGTGCCGGACATGAATAAGGCGTACACGCTGACGGAAGACGGCAAGCCGGCGGTCTTCGAGCCCGCCCACGTCAACTTCGGCCTCGCCATCGACCTGCCGAAGCCCGACGGCACCCGCACGCTCGTGGTGCCCTCCGTCAAGGCGGCGGAGACGATGGATTTCGTCGAGTTCTGGCGCGCGTATGAGGACCTCGTCGACCGGGCCCGGAAGAACAGCCTCACTGTCGAGGACTTCCAGGGCACGACGACGACCCTGACGAATCCCGGCGGCATCGGCACCGTCCACTCGATCCCGCGCCTTATGAACGGCCAGGGCACGATCATCGGCGTCGGCGCGATGAACTTCCCCGCGGAATTCGCGGGCACATCCGACAGGGCGCTCGCCCGCATGGGAGTCTCCCGTGTCCTCACCCTGACCTCCACCTACGATCACCGGATCATCCAGGGCGCCGCCTCGGGCGAGTTCCTGCGCGAGATCGAGGAGAAGCTGACGGGCCGGGACGGGTTCTACGACCGGGTGTTCACGGCGCTCCACGTGCCCTATGAGCCGGTCCGCTGGCAGAAGGATGTCGAGTATGACGCGAAGCGGGAGATGGGCAAGCCTGCCCGCATCGCCGAGCTCATCCACGCCTACCGCTCGCGCGGCCACCTCATCGCGGACACCGATCCTCTGGCCTTCCGCAACCGCCGCCACCCCGACCTCGACATCACCCGGTACGGCCTCACCCTGTGGGATCTCGACAGGTCGTTCCCGACGGGCGGCTTCGCGGGCACGTCCCATCTGCTCCTGCGTGAGATCATCGAGCAGCTGCGCGAGTCCTACTGCCGCAATGTCGGCATCGAGTACATGCACATCCAGGACCCTGCGCAACGCGAATGGTTCCAGGCCCGTCTTGAGCGCCCGCACATCGAGCTGACGGCCGAGGACCGCCTGCAGATCCTGCGCAAGCTCAACGAGGCCGAGGCGTTCGAGACGTTCCTCCAGACGAAGTTCGTCGGCCAGAAGCGCTTCTCGCTCGAGGGCGGCGAGTCCCTCATCCCGCTCCTCGACGCGATCCTCGACTCGGCGGCCGACTCCGGCCTCGAGGAGGTCGGCATCGCCATGGCACACCGTGGGCGGCTCAACGTGCTGACAAACATCGCCGGCAAGTCCTACAAGCAGGTGTTCACCGAGTTCGACGGCACCCAGGACCCGCGCTCGGTCCAGGGCACGGGTGACGTCAAGTACCACCTCGGCACGGAGGGCACGTACACGGCGCGCTCCGGGTCGACAACGGACGTCTACCTCGCGGCCAACCCGTCCCACCTCGAAGCGGTCAACGGCGTCCTCGAGGGCGTCATCCGCGCGAAGCAGGACAGGATCGATCTCGGCGAGGAGGGCTTCTCCGTCCTGCCCGTCCTCATCCATGGCGATGCGGCATTCGCCGGCCAGGGCGTCGTGACAGAGGCCCTCAACTACAGCCAGCTCCGCGGCTACCGCACGGGCGGCACGATCCACATCATCGTCAACAACCAGATCGGCTTCACGACCTCCCCCGCATCCGGCCGGTCCTCGTACTACCCGACGGACATCGCCAAAGGCCTCCAGCTGCCGATCTTCCACGTGAACGGCGATGATCCCGAGGCGGTCACGGAGGTGGCAAGGCTCGCCTTCGAGTACCGCGAGACCTTCCGCAAGGATGTCATCGTCGACATGGTCTGCTACCGCAAGCGCGGCCACAACGAGGGCGACGACCCGTCGATGACGCAGCCGGTCATGTACGGCCTCATCGAATCGAAGCGGACCCCCAGGCAGCTCTACACGGAGTCCCTGCTCGGCCGCGGAGCGCTGACGGACGAACAGGTCAAGGAGCTCGAGACGGAGTTCCACAACATCCTGTCGAACGCGTTCGATGAAGTGCGCGAAAAGGAGAAGGAGACCGGCTACGGCTTCCCACACGTCGACACGGTGGCCGGCCTCGAGCTTCCGCAGGCGCAGCAGGAGGACGCCGGCGTCATCGTCGGCTGGACATCGGCAACGACCCCCGAGGTCATCTCCCGCATCGGCGAGGCACACGTGCGCGCCCCCGAGGGCTTCACCGTTCATCCGAAGATCGGCCAGCTGTTCGAGCGTCGAAACAAGATGGCACGCGAGGGCGGGATCGACTGGGGCTTCGCCGAGCTCATCGCCTTCGGCTCGCTCCTCATCGAGGAGACGCCGGTCCGGATGTCCGGTCAGGACTCGAGGCGAGGCACCTTCGTCCAGCGGCACGCGACCGCACACGACGTCGTCACCGGCGCCGAGTGGACGCCGCTGCGCCACCTCACCGAGGATCAGGCGAAGCTGTGGATCTACGACTCCTCGCTGTCCGAGTACGCCGTCCTCGCGTTCGAATACGGCTACTCGGTTGAGCGTCCCGATGCACTCGTCCTCTGGGAGGCCCAGTTCGGGGACTTCGCCAATGGCGCTCAGACCGTCATCGACGAGTTCATCTCCTCGGCCGAGCAGAAGTGGAACCAGCGCTCCTCACTCGTCATGCTCCTGCCCCACGGCTACGAGGGTCAGGGCCCCGATCACTCCTCGGCCCGTATCGAGCGCTTCCTCCAGCTGTGCGCGGAGGACAACATGATCGTTGCCCAGCCGTCGACACCCGCGAACTACTTCCACCTGCTGCGCACCCAGGCCTACCGCCGCCCGCGCAAGCCCCTCATCGTCGCGACCCCGAAGCAGCTCCTGCGCCGCCGGGCCGCACAGTCACCGATCGAGGACTTCACAGGCGGAGAGTTCAAGACCGTCATCGGCGAGGTCGAGCAGAACCTCGACCCGGCCGGCATCACCCGCGTCGTCATGTGCTCCGGCCGCATCTACTACGACGCGGTCGAGGCCCGGGAGAAGCGCGGCGACACGGCCACGGCGATCATCCGGCTCGAACAGCTCTACCCGGAGCCGCTCGAGCAGGTGAAGGAGGCACTCGCCCCCTACGGCGACGCCGACCTCGTCTGGCTGCAGGATGAGCCGCAGAACCAGGGCGCCTGGCCGCACCTCGCGCTCAACATGTTCCCGCAGATCGGCCCGGTCACGGTCGTCTCCCGGCCCGCCGCGGCCTCGCCCGCGACCGGGCTCGCCACCCGCCACGCGGCAGAGAACAAGGACCTCATGGACAGGATCTTCGATCGCTGACAACACACTGCGGGCGTCCCACGGGGCGCCCGCAGTCCGCTGTGAGAGACTGGGGCGATGAGCAGGGAAGAATTTCGGATCATGGTGGTCGGCGACGAACTGGTCGCCGGCCGTGGTGATGCGCGGGCGATGGGATGGACGGGCCGCGTGCTCGCCCGCACCGAATCACCGCTCCCGGTCACCCCGATGGTCCTCCCGATCCCGGGCGAGGACTCGCACCGGCTCGCCGAACGCTGGGAATCCGAGGTCATGCCCCGCACGAGCCCGGAGGCGGACAACCGCCTCGTCATCGGGCTCGGCTCGCGAGACATCGACAGCGGCGTCTCACTCGTCCGCTCGCGCCTCAACCTCGCGAACATTCTCGACCAGGCGGCCCGCATCCAGATGCCGGCCTTCGTCGTCGGCCCGCCCCCGCGCGGGGACGTGCCCGCCGACCGACTGAGCGATCTGTCCAAGGCCTTCCAGGATGTCGCGCAGCGCCGCGGCGTGCCGTTCGTCGACACCTATCATCCGCTCGCGCACCACGACCAGTGGCAGACAGACATGGCGGATCCGCGCGCCTACACCCCGCAGCAGGCCGGCTATGGCCTGCTCGCCTGGCTCGTCCTCCACAACGGCTGGCACCACTGGTTGGGCCTCGCGTCATAAGAAGAAGGGGAGACAGTTACTGTCTCCCCTCATGCGTCTCGCCTCGGCCGGGCCCTAAGCCTGGCCTGCAAGGTTGAGCGACGACTGGTGTCCCGTCTCTGTCGCGATGAAGATGCGCGAGAGCGTCCGCCACACGTGTGACTGAGCGTCCGTCACGTTCTCAGAGAACAGCTCGACGAGCCGCTGCTCGAGCCCGCTGTCGAGGTGGAGGAACTCCTCCTTGCGGGCGTCCCTGCCCGCCGAGTGGTCGCCAGCCGCCCACGCCCGCGACTCCATACGGCACAGCTCGACCATCTTCTCAATGTCGGCCCGGTGAGGCTGATCGCCGATCAGGCCATCGTGATCGGCGAGAAAAGCCTCACGGTCGGCCTCGAACGTCCGGCGGCGCGAGCCGCGCGAGTAGACGTCAAGGCTCATGAGCGGACCGTGGGCGAGCGATTCCTGTCCGATCTCCTGGAAATGCTCTCTCATCGCCTCGCCGAACGATCCGTCCCGGACGCTGACAATGAACTCATCGGAGCCGTCCCAGAGGTCGAGCATGTGCGCCCAGGCCTTCGAGCGGCGCTGGGCGATGCGAGAAATTCGAGCCGCATATTCGGGAACAGACAAGTCGATCTCCTTGGCTTACACGTATGGCCGCACCCTGGGGCGCGGCCATACAGCAGGTTTTTCAGGCGTTGGGACGCTTGCCGTGATTGGCTGCGTTCTTCTTGCGCGACCTGCGCTTACGACCACGACGTGACATGGCTCCTCCTCAGGTAAACAACATCAGACATAGTAGCACGCCGCGCCCTTCGACTAGGGCGCGCGCCCATCACTGTCCTGTCAGATGCGTGACAACGCGGACGCGCAGCGATGCGGGCGCGGGCTCCTGGCATGATCTGCGAATGATCTGGCGCATGTGGCGCTCGGCCTCCGCGGCCTCCGTGCAATCCGGGCAGGAGTCGGCGTGGGCGCGGAGCCTGCCCATCTCGGCATCCTCCATCTCCCGGTCGAGTAGCTCGAACAGGTGATCGCGGACCTCTGCACAGGTGCAGGGCAGGATCTCTGCGCCGAGTTCACGCGCAACATCATCGATATTCGTCATACCTTCGCCTCCGTAGCGTAGCCTCGGTCAGCAGCGTAGTGGGCGAGCAGCTCTCGTAGTTGTGAGCGGCCCCGATGCAGCCGGGACATCACCGTGCCGAGCGGGATCTCGAGGATGGCGGCAATCTCCTTGTACGCGAATCCTTCGACGTCCGCCAGGTAGACCGCCATGCGCCGGTCCTCCGGCAGTGCTGCCATCGCCTCCCGGATCTCCTCGTCGGGGAGCGAGCTCATGGCCTCAGCCTCAGCGCTCCGCATTCCCTTCGATTCGTGGGTGGATGCCGCGTACTCCTGCCAATCCTCAAGCTCGCCGGCGTCGTATTTCTTCGGCTCACGCTGCTTCTTGCGGTAGGAGGAGATGAATGTGTTGTTGAGGATTCGGTACATCCACGCCTTGAGGTTCGTCCCATCCTTGAACTGGTGGAATGAACTGTAGGCCTTCGCGTACGTCTCCTGGACGAGGTCCTCCGCGTCTGCAGGGTTCCTCGTCAGTCTCATCGCGGCGCCGTAGAGCTGGTCGAGATACGGGAGTGCCTCCCGCTCGAAGCGCCCACGGCGCTCCTCGACCGATTCGTCCGCCGGAGCCCGGCTCAGATCCTCTGTCATTCTCCCCATACTACCCGTGTCGTGATAGTGGGGATAACGCGGGTTCCTCTCCGATCATTCCCCATCACGCCACGCGCGGAATCCGAAGGCGTCGACGAGGACCCCCGTGAGCGGCTGTCCGACCTGCGGGGATGGCGGAGGTTCGATGCCGATCACCATGCTCGGAGTGAGGCAGGCCGCTCGGGCGAGCACGGGTGCGGGCACTCCCCGGCCGAGAAGGAGGGAGACCTGGTCGGCCAGCGTCGTGGTCCCACCCGCGAGCGTGTCAGTCCCGGAGAGGAGCGCAGCACCGCGTTCGATCGTGACATCCACACCGCCGAGTGAGTACCGGCCATCGGGCATACCAGCCCCGGCCATCGCATCGCTGACAAGCGCCGCTCCCCCATCGAGGAGGACGAGCAGGTCGGCGACCAGGTCTGGATCGACGTGCACCCCGTCGCCGATGAGCTCGACGACCACCTCGCCGCGCGTCGCCGCCGCGATCAGCTCCCGGACGGGGCCCGGTTCGCGGTGATGGAGCGGAGGCATCGCATTGAACAGGTGCGTGGCGGTCTGGGCGGGCCTGGGCCCACTCCGTGTCGCCCCGACGGCGGCGAGGACAGCCCGAACCTGAGCGCCCGTAGCGTTCGTGTGCCCCCAGGAGGGGATGGCCCGATAATCCTTGAGCAGCGCCGCCGCGGCGACGGCACCGTCGAGCTCGGGCGCGATCGTCACCGTCCTGATCCATCCGGAGCCGACGTCGAGCCACTGTTTCAGCTCCGCGAGGTCGATCGGCCGGATCGCGTCAGGCCTCTGGGCGCCCGCACGGGCGGGGCTGAGGAAGGGCCCCTCGAGGTGAATCCCGGCGAGGGTGCCGCGAGCGCACGCCCTGACAAGGGCATCGATGGCGGGAGTCGGATCCGCGCAGGAGACGATCGACGCAAGCAGATGGACCGTCCCAGAGCGACGGTGGGTGGCGGCAGCCCGTTCAATGGCGTCGTCGTCGATATCGTCGGGGAAGGACGCCCCACCGCCGCCGTGGCAATGGATGTCGACGAACCCCGGGAAGAGGGCAGCCGACGGTTGACGCCCGATCGGAGGAAGAATGTCGGTAACGGCCCCATTGTCCAGGACGATGCCGGAGCCGATCTCCTCCCCCGCTGCGCTCAACACAGCCGCGTCGATCAGCATGTCAGCTGTGGAACTGCTTGAACCTGTCGATGAGCTCGAGGCCGGACGCGGCCGCTTCGTCGAGGTAGACAGTGACATCCTCGTGGAACTGGAGGATCGAGCCTGGCCAGCGCTGGGTGACCGCGCCCTCGACGATGCGGGCAACAGCCTCCGCCTTGCGCTCCCCGAAGGCGAGGAGCACGATCGACTTCGCTGTCATGATCGTGGCCAGGCCCTGCGTCACACAGTGCACGGGCACCTGAGAGATGTCGTCATCGAAGAAGCGGGCATTGTCCTGACGCGTCGTCCCGGTGAGGAGTCCGACGTGCGTACGGGAATTGAGCGAATCGAACGGCTCGTTGAAGCCGATATGGCCGTTGCTGCCGAGCCCGAGGATCTGAATGTCGACGCCCGGTGCGATCATCTGCTCATAGATCCGTGCCGCCTCCTCAGGATCCTCCGCCTTGCCGTCCGGCGTCTTGAGATCCTCGGCGGCGAGCCCGGTCCCGCCGTTGCCGACGAGTTCGGTGAGTAGAACGTTCCGGTACCTCTCGGGGTGATCCTTGTCGATGCCGACGTATTCATCGAGGGCCCACGCGGTGCTCCCTTCGAGGGTGAACTCGCCTCGCGCATATGCCTCGCGCAACTCCCGGTACAGGGGCAGAGGAGTTGAGCCCGTCGCCACGCCGAGGCGTCCGGGCGGGGTGAAGCCGTCGATGATCTGCTGAGCCGCGAGGCGTGACGCCTCGTCAGCGGTGTCGCGAATAATGACTCGCATGCTGCTCCTTGCCTATGAGCGCCGTGTGGTCGATGTGGGCCGGGCGAGGAGGCCCCCGCGCAGCCGTTATCATCCGGTTTATCAGAATGTGCGGGCGTTCGGGCCGAGATGTGGCATGGAGCGAAAGAATCAGGCACGCCCGCCGCCTGGGCTCAGATTCCGAATATTCTCCGGAGAGTCTCTGGGTGCCCGCTGGGGTTGTCGTCAAGGGAGGTGCCCCTGTTCTCTTCACTCATCTCAGCGGAATCGCCGAACACCGGGCTTTGACCGGCCCAGCGACGGCCCGAGTCTGCAGAGCCCTCCGCCAAGAACAGTCGCTCTCGGTTTCATTTCCCGCCACTCTGATATTGAATGTAGACATGAGTATCATCACAGGCCTCGCACGCCCCCTCCTTGCTGCCCCATTCATCGTCTCCGGCGTCGATGCCGTCCGGCATCCCGACAAGCATGTCGAGGCGGTCGACCGGATCAACCCCACTCTTGAGCAGGTCGGAGTCGGCGCCCTGTCGGAGGGCACCGTCGCCATCGCCACGCGCGCCATCGGTGGTGTCCGCATCGTCGCGGGCGTCTGCATGGCGCTCGGCAAGAAGCCGCGCCTGTCCGCCCTCGTGCTCGCCAAGAGCGAGCTCGCACTCGCCCTCGTCCGCAATCCCGTCTGGCTGAGCAGCGGGGACGAGCGGAAGAAGCACATGGCCGGGCTCGCCACGTCGGCCGGTCTCATCGGCGGCGCCCTCGTCGCGGCCGGGGACCGTCGCGGCAAGCCGTCCCTCGGCTGGCGCCTCGAGAACCACCGCTCGCACAAGGAGGACATGAGTGTCCTCGCCGACCGCTACGAGGCGGAGCTTGAGGCCCAGAAGGCTAAACTGTCGGAGAAGATAGCCAAAGCCAAGGAGAAGGCAAAGTCCTGACACATAGTTTTCCCGACCCCTGGCCGGCGCCGCATGCAAGCGCGCCGGTCTTCGGTCGTGTCGATGTTCCCGGTTCCAAGTCGCTGACCGCCCGCCACCTCGTCATCGCCGCGCTGGCCGATGAGCCGTCGCGGCTCGTGGGCGCCCTGCGCTCCCGTGATACCGACCTCATGATCACGGCGCTGCGGTCGATGGGTGTACGGATCGATGAGGACGGGGGCGACCTCGTCCTCACCCCCGGTCCCCTCACCTCCGCCCATATCGATGTCGGCCTCGCCGGCACCGTGTTCCGTTTCCTCGCCGCAATCGCCGCGTTGGCCGACGGACCCGTGAGCTTCGACGGCGATGAGGCGATGTACCGGCGCCCGATCGGACCCCTGCTCGACGCCCTCGAGCGCCTGGGCGTCAGCATCGAGGCGGGCGACGGCCCCGCGGGCCGCACGCTGCCGCTCACCGTCCAGGGCCCCGCCCGGGGCGGCACAGTCACCGTCGACGCCTCGGGCTCGTCCCAGTTCGTCTCGGCGTTCCTCCTGCTGGCGCCGCGCCTGCCGGAAGGATTGACGATCGTGCATGAGGGCGGACCTGTTCCGTCGCTCCCCCATGTGGCGATGACGGTCGAGACGCTGCGCGCCGCGGGCGCGCACATCGACGAGGACCTCGGCGAGCGGCCCACGTGGCGCGTCAGCCCCGGCCCGCTGCGGCCGGGCACGGTCACCGTCGAACCCGACCTGTCGAACGCGACACCCTTCCTCGCGGCCGCGGCTGCGACAGCCGGGACGGTGGAGATCCCCCGCTGGCCGTCGCAGACCTCCCAGGCGGGAGCCCACATCATCGCCATCCTCGAGCAGATGGGGTCGTCGACCAGCCTCGTCGACGGTGTCCTGTCCGTGACCGGCCCCGAGAAACTCACGGGGCTCGACATCAGCCTCCATGACGCAGGCGAGCTGACCCCCACCGTGGCGGCGCTCGCCGCCCTCGCGGACTCGCCCTCGCGACTGTCGGGTATCGCCCACCTTCGCGGGCACGAGACGGACCGACTGGCGGCGATCGCCGCAGAGATCACGAAGCTCGGCGGCACGTGCGTAGAGACGCGCGACGGCCTCGTCATTGAGCCCAGCCCGCTCCACGGCGGCGTCGTCGACTCGTACGAGGATCACCGGATGGCGACCTTCGGCGCCATCCTCGGCCTGATTGTCCCGGGTGTGTCTGTCCTCGATATCGGCTGCACGTCGAAGACGATGCCAGACTTCCCAACCATGTGGGAGGGTCTCGTGCGATGAGGGACACGGGCACCGATGATCCCCGTGTCCGGGTTCGTCCGAACAGGCGCGGCTCCCGGCCTCGCACGAAGATCCGTCCCGATCATGAGGATGCTCTGACGGCACGCGTCTACCGGGTCGACCGGGGCCGCTACCATCTCGTACTCGATGATGGCGACGTCGAGATTGTCGCGATCAAGGCGCGCGAACTCGGCCGCGGATCGATCGCGGTCGGCGATCGCGTGAGAGTCGTGGGCGACACGTCCGGCCGGAGGGACACCCTCGCCCGCATCGTCGAGGTCCTCGAGCGGTCCTCCACGCTGCGGCGCACCGCCGAGGAGGGAGAGGCTGCCGGCACGGAGCGCGTCATCGTCTCGAATGCAGATCAGCTCCTCATCATCACAGCCCTCGCACAGCCCGAGCCGCGCACGGGCATGATCGATCGCTGCCTGGTCGCCGCCTACGACGCGAAGATGGAGCCGATCCTCGTCCTCACGAAGTCCGACCTGGCGGACCCTGCCGAGCTGCTCAGCCTCTACTCGGATCTCAACCTCCGCGTCATCATCACCTCCATCGACGAGTCCACCGGCGATACGCGCGGCGTCGAGGATGTCGAGCGCGAGGTGGCAGGCCACATCTCCGTCCTCATCGGCCATTCCGGGGTCGGCAAGTCGACCCTCATCAACGCCCTCGTCCCGAGCGCCGACCGGGCCACCGGCGTGGTCAATGCCGTGACGGGGCGGGGCAGACACACGTCCTCCTCCGCCATAGCCTTCGATCTGCCCGGCGGGGGCATCATCATCGACACTCCGGGAGTCCGCTCGTTCGGTCTCGCCCACGTCGGCCCCGACATGCTCCTTGAGGCGTTCCCGGATCTCCTTGAGCTCGCGCAGGAGTGTCCGAGGGGATGTACGCATGCGGCGACCGAACCCGAATGCGGGCTCGATCTCGGCACCGGGTCGACGGTCGGCCGCGTGGAATCGTTCCGCCGCCTCCTCGAGGCGCGCCACAGCGCCGAACAGTTCTGAGCACGGCCCCGGTCGACGGGGGCCGTGGCATAAGCTGGGGGCATGCAGTCTCTCACGCGCCTCGGCGATGACTTGAACTTCGCCTCCTCGATCATCGACCAGGTCGACTCGATCACCCTCCCCCGCTTCCAGTCCCAGGATCTGACGATCCGGACGAAGCCGGACAACACCGAGGTCACGGATGCCGACGTGGCGGCCGAGCAGCGGATCCGCTCGATGCTCGGCCGGTCCCGCTCCCGGGACGCGATCCTCGGTGAAGAGGAGGGCGAAACCGGGTCATCGTCGCGCCGATGGATCATCGATCCGATTGACGGCACACGGAACTTCATGCGCGGTGTCCCCGTGTGGGCAACCCTGCTCGCGCTCGAGGAGGAGGGCGAGATCGTCATGGGCATCGTCTCCGCACCTGCCCTCCACCGGCGCTGGTGGGCAGGCAAGGGCCTCGGCGCATTCACGGGCCGCAGCTGGGCCAATGCCAAGCAGATCCACGTCTCCGATGTGAGGAACGTGTCCGATGCGTCCCTGTCGTACTCATCGATGGACGGGTGGGCGGCCCGCGGCCAGCTCCGCGGATTCCTCCGACTCGCTCAGGAATCGTGGCGCACGCGCGCCTACGGCGACTTCTGGTCGTACATGCTCGTCGCCGAGGGTGCCGTCGACATGGCCTGCGAGCCCGAGCTGGAGCTGTACGATATGGCGGCCCTCGTCCCGATCGTCACCGAGGCCGGCGGTACATTCACATCCGTCTCGGGTGAGCCCGGCCCCTGGGGTGGGAACGCCGTCGCCACGAACGGTCATCTCCACGACGAGGCGCTCAAGATCCTCAACTCGATATCAGACGGCGAGGGCACAGCCAGAGCCTGAAAGACTCAGAGGCGGGCCTGAAGCTCGCGGGCGAGGTGGGCTCTTTCTGTCGGGTCGTACCAGAGCAGATCCCAGTCCGCACACCGGTCGAAGGCTTCGGCGTCCCCGTGCCGAGCGGCCGTGACGTCATCGGCCGCCTCCTCTTCGTCGGCGAAGATCGCAGCGACATCGTTCCACAGAACAGCTCTGGACGGCCGCACGAGCGACGGGTACGCGTCGGTTCCGACATAGGTCGCCTCGACGTCAGCCGCGACGACGATCCGGAACGGTTCGTCTCCGATCACGGCGATGCTGTCATCGGCGGCCGCGAGCAGCGCGATCATGTCGAGCTCCTCGTCATCCTCCTCCGGGAAGGCCGCCCTCAGCTGGTCCGTCACGGCGTGGGCGAGAGGGACCTCGAGCTCATCTCTGCCGAGTCCCTGATATGACAGTGTGAAGAAAATCCGCACAGTCCTCCCCATCGCCCTCATCCGTCCCGTATGCCACCGGACACGGGGATACCGCGCCGAGGAGCCTTAAAGCCGCCTGTTAGTGGAATGACATACAATTTACTCCGATAGTACCAAGATGTACTGTTGAGTATCCGACTGTAGACTGGTAAATCGCCGATTGACCGGTGTCACAGACCATCACCACTCCGTCATCCGAACGGAGTCCCGAAGCGGAGATCGCATATTATGGCCACAAAATTTATGACGATTGCCGATGTCGCTGAAACCCTCAACGTTTCGACGGCTCAGGTGAGATCCCTTATCCACTCCGGTACGCTCCCAGCCATTCAGGTTGGCGGACGCGGGCAGTGGCGTATTGAGCAGACCGTCCTCGAGAAGTACATCGAGGACGGCTACGAGGCGACCAGACAGCGGGTGCGCGGTCAAGGGTAATACCAGTTGAACATGATGGGGTCACCGATGGTGGCCCCATCTTCTTATCCACTGTGCGGGTTATAACCGAAAGGGTCCCAGAAGGTGCGTGGTAATAGTTAGACCAGTTCGTGCACTGAGGCACGAATATTCATGATTCTTCAGGAGGCGCGGCTTTGGCGAAGACACTTCCGGCAGCCGACACTCGGGCAGATCTCCTTCAGGAGCCCGCGCGGCGGGCGAAGGCGGCCCCGGACCACGGCCCCTCGGACCCGACCCCGGTCGTCCGATCCATTGCAGCGGCAGCGGTCGAGGTTCTCAACGGGCACCGATCGGTGCGCCAGCTGCAGCGCTGGCTCGCTCCACACATCTACATGGCGCTCGCCCAGCGGGCCGGCATCGCCGCCCGCTGCGGGAAGCGGATCAGCCTCCCCGCCCGCGTTATCTCGTCGCGCACCTGCTTCCCCACCCCATTCGTGTGCGAGGCTGCGGTCGTCGTCTGGGACGTCAATCGACCTCGGGCATGCACCATCAGGATGGAGATACACCGAGGTCGATGGAGGGCCAACGCACTTGACGTGATCTAGCGCCTGCGCTTCTTGGCGGCGCGCCGCTGTGCGCGGTTGCCGCCCGCGTCATCGCCGACTGCCTTGAGCTCGCCGTCGCTCTCCTTATTGGTTCGCATGAGCGACTTGGGGCGCTGGATGGAGAGGACCTTGTCGGCCGCCTCCTGGCGACGCGCCATCGCAGCCGTATCGTCCTCGGCTTCGACTGCCGCGATCTGCTCCTGCTCGGCCTCCTGCTCGGACGGCATCTTGATGCCGAACAGGTAACGGACCGTCTCCTCCTTGATGGCGACGGACATGGCCTGGAACATGTCGTAGCCCTCCCGCTTGTACTCGACCAGCGGGTTCCTCTGGGCCATCGCCCTCAGGCCGATGCCCTCCTTGAGGTAGTCCATCTCGTAGAGGTGCTCACGCCACTTGCGGTCGAGCACGGAGAGGAGGACGCGGCGCTCGATCTCCCGCATCTGCTCCTCCCCCAGCTCCGCCTCACGCTCTTCGTACTGCGCGTGGATGTCCTCATCGAACTCGGAGACGAGGCGATCGACCGTGAGCCGGTTCTTCGCCCCGACGTCCTCCATGATCTCCTCGGGCGTGAAGGAGGGCCTGTAGACCGACTTCATGTCCGTCCACAGTGCGTGGAGGTCCCAATCCGTCGGATCGCCCTCCGTGTGCCCGGCGACGACGTCCGCCACAACCTGCGTCATATAGGACTGGATCGAGTCGGCGAGGTCCTCACCCTCAAGAATCTCGCGGCGCTCCTTGTAGACGGCCGAGCGCTGATCCGACATGACGTCGTCGTACTTGAGGACGTTCTTGCGGATATCGGCATTGCGGGCCTCGATCGCGGTCTGCGCGGACTCGATCGACTTGGCGAGGATCTTGAACTCCAGCGGCTCGTCCGCCGGGTAGGACTCGGGATTGAGCATCCGCGAGGCGAGGCCTGTCGAGAACAGCCGCATGAGGTCATCCTCGAGCGACAGGTAGAACCTGGACTCGCCCGGGTCTCCCTGACGGCCGGAGCGTCCACGCAGCTGGTTGTCGATGCGGCGGGATTCGTGCCGCTCCGAGCCGAGGACGTAGAGGCCCCCGAGCTCCTTGACTTCGTCGTGCTCGCGGGCGACCGCCTCCTTCGCGGCTTCGAGGACGCCGGGCCAGGCCTCCTCGTAGGCCTCCGGATTCTCGGCGGGGTCGAGGCCCTTCGCGTGCATCTGCTCCACCGCGATGAACTCGGCGTTGCCGCCGAGCATGATGTCGGTGCCTCGACCGGCCATGTTCGTCGCAACGGTGACGGCACCCTTCCGGCCGGCCATGGCGACAACGGAGGCCTCACGCTTGTGATGCTTCGCGTTGAGCACCTCGTGGGTGATCCGGCGCTTCGTCAGCATGGTGGACAGAAGCTCTGACTTCTCGACCGACGTCGTTCCCACGAGGACGGGCTGGCCCTTCGCGTGGCGCTCGGCGATGTCGTCGACGATCGCGTTGAACTTCGACATCTCCGTCGGGTAGACGA
Organism: Flaviflexus salsibiostraticola; assembly: GCF_003952265.1. Taxonomy (NCBI): domain Bacteria; kingdom Bacillati; phylum Actinomycetota; class Actinomycetes; order Actinomycetales; family Actinomycetaceae; genus Flaviflexus; species Flaviflexus salsibiostraticola. The sequence continues at coordinate 1,331,455 of NZ_CP034438.1, forward strand.
AGTCAGTCTGGTCGATGCGGATCATCGGCTTGTTCGTCGGGATCGGGACGACGCCAATGTCGTACGTCGAGGCGAACTCCTCCGCCTCGGTCTCCGCCGTGCCGGTCATACCGGAGATCTTGTCGTAGAGGCGGAAGTAGTTCTGGAGGGTGATCGTGGCGAGGGTCTGGTTCTCAGCCTTGATCTTCACGCCCTCCTTCGCCTCGATCGCCTGGTGCATGCCCTCGTTGTAGCGCCTGCCGGGCAGCACACGACCCGTGTGCTCATCAACGATGAGGACCTCGCCGTCGAGGACGATGTAATCCTTGTCCTTCTTGAACAGCTCCTTGGCCTTGATCGCGTTGTTGATGTAGCCGATGAGGGGGGTGTTGGCGGACTCGTAGAGGTTCTCGATGCCGAGCTGGTCCTCGATCTTATCGATGCCGGGCTCGAGGATACCGACGTTGCGCTTCTTCTCATCGACCTCATAATCCGCGTCCCTGCGGAGCTTGGCGATGATGCGGGCGAACTCCTCGTACCACTTGTTCGCGTCGCCCTCGGCGGGCCCGGAGATGATGAGGGGTGTGCGGGCCTCATCGATGAGGATCGAGTCGACCTCATCGATGACGGCGAAGTAATGATCGCGCTGGACCAGCTCGTCTACCTTCCACGCCATGTTGTCGCGCAGGTAGTCGAAGCCGAACTCGTTGTTCGTGCCGTAGGTGATGTCCGCGGCGTACTGCTCGCGGCGCTGGGCGGGCGTCATGCCCGAGGTGATGCAGCCCGTCGTCATGCCGAGGAAGCGGAAGACGCGCCCCATGAGCTCCGACTGGTAGCTCGCAAGGTAGTCGTTGACCGTGACGACGTGGACGCCCTTGCCGGTGAGCGCGTTGAGGTAGGCGGGGAGTGTCGCGACGAGCGTCTTGCCCTCACCCGTCTTCATCTCCGCGATGTTGCCCAGGTGGAGTGCTGCACCGCCCATGACCTGCACCGAGTAGTGGCGCTGACCGAGTGTGCGGCTCGCGGCCTCACGGACGACCGCGAACGCCTCGGGCAGGAGATCGTCGAGGGTCTCACCATCCTCGAGGCGCTCCTTGAACTCGTCGGTCATCTCCCTCAGCTCCTCATCGGTGAGGTCGAGGTAGGAGTCTTCGAGAGCGTCGACCTGCTTGGCGATGGTATGGAGCTTCTTCAGGATGCGGCCTTCGCCGGCGCGAAGAATCTTATTGAGGATCTTTGACACGTGCTCTCCTGGGGTCCGACAACTGTGAATTATTGTACGTGCTGGACGGCGATCCGCCCGAGTTCGCTGTGGAACCCGGGCGGATATTCACCGATGAGCTGAGCGTTCAGCTGATCCGATCGACCATGAGCCTGGCGAAGGCGACGAGACCATCCTTCACTTCGCCGTCCGGAATCGGATCGAGCACGTCGATCGCAGAATCCGACCACTCCCGTGCGAGAGCCCGAACATCGTCCATGACTTCATGCCCGCGGAGCAGAGCAACAGATTCGTCGACCGTGTCGTCGCCGAGATCGCCGGCGAGCAGGTCGAGGATCCGCTGCCCGTCCTCGTCGATGACGCCGGCGGCGGCCCGCTCCTTGAGGAGGAGAATCGGCATCGTCTCCACGCCCTCGCGCAGATCCGTGCCCGGCGTCTTCCCGGTGACATCGCCGTCCGACATGATGTCGATGACGTCATCGGCGAGCTGGAAGGCGACGCCGACCCGCTCACCGAACTCCGCCACCGCGTCGGCGTGCTCGGGGCTGCCGTTGGAGGACAGCACGCCATACCGAGCGGACGCTGCAATGAGCGAACCGGTCTTCTCAGCGAGGACATGGATGTAGTTGTCGCGCGGGCTCACGTCATCCGGCGCACCGAGGGTCTCCCGCAGCTGGCCGAAGCACAGCCGCTCGAAGGTGACCGCGTGGAGCTTGACCGCCTCGGGTCCGAGCTGTGCGACGAGGGAGGACGCCTTCGCGAACAGAACGTCGCCCGCGAGGATTGCGGCCGAGTTGCCGGCAAGCTGCTGTGCCGAGACGACTCCCCTCCGCATCGGCGCATCATCCATGACGTCGTCGTGGTAGAGCGTCGCCAGATGGGTCAGCTCGACCACCGTCGCGGAGATCTCCGTCTCCGCGTTGGCGGCGTCGGGACCGAGGAACGACGTGAGGCCGCACAGCGCGGGGCGCAGGCGTTTGCCGCCCGCCGCCGCGAGGTGCCTCGTCAGCTCGTCGATGTCCGGCTCGGGTGAGCGCACGGCCGCCTGGAGCCGGGCTTCCACATTCTCGAGAAGCTCGGTGAGGCGATCGTTGAGACCGCCGGCTGCGCTGGCGAGTTCCGTGATCACGGGAGGAGCACCGCCGCATTCCCGACGAGCTCGAGGACCGGTCCGGGCACGACGCCGAGGGCGATCGTCGCGACCGCCGCGAGGGCGATGGCGACGAGCGTCATGCCCTCGGAGGCGATGACCGTGGTCCTGTCGTCCGGCTCAGTGAAGAACATGAGGACGACGAGCCTGAAGTAGAAGTAGGCGGTGGCCGCCGAGGCGATGACCGCGATGAGGACGAGCGGCCAGGCGCCGCCCTCGATGCCGGCCGCGAAGGCCGTGAACTTCCCGACGAAGCCACCCGTGAGCGGGATGCCGGCGAAGGAGAGGAGGAAGACAAGCATCGCGACGGCGAGGCCCGGCTTGCGCTTGGCGAGACCCGCGTAGGACTCGAGCGACGTCGCCTCACCCGTGATGTTGCCCGCCGCATCCTTCTCACGGACGAGCGTCACCACGCCGAAGGCGCCGACGGTGGCGACGCCGTAGGCGAGCAGGTAGAACAGCGTCGCGCCGATTCCGGTCTCCTGGAAGGAGGTGACCGCGATGAGGACGAAGCCCGCATGCGCAATCGACGAGTAGGCCAGCATGCGCTTGATGTCCTTCTGGACGATGCCTAGGACCGTGCCGACGATCATCGTCGCGATGATGACGGTCCACAGGAGGACCTCGAGGTCCGCCTCCATGCCCGGCGCGATGACGTAGAGGAAGCGGATCATGGCGCCGAACGCGGCCACCTTCGTTCCCGCCGCCATGAAGCCCGTGATCGGCGTCGGTGCGCCCTGGTAGACGTCCGGCGTCCACGAGTGGAACGGGACGGCGCCGACCTTGAAGAGCAGGCCGATGAGGACGAGGGCGATGCCGGCGATGAGCATCCAGTCCATACCGACCGTCACCGTCGTCGCGGCCGCGACCTCGGAGTACCGGACCGAGCCGGAGAAGCCGTACAGGAGAGAGATTCCCATGAGGAAGAATGCCGACGAGAAGGCGCCGAGGAGGAAGTACTTGAGTGCCGCCTCCTGGGAGATCAGCCTCTTCCTGCGCGCCATGGCCGACAGGACGTACAGAGGCAGCGAGAGCACCTCGAGGGCGATGAAGAGGGTGAGCAGGTCACCTGCCGCGGGGAACACCATCATGCCGGTGACGGCGAAGAGGACCAGCGGGTAGACCTCGGTCTGATCGATGCCGGCGCGGGTCAGCTCCCGCTCCTCGGGAGAGCCCGGACGTGCCGCCGCGGAGGCCGCGAAGGCGCCCTCGCGGGTCTGTGTCCGGTCGGCGATGACGAACGCGGCCAGCAGGCCCGAGACGAGGACGATGCCCTGTGCCATGAGGGTGAAGGGATCCTCGATCAGCTGCCCGCCGACGACGGTCTGCGAACCGTTGGCCTGGACCTCCGTCCAGCGCCAGACGACCGCCACGAGCGCGGCCGCGAGGGCGGCGAAGGTGATCGTCACCTGGATCGGTCGGCGTGTGCCGCGGGGCGCGAACGCCTCGACGATCACTCCGAGGACCGCGGCCCCCATGACGATGATGGCCGGGGCGAGAGCGGCCCAGTCGATGACTGGGGTCACGAAGCTGTTCACTGGAGATTCCCTTCGGTGAGCGCGGACGCGGTCGACGAGTCATCGAAGTGCGCGACCGATTGTTCGGCGACGGGCTGGACCAGGTCGATGACCGGGCCGGGCAGGAAGCCGAGCGCGAGCATGCCGGCCGTGAGAACGCCGACGACCGTCTTCTCCGCCGCGCCGAGATCCTTGACCTGGATGTCGGGGCGCGGTCCGGTGAACACGCGCTGGTAGGGCAGGAGGATGTAGAGGGCTGCGAGGATAACGCCGAGGACGGCGAGGCCGCCGATGATCTTCGAGACGGAGAACGTCCCGACGAGGACCATGAACTCAGGCACGAAGCCCGACAGGCCCGGCAGCGACAGGGTCGCGAGACCCGCCACGAGGAAGCCGCCAGCGAGGACCGGGGTGACGCGCTGCCAGCCGCCGTAGTCCTCGATCCGCTGCGACCCGCCGCGCTTGGCCATGTACCCGACGATGAGGAAGAGGGCCGCCGTGCCGACACCGTGCGCGACCATGTAGAGGATCGCGCCCGTCATCGCCGTCTCGGAGCCGGAGAAGATGCCCATGACCATGAAGCCGAAGTGCGACACCGAGGTGAACGCGATGAGCCGCATGAGGTCACGGGAGTAGATGGCGACGAAGCCGCCCCACAGGATGGAGATGAGGGCGAGGATCATGATGACCATCGCGGCGTCGGATGCCGCACCCGGGAAGAGGGGCAGGCAGAGTGCGATCATGCCGTAGGTGCCGACCTTGTCGAGCACACCGACCAGCAGGGCGGACGTGCCCGCCGGCGCCTCCTCCGTCGCGTCCGCGAGCCACGTGTGGACCGGGAACATCGGAGCCTTCACCGCGAACGCGATGAAGAACGAGAGGAACATGAGCATCTGCGCCGTCTGCGAGCCGGTGACCGCACCTGCCAGGTTGGCGATGAGGAAGCCCTCCGGTCCGCCCGGGCCCGCCACGTAGACCGCGACGACGCCGACGAGCATGATGAGGCCACCCGCGAGCGAGTAGAGGAGGAACTTGAGCGCCGCAGCCTTCCTGTTCGGACCGCCGTACGAGCCGATGAGGAAGTAGACGGGGATGAGCATCGCCTCGAACAGCACGTAGAACAGGAACACGTCCTGCGCCGCGAAGATGGCGATCATGACCGCTTCAAGAGCGAGCACCCAGGCGATGTAGCCGGCGTCGCGCCGACCCGCCGCCTCCTCCGAGGGACGCAGGAAGCGGTCCGATTCGGCGGTGAGGATGACGAGCGGGACGAGCAGGACCGACAGTGCGATCATGACCGCGCCCATGCCTGTCACGCCCCAGGCGATCGAGACGCCGATCGTCGGCATCCATGAGTACGTCTCGGCGAGCTGGACGGTGCCGGCGCTGCCGGTATCGAACTCGGTGACGAAGGCGATGACCGCGCCGATGGCGACCAATATCGACACGGCCAGGCCGTAGGCCTTGGCATGCCGGTGGAGCGACTTGGTGAAGGCGAGCACGATGGCCGCCGCCAAGGGCACCAGGATCAGGGCAGTCAGCCAGGGGAAGGCGGCCGCTTGTGAGGTATTCATTTACTCTCTATTCCTCCGGTCCCGGTCAGATCCGCGCCAGCAGCGCAAGGGCGATGACGATGACGACGCCGAGGGCCATGAGCCCCGCGTACGACCTCGCATAGCCGTTCTGAATCTTTCCGACGCTGCGGCCGACGGAGCCGAAGCTCCGCGCAGCCGCCATGACGATGCCGTCGATGACGCCCCGGTCCGCTGCGCCCGTGCCGCGTGTCAGCCACTGGCCGGGGCGCATGAAGAGGGACTCATTGACGGTGTCCTGATACAGGTCGTTCCGAGCCGCGACGACGACAGCGTTCGCGGCAGGTGCCGTCGCGGGGACGTCCCGGCGCACGAACATGACGTACGCGACCGCGACTCCGATGGCGACGAGTGTGAGTGTGAGGGCGATGATGACCGGGATCGGGATGACCGGGTCATGGTGCTCGACTGCGCCCGTGACGGGCTCGAGGAAGGTGACGAACCTGTCGCCCGCATTGAGGAACCAGCCGAGGCCGACGGAGCCGACGGCGAGGATGATCATCGGGATCGTCATGAGCGCCGACGACTCGTGCGGGTGACGTGCGTCCGGGCCCTCGGTCGACCAGCGGGGCGTGCCGTGGAAGACCATGAAGAACAGGCGCGACATGTAGAACGCCGTGAGCCCGGCGACGAGGAGCGTCGCAGTGCCGAACACCCAGGGGCGCCAGCCCTCGCCGACGAATGCGGCCTCGATGATGTAGTCCTTCGAGTAGAAGCCGGACAGGAACGGGAAGCCGATGATCGCGAGGTAGCCGAGCCCGAAGGTCGCCCACGTGATCTTCATGTGCTTCCACAGTCCGCCGAACCGTCGCATGTCAACGTCGTCGTTCATGGCGTGCATGACCGAGCCGGCTCCGAGGAACAGGCCGGCCTTGAAGAAGCCGTGGGTGACGAGGTGGAAGATCGCGAACGCGGCACCAACCGGGCCGAGGCCCGCGGCCAGCATCATGTAGCCGATCTGCGACATGGTCGAGGCCGCGAGGACCTTCTTCATGTCGTCCTTGGCGGAGCCGACAATCGCACCGAAGATCAGCGTGATGACGCCGACGATGGCAACGAGCAGCTGGGCCATCTCGGCGCCCGCGTAGATGAAGTTCGAGCGGACCATGAGGTAGACGCCGGCGGTGACCATCGTCGCGGCGTGGATGAGGGCCGAGACCGGGGTCGGGCCCGCCATCGCATCTCCCAGCCAGGCCTGCAGCGGGAACTGCGCGGACTTGCCGGCGGCACCGATGAGGAGGAAGATGCCGATCGCGGTCAGGGTCGCCTCGCTGGCCGAACCCGCCTCGCCCGCGACACCGTCAAAGCTGACGGTGCCGAACGAGGCGAACATCGTCATCATCGCGAGCAGCATGCCCATGTCACCGACACGGTTCATGATGAACGCCTTCTTACCCGCCGTCGCATACTCCGGAACGTGGTTCCAGAAGCCGATGAGGAGGTAGGACGCGAGGCCCACGCCTTCCCAGCCGACGAACAGAACAAGGTAGGAGTTGCCGAGGACGAGCAGGAGCATCGCCGCGACGAAGAGATTGAGGTAGGCGAAGAATCGCGTCCTGTCCCGATCGTGCGACATGTAGGCGACGGAGTAGATGTGGATGAGCGTGCCGACGAAGGTGACGAGCAGGACGAAGGTGATCGACAGCGGGTCGACCCTCATGCCCAGTTCGACGTCGAGGTCGGTGCCCGGGATCCACTGGTAGAGCGTGACGTTCTGGACCCGCTCCGATGCGCCCCTGCCGAACAGCTCGAGCGCTGCCATGATGCCGACGAGGAGGGCGCCGGCCGAGGCCGCGACGCCGAGCCAGTGGCCCCAGGGCCGTGCCCTGCGCCCGAGCACGAGCAGGACACCCGCCGAGACCAGCGGGATGGCCACTGCGAGCCAGATGAGCGACACGTTGCCGGTCGCCTCGATTGCGTTGACGTTCACAATCTACCCCCGTCAGTTCTTCAGCAGGTTGGGTGCGTCGAGCGACGCGGACCTGCGGGTTCGGAAAATGGACACGATGATCGCGAGGCCGATGACGACCTCCGCCGCGGCGACGACCATGACGAAGAATGCCAGGGTCTGACCCGTGATGTCACCGTGCATGCGGGCGAAGGTCACGAGCGACAGGTTGGCCGAGTTGAGCATGAGCTCGACTCCCATGAGCGCGATGATCGAGTTGCGTCGCGTGAGCACGGCGGCCGCACCGATCGCAAACAGGATGAACGCCAGGATGACGTAGTTCATGAGGCTCATTGCCTGCCCTCTTCCTTCGCTGATTCCGGCTTGATCTCTTCGGCTTCCTGCTTCTCCCGAGCCGTTGGGACCTCGTCGGACTGCGCCTCCTCGGAGAATGCAGGGCCGGCAGCATCGAGCTCGGTCGACTGGGTGGGGGCTGCGGGGGCGGGTTCGCCCGGCATGCCCGGCAGGCCGACCTGACCGATCGCACCGAACGTCGTCGGACCGTCGACCGACGGGCGTGTCTCCGAGGCGCGGGCGATCCGCTCGACGGTCGCGGGCGAGATCTCGCCGACCGTGCGGGCCTGGCCGCGGATGCGGAGGATGCGGGAGACCGACTCCTCGACGGGCTTTCCGCCTGCCGTGAGCGCCGGGTTCGCGGACGAGTTCGATTCGGCGTAGACGCCGGCGTTCGGCAGCTGACCCGGGTGGATGCCCTGCTCCGCGAACGCCTTCATCTTGTCGTTCGCGACATCGAGCTGAGTCTTGCGGGGCCGCAGCCGCTCGCGGTGCGTGAGCGTCATCGCGCCCAGTGCGGCGGTGATGAGCAGAGCGCCCGTCAGCTGCATGGGAACAACGTGGCTCCCGAAGATGTTGACGGCGACCGCAACAGGGTTGGCGTCGGCGTTGACCTCCTCGAGGCCGACCGGCTGCGGCGTATCGGAACCGACGACGGCCGCTGTCAGCGCGATGACGATGCCGAGCGCACCGAGGCCCGCGATCCACCGCTGGCCGCGCAGCGACTCGACGATCGAGTCGGACGAGTCGACGCCGATGAGCATGAGGACGAAGAGGAACAGCATCATGATCGCGCCGGTGTACACGATGACCTGGACGACGCCGAGGAACGGCGCCTCGAGGGCTGTGTAGACGACGGCGAGGAGGACCATGACGAAGATGACCGACACGGTCGCGTACACGGCCTTCTTCGCGAACAGGAGGCCGAGGGCGAGGGCCACCATGATGGGGGCGATGACCCAGAAGAGGATCGTCTCGCCCGTCGATACGGCACCGCTGGCCGGATCGATCGCGGTGCTCAGGAACGGATTCACTTCGCTGCCTCCTCAACGGGGCGCGCTGTCTTCAGCGTCGGATCGTCCGGGCGCCTCTGCGCGACCCAGTCGATCTGAGCCTGGGTCGGACCCGTGATCTCATTGCGGTAATAGTCGTCATCGTCGGTCCCCTCCACCATGGGGTGGGGTGCCGCGAGCATGCCGTCCAGCATCGGCGCCAGCAGATCCTGTTTGTCGAAGATCAGCGACTCGCGGGTCTCCCCCACGAGGTCGTCGAACTCGTTCGTCATCGTCAGCGCCCGCGTCGGGCAGGCCTGGATGCAGAGTCCGCAGAGGATACAGCGCAGGTAGTTGATCTGGTAGACGACGCCGAACCGCTCACCCGGAGAGTACTGCGCGTCCGGGGTGTTGGTCCCCGCCTCGACGTAGATCGCGTCCGCCGGGCACGCCCACGCGCACAGCTCACAGCCGATGCAGCGCTCCAGGCCATCCGCGTAGCGGTTGAGCTGGTGACGGCCATGGAAGCGAGGCTGGGTCGGGGTCCGCTTGAACGGGTACTCCTCGGTGACAACCGGCCGGAACATCGACGAGATCGTCACGCCGAAGCCTGCGACCGGCGCGAAGAACTTCCCGATCGGGCCCTTCTTCGATGGACTGTACAGTGCCGGGTCGATCGGGCGGCGCTCCGGCTTCGAGTTCTGGTCACTCATCGGAACCTGCCTCCTTTGCTGTTGACGAGTAGGCGGGGGCACGCTTGGCGCGCGGTGACGGCGGAAGTGTCTGCCCCGGCATCGGGGGCACCGGGAATCCGCCCGCGAACGCGTCGAACTCCGGCTGCTCCTCCGGGGCCGACGATCCGTCGTCGCCCTTCTTGCCGTCGACGAACCACAGGACGGCGAAGATGACGAGGAAGATCGCCGCGAGGATGACGAGAATCGTCTGGGTGTCGATGTCGGTGAAGGAGCCGATTCCCTGAATGACGGCGACGGCGACGAGCCAGCCGAGCGCGACCGGGATGAGGACCTTCCAGCCGAGCTTCATGAAATGGTCGTAGCGCATGCGCAGCAGCGTGCCGCGGATCCAGACCATGAGGAACATGAAGAACCAGACCTTGGCGATGAACCAGAGCATGGGCCACCAGCCCTCGTTGAACATGCCATCGTTGATGGCGGACAGCGGCCACGGGGCGCGCCAGCCGCCGAGGAAGACGACCGTCGCCACTGCCGACACGTTGATCATGTTGATGTACTCGGACAGATAGAACCATGCGAACTTCATCGACGAGTACTCGGTCGTGTGGCCGGCGACCAGCTCACCCTCGGCCTCGGGGAGGTCGAAGGGCAGTCGGTTGACCTCGCCAACCATGGAGATGAAGTACGTGATGAAGGCGGGAAGCGCGATGAACACGTGCCACAGGCTGGTCTGGCTGTCGACGAGCGACGACGTCGACATCGTGCCGGCGATGAGGAAGACCGAGGCGAGCGAGATGCCCATGCCGAGTTCGTAGGAGATGACCTGGGCGGCGCTTCGGACCGAGCCGAGCAGCGGGTAGGTCGAGTTGGCGGCCCATCCGCCGAGGACGAGCCCGTACACGCCGAGCGCGGCGATCGCGAGGACATAGAGCATCGCGACCGAGGAGTCCGTGAGCTGGAGCGGCGTCTCGATGCCGAACATCGACACCTGCGGGCCGAACGGCATGACCGCGAAGATCGAGAACGCGCACGTGGCGGCGATGACCGGGGCGAGGAAGTAGATGACCCGGTCAGCACCCTTGAGCCAGAAGTCCTCCTTGATCATGAGCTTGATGGCGTCGGCGAATGCCTGCCCGAAGCCCATGAAGCCCGTGACGTTCGGGCCGAGACGCGTCTGCATCCGGCCGAGTCCGCGACGCTCGACCCAGAGGGCGAGGATGACGGAGAGGATGAGGAACAGGACGATGAAGACGGCCTTGATGAGCCAGATCCACCAGGTGTCCTGGGAGAAATCGGCCACCGGCTGTGCCATTTCCGTGGGAAGCGTGAACATTACTGGACCTCCGCCGTGAGAGACACGATGCCGCCCGGCTGGGCGCCCAGGTCCGCCACATGGCAGCCCGGGGATTTCTTCGGGAGCCACACGACCCGGTCAGGCATGTGCGACAGGACGACCGGCAGCGTGACCGAGCCGCGCGGGCCGGTCACCGTGACGCGGTCCCCCAGCCCGAGGGATTCAGCGGTGCCGGGCGAGACGCGCGCGACCGAGCGGTGGGCGGTTCCGGCGAGGTGGGACTCGAAGTCCTGAAGCCTGCCGTCATCGATCATGAGATTCCATGTCGCGAGCACCGCCTCGCCCTCCGCCGGAGCGGGGACGGGTTCGGCGGCGACACGGGGCCGCTCGATGCGGGCCCCATCCCACTCCGCGAACTCGCGGTACTCAGCGTGGACATCGGCCAGAGTGAGCAGACCGAGATCGGTGCCCATCTCCTCCGCGAGCTCGACGAGGACCTGACGGTCCGTCAGAGCGGTCGAGGTGAGCACCTGGCCGAAGGGCCGCTCGCGACCCTCCCAGTTGATGAAGGTGCCGCCCTTCTCGACCGGCGGTGCCACGGGGAAGACGACGTCCGCCTTGGCGGTGATCTCCGAGCGGCGCACCTCAAGCGAGATGACGAACGGTGCCGCATCGAGCGCCTCGGCCGCCCCGAGGGGCAGGTCGGCGAGTTCAACGCCACCGGTGATGAGGGCGAGCCTGCCGGCCCGCGCCGCCTCGAGCATTCCCTCGGTGCCGAGGCCCGCAGACTCCGGAACCGTCGCGTCCCATGCGACGCCGGCATCGACTCGTGCCTGGCTGTTGGCGACCGGGCGGCCGCCCGGAAGCATGAACGGGACCGCTCCGGCCTCGACCGCTGCGCGGTCACCCGCGCGGCGGGGCACCCACTGGACGCGGGCGCCGGTGCGCTCTGCGAGGTCGAGGACCGCGGACAGTGTGCCAGGTGTCTCGGCGGCGCGTTCGCCGACGAGGATGACACCGCCGCCGAGGCGGTCATGGAGTGCCGCGAGGTGCTCCTGCGTCGAGCCTGACGTGACGGCCGCGAGGACCGTGGGCTCGGTGCCCGGCGCCGCGGTGATGAGCGTCGCCGCCATCTTCAGCGTGCTGCGAGTCGCGTACGGGGCCAGCACCGACACGGAGGTCGAGCCGGCGAGGACACCCTTGCGCAGACGAAGGAAGATCGATCCGCACTCCTCCTCCGGCTCAAGGCCGACGAGAAGGACGTGAGCTGCGGCCTCGATCTCCGAGTAGGTGACGCCGAGTCCGGTGCCGACGACCGAGGAGGCGAGGAACGCGTCCTCCTCCTCGCTCGACGCCCGGGTGCGGAAGTCGATGCTGTTCGTGCCGAGGACCGTGCGGGCGAACTTCGAGTAGGCGTACGCATCCTCGAGCGGCAGTCGGCCGCCGGTGAGGATGCCCGTCTGCTCCGCGGCCTCGAGGCCGCGCGCCGCAACATCCATTGCATCGGCCCACGAGGTGGGGACGAGGCTGCCGTCCTCATCGCGGACCAGCGGCACGGTGAGGCGATCCTCGCCCTGCTGCCAGCGGAACGCGAAGCGGTCCTTATCGGTGATCCACTCCTCGTTGACCTCGGGGTCGTTTCCGGCGAGGCGGCGGACGACGGTGCCGCGGCGGAAGTCGACGCGGATCTCGGACCCGGAGGCGTCGTGCTCGGTCACCGAGGGGACGGACACGAGGTCGAAGGGCCGGGCCCGGAAGCGGTACGCCGCCGAGGTGAGGGCGCCGACCGGACAGATCTGAATCGTGTTGCCGGAGAAGTAGGAGGAGAAGGGCCTGCCCGACTCATCCATCTCGGCCGGATCGATCGGGCCCGGCTTCATGCCGACCATGAGAGCGGCGTCGCCCGTGGGCCCCACCGTCTCGAAGGTGCCGACCGGTTCTTCGACGCCGCTGCCGTCGGCGAAGCCGAGGATGCCGGCATCGAAGTTGCCGACCTGCGAGCCGTGGAGTCCATGCACCTCGTACGAGGGGCTGCCGCCCGAGCGGCCCTGGAGCTGAATGAACGGGTCACCGGCGATCTCTGACTGGAAGCGCGTGCAGCGTTGGCAGAGGATGCAGCGATCGCGGTCGAGCAGGATCTGCGATGACAGCTTGATCGGCTTCGGGAAGGTCCGCTTGATGTCCGTGAAGCGGGACTTGCCCCGGCCGTCCGACATCGCCTGGTTCTGGAGCGGGCATTCGCCGCCCTTGTCACAGACCGGGCAGTCGAGCGGGTGGTTGATGAGGAGGAACTCCATAATCCCCGACTGCGCCTTATCGGCGACCTCGGAGGACTTCTGGGTGTAGACCTCCATACCCGGGCTGACCGCCTCGGAGCAGGAGGCGACGGGCTTCGGACCCTTCGCGAGGGTGCCGTCCCGGCCCGGGCGTGCAACCTCGACGAGGCACTGGCGGCAGGCGCCGGCGGGCTTGAGGAGCGGATGGTCGCAGAACCTCGGGATCCGGATGCCGAGCTGCTCGGCTGCGCGGATGATGAGCGTGCCCTGCGGCACGGCAACGTCCTGGCCGTCGACCTTGATGGGGACGAGGTCGGTTTCAGTCGCTGTCATGAGACACCTACTTCGGTGAAGAGTGCGGACTTTTCGTACGGGAAGAGCTCCCAGGCGGGCGTGTGGACGCCCTGCTCGAACTCCTCGCGGAACAGAGCGATTCCCGACTGGATCGGAACGGCGGACGCGTCGCCGAGGGCGCAGAACGAGCGGCCCGCGATGTTGCCGGCGATCTCGTTGAGCATGTCGATATCGGTCGGCAGACCCTTACCCGCCTCGAGGCGGTGCATGACCTGGCGCATCCAGAACGTGCCCTCTCGGCACGGGGTGCACTTGCCGCACGACTCGTGCTGGTAGAAGTCGGTCCAGGCCCGGACGACGCGGACGACGGAGGTCGTCTCGTCGAAGACCTGCAGCGCGCGGGTCGCGAGCATGGAACCGGCGCCGACGACCTCCTCATATCCGAGCGGCACGTCGAGCGCCTCGGGGCCGAGGATCGCGGTCGAGGATCCGCCCGGGGTCCAGAACTTCAGCTCGTGGCCCTCGCGGACGCCACCCGCCATCTCCAGCAGCTCGCGCATGGTGATGCCGAACGGAGCCTCGTACTGGCCGGGGTTCTTGACATGGCCAGACAGGGAGAAGAAGCCGTGGCCCTTCGAGCGCTCCGTGCCCATGCCGGCGAACCAGTCCGCACCGTTCTTGATGATTCCGGGGACGGAGGCGATCGTCTCAACGTTGTTGACGACCGTCGGCCGCGCCAGGTAACCCTTGACGGCCGGGAACGGGGGCTTGAGGCGCGGCTGTCCGCGCAGTCCCTCGAGCGAGTCGAGGAGCGCGGTCTCCTCGCCGCAGATGTAGGCGCCCGCACCGGCGTGGACCGTGATGTCGATGTCGTAGTCGCCGTTCGGGCCGAGGCCCTTGCCGAGCAGACCAGCATCGTAGGCCTCGCGCACGGCCGCCATGAGCCGGCGGTAGACGTGGACGACCTCACCGCGCAGGTAGACGAAGCCGTGGTGGCCGCCGATCGCCTTGAGGCAGATCGCCATGCCCTCGATGAGGGCATGGGGGTTCGCCATGAGGACGGGGATGTCCTTGCACGTGCCCGGCTCAGACTCGTCGGCGTTGACGACGAGGTAGCGGGGTCCGCCGTCCGGCGCCGGAAGGAAGGACCACTTGAGTCCGGTCGGGAAGCCCGCTCCGCCTCGTCCTCGCAGTCCGGATTCCTTGACAAGGTTGGTGAGCTCGCCGTCGGCGAATCTCCAGGCCTTGTCGAGGGCCTCGTAGCCGCCGCTGTTCCTGTAGGTCTCGAGCTTCCAGGGCTGCGGAGCATCCCACGTGTTCGAGATGACCGGGGTCAGCGCGGTCGAATCAGATGGCGACATCTCTATTCCTCCCCAACAGTCTGCGGTGCGGTCCAGCCGCGCTCGCGGGCGTACCGGAGGCCGACCATCGAGGCGGGCCCGCCAGCGGGCCCCTCATCGACGTGGCCGTCCTCGAATCCCGCGAGCACGCGCGAGATCTCCTTGAATGTGTGGACCTTGTCGGCGCCGCGGGTGGGATGAACATCCTCGCCTGCCGTGATCCTGTCGACGAGCTCGATCGCCGAGGTCGGGGTCTGGTTGTCGAAGAACTCCCAGTTGACCATGATGACCGGTGCGTAGTCGCAGGCGGCGTTGCACTCGAGCTGCTCGAGCGTGATGCGGCCGTCCGCTGTGGTCTGGTCATGACCGATGCCGAGGTGGTCGGACAGGCGATCCCAGATGATCTCTCCGCCCATGACGCCGCAGAGGGCGTTCGTGCACACTCCGACGTTGTACTCCCCATTGGGGCGGCGGCGGTACTGGGAGTAGAACGTCGCGACGGCCGAGACCTCCGCGCGGGTCAGGTTGAGCACGTCGGCGCAGACGGCGATGCCCCGCGGCGAGACGTAGCCGTCCTCCGCCTGGATGAGATGGAGCATCGGCATGAGAGCAGAGCGGGCACCGGGGTACCTCGCAATGATCTGGGCCATGTCATCGCGGAGCCGCGCCTCGGCCTCCGCTGTGTACGAGTCGGACATCAGCGATCAACGCCTCCCATCACGGGGTCGATAGAAGCCAGGGCGATGATGACGTCCGAGAGCATGCCGCCCTCGCTCATCATGCCGAGCGTCTGCAGGTTGGAGAAGCCGGGGTCGCGGAAGTGCGCCCGGTACGGGCGGGTGCCGCCGGACGAGACCAGGTGGACGCCGAGCGTGCCCTTGGCATGCTCGACCAGCTGATAGACCTGGCCGGCCGGGACGGGGAAGCCCTCGGTCACGAGCTTGAAGTGGTGGATGAGCGACTCCATGGAGTCGTTCATGATCTCCTTGATGTGCTCGAACGACTGGCCCTGACCATCGTTGCCGATCGTCATCTTCGACGGCCACGCAATCTTCGGGTCGTCGATCATGACCGGCTCGCCCTCGGACTCCTCGAGATCCTCGAGGACCTGGTAGACGATGTGGAGCGACTCGTAGGCCTCCGCGAAGCGAATGGCCGCACGGTTGTACGCATCGGACTTGTCGAGCACGGGGACATTGAACTCGTAGTTCTCGTAGCCGCAGTAGGGCTGGGACTTGCGCAGGTCGAAGGGCAGGCCTCCGGCACGCAGGTTCGGGCCGGTCATCCCGAGGGCGATCATCGCGGGCACCGAGAGGGTGGCGATGTCGACGTGGCGGGCCTTGAAGATCGG
Source organism: Flaviflexus salsibiostraticola (assembly GCF_003952265.1). Taxonomy (NCBI): domain Bacteria; kingdom Bacillati; phylum Actinomycetota; class Actinomycetes; order Actinomycetales; family Actinomycetaceae; genus Flaviflexus; species Flaviflexus salsibiostraticola. Next base: position 1,347,399 of record NZ_CP034438.1, read on the forward strand.
ATTCTGGACGACGACGTCCTGCATCTCCGAGATCGTCGCGCGGACGTTCGGCAGGAGTTCGCGGATGTAGTCGATCGTGCCGTCCGGCAGGTCGTCGGGCAGGCCGCCCGGGCGCACGTAACTGTGGTTCATGCGCAGGCCGGTGATCCGCTCGAAGATGCGGAGGATATCCTCACGGGCGCGGAACGCCAGCGTCATCATCGTCGTCGCGCCGAGCTCGTTGTTGGCTGAGCCGATGGCGACGAGGTGCGAGGCGATCCGGTTGAGCTCCATGAGAAGGACGCGGATCTGGCTCGCCCTGCGCGGAATCTGATCGGTGACGCCGAGCAGCTTCTCGATGGCGAGGGCGTAGCCGACCTCCTGGAAGAACGGTGCGACATAGTCCATGCGCGTGCAGAAGGCAACGCCCTGGACCCAGTTGCGGTACTCCATGTTCTTCTCGATGCCGGTGTGGAGGTAGCCGGTCGACGAGCGGAGCTCGCGCACATACTCACCGTCGAGCTCGAGCAGCAGGCGGAAGACGCCGTGCGTCGAGGGGTGGACGGGGCCCATGTTGACGAGGATCCGCTCCTCGCCGAGGCGCTCGGCCTCGGCACTCAGGTCGGACCAGTCGCCGCCGGAGGCGTGATGCTGAGGAGCGGCGTTCATCTCCTCATCGGTTGCGCCGGGGGTGGCGTAGAACCGGGATTCTGTCGTTGACATCAGTTGTAGCTCCTCCGGGTATCCGGCGGCGGGATGACCGCGCCCTTGTATTCGACGGGAATGCCGCCGAGCGGGTAGTCCTTGCGCTGGGGGTGACCCACCCAGTCATCGGGCATGGCGCTGCGGGTGAGGCCCGGGTGGTCATCGAAGACGATGCCCATGAGGTCCCACGCCTCCCGCTCGTGCCAGTCGTTGCCGGGGTAGACGCCCACGAGGGACGGCATGTGCGGATCCACGTCGGGGGCGACGACCTCGATGGAGATCTGGCGGTTATGGGTGATGGAGAAGAGCGCTGTGTGCGCGTGCAGCTCACGACCCTTGTCCGCCGGGTAGTGGACGGCGGACGTGCCGAGGCACAGCTCGAAGCGCAGGTCCTGATCGTCGCGCAGCATCTTCGCAACGGTGGGCGAGTGCTCGCGGACGATGAAGAGGATGAGTTCGCCGCGGTCGACGACGACCTTCTCGATGACCTCATCGGGGTTGAGACCCTCGGCCGTGAGGAGCTCGATGAGGATGTCGACGGCCTCATCGTACCAGGAGCCGTAGGGGCGCACCGCGGGCGGCGCGATCGTCACGGTCCGGCGGAACGTGTCGAAGCCGGACGTGTCGCCGGAGCCCTCGACACCCCACATCGCGTGATCGGCGTGGACGATGTCGAGCTTGGGGCGCGATCCCCGGGCGAGCTCGCTGTTGTCGGTCACGGGAGCAGTCCCTTCATCTCGTGCGTCGGTGTCGCCGCAAGCGCGGCCTGCTCGGCGCGGCGGGCGATGGCCTTCCTGTGGCCGAAGAACTTCTCGTCCCGGATGAGCTTGCGCAGCTCGAGGACGGAGTTGATGAGCATCTCGGGGCGCGGCGGGCAGCCGGGCAGATAGATGTCGACGGGCACGATGTGGTCGACGCCCTGGACGATCGCGTAGTTGTTGAACATGCCGCCCGAGGAGGCGCAGACACCCATAGAGATGACCCACTTGGGGTCGGCCATCTGGTCATAGATGTTGCGGACGACCGGGGCCATGCGCTGGCTGACGCGGCCGGAGACGATCATGAGGTCGGCGTGGCGGGGCGAGGCGCGGAACACCTCGAGGCCGAAGCGCGCCATGTCGAAGCGGGGCGTGCCCGCGGCCATCATCTCGATGGCGCAGCAGGCGAGGCCCATCGTGACGGGCCACTGGGAACTCGAGCGACCCCATCCGGCGACCGCCTCGAGGGTGGTGAGCATGATGCCGGGGGATGCATCGTCGTCATGTGCCATGGTCTATCTCCTCAGTCCCATTCCAGGCCGCCGCGGCGCCATTCGTAGACGAAGGGCACGGTGATCAGGAAAACAAATGTGAGTACGGCGATGAGCCCGAAAGCTCCCAGTCTCTCGAACGACACCGCCCAGGGGTACAGGAACACCACTTCGATGTCGAAGATGATGAAAGTCATCGCGGTCAGGTAGTACTTGATCGGGAAGCGACCGGCAGAGCCCGCGTTCGGTGTGGCCTCGACGCCGCACTCGTAATTCTCCAGCTTGACGCGGTTGTACCTCTTGGGGCCGAGGAAGCCGGTCCCGACGAGACCGAGCACGGCAACCACAGCCGCAATCGCGATCATGAGGAGCAGCGGTGTATAGGGGTTCATTTCGCCTCCATCGAGCAGAAAACCCGCAGGCACAGCGCGCCTGCAAAATTCACAGTTCCAGCGTAGTCGTATTTTTTGGCGCCCGAGGCGCGCCTCGGTGTCTGGGCGGTCACGCGGACGGCACCGCCTTCGTCAGCGCGGTGATGAGCCTGTCCATCCAGTCGCCATCCCTGCGGTCATAGCCGTCCGAGAGCAGCTTCATGACGAGACGCATGAGGGTGGGGCGGGGCAGTCCGTAGTGCACGCACAGGTGCATGATCTCGGGCTTCTCGATGAGAGAGGCGAAGATCCGGCCGAGCGTGTAGTACCCGCCGAGCTCCGAGCGCAGCTCCTCCTGGTACTGCCGCAGGACGCGGTCCTGCTGGCCGAGGGTGCGGCGGGCGAGCGCTTGGGCGATGAAGTCCGCGGCGAGGCGTCCCGACTGCATGGCGTAGGCGATGCCCTCGCCGTTGAACGGGGAGACCATGCCGCCCGCGTCGCCGACGAGCAGGAGCCCGTTGCCGTAGTGGGGGCCGCGGTTGAATGCCATGGGAAGCGCCGCTCCCCTGACCTGGCCGACCTGGTTCTCGGGCGTGAAGCCCCACTCCTCGGGGACGTTCGACATCCACGTGTCGAAGAGCCGGCGGTAGTCGATGCCGGTCGGCTTCGCCGTCGACGAGAGGGAGCCGAGGCCGACGTTGACGAGGCCCTCCCCGAGCGGGAACACCCAGCCGTAGCCCGGCATGAGGTTCGAGCGGCCCGGTTCGCCATCCCACAGCTCGAGGTGCGATTCCATGATGGGCTCGTCCGCGCGCGGTGACCTGAAGTAGGTGCGTGTGGCCACGCCCATCGGACGGTTGACGATCTTCTCCCTGCCGACCGAGGTCGCGAGCCGGGCTGAGACGCCGCCCGCGTCGACGACGACGGGTGCGAGGAACCGCAGGGGCGGGGCCTTGCGGTCGGCGCCCTTCGGGCGAGCTTCAACGCCGATGACGCGGCCGGAGCGCTCGTGGATGATCGGGCCCGTGACCGTCATCCCCTCGCGCAGGTCGGCTCCCGATTCGACGGCCCGCTTGGCGAGGTCGTGGTCGAACTGGCCGCGTGCGCGGGCCATGCCGTAGCTGGGCATCGAGTTGAGCTCGGGCCACGGGACTTCGATCCTATGACCGCCGCCGTGGGCGACGAGAGAATAGTTGCGGATCCAGCCGTCGGTGTTGATGCCCATTCGGATGATCTCGGCGACTGCGCGCGGAGTGAGTCCGTCGCCGCAGATCTTGTCGCGGGGGAAGGTGCCCTTCTCGAGGACGATCACCGTCAGTCCCGTCTGGGCGAGATAGTGAGCGGTGGCTGAGCCGCCTGGACCGGCGCCTACGACGATCACGTCTGCCATCTCGTCAAGCCTCATCTGATCCACTCTTGTCCTTTCACCATCCGCGTTATCCTATCAGCGTATTTTTCCCGGGAAACAATGACGGGTGTGTTTCTTTACAGAAGCCCGCCGTTGTCTAATTCGTTGTGTCCTGTGTGTCCGGCTTCGTGGCGCGGTGGACGGCGACAATACCGCCACTGAGATTCCGATATTCAACGCTGCGCCAGCCCGCCCGCTGGATCCTCGCCGCGAAGTCCTTCTGGTTCGGCCAGTCGAGGATCGACTCCATGAGATAGCTGTAGGCCTCGGCATCGGAGGAGACGACGGAGGAGATGGCCGGCATGACCGTGCCGAGATAGAAGTTGTACACCTCGCGGAACGGTCGCCACGTCGGAGTCGAGAACTCACAGACAACAAGAGTGCCGCCGGGGCGGACCACCCGCAGCATCTCCCGCAGCGCAAGATCGGGATCGTGGACGTTGCGCAGCCCGTAGGAGATCGTCGCCGCGTCGAACGTGTTGTCCGCGAACGGAAGGGCGGTCGCGTCGCCGGCGATGAACTCCATTTCCGGCATCCGCTCCTTGCCGACCTCGACCATGCCGATCGAGAAGTCGAGCGCCACGACGTCGGCGCCCGCCTCCGCGTAGGAGGCCGAGGACGTCCCCGTGCCGGCCGCGATGTCGAGGACCCTCATCCCCGGGGTGATGCGGAGGGCCTCACGGACCGCCGCCCGCCAGACATAGACCTGTCCGAGGCTGAGGACGGTGTTCGTGATGTCATACCGCTTGGCGACGTCGTCAAACATGCCCGCGACATCGCGCGGATCTTTCTTCAGGGTGGCTCGACTCATGTGTCCATTATGGACCCATAGCAGTAAGCTTCTTAACCGTGCCCGTCATGACTTCACTTCGCGCCGTCACCCGGCCCGCCGAGCGCCGCCCAAGCCCCGGCGATGTTCCGCAGCCACGCGGCAATATGATCTGGGTCGGCCACGGCGGGGGCATGGTCGGCTGGGGCCTGGCAGCGTCCCAGACCTTCTCCGGTCCCGACCGTTTCCGCCAGGCACAGGAGTGGTTCGACTCCCTCGCGGCCGCATCGACGATCGATGACACCGTGCAGAGCCCCGGCACCGGGCTCGCCGCCTTCGGCACCTTCTCCTTCTCCGATGAATCAGCCGACGCCTCGACGCTCACCATCCCCGCCCGGATCCGCGGCTGGAACGAGCACGGCGCCTGGGAGACCCTCATCTCCCCCGCCGAGGACACCGCCCAGTCGGACGAGATCGAGGAGCCGGAGCCGATCGCCGATTTCGGGCGGGTCGTCTGGGGCCCCGGCGAGGTTGACGAGGACCGCTTCATCGACGCCGTCGCCGAGACGGTCGAGATCCTCGCCGACGGTGATATCAAGAAGGTCGTCCTCGCCCGCGACATCGCCATCGTCTCCGAGAGGCCCATGGACGAGCGACTCCTCACGGCTCGGCTGGCCAGCGCCTTCCCATCCTGTTGGACGTTCTGCATCGACGGCCTGACCGGAGCGACTCCGGAGATGCTCGCGTCGGTGCGCGGCGGCCACCTCAAGACACGGGTGCTCGCAGGGTCGTGGCCGACGACGGGCGGCCACGAGGCCGCCGAATATGCGCTGCGCTCGTCCGCGAAGGACATCGCGGAGCACCGCTACGCCTCCGATTCCGTCCTCCACGCCATCGACCTCCAGGCGTCGGGCCCGGTCCGGGCCGACGGCCCTACAATTCTTCACCTGCCGAATGTCGTCCATCTGTCGACCGATTTCGAGGCGGATCTCGCACCGGGGTGGACGGGTCTCACCGCCGCAGGCGCTATGCACCCAACCGCGGCGGTCGGCGGCACACCGACGGATCTCGCCCTCGATGTCATCGCTCGGATCGAAGGGCTCGACCGGGGCCGCTACGCCGCGCCGGTCGGGTGGATGGATGCGGCGGGCAACAGCGATTGGGCGCTCGCGCTCCGATGCGCACAGATCGACCCGACGGACCCGCACCGTGCCCGCGCCCTCGCGGGTGGCGGCGTCATGGACCGATCCGTTCCCCAACAGGAGCTCGCCGAGACCGAGGCGAAGTTCTCCGCCGTGCTCCACGCCTTCAGCCGGCCCACCGCGTAATCGCCGCGGGACAGGGTTGGTCTCGTCAGAGCTCGTCGACTCCGGGTGCCGCGGCTGACGTGAGGTGACGGCACCCCAGCCGCGGCACCAGGCTTTCTAGCCGCGCCGTCCGAGGACGAGCTCGATCTCCGAGACGTCACCGTTGCGGGCAATCTCCAGGACGACGGTCTCGCCCGGCGCGTACTGCCGCACGAACCCGGTGAGCGCCGTGTTCGAGGCGAGCCGGTCGCCGTTGATCGAGAGGATCGCGTCCCCCGGCTGCAGGCCGAATTGGGATGCGGGCGAGTTGGGCGACACCTCGACGACGCGGGCGGCGACCTGGTTGCTGCCGTCCACCGAAACGACCTCCGACGTCGTTGTCACGCCGATGAAGGCGTGATCAACCGAGCCGTCGTCCATGAGGTCGACCGCGACTCTGTTCGCCAGGTCGATGGGGATGGCGAAGCCGAGGCCGATCGATCCGGCCGTACCCCCATCCGCATTCGACAGGGAGGCGATCGATGAGTTGATGCCGATGACCTCTCCGGCCGCGTTGAAGAGCGGGCCACCGGAGTTGCCGGGGTTGATCGCCGCGTCGATCTGGATCGCGTTCGTCACGACCGCATCCGCCGAGGAGTCCTCCCGCGTGACGACCGGACGGTCGAGGGCAGAGATGATGCCGGTGGTCACCGTCGAGGACAGTCCGAGTGGGTTGCCGATCGCCACGACCGGCTCACCGACGACGAGGTTGTCCGACGTCCCGAGGTTCGCCGGCGAGAGTCCGTCGGGCACGCTCCTCAGCTGGAGAACGGCGATATCGGTCGATGCATCGGAGCCGACGACGTCCGCCTCAATGATCGTGCCGTTCGAGAGGGTGACGAGAATCTGCCGCGCACCCGCGATGACATGGTGGTTCGTGATGATGCGACCCTCACCGTCGATGATGACGCCGGAGCCGGTCGATCCGGCCGTATCCGTCATCGACTCAATGGCGACGACCGACGGTCGCACCTCCTCCGCGACGGCCGCCCAGTTGACCGCTCCGTCGGAGGCGATGGTCCGGACCTCAGTCGACTGCCGCACGGTCGCCTGCTCACCCGTGGGCTCGATGAGCCCGTAGACGATACCGGCGCCGCCGGCGCCGCCGAGCAGTGCGGCGACGAGGGCGGCCAGCGCAACCGTACCCGCGCCGGCACCCCGACGCCCGCGCCGCGGTTCTGCGGGGTAGGCACCCGTTGCTGTGGGAGAGTAGCCGGGCCGGGCTCCCGGCCGATCGGAGTAGCGGTTCGCCTGCTGCGCCGACATCGCCGGCCCCGCTGTGGGCGGCACCGTACCGGGTGCAGCTCCCTGGCCTGCGGACGGTGTGTGCCCAGCGGACGCCGTGGCGCCGTGTGGTGACCACGCGCTGTGCCCTGCGGACGGGACCGGCCCACGGGACGTGGGAGCCGAGGCCTGTGGGGCCGGCCGAGAAGCCGCTCGCCTGGTCTCGTCGGTCGGCTGTCCAGGCACGCCGAATCGACTCGTCGGATCGTCCTGGCGACCGGTGGCGTCGTCCTGGCGACCGGCTGCATCGTCTTGGCGACCGGTGGCGCGTCCACCCCATTCGGGCGCATGATCGGACGTCGCCGTCTGGCCCTCTGACCTCGCCGGCGGCATAAAGCGGCCGTGGTGTTCACCCGGCGCGTGGGGCGACGATCCGGAGCGCTCGATCTGATCCCGCGGCGCGGCCAGGTCCTCCTGGTCGTCTCCGCTTCGCCCATCGGCGCTCCACCCGCCCGGTCCGTTGCTCGTCACTGGTGGTCCTTTCTTCGATGGGGTCAGTCAACTCCCCAGTTCTGCTAAATCACTTCAGGAAATCTGTGCGCCGCCTGGAGCCTCAGCCGGCCGCTCGCTCCGCGGCGTGGGACATGGCCCGCGCCACGCGGTCGCGACGATGGCGCACCTCGTCAACGGGCCTCTCGCAGGCGACGCGAATCACACGGCGCGCGGCCGGCTCGGCGAGGATGTCCATCAGCTCATCGAGGGAGTGGACATCAACCCCGGTCCACCCGAGGGCTCTCGCGGCCGCGATGATGTCGATGCTCTTCGCGGTGCGGAACACCCGGTCGAAGTACTGCTCGTGCTGCGGCGCACCGTGCTCGAGGGTCGCGAAGATCCCACCCCCGCCATCGTCGAGGACGATGACATCGATCGGTGGCTCCTCCTGACCGCGCGTGAGCACAAGACCGCCGAGGTCGTGGATGAAGGTGAGGTCGCCGACCGCGGCCTTCATGCCCGGGATGATCTGGGCCATGCCCCGGGCCGTCGAGACTGACCCGTCGATGCCGGCCAGTCCCCTGCTCGCATGGAACCGAGCCTGCGGATAACCGGCGAGCAGGTCGACGTCGCGGATGATGTTGGAGGCTCCGAGGAACCAGTCCCCGCCGGAGTCGGCGATGGCGGCGCTCGCCGTCAGTGCATCCAGATCATCGCCGAGCGCCTCGCGGCCAGCGGCGTGGGCCGCGGCCCCGGCCCGCTGCCATCGGGCGAGCCATTCCTCCTGCGGTTCGATCTTCGGGAAGGCCTCGAGGATGCGGGCCACCCGGCCCGGGTCGGTGGGCACCGGCTCGGTGCGGACCGAGAGGACTTCGATATCGGTCCGAGAGATGAGGCGGGTGATGGGGCGGGAGAGCGTCGGATGACCGACGATGATGACGCGCTCGATCTCGGAATCGACGTGCCCGAGAACGATTCGCCCCGCGGGGATCGCGCCGGGCAGCCCGCGCTGGACTGCGGCCGGTTCGGCGAGGATCGGTACGCCCGCGGAGCCGCTCCTGCCTAATAGCTCATCGATGGGCGCACCTGGACCGGCCACGATGATGGTCGGTCGATCGTCGAGTGCTTCTCGCTCCAGCTCCTCCATCGGCACCGTGAAGGACGGGATGGTCGGCGCGGCGGTGAACGACGGACCATCGGGGGTGAGCGGGTCTTCGAAGGAGAGGTTGATATGGATGGGGCCGCGACGGACCTCGTCGAGCACCGCGTCGAGCAGGTGGGGCCGGTCGGCGGCATCCTCCGCCGAGATGTCGATCTCGCCGACGAGGCCCGGGCCGAGCAGTCCCACCTGGTCCGTCGTCTGGTTCGCGCCACTCCCCCTCATGCGGACCGGACGATCGGCGGTCAGTGCGATGAGGGGAATGCCGGAATGGTAGGCCTCGATAACGGCCGGGTGGAGATTGGCGACGGCCGAGCCCGATGTCGTGACGACGGCCGCCGGCTCACCCGATGCTCGGCCGAGGCCGAGCGCGACGAAGCCGGCGACCCGCTCGTCCGTCTCGACGTGGAGGGTGATCGCGTCGAGCATCTCGAGCTCTCGCAGCGCGTATGCGAGCGGCGCTGATCGGGAGCCGGGGCAGAGGACGAAGCGGCGCACGCCGATGCCGAGGAGCGCGCGCAGGACGGCGGCGGCGCCCGCCTGGGAGCTCACAGCACACCCCCGGTCAGCTCGCCGATGTCCCGGGTCGCGGCGAGATGGTCCCACATGGCCGAAAGCCTCTCAGCCCAGCGCTCCTCCAACTCCGCATCCCCGGGTGGGACGGTGTCCGGCTCGACCCGGCGGACCGGCAGGCTGCCATCGGTGGGCACGAGGCTCTCGCTCGCCACGTCCCGGTCGAACAGCTGGACGGTCGCCAGGCCACAGGCATGGTCGAGGGTGGGCAGGCTGGCCGCGAGCGCGACGCCGGCGGCGATACCGACGGAGGATTCGAGCGCGGAGGAGACGACGACGGGCAGGCCGATGTCGGCTGCGAGCCGCAGGCAGGCACGGACGCCGCCGAGCGGCTGGACCTTGCAGATGATGAGGTCGGCCGCGTCCTGTTCGGCGACCCTGTAGGGGTCCTCCGCGCGGCGGATCGATTCGTCCGCGGCGATGGGCACATTGACGGCGGCGCGGACCGTCGCGAGGTCCTCGACCGAGGCGACGGGCTGCTCGACGTACTCAAGCCCGCGGGCGGCCTTGTCGAGCAGCGGGATGGCACGGATCGCGGTGTCGACATCCCACCCAGCATTGGCGTCCACCCTGATCCTGCCACCGAACGACTCGCGCACGGCCGCGATCCTGTCGAGGTCGTCGTCGAGGGTCTGGCCCTTCTCTGCGACCTTGACCTTGGCGGTCTCGCAGCCGCCCCGGCGGGCGATGATCTCGCGGGCACGATCCGGGCTCGTCGCGGGAACGGTCACATTGACGGGCACGGCACTCCGGACGGGGGTGGGATACCCAAGGTAGGCGGCCTCGAGGGCGGCGGCGAGCCAGGGCGCGGACTCGGGGATGTCATAGTCCCAGAATGGCGAGACCTCGGCCCACCCCGCCGGACCCTGGATGAGCACACCATCGCGATGGTCGAGCCCGCGGAAGCGGGTGGTCAGGCGGGTTCGGTAGACCCGCCAGGGCAGGGGGAGGCTTGCGGCACGCATGAGCTAAGACTAGCGAAGTGGCACAATAGCGCCATGACGCTTTCACTTCCCGTGTCCGTATCCGAGACCTTCGATCCGAGGCGGTGGCGCGACGTCGACGGCTTCCAGCTGACCGACATCACCTACCACCGCGGTGTACGGCGCGAGTTCGAGGGCGACACGATCGTGTCCGAGACCGACCTGCCGGTGGTCCGGATCGCCTTCGCCCGGCCCGAGGTGCGCAACGCCTTCCGCCCCGAGACGGTCGATGAGCTCTACCGCGTGCTCGACCATGCCCGGCTCACCCCGGACGTGGGCGCGATCATCCTCACCGGCAACGGGCCCTCGCCGAAGGATGGCGGGTGGGCGTTCTGCTCGGGCGGCGATCAGCGGATCCGCGGAAAAGACGGCTATCGCTACGACGGCGGGGAGACCCCCGATGAGCACGCGAGAACCCGTGACACGATCAATCCCGCCAAGGCGGGCCGCCTCCACATCCTCGAGGTCCAGCGCCTCATCCGCACCATGCCGAAGGTTGTCATCGCCGCCGTCTCGGGATGGGCGGCGGGCGGCGGCCACTCGCTCAATGTTGTCTGCGACCTGTCGATCGCATCGATCGAACACGGCCGCTTCAAGCAGACGGATGCGAACGTCGGCTCCTTCGACGGCGGCTACGGCTCAGCTCTGCTCGCCCGTCAGGCGGGTGACAAGCGTGCCCGCGAGATCTTCCTCCTCGCCCGCGAGTACTCGGCGCAGGACGCCGCGGCGTGGGGCGTCGTCAACGAGGCGGTCCCCCACGATCAGCTCGAGGAGAAGGCCTGGGAGTATGCACAGATCGTGACGTCGAAGTCGCCGCAGGCGATTCGGATGCTGAAGTTCGCCTTCAACCTGGCCGATGACGGGCTCGCGGGCCAGCAGGTCTTTGCGGGCGAGGCCACGAGACTCGCCTACATGACCGACGAGGCTGCCGAGGGTCGCGACTCCTTCCTTGAGAAGAGGGACCCCGACTGGTCGGCGTTCCCCTACTACGCATGATCCTCGAAGGGGGCACCGACCCCGACAGTATTCACGCACTCGCCCAGGCCGCGACCCGGTCGCTGGCCGACCACCGCGCGGGACTCCTGCCCGAGCCGATCATGCTCGTCGCCCCGGGGCAGACGGATGTTCAGCAGGTGGAATCCCGCCCCGGCACCGCGTTCCTCCTGCGCACCTCCGGATCGTCGACGGGCACGGGCAGCCTCGTCGAGATCGGCTGGCCCTCGATCATCGCCTCGGCCGAGGCCACGGCCGAGGCGCTCGGCGGTCACGGGCGCTGGCTCGCCTCCCTGCCCGTCCACCACATCGCCGGCCTGCAGACGGTTCTCCGCTCGGTCCTCGCGGGACTCGAGCCGCTTCCCTACACCGTGGGCAATCCCGTTCCAGATGGCAGGTGCTATCTCTCCCTCGTCCCGACCCAGCTGCGGCGCGTCCTCGCCGATCCCGCACTCTGTGAGGCCCTCACGAGTGTCGACCGGATCCTCGTGGGCGGGCAGGCGACCCCGGCCGCCCTCCTCGCCGAGAGCCGCGAGCGCGGCCTGCGCCTCGTGACGACGTATGGCATGACCGAGACATGCGGCGGCTGCGTCTATGACGGCCGGCCGATCGGGGAGACGACGATCGCCCTCGAGGAGGGACGGATCATCATCGAGGGCCCCGTCGTCGCACTCGGGTACGCGGGACAGGCCTCATTCGATGGTCGCTTCGTCACAAACGACGCCGGCGAGATCACGGACCGTTTGACGGTGCTCGGGCGGATCGATGACGCGATCACGACGGGCGGCCTCACGATCATGCCGACCCTTCTCGAGGACCTCGTCGCCGAACTCACCGGCACCCCCTCCGTCGGGGTCGGTGTGCCCGATGAGGAATGGGGGGAGCGTCTTGTCCTCGTCACCGAGGGCAGGGCCGATGCGAGGCGGATTCGAAAGCAGGCCAAGCTGCGCCTCGGGGCGGAGTACGCGCCGAAGGAGGTGATCTCCGCCGCCGAACTCGGACTCGAGGCTCTCCCGCTGCGGGATTCCGGTAAAGTCGATCGGCGGCTGGTTGCACAGATGATTCGGAAGGGACGGTAGTGGCAGCGTTCAAGGATTGGCTCGAGGGGGCCCGGTTGCGGACTCTGCCCGCGGCGGTCGCACCCGTCCTCATCGGCACCGGTGCCGCCTACGAGGTCGGCAGCGGCTCAATCCCGCGCGCCCTGCTCGCCGCCGGCGTGGCGCTCTCCTTCCAGGTTGGCGTCAACTTTGCGAACGACTACTCCGATGGGGTGCGGGGCACAGATGACGTCCGCACAGGTCCGCCCCGGCTCACCGGCGGCGGCCTCGTCGAGCCCCGCACCGTCAAGCTCATGGCCTTCGCCAGCCTGGCGCTCGGCGGCCTTCTCGGTCTCATCCTCATCGCCGTCTCGGGCGCCTGGGGCCTTCTCGCAGCCGGCGTCCTCGCCGTCATCGCCGCCTGGTACTACACGGGCGGATCGCGGCCCTACGGGTACATGGGCCTCGGCGAGGTGTTCGTCTTCCTCTTCTTCGGCCTCATGGCGACGCTCGGCACGACGTGGACGCAGGCGGGCCAGCTGCCCGCCTCGGCCTGGTTGGGCGCCACCGGCGTCGGCCTCATCGCCTGCGCGCTCCTCATGGTCAACAACATCCGCGACATCCCCACGGACTCGCTCGTCGGGAAGAATACGCTCGCGGTGCGGATGGGCGATCGTCGGGCCCGTCTCGCCTACGTCGCGATGCTCGTGATCCCGCTCCTCCTTGCGCTCCTCATCGCCGTGTGGTCGCCGTGGGCGCTTCTCACGCTCATCCTCGCGCCCGCCGTCGCCGCCCAGTCGACCAGAGTCCTGTCGGGCGCACAGGGCCGCGACCTCATCGTCGTCCTGCGGGACACCGGCCTCATCGAGCTCGGCTACGGCCTCCTACTCCTCATCGGGCTCGCCGTCTGATCGGACCAGCCGTCTGGGCGTCCGTCAGGCCTCGGGGTCGCCCTCGACGATCTCGTCCTCGACATCCTCGTCCGTCGAGCTCGTCGCCTTCGGCCGGCGAGTCGCAAGCCTCTCCACCTCTCCTGCCGCCTCCTGGCCCTGCCGGGGGAAGAAGATGAAGCCTGCGAGGGCGCCGCAGAGGATCGCGGCGAAGGCGAGGAGATAGGATCTCATCCCGAGCAGGGAGAAGAGTCCGGCGAAGGCGGCGATGAGCGCAAGCCGGATAAGGGTGTACTTGAGGATGCTCACGGCCCAAGCCTACCGTGACCGTGACCTGGTCAATCGCCTATGATGGAAGAGTGCCTAGACTGATCGCCGTGATACTTCTCGTCGCCATTGTGGTGTACGCATTCATCGTCGCGCTTCGGATGAATCCGAGGCGGACCCCGGCAGGCATCAACAAGTGGGTGTGGGTCATCTTCACGATCCTGCCGCCTGTCGTCGGCTCGATCATCTTCCTCGTCGCCAACTACGTGATGAACTCGAAGGACCGCCCCGCGGGCGGCCCGCAGCGTCGGCCTGCCGCGCCCGGACCTGTCGCACCCGATGACGACCCTGACTTCCTCCGGAGTCTGGAGGAGGAGCTGCGGAGGGCTCAGTACGACAGGAGGCTGAGAGAACACGAGGATGAGAACGGGCCCGAAACCAGCTGACAGTCTCGACGTCAAGGCAGTTGTGGGTTCTCCCGTGGCTGCCTTTTCTGCCGTCTACCTCGTCGCCGTCCTCGCCGCCTCCGCCACACGGGTCTTCACCTCGATTCAGCACGAGGCGGGCCACGACGTCCCGCTCCTACTCGGCTCGCTCGTGGCAGCCCTGGGCTCCTTCGGCGGCTTCATCATCGCCGAGGCCGACCTGCCGGTGGGCCAGATCAGCTTCACCCTCGCCGCCGTACCCTTCGTCCTCACCGGGCTCGCCGCCGTCATCCTCTTCCACGCCCACCGCAGATCGGAGTCGACGCGTCCCCACTGGGAATCCGCCGACCGTCTCCTCGCCGCCGCGAGCTCCGGCATGGTGCTCCTCATCTGCTGCCTGGCGGCCTGGTTCGTGGCGGACTCGACCACCAGTCCCGACGGTCCGGAGATGACGACGAACCTCTTCCTCCTCGCCGCCGGCGCACTCGCCGTCGGCACCATCTCGGCGGCGGCCGGCAGGGAGTCCGCCCACCGCGCGAACCCGGCGTGGCTCTTCACCTTCCGGCACGTGCTCGCAACGGGTCTCGTCCCGGCGATCGTCCTCTGCACGGCGGCCACGATCACCCGTGAGTACGGAGCCGCCTCCTGGATGTTCGTGGGCAATATTGCCGCGGCGATCTGGGCCGGCATCCACGGCGGTCTCGTGCACTGGCGCTTCGACCTGTCCCCGATCGGGGGGCCGAGCGAATCGGGGACGGACCTGCTCGTCGCCATGCGGGGCGGCGCCTGGCCCTTCATCTGCCTCGCGGTCGGAGCGATCGCCGTCATCATCGCCTCCATCGCATGGCGGCGGCACTGCGCCGAATCCGGCCGCTGGTGCCTGCCGGTTGCTTTCATGTGCGGCTCCGTCATCGTGCTCGCGGCGGGGGTCTGGGCGTCGGGTCACGTCCGGGTCGGCGCCGACGCCACGCACCTGTCGGCCTACGCGCTGTACTCCCCGATCAACGTCCCGATCATGGGCGCGATCGGCTGGGCGATCGACCGGCTCGCGCGGCTCGGCTACAGGTCGGAGGATGCTGTCCAGCCGCAGCGGTAGTCCGTCCACCTGGTGACGTCACCGCCGTCGAGAAGGAACACCATCCGGTCGAAGCCCTTCGTCCGCGTCATGTCGGGATCCGCCGGCAGGGGGAATGCCGCCTGCTCGACGTACCCTGTGATCTCGCTGCGGCCGGGAGCGGCGGTCAGCATGTCGAGCTCGGTCGGACGCTCCTCGAATGCCTTCTCGATCTCGGCGATCGACCGGCTGCACTGAATCGCACCGCCATGGTCGTCGATCCGAACAGGCACTCCCTCGGGCCAGCCGATCTCGATCGTGTCGCGCAGACCATCGACCCGGCCAGTCGTCATCGTAAACCCGCCCTCGATCGCCGATACGGCGTCGACGGGGCCGACGTTGAGATAGTAGGCGTCGCCGATGGACCCCTCTGAGAAGGTGAGGGCGAGGATACCGGTGCTGCGGCGTTCGTCGGTCGCCTCGCGATCCGCGCCGCCCGCGGCGTCATAGAGGACGATCTGATCGAGGACGATGAGCGCGTCCTGGAAACTGTCCCCGTTCGCATCGGAGTAGTAGACGTCGTCCTCGGCGAAGCTGAGTCGCACCGTCACCGGCACCTCGCCATCGGTCAGCTCGACGGTCGCCCGGCCGTCGTCGAATGCCAGTGGGAAGTCAGCATCGCTCTCGGGGAATGCTCCCTCGTCGAACGCGTCGAGAAGCTGGACGGAGAACTGCTCGTCCGCGAGCCTGATGTCGGCGATCTCAGCTGTTCCCGGACCGAAGCGGGTGATGGTCTCGGGCGGCTGCGGAAGGACGAGCCACCGGGATTTCAGATCGTCGGCTGACCCGCATCCTGTCAGCAGTGCGGCGGCCGCAAAAGCTGCCGCCACCCGGGTAGGGCTAGACCCCCGCATACGAGTGGAGCGAGTCCGCGAAGAAGTTGATGACGTAGTAGTTGATGAAGAGGGCGATGATGCCGATGACGTTGAGCCAGGCGGCCCTCTTACCCTCCCAGCCGCGAGTCGACCTGGCGTGGAGGTAGGCGCCGTAGAAGCCCCAGACGACGAGGGACATCGTCTCCTTCGGGTCCCAGTTCCAGGGCCGGCCCCACGCGTGCTCCGCCCAGATCGCGCCTGCGATGAGGGTGAACGTCCACAGGAGGAAACCGACGACGGTGATGCGGAAGGCGCCCTGCTCGAGTTCGGCCGCGCTCGGCAGTGCGCGCCAGCGGCTCGGGCGCTCCTCGACGACGGTCGACCCGTCGGAGGCGGTGAGGGCCTTGGACTCCTGACGGAGCTGGACGAGCTGGAGCGCCGACAGGAGCGCGCCAAAGGCGAACAGGCCCATGGCGATCGTCGCCGTCGACACGTGGATGACGAGCCAGTAATTGTCGAGGATCGGCGGGGTGCCCTGGACACGGACGTAGAGGACCGCGACGGCCATGCCGAGCGAGAGCAGGACGAGGCCGTTGACGAATGCTCCGAGGGACCGCAGGTCGCGGCCTCGGGCGAGCACGAGGTAGGCGCCGGCGGCCACGCACGTGAAGGTCAGCGTGAACTCGTACATGTTCGCCCAGGGGACGCGACTCGCCGCGACACCCCGCAGAACCGTCCCCGATAGGTGGAGGACGAAGGCGAGGACGGTGACGGTCATGCCGATGTTGCCGGCCCGGCGGGTGCCGCCGCGATCCGCGGATGTGAGGTCGATGGCGAATGCGATCATGCCGATCGTGTAGACCCCCATCGCCCCGTAGATCAGGACCAGACTGATGTTCTCAAGATTCATGAGTCCTCCTCGAGGGATAGCGTAGCGGACACGGTCTTCTCCAGCCCTTCATCGCCCTTGCGGCCGATCGCGGCGGCGTGGAGGACACCGCTGTTGTACCGGACCCACACGCGGCGGGAGGGCATGAGCAGCGAGGTCGCGAGCCCGCCGAGCCCGAGGACGGCGAATACCAGCATCCACCCCAGAGTCGGATCGTAGCGCATGTCGAGCGCCGCGAACCGGGCGAGCTCGACGAACTCGATCGTCCCGTGACCGCCGGGGATGTCGGCCTTCTCGCCGAGGGCAAGCGTCGTGAGCACACCGATGTCGGTCTCGCCGATAGGCTCTGTCACGAGCTCGAGGTTCTCGGTGTCGAGCAGGTAGACGTTCTGCGGCACACCATCATCGAGCCCGAGGTCGCCCACCCACGTCGTCGCCACGAGGACGGGGTTGAGGGCGTCTGGATTGACGGAGACGATGACTCCGTCCTGGGTCCGGGCTGTCGGGAACAGCGTGGCCTGGAAGCCGAGCTGCTCCCCCTCGGTCACGTCGGGGACCTTGATGACGCCGGTGGAGATGTAGGTCTGGGTGATGTCGGGCAGGACGACATAGTCGTCGAGGCCGACGTTGCCCGCCGAATCGGTGACGCGGATCCTGGGCGCGTAGCCGTTGCCGGACAGATAGACGTTCGTGCCCTCAATGTCGAGGGGTTCGTTGGGGCGGATGATCTCATCCGTCTCCTCCCCCGCCATCGTCACCGTCACGTCGGCCATGAAGGCGGACGGCGTACCGTCCTCATAGAACTCGGGCCTCATCTCGTTGAGCGTGACCCGGTACGGCGGCAGCGACTCCTCGTCGACAAGGAGCCCGCGCTCGAAGGTGTCGTACGTGAGGACCGAGTTCGCGAACGTCTCCCCCTCGACGATGATGGCCTGCCCGCGGAAGGAGAGCGCCTGCGACAGCCCGAAGACGATGAGGAGGCCGAGGAGGGACATGTGGAAGACCAGGTTGCCGGCCTCGCGCAGGTAGCCCCTCTGGGCGGAGATCCCGCCATCGCGGCGAACCGTCCGGTAGCCGCGGAGCCTCGACTCCGCCAGGGCCAGCGCCTCATCCTCCGACAGGTCGGTCGCGACCGACCTGTGGGTCTCGTAGCGGTCGAGTCGGCCGGGAACCCGCCCCGGACCGCTCCTGAGATCGCGGGCGAGGCTGAAGGAGCGCGGCACGATGCAGCCGACGAGGGAGATGAAGAGAAGGATGTAGATCGCCGCGAACCATGGGGCGGTGAGGATGTTGAAGAAGCCGAGCGCATCGAGGATCGTCCCCCACACACCGTTGTCCTCGATCCACTGCTCGGCAAGCACGGGGTCCTGTCGCTTCTGCGGAAGCAGCGAGGCGGGGATGAGGGCGATGACGAGGAGGAGGAGCATGATGATGGCGTTCCTCATCGAAGTCAGCTGGCGCCACCCCCACCGCAGCCAGCCCTTGAGGCCGATCCCGGCCGGCGAACCTGCCGGGGTATCGCGCTCCGTGCGGATCGTCTCCATCACACCACCAATTCTGTCTGCCCGGAAAGGTTCGCCGCCCAGCCGATGATGTCGGACCACCAGCCGGTCACCATGAGGATGCCGACGGCGATAAGGGCGACGCCGCCGAAGATCTGCACGCCCCGCGAGTGGCGGCGCAGCCACGCGAGGGCCCGCGTGGACCGGTTGACGGTCAGCGCGGCGGCGATGAAAGGCAGGCCGAGTCCGATGCAGTAGGCGATCGTGAGGATCGTGCCGCGCTGGACACTGCCCGTCGAGAAGGACATGGAGAGCACCGCCGCCAGCGTGGGGCCGATGCACGGCGTCCATCCGAGGCCGAAGACAGCCCCCAGCAGGAGCGCTCCGACGGGGCCACCCCGCTTCTGCAGCTGCAGTCGCGTCGTCCTCTGCATGAACGGCAGCCCGCCGAGGAAGGCCACGCCCATGACGATGATGACAACGCCCGCGACGACCATGATCGTGTCCTGGTACTGGGCGAAACGCGCCCCCGCGGCCGAGAAGACGACTCCGAGCAGCACGAAGACCGCGGAGAATCCGGCGACGAAGAGCGAGACGGCCCCGGCAAGGCGCCAGCTCCGACCCTCGGCCGCCGTCGAGGGCGCCAGGGAGGAGAAGTAGCCGAGGTAGCCGGGCAGGAGTGGAAGCACACAGGGCGACGCGAATGACACGAGGCCCGCGATCATCGCCGCGCCGAGCGCGAGCAGCATCGGACCTGCGGTGACGGCTCCGACGAAAGAGTCGGCCGCGGCCATCGGCATCATAGCGTGTCGTCGATCATGCCTCGCACGATCTGGGGGTCGATCTGGCCGATGTAGCGGGCGGCTGGTCTGCCCTCCGCGTCGAGGATGAGAGTGGTGGGGACCGCCTGGAGCGGGACCGCTCCCTCAAGGCCTGCGATGAAGGCGCCGTTGCGGCCCTCGATTGACTCGTACGGCGTCTCGAAGGACCTCTCGAAGGCTTCGGCCGCGGCCCGATTGTCGCGCGTGTTGACACCGATGACCGTGATCTCGTCGGCGTAGTCCTCTGCGATGGCGTTGAGATCGGCCGCCTCGGCCCGGCAGGGCGGGCAGGCCGCGTACCACGTGTTGATGACGATGACCTCGCCCCTCAGATCGGCGAGGTTGATCTCGTCTCCGTCGAAGGTCGTGCCCGTCGCCTCGACGGGCTCGGCCCGCTCCGATGCGGGCCACAGAACGTAGTTCGCGTCCCCGCCGGAATACTCGGTGCCCTGGATGGCGCTGTTGCAGGCCGCGAGCAGCGGCAGGAGGAGAAGCATGGCGAGCTTCCGCACTACGCCCCCTTCGCCTCAGCGGCCGCCGAGGTTCCGGGTACCATGTCGGCCGCGGTCCCGAGGAGCTCACCGGCGGGCTCCCAGTAGTCGAGAGCGAGAAGCTGGGAATCCGCGAACGTCAGAGACGTGACCGAGGCAAGAGCGCATTGGCGCCTGCGCGGATCGTGCGCGAGCGGCTTCCTCTCAACGAATCTCCGCATCGTCCAGATCGGGAGCTGATGGGAGAAGAGTGCGGCCTCGCCGCCGCGGGCCCGGTCGAGGGCCTCAACGATCACGCCGCTCATGCGTCGGACGATCTCGGTGTAAGGCTCGCCCCACGAGGGGCGCAGCGGATTGCTGTACCAGGAGTAGTACCGAGGGTGGGCGAGGACCGCCCTGTTCTTGTTGACCGCGATTCCCTCGAACTTGTTGTCCGCCTCAATGAGCCGATCGTCGATCTCCATCGGAAGGCCGGTCGCTGCCACTGTCGGTTCCGCCGTCTCCTGCGCTCGCTGGAGGGGGGATGCGGCGACGTAGCGGATGTCGCGCTCAGCGAAGGCTCTGCCGACCTCCTCGCCCATGGCTCGCCCGAGCGGGGTGAGTCGAAAGCCTGGCCTGCGACCGTAGAGAATTCCCGTCGGGTTGTCCACTTCGCCGTGGCGAACGAGGTGAATGGTCGTCAATTCCATAGGTCAACACTGCCACACCGAGCTGGGAAATCAGAACGTCAGTCCTCGTCGAGGAGCCGGTCCATGATCCGGCCGAGGGTGAGCAGGTCCTCGCGTCCGATCTTGTCGACGAGGTGCCTGCGCACGGAGTCGACATGGTCGGGGGCCAGCGACTTGAGGAGCTCGAAACCCCTCTCTGTCATCCGACAGTTGCGACCCCTGCCGTCACCTGAACAGGCCTCGCGCACGACGAGGCCCTCCTCCTCGAGGGAGGCGACGGTGCGGGTGAGGCGGCTGCGGGAGTGGACGAGATCGTCGGCAAGGTCCGACATCCGCATCGTCCAGCCCTCACTCTCAGAGAGGCGCACAAGGACCTCGTACTTGTTGAGGGGCAGCCGATGGACCTCGAAGAGGTCGTTGCCGATCTGGGCGTTGAGGCGCGCCGAACCGCGCAGATAGTTGCGCCAGGCAACCTGCTCATCGGCCGCAAGCCATTTGACATCAGACATGGTGAATACTCCTTGGTCAGGACCATTCTACCAAAACTAATTGATATGTAAACTACTTACGAGACGCTGCCACAGATTCGGTTGCGTCGCCCGCGCGAGGGCGGCCTTCGACGACGTCAGTCGCGCGACCGGCCGGCCATCCCGCAGGAGGACCGGAAGATCATCGGAGTACTGAGCAAAGGCCGCGTCCGTGTCGATGTCGATGGCGCGCCAGTCCAGGCCGCGCTCCTCTTCAAGCTCGGCGAGGGACTGTTCGGCCTGTTCACACAGGTGACAGCCGGGGCGGACGATCAGCGTGTACATAAGCTGTGGGCCCGGACGTGCCGGACCCACGAAGCTCCTGCGCTACTTCTTGTTGCGGCGCTGGTGACGAGTCTTGCGAAGCAGCTTGCGATGCTTCTTCTTGGACATACGCTTGCGGCGCTTCTTGATCACGGAACCCATAGGTTACCTCCAATATCAGGGCGACGGATGGTCACCCGGAGATCCTACCGCGTCCGCTGTCTATGCGTGACGCTCGTCGGCGTCGAAGGCGGTTTTTGAGAGCAATTCATCAACAGCTTCTGTCGGGACCCGGTACGAGTTGCCGACGCGAACGGCGGGCAGGTCACCGGCGTGGACCATGCGGTAGACCGTCATCCGCGACACGCGCGCCAGCTCCGCGACTTCAGCCACCGTCATGAACTGAGGGGCCGACGGGGGTACCTGCGACATACTTTTCCGTTCTCATGAGTGACCTCCCGCCATTTCTGAACGGGTGTCCGTAAGAGTTATGCTCTCGATCATCATAGAGTAAGTGGTGCCGATCTGCGCACTGATTTCTCCGATGCTCCTCGGTGGGAGCACCCGTCCCCCGCCCCTGGGGGTAGATTCAGATCATCCGATCAGGGAGGCGCGATGACGGCCGAGCGTGACAGACAGCACGGCGCGGGTTTCCGCAGCCGAGTGGACGCGATCGCTCGCGACCAGCCGGCCCGGCTTGCGCTCATCGTCTTCGCATCGATCATCGCCGCCGCCACCCTCCTCCTGTGGCTGCCGTTCGCGTACTCGGGCCCCGGCAGCGCCACGTTCATCGACGCCCTGTTCACGGCGACGTCGGCCGTGTGCGTCACTGGCCTATCGGTGGTAGACACCGCCCTCTCATGGACGACCTTCGGCCACCTCGTCATCATGATCTCAATGATGATCGGCGGACTCGGGGTCATGACGCTCGCCTCCATCCTCGGCCGTGCCGTCTCGCATCGCATCGGCCTCACCCAGCGGATGCTCGCCGCGACCGAGAGGAAGTCCCGCCTCGGCGAAGTCGGCTCCCTCATCACCGCCGTGCTCGTCGTCTCCCTCTCAGCCGAGATCATCCTGACCGCCATCCTCGTGCCCTCGTTCCTGTCGATGGGCGAGCCGATGCTCGAGGCGATCTGGCATTCGATGTTCATGTCCGTGTCCATCTTCAACAACGCCGGGTTCACCATAGTCGAGGGCGGCCTCGAGCCCCTGGTCGGCGACTGGCTGTTCTGCATCCCCATCATCGTCGGCACCATAGCTGGATCGATCGGCTTCCCCGTCATCAGCGACCTGCACCGCAACTGGCGCCGCCCCCGGTACCTCTCGCTCCATACGAAGCTGACCGTCTCGACGTACATGATCCTCTGGCTCGGCGGGGTGCTGGCCTTCTTCTTCTTTGAATGGGGCAACCCCGGAAGCATCGGCGGACTCGACGGCGACGAGAAGATCCTCGCCGGCCTCCTCCACGGCACCAGCGTGCGGTCGTCCGGCCTCGCCACGCTCGACATGTCCGAGCTCAGCAGCTCGACCCTCTTCATCTTCGACGCCCTCATGTTCATCGGCGGCGGCTCCGCATCGACAGCCGGTGGCATCAAGGTCGGCACCTTCGCCGTCCTTGTCCTCGCCATCATCTCCGAGGCCCGGGGCGACAGGGACACGGTCGCCTTCGGCCGGCGGATTCCCAACTCGTCGCTGCGCCTCGCCGTTTCGGCGGCCTTCCTCGGCTCGACCCTCGTCGGCGCGAGCACCCTCGCCCTCGTCTTCATCACCGACCTGCCGCTCGAGGCCGTCCTTTTCGAAGCCATATCAGCATTCGGTACGTGCGGGCTGTCCCTCGGCATCACCCCCGGCCTGCCGACCGCGGGCAAGCTCGTCCTCATCCTCCTCATGTTCACGGGCAGGCTCGGCACGATGACTCTCGCGGCCGCCCTCGCCATGCGAGAGAGACAGCGCCAGATCCGCTTCCCCGAAGAACGGCCGATCATCGGGTAGCTATGATGAACCTCGGAGGACACCATGTCACGTAAATCGCAGGACCGGCTCGGAGCCGTCCTCGTCATCGGCCTCGGCCGATTCGGATCAGCCGTCGCGTTCACGCTCGCCGAACAGGGCCGAGAGGTCCTCGCGGTCGAGAAGGACCCTCAGCTCGCCGCGCAGTGGTCGCACCGCTTCACCGTCATCGAAGCGGACTCGACGTCGAAGGAGGCACTCGAACAGCTCGGTGCCAAGGATTTCAACGTCGCCGTCGTCGGCATCGGATCCAGCCTCGAGGCCTCCGTCCTCACGACGGCGAACCTCGTCGAGATGGGGATTCCCGAGATCTGGGCCAAGGCGACCTCGCGCGACCACGGCCGGATCCTCGAGAAGATCGGTGCCCACCGCCGGGTGTTCCCCGAGTTCGATGCGGGCCGGCGCGTCGCCCACATGGTGGCCGGTCGCATGATCGACTACATCGAGATGGAGGACAGCTTCACGATCGTCAAGATGAGGCCACCCTTCGACCTGCGGGGCTTCACGATCGGCGAGGCCAAGGTCCGCGAGCGCTACGGCGTCAACATCATCGGCGTGAAGTCCCCGCATGAGCCGTTCGAGTACGCGACGGCGGAGACGAGGATCGGCGAGGACGACATCATCATCGTCTCCGGCAACGTCGAGCTGCTCGACGAGTTCGCCGCCCGCCGCTGACCCGTCCACGGACGGCGTTCCGGCGGGCGAATCGGCACCGGGCTTCGCTACGCTCGACCCATGGCAAAGAACCGTCCGACCTTCTCCTGCTCCGAATGCGGATGGGAGGCCTCCAAATGGGTGGGCCGCTGCGCTCAATGTGAGGCGTGGGGCACGATGGTCGAGTACAGGCCGACCCCGACGGCCAGCGCGAAGGCGCTCGCCCCGACATCGCCCGCCACGCCGATCACCGAGGTCGTCGCCTCCGCCTCTGAGCGCGCGACGACGGGCGTGGGCGAGCTGGACCGGGTGCTGGGCGGCGGCCTCGTCCCCGGCGCCGTCATCCTGCTGGCGGGCGAACCCGGCGTCGGCAAGTCGACGCTCCTGCTCGATGTGGCCGCCGAGATATCCCGCCTCAACACGGATCCGGTTCTCTACATCTCGGGCGAGGAATCGGCGTCTCAGGTGCGTCTGCGCGCCGAGCGCATCGGCGCCATGTCCCCCACTCTCCACCTGGCGGCCGAGGCGGACCTCGCCACGATCATCGGCCACGTCGACGCCAATCCACCTTCCCTTCTCGTCGTCGACTCGGTCCAGACGATCATGGACACCTCGGTGGACGGCGCGGCCGGAGGTGTCTCCCAGGTCCGAGCGGTGACCGCCGGGCTCGTCCACCTCGCGAAGTCCCGCAGCCTCCCCATCCTCCTTGTCGGCCACGTGACGAAGGATGGATCGATCGCGGGACCACGGGTGCTCGAGCATCTCGTCGATGTCGTGTGCCAATTCGACGGGGATCGCCACTCCCGCCTCCGCATGCTCCGGGCCGTCAAGAACCGCTACGGCCCAACCGAAGAGGTCGGCTGCTTCGAGCTGGTCGATGAGGGGATCAACGAGCTTCCCGACCCCTCGGGGCTGTTCCTCTCGGACCGCGCCCGCACGGTGCCCGGCACCTGCGTCACCATCACCCTCGAGGGCCGCAGGCCCATGCCGGTGGAGATCCAGTCGCTTGCCGTCGCCCCCGCGGGCCCCCCGCGGCGCACGACCTCCGGTGTCGACTCCTCCCGGATCGCCATGACCGTCGCGGTGCTGCAGTCGCGGCTGGGCGTCGATCTCGATCGGAAGGACATCTTCGTGTCCACCATCGGCGGCGCCCGTGCCTCGGAGCCGTCGACCGACCTCGCGGCGGCACTCTCCCTCGCCTCCGCCGTTGCGGACCTCCCGCTCGCGCCGGGTGTCCTCGCCCTCGGCGAGGTCGCCCTCACGGGCGAGGTGCGTCCCGTCGTCGGCCTGGAACAGCGCCTGGGCGAAGCAGTACGACTTGGCTTCACAAAGGCCCTCATCCCCGCCGGATCGACCGTGAAGATTCCAGACGGCATCACCGTCGCGCACGTTGTCGACGTCGCAGCGGCCGTCAAGGAGGTCCTCCCCCTCTGATCAGGGGTCAGCAGCCCCTTCTGTACGGGCCGACGGCGCTGATCGAGCTCAGACAGGCCTCGAGCGTCGACTATTCGGTCGGCTCGGCGGCAGGCTCGCTCGCGGGAACGGCGCCGTCCGCACCGGTGAGGACGAACGACTGCGTCAGTGCGGGAAAGCCGACTCCGTCAACGCTGCCCTGGACGACGTAGGTGCCCGGCCTCGGGGCGGGCAGGCCCGCGTCGCAGGAGGGGGTGGATCGGCCACCCGACCACTCGACGTTGATCTGGGATGACACGTCGGGGCCGAACACGTAGAGGCGCGATCCAGCGCCGGCGGGGCAGTGCGCCGATGACCAGATCTGGTCATTGCCGGAGCTGACCTCGAGGACGAGGTGCTCGCTGCCCGCATCGAGCGAACAGGATTGGTCCGACGTGTTGGTGACCGATAGTCCGAAGGTGACGGGGTACCCGGCGATGGTGCCCGTCTGGTTGAGGACGATGTCGAGCATGCTGGGCTCGCAGGGGATGATCTCGTACGACGTGTCCTGCTCTTGAGCGATTATCCGCTCCTCGCGCTCGGCGAGCTGACCGCGCAGGAAGATTGCAACTGCGATGGTCGCGGCGATGATGACAAGGGAGACGGCGACGAGGATGATGCCGCGCCGTCGGCGCGAGCCGGCGGCCCCGAACAGCGGGGGTGTCGACGATGCGACCTTGGCCTTTGTAGTGCGGGACGTGCTCGTTGAACCGGACTCGCGGCCCTTCGATGAGCGGGTGCCGCTCGCGGCCCGCCGATCGCGTGCCCCGTCTCTGCGCGCGGAGGCCGAGCGGCGGGGCGTTCCCGGTTCGGCGCCTGCGGCCCGGCCGTCCTTGGATCGCTGGGGCCGTTTCTGCGGCTCACTCGCGCCCGCGTCCGCGCGAGCGGGGCGGCGCGCCGGCGCATCGCCGCGAGGGAGCGTCCCGGGGATCGTCGGACGCGGCTGCTTCGTGGAGCGGGGGCGCTGCTCAGAAGCGGGCGGACGTCCCCGACGTCCGCCTCCCCGATCCTGCGAATCCTTCACACTCCATAACCTAGACTCCCAGGCCGCGATCTGCAGGATTGCCACGCCCCTGTGGCACACTGGGCACGATGTTCGACGAGTTGACGGCCTGGTTCGATGCGGAGGGGCGAGACCTTCCCTGGCGGGCGCCGGGCACCCCGCCCTGGCATATCCTCATCTGCGAGGTCATGAGCCAGCAGACTCCGGTGGCTCGAGTGCTGCCGGCCTGGCTCGAGTGGACTGAGCGCTGGCCGACGCCCCGGGACCTCGCTGGAGAGAGCACCGATGAGATTCTGCGTGCGTGGAAATCCCTCGGATACCCGCGGCGCGCGCTGCGCCTGCGGGAGTGCGCGCAGACCATTGTCGATGAGCATGGCGGCGTCGTTCCATCGACGGAGGCGCAGCTCCTCGCGCTGCCCGGCATCGGCCACTACACGGCCGCCGCAGTCGTCGCCTTCGGGTTCGGAGGCCGCTCCCTCGTGCTCGACACGAATATCCGCCGAGTCATTGCCAGGCTCCACGGCGAGGCCCTGCCTCCACCCACTCTGACGAAGGGCGAGCGAGAGCGGGCCGCGGCTCTGCTCCCCGAGGACCGGGAGGAGTCGGCCGCGTGGAACGCGGGCGTGATGGAGCTCGGCGCGCTCATCTGCACCGCGCGGTCACCGCGCTGCGGAGAGTGTCCAGTCTCCGACTGGTGCGAATGGCGGCAGCAGGGGTTTCCCGCCGACCGGCATGCCCATCGGCGCAGGACACAGGCATGGGAGGGGACGATCCGTCAGGCTCGCGGGACGATCATGAAGGTGCTGCGCGACTCCGACGGCCCGGTCGAGATCACCGCCCTCAGGCAGGCGGATCCTGCGCGCGCGGACGAAGCCCTCAAGGGACTGCTCGCGGACGGTCTCATCGCGCGAAGCGGTGATTCCGTGGCCCTGCCCGGTAGCCTGGACACATGACCCCCATGTCGAATCACCGCGTCGTCCTCTGGTCGACAGCCCTTGTGCTGCTCGGACTGTTCCTCTCCGTCATCGGGCTCATTCTCCACGAGTTCACTCCGATAGTAAGAATAGAAGTGCCTGATCTTCTCGAATGGTTTGACCCACACAGCGATCGACCCCTGAACAGTCGGTCAGGTGCCGTGAGTGTTCCCGAAAGGTTCTGACTCACACTCTGATCGACCAGCGTGTCTTTCCCCGGACCTGTCGACCATTCGAGAACACTCACGGCGAGGCTTTCGCCTCGCCGTGATCATGTGACTCAAGAAGGGCCTGAACACCTTTTCTCTTTACTGTCTTGTCCAGGTTACCGGTCGATACGAAAGCACCACAAACAATGCACATCGATTGGAGAAACCTCATGACCTCACAACCTTTCATCACTGTCGTTGGTGGCGTAGACACCCACAAAGACCTGCATGTTGCTGCGGTAGTTGATCAGCACGACCGGGTACTCGCAACCGAATTCTTTCCTACGACCAGGCATGGGTACAAGCTGCTCGTGCACTGGTTACGCTCCTTCGGACAGATCGCCAGGATCGGGGTGGAATGCACCGGCACCTATGGGGCGGGCCTGTTGCGCTACCTCCACGCACAAGATATCGAAGTACTCGAAGTCACCGGCCCCGACCAAGCCCTCCGAAGGCGCAAAGGCAAAGACGACACCCTCGATGCAGAGAATGCTGCTCACGCAGCCTATGCCCGGGTGCGTGCCGTGACCCCGAAAACCCGTGACGGGCTGGTTGAATCCCTACGGGTGTTGAAAGTGTCCCGTAAAACTGCGGTCGCTGCCAGACGAGTCGCGTTACAGATGATCCGCATGAACATCGTGTCAGCACCAGACGAACTCCGTGACCAGCTGCGCACCCTGACTCGCATGAAACTCATCCGCACCCTAGCCGCATGGCGACCAGATCTCACGAAGTATCGCGATGTCACTGGCGCGTACAAGATCGCTTTGAAATCCCTTGCACGTAGGTACCTGGAACTCACTGATGAGATCGCTGATCTTGATGTCATGATCAAAAACATTGTTGATCATCTCGCCCCAGACCTCATCAAAAAACCAGCGGTCGGCTATGAGTCTGCAGCTCAGCTGCTGATCACTGCGGGAGACAACCCCGACCGGCTGACTTCAGAAGCCGCGTTCGCAGCATTGTGTGGGGCGAGCCCGATCCCGGCATCATCAGGCAAAACACACCGTCACCGGCTCAACAGGGGTGGTGACCGGCAAGCCAACTCTGCCCTGCACATCATCGCGATCGGCAGACTCAGAACCGACCCGAGAACCCAGGACTATGTGGCGAAGAAACTCTCCGAAGGGCACTCCAAAATGGAAGCCCTCAGGTGCGTGAAACGATACCTCGCACGGGAAATGTTCTACGCGCTCAAAACCAGAACCCAGGTAATCAATCAGACGCAGATTGCTGCTTGACACTTAGAAGGGCGTCCGAGGATCAGAGCTGGGCACCGGCCATCACCGCCATCGCCACGCTCGGGCTGACGCTCGGCGGCATCATCATCCTTACCCGAGGAAAAGATGAGAACCTCCAGGACTTCGCACGGGGCATGTGGAAGACGGTCGCCTTCGCCACGGCCGGTGCCATCGCGGTGGCCGCCGTCGCCGCCGCAGTCCTTCTCGAGCCGATCCTTGCCCTCATCATCGGACTCGTCGCGATTCAGGGACCCGTCGGAGCGTGGTTCCTCTCCGAACAGCTCGCGAAATGATTCGCGCACGACGCGGCCGACAGGCGACGCAGAGTGACCGGCGCTGGCTGCACTGCCCGGCCAGTTTGGCTAGCCCTCGCTGAAGGGCGCCTCGAGCTCTTTGAGCATGCGAGTGTTGCCCAGGGTGTTCGGCTTGACCCTCGCGAGTTCGAGGAACTCCGCCATGCCGTCATCGTGGGAGCGCAGCATCTCCGTGTAGACGTTCTCCCCCACCGGGGTCCCTTGAATCTCCTTGAAGCCGAGGCGCGAGAAGAACGGCACCTCGAAGGTGAGACAGAAGAGCCTCTTGAGCTCGAGGGACAGGGCTCGGGCCTCGAGCGCCCGGTAGAGTTCGGCGCCGATGCCCATTCCCTGGCATTCGGGGTCGACGGCGAGCGTGCGGATCTCTCCGATGTCCTCCCACAGGACGTGCAGGGCACCGCACCCGACAACGCGATCGTCGTCGACGGCGACGACGAACTCCTGGACATCCTCGAAGTAATCGATGAGGTCCTTGGCGATAAGAACTCGACGCTCGGTGAACGGCTCGACGAGATTGGCGATGCCGCGCACGTGCAGGGGAAGGGCTGACCGGATCGTGATCATGCGTCGTGCCTGCTCCCGCGGGCGCTCCGCTCGGTGGCCTTGCGCTGACCAGTCGACAGATCGAGCAGCTTCCACGCCGCGGCCTCGTCGATGATGAGGTCGGTGATGGCACCGGACATGAGAGCGCCGTGCAGCGGCAGAACCTTGGAGGACCCCGCCACGACGCAGATCCTTCTCGGGATCTTCCTCAGCTCAGCCGGGGTCGGGCCGGTGGCCCGCCTGTTCATCTCGATATCCTCGTACGAGCCGTCCGGCCGCAGCATGACGGTGCAGATGTCGCCGACGACTCCCTCCGCCCGGAGCGTGGCGATGTCCTTCGGTGAGAGGTACCCGCCGACGTACACGTGGGAGGCGAGCGGGGAGTTGAACGAGCCGACGCCGAAGACCGCGATGTCGGTCGTGCGCTGGAGCTCGCGGACGGCGGCCAGCGAGCGCTCGCGCCACATGGCCTCGCGCGTCTCGGCGAAGTCGAAGAAGGCCGGGACCGGGAAATGCCGCACGGTCGATCCGAACGCCTTGCCGAAGGAATCGATGATCTGGCCGGCGTAGGGGATGCCGGTGGTCGAGGAGTTGGCGGCGCCGTTGAGCTGGACAACGATCGACCCGGGCGCGGGGCGCGGCGAGAGATGGTCTGTGACCGCGGAGATCGTCGTGCCCCAGGCGACGCCGATCGTGTTGCCCGGCTGGACGAGGTCGGAGATGATCGCGCCGGCAACCGTGGCGACCGAGTCGAGCCTGCGCACATCGGTCGACGTGGGCGACACGGGGACGACGTGTGCGGTGACCCCGAAGACGTCGGAGAGACGTGCGGCGAGTGAATCTGAGTTCTCGGTCGGCGGGTGGAGGCTGATGCGGACCAGCCCCTCATCGCGAGCGAGGGAGATCAGCCTCGACACGGTCGAACGCGAGACGCCGAGCCTCCGGGCGACGGTCTCCATGGTCTCGCCCTGCACGTAGTGCAGCACCGCCGCCTCGTATGCAATCCTCCGCCGGTCCTCGGACACCCTGACTCTCCTCGCTGCTGGCTGAGGCTATGCCGCATCGCACGCCCGCTTCAGCATACGACCCAACTCTCCTCTTTGTGGACTCTGGAGCCGTTTGGCTCACCTTCAGGGGAGTTGAGGTCGAAGGGTCTCACGACGTTGCGATGAGCATCTCCTGTCATGCACGTACGTTCACATTCTATGCGATCTCTTGCAATGCCGCGACCGACTTTCGCGTATGATGTGACCACACCCACCCGGGTGCGGGACGCAACGAAGCACCCGAGTGTGTTTGGTGCGAACGGACTAGCCCTACATAATCTGAATA
The DNA here is from genome assembly GCF_003952265.1 of Flaviflexus salsibiostraticola. Taxonomy (NCBI): domain Bacteria; kingdom Bacillati; phylum Actinomycetota; class Actinomycetes; order Actinomycetales; family Actinomycetaceae; genus Flaviflexus; species Flaviflexus salsibiostraticola. Next base: position 1,378,095 of record NZ_CP034438.1, read on the forward strand.
CGGCGGTGTGCCTGCACCGCCAGCGGATGACCGTTGGTCACGCCGCATGCATGAAAGGAACTCGTCAACGATGACCGAGAAGAAATACGTACTAGCCATTGACCAGGGAACCACCTCTTCCCGCGCTATCGTTTTCAACCATGCGGGTGAGATCGTGTCGGTCGGCCAGCTCGAGCACGAGCAGATCTTCCCCCGTCCGGGCTGGGTCGAGCACGACCCGATCGAGATCCGAGACAACATCCGTGAGGTGATTGGGCAGGCCCTCGGCAAGGCTGATATCAACCGCCACGAGATCGCTGCCGTCGGCATCACCAACCAGCGCGAGACCGCCGTCGTGTGGGACAAGAACACCGGCCTGCCGGTCTACAACGCGATCGTCTGGCAGGACACCCGCACCGACAAGATCGTCCGCGAGCTCGGCGGCGACGAGGGCGCCGAGAAGTACAAGGAGCTCGTCGGCCTCCCGCTGGCGACATACTTCTCCGGCCCGAAGATCAAGTGGATCCTCGACAACGTTGAGGGCGCACGCGAGAAGGCTGAGGCGGGCGACCTGCTCTTCGGCAACACCGACTCCTGGGTTCTCTGGAACCTGACCGGCGGCGTTGACGGCGGCGTTCACGTGACCGACGTGACGAATGCCTCCCGCACCATGCTCATGGACGTCCGCGAGCTCAAGTGGGACGAGGGCGTCTGCCAGGACATGACGATCCCGATGTCGATGCTCCCCGAGATCAAGTCCTCCTCCGAGGTCTACGGCTACGGCGCCAAGAACACCCTCATCATCGACACCCCGATCTCGGGCGTGCTCGGCGATCAGCAGGCAGCCACCTTCGGCCAGGCCTGCTTCGAGAAGGGCATGGCGAAGAACACCTACGGCACCGGTAACTTCATGCTCATCAACACCGGCCAGGAGGCTGTCAACTCGAAGAACGGCCTGCTCACCACCGTGTGCTACAAGATCGGCGATGCGCCGGCCGTGTACGCACTCGAGGGTTCGATCGCCGTCACCGGTTCGCTCGTCCAGTGGCTGCGCGACAACCTCAACATGATCTCCTCCGCACCGGAGATCGAGACCCTGGCTGAGACCGTGGAGGATAACGGCGGCGTCTACGTCGTTCCCGCCTTCTCCGGCCTTTTCGCCCCGTACTGGAAGGACGACGCTCGCGGCGCGATCGTCGGCCTGACCCGCTTCAACAACAAGGGCCACATCGCCCGCGCTGTTCTTGAGGCGACTGCCTTCCAGACCGCCGAGGTCCTCGAGGCCATGAACCTCGACTCGGGCGTCGATCTCGAGGAGCTCCGCGTCGACGGCGGCATGATCGCCAACGATGCGCTCATGCAGTTCCAGGCCGACATCCTCGGCGTGGACGTCGTGGCACCCAAGGTTGCTGAGACGACTGCTCTCGGCGCCGCCTACGCGGCCGGCATCGCCGTCGGCTTCTGGGAGGGCGAGCAGGACGTCATCGACAACTGGCAGGAGGGCAGGCGCTGGTCGCCGAACATGGATGAGAACGAGCGCGCTCGTCAGATGCGTCTCTGGAAGAAGGCTGTCACGCGCACCTTCGACTGGGTCGACGAAGACGTCACCAACGCCTGATCCATCTCCAGTCCACTGACTGACCTGTGGGGCCCAAGCTGATGTGAACTGCTCCCCAGAAGTTGGACTGAGAAATCAGTTCCAATGTTCTGGGGAGCAGTGTCATGGATCCACGTAGTTCGTTGAGTGAGTGCCAGCGCGAACAGCTGGTGGCACTTTTTGAGTCAGGGATGGGTAATCGCGCTGCGGCGACGAGCTTGGGCCTGACGAGGAATGCCGTTCGCCGTCTGGAGCAGCGATGGAAGCTCCATGGAAGACTATGCCTTGTGGAGAAACCAACGAATCAGGCGTACTCCTTCGAGGTGAAGAAGGAAGTCGTCGACCGCTTCCTTGCGGGCGAGACTGCCATGGATCTCGCGGCTGAGTTCAATCTCAACTCCAAGGTTATGGTGCATAACTGGGCGAGGATCTGGCGGCGCGAGGGTGATGATGGCCTGCGACCAAAACGTAAAGGCCGGCCCCCACGCACTGATTCGAAGCCGTTGACTGAAGAGGAACAGCTGCGCCGCCGAGTGCAGTTCCTCGAGGCGGAGAATGCGTACCTAAAAAAATTGCGGGACTTGAAGGATCACGGACACGCCTGAGGGTCCAGGCGATCTCCTCCCTCAAGTCCATCCACGATCTGACCGACCTGCTGACAGCGGCTGGGGTTGCTCGGTCGACCTACTACTATCACGCAGCCAAACTAGACCAGCCCGACAAGCATGCTGAGCTGAAGGCCGAGATCGCTGTCCTGTTCACGAAGAACAAGAAGCGCTACGGCTACCGGCGTATCCGTCTAGCCCTTTGCAGACAAGGTTGGCGTGTGAGTAAGAAGCTTGTGCTCGCGCTGATGCGCCAGCTCGGCTTGAAATCGAAAGTCCGGATCCGTCGCACGTACCACTCCTACCAGGGCCATGTCAGTCGTATCGCCCCCAATGTATTGGCCCGTGACTTCACCGCGCAGGCGCCCGGGCAGAAGCTGGTCAGCGATGTCACGGAGTTCCGTGTCGCCAACCGGAAGCTCTACCTTTCACCGATCTTGGATCTGTATGATCACACGGTCGTGGCCCACACCATGTCGACCTCCCCTTCGACTGCGCTCACGTCTGAGAGCCTGAAGCTCGCACTGGCGACGTGTCAGCCCGGGCCGGGAGTGATCGTGCATACCGATCAGGGTTTCCAATACCAGCACTCCAGCTGGCGCAAGCTGATCGAGGAGAACAAGGCAGTGCAGTCGATGTCTCGCAAGGGCAACTGCTACGACAACTCCGTCATGGAGAACTTCTTCGGACATCTCAAAGCTGAGATGTACCACGGTGAACACTTCAACTCCGTCGAAGAGCTCACCACCGAAATCGACACATACATCGACTGGTACAACACCGAACGAATCCAGGAACGACTGGGGGGCATGACCCCGATGCAATATCGAAGCCATGCCCCCCAGACGTCAACGGCCTAGTCTTAAACCAGTCCAACTTACGGGGACCAGTTCAATGTGAACTGGGCCCCACAGCTGTACAGACCTCACGACCACGTCGCGCTATCAGGGTCGACTCCGTGACCGCGAGCGTTCTCCTCGATCACCTGCCGAAGCCACTGGGCAAGGCCAGGCGCTCGATCATCGTAGTGGGCTCGAAAACGCGGATCGTCTGTATACATGCGGGCCAGGATCACCTGATTCGAGTGACCAGCCTCCATCCACTGATTGAGCCACCGCAGGTGTGCCTCCGCGAGTTCGTTCGCCCGATCCTCACCGGGCTCGATGCCCGCGCGACAGGCCTCGGCGAGCGCCTCGTCCAGGGCGTCGACGTCGACCTTGGCGGCTGTCCAGTCCGCCGCCGTCATCTCCGCGACTCGCTCTGCCGACTTCCGCCACTCCGCGGTTCCTCCCCACCGCTCCTCCGCCTCGTCCTCCCATCGCGGATCCCATCCGCTCCCGAGGATCGCGGCGCGCTCCTCAGCACTGATCTTCCTGCCCATCGTCGTCTCCTTCATCAACTTGTCGACTGCGGAGACCTTCTCCTGCAGATGAGAGATGCGTGCGAGCAGCTTCCGGCGCTGCCCCGCGAGATGCCGACCGGTGTCGGGATCAGCCAGAGCCTCGCCGATGTGGGACAGCGACATCCCTGTCTCCCGATAGAGCAGGACATGATGCAGCCGCTCCATGTCCTGCTCCGAGTAGAGCCGGTACCCGCCGCTCGACCGCCCGTTCGGCACGACCAGGCCAATCTCGTGCCAGTAATGCAGAGCCCGCACGCTGACACCGAGAAGCTCTGCCGCCGCTCCCACCGTCCACTCCCGCTGTTCTCTCACACTCATAGGATCAAGCCTGACGCCGCGTCAGAGTCAAGACAAGCAGGCTGCCGTGTTTCAACCAGTCCCCCGCCTCACGTGAAGGAGCACCGGCCGATCATTCTGCCCCCGGACGGGGCTGGCGAGTGGACTTGGTCCCTTCTTGCCGGGAACCCTGTTGAGGGAGATCGGGGAATGGGACGATGAGGTGAGTCTGATGAGAAGGAGCCGCCGTGGCGTGGGACGCCTACATCTTTGATCTTGATGGAACACTGACGCCTGCAGGGGCCGATGCCGAAGGCGACGCTCTTGAAGCGCTGGCCGCACTGTCGGCCACGAGCGCAGAGATCATCATTGCGACGGGCCGGACGCTCAATGCGGGCGTCGCCGTTCTGGAGGGCGCGGGCATACCCGGCTACGTCATCGCCTCGAACGGTGGCATCATCTCCCGCGAGCCGGGCGGCGAGATCCTCAAGCGCACGATCATGGCCGATGAGATGATCGCGGAACTCGTGCGGATCGGACGCAGGCCAGGCATCGACATTGCGCTGTTCCGCTCCCACGATCTCGTCATGGAACGACCGGGCAGGGCCGCCGACCACACGAGGAACGGCAACTCGCAGGTCGACATCAGTTTCGAGCCGATCGACGATGCTGACTGGAGCGATGTCCTCAAGGTCATGTACTGGGCTGATCCCGATGTCATGGCGGAGCACATTCCCCACATGACGGCGGCGCAGCCCGGGATCGTTCAGTCGATGGACACGGTGGCAGAGATGTCGACCCCCGGCGCCGCGAAGGAGGATGCTCTGGGGTGGCTCGCCGATCATCTCCGGCTTGATCTCAGGCGCTGCCTGGGGATCGGGGATTCTGGCAACGACCTTGGATGGCTCCCCCTCGTCGGCCATTCGGTCGCTCCGGATAACGCCACTCCTGCCGTCAAGCAGGCTGTACATGAAGTCATCGGCTCCCAGGAATCAGGGGCCGTCGTGACGTACATCGACGAGCTCGCGCGGGAGCGGCAGGCGAGAGCGGCCGGCTGAGTTCGACAGCTGCGCGATCATGTTGCATGAGCAGATACGTGGAGGGGGTCCTGCTGTGAAGCAGAACCCCCTCCATTGCCCTAGGGCTCCTAGCCGTTCTTCCTATCGTGGATTCGACGCTGGAACTCCTTGAGTCGCGCCATGACGTCGTTGGCACCGCGACCGAAGTAGTCGTGGAGCGTCACATACTCCTCGTAGAGCAGATCGTACTTCTGAGCGGCATCCTCATTGGGGACATAGGCGTGCTCGATCTTTGACCCCATGTTCTTAGCTGCTGCGTAGACGTCAGGATATGCACCTGCCGCGACCGCACCATAGATGGCGGCTCCTAGTGAGCCTGCCAGCTTCGACCCTGAGATGGACAGCGGAATGCGTGTGATATCCGCGTACATCTGCATGAGAACCTTATTCTTCAGCAGGCCACCCGCCGCGACGATCTCGTTGATCTCGACACCATGGTCCAGGAAGTTCTCGATGATGACGCGAAGACCGAAACCGGTCGCCTCAAGGTAAGCCCTGTAGATGTCTTCAGGTCTCGTATTGAGTGTCATCCCCAGAAGCGTGCCGGAGAGATTCGCGTTGTTGAGAATGGAGCGGTTTCCGTTGTGCCAGTCCAGTGCGAGCAGACCGTGCTCTCCAACTTCTTGGTCTGCTCCCTTCTCAGTAAGGAGCTCGTGGACGGAGATCCCTCGACGGTTCGCCTCGTTCTGATACTCGCCGGGAACGATATTGTCGACGATCCAGGCAAAGATATCCCCGACGCCCGTCTGGCCACCTTCGTAGCCCCAGAGCCCCGCAGAGATACCGCCATTGGTGATCCCGAAGACGCCTGGGATGTCCCTGGCGGTTTCGCCGTTGACGATGTAGACGTTCGACGTGCCCATGATCGCCGTCATCTGTCCCGGCTCCACCGCCTGCGCAGCGGGGGCGGTGACGTGTGCATCAATCTGACCGACGGCCACTGCGATGCCGGCCGGAAGACCGAGAGCGTCGGCCATCTCTTCCGTCAGATCGCCCGCGCGCTCGCCGAGCTGCATGACCGGTGCATCAAACTTGTCCGCGATGAAGCGACGAAACTTCGGGTTGAGTTCCGCGAAGTACTCCTCTGAGGGGTACTGATCGTTCTGCCGAAGAGCCTTGTAACCCGCTGGGGCGGCAGAGTGGACGAGCGTTCCGCTCAGCTGCCAGACGATCCAGTCGACTGCCTCGACGTAGTAGTCCATCGCCTCGTACACATCAGGCGCCTTCTCAAGCGTCTCCAGCGCCTTGGGAAGAACGATCTCCGACGAGAGCCGCCCACCATAACGACCCAGCCACATCTCACCGCGGGCCTCTGCTATGGCGATTGCGCGCTCTGCCTGTTCAGTTCCACCGTGATGCTTCCACATCTTCACGTAGGCGTGCGGGTTGTTCTTGAACTCGTCCGACTCACACAGTGGGATGCCGTCCTCGTCGGTCGGCAGACATGATGCCGACGTGAAGTCCGTGCCAATGCCGATGATGTCGTTCGCGTCGACCTTTGCCTCTGCAACGGCTTCCGGGACGACAGACTTGAGGACCTCTATATAGTCCGAGGGAACCTGGAGGGCGAAATCGGGCGGGAGCGGCTGGTCGTCTCCAGCAGTCAACGTCCTGTCCATCACGCCGTGGGGATATTCCATGACAGAGCTGCCAAGCTCCATGCCATCGGAGACGCGGACAACGGTTGCGCGCCCGGATAAGGTTCCGAAGTCAACGCCGACTACATACTTCTCGTTCATATGATCACCTTTGATCTTGGGTTAAGAAAAAAACTCGTGTGTGCAGGTGGACTGTCGTTAAAGGGGTCGCTCACCACCACCTTTCTCCCTCGCGCGACCGGGTACCGCGGTGCTCCATGGAGCACCCTCAGAAGGTGCCCCATGGAACCCGTGTCAGAGTGTGTCGAGCACCTTCTGCGTGCCGGAGAGGCCGAGGCGGCTCGCACCGGCCTCGATGAGCTCGGCGGCGAACCTGCCGTCGCGGATGCCGCCGGATGCCTTGACTCCGATGTCGGGGCCGACCGTCTCACGCATGAGCCTGATGGCCTCCACAGATGCTCCGCCGGCCTTGTGGTAGCCGGTCGATGTCTTGACGTAATCAGCCTTGGCTGCGACTGATGCCCTGCAGGCTGCGACGATCTCATCGTCGGTCAGCGCTGCAGACTCGATGATGACCTTGAGGAGAACGTTCGGCGCCGCGTCGCGCACCGCCTGAATCTCGTTCTGGATGTAGTCGAAGTCGCCCTCCTTCGCCTTGCCGACGTTGATGACCATGTCGATCTCGTCGACGCCGGCCTCAGCAAGCTCCTTCGCCTCCGCGGCCTTGACCGAGGCGCTGTGTGCGCCCGAGGGGAAGCCGCAGACGGCTGCGACCTTGACGGTTGTTTCCCTCGGGAGGGGGATCTGGGTCGGGGAGACGCAGACAGAGAACGTGCCGAGCCGCTCCGCTTCGTCGAGCAGAGCCAGCACGTCCTCCTTCGTTGCCTCGGGTGCGAGCAGAGTGTGATCGACGATGCCGACGACGTCCTGGGGGTTCATGGTTTCTCCATTTCCTGGCGGCACATGGACCGCCGTGTTTCTCAGTGTGAATAGCCTGTCACGGATGGTGCACTCATTCGTGCCCCTCGGGCACATCGTCGAGGATCTGCTGCGCGATGTTGGACTCCGTGACCAAGACCGTGCACAGCCCCGCATAGAGCACTGCCCTGGTCATCTCGCTCTTCTCCTCGCCGACCGCCACGGCGATCGACCGAGGCACGCGGGCAAGCGCCTCGAGTCCAAGGCCGATCGTGCGCTGGTCGAGCTCGAAGTCGACGACACGTCCGAACCGGTCGATGAAGTGGCCGAGGATGTCGCCGATTGCTCCGGCACCGCTGAGTTCGACCAGTTCATCGGCAGTGATGCAATCGGTCGTCACGAGGACCGACTGGGGCGAGAGAACCCCAATCGAGTAGACAGCCACGTCCGCCCTGCCTGCGAGATGCAGGGTGCCTGCGACCTGCCGGTCGGCCCGCAGGCGATGGGCGAGCTCCCGGTCCTGCACGATGGCCGAGGCCGGCAGGAGCGCGGTCCGAGGATCACGCGACTTGCCGGCAATCATGCGGATGATGCTCCCGGCATCGACCGTGTCGCGCAGGGAGCTGGCGCCACCATTGAGTTGGACGATCGTTGGACGGTTGAATGCACCCTCGGGAAGGCACTCTGCGATCGCAGCAAGAGTGTGGCCCCACGAGACCCCGATGATGTCGGGGCCCGGACGCATCTCGAGCAGATAGTCCGCAGCGGCCTGCCCAACGAGATCCATGGTGGCCGCATTGGTCGGCTGACTCTCGACAACGACAGCTTCCGGCAGATCGAAGCGGCTTGTCAGGCGCTGCTCAAGGTCACGCCTCCGCGAGTGCGGATGGTGGATCTTGATCTCGACAAGGCCCGATTGACGGGCCTCCTCGAGCAGACGCCCCACCTTCCAGCGGCTGACGCGGAGCTTATCCGCCACATCGGACTGCAGAAGCCCGTCGTTGTAATACAGCTCCGCCGCACGCACCATGGCGTGCTCATGCTCCGCGCTTCCGCTCCTCATCAGTTCGTCGGAAGGTCCGCTCCGTTGGGCAGGAACAGCACCTTTGAGGAGTGAATGGTCCGCTCCGACATCGCTCGGATCGTGTCTGCGACCTTCTCCAGCGGCTCCTCGTGCGTGATCATGAATTCCCACGTGAGATTGCCGTTGGCCATGTGCTCGAGAGTGGTCGTCCACTCCGAACCGGGGAACGGTGCGCTGAAGGAGTTCCAGGACCCGCGAATGTTGATCTCGAGCCGCATGAGCCGCGCCCAGTTCGCAGCGGAGATCTCAACCGGAGCGTTGGGGATGCCGATGAGGGTGACATCGCCATGACGGGCGGTGATTCCAACGGACTGATCAGCGACCGCCGGGACGCCTGTCGTCTCGACGACGACATCGAAACCGGTGCCGACGATGGCCTCGAGCTCCTCCGTCGATGACACGGCAGTGGTCGCTCCGGCTTCGAGTGCGAGCTTTGACTTCTCGTCGGACACGTCGACGGAGACGATCTCGGTCGCTCCCATGATTCGGGCCCACTGAATCGAGAAGAGCCCGATCGGACCGCCGCCGCCCATGACCGCCACCCGGGAGCCGGCGGTGAGCTTCGTGCGCCAGATGGCGTGGAGGGCGATCGCGGCAGGATCAACCATGGCGGCCGCGCGAGCATCGAGCCCGGCGGGGACCTTGAGCAGAAGGTTGGCGGGGCCGGCTACATATTCCGCGTAGGCACCGTTGCGGCGGGAGCCGTAGTAGTCGTAGTCCTCGCACAGCGAGTAGTGCCCCTGGACGCAGGGCTCGCACGCGAAGCAGGGCAGCATCGGCGGAACGGAGACGAGGTCACCGACCTCGAAGCCCTCGACACCCTCGCCGATCTCATCGATGTAGGCGGAGAATTCGTGACCCGTCACGAGAGGAAGCTTGTGCGGGCCCTTTTTGTACATCCTGTCCAGATCAGAGCCGCACACGCCGCATGCGGCGACCTTCATGACCACCTCGCCGGGACCCGCCGTGGGCTTCTCGATCTCCTCCAGGCGGACATCGCCGACTCCGTGCATAACGACGGCCTTCATCATGGACATTTCTCTCTCCTTCGCGTCGACTCAGATCGACTCAGCAATTTCTCTCAACATACGACAGTCTCCACAGCGAAACAACGTAAATTGCATAGTCCTACATATGAGCAGAATGGGGCAACAAATGTAGGCGAATCCTGGCTTTGTGACGCCTCCCGTTCCGGATATAGTCGGATGATGGCTGAAAGATTGAACGGTTCCCTCCCTGAGAACATCGGCGACATCGAGGTCGCCGTCTTCGACATCGATGGCACATTGTCAGATGACAAGTCCCGCGTCTCCGACCGGACGGTGGCGGCGCTGCGCGACCTCAGCGACGCTGGCGTCCACGTCGTGCTCGCATCCGGCCGCATCGCCCCCGCCATGCGGAAGCTCTTCGTCCGAATGGAGAGGGACGGCTTCATCATCGGGTGCAATGGCGCGATCACAGTCCACACCGATCATGACGATGTCATCGGGTCGCACCCCGTCGACGACGACATGTACGGGTCGGTCATCGAATTCGGTCGAGACGAGAACCTCGAAACCGTCATCTTCGGCGTCCACGACCTCTTCACGGAAGATGACGGCAACGCGAGGGTGCTCCTCCAAGGCCCCAACGAGGGGCTCGTCCCGATCCTGACCGATCTCGAGACGCTGGAGCGCGAGAACCGGCTCAAGGTCATGTACTACGTGGACCCGGATCGCACGGACGGGGTGGTCGACCGGCTGCGGGATCGATTCCCCAGCACCGTCCAGACCCTGCCGGAGTTCTACGAGCTCACCCATGCGGAGGTCGACAAGTGGACCGGCCTCCAGCCCATCCTCGAGGAACTGGGGGCCAGCCCGAGCACGACGCTCGGGGTCGGCGACTCCGAGAACGACCTCTCCTGGCTGCCCAACGTCGGCATCTCCGTCGCCATGGGCAATGCCTATCCCTCCGTCAAGGACGCGTGCGATTACGAGATCGGAAACAACGACGACGATGCTGTGGCCGATCTCGCCTCGCGGTGGGCCGCACACCTCGGCTGAGCACACACAGCAACTGGCGGGCAGGGGCCGGCAACGGGCCGCCCCTCGGTCCGCTCGAGCCCCCCCTTTGACGTCCATCCCACGGGCCGAGAGGGATCTCACCGGATCCCGCCGCACCGTTTCGGTATGGTCGAGATATGCCTATCTCGATGGACGATTCTCTGCCCGATAACATCGGCGAATTCCGCGCGGCGGTCTTCGACGTCGACGGAACGCTCGCCCGGGACGATTCCCAGATCTCGGACCGCACGATCGAGGCGCTGGCCCGCCTGGCCGACACGGGCGTCGACATCATCATCGCGACGGGGCGCACGGCCCCTGCTGCCGTCTCGATCCTGCACAGGGTGGGCGTGTCCGGCTACGCGATCGCCTGCAATGGCGCCATCACCGTTCACACCGATCAGGACGAGCCCGTCTCGACCATGCCCATCCGCGACGAGGTGTTCGATGCCGCGGTCGAGTACTGCCGTTCGGCCGATGTCCAGGTCGCCATCTTCACCCCGACCGCTCTCCACTGCGATCGCCAGGCCGAGGCCTGGCACTTCCTCCACGAATCCAATGAGGGCATGATCCCTCACGTCGCCGACCCGACGAGCGTTCCCCAGCGCGATCGCCTCAAGTTCATGATCTACGTGAGTCGCGAGCAGGACCCGATCGTCGGCCCCGAGCTTCGTCGCCGCTTCCCCGCGGTCATGAAGACACTTCCCGAGTACTACGAGATCAACGAGCCGGGCGTCGACAAGTGGGTCGGCGTCGAGGCCGCGCTCAACGACCTCGGAATTGCCCCCGAGGAGGCGCTCGGCATGGGCGACTCCGAGAATGATCTGTCATGGCTGCCGAGGATCGGGATGCCGATCGCCATGGGCAACGCCTTCGATTCCGTCAAGGCTGAGTGCCGTTACCAGATCGGTGGCAATGAGGAGGACCGGGCGGCCGCCTTCATCGAACGCTGGGCGGACCACCGGGAGATGGCCGGTCTCGCTGAGCCGGTCGACAACATCGCCTGACAGCGCCCCTGATGACGTATGGCCCCGGCTCTCACCGGGGCCATACCTCTGACTGTCAGGATTCGAAGCTGAACTGGAGCTTCATACGATCGCCCCGCATGAGGAGCTTCGTGCACTCGAATACTCGCCCACGGGAGTCGGTGAGGACGTCCCGCAGAAGCAGGAGCGGATCCCCGGGCTCACAGTGGAGGAGTTCCGCCTCCTCCTCACCAGCCATAAGGACTTCGAGAGTCTCGTCCGTCCGGCTTGCGGTGAGCGAATACTCGGCGCTCAGCACCTCACAGAGCTGGCGTTCGACCACGTCGTGGACGTCGATGTCGGGGGCGAGTGTGGGGTTGATCCACGACTGGTGGAGCGTGACCGGCTCGCCCTCAAGGAGGCGTCGGCGTGTGATCTGGTGTGCGAGTCCGAGCTGACCCAAGCCGAACAGGCCGCGAACGCGCTCGGACGGCGACTCCAGGCCCGAGCTGATGAGCTCGGTTTCGGTTCGGAATCCGCGGGCCTCGAGCTGCTCGCGAATCCCCTGATAGGCCGGGGATTGGGCGACGATCTTGCGCTCGGACACGAACGTTCCCTTGCCGGGAACCCGGTGCAGAAGCCCTTCGTCGGCGAGGAGATTGAGCACCCCGCGGACCGTCATACGGGAGACGCCAAATTCCTTCTGCAGGTCAGACTCCGAGGGGATGCGCTGTCCCGCTTTCCACTCGCCAGTCTCGAGCATGCGCCGAAGCACATCCTCGATCTGGGCATAGAGCGGTACCGCTGAGTCTCGGTCCAGTACGTCTTTCATCTTGTCCTCATCCACGCCAGGTGTGGGGCTGGTCTTCTCGGGTTCTGCTTTGTGGGCAGCGTATGGTATCCCTCCAGATTAGCGCGTTTGCGCAAATCTCATGATGCTATCGGCGATCCCTCGCGCGTCAAGACCATTACGTTGCAGAAGATCGTCGTAGGTGCTCGACGGCTGATTCTTCTGGTCAACCGCGATCTTGTGCAGCCGCCCTATTCCAGCGGCGCTGACCACATCTGCGACGCGACTGCCGAGCCCGCCGAACTCGTAGTGCTCCTCGACCGTGACGACCATCCCCGTCTTTTGCACCGACTCGAGGATGATCTCTGCGTCGATCGGGGTGACGGTCGGCATCGAGATCAGTTCCACGCCGAGCCCGCCCGCACGCAGCTCAGCAACGGCCTCCCGCACGGCAACGGACGTATAGCCGGTCGTGATGACCGTGACGTCGTCACCCCGGGTCTCGTAGTGACCCTTGCCGATCGTGAACTCGCGCTCCTCGCCGTCGGGAATGGGGCCGGCGCCGATCCTCATGTAGACCGGTCCATCATGCTCGAGCATCGCCCTGCACGCCGCCCGCATCTCCCCCGCGTCGCCCGGAGCGAGGATCGTAACGCCCGGTATCGAACCGATGAGAGCGTAGTCCTCGAGCGAGTGGTGGGTCGACCCAAGCTCCGAATAGGTGAAGCCGCCGTTGCGTCCGACGATCTTCACGTTCTGAGCCATATAGCCGACGTCGTTCCGGAAGAACTCGAAGTTGCGGGAGGTGACGAAGGGCGCGATCGCGCAGAGAACGGGAATCGCCCCCGTCGTGGCGAGACCGGCTGCGATGCCTGTCGCCGCCTGCTCGGCGATGCCGACCTCGAAGTAGCGGTCTGGGTTGGCCGCCGCGAACTCTCCGAAGCCCGAGCTCTTGCCCGAGTCCGTCGAGAGGACGACAACGTCGGGCATCGTCTCCGCCAGGGCGGAAATGGTAGCCCCGAACGTCTTTCTGGGGTCTACTGTCTGCTGCTCCATTGCCTCTCCTATCGCTCGGTCAGCTGGTCGGACAGCACCGCGATCGCCGCGTCGAGCTCGTCGCGGCTCGGCTTCCAATAATGGGAGCCGACGGTGCCCTCGATTGCCGGGATACCGGCGCCCTTGATCGTGCGCATGATGATCGCGGTCGGCACGCCGCCGCTCGGAACATTGACGAGCGCGTCGTAGAGAGCGGCGTGATCCTGACCATCCACCTCGACAGTGCGCCATCCGAAGGCGTCAAACTTCGCGGCGATGTTCTCCATGTCCATGACCTCGGCGGTCGTCCCGCTGATCTGCATGCCGTTGACGTCGACGAGGGCCGTCAGCGTGTCGATCCCGTAGTGCGCGGCAATGGCGGCGGCCTCCCAGTTGGAGCCCTCCGCAAGCTCGCCGTCGCCGAGGAGGACGTAGACCTTGGCGGAGCTTGCCCGGCGCCTCAGCCCCAAGGCCATCCCGCTTCCCAATGCGAGCCCGTGGCCGAGCGCACCCGTATTGCCCTCGATGCCCGGCAGCTTGTGCATGTCGGGGTGGCCGCCGAGTGCCGTGTTCTCTCTGCCGTAGGTATCGAGCAGATCCTTCTCGAAGAACCCGCATTCGGCCAGGACCGCGTACTGCGCGAGAGCCTTGTGCCCTGCAGACAGGAGGAAACGATCTCGATCAGGATCGTCGAGCCTCTCCGGGTCCACATTGAGGATCGCATCGTAAAGGACCGCGACGGCGTCAATGCAGCTCATAGCGCCGCCCACGTGGCCGGCCGGGGTGGCCTCCAGCATTCTCAGGACGTTGAGGCGAGCTCGCACGGCGAGCTCCCGTGAGCCGATCCGGGTCGACTCCTCGATCATCTCCACAGACTTTCTCCGTTTCCCCGCTCGACGGTGAGCGGCCTCGTCCCATTCAAGCAGGCTTGTCTATTCCAGTCAATACAAGACCGTACAAGTAAGGAGAGTAGGGGTGCAATCGGCCGCGGGCTCCCGCCCAACCCCCGATCGGCGCATGTGCGACTGGGGTCTCATCGTTCACCCTCGTGCGCTACGCTGACACCAATGATCTATACATGAACATACGAGTTGCCCGATGCGCGGCTCAAGAGAGGACGATTGATGGACAACGATGTCTGGTTCCAGCGCGAGGATCCCATCGAGCTGATCCACGCCACCTACGTGATGCAGGCACCCGAGGGAGGCACGGCCGCCGCTGCCGCGAAGAAGCTGGCCGTCGGCCAGACGACCGGAACCTGGGTCGACGTCCCCGGGGTGACCGAGCGGATGAGGAGGGAGCACGAAGGCCGCGTCATCCGCGTCGTCGAGATCCCCGCCGTCGACGTCGCCCAGCCGGACGGCACCCGGCCCGACTACGCCCTCATGACGATCGGCGTTCCCGCAGCGAACGTGGGCGGCGACATCCCCACCCTGCTGACGACGGTCCTCGGCAACGACGCCTCGACATCGGTTCTCGCCAAGCTCGTTGAGCTTCAGCTGCCGACATCCTTCCACGAGACCGCCGGCGGCCCGAAGTTCGGCCTGAGCGGCATGAGGGAGATGACCGGCGTGGCGGAGCGGCCGCTCCTGCTCAGCATGATCAAGCCCTGCATCGGCATGACGATCGAGGCCTCGGCGGAGGTTTTCCGCGAGACGGCGCTCGGCGGGGCCGACATCATCAAGGACGACGAGGTCCTCACACACACCACCAATTCGACACCGGTCGAGCGGGTGCGTGCATTCCGGGTCGAGGCGGACCGTGTCTTCGAGGAGACCGGCCGGCGGGTGCCCTACGCCGTCAACATCACGGGTCGTCCCGACCGAATGCTGGCCGACGCGACGGCATGCGTTGAGGAGGGCGCGACCGCCCTCATGATCAACTACGCCGCCACCGGTTACGGTGCTGTCCAGATGATCCGCGATGCCGTCGATGTTCCGATCCTTGGCCACTTCGCCGGCTCCGGCCCCTTCATCGAGAGCCCCGCGTCGGGCATGGTCGGCGCCATCGCAACCGGCCAGCTCCCGCGCGTCGCCGGAGCGGATATGGCAATGATCCTCACCCCGTGGGGCGGATACCCGCTCTCGGAGCACACGTACCGCCAGACGGTGAGCGCGCTCCGCGCGCCGGTCCCCGGCCTGAGGCAGACGCTCCCCCTCATCGGCGGCGGCGTGCACCCCGGGATGGTCGAGCGCTACGTCGGGGACCTCGGCTTCGATATCGCACTCTCCCCCGGCGGGGGCGTCCACGGCCACCCGGATGGTTCGCGCGCCGGCGCCGTAGCCATGCGACAGGCCATCGACGCAGTCGTCGCGGGCCGCCCGGTCGCCGATGCAGCCGCCGAGCACGAGGAGCTGAGGCGGGCTCTCGAGGCCTTCGGCACGGGCGAGTGATCTGATGACGAGGAATGGGCCGGTCTGCCGACCGGCCCATTCTCATTCACTTCCCAGTGTCGTCAGGCTGAGGTGCCTGCCTCAGCCGTGGCGCGCCCAATCCTTCGAGCAGGCGAGCGCACGCTTCCAACCGTCATACATCTCTTCGCGCTGCTCCTCAGAGATCTGCGGCTCGAACACCCGATCGACCTGCCACAGGCTCTCGACCTCGTCGAAGCCGTCGAGAAGGCCGGTCGCCATGCCCGCGATCCATGCGGCGCCGAGGGCGGTTGCCTCGGTGTCGCGCGGCCGCAGAACAGGAATGCCGAGGACATCGGCCTGGAGCTGGCAGAGCATGTTGTTGGTGACGGCGCCGCCATCGACGCGGAGCTCCGGAATCTTGATGTCCTTATCCGCCTTCGTCGCGTCGACAAGATCGCGGGTCTGGAAGGCCATCGACTCGACCGCCGCGCGGATGATGTGGAGGCGCGTGGTCGCGTTCGACATGCCGACGATGTTGGCCCGGGCGTAGGGATCCCAGTGAGGGGCCGCAAGGCCGGTGAATGCCGGGACGAGGTAGACACCCTGTGTCGAGGCGACCTGGCCGCCGTACCACTCGGAGTCGGTGGCGTGGTGGATGATTTTGAGATCGTCGCGGAGCCACTGCATGGTCTTGCCCATCGAGAAGACGACGCCCTCGATGTCGTAGGCCGTCTCCCCGCGCACCTTCCACGCCGTCGACGCGGTGACGCCATCGACGAGCTTGGGCGTGTGACCTGCGTTCTGCACGAGCACGCCGGCCGTTCCGTAGGTCATCTTCGTCTGGCCCTGCGTGAAGCAGGCCTGCCCGAAGAGGCTCGCCTGCTGATCGCCGATGACCGAGCCGATCGGGATGTTACTGCCGAAGGTGGCCGACAGGTCGCCGAAGTCGCCGTCGGACGGCTGGATCTCGGCAAGGATCTTCCGCGGGATGCCATAGGCGGCGAGCAGCTCGTCATCCCAGTCGCCCGTGTGGATGTTGAACATCTGCGTGCGAGCGGCGTTCGAGACATCCGTGACGTGGCGCTTGCGGCCCGTGAAGTTCCAGATCAGCCACGAGTCGATCGTGCCGGCCATGAGCTCGCCGCGCTCGGCGCGCTCGCGCGCACCCGAGATGTGGTCGAGGATCCAGGCGATCTTCGACGCGGTGTAGTACGCGTCCGAGATCAGGCCCGTCTTCTCGCGGATGATGGGATCCAGGCCCTGCTCGCGCCACTTCTCGATGACGGAGTTGGACTGGCGCGAGGCCCACACGATCGCATTGTAGATGGGTTCGCCGGTCTCGCGGTCCCACACGAGGCCGGTTTCGCGCTGGTTGGTGAGCGACACGGTGTGGAGATCCGACGGGTGCACTCCGTTGTTGCGCAGGACCGCCCTCATGGTCTCGAGCTGGGCGGCGATGATCTCTTCTGGATCGTGCTCGATCCACCCTGACTGCGGGTAGTGCTGCGTGATCTCCTTCTGGGCGATGTCGACAATGCCGAACCGGTCGTTCAGGAGGAGCGTGCGGACGCTCGTCGTGCCACTGTCAATCGCCAGAATATGCTTCGACATATATTTTCCCTCGTCTTTGAGTTCTGATATTCACGCCCATCCCTAGTTGGATAGAATGAGCGCCTGTGCCGTGGGACACAAGGACCATATTGCACAATCTTGATTGTACTTGTATAGTCCTGTCATGTCCCGACCAAATGTCTAGTCCGGACGATACACCATGGTTGCGCCTCTGTGCGCGGCAATGTTCCACGGGAGAACGAACTCCCAGGAGATCAGGAGAAACGCGACGATGACAGCCGATACCGCGAACGAGATCGCCCAGGGGACAGAGCTCCTCAACACGGTTCTCGAGCGCACACCGACGACTCGAGTCGTCAGCTTTGGGTACGACACTGCCCTGAACATCGGCCAGCTCATCCGCGATCACCACGGCAATCGTCAGGTTGTCTGCATCGCCGACGAGACGACATGGGCCGCAGCGGGAGACCGCGTCGACCACAGCCTCTCGTCACTCGATCAGGCGAACCGCATCGTCCTGCCGGCACGGCCCAGGCCGTACGCCAACATCGAGCTCGTCCACCGCGTCCGCGACGCACTGGCCGAGACACCCGGTGCCCTGCCGATCGCAATCGGCTCGGGCACGATCAACGACGCCGTCAAGCTGGCGGCCGCCGAGCTGGAGACCCCCTACTGGGTCGTCGGCTCTGCACCGTCGATGGACGGCTACACAGCTGCAGGCGCCTCCATCTCAAAGGACGGCTTCAAGCAGAACATGGCCTGTCCCGCGCCGTACGGCGTGATCATGGATCTCGACATCCTCAAGACCGCCCCGCAGATCATGTGGGCGTCGGGCTTCGGGGACATGATCGGAAAGATCTCTGCCCTCGCGGATTGGCGGATCGCCGACACTGTCGGCGTTGAGTCCGTCGATCCCTGGGTGTGGGAGCTCGCCGAGAGGTCAGCACTCGACGCGCTGTCCGATCCTGCCGGGGTCGGAGCGCGCAGCGAATCTGCGCTGCCCTCGCTCACGGTCGGACTCCTCATGTCCGGGCTGTCGATCCAGGCCTACAACTCGTCGCGCCCCGGCTCCGGTGCTGAGCATATGTTCAGTCACATGTGGGAAATGGACCATGTCGGGCTCGACTTCGACCCACCGCTCTCCCACGGCGCCAAGGTCGGAATCGGTTCTGTGCTCGTCGCGGCACTCTACGACGAGCTCCTCGAGCTCGATCTCGCCGCGACCGATATCACCGCGCGCCTCTCCCAGTGGCCCTCGGTCAACGAGGCCCTGACGCTCGTGAACGCACTGCACAGCACCGACGCGATGCGAAGCGTCGCCGACTCTCAGCTTCCCAAGAAGCACCCAGACCTTCATGAGCTCGAGCGGCGCCTCCGGGCAGCCGTGGCTGCATGGCCGATGCTCCGCACGGAGCTTCGCCGGCTCATGAAGCCTGCGGATGAGATTCGCGATAGCCTCGTCAAGGCAGGGGCTCATCATCATCCGCAGCAGGTCGGTCTCGATCGAGACCGGATCAGAGTCGATTATCTGCGTCTGCGCTCGACCCGGGATCGCTACACCAGCGTCGATCTCGCGGAGGAGACGGGCATCCTGCCCGGCATCGTCGACACGATGTTCGGACCCGGCGGGATCTGGCAGGAATGGCCAGCCGAATCCCGCTCAATCAACTGATTCCACCCACCTCGATGAAGAGAATTGGAAACCAATGACACGACTTCTGAACAATCCAGACAACTTCCCCGTTGAGTCCGCCGAGGGCTTCCTCCTCGCGAACAAGAGGCACGTCCGCGGCCTGTACGGCGGCGCCGTGCGCGCGACGAAGACGCCGGAGGGCAAGGTTGCCCTCGTCATCGGCGGCGGCACCGGCCACTACCCCGCCTTCGCCGGCTGGGTGGGTCACGGCATGGCCGACGGTGTCGTCATGGGCAACATCTTCTCCTCCCCCTCGGCAGCCCAGGCTGTGTCCGTCGCGAAGGCCGCTGAGCGCGGCGGCGGCGTCCTCATCGCCTTCGGCAACTACGCGGGCGACGTCCTCCACTTCGGAGATGCCGCGGCCCAGCTGAGCGCCCAGGGCATCCCGGCTCGCGCCGTCGTCACCACCGACGACATCGCCTCCGCCGGCCCGGAGGAGAAGGAGAAGCGCCGCGGTATCGCGGGCTGGGTTCCCGTCTTCAAGGCAACCGGCGCAGCCGCCGAGCGCGGCATGAACCTCGACGAGGTCGAGAGGGTCTTCCACAAGGCCAATGACCGCACACGCACCCTCGGCGTCGCATTCTCCGGTTGCACGCTCCCCGGCGACTCGGAGCCGCTGTTCACCGTTCCCGAGGGCAAGATGGCGATCGGCCTGGGCGTCCACGGCGAGCCCGGCATCGCTGAGGTCGACTTCGGCACGGCCGATGAGGTCGCGAAGGTGCTCGTCGAGCGCCTCCTCGAGGAGCGTCCCGAGGGCGCGGACAACCGCGTCATCGCACTCCTCAACGGCCTGGGCACCGCGAAGTACGAAGAGATGTTCGTGACCTTCCGTGCGATCCACAGGCTTCTCGAAGAGGCGGGCCTCGAGATCGTCGACGGCGAAGTCGGCGAGTTCGCCACCTCGCTCGATATGTCGGGCGTCTCGCTCACCCTTCACTGGCCGGACGACGAGCTGGTTGAGCTCTGGAACGATCCGGTCGACACCCCGACGATCCGCCGCGGCACCGTCGACGCGGGCGATCTGCGCGACGATATCCACACGCTCTCGCAGGATCCGACCCGCATCGCCGTCACCGAGGAGGGGTCCGAGGAATCGCGCGCTCTCGCCGCGAAGATGGCTGACACGCTCGACAAGGTGGCGGCAATGCTGCGCGAGAAGATGTCCGAGCTCGGAAAGCTCGACTCGTACGCCGGCGACGGCGACCACGGAACGGGCATGCAGCGCGGCTCGGAGAACGCAGCATCGGCTGCTCGGAAGCTCCTCAATGAGGGCGCCGGTGCGGGCACGCTTCTGGCGGGCGCCGGCGAGGCCTGGTCCGCGACTGCGGGCGGCACCTCCGGAGCTCTCTGGGGAGTCATCCTCGGCGCAGCCGGCCAGGGCGTCGGCGACGCCGACGTGCCTTCGGCCGAGAAGGTCGCGGAGATCGTCGACGAGGTGACCACGACGCTCCAGCAGGTCGGTGCCGCGGAGGAGGGCGACAAGACGATGCTCGATGCGCTTCTTCCGTTCACCCGCGCTCTCAAGGACTACGTCGGACAGGGCAACCTCGCCGAGAGCTGGAACAAGGCGGCCACTGTCGCCGCCGGCGCAGCGCAGCAGACGGCTGATCTGTCACCGAGGATCGGGCGCGCACGCCCACTGGCGGAGAAGTCGGTCGGCCACGCCGATCCCGGCGCAGTCTCGCTCGCATACGTCCTCGCGACGATCGGAGAGGATCTCTAGTGTCCCTTCCGAGGAATCTTGCGGGCTTCAGCTCGAAGGCCTACCAGTCCGTTGCAGACGCGAGGCGTTGGGCGGAGGTCGTTGGAGAGGCGCTCTCCGACGGTCGGGGCGAGGGGCACTACATCTGTGTCCCACACCCGGTCCTCCCGCTCATGACCTCGTGGCTCGCGGGCACCGGTATGGATGTCGGAGTTCAGGACCTCTCCCGGTTCGGGCCAGGCCCGCACACCGGTGATGTCACGGCCGAGGTCCTGGCCGAGCTCGGCTGCCGGTACGTCATGCTCGGTCACCCCGAGCGCAGGCGTGATTATGGGGAGACCTGGGAGACGGTCGCCGAGAAGGCGGCCCGTGCCTCCGAGAACGGGATCGTTCCCATCATCATCGCCGGCGAACCGAATCGAGATGACGATGTGCGGGCGGTCTGCTCCGAGCAGCTCGACTACATCCTCGGAGCGGTGGCCCCGGAGGCCGATCTCATGATCGCCTACGAGCCCGCCTGGGCAATCGGTGCTGCCGATGCGGCTCCGCCGGAGCACATCGTCGCCTCGGTCGCCACAGTCCGCGACCTGCTGTCGAACCGCCCGGGCGAGTCCCGGATCGTCTACGGCGGCAGCGCGAAGTCGGGCACCTACACCGACATCGTCGCCGCCGGCACGGAGGATCCGATGGGCGTGCCCGACGGCGTGTTCCTCGGCAGAGCAGGTCTGGACCCGCACGCATTCCTCGCCAGTGTCGACGAAGTCGAACGCGCACGACACTGAACATCTGTGGGCTGCGGTTCGTCCGCAGCCCACAGTCAACTCATCCAGTCGAAGGAGAAAACCATGCCCTACGTCAACACACTCGAGCTCGTCAGAGAGGCGGAGAAGCACGGCTACGCGGTGCCGGCGATCAACATCGTCGACCCGCTGACCATCGGCGCCATCGTACGAGCCGCCGATGAAGTCGGCTCCCCCGTCATCCTCCAGACCTCGGTGAAGACGGTCAAGAGCGCCGGAGCCGATGTTCTGTACGCGGCGGTCCGCCAGGCCGCCGACAAGGCGAGTGTCGGAGTATCGCTCCACCTCGACCACTGCCCCGACCGTGAGGTCATCACCCTCTGCGTCGAGAAGGGCTGGAGCTCGGTCCTGTTCGATGCGTCCAACCGTGATCTCGAGACCGCGCGCCGGGAGACCGCCGAGGTCGTCGAGGAGTGCCACGCCGCCGGTGTGACCGTCGAGTCTGAGATCGAGAACATCCTCGGTGTCGAAGACGGCGTCGGATCCGACGAGGCGACGCACGCCTACACGGTCGACCAGCTCATCGAGGTCGCAACTGAGACCGGCACGGACATGCTCGCACCCGCCCTGGGCACCGCCCACGGCCAGTACAAGGCGGAGCCTGTCCTCGTCCCAGCACGCGTCAAGGAGATCAAGGACAAGCTCGATATCCCCGTCGTCCTGCACGGCGGCACGGGTCTGACCGACGCGCAGTTCCATGAGTTCATCGATCAGGGCGTTTCCAAGATCAACATCTCGACCGCACTCAAGCACGCCTACATGAAGTCCGCGCTCGCCTACCTGCGCGAATGCGAGGCGGCCGACAAGTGGGAGCCCGTCAAGCTCTTCGCCGAGGTTGAGAAGGCCTCGGAGGCAGTGCTTCGTGAGTTCGCCGAGATCTTCCGCTCGGCGGGCAAGGACGGCAACCGATGAAGGCACTGATCTTCGACTGCGACGGCGTCCTGGCCGACACCGAGCTGGACGGACACCTCGTCGCATTCAACGAGACATTCGAGCACTTCGGGCTGCCGTTCCGATGGAGCGCGGAGAAGTACGATGAGCTGCTCGCCGTCGGCGGCGGCAAGGAGCGCTTCATCGCCTTCATCAAGGAGAACCCCGAGTACGAGGAGGCCCTGCCCGAGCCGCTCGAGGACTTCGTCCTCAAGATCCACGCTGAGAAGTCGAAGCGCTACATCGACCGCGTCGAGGCCGGACTGCTGCCCGGCCGCCCCGGCATCGCCCGGATCATCAACGAAGCACTGGACGCGGGATGGACGGTCGCCGTGGCCTCCACCTCGGCCGTTGCGAGCGTCGAGGCCGTGCTCCGCACCGTCATCGGCGAGGAGGCCCGCGCGCGCCTTGCCGGGGTCTGGGCGGGCGACATGGTGCCGAAGAAGAAGCCTGCTCCCGACATCTATCTCGAGGCGATGAAGGGCATCGGTGCATCGCACGACAACGTCGTTGTCGTCGAGGACTCGAACACGGGCGCCAAGGCGGCCGCGGCGGCACAGGTGCGCTACCTCGTGACCCTGTCCACCTTCACCGTGAACGAAGAGTTCCCCCGCGCGACGACCGTCATCAGCAATCTTGGAGAGCCCGGCCAGCCGGCGACGATCCGAGAGGGTGCGGACGTTCTTCGGGACGGCATGATCACCGTCGAGTCCCTCGACGAGATCCTCAGCCTTCCGATCCCGTCAGAGTGAGCGGCCGACAGGATCCGCCGCGGCTCCCGCAGGCCTACAGCTTGTAGGAGTAGGACAGGCGGATCCGGTCGCCGCGCAGCAGGATGCGAGTGTATTCGAAGGGAATCCCCTCCGGTGTGCTCACCTGCTGACGCAGGAGGAGCAGCGGCTCGCCGGGATTGATGCTGAGCTTCTCACCCTCCCAGCGGGAGGCCCTCGTCGATTCGAGAGTCTCCTCAACGTGACCCATGACAAGTCCGTACTCGCGGTCGAGGATGACACAGAGCTGTTCGCTCGCCGAGTCCTCCTTGAGCAGCGAGGGCGCGAGCCCCAGCGGCACGCTGGAGATGTGAAGGGAGACGGGCTCATCCTCCACTCTGCGCAGACGCGTGATGGTGACGACCTCGTCGCCCGCGTCGATACCGAGATGGCTGGCGACATGCTTGTCGGCCTTCCCGACGCTTGCGTCGACGAGCTCCGTCGACGTCTTGTAGCCGGCATCCTCCAGCTGCTGGCGCATACCCGTGTACGCGGGGGACTTGGCAGAGATCTTGCCGGGTGCCACGTAGGTGCCCTTGCCTTGAACACGGAAGAGAAGTCCCTCGTTGACGAGCGACGTCAGGACCTGTCGAACCGTCATGCGGCTCAGCCCGTATTCTCGGTTCAGCTCATGTTCGGACGGGATCTTCGTGTTCGGGGACCACTCACCCGCCTCGATGCGGCTGCGGAGAATCTCTCCCAGCTGCTGGTAGAGCGGTATTGCGGACGTTCTGTCCAGTGTCTTCGGGGCAGCACTCTCAGCAGGCGACGCCACCGCCATGGGGATTTTCGGTGTCATCGAGAGTCTCCTTCTTGACTGATGTTGTCTAGCCTCGTGTACACTTGTAAACAATTGTATAGTCTGCATGGTGCGTCTGTAAGTGATTATCAGCGCATACGTGCAGAGATCCACCCGCCCTGTCTACGCCGACGAGGCCTGCTGGAACCAGCTTAATACGTGCATAGCCACACCCACGAAGGAAGTACCCATGCCGAAATCGACCAAGCTCACGACCCTGGTCCCCTGGGTTGAGATTGAGAGCACCCAGGCGGATTGGGACAAGGTGTCCGAGCAGGACCTTGTCAACATGCTCAGCCAGACCCACCTCATCCGCGCCTTCGAGGAGTCCGTCCTCGACATGGCGGGTCAGAAGCTCATCAATGGTCCCGCTCACTCGAGCATCGGGCAGGAGGGCGGCGCCGTCGCCTCAGCCCTCCCGCTGCGCATCGACGATCAGATCAACGGATCGCACCGCGGCCATCACCAGTTCCTCGCCAAGGCATTCAACGCCGTGGCAGAGGGCGGCATCGACCTTCGCAACGAGCTGTCGGATGATCTGAACGACGTCCTGTACCGCACCCTGGCGGAGATCGCCGGCCTCAAGGACGGCTACTGCAAGGGCCGCGGAGGCTCGATGCACCTTCAGTGGAAGGAGATCGGCGCCATGGGGACGAACGCCATCGTCGGCGGTGCCGTTCCCTTCGCGACCGGCTTCGCCTTCTCATCGAAGAAGCTCGGCACCGACGCCGTCTCGGTCACCTACTTCGGCGACGGTGCGACGAACATCGGCTCGACGCTCGAGGCGATGAACCTGGCGGCTGCCTGGGATCTGCCCACCTGTTTCTTCATTGAGAACAACATGTACGCGGTCTCGACCACCGCCGAAGAGGCCACCGGCGAGAGCCGCCTCTCGGGCCGCGGCCCCGGCTTCGGCATCGCCTCCTGGCGCGTCGACGGCATGGATCCCGTCGCCGTCCACATCGCCATGACGGAGGCAGTCGAGTACATGCGTGCGGGCAAGGGCCCGACCGTCATCGAGGCGCTCACCTACCGCTACTTCCACCAGAACGGCCCCATCCCCGGCTCGGCATTCGGCTACCGCTCGAAGGACGAGGAGAAGGAGTGGCAGGACCGCGATCCGATCAACAAGATCGAGACGCACATGATCCGCCGCGGCCTCGCGACCGAGGACAGCCTCAAGGAATACCGCAAGCGCGCGAAGGCCATCATGGCCGACACCGTCGCCAAGGTCCTCGAGGATGACCCGGACGGCAAGCCCGGCTCCAAGAGGATCCGCCCCGAGCTCTGGCCCGACCCGGCGTTCCTCGACGTCGGCCTGCGCGGCGACACCGATGCGGTCAAGCCGGAGGATTCCCGCGAGATCACCGAGGTGCCCGAGTCCGAGCTCGTTGAGACGAAGTTCCTCGACGCCGTCGCCTCGGTCATGCACCGTCGGATGGAGCAGGACGACCGGATCTACATCATGGGCGAGGACGTCCACAAGCTGAACGGCGGCTCCCGCGGCGCCACCAAGGGACTGCCCGAGGCATTCCCGGGCCGTGTTCTCGGCACGCCGATCTCCGAGGCCGGCTTCACCGGCCTGGGCGGCGGCGTCGCCCTCGACGGTCGTCTCTACCCTGTTGTCGAGCTCATGTACGCCGACTTCATCTGGGTCGCGGCCGATCAGATCTTCAACCAGATCGGCAAGGCGCGCCATATGTTCGGCGGTCAGCATCCGATGTCGATGCTCATGCGCATCAAGATCGGCACCCGCACGGGCTATGGCTCGCAGCACTCGATGGATCCGGCCGGTATTCTCGCGACGAACCCGGGCTGGCGCATCATCGCCCCCTCGACGCCGTATGACTACATCGGCCTGCTCAATGCGGCGATGAAGCTCGGTGATCCGGTCGCCGTGCTCGAGCACGATGCCGATCTCTACCGCAGCGTCGGACTCGCACCGGCGGACCGCGACTTCACCCTCCCCGTCGGCAAGGCCGCTCTGCGCAGGACGGGCGACGATGTCACCGTCATCAGCTACCTGTCGATGGTCGCTCAGTCGATCGAGGCAGTCGAGAAGACCGGAGTCGATGCGGATGTCATCGACCTGCGCTGGCTCGATCGCGCCAGCATCGACTGGGAAACGATCGAAGAGTCCGTGAAGAAGACCAACCGCATCCTCATCGTCGAGCAGGCGAACGAAGGCACGTCGTACGGCGGATGGCTGGCGGACGAGATCCAGCGCCGCTTCTTCGACTGGCTCGACGCGCCGATCATGCGCGTCCACGGCTCCGAGTCCTCGCCCAGCATCTCCAAGGTGCTCGAGGCCGCAGCCCTCGCCGATGTCGATGATGTAGCGGACGCACTTGTCGCTCTGCGCGACAGCTGAAAGGGAACCTGATCCATGGCAAAGTATTTCATCATGCCCGGCCTGTCGGCCGACGCCGAAGAGGCCCTGCTCGAGGATTGGCTGATCAAGGAGGGCGACGAGCTCTCTGAGGGCCAGCCGATCGCGACGGTCGAGACTGATAAGGCTGTTGTCGACATCGACATCACCGACGACGGTGTCGTTCACCGCCTTCTCGTCGATACGGGCACGAACGTGCCCGTCGGTGATCCGATCCTCGTGCTGCGCGATGCCGATGAGGACCCGGCCGAGGCTGACCGCCTCGTCGCCCTCGCGACCGGAGGCTCCGCACCCGCTGAGGCCGAGGCTGCCGCCCCGGCTCCCGAGGCCACGCACGAGGCCTCTCCCCCGGCAGAGCCCGCAGCCCCTGCGAAGGCGGCCCCCGCACCGGGCGCGCCGGACTCTGTCGAGCAGGGCGACGCCGCGAGCGCACCCGCCCCGACGGGCAGGATCTTCGTGACACCGATTGTTCGCCGCCTCGCCAGAGAGCATGGCGTCGACCTGTCGACGATCACGGGCACAGGCGTGAACGGCCGCATCATCCGACGCGACTTCGACAAGGCGCTCGCCGAGCGCGATGCTGCCGCATCGGTCCCCCAGAACGCCCCGGCACCTGCCCCCGTGGAGCCGGCGGCGTCCTCGATCGACCCGGCGGCCTACCCGGGTGCCGAGTTCATCGAGCACCCGAAGCTGAGGAAGGTCATCGCCCGTAGGCTCCAGCAGTCGAAGCGCGAAGCACCGCACTTCTACCTGCGACGCTCGGTCCAGGTCGACGATCTCCTCGCGCTGCGCAAGCAGCTCAACGAGAGCTCCTCGGTCCGGATCTCGGTCAACGACCTCGTCGTCAAGGCCGCCGCCAAGGCACTCGCTGAGTTCCCCGAGGTCAACTCCGTGTGGGACGATGCGGGATCGTACCGCCTCGCCACGGTCGATGTCGCGGTCGCGGTCGCCTCGGATCGCGGCCTCATCACCCCGGTCGTCCGCAACGCCGATCAGCTCGCCCTGTCGGCTCTCTCCGCCAGCATCAAGGACCTTGCGTCCCGCGGCAACGAGAACCGTCTCAAGCAGGATGAGCTCGTCGGGGGTGCGCTGACGGTCTCGAATCTCGGCATGTTCGGTATCGAGAGTTTTGAGGCGATCATCAACCCGCCGCAGTCCGCGATCCTCGCGGTCGGCGCGGCAGTGAAGAAGCCGATCGTCGTCGACGACGCCATCAGCGTCGGGACGATGATGGAGCTGTCGATCTCCGCCGACCATCGCAGTGTCGACGGAGCCCTCGCAGCACAGTTCCTCAGCAGGATCGTCGAGCTCCTGGAGGCTCCGTTCGGCCTGCTGATCTGACAAGCTGGTCCCACCCCGTCACTCGGGGTGGGACCTCTGTCCTTGGGAGGTAAGCACACATCACTAACGAAGGCAATCAATCCGACACGACCTAAAACAAACCTTGGCTTATAGGACATTTCGTGTTGGTTTGACCCTGATCTTTTGTTGCTGTGCCGCCATTAGGCCGGTGTTGAAGTTCGTGCGGCTGAACTTGATGGGTGGACATTTCGTGTTGGCTTGACCCCGACCTTTGGTTGCTTTGACGCGGAAAAGTGGGGGTTGAAGTTGGTTTCACGGGGCCGGCTTATAGGACATTTCGTGTTGGTTTGATCCCGACTTTTCGGCGCGTTCTCACCGAAAAGGCCGGGTCCAAGTTGCCTGATAGGGAGGGTGAACACTCCTTATTGCCGCCCGTGCGAGCAGGCGATGACACGCTATGGAAAGACCAGTACGGGACGTCAGCGCTACCGCTGTGCCGGGTGCAGGACGAGTCGCGTAGCGGCGATCGACACCTCCGCGAAAGACTTCGCCCTGTTCTTGTCCTTTCTGTTTTCCCGCCAGCGCCAGCGAGACCTGCCCGGGGCGGGACGGACCTTCCGTCGGCGCACCGCACGGTTCTGGCAGCTGTGGCCCACCCCCGAGGTGGTCGACGAGGTCCACCGGGTAATCTACGTCGATGGGATCCACCTCGGACGCAGCGCCGTGATCCTGATCGCCTCCACCGACACCCATGTCGTGGGCTGGTACCTCGCACGCAGTGAACACAGCCAGGCCTGGGGTGCGCTGCTGGCCCGGATCGCACCGCCACAGGTAGTGGTCACCGATGGTGGATCAGGCTTTGCCAAAGCCCGCCGGGCGCACTGGCCCACCACGAAGGTCCAGCGCTGTACGTTCCATGCTTTCAGCCAGGTGCGTCGCCAGACCACGACCCGGCCCCGCACTCAGGCCGGAGTGGAACTCTACGGCCTGGCTAAAGCGCTGCTCCACGTCCGCGATAACACCGGGGCCGCGGCATGGCTGGCCGCTTACACCCAATGGCGCGCCACATGGGAGGCCTTCCTGGCTGAGCGCACTCGACTCGCCACGGGGCAGGTCGTACTCACTCACCAGCGTCTGGTCACGGCCCGCTCAGCCCTCGATACGCTGATCCGGACCAAGACCTTGTTCACCTACGTCGATCCCGCCAACTTCCCGGTCGACGCCTACCTGCACATGCCACTGCCAGCGACGAATAACCGGATCGAGGGTGGGATCAACACTCAACTGCGGGCCCTGCTACGCGATCACCGCGGGATGAGCCTGGACAGGCGGATCAAAGCGATCATGTGGTGGTGCTACATGCACACTGAATACCCTGCCAGTCCCGCACGCATCCTCAGGACCATGCCCACCGACACCCAGATCCAGGCCTACTACCGAGCTGCGGCCAGCCGCGGCGAACACGCCCGGGACATCGGCCTGCCGGGCATCGGCACCGCAGCCGTCTGGAACGAGCTGCACCACTCGACCAGCTACATCACAACCTGGGACTGACACCCCTCCGATCAAACAAAACCAACACATTTTGTCCTATAAGCCCCCACCTTCATCAGCGCGCGACTGTTCGACGACGAACACGCGCGCACTTGTTCAAGGAGGAACATATGGAATACGTCATGGGTATCGACGCAGGAACGTCTGTCGTCAAAGCAACCATCTTCAGCCTCGAGGGCCGCGAGGTCGCACGGGCTGCCCGAATAGTCCCGATCCACAACCCTGAGTCCTACATGGCCGAAGAGGACCTGCAGGATGTCTGGATGGCGGCTGTCGACGCCATCAGCGAATCACTGACGGGCTCCGCCATCACCCCCGATCGGATCCGCGCCGTTGCGGTCACCGGCCAGGGCGATGGCTCCTGGCTTGTCGACACGTCGGGCAACCCGGTCGGCCCCGCGATCCTGTGGACGGACGGCCGCGCCGGCGACATCGTCGACCGGTGGGGCCAGGACGGCACTCTCTCGAAAACCTTCAAGATCACGGGTGGCGGACCCTACGCGGGCACGACCTCCGCGATTCTCCGGTGGCGGATCGAGAACCAGCCGGAACTCCTCGAGCGCGATGACATCCGCAACGTCTACTGCAAGGATTGGGTGAGCTTCAAACTGTCCGGCGAGCTCAACTCGGACCCCTCGGACTACTCGCTGATGGGCATCGACACCGTCGCACGCGACTACTCCGATGAGGTGCTCGAGGACTTCGGCATCACAGCCGCAAAGAAGTGGCTGCCCGAGCTGAAGAAGAACACCGACCAAGTCGGTGTTGTCACCGACCAAGCATCGCATCAGACCGGCCTCAGGCCCGGAACTCCGGTGTTCAAGGGTGGCGTCGACATCTCGTGCTCGTCGCTCGGCTGTGGCGTGGCAGCACCGGGGACGGCCATGGCCGTCATCGGCACCGCCGGCATCGTCACCGTTGCCACCGACAAGCCCGAAGATGCCTTCGTGCCCGCGGACGTCGGCTGGCTCATCCCCCATACCGACACGACGTGGATCCGCTCTCTCGGCCTGAGCTCGGCAACCCCGAACCTCGAGTGGTTCCTGCGTGAGTTCGGCGAGCAGTTCCGGTCTGAGGCCAAGGCGGTCGAGGGTCGCAGCCTCTACGACTACCTCGACCAGGAGCTCAAGAAGATGCCTCCCGGCTCGGGCGGCGTCCTCTACCACGGCTACAACGCCCCCGGCGGCGAGCGTGCCCCGTTCATCAAGCCGAGCGCGCGAGCATCCTTCAACGGTCTCACGGGCAGCCACACCAGGTGGAACATGCTCAAGTCCGTCTACGAAGGCGTTGCCCTCGGCATCCGCGACTGCCT
The DNA here is from genome assembly GCF_003952265.1 of Flaviflexus salsibiostraticola. Taxonomy (NCBI): domain Bacteria; kingdom Bacillati; phylum Actinomycetota; class Actinomycetes; order Actinomycetales; family Actinomycetaceae; genus Flaviflexus; species Flaviflexus salsibiostraticola. Next base: position 1,408,642 of record NZ_CP034438.1, read on the forward strand.
CGACCCGATCCCGGTCCAGGTCGACACGATCAACATGGCAGGCGGCGGCGCCAACTCGCCGGTGTGGAGCCAGATCTTCGCGGACGTCCTCGGACGCACGGTCTCGATCCCCGCAGGCACGGAGTTCGGAGCCAAGGGCGCGGCGATCTGCGCCGCCACCGGCGTCGGCCTGTTCGACTCGCTCGAGGAGGGCGTGGCCGCCACGGTCGAGCCGCTCCGCATCTACGAGCCGGACCCGGCGAAGACCGCCCTCTACGACGATCTGTACGACATCTACGTGCGTCAGCGGGTCGCCACGATGGACATCTGGGACGATCTCCAGGCATTCACTCGGAAGGCCAGCCGGGCGTGAGAGCAATCGTCAAGACCGGTGATGGGCAGGTCGGCCTCCGTGAGGTTGCCGACCTGCCCGGGCCCGGGCCTGGCACCATCACAGTCAATGTCGCCGCAACCGGGATCTGCGGCACGGATCGGAACGAGATTCGGGGCACCGACGGCATGATTCCCAGGATCCTCGGACACGAGGTCTCGGGTGTTGTCGCCGCCATCGGCGATCCCGTTCCAGGCGTTCCGATCGGCGTCGAAGTCGGGGACCGAGTCGTCATGGAGACCGACGCGTACCTCTGCCGGGCCTGCCACTGGTGCCGCACGGAGCAGTTCAACCGCTGTCCGCACCGCACCGGCATCGGCCGCACGGCGGAGGGTGGGCTCGCCGAGAAGATCAACATTCGTGCCGATGCCGTTCACCGGTTGCCGGACAGCGTCCCGCTGCTGGAAGGTGCTCTGCTCGAGCCTCTCGCGGTCGCCGTCCACTCGGTCCTCGAGGGCCCGTTCAGGGTAGGCCCTGGTTCGACTGTCGTCGTGACCGGGCCGGGCACGATGGGTCAGCTCACTGCGCAGGTCTGTACTGCGGTCGGAGCACGCGTCATCATGGTCGGTCTCGACCGGCATGAGGCGCGGTTGAGGACCGCCAAGGACAACGGCGCATACGCCGCGGTCAGCTCCGAGTCGACCGATGTGCGGGCCCTCATCGACTCGCTGACGGACGGGATGGGGGCGGACCACGTGTTCGAGTGCAGCGGCTCTGTCGCCCAGGTGAACAGCGGCCTCAGCTATCTCGGTAAGGGTGGGAAGCTCGGGCTTGTCGCCTTCTACAAGGAGCCGCTGACCATCGACGCGATGCAGGTTGTCCACAATGAGCTCGAGATCGTCGGCTGCCGCGGCAAGCGGGCCTCGAGCTTCCGGACGGCGCTCGCGCTCCTCGATGAGGGACGCCTGTCCCTCTCCCCCCTCATCGGCTCTGTTCGCTCGCTGGACGAGTGGGACGAGGCCATCGAGGAGGTGGGACGGGGACTCAAGGTCATTATGCTGCCCGGAGGGGCGGCACTCGACTCCCCGCTTCCCTAGAGAAACGGCCGGCTGCCTTCGTGTGGCCGGCCGTTCTCCTTGGTGACCGGCCGCCGGTGACGTGCTCGCTTGTGCTGCGATGCACCCGTCGGCGCACCGGCCGGAACTCTCCGTTTGTGGCGGCGTCATTCATGCAGGCGCGGGCTCCGATGTATCCCATGAGCCCCATAGATCCCTCCCATTCACCCTCGCCATTGAGTAGAGTGGTATGGAACACACAGGCGTGTCACGTCCAATGATGGACGGTCACGCTTTTCTGCAATGACGCAGCAAAGGAACGGCTTATGACTACTACCGACCAGGATTACGTCGAATATGTGATCCGCACTGCGGCAGAGACCGCCATCGCGAACGAGGACTACTTCTGTCAGCTCGACTCCGTCGTCGGCGACGGCGACTTCGGGTATTCACTTGCACGCGGCTTTGAACGCCTGCTCGAGCAGTGGGACGAGATCGATCGGTCGAACCCGGCAGCCTTCATCCAGAAGACTGCCATGATCCTCACGAGCCGCATCGGCGGCTCGTCGGGACCCATTTGGGGTACGGCCTTCATGCGGGCATCCGCGGTTGCCCGCAAACACCCCGAGTTCACCGCTCAGACTGTCGTTGAGATGATCCGCTCGGCGATCGAGGGCATCCAGGCGCGGGGCGGGGCCGAGCTCGGCGACAAGACGCTGCTCGACGCGCTTGCACCGATGGCGGATGCGATCGAGGAGCGCGCGCAGTCCGGGGCCTCGGGCCGGGAGATCGCGGAGCATGCGGCGGCTGTCTGCTCCGAAGCCGCCGATGCCACCAAGGAGCTCATGGCGCGACGCGGCCGCGCGTCCTACACATCTGAACGCTCGATCGGCTCGGTCGATGCGGGCGCGAAGGGCGTTTCCGTCATCGTCGACGAGATCGCCAAGAACTGGCCGAATCCCTGAACACCAACCGCCCGCCGGGCAGGGTGCGCGGCGGGACTGCTCAGCGCAGAGGAGAACCAATGAAGAAGTTCATGAACGACCCGAAGAATTTCGTGCCGGAGATGCTGGACGGCATCGCCCGCGCCAACCCCGACACCCTCAAGTACGTCCCCGACTACAACCTCATCATGAGGGCGGATGCGCCGTCGAACGATCGCGTGACGATCCTTCAGGGATCCGGATCGGGTCACGAACCTGCCCACGTCATGACCGTCGGCAAGGGCATGCTGACCGGCGCATGCCCGGGCGACGTGTTTGCGGCCCCGCCGATGGACTACGTCTACGAGTCCGCGAAGCTGCTCAACAGCGACAAGGGCGTCCTCCTCCTCGTCAACAACTACACGGGCGACCGCATGGCGTGGGAGATGGCGAAGGAGGCGCTCGAGGCCGAGGACATCAAGGTCGACATCGCCTACGTCAACGATGATGTCGCCGTCCAGGACTCGACGTACACCGTGGGCCGCCGCGGCGTGGCAGGCAACTTCTTCGTCATGAAGGCTGCAGGCGCACTCGCAGAGAAGGGCGCCTCCCTCGAGGAGGTCAAGGCGATCGCCGAGAAGGTCAACAGTGTCATCCGGACGATGGGCATCGCGCTGTCCGGCACGACCCCGCCCGCCAAGGGTGAACCGATCTTCACACTCGCCGATGATGAGATGGAGGTCGGCGTCGGCATCCACGGTGAGCCGGGACGCCGCCGCGACAAGATGAAGTCCGCGGACGAGATCGTCGACGAGCTCCTCGAGGCCGTCGTCTCCGACCTTCCGTTCGAGTCCGGCGACGAGGTTGCGCTCATGATCAACGGTCTGGGCGGAACGCCGATCTCGGAGCAGTACCTCCTGTACGGCATCGCCCACAGGAAGCTCGCGGAGAAGGGCATCAAGGTCTGGCGCTCCTACGTCGGTGAGTACTGCACCTCGCTGGAGATGGCCGGCGTCTCGCTCACCCTCTGCCGGGTCGACGATGAGCTGAAGGAGCTCCTCGTCGAACCCGCCGAGATTGCGATCCGCACCTTCTGATCAATCCCGACAGGCAGTGGTGTGCCCGGCGGTTCTCCGCCGGGCACACCACTATCTCACCCATAGCGCGATCATCCGTCTGGACTGGTCCCACACCTGCACATTCTCTCTCCCCCAGCGCTCGCATTCTCCCTGGGACTTTAGATGTATATACATGTCTATCTGGCGCGCGTAGAATGGGAAGAAGTAGTAAAGGAGCTGCTATGAGCACACATACCGGTGTCGTCCTGACTGTCAGAGATCTCGGACTGGCCAACCAGACCGATCAGGTCGACGATATCCACAGAGTTCTCGACACAACGATCGACTACGACACGTTCGACCTGCTGTCCCGCCGGGTGAAGAACCTTGGCGTGGGCGATGAGCTGCAGAAGGTCGTGTCGTACTTCAAGACACCGGCTGGCGAAACGCCCGCCGGCTTCCGCAGGGCCTTGAGGCTGTCCGGAGAGACCCTCATCGTCGACCTCGAACGCGATATCTCACGCGATAAGAATGGCGTGAAGCGGCCGACGAAGGTGCTGTACTCGGCCGACTCGGCGAACCCGTACGAGGTCGAGCCGATCGCTCCCTTCATCGCGAACCTCACCTGCAACCCCGGCATCATCTATGACCTGTTCCTCAACAACCCCAAGGCGAATGTGGGGAACAAGTTCAAGGATCGCGACGAGGTCATGACCGCGCTCGGCGACGTCCTCGGCCCCGGCTGCGACATCTCCGTCGAACTCAACAACCCGTTCAACCCCGACTTCGACGCCATCCTCGAGGAGGCCGAGCGCTTCCGCGAGATCCTCTCCCCGTGGCGCGTCGTCATCAAGGTGCCCCATACGGGGCCCGTCAACGCCGACAACTACCGACAGCTCCTGAGCGGCAGCGGTCAGCTCGATGTCGCCTACGATAAGGGCTCGACCGCCGACATGCTGCGCGGCCACCGACTCGCCCTCAAGCTGCACGAGCACGGCTTCCGCGTGAACTTCACGCTCATGTTCGAGCCGTACCAGGCACAGATGGCACTGCAGGCCCGGCCCGCCTTCATCAACTCCTTCATTCGGCACAGGAAGATGCAGAGCGAGCGGATCACGAAGCTGCTTGCCGCGTACGAAGGCTCCGGGGAGGCGCATGTCGTCGATGAGCTGCGCAGCTACCTCATCGCGAACGACTACTTCCCGGCCGGTTCCGAGGACATCGGCGAGAAGGAGGTCCTCGCCAAGGCGAACGACGTCCAGCGCCACCGCGGCGGCAGGAAGGGCGAGCCGGCCGATGGGCTGGACAATGTCCGCCACAACCTGCGCGCGCTGCGCCAGGCCAATCTGCCGGATACGCGCCTCATCATCTGCTCGATGGAGGGGCCGGACAACTACCCGGAGATCGACCGCCTCCTCGTGGAGCCCGAGTTCGCCGACATGGCCGACAGGATCGTTGTCACGACGGAGCCGCAGTACCTGGCTCGCTTCACGTCGACGAACCAGGTCGTCTCCTACCAGCGCCGCTTCATGAAGGCAGCCGAGGGCGCCTCCTGAGTGGTGGCAGAAGATAGAGGAAGGCGCCCCGCTCCGGGGCGCCTTCCTCTATCTGTGTCTCAGTGGCATCCGCCCGTCAGCGGGACGCCGAGACCGGCGGTCCGACCTTGACTGTCGCCCCCCGATCGAGCATGGACTGGACAATCTCGTCGCTTGTGCCCGAGTCGACGACGACATCGTCGAAGTCCGCGGTGTCGGCAACACGGTGGAGAGCAGTGCGCTCGAACTTCGAGTGCGTGACGGCCAGGTGCGACTGGCTCGCGGCGGCGATCATGAGCGACTTGTATTCAGCCACCGCATCATACGGATGGTAGACGACCCCGTCATTGACGGCGGCGGCCGAGATGATGGCGTGATCGGCTCGCACCCTCTTGAGCATCTCAATGCCGGCCGGCCCATAGTTCGCATCGAGGTGGCGATCGTAGCGCCCGCCGAGCGTGATGAGCTCCCAATCGGGCACCGATCCGGCCAGGGCGATGATCGACCAATTGTTCGTGATGATCGTGAGTCCGCCGATGTGGGTGTAGGCCTTGAGCACCGAGTACACGGTCGACGAGTCATCGAACAGGAGGGACGTTCCGCGGGTGATAAGGCTCGCGAACTGCGTGGCGAGGGAGGCCTTCTCATCCTCCTCCTGCGTGAGCCGATACTTCATCGACGTCTCGGACAGCGAGGTGGCAACGGCGCTGACCTCGCCCCGGGATCGGACGATGACGCGGTCCTCCTCGAGCTCCGACAGATCCCGATAGATCGTCATCGGCGAGGCGTCGACGAGCTTGAGGATGTCCTCCACTCGAGCCGTTCCCGCGTTCAGCACAAATTCGGCGAGCAGCTGCTGCCGCTCATTCTTGCTGAGCTGAGCCACGTCGAACCTCCCACTTCTTCACGAACAGTCACGCTTGTTCTTCTACGATAGCGAAATGAGGCGTGCCGGGAGCGCAGACTCCCGGCACGCCGTGTTTATGGTCGGAGGATGTACTTGGATCCTCGTCCTGCCGCCATGTCCTCAAGCGACTCGACGAGAGCCTCAAGTGGACGAACCTCGGTGCAGAGCGACATGCCATCGAACTTCCCCGTGGAGAGCAGCTCGACCGCGATCTTCACGTACCGGGGCTGGTGATGGTAGACGCCCTTGAGCGTGTACTCCTTGTAGTGCATATCGGAGGAGTTGACCGAGAACGGGGCGTTCTTCGGCGTTCCACCGAACAGGACCGCGGTGCCACCGGGGCGCAGGCAGAGGACCGTCTGCTCCCACACCTGCGGCAGCCCGACGGCCTCGATGGCGACGTCTGCGCCGCGGCCGCCGGGTGTCAGCCGATTGATCTTCTCGGCGCACTCCTGCGGGGATTCGAGGCCGCTGAGGTCGACGATCCGCGCACCCGCCTCCTCGGCCTGCGCCAGCCGGCCGGGCGACCGGTCGGCGGCGATGACGCTCGCTCCGCGCAGCTGCGCGAGCTTGATGAACATCTGGCCGATCGGACCGGCGCCGTTGACGACGACGGTGTCACCGAGGGCGATTCCCGACTCTGCCATTCCGTGCACGACCGTCGACAGCGGTTCGAGAGGAGCGGCGGCTTCGAAGGAGAGGCTGTCGGGGATTGTGTAGGTGTTCCGCTCGACGATCGCCTTCGGGACGATGATCTGCTCGGCGAACGCCCCATTGAGGTACTCGAGATTCTCGCACAGCGACTCGCGGCCGATCTGGCACGCCCAGCAGGATCCGCAGGGCGCGGTGTTGGCGGCGACGACCCGGTCGCCGACGGCGAAGCGGGTCACACCCTCCCCCACCTCGGTGACGACCCCGGCGAACTCGTGCCCGAAGCGGGCCGGCAGCGTCGGGAACAGGGTCGGGTGGCCGCGGCGGTAGGACTTGAGGTCAGTCCCGCAGGTCGCGGCAGCCTTCACCTCCACTGCGATCTCGCCCGGTCCCGGAGTGCCGGGCTCGACCTCCTCCAGGCGCAGATCACCTGGACCATAGAACATGTACGCGCGCATATCTCTCCTTACGGCATGGGCGGCAGAACCGCCCTGGCCACGATGTTGGCGAATTCCGGATCATCGTCGTAGACGATGGTGCGTGCCGCATAGAGGAGCGGCATCTGATCCTTGACGTCGGGGGCGCTCTGCTCGACGAGGTCGATGGCGAGCGGAATCGCGTTGACGCCCTCGACGGTCTGCTCGAGCTCCTCCATCGTCTTCATGGCGGCCTTCGCGCCCTCACCGCGGCCGATGCGGACCCCGTAGACCTTGTTGCGGCCGGACAGACCCGTCACCTCGAGGTCTCCGACGCCCGGCAGCCCGAAGGCGGTCGCGGCATCGGCGCCCAGCTTCTGGGAGAGGATCGACATCTCACGCACAGCCTGGGCGAAGGTCGCCGCCTTGAGGTTGTGGTGCGGATGTCCCGTCTTCTCCTCGAGACCGTCGGCGATGCCGAGCATGATGGCATACACGTTCTTCATCGGTGCGCAGACCTCGACGCCGACCTCGTCGTTCGAGGGCTCGATGCAGTAATGGTCCGAACGGGCCTCCCGTGCGTACTTCACGGCAACGTCGTAGTCCCGGCAGCCGAAGATCGTTGCCGTCGGCTCATTGGCGGCGCACTCGTTGGCCTTGACGGGGCCGGCGATGGCGACGATCGGGGGGATCGTCACGCCGGCCTCGTCGGCGATGCGGCGGATTCCGTCGGGCAGAAGCTGAATTCTGCCGTCGGGCATGGGCAGGAAGCCCTTTGTCGTGAGCCACAGCGCGTCGGCCTTCGAGATGCCGTCGAGCGCCATCTCCACAACCTTGGGAACGCCGACCGAGGCGACTGAGAGGGCGACGACGTCGACCCCCTCCAACGCCTCGGCGAGATCGCCGGAGCGGAAGGTGGTGACCCTGTCCGAGATGACGGTGTCGATGCGGGGGTGGGGCGTACCCGCTTCGATGGCGTCGATCAGGTGATCATCGAGCCAGGTCCCCCAGAGGTTCACGTCCCAGCCTGCGCGGGTGAGCGCGTTGGCGAGGCCTGAGCCCATGGCTCCGGCGCCGAGGATTGCGATTGATGGCATGGCAGTATCTTTCTCTTCTTACTTACTCTTCTTCATTCGAGACTTCAGCGTCGGGGTGCTTCCGCGCGAACTCGTGGAGAAGATCGTTGGTGTCCTTGAGGTTGTCGTAGAGACGGCCCTGAATCTCGCCGAGCTCCTGGTAGATCTCGTGGTTCTCCTGGTTGGGCTCTGTCTCGTCGGTGAACTGCGCCATGTGGTTGGCCGCGGTCGCGATCTCCGTGTCGCCGAAGACGCCGGTCGATGCCATTGCCACAACGCCTGCGCCGAGCGCCGAGATCTCGTCCTCCTTGCAGGCCGTGATCGGCAGCCCGATGGCGTCGGTCATGATCTGACGCCAGAGCTTCGAGCGGACACCTCCGCCCATCGCGCGCACGGTCGTCAGCTTCGTGCCGGTCGACTCCTCCATCGCCGTGAGCGAGCGCGCCATCTCCATCGAGATCGCCTCGAGCAGCGAGCGGTACATCGAACCGGGGCCGTGGGTGCCGCGCCAGCCGACGACGGCTCCGCGGGCGATCGGCTCCCAGTACGGGGACTGGACTGCGTTCCAGTACGGCAGGGTGACAAGGCCACCCGAGCCGGGGGTGCGTGCGGCCGCGAGCGCCTCGAGCTCGGGGTCGGGTCCGCCCTGGAGGGCCTTGTTGCCGAAGACGCGGCGGAACCACGTCGTGAGGAACGCGCCGGAGGACTGGAGCACCTCGAGGACGTACGTGTTGGGGATGCCGCCGGCGAGCATGCGGTAGACCTGGTCGAACTGGTAGGTCGTCGAGGTGACGCCCGCGTTCACGGCGGTGCCCATGTTGAGGTAGGCGACGTCCTCCGAGACTGCAGCGGCGCCGACGCCGGCCGCCTGGCCGTCGCCGAGACCGGCAATGACCGGGATCTCGCGGGAGATGTTCCAGCCCTCGCGGACCTCCTTCTTCACGTAGCCGAGAACTTCACCCGGCTGGAAGAGCTCAGCCATCTGGCTCCGGTTGACGCCCGCGATCTCCATGAGGGAGTCGTCGTAGTCGAGCTTCTCGATGTCGAACAGGCCGAGGGAGTCGGCTGCGGCGACGGAGTCAACCCACTGACCGGTCAGGCAGAAGGCGAGGTAGGCATGGACGTTGACGACCCTGTCAGCCTTCGCCCACAGGTCACCCTCATGCTCCTTGACCCACGCCATCTTGTAGATCGCGGGGGTGACGTCGGCGGGCTTGCCGGAGAGCTGGTGGATCTCGGGCGTGCCGTACCGCTTGATCTGGTCGGCCGCACGGATGTCGAGCCAGAGGATGCCGTTGCGGAGCGGGGTGCCATCCTCGGTGAAGGGTGCGAAGGTTTCGCGCTGGTGGGTGAGGCCGATGGCGGCAATGCGACCCCGGTCCTGCATGGGCAGGCTGTTGATCGCCTGGGCGATCGCGGCATTGGTGGTCTCCCACCAGTGGGCGGGGTTGTGCTCTCCGAAGCCCTGCTGAGGGGTGCGGAGCGGGATCTCGCGCTTGCCGAGGGCAAGAACATTGCCTTCGACGTCGACGATGATTGCCTTCGATGATGTTGTCGATGAATCGACTGCGATGACAAGGGGGCCTTCGTTGGCGGCGGGGATGTTCATCTGTATCTCCTGAATTCGACATTGAATTCGGTTGGTCTACCAACCTTGCACCCAGTATTAACAAGATCTTCTGATAAATCCACCAATTCTTTATGTTGGAACAACGTTCTCTTCTGATAAAACAAACGTGCAGAGGGGATTCAGCCGAAAAGCCTGGTGCTTTCAGGGAAAAGGGGAGGCGGGCTTTCGCCCGCCTCCCCAATCTCTGCAACCGGTTTACTTCTCGGGCTGCTTTCCGTAGTCCTTCATCCCACCAACGGCGCTGTCGATCTGCTCGTCGCTCAGGAGCGCGATCGGGGCACCCGTCGCCATCGCCTTGAGCTGGATCTCGCAGATGTACTCAAGAATGGGCAGCAGGTTGACGGCCTTCTTGAGGTTCGGGCCGGTCGTGATGGCGCCGTGGTTCTTCATGAGCGCACCCGTGCGCCCATCAAGGGCCTTCGCCACGTTCTCAGCGAGCGCGTCCGTGCCGAACTCGGCGTACGGGGCGACACGGATGGCGCCGCCCAGCATGGCTGAGTAGTAGTGCGACGTCGGAATCTCGTCGACGACGAGGCCGAGCGCCGTCGACGACACCGCATGGTTGTGGGTGACGGCGAGCGCGTCGGTGCTCTCGTAGACGGCGATGTGGAGCGGGAGCTCCGAGGACGGCTTGAGGCGGCCCTCCACGTGGTTGCCCGCCATGTCATACACGACGACATCCTCGGCGGTCATCGTCTCGTAATCGACGCCCGAGGGCGAGATGACGACATGGTCGCCGATGCGGACCGAGACGTTGCCGGCCGTACCCACGACGAGGTTCTCCCTCACCATGAATAGGCACGTGTCGACGACGTCCTGGCGTTCCTTCTCGTACAGCATTGCTTTCCTTACCTCTTCGAAACTTCTGGATTGGCCAAGAACTTCGGCAGCTCTCCCCGGCTGACGGCGGCGATATCAGCAGTGCCGATCCGCGCCGCAACCCGAGAGGCCTCCTGCGAGGCACCGGCCAGGTGCGGGGTGAATGTGATCCGCGGAGTCCGCAGCAGACGGTGGTCCGCCGGGAGCGGCTCCTCCGGCAGGCAGTCGAATGCCGCGGCGCGCAGGTGGCCCGCGTCGATGGAGTCGCACACCGCGTCGTAGTCGACGAGCGAGCCGCGGGCGCAGTTGACGAAGATCGCGCCCTTCTTCATCTTCCCCAGCGTCTCGGCATTGATCATGTGCCTGTTCTCGTCCGTGACCCGCGCGTGGATCGTGACGAAGTCAGACTCGGCGAGCAGGGTGTCGAAGTCGACGAACTCGACGTCGCCATCGACCCCGATCTCCTTGAACGGGTCATAGACGAGGACGCGCGCGCCGAAGGCGGCCATGATCGTCGCAACGCGGGAGCCGATCGCCCCGTAGCCGATGATGCCGACCGTGGATGAGCCGATCTCCTGGCCTGCCTTCTCAAACAGGTAGTAGTCGGTGGCCCACTCTCCATTGACGACCTCCTGGTGGCGCTGGGCGATCTGCCGGGCGGCCGCCAGAAGCATCGCGACCGAGTGCTCCGCGGTTGCTCGGGCGTTGCGGCCCGGGGCGTACGACACCATGACGCCGTGCCTGGTCGCCGCGTCGATGTTGACGTTGACTGGACCGCCGCGGCAGATCGTGATGAGCTTGAGGTCGGGGCTCGCGGCGATGACCTTCTCGGTGAACGGGAAGGTGTGGGAGATGACGGCGTCGCAGCCCTTGAGGGCCTCGATCAGCTCGTCCTCGTCGCCGAGTGCCTCGATGACATCGCCGACATCCCCGAAGGGTGGGTTCGGCCATGTTGAGGCGATGCGGGCGATCTCCGCGTCGGGGAGCTCGTTCACGAGCGCCTCGGTGAGCACCTCATCCGTCAGGAAACCATCTGATGCAATAAGAACCTTCATGAACCTTCCTCAGTTCGTCAGCTTGCGAACGGACCGCATGGCCGGCCACACCGGACGCAGCGCAGCCCGGGTCTCGAGGAACAGCTCGTAGGCGGCCTCGTAGATCTCGCTGTTATCGGCATTGGGCTCGAAAGTCTCGGTCGTCGCACCGAGAGCATCCGACGCGGCCTGAATCGTGTCGAAGCGGCCCGCGGAGACGAGGGCGAGCACGGCTGCGCCGCGAGCGCCCGCCTCGGGTGCGTCCTGGCGAACGACGGTCAGACCGGTCGCGTCGGCGAGGATCTCGCACAGCAGGTCAGAACGGAAGCCACCGCCGGAGACGAGCAGATCGTCGGTCACCTCGAGCGTGCGGATGCACTCAACGAGGGAGAAGGCGACACCCTCGTAGACGGAGCGAAGGATGTCCTCGCGCTCAGTCGTGAGCGACATGCCCTGCCAGGAGGCGGAGGCGTTCGGATCGAGGAAGGGCGCGCGCTCGCCGCCGGGCGAGGCGTACGGCAGGTAGACGACGCCGTGCGAGCCGGGGCCCGCGTCACGGGCGACCTTCTCGATCTCGCTCCAGTCGGCTGCCTCGAGCGCCAGCATCCGCTTGATCCAGTCGAGGTTCGGGGTGCCCGTCATCGGCGCCATGAACTCGAGCACCTGGGTGCCGTTGCCGGTTGCGAGCACCATCGACAGGTCCGACTTGCGGTCCTTGACCGACGGCATGAGGGAGCCGACGAAGCCGGTCGTGCCGAGGATGAGCCAGGTCGCGCCGTCCTCGACTGCGCCGAGGCCTGCGCCCGTGACGGCGACGTCGATCATGCCGACGCCGACGGGGGTTCCCTCGGGGATGCCGGTGAGGGCGGCCGCCTCAGCGGAGAGCGGGCTGGCCTCGCCGCCGGGGCGGCGGATCTCGGGAAGGAGGCGGAGCGCGTCGGTCTGGCCGAGGGCCTCGGCGAGCTCCTCCGAGTAGCCCGTCACGTCGTTGACGTCGAGGAAGGTGCGGGAGGCTTCCGTGTAGTCGGTGGCCTTGACGCCGGTGAGCTTGAAGCGAAGCCAATCCTTGCAGTACAGCTGGGTGGCGGCCTTCGCCATCGTCTCCGGCTCGTTCGCCTGCAGCTCCTCGAGGAGCACGGGGAACAGACCCGAGAAGAGCGACGTGCCGGTCACGTCGAGGACCTTCGCACCCTTGCCGGCCCTGTTCCATTCGGCGACGCGGTCGCCCGCACGGCCGTCCATCCAGTTCGCGGCGGGACGGATCGGGTCGCCGTTCTCATCGATGAGCCATACGCCATCGCCCTGGCCGGTGAGGCCGATGCCGACGATCTCATGCCCGTCGAGCTGGCCGGCGACCGACTTGAGGCAGGAGGCCACGGCCTCCCAGATCAGGTTCATGTCCTGCTCGGCCTCGCCGCTGCTGCCGTAGTCGACCGGCACCGACTCGTGGTGGGTTGCGTAGATCTCGCCGTCGAGCGTGAACGCGACAGCCTTGACGGCGGTGGTTCCGCCGTCGACTCCGATGATGACTTCCTTCATGTGATGACTCCTCATTGAGTGTGGTGGCTTGGGGTGTGGCCTGGGGCCGAGTCCCAAGCCGAATCCTCGGGCACGTGTGGATCAGTCGGGGATGATGGCGACCTTGATACCCTCGCCCGACTGTGCGAATTCGATGCCTGCGACGACATCGTCAAGGCTGTAGGTATGGGTGTGGAGCGACTTGACGTCGATGAGGCCCGCGCCGATGAGCTGGAGAGCCTTCTCGTGGCTCGCACGACCGGCGTTCGACGCACCCGTCACGATGAGCTCGCCGTAGTGAACGAGGTTCGGATCGATCTCGGCCAGCGCGTCCTTCGAGAATCCGGCGAACGCGTTGACGCGGCCTCCCTTACGGGCAGCCTGGAGCGCCTGGTTGACGAGTTCCCCGCGGCCGATGCAGATGATGACAACGTCGGCGCCGCGACCCTCGGTCAGACCCTGGACGAACTCGGTCAGATCCTGTTCGAGCGGATTGACCGTGTGCGTTGCCCCCATGGACTCCGCAACGGCCCTCCGGCTCTCGGACGGGTCGGAGACGATGACCTTCTCCGCACCGAGCAGCCTGTTGACCTGGGCGTGAAGGAGCCCAATCGGGCCGGCCCCCTGGATGAGGACGGTGTCGCCCACCTCCGTGCGGTAGTTCTCGGCGCCGTTGAGCACGCAGCCGAGCGGCTCGGCCAGCGCAACCTCGGCAGGCGTCAGGTGGGGTGCCGCACGGTAGACGCCGCCCCGCTCCATCGCCTCACGCGGGATGAGGACGTACTCGGCGAGCCCGCCGTTGATCCGGTAGCCGAAGATCTTCGAATCGGTGCACAGGTGCTCTGAGCCGCGCACGCAGTAGAAGCAGGCGAGGCACGGCACGGTCGGCAGGACACCGACGAGGTCACCGACCTCGAAGCCCTCGACGCCGGCGCCCACCTCGGAGACATAGCCTGCGATCTCGTGTCCGAGAACGACGCCGACATCGATGCCCTTCGACTTCTCGCCGCGGAGGATGCGGCCATCCGTCCCGCAGACGGTGTTGGCGCCGACCTTGAGGACGATCTCGCCCTCGCCGGCGACGGGCTTGTCGATATCCCTCAGCTCGAGCTTTCCGGGTCCTGCGAATACTGCTGCTTTCATGAGATCTCCTTCGATGTGGCGGGCGGCGGCCGAATCGGCACGGCGGAGCGGTCCGCTGTGCCGGTGCGCGAAACGGGTGCGGAAGAACGGCCGCCGCTCTTCCGCACCCACCTGTGTCAGCGCGCCTGAATGTCGGCGAGCCTGTGGCTGATGTCAGCCGTCGCCGGGTACAGGTCGAGGTAGAGCCTGTACATCTCAGAGTAGATCTCGTGGTTGTCGAGGTTCGGTTCGACCTCGCGCTCGGCCGAGTTCCACGTCGTGCCGACGTCGACGAGGCCTGCGGTCATCGCCGCCATGAGCGCGTCGCCGTACGAGGCGCCGATCGTCACCTTCGGGATGTACTGCTTGATGCCGATGATGTCCGACATGATCTGGGGCCAGAGGCCACCGGTCGTGCCGCCGCCGACGGCCCAGTACTCCGATGCCTCGCCGCCCGACTCCTTGATCGAATCGAGCAGGTGGCGGGAGCCGTATCCGGTCGCCTCGAGCGTGGAGCGGTAGATGTCTCCATGGGAGTGCGTGAGGTTGAGGCCTGCCAGGACGCCGCGGGCGTTCGGATCCGCGATCGGCGAGCGCTCACCGGAGAAGTAGGGAAGCATGAGAAGGCCATTGCAGCCGGGCGTGGACTCGGCGGCGAGCTGCGAGAGCTCGTCGTAGTCCTTGCCGGTCAGGTCGGCCACCCACGTCGTGAGCGAGCCGGTCGTCGACATGCCGCCGGAGACGTTGGACGTGCCGGCCAGCAGGCCGGCGTTCGACCACAGCGAGGGTGCGACGAGGGCCTTGTCGGAGATCTGGACGGCGACCATGGTCGAGCCATACATGAGCATGACCTGGCCGGGCTGAGAAACGCCGACGGAGAGGGCCTCGACGAAGGCGTCGATCGAGCCGACCGACACCGGGGTGCCGGGGCGCAGGCCGGTGATCCGGGCCGCGTTGTCGGTGATGTGACCGGCGACCTCGTTCGACCACTTGAGCGTCGGCATGGGCAGATCGCCGCAGATGTCCTCGACCCACTCCTCAACCCAGTCGTTCGTGAACGGCGAGTAGAGCGGCTCGCACATGGAGGCCGACAGGTGGTCGAGCACGTACTCCCCGGTCAGGTGGAAGACGCAGTAGGTGTGTGCCATGAGGAAGCGGCGGGTGCGCTCCCAGACCTCGGGCTCGTTCCTCTTGACCCATTCGATCTTCGGGCCCACCGACTGCGAGGTCATGTGGTTGCCGCAGACCTCGAGGACCTTGTCGGAGCCGTAGCGCTCGGTCAGCTCATCGATCTCGGCGGCGGAGCGGGTGTCGACACCGTAGAGAATGGCGGGGCGGAGCGCCTGTCCGCGCTCATCGGCCGCCTGGAAGACGGGGCCGATGCCGGAGATGCACAGGCCGGCGACGTCGCCCTTCGCGAGTGTGGTGAGTCGGCGACAGATCGCGACGACGTCCGCCCACCACGTGTCATCGGCATCGTGTTCGGCCCAGCCCGGCCGCGGGAATGAGGTTTCGTGGCGGACGACTTCGCTGTGGATGACATTGCCCTGCGAATCCGCAAGAACACCCTTCGTCGAACCCGTGCCGATGTCGATACCGATAACAAGATCTGCCATGTCTCAATCTCCTTTGATGAGCGGGGCAAGCGACATTGCTGGCCCTGGTGCGCGTGCAGGTCCCAACCTCAGCGCCCTTCAATCTTCGCCAAACCGCACGGAGGATGTCAATTCAATTTCACGGAATGGACGACAATTTACATCAAAAAAGTATGTTAAAACACGTCGATCTTCTTGCTTATCACGTTAAAACTGCGATTTTTCCAGGAAATCCGACGAAGGCTGGGACATTCTCGATGACTCTGGTCAGACGCCGAATCCGCCCGCGTCCAGCGGCCCGCTTCGCGATCGTCGCCGAACACAGAAGCAGCCCCCAACCAGGGGGCTGCTTCAGAGGGTGATCAGGTGAGGTCGTGGAAGAACTTATCCCACGGGATCTCAAGCGGCGCATCCTCCTCGACGACCGAGTAGAGGAACCGGCAGAGCGGGTACTCCTCGGGTTTGATGACGCCGCGCTCGGTGAGCGGGCCGAGCGCCTTGCCGATGACCTTGATGGCGGCGACGCCCTCAAGCGTCACGCCCTTCATGTGCTGGTCGCGCACCTCCGAGAAGGGGATGCCCTGGCCAACGAGGGTGCCGGCCTTGACGTTGCGGCCGCCCATCGAGGTGACGAACATGTCGCCGACACCGCCGAGGCCATCCGCCGACTCCGGCCTGCCACCCATGAGGGTGACGAAGGAGCGCAGCTCCTTCTGCCCCTGCGCGAACAGGGCGGCGCCGTAGTTGTACATGACGTACCGGTTGTCGGCCTTGCCCTGGCTCTTCAGCAGGCCCTCGGCGAAACCTGCGGCGAATGCGTAGATGTTCTTCGTCGCGGCTCCGGTCTCGTGGCCGACGAAGTCGGTCGAGGTCCACACGTGGTAGTAGTCGGTGCGGAAGAGGTCGGCGATCCACTCGAGATCGTCCTTGTCGTGTCCGCAGAAGACGACGGCCGTGTCATGGTGGACCGCGAGCTCACCGGCGATCGATGGGCCGGTGATGGCGTTCCACGAGATGGACTCGGCCAGCTCCGGCGTCATGTACGAGCGGATGGTGTCGGGAAGCAGCTGCAGCGTCCCATCCTCGGCCGCCCGCATCCCCTTCGTGATGCAGAGGAACTTCTGTCCGGGCTTCATGAGGGTGGCGAGCTGCTCGCCGATCCACTCGACACCGAACGAGTTGACGCCCGACATGACGAGGTCCGCCCCCTCGAACGCCTTCTCGGCGTCTTCCAACTGGAAGGCGGTGACACCGTCGTTGACCTTGAGGTCGAGATCGGGGTGGACGCCGGTGTTCTGAATCGAATCGACGATCTCCCTATCGAGGAACGTTCCCACCAGGCGGACGTCGTGACCGTTCTCCGATGCGGGGAACGACAGCGCGGTCGCCATGATTCCGGCGCCGAGCATCACAATTGTTGCCATGTTTCTACTTCCTTGCGTTGATTCGAGTGAAGATGTCCGCGAGCTTTGGGTAGATCTCCTGCTGGATCTCTGCCCATTCGCCATACACGTGGTAGGCATCCATGTCCGGCTCCGTCCTGTCGACGAAGCTCGACATGCCCTCCGAGGCGGACTGCACGTCGGGGTAGGCGCCAATCGCCGCCATCGCCATCATGGCGGCGCCCTGGGCGCTGACCTCCTCCGCTCCGGAGACGACGAGCGGCAGGCCCGTCGCATCGGCGAAGATCTTGCGGTACAGCGGGTTGTGAGAACCGCCGCCCGTGGCACGAAGCTCCGTCAGCCTCCGACCGGTTGACTTCTGGACGCGCTCGAGGTTGCCCCGCAGCTCCATCGCCATGCCCTCGATGATCGAGCGGTACATGTGGGCGCGTGTGTGGGCCGTGCCGAAGCCGACCATGATGCCCTTCGCGAAGGGGTCCCAGTGCGGGGACTGGACCGCGTTCCAATACGGCACGGTCAGCAGCCCCTCGGTGCCCGGCTCGAGCTCAGCCGCGGCCCTGTCGAGCTCCTCGTCAAGACCTCCGGCCTTCGACGGGTCGCCGAGCTCCGAGCGGAACCAGTTGGCGAGCACCGAGCCCGAGTTCTGGACGATCTCGAGCACGAAGGAGCCGGGGATGCCGCCGAGCAGCGTCCGGTAGGCGGGCGAGTAGGCGAACTCGAAGGCGTGGACACCCGCGACGATCGACGTGCCGATGTTGACGTAGGCGACGTCCTCGGCGATCGCGGAGGTGCCGAGTCCTGCCGCCTGACCGTCGCCGACACCGGCGACGAGGACAACATCGTCTGCCAGACCCCACGAGTGAAGCAGCTCCGGCTTGATGGTGTCGATGACCGAGGCCGGCTGTGCCAGCTCCGCCATCTGCTCCCGAGTGACGCCGGCGATGTCGAGCAGCTCATCGCTGTAGTCAACGTTCGCGATGTCGAGGAGATTGAGCGTGTCGGCCGAGCCGACCGCCGAGACCCACCTGCCCACGAGGCGGTGGGCGAGGTACGCGTGGACGTCGACGAGGCGATGGGCCTCTGCAAGGACCTCCGGCTCGTGCTTCTTCAGCCACGCGATCTTGTAGAGCGCCGGAGTCGTGTCAGCCGGCTTGCCCGACAGCTCGTGGATGTGGTCGGATCCGTATTCGCGGATCTGCTCGCCCGCGCGAGCATCGAGCCAGAGGATGGCGGGGCGGAGTGCCTCGCCATCCTCATCGACGAGTGCGAACGATTCGCGCTGATGAGTGATGCAGAGAGCCCGGATCCGCTTCCGATCGCTCTCCTCCAGCGCCGCGCAGGCCTGGCGGATGGCGGACTCGGTCGAGGACCACCATTGGACAGGATCATGCTCGTACATGTCCATGGCTGGCGTGAGCATGTCGATGTCGGCCTTGCCGCTGGACAGGACTCTGCCCTGCGTGTCGACGACGACTGCCTTGGAGGCGGATGTGGAGGAATCTATTGCGATGACAAGCGGATCGGACATTCTCTGCTCCTTCAGCTCTTCTGTCCGTACACGTTCTGGTAGCGATCGTAGAGAGAGTCGATGTGCCTCTGCTCGATCGGGACGGGATCCCCGAGGGACTGCGCGGCGGCGACCGTGCGAGCGACCTCTTCGACCATGACGGCGGCCTTGACCGCCGCGACAGCGTCCCGGCCGATCGTGAAGGGACCGTGGTTCGCCATGAGGACCGCGGGTGAGCGGGAGTCCTTGAGCGTCTCGACGATACCGCGACCGATCGAGTCATCCCCGATGATCGCGAACGGACCGACGGGGATCTCCCCGCCGAACTCGTCGCCCATCATCGTGAGCACACACGGGATCGGCCGGTGGACCGCTGCGAAGGCGGTGGCGTAGGTCGAGTGCGTGTGGACCACGCCGCCGACCTCCGGCATGTGCCGGTAGACGTAGGCGTGTGCGGCCGTGTCGGACGAGGGCGAGAGATGGTCGGGCGTGCCGTCTTCAATCTTCTCGCCGTCCATCGTGCACACGACCATGACGTCGGCGCTCAGCTCGTCGTAGCGCACCCCGGAGGGCTTGATAACGAAGAGGTCAGCACCGGGAACGCGCTCAGACACGTTCCCGGCCGTCCACACCACGAGGCCGTTGGCGGGGAGCTCCGCGTGGAGCTCCGCCACCTTCAGCCGCGTCGCCGCAACCGCCTCCTGGACATCCTTTGGCAGTTCAGACAGCTTGATCATTTCGAGCTCTCGAACGCCTTCGCCTTGATGTCCTTGAGCCTGTACATGGGCGAGTTCTCGTTGCGGCCGAACTGGTCGTGCAGCTCGAGGTAGATCTCGTACAGGGCGTCGTACTTGGCGGCGCGGTCCTCGTCAGGCGTGTAGGCCTGCTTGCGGACGTTGGACATGGCGTCGGCAGCCTTGAAGACATCCTCGTAGATGCCCGCTGCGACGGCGGCGAACACGGCCGAGCCGAGGGCGCCGGTCTGCTCCGCCTCGGAGACCGAGATGGGGCGGCGGGTGATGTCGGACATGAGCTGCATGTAGAACGCGTTCTTCAGCAGGCCGCCGGCGGCGACGATCTCCTCGACCTCGACACCGTGCTTCTCGAAGTTCTCGATGATGACACGGGCGCCGAAGGCTGTTGCCTCGAGCAGTGCGCGGTACTGATCCTCGGGCGTGGTCGTCAGCGTCTGGCCGATCATGAGGCCGGACAGGCGAGCGTCGGCGAGGATCGAGCGGTTGCCGTTGTGCCAGTCAAGTGCGACGAGGCCATGCTCGCCGACCTCCTGGTCAGCGGCCTTCGCGACGAGGAAGTCGTGCAGCGAGATGCCCCTGCGGGCAGCCTTCTGCGCGTACTCGGCGGGGACGCAGTTATCGGTGAACCATCCGAAGATGTCGCCGACCGCGGTCTGGCCGCCCTCGAAGCCCCAGTAGCCGTCGACGGCGCCGCCATCGACGATGCCGAACGTACCGGGGACCTCCTTGAAGTCCTCGCCGTTGATGACGTAGCAGGAGGAGGTGCCGAGGATTGCGGTGAGCTGGCCGGGGCGAACAGCGTTCGCACCCGCAACGACGACGTGGGCGTCGATGTTGCCCGCTGCGACGGCGGTGCCGGCCTTGAGGCCCGTCAGCTCCGCCATCTCATCGGTCAGCCCGCCGACCTTCGCGCCGAGCGGAAGGATCGGACCCGCCATCTTCTCTTCGAAGACGTCGCCGAAGCCGGGGGCGACTGACTCCAGGTAGTCCTTCGACGGGTACTCGCCGTCCTGGTACATGCGCTTGTAGCCCGAGTCGCCGGCCGAGTAGGCGCGGACGCCCGTCAGCTTCCAGGTGACCCAGTCGAGCAGGTTGACGATGTACTCAGTCTCCTCGTAGACCTCGGGGGCCTTCTCGAAGACCTCGAGAGCCTTGGGCAGGAGCAGCTCGGAGGACAGCACGCCGCCGTAGCGGGGCAGCCACTCCTCATTGCGGTCCTGAGCGGCCTTGACGAGGCGGTCGGCCTGGTCCTGGGCGCCGTGATGCTTCCACAGCTTGATGTAGGCGTGCGGGTTGTTCTTGAACTCGTCGCGCTCGCACAGGGCATTGCCGTCCGCATCGGTGAAGAAGACGGTCGCCGACGTGGCGTCGATGCCGATGCCGACGATGTCGGCAGGATCGACACCCGCGTCCTTGATGGCCCCGGGCACCGCGGTGCCGAGGACCTCGATGTAGTCGCCCGGAACCTGGAGCGCGAACTCCGGCGGCAGCTTCTGGCCGTCACCGGCGTCGAGCGTCCTTGCTGGGTGGTGGATCACGCGTGCGGGTGCTGGCCCCAGAAACCGTCCGGAGCGAAGAGCTTCTCAACAACCTCGTCGAGGATGCCGAGGTCGGTGAGGATGTCGAGGACCGTGTAGCGCGGCCTGATCATCTGCGCCTTGAAGTGCGTCTTGCGGAAGCGCTCCATGTCGACCTTGATGAGCTCGGGGTGATGCGGGGCGCCCGCAGCCTTGAGCATGTCCATCGCCTCCTGGGCGGTGACCAGCTGCTCGGTGCAGCGCTCCTTGATGGTCGGCCACTTCTCCTTGAGGAGCTCGATGCGCTCAGCAAGGGCGTCGCCCGACATGAGCTTCCCGACCGAGTGCTTGACCGACTCGTCCTGGATGTTCTCGTTGAGGGTCGCACGGACATCCGCCTCGACCTCTTCGGGGGTCTTGGCCCGCTGGAGCGCCTTCTCGACGTCGAAGTCCTCGACGTCCATGCTGAGGAAGACCTCCCAGATCGCACACGATGCGACGGTGCCGACGCCGACCTTGAAGCCGTGGCTGAGCGGCGGCTCCCAGTCGAGGCCGTGCCCCTCCATCTCCCACGTGTGGGAGAACTGGTGTCCCGCGCCCGAGGCGGGGCGCGACGACTTGTGCGCCTGCATGGCGAGGCCGGACATGATCTGGCCCTCGCCGAGCTTGGCGATGGCGTCCTCTTCGGCGTTCGCCACGGCGACCGGGTCGGAGAGCGAGTCGCGCAGCGGGCCCTGGACGAGGCTCCACACGTACTCGTCGATCGGCTCGATGCCGAGCTCGTCGGCAAGGATCCAGTCGGCGCCCGCGGGGATCTTCTCAATGAGATCGCCGTAGCCGGTCGCGGTCAGCCGCGCCGGTGCCTGGACCATGGTGTCGACATCGGCGACGAGGCCGAGCGGTGCCGGGCAGGACCGGGTGATCTTGAAGCCGTCCTTGGCGATCGATGCGCCGAAGGCGGCGAAGCCGTCGACCGAGGCGGCCGTGCAGACGTTGACGTAGTGACGGTCGAGCTCGCCCGAGGCGAGCTTGGCGATGTCATTGAGCGTTCCTGCGCCGAGCGAGACACAGATCGTGTTCTCGTAGGGGCGGAGCACCTCGCGGAGCACCTCGACGTTCTCGTAGCCGGCGTACAGAGTCGGCGTGCCCGGGAAGATGTAGGGCTCGTCCGCGAACTCGACCCCAGCCTCCTTGAGAGATGCGACGACTTCGTCTCCGACGGCGGCGAACGTGTTCTCGTCCGCGACGACGAGGACCTTCTGACCCGGGAAGAGCTCGGCGAACATGGGTCCCGTCGCCTTATTCACGTCCTTCCCGAATGCGATGGCCTTCGTCTCATCAGCGGTCTTGAGCGCCTTGTCGATAAGTGATTCTGACATGTGATTCTCCTCTCCTTGCTACACACGGTAGCCAACAGCGCCCGCGGGCGCCGATGTTTCTGCAGTTCTAATGCTTAAGCGACGAGGACGCGGGTCTCCGCCCTGAGCCCTTCGACGATCTCCGCGGGCACTGCGTCATCGACGATGACACAGTCGAACTCGCTGATATCGACCATCTTGTGAAGTGACGTCCGGGTGAACTTGGATGCGGTCGTCACCAGCAGGGAATACTCGGCCTGTGAAAGAGCGAGGGCTTTGAAGGATGCGACTTCCGCGTACGGATGGTAGACCGCAAGATTCTGAACAGAGGCGGCCCCGAGGACGACCGCGGCCGGGCGGAGGTTCTCGAGCTCAGCCGTCGTCGTCGGTCCGAAGAACGCATCGAGCGGCGGGTTGTAGATTCCGCCGAGGAAGATGAGCTTGCCGAGCGAGCGCTTCGACAGGGCCCGTGCCACCGCGAGAGAGTTCGTGATGTACGTCCTCTGGGTCGCATCGTCGAGATACTCGACGATCGCGAGGGCGGTCGTCGAATCGTCGAAGAAGATCGACGAGTACTCAGACAGCTCGGCGGCCGCCGCACGCGCCACGACGTCCTTCGCCTCCGACTCCTGAAGCAGGCGGAAGGAGACCGGGGTCTCCGAGAGGGACGAGGCGAGCGCGGACACCTCGCCGCGCGATCGCCGGACGAGTCTCTTCGACTCGAGCGTCGCCAGATCCCGGTAGAGCGTCATGGGCGACACGTCGAAGAGCTCGATGAGCTCGTCGGTGCGGATGGCCCCGCGGGAGTAGATGAGCTGCGCCAGATCGTCTTGGCGCTGCTGCTTCGAGAGACCCACCGACGCCCTCCGTCCCGCTGCGGACACCACAGCCTCTGCTACTTGGACCGCATGCTGTCGACGTAGTCGACAGTTGCGTGTACGTGCTCCTGGACGAGCGGATACTGGGCGATGTACTGGTCCGCGAAGAACCGGTACTCCTCATGCCTGGCGAGGTCCGGCTCGATGTGCTCGCGCTCGTGGACCATGTTGTCCGCCGCCTCCTCGACCGAGCCGTACAGGCCCGCGCCGGCTGCGGCGAGGATGCAGGAGCCGAGCGTGACCGCGTCGCCGACCTCGGTCAGCGTGATCGGGATGCCCGTGACGTCCGCGTGCATCTGCGTCCAGCCCCGCGACTTCGTTGCGCCGCCGCAGGCGACGAACTGCGTGACCTCGAAGCCGGCCTCGGCGAGCTTGCGCATGTTCGCCTCGACGCCGTAGCAGACGGCCTCCTGGATGGCGCGGTACATGTGCTCGCGAGTGTGGGAGAGCGAGAGGCCGGTGATGACACCGCGGGCCTTCGAATCCGAGTAAGGCGTTCGGTTGCCCTGGAAGTACTCGTTGATGATGAGTCCGTCGCAGCCGATCGGAATGTTGGCCGACCGCTGGTTCATGATGTCGTAGACATTGAGGCCGGTCGACATCGCCGCGGACTCGATGTCCGGGCAGAAGCTGTCCTTGAACCACTTGAGGACGGAGCCGGAGGATACGAGCGAGGTCTCGACCGTGTACTGGCCGGGGACGACGCCGTCGGTGTAGCCGCCGAAGAAGCCGGGGCCGGAGATGGGATCGGAGGCCTGGCCGGACATGACGTGCGACGAGCCGGTCACGAGCGACATCTTGCCCGGGCGGAGTACGCCGAGGCCGATCTGACCGTGCCACGCGTCGCCGCCGCCCTGCGCCACCGGGGTCCCGGGGATGAGATCGAGCTGCTCCGCGGCCCTCTTCGTGAGACCACCGACGGGTGTGCCGAGGTCGTTGATCGTGCTGGGCAGCTTGTCGAAGGCATCACCTGCGCCTGCCGCCTCGTAGAGCTCGACGGGCCATCCGCCCGTGTCGCGGTCGTAGTACGCGCGATGGGCGGCCGTGTTGATGTTGAGGGTCCACTCACCGGTCAGCTGGTACGTGAGCCAGTCCGGTGCGTCGACGATGCGGTGGGCCCGCCGGTAGGTCTCCGGCTCATTCTCACGCAGCCATGCCGCTTTGAAGGGGAACCATTCAGCCGTCGGGGGCAGCGTGCCGCCGCCCGTGTAGCGGTGCGCTCCGAGATCCGTTCCGGCCGCGCGAGCGGCCTGCTCGGTTGCGCGGACGTCCATCCACATGATGGCGGGTCGAAGGGACTCGCCATTCTCGTCGAGGGCGAGGACGGTCATCGTCGTCGCATCGTAGGAGATGCCCGCGATCTGGTGGGGCTGGATACCAGCGCGCTCCATGACCCGGTGGGCAGAGGCGACCAGCGCACCCCACCAGTCGGTGGGAGACTGCTCTGCCCAGCCGGGTGCAGGATGTGTGGTCTTGTACGCGGTGGCGGCGAAGGCCACCGGGGCTCCGACGAGGTCGAAGATGCCGACGCGGCAGGACTCCGTACCGAAGTCGATGCCCATGACATAGGGACCGCCGGTCAGCGCGTTCCTATTCTCGAAAGTTGACAACTCAGTCTCCGCCGAATCAGGAATCAGAGTCCGACCAGCCCCAGTCGGAGCGGATGCTCTCGGGGATGAGGTGGTCGACGCGGTTGAGGACAAAGGTCGGCTGCTGGCTCTCCGGAAGCGCCTGCGCCTCCTCGAGAGTGGAGTCGCCTGTGAGGACGAGGGTGGAGGCCATGCCGGTGTTGATGGCCATGCCGATGTCGGTGCCGAGCCTGTCGCCCACCATCATGCAGTTCGCAGGGTCGACGTCGAGATCGCCCAGCGCGGCTTCGAGCATCGCGCCTTCGGGCTTGCCCATGTTCGCCTGGAGTTTCGTGCCGGTCGTCGCCTCAATCGCTGCGACAATGCCTGCGGCATCCGGCTCCCCGCGGCCGCCCGGGAAGGGGCAGAACTTATCGGGGTTGGTCGTGATGAGGAATGCCCGCTTGTGGAACCAGATCGCGTCGAAGGCGATCTGCAGCTTGCGGTATTCAAAGGTTCGGTCGTAGGAGGCGATGACGATGTCGATCTCCTCCGGGTTCTCGCTCATCCGGATGCCGGCGTTCGCCAGCGCCCTCTTGAGCGGCTCTTCGGAGATCGGGAACACCGTCGCATCAGGATGGTGCTTCTTCAGCCACCGCGTCGTGGTGACGACGGTGTTCGCGATCTCTTCGATGGGAGTCGGGAGTCCGAGCATGTCGAGCTTCTGCGCATACTGCTCCGGATCCTTCGTCGGATTGTTCGATAGGTATCGAACTGGTTTACCCGAGGAATGCAATCCCTCAATCAGCCTCTTTGCTCCGGGGAGCAGGTGGTCACCGAGATAGATCGTTCCGTCCATATCAAAGACGTATGCGTCATACAGCGTCTCGGGCGAAGTGAAGATCATGGGGATTGCATTCCTTGGGTTATGTGGTTGGTTGACTGCCCGGCAGGTGCCTAGGCGACGACCGCAGTGATCGCGAAGATGATGGTCGTGCCGACCCAGATCGCGAACGCCGGGGGGTCGATGTGGGTGTCGCCGTTGGCGTTCGTCATACGCGACAGCGCCTCACCGAGGAGACCGCCGATGATGCCGAAGACCGCGCCGATGAGGGCTGCGATCGCGAGCGACGTGGTGTCCCACTCGGAGGGAACCGACGTACCGGCGAGCACCGGGACGAACTTGGTCGCGGCGAGCGAGGCAAGGATCGTCATGTGGTGCGTGACCGGAGTCTTCATTCCTGCCGAGAGGAAGACGAGGGTGACGGCCGAGATTGCCCAGCCGATAAGGAACGCGTGGTTCTGGATGGTGCCGCCGGAGACATCGAAGAAGCCGATGATGACGACGAGCGTGGCGAAGGCCGACATGAGGCCCGAGGTGAAGCCGTGCATCGCGGTGATGCCCCAGCCCTCCTGGTGCTCGACCCAGTGCTTGCCCTCGCCGACGGCGAGAAGCGGGTGGTCCCTGGTCGAGAAGAGGCCGGTGGAGCCGAACATGAAGCGGATCACGATCGACAGAACGATGATCGTGAACGCGACGGTATCGGTCCAGCCGATCGCCTCGTTGCCGAACTGCAGGTCCGGGTTGCTGACCGAGAAGGTCGGCAGCGCCGCGAAGGCCTGGTTCAGGAGGTAGCCGAGCATGCCGAAGACGCCGCCGACTGCGAGGACGTCCGAGCGGCCGATGCCGGCGAGCGGGGTGACGATGTCACGGCCGTTTGCGCCGCCGGCCATGACGCCGCGCTTGGCGCCGTAAGCAGCAGCTGCCGCACCACCAAGGAAGGCGATGTGCGGGCCGAAGACCGGACCGAAGACGACGGAACCCATGAAGCCGCCGGCGTCAGCGCCGCCCATGTAGCTGCCGAGGCCTACCAGGAACAGCAGACCGGTGAAGATAAAGGCTGTCTGGCCGCCGATGGCTGCGCCGAAGGCGCCGCCGCCGAACGAGGCAATGAGCCATAAGAGATCAATTTCCACGTTGAATTCCTCTTTACGTTGTGGGGCTGAGTACGCCGCGCATCCCTGACAGGGAGATGCGGGATCGTCCGCCGTCCTTGGCGGGGAGATCGTGCAGCGCTTTGAATTGGATGAGCGGACGGTGATGACCGCCCAACCCAGTTATACGACGGCAATCACGCTCAGGGGAAAAGGCGCTCCGCAACACCCGCGTGAGCAGTGCTTCCACAGGCCGATGAGATTCGGGCCGCGCGTACGCAGCGCCCCGCCTCTCCATGTCGCCTCTGGATGCGAGGTCATCCGCCCCGATCGCTCGACGTGAGCTCTCAGTTGAGAGTTCTTCATCAATGATCAATGCGGACCCCCTTTCGTGCGCCTTTGCCAGTCCAAGAACCGATACACCGATGTAACGGTCTCACCGTCACCAGAGATTAACACTATTCATGTTAATTTCCGCATCCGTCCCACCGCGGTGCACCAATGCGCGCGACACTCTTGTCGTACTGCAACCCGTTGCAGGGGTGGGTGCGAGGCCGGCGACCTGTTCATCCCGGTTTCACCTCTGTCCACTAAGGTTGGGGTGTGAGCACACCGATACTTGATCTCGACAATCTCCCATGGCCCGCCGGCCAGCCGGAACACTTCGTCTTCGATGTGGACGGAACTCTGACGGACCACGAATCCGTCACGCACCCCCCGACGCTCGATGCGCTCCGCGCCGCACACGATGCCGGGTACCCGATCACCGTGGCGACGGGCCGCATCCTCTCAGCGGGCGTTCGCCTGCTCGAGCGCGCTGGCGTGGAGGGCTGGGTCATCGCCAACTGCGGCGGAGTGGTGTGGGACGGCAGCGACGTCGTCGACGAGCACCCGCTGCCTCGGGAGACCGTCGAGAGCTTCATCTCCCTCGGGCGCTCACTCGGCATGACCCCCGCGGTCTACTTCGTCGACGATATCTATATGGACACGGTCGAGACCCTCGTCATCCCCGAGGTGTCCCTTAACGCCAACGAGGGCAAGCCGATCCACATGGTCGATCTCGAGACCCTCGACCTCACCCACGTGACGAAGGTGCAGTTCGCAGCCGATATCCCTGTTATCGATCAGTACCATGCGCGCGTCGCAGAGGAGTTCCCCGGCGTTCTGCGCGGCCACCCGTACATCCTCGAGCTGCCGCCCGAGGGCATCACGAAGTGGGAGGGCATCGAGACCGCCCTCGAGCGGCGCGGACTGGACGCCGAGTCCGGCCTCGGCGTCGGAGATTCCGGCAATGACACACCGTGGCTGCCCAAGATGGGCATCTCCCTTGCCGCCCCCGACTCACCCCAGGACCTCATCGACGTCGTCGACGCCGTCCTGCCCCCCGTCGATCATCCTGTCGCAACTCTCATCACCACCATCCTGAGGAGGAACCGATGAAGGCCGAACAGATCACCAACCCCGTCGCCTACCACGGCGAGGGACCCTGCTGGCATCGCTCCTGGGGCGGTATCCGCTGGGTCGACATGCTCGCAGGCGACCTCCTGACACTCAATGCCCAGGGCGAGGTCGACCGGCTCCACGTCGGCAAGATCGCCGCCTTCGTGCGCCCGCGCTCGCGCGGCGGTTACGTCGTCGGCCTCGAGAACACCATCGGTCTCGCGACCTCGGCCTTCTCCGAGCCCGTGGCGGAGCCGCACTTCTGGAGCGACCCGAACCTCCGATTCAACGAGGGTGGCTGCGACCCGTGGGGCAACCTGTACTGCGGGTCGATGGCGTATGACCGGACGGAGGGTGCGGCCACCCTCTACCGGGTCAGCCCGACCGGCGAGCGCGAGACGGTCCTCCCCCACGTGTCGACCTCGAATGGCATCGCCTTCTCACCGGACGGCACTCTCGCCTACTACAACGACACGAAGCTGCGGCGCACCGACGTCTTCGACGTCATCGACGAGCGCCTCATCAACCGCCGTCCGTTCGCAGACTCCGACGGCGCCAGCCCCGATGGCCTGACAGTCGACTCCGAGGGCAACGTGTGGGTGGCGATGAACCGGCATGGCAAGGTGCGCCTCTACTCCCCCGACGCCGCGGTGCTGACCGAGATCGAGCTCCCCGTTCGTCTCGTCACCGCCTGCACCCTCGGCGGTCCCGACTACCGAACCCTCTACATCACGACGTCTCGTGAGAACCTCGACGATCCAGAACCTGAGGCGGGTGCGCTCTTCGCCACCCACGTCGATGTGCCGGGACTGCCTATTGCCGAGTACGGCGGGTGAGCGACTATCGTTAGACCGTGACGATCAATCTGACCGGTGATGATGGCCTCTTCGAGCTCCCTCCCGAAGAGCGCAGGCCGTCTGCTCGAGTGATCCTCGTGACCGGTCCCTCGGGTTCGGGGAAGACCCGGTTCACGAATCGGACCGGGCTGCCGGTCGTCGCGCTCGACGACTTCTACTTCGACGACACGCAGCCGGGCCTTCCGATGAAGCACGGCATCATCGATTGGGACTCCCCCAAGTGCTGGAATCGTGACGCGGCCATGACCGCGCTCATCGAGCTGGCCACCGTCGGCGAGTCGGTTCTGCCGATCTACGACATCCCCTCGAACTCGAAGGTGGGCGAGCGCCGGCTCCACCTCCAGGGCTCCCAGCTGTTCCTCGCGGAGGGCATCTTCGCGGCCGAGCTCGTCGAGGTCGCCGAGCGCGAGGGCATTCTCGCGGACGCCCTCTGCATCTCCCGCCCCCGCCTCCAGACATTCTGGTTCCGGCTCATGCGGGACCTCGACGAGGGGCGGAAGTCGACCCCGACCCTGCTCCGCCGCGGCATCTCCCACGCCTTGAACGAGCCGGAGATGTACCGCCGACTCGAGTCGAAGGGCGCCCGGCGCGTCAGCATCGTCGAAGCGCACGAGACGCTCACCCAGATGCTCGCCAAGCAGCGATACACCGGGCCGTAAAGAGCTTAAACCAGCGCGCAGCCGGCTCCGCCGGACGATCATTGACGAGACGAATGTGGCCCCGCAGGTGCGGGGCCACAGCCATAAGGGACAAGGTCGATCAGCCGGGGATAACCGCGGTCTTGATTCCTCGGCCCGCGCTCACGTGCTCGATCGCGGCCCCGGCATCCTCCAGCGCGAACGGTTCGGTCAGGAGTGCGCCGACGTTGATCGAGCCGTCGCCGATGAGCTGGACGGCGCGGCGGTAGTTGTTGCGCCCCATGTTCGAGCCGCCCGTGACGGTGAGCTCGTTGTAGTGGATGAGGTTCGGGTCGATGCTCGCCATCTGCCCCTTCGGGAAGCCCGCGAACGCGTTGACGCGGCCGCCGTTGCGGGCGGACTGCAGGGCTGTCTGGAAGAGATCGAGGGCGCCGATGCACTGAACGGCGACGTTGGCTCCGAGGCCACCCGTCAGGTCCTTGACGTACTCGGGCACGTCGACATCGCCGGTGAGCACCGTGTGCGTGGCACCGACCTCCTTGGCGACCTCGAGCCGTCCCGGGGAACGGTTGACGACGATGATCTGCGAGGCGCCCCGCTGCTTCGCCACCATCGTGTGAAGCAGGCCGATCGGTCCCGCGCCGATGATGAGGACGGTGTCGCCGATGTCGATGCCGTAGTTGTCGACGCCGTTGAGGACGCAGCCGAGCGGCTCCGCGAGCGCGATCTCGGCCGGGTCGGCGCCCGGGTCGGCGACGACGATGGCGCCGCGTTCGATCGCCTCGGCGCTGACGAGCACGTACTCGGCCAGGCCACCATCGATCCAGTAGCCGAAGAGCTTGGCGTTGATGCACATGTGCTCGAGGTGGTTGAGGCAGTAGTGGCAGCGCAGGCAGGGCACGGTCGGCATGACGCCGACAAGATCGCCCTCGCTGTATCCCTCGACTCCCTCGCCGATCTCGTGGACGTAGCCGGAGAATTCGTGGCCCATGATGACGCCCTGGCGGACGCCGGCCGTCTTCTCACCCCGCAGGATCCTGCCGTCGGTGCCGCACACGGTGTTGGCTCCGACTCGGAGAACGAGCTCACCCGGTCCGGCCGTGGGGGTGGGGACGTCCTGCATCTCAAGCCGGTTCGGACCGACCAGTACTGCTGCGCGCATGGAAAACTCCTTGAGGATCCTCAATGATCTGATGCCGCAATCCTACCCCGCGGTCGTTTCATCGGGTGGAGACAGCGCCCGCTCGCTGGCCTTCGCCGGAGAAGCGGGAAGCAGGTCTGGCGCCCGCCTGTTCGTGTCGAGGCCGCTCGGTGCTCGCAGATCACACGGTATGGGTGTGGGCCTGGGACTGGAACCGGCGTATATTTCCGATCATGAAAACCCCCATGCGGGTCGATGCGCCTCTGGCGCTCGGTGCGCTCGGCGTCGTCTTCGGCGACATCGGGACATCCCCGCTCTATGCCATGCATGCGGTTCTGTCCCACGACATCATTCCCCGGTCGGCCGACGCGATCACCGGCATCATCTCGCTCGTCTTCTGGTCGCTCCTCATCATCGTCGCCGTCAAGTACATCCTTCTCCTTCTGTCCGTCGATAACGACGGAGACGGCGGCATCATTGCCCTGTCGGCGCTCGTCATCAAGGACGGCCCCCGGAGATTCGCACCCTTCGCCGTCGGCGCGGCCATCTTCGGCGCGGGCCTCTTCTACGGCGATGGCATCATCACTCCCGCCATCTCGGTCATGTCAGCGACCGAGGGGCTCTCGGGGATCAACCCGACCTTCGAGCGCCTGGTCGTCCCGCTCTCTGTTCTCATCGTCGCAGCGCTGTTCGCGGTGCAGCGCCTCGGCACGGGCCGGGTCGGCTCCCTCTTCGGCCCGACGATGCTGATCTGGTTCCTCACGCTGGCCGCCCTGGGCGTTCCGCACATCGCCCAGCACCCGGCGATCCTCACCGCGCTTCTACCCCACACCGGACTGCTCTTCATCGTCCACTATCCCGTGGCGGCGTTCTTCGCCCTCGGCGCGATCGTCCTCGTCGTGACCGGTGCTGAGGCGCTGTACGCGGACATGGGGCACTTCGGCCCGCGGCCGATTCAGCTCGCCTGGTTCGCCGTCGTCCTGCCCTGCCTGACCGTCAACTACCTCGGCCAGGGTGCTCTCCTGCTCGGCAACCCGGACCAGGAGGCGAATCCCTTCTTCGCAATGGGACCGGAGTGGACGCGGCTGCCGCTCGTCATCCTCGCCTCCTCCGCCGCCGTCATCGCCTCCCAGGCGGTCATCTCCGGTATCTTCTCGATGACCCGCCAGGCGGAGCACCTCGGCTACCTGCCCCACATCCGGTCGATCCACACGTCGCGCTGGGTGCGCGGCCAGATCTATCTGCCGACCGTCAACAGGCTCCTCTTCATCGGGGTCATCGCCCTCATCATCATCTTCCAGTCCTCATCGGCCCTGGCGAACGCGTACGGGTTGGCCGTGACGTCGACACTCATCCTCACCTCCATCCTCTTCGTCACCTACGTGCGCACGGTCCGCCGCTGGCGGGGGTGGCAGGTTGCGGCCTTTGTCGCGACAGCGGTATCGATCGAGGTCGTCTTCTTCGGCTCGGGCCTCATCAAGATCCTGGCGGGCGGCTGGATCCCCCTCATCATCGCCGCCGCCCTCGGCGCCGTCATGGTCGTGTGGCGGAGGGGCCGTCGGCTCCTCAACGCCCAATACGGCAAGCTCGTCGAGGACCGCGACCGCTTCCTGCGGACCCCCGGCTTCACGGTCATACCCGGCACCGCCGTCTATCCCCACCTCGACCACGGCACGACATCGATCGCGCTCCTCGCCTCGGCGCGGGCCTTCAGCGCGATCCACGAGCGGATCGTCGTCGTCTCGATCGAGACGCTCCACCAGCCCCACGTCCCCGTGACGGAGCGGTTCACTGCCCGATCGACGTTCCGCTCGACATACTCGATCCGGTACGACGATGTGAGCGTGCGGTATGGGTTCAAAGATGAGGTCGACATCCCGGCCGCTCTCGCCGAAGCAGCAGCCCAGCATCTGCTGCCGCCCGTCGAGAACCCCTGGTATGTGACGAGCGAGGCCTCGTTCACGCCGACGGGATCGGGGCTCATGCCCGGCTGGCAGAGGGCCCTCTTCGTCGCCCTCTACCGCAATTCAGCGCGGCCTGCGAGCCGCTTCCGACTGCCGAAGCATCGGACCCTCGTCTTCGGGATCAGCGCGGATATCTGAACGGCCGCCAGTGCTGGAGACACGTGTTGGGCCGCCCCAGTGGGGCGGCCCAACAGGTCTGAGCAATCCTCAGCGGCGGCGGACGAAGGGGAAGGCGATCGTCTCGCGGATGCCGAGTCCGGTGAGCGCCTGGAGAAGGCGATCGATGCCGATGCCCATGCCACCCGCGGGCGGGAAGCCCTGCTCCATCGCCTGGATGAAGTCCTCATCGAGCTGCATGGCCTCCGGGTCACCGTCGGCTGCGGAGAGCGACTGGGCGATGAGGCGCTCGCGCTGGATGACGGGATCGGCGAGTTCGGAGTAGGCGGTCGCGGTCTCAACGCCGCGGATGTAGAGGTCCCACTTCTCGGTGAGGCCGGGCTTCGTCCGGTG
This sequence comes from Flaviflexus salsibiostraticola, assembly GCF_003952265.1. Lineage (NCBI taxonomy): Bacteria > Bacillati > Actinomycetota > Actinomycetes > Actinomycetales > Actinomycetaceae > Flaviflexus > Flaviflexus salsibiostraticola. Next base: position 1,441,762 of record NZ_CP034438.1, read on the forward strand.
GGCTCTCGTGAGGGGAGACGTGTCGACCGGGAAGTCACGCAGGAAGGTCGGGGCCCACAGCCTGTCGCCGACGAGCTCCTCCCAGATATCCTCGACGATCTTGCCCGCAACGGCGTAGGGCGGGACGGAGATGCCGTGCTGCTCGGCGATCCTCTCCAGCTCGCCGCGGGGCGTGTCGACGCGGATCTCCTGGCCGACGGCCTCAGAGACGGACTCGTAGAGATCGAGTTCCGCCCATTCTCCACCGAGGTCGTACTCGGTGCCATCCGCGAGGGTGACGACCGTCGATCCGAAGGCGTCCATCGCCGCCCGCTGGACGAGATTCTTCGTCAGCTCGGCCATCGTGTCGTACGTGCCGTAGGCCTCGTACGCCTCGAGCGCCGTGAACTCCGGTGAGTGGGTCGAGTCGGCCCCCTCGTTGCGGAAGTTCTTGCCGATCTCGAACACCTTGTCGACACCGCCGACAACCGCCCTCTTGAGGTAGAGCTCGGTCGCGATCCGGAGGTAGAGATCCTCATCGTAGGCATTGATATGGGTTGTGAAGGGCCGAGCGGCCGCGCCGCCGTGGAGCGGCTGCAGAGTCGGGGTCTCGATCTCGATGTAGCCGCGATCGTCGAAGTTCGCGCGCACCGACTTCATGACATCGGATCGGACGCGGATCATCTCCCGCGCCGCGGGGCGCATGATGAGGTCGAGGTGGCGCATGCGGACGCGGTTCTCCTCCGACAGTCCGACCTCCTCGCCATCCTCCTTCGTGTAGGTCTTCGGCAGGGGGCGCAGCGCCTTCGATGCCATCGCCCACTCGTGCGCAAAGACAGAGAGCTCGCCGCGGCGGGAGGTGCCGACGTGGCCGGAGACGAATATGTGGTCGCCGAGATCGACATCGGACTTGAAGCGGGCCATCGCGTCCTCGCCGACGACCTTCTGCGAGAGCATGACCTGGATGCGATGCCCGGGGCCGTCCTGGAGGGTGGCGAAGAACAGCTTGCCCGACGTGCGCAGGAGCATGACGCGACCGGCGATGCCGACCGTCGCCTCGAGCTCGGTCCCCGCCTCGAGGCCCTCGTGGTCCGCTCGGACCTGTGCGATGGTCGTCGTCACGGGAAGCTCGGCCGGGTAGGGGTCGATCCCGTCGGAGATCATCTTCATGCGCTTCGCGGCGCGCACCGCCATCTGCTCGGACGCGGTCGTTTCACTCTGCTCAATCTCAGTCACCGGGCCAGTCTACTAGGGGCCGCATGGGCCGGGCATGGGGTAGGAGTGTGCGACTGCTCGCCATACGGAGTCCAGGCGGCGGCGACCACCGTCGATCACGAGCGCGTACGACTCCTCTCCCGGACCATTTCCGAACCGCTCTCCTTGCGTAAATCGGCGAGATACTGCGGATTAGTGCAACTCGGTGCGCAACACCGTGCGCCGACGTGCACGTCGGCGGAAAGCGTCCTATAAGTCCCGAATCGGGGGTGCTCGGTGGGTAATCTGTAAAGGTCACCAATGATGCTGTTCACCATTGGCACTCTTTTTCTTTCCAGGGAGCCCACATGAAGAAGTTAGAAACGGACGTCGTCGTCATCGGCGGCGGCTCTACAGGAGCTGGCGTCGTTCGTGATGTCGCCATGCGCGGGTACCGCACGATCCTCGTCGATCGTGCCGACCTCGGCCAGGGAACGACCGGACGGTACCACGGCCTTCTCCACTCCGGTGGACGCTACGTCGTGTCCGATCCCCACTCGGCGACCGAGTGCGCGGAGGAGAACGACATCATCGAGCGCATCCATGCGGATGCGGTCGAGACGACCGGCGGACTCTTCGTCGTCGGACCCGATGACCCGCTCGACTTCGCCGATGACTGGCTGAAGGGCGCGCAGGCAACCGGAGTCCCGCACGAGGAGATCACGATCGCCGAGGCGCTGCGGCGCGAGCCCCGTCTCAACCCGAAGTCGAAGCGCGCCTTCGCGGTCAAGGACGGCACGGTCGACGGCTGGCAGATGGTGTGGGGTGCGGCGCGCTCCGCCGAGGAGTACGGCGCCCAGATCCTCACCTACCACGAGGTCACCGACATCATGCGCGACGGGGAGAAGGTCCTCGGCATCCGCGCCACCGACCACAAGACGGGCGAAGAGATTCAGATCGACTGCTCGTTCGTCATCAACGCGGGCGGCCCCTGGGCCGGTCAGATCGCCGGCATGGCGGAGTGCCCCGACGTTGACGTCGTCCCCGGCCGCGGCATCATGATCGCGATGAACCACAGGCTCGTCAACCAGGTCGTCAACCGCTGCATCTACCCCGCCGACGGCGACATCCTCGTCCCCGTCCACACCGTCTGCATCATCGGCACAACCGACGTCAAGGTTGACGATCCCGACAAACTCGCGATCCCCCGCAACGAGGTCCAGCAGATGCTGGATTCGGGCGAGGTCCTCGTCCCCGGCTTCCGCCAGGCGAGGGCGATCCACTCGTGGTCGGGTGCACGACCGCTCGTCAAGGACAGCCGCGTTGACCTGACGGACACCCGCCACATGTCCCGCGGCATGTCGATCATCAACCACGAGTCCCGCGACGGCCTCAGCGGCCTTCTGACGATCGCCGGCGGCAAGCTCACGACCTACCGGCTCATGGCGAAGAACATCGTCGACATCATGGTCGAGCAGCTGGGCGATGACCGGCCGTGCCGCACCGAGACCGAGGCGGTTCCCGGGTCGAAGGACCAGAAGAACTACCACGTCACCCACCGCCTCGATGAGGCCGAGAAGAAGCTCCAGAAGGAGCAGATCGTCTGCGAGTGCGAGCTCATGACCCGCAGCCAGCTCGAAGAGCTCATCGAGGAGCAGCCCATGGCCTCCTTCGATGATCTCCGCCGTCAGCTGCGCCTCGGCATGGGCCCGTGCCAGGGCGGGTTCTGCTCGATCCGCGCCGCCGGCATCATGCAGGAGTCCGGCAAGGCCGACGTGGAGCGCGTGACCGAGCTGCTGCGCAGGTTCCTGAAGAATAGGTGGATCGGGCTCTGGCCGATCCTGTATGGCGATCAGGTCCGTCAGACCGCCCTCGACAACTGGATCTTCCAGGGCACTCTCGACATGGATCACCTGCCCGAGGCCGAGGAGGCTCACGTATGAAAACCGTCGTCATCGGTGCCGGCATCGCCGGCCTCGTCACCGCGATCCGACTGAGGGACGCGGGCCAGGACGTCACGCTCGTGACGAAGGGTATCGGAGGCCTCCAGCTCGGCCAGGGCACGGTCGACGTGTTCGGCTACAGCCCCGACCGGGTCGACAACCCGATCGCCGAGGTTGAGAAGGTCTCCTCGTCTGACCCGGCCCATCCCTACGCCCCGATCGGCGCGGACGCGGTCCGGGCCGGCGTCGACTACCTGGCGAGCCTGCTGGGCGGGCTCCTCGAGGGCTCCGTCGAGAAGAACTACCTCCTCCCCACCGCGGTGGGCGCCTTGCGCCCCACGTCCTACATCCAGCCGTCGATGACGAACGGTGTGTGCGAGGCGGGTAAGAAGCTCCTCATCGCCGGCCCCCGCCAGCTCAAGGACTTCTACCCGCAGCTCATCGCCGGCAACCTTGCCCGCACGGATCTGCCCGACGGCGGCAGGGTCGAGGCTCGCCCCGGCTCGTTCTCGATCCCGGCCCGCGGCACCGAGGCCGACTCCTCGGCGCTGCGCTACGCACAGGCGCTCGACCAGCCCGAGTACCGCAGGCAGTTCGCAGCGCAGATCAAGCCGCTCGTCAAGGAGGGTGAGACGGTCGGCCTGCCCGCCATGCTCGGCCTCAACAACCACGACGCGTGGCGGGATCTGCAGGATCTCATCGGCGCACCGATCTTCGAGATCCCGCTGCCCCCGCCCGGCATCCCCGGCATGCGGATCAACCAGGTTCTCGTGGACATGGCGAAGGAGAAGCGGGTCAAGGTGATCCTCGGTTCCCCGGTCACCGCCGGCACCGTCGAGAACGGCCGCATCGTCTCGGTCACCGCCGCCTCGGCCGGCCATGACATGGTCATCCCCGCCGATCACGTCGTCCTCGCCACCGGCGGCTTCGAATCGGGGGCGCTCGAGCTCGACTCGTACGGCCTCATGTCTGAGACGATCTTCAACCTGCCGCTCGTGGGCACCGATATCCCGGAGCCGACGCACGGCGACTACTGGGGAGATCCGCAGCCGATGTTCCGCGTCGGCGTCAAGGTGGACTCCGACATGCGTGTGCTGGACGCCTCGGGCGATCCGGTCTACGCTAACCTGCACGCCACCGGCGGCATCCTCGCGGGTGCGATCCGGTGGACTGAGAAGAACGGCGAAGGCATCGCGCTCGGCTCCGCGATGGCGGCTGCCGACGCAATCCTTGGAGGTTCCAAATGAGCATCGACGCATTGGCAAGCACACACGAGAGTCCGCTGCAGTTCGCCGCCGATCAGGTCGCCAGGGCGTCGCTCGATCACTGCGTCAAGTGCACGATCTGTGAGACGCAGTGCCCGGTCGCCCGCGTGACCGATCTCTTCCCCGGCCCGAAGTATGTCGGCCCGCAGGCAGAGCGCTACCGCCACGAGAAGTCGGTCGACCACTCGCTCGACTACTGCTCCTCGTGCGGCATCTGCACGTACGCCTGCCCGCAGGGGGTGAAGATCGCCGAGCTCAACTCGCAGGCCCGTGCGGTCATGAAGGCGGAACCGGGCAAGATGCCGATCCGCGATCGCCTCATCACCCAGACCAGCCTCATGGGCATGGCCATGACGCCCGTTGCCCCGGTCGCGAACTGGGCGCTCAAGCAGAAGCCGATCCGCACGGTCGTTGAGAAGACGATCAAGATCCACCGTGACGCCCCCATGCCCGTGGCGACCTCCCAGTCGTTCATGAGCTGGTGGAAGAAGCGGGAGAAGCCGACCTCGAGCCCGCTGGGCCCCGTCGTGTTCTTCCACGGCTGCGCCGGCGCCTACTTCGAGGTCGAGACCTCGAAGCGCACCGTCGAGGTGCTCGAGCATCTCGGCTACGAGGTCATCGTCCCCAAGCAGGGCTGCTGCGGCCTCGCCCAGCAGTCGAACGGCCTGTTCGATGAGGCGAAGAAGTCGGTGCTCAAGCTGTCGAACGCTCTGCGCTCGGCTGGCCGGGACCTCACGATCATCTCCTCCTCCGGCTCGTGTGCGGGCATGCTCAAGCACGAGGCGCACCTCATCATGGGCGTCGACGACCCGGCCCTTCTCGATGTCGGCACGCGGATGAGGGAGACGTCCGAGTTCCTCAACGAACAGATCGAGCTCGGCATCCTCGATCCCGCGAAGCTCCGCGAGATCAACGACACGGTCACCTACCATCAGCCGTGCCAGGTCAAGACGCAGGGCATGGGCCTGCCGACGATCACCCTTCTCGAGACGATCCCCGGCCTCACGGTCAAGGAGTCGGGCGAGAACTGCTGCGGCATCGCCGGCACCTACGGCCTCAAGGCCGAAAAGTACGACATCGCCCAGCTTGTCGGACAGCCCCTGTTCGACAAGATCAAGGCCTGGAGCCCGAAGCTCGCCGTCTGTGAGACGGAGACCTGCCGCTGGCAGATCCGCAAGGGTTCGGGTGCGAAGGTTGTCCACCCGGTCAACCTCATCCACCACGCCCTTGGCCTGTCCAACGATCTCTACGATCGCTCAGCCAAGAACTGACTGGTATGAGTGAGGGCCCGAAGCACTGCTTCGGGCCCTCACTCATACCGGTCGACATCGGCCGCCTCAGGCGAGCTCGCGGTACTCCTCGAAGGGGATACCAGTGGAGTGCAGCCCGCGCACGTTGGCCGGGACCTGACCCGGCTCGTCGCCGCGGTCGATGATCGCATTGTTCTCGTCGACGAAGACGACGTGCGGAGTGTACACGCGGGCCGTCGCATCATCGAGCGCGCTGTAGGCGATGAGGATGACAATGTCGCCCGTCTCGATGAGGTGGGCGGCGGCCCCGTTGATCTGGAGCGTGCCGCTGCCCCGCTCCGCGGGGATCGTGTAGGTCGTGAGCCGGGCGCCGTTGGTGACGTCGACGATGTCGACGGCCTCCCCGGGCAGGATGTCGGCGGCGTCGAGGAGGTCCGCGTCGACGCTCACTGAGCCGACGTAGTGCAGGTCGGCTGCGGTGACGGTGGCGCGATGGATCTTGCCGGTCATCATCGTGCGCATGCGCTCAGCCAAAGGACACCTCCATGTTGTCGATGAGGCGGGTTGCTCCCACCCGTGCGGCGACGATCGCGAGACCGCTCCGCGCGTTCGACGATACTCCGAGGAAGGTGCCCGCGTCGACGATCGTGGCGTAATCGACGTCAACCCCATCGGCCGCTTCCAGCGACTCGGTGAGGGCCTTCTGCGCAGCCTCGGGCCCTCCCGCCGCTGCCTCGCGAGCACTCGTCAGGGCGCGCACGAGAGCGAGGGCGGCCGTCCTCTCCTCGGGGCTGAGGTAGGCATTGCGGGAGGAGAGCGCCAGCCCGTCGGTGTCGCGGACGATGGGGACGCCGACGATCTCGACCCCCATGTCGAGGTCCGCGACCATAGTCGTGACCAGGGCGAGTTGCTGGGCGTCCTTCCGGCCGAAGTAGGCCCTGTCCGGTCGGACGAGATTGAGCACCTTCGCCACGACCTGAAGGACGCCCGCGAAGTGGGTCGGCCGGGTCCTTCCCTCATACCGGGTCGCCACCTCGCCCGGGTTGATTGTGACGAGCGGGGCACGGCCGTACATCTCCTCGTCGCTCGGTGCGAAGACGATATCAACGTCCTCGAGCATGGCGAGGTCCTTCTCCAGGTCCCGCGGGTAGGCGTCGAAATCCTCCCCGGGGGCGAATTGGAGGGGATTGACGTAGATCGAGACGACGACCGTCTCGCACTCGGCCCGAGCGGCATCGACGAGGCGCCGGTGTCCCTCGTGCAGGGCGCCCATGGTCATGACCAGGCCGATGCTCCCCTCGGCTGATCGGACCCGCTCGACGAGCTCCTGTTTGGTTGTCACCAGTTTTTCCACGTGTCGAGTTTACTCCGCGGGCGAGATTGCGACACCGCCAGTACGTCCCGCGACCGAGGCGTGGAAGATGACGGATGAGCTGACGGCGGGCGCCGGCCGCGCGAGCCGGTCCGCTGGGCCCAGCCCCGCCATCCCGGCCGTGCGGATCTCAGTCCTCGAGGGCTGTCTTGATGTCTGCGGCGGTGGCCTCGGTGATGGTGCTCCGGAGAACGGCGCGGTCCGCAGTCGCAGAGGCGATTGCCCTGTACGTGGACAGGACATCCGGATACTCAGAGAGGACGTCGACGTGCTTCTCGATCGTCGGGACGTCTCCCCGGACCACCGGGCCGGTGAGGAGCGCCTCCCGTGACCGCAGGGCCCCATCGACACTTGCACCGACGAGCGGGCCGAGGAAGGCCCCCGGATCGTCGATCCCCGCCTCCTCGAGCATCCTCATCGCCTGGGTGACGACGGTGACGACGTGGTTGCCGCCGTGGGCGAGGGCGGCGTGATAGAGGGCGCGCCTCTCGGAGGGCACCTCGAAGGGGATGCCCTCGATCTCCGTGACGAGCGCCTGGGCCACCGGCAGGATCGTTGCCGGCCCGGAGACGGCGAACGGGCAGTCGACGAGCCTCGACAGGTCGAGGGAGGTGCCCGTGAAGGTCATGGCGGGGTGGATGGCGAGTCCGAGCGCCCCCATCGCAGCCGCCGGGGCGAGCACCTCGACGCCCATGCTTCCGGCGGTGTGGACGACGAGATGTCCTGGTTGCCAGGCGCCCGCCTTCGCAAGCCCCTCGACGAGGCCGGGCAGCTCCCGGTCGGGCAGTGCGAGGAGGACGAGCTCGCAGGTGCGGACGATCTCCTCAACATCCTGGAGCGGGACGCCAGGCAGGAGCACCTCGGCACGCTCAATGGACTCCTCGGAGCGCGCATGCGCCGCCACGATCGTGTGGCCGGCCCTGCCCAGGGCAGCGCCGAGGACGGCGCCCACTCGGCCGGTCGAGATGATGCCGACGCCGAGCTTCATGCGACACCCACTCGCGCCGCCCATTCCTCGATCGATTCACGATCGTCGACCGCGCGGGCCGCAAGGCCGATCTGCCGCTCCTCCGCGAGAAGCGCGTGGACCTGGTCCAGGCTGAAGTTCGAGCCGTACCAGGCCGTGTCGCCCGCGACGAGCGAGAGCTGGAAGGTGGCGAGGCCGAGGCGCGCCTGGAGGGGGCCCTGGGTGGCCTTGAGGCCCTGCCAGTGACCGTGCAGCGCGACCGTCACCTGGCGGGTGAGCCAGCCGTCCCGGTGGACCGCGACCGTCGGGGTGAGGACGATGCCGTTGCGCCTGATGCGGAACGGGTCGAGATATCTTGCCGAACGCGGGGCCGGCGCGAAGAAGCGCGAGGGTCCCGTCCCGGACAGGGCATCCTCAAAGAAGCCCGCCAGATCATCGATCCCGAGCGAGGGAATGATGGTCCACATGAGGTCGAGGGCGTCGGACCTCTTACCGACGGGGAGGATGATGCTCTTCGTCATCGCGTCGCTGACCGATTCCCCATCGGAGAGGACCGACCCGGCGATGAGGATCTTGACCTTCCACCAATCCTTCTTGCGCCACAGCAGGGGCTGGGTGAGGGTGACGGCGTGGATGCGGCGGGGCGGGATCGTCTGCGTCGTCGTCGTCGTGAGGCCGCGGCGGACGCGGATGCCATCCTTCGTGAGGAACAGCTTGAGGCCGTGGTTGAGGTTGAACTGGCCCCACAGGGCGGCCAACGCGCCGAACAGGGCGACGAGGAGTCCGATGGAGAAGCCCTCGGCGAAGAAGATGAGGGGCACGAGGATGGCGCTCACGGCGCCGAGGGTGGCGATGAGGGCACCGGAGAGGAGCATCGAGCCGACCAGGCGGCCCGTCGGCAGCCGGTAGAACGGCCGCTCATCCATGTACGCGTCATCCGGGTCGTACATGCTGGTCTCGGTCTCGGTCCTCTCGACCTCGAACTGTGCGCCCGTGCGTGCGGCTGCCGCGATGCGGAGGATCTGCGTCCGCAGAGCATGGATGTCGTTCATCTTCAACAGGCCGAGCGAGAGGTTGCCGCCACTCGCAGCGGAGTCGATCATGATCGATCCGAGGCCGAGGATGCGGGGGATGATGCCCTGCTTGATCTCGACCGATTGGATCCTGTCCCACCGCACGTGCCGGTGGGTGACGGAGAAGATCCCGGAGCGATGGTGAACGCCTGAGGATGCGAGCACGTACGACTGCCTGCGCCATGTCAGCCAGGAGATGAGGATGACGAGCAGCGACAGCGCGAGGAGGACGGCGGCGGCGATGAGGATGACGGTCGAGGTAATCCCGGTGATCGCCTCCCACACCTCCCCCATCCCGTCCTCGAGGATCTGAAGGAGGAAGGAGAAGCTCGCGGCGACGAGCGCCGCCCACAGCTTCCACAGGCTCAGGAGCGGGGTTGCCCAGTGGAAGCGCGACCAGTCCTCGTCGGGGATGGCCTGCGCGGCGACCTCCGGGGGTGCAGCATCTTCGGCCGGAGCGACATGCCCGAACGGGAGCCCGTCGACGCCCTGATCGTTCACAGTCCCTCCATCTTCGTCGTGCCGAGCTCGGTCAGGCGACGCCGCAGTCGATCCGCCTCATCCCGGGGCACACCCGGGATCTCCGCATCCGCCGATGTCGAGGCTGTCTCCATGGTGATCGTCGCCAGCCCGTACCTGCGCTGGAGCGGGCCGTCCTCGACCTTGACCTCCTGCATGCGGCCATAGGGCACGACGTCGAGCTGACGGAACATGATGCCGCGGCACACGATGAGCTCCTCATCGGTCTCGTGGTAGCCCGTGTAATAGACGGCCCGCACCTTGACGGCGGTGATGGTGATGGCGAGAGCGAGAAGCGCCGCGAGGCCGATGGGGATCCAGATCAGGTCCGTCCACAGGACGAGGGAGACGACGAGCACGACGGCGATGGGGACGATCCACACGAGGCCGAGGATCGCCCGCACCTTCGCGTGGTCGGTGGAGATTCGAACGAAGTTCACGCCCGGTGCGAGCGGAGTCCTGACAGTCATGGTGCCAGGTTAACGGAGCGTCCACCGCGACGCGATCAGGCACCCGCCGCGGCGGCCGGCGGCTCATCCTCGTTCTCGTCGATCGAGCACCACCATTCGCCAAGGAGGCCGGCCCCACCGAGGGCGACGGATGTCAGCCCCATCCACAGCGCCCGCGCGGACTGTTCATCGAGGTATGCGGCGTGGCTGCCATCGACGGCCAGCCAGGCGCCGACGCCGATCCCGCCGAGCAGCATCCCGCCGCGGCCGCAGGCCTGGCTGAGAATCGCGATCCGCGCGGCCGTGAGGGCGTTCACGCGGGCCGGCCCGCCCTTCGCCAGGCTCCGCACCTGCCAGGCCGACGCCAGGACGGCGACGGCGAGTAGGAGCGGCAGTGTCCACGCGAACGGCGGGATCGACACGAGTGGCATCGCCGAATCGAGCCAGACGGAGACGCCGAGCAGAGCGGCGAGCAGGCCGAGGACGAACCAGGACCCCATCTGGACCGGCGACGTCATCTGATCGGCTTCCCCCGGAGGTGACCCCACGGGTCGACCTCGGCCCAGGGCTCCATAACGAAGTTCCGCAGGTGGGCCCGCGGGTGGGGCAGTGTGAGGTCGGGGTCGTCGGACGTGATCTCGCGGTCCGCGATCTTGTAGGAGATGAGGTCGAGGTCGAGGGTGCGTGGGCCCCAGTGCTCCTCACGGGTCCGGCCCTGCTCATCCTCGATCCGCTGCAGTTCTGCGAGGAGTCCGAGCGGTGACAGTCTCGTCCGGCCGATCATGACCGCGTTGATGTAGTTCGGCTGGGTCGGCTGGCTGGGCGCCACCTCAGCCGGCGTGACACGCGTGCGAGACATCTGCTCGTACTCAAGGATCCGTGCGAGCTTCGCGGCGCCGATCTCGACCTGCGTGACCGGGTCGCCGAGGTTCGAGCCGATGCCGACCACGACCTCGGCGGCGGGCTTCGGGGTGGCGAGAAGGACGCCGAGCCGCCGGATCGACACCGAGACGTCACCGAACGTGTGCGGAATCGGTGCGGAGGGTTTGTGGACGGTGACGTCGACCGCGAGCGCGCCGGTCGCGAGCGCGGATTCGGCAATCCGCTCGGCGAGGGTCTCGATGAGGTCGACGGGCTCGCCGGTGATGAGGCGCACCGCCTCGTCGGCCACGTCCGCGTAGCTGATCGTGTCGCTGAGGTCATCGCTCGCCGCGGCGCGGGCCGTTGTCGTGTGGAGGACGATGTCGACCGTGAAGTCCTGGCCCTCCGCCTTCTCGTGATCGAAGACGCCGTGGCGGCCTCGTGCGGTGAGGCCGGTGAGCTCGATCCGGTCGGCGAGGGCTCCGGTGGGGAGATGAAGGTCAGGCATGGATCCTCCGAGCGATCTCGAGTGCGGCAGCGGTCATCCTCGCCTCGTGGACCCGGACGCCCCATACTCTCCCGTGGAGGAGGGCGCTGACCGTGGCCGTGGACTGGTCCCTGTCGGCGTCGACGGCGGCGAGGAAGCGCTTGCGGGAGTGGCCGATGAGCCACCGTCCGGGCAGCCGTTCCGTCAGCTCATCGAGTCTTCCGAGCACCTCCCAGTCCTGGTCCCCCACCTTGGAGAAGCCGAGGCCCGGGTCGAGGATGAGGCGGGCCGGATCGATTCCGGCGGCTGTCGCCCTCTCGATCGCGACCGTCATCTCATCCGCGATGTCGGCGATGATGTCATCATAGACGGCGGTCTCGTTCGTCGTCACCGCCCCACCGCGGGAATGCTGGAGGACGTAGTCGGCACCGGAGTCGGCGACGACACGATGGATGTCGGGCTCGATCCTGCCGCCCGTCACGTCGTTGATGATCGCCGCGCCTGCGGCGATGGCACGAGCGGCCGTCCGTGCGTGATACGTGTCGACGGAGACCGTGATGCCGTCCGAGACGAGGCCGGCAAGGACCGGTTCGATGCGAGCCCACTCGGCATCGGCTCCGATGCTCTCCGCACCCGGCCGGGTGGATTCCCCACCCACGTCGACGATCGTCGCGCCATCGGCGATGAGCTGCCGGCCCCGGGCCAGAGCCCGGTCGGCCGTGTCCCACTTCCCGCCGTCCGAGAACGAGTCGGGTGTGACGTTGAGGATGCCGAGGATCTCCACGGCTCTACCTGCTCATGATGAGGCTCATGGCCTCCGCACGGGTGGCCGCGCTCCTCATGACGCCGCGCACGGCAGACGTGACGGTGCGGGCACCGGGCTTGCGGGCCCCGCGCAGCGACATGCACATGTGCTCCGCCTCGACGACGACGATCGCGCCGCGCGCCCCGAGGGGATCCATGAGCGCGTCCGCGACGCTCGATGTGAGGCGCTCCTGGATCTGGGGGCGGCGGGCGTACCCGTCGACGAGCCGTGCCAGTTTCGACAGGCCGGTAACGGTGCCGTCCTCGCTGGGGATGTAGCCGACGTGGGCGACGCCGTAAAACGGCAGGAGATGGTGTTCGCACATCGAGTACACGGAGATGTCCTTGACGAGGATCATCTCCTGGTGGTCGACCTCGAAGGAGGCGGACAGGACCTCTCGCGGGTCCTCGTGCAGTCCGGAGAAGATCTCCCGGTAGGCCCGCGCCATCCGGGCCGGAGTGTCGCGCAGACCGTCACGGTCGGGGTCCTCACCGATGGCGACGAGCAGGTCGCGGATCGCGGTCTCGACGCCCTGGAAGTTGAATGTCACGAATCCTCCGGATAATCGATGGGTGGGATGGTCGAGATCGGCCGATCGTCCGAGCTCAGCCAGAGGGGACGCTCGGGCGACTTGATGACGGACGAGAAGAGCTCCGCCAACTCCTTCTCGAGCATCGTCTCCTTCTCGAGGAGTCGCGTCGCGAGCTCATCGAGGATGTGGCGGTTCGTCGTCATGATCTCCCAGCACTCGTCGTGCGCGGCATCGATGAGGTGACGCACCTCCTGGTCGATGACATGGGCCATCCGATCCGAGTACTCCGCGGGTCCGCCGCCGGCGGACCTCGTCATCGGGTCCGAGTCGTCCGCGACGAGCCGGACGGCGCCGACCCGGGCCGACATGCCGTACTCGGTCACCATCTTGCGGGCGATGCTCGTCGCCTTCTGAATGTCGTTCGATGCCCCGGTCGTCGGGTCGTGGAAGACGAGCTCCTCGGCGACGCGCCCGCCGAGCGCATAGACGAGCTGGTCGAGCAGCTCATTGCGCGACGTTGAATAGCGGTCCTCGGTCGGCATGACCATCGTGTAGCCGAGTGCCCTGCCGCGGGGCAGGATCGTCACCTTCGTGACAGGGTCCGTGTGGTTGAGCGCGGCGGCCGCGAGAGCGTGACCACCCTCGTGGTACGCGGTCATCCGCTTCTCATCTGGGTTCATGACCCGGGTGCGGCGCTGGGGGCCTGCAATGACGCGGTCGATCGCCTCGTCGAGGTCATTGAGCGTCACGACATCCTGGCCTGCGCGGGCGGCGAGGAGCGCCGCCTCGTTCATGAGGTTCGCGAGATCCGCCCCGGTGAATCCGGGCGTGCGGCGGGCGATCGATTCGAGCTCGATGCCCTCGGCGATCGGCTTGCCCTCGGCGTGGACCTGGAGGATCTTCGTCCGGCCCGGCAGATCCGGGGCGTCGACGGCGATCTGGCGGTCGAAGCGGCCCGGGCGCAGCAGCGCCTGGTCGAGGACGTCGGGCCGGTTCGTGGCGGCGATGAGGATGACGTTCGTCGTCGCGTCGAAGCCGTCCATCTCCACCAGCAGCTGGTTGAGCGTCTGCTCGCGCTCGTCATTGCCGCCGCCGACGCCGATGCCGCGGGAGCGGCCGACGGCGTCGATCTCGTCGACGAAGATGATGGCGGGGGCGGACTGCTTCGCCTTCGTGAAGAGGTCACGCACGCGGGAGGCACCGACGCCGACGAACATCTCGACGAATTCGGAGCCGGAGATGGAGAAGAAGGGCACCTGCGCCTCGCCCGCCACTGCCTTGGCGAGGAGGGTCTTGCCCGTTCCGGGCGGGCCGTAGAGCAGCACACCCTTCGGGATCTTCGCGCCCATGTTGCGGAACTTCTCGGGCTTCTCGAGGAACTCCTTGATCTCGCCGAGCTCTTCGACGGCCTCGTCGACGCCGGCGACGTCCTCGAACGTCACGTCCGGCATCTCCTTGTCGAGGCCGGCGCCCCGGTTCTTGATCTTGCCGAAGCCGCCCATGCCGCCCTGCTGGAGCTTGGGCAGGAGGAAGATGAAGAAGCCGAGGATGATGAGGAGCGGGATCGCCATGATGAGGAGCGACGCCCAGATCGAATCCTGCGGGACGACCGAGTTGTAGCCGTTGGTCGGCTCCGCCTCCGCCACGAGCCGAGCCACCTGCTCATCCTGGGGGTCGACGTACTGGAAGGCGACCCGGTCGCCGGCCTCCTGCTCCTCCCCCTCAGCGTCGGTGACGGTCACCTCGTCGGCCAGGTCCAGGCGGACGGTCTGTGCACCCTCGGTGATGACGGCGCGCTCGACGTCACCCGGCTCCGCATCCTGGAGGATGGCGATGCCCTCCGAGGTCGAGATCGGCGTGTATTCGCTCTGCCCGAAGAAGAGGTAGTAGAAGGCGAGGATGAAGAGCGGGGTGAGGAGCCACGGGAACCACGAGCGCTTCTCGGGCTGGCCCTTGTTCGGCTTCTTCCCGTCGCTCTTCTTCTTGTCGTCGCCCTTCCTGCCGCCCGGCTGCGGGCCCTCGGGGCCGCGCCCGGCCGGCGGGCCGGGCTTCTCCGGGGACTGCCCGTCGGGGCTCGTCGACCCGCCCTGCCAGGGCTTCAGCTGCGTGCGGCGCTGCCGCTTGTCATCCGCCATAGACATGCGGCGCCAGAGTGCCGATGAAGGGCAGGTTCCGGTACTTCTGGTCGTAGTCGAGGCCGTACCCGACGACGAACTCGTTGGGGATGTCGAAGCCGACGTACTCGACGTCGATGTCGACCGATGCCGCATCCGGCTTCCTCAGGAGCGTCGCGATCTCGACGGACGCGGGGCCGCGGGATTCCAGATTGGTCTTGAGCCAGGACAGGGTGAGCCCGGAGTCGACGATGTCCTCGATGATGAGGACGTGCCTGCCCTCGAGGTCGGTCTCGAGGTCCTTGAGGATGCGGACCACGCCGGACGATCTCGTACCGGAGCCGTAGGACGACACCGCCATCCAGTCCATCGTGAGCGGGGTGTGGAGCTTCCTCGTCAGATCCGCCATGACCATGACAG
Organism: Flaviflexus salsibiostraticola; assembly: GCF_003952265.1. Classification (NCBI taxonomy): domain Bacteria; kingdom Bacillati; phylum Actinomycetota; class Actinomycetes; order Actinomycetales; family Actinomycetaceae; genus Flaviflexus; species Flaviflexus salsibiostraticola. The sequence continues at coordinate 1,456,992 of NZ_CP034438.1, forward strand.
CGCCCTTGAGCACTCCGATGACGAGAATCTCACGGCCCTCATAGTCGCGATCGATCTCGGCGGCAAGCTCATCCAGCCGGCTCGAAATCTGCTCTTCCGTGATGAGGATCTCCTTGAGATCCTCGCCCATATCCGTCGAATCCACGAATATTCCTTCCTCAATGGCTGCTTGCGTTTATGCTACTCCACGACCGGCACGAGGCAGTCGCGTGTTCTCGCTACGCGCAGTCCGGGAACGTCGATGCCCTTGCCGGTCTCACCATCGAGGAGCCGGTCCACGGCTGCCACGTGCCAACCGGTCAGCTCACCGGCCCGCGCCCCGAGACCCAGCAGCCAGGCCCGCAGCACGCGCGTCCGGATTGCGGCGTGCAGGGGCCTCAGCGCCTCGAGCGCCAGCCCCTCGCCCGCGCGAGCACCGGCGAGGGCGGCGTCGGCCGCCCCGTCGATGTAGTCGAGATCGTCCTGGAGGAGCGACGCTGTCCGAGCGAGCGGCCCACGCACGTCGAGACCCAGCGCCTCCGACAGGGCAGGCAGCGCCCGATCCCGCACGGCGGCCCTCCGCAGCGGCCGACCGTCGGCCGCGCGCCATGGCCCATCGGCTCTATTCGAGGGATCCTCCCACCACGAGGCACCCCAACCCCGCAGAGCATCCTGCAGAGCCACCCGGGTCAGTGCGAGGAAAGGCCGGGCGAAGGGAACATCATCCGTGCCCGGCAGCAGGCCCCGTGGCCTCATGCCGGCGATCGAGCGGGGGCCACTCCCCCGGCCGAGTCCCATGAGCACGGTCTCGGCCTGATCGTCGAGCGTATGCCCGAGGAGGACGAGGGCGGGCCCGCCGACCCTGCGGGCCTCGCCGGCGATCGCCCGGTATCGCTCCGTCCGGGCGCTGCCCTCGGGGCCTTCGGCGCCGGAGGGGTCGATGCGGATCGATCGGGCGGGCATGTGCCTCTCCAGCACCTCAACGAGCTCCGCCGCTCTCTCCGCCGATCCGGGGAGGATGCCGTGGTCGATGGTCACCGCACGGGGAAGGACGGCGGCGGGCTCGGCCTCTGCGGCGACGGCGAGCGCCACGGCCAGGGAGTCCGAACCGCCGGAGCAGGCGACGAGCACAGAGGTCCCGGGGTCGAGCTCGGCGAGGACGGCACGAACCGCCTGGCGCGCGGCTAGGACAGCACGCGCGAAGCCCACGACTGCGGGTCCTTCACCTCGGCAGCGCTCGGCAGGTGGAGGGGGCTGCGCCAGATCTCGTTGAAGCCCTCGTGCCCCTCGGCGGCGATGATCGCCGACACGAACCGCTCTCCGTCGGCATACTGGTCGAGCTTGAGGTCGATCCCGAGCAGCCGGTTGATCTGCTTCGACACGGCGGAGCCCCGCCCGCGCCGAGCCGCGACGGCGGCGGTGATCCGCCTGCGCGACGGTATCCGTGCGATCGGCACGGCGTTCATCACATGCTCCGCGTGCCCCTCGAGGACCGCCATGAGGGCGAGGAGGTCACCGAAGGCATCATCATCGGCCCCATCCTCAAGGGAGTCGATCGCGATCTGAACCTTGGCGATGATGACGTCCTTGAGCCAGTTGGCGGCCGCGAACTGGAAGGCATGGGTGAATTCGTGGACGCTCACGAACAGCTGCACGTCCATGATGTCGAGATTCCACTCGGTCGCGAATTCCCAGATGTTCGGGGCGACGAGGAGGAGCCTGCCGGCGATGGGGAGGCCCCGGCCCGGCAGTGCTGTCAGCGCGAACGGATCATACTGGCCGAGGATGCGGGGGGCGAGGAACGCGAGTGCTCCCGCGAGCTCCTCGGAGGCCAGCCGGTCGGCGAACCGGCCGCCGTCGACGACATCATCAAGAAGCGGCGCAACCGAGACGGCTGCCGCCTGCGCCCACCCTGGCCGGGCGAGCACCGACACCGGGGTGGCGGCGACCGTGTCGGTGAGATCGTGCAGGTGTGTCACATCGGCGACCACCTCGGGCGCCATTGCGGCGGCCCGCCGCAGCCCCGTCGCGACAGCGCGGGCCTTCGCGGGCGTGATGGTCGGGCCCGATCCGGAGAGCTGGCGCACCCGGCGGTAGACGATCGTCGGATCAACCGGCATGATCTTCTCCCCCTGCGAGCGCATTGAGCGCCTCATCGATGGCGGGACGCACGATCGCCGTCGTCCCCGACTCTAGATCATCGATGAGGATCGAGAAGGCCAGGACCTGGCCCTGACGGGTCGTCACATAGCCCGACAGCGAGTTCGTCTCGACGAGGGTTCCGGTCTTCGCCCGGACAAGGCCGCCAGCCTCCATACCCGAGAAGCGCTCCACGAGAGTCCCGCTCAGGCCCGCGACGGGCATGCTGTGCGGCAGGGAGGCCAGCGGGCAGGACGTGCACGCTCCTCCCTCGACGAGAACCTCCGTCAGAAGGGCCGCGCTCACACGGTTGTCCATCGACAGCCCCGCGGTATCCGACATGATGAGTCCGGTCGTGGTGAAGCCCTGCTCGGCCAGCGAATCGCGGACGGCCCTCGCGGATCCGTCGAAGGTGGCCGGCAGGCCACGTTCGATGGCAACGAGATGGCCGAGCGCCTCGGCCATCGAGTTATCCGAGATCGTCAGGCAGTGGTCGACGAGGTCGCGAATGGGGGCGGAGTGGACGACGCCCGCGGGTTCGGCTGAGGCCGGCGCGGCGGCCGTGCCGACCGCCCGCACCTCGATGCCGCGCTCGCGGAGCCGCTCGGCGAAGACGGCGCCGGCATCGATGTCCGGGGTCGCGGAGTAGAAGCCGTCGATCCGGCCGCGGTCGATCGCCAGCGGTCTCATCGGCATGATGTAGGACCGGTCGATGCCCTGGACGACGTCGTTGTAGTCGGCGCCCGAGAACAGGCTGGAGTCGACGTTGAGGTCGATCGAGGTCACGCCGCGGGCGGCCAGCTCATCTGCCGCCTGGTCGGCCAGGCCGCCGAGACCGGCGCGGCCGAGCTGTGCATGCGGATCGCCCTGGTCCGGCGCCAGGTAGATGTCGCCGCCGCCGACGAGATAGAGGGTGTCGCCCGCGAGACGTGCGGACGTGGGGAGTGTCGTGTCGGGGCCCAGCTCCGCGAGCGCCGCCGCCGATGTGAGGATCTTGATGCTCGAGGCGGGCACCTTTCCCTCATCCCCCGCCATGTCGAACAGCAGGCTCCCGTCGAGGTCGCGGACGACGAATGAGGTGCTTCCGGTGTTCCTAGAGTCCTCCGCCAAACGCTGAGCAATGGCCGCAATCGTCTCCGAGGAAATGCCCTCGACGGCCTCCGACTGCGGAACGTCTGCGTCAAACACCTCGAAATCAGCGGCTTCAGGGTAGGCTCGTGGCTCTGACGGCTTGTCAGCTGCCGTGAGAATACCGGGGGCCACGTCAACTGCATCCGCGATGACGTAGCCTCCAAGTAGAATCAGGACAGCGACAATAACTGCCTGCGATCGTGCCTTCACCTTGTCAGTGTGTCACGATCGTTCAACGTTCACCACAAAGGAACCTGGAGCCAAAGGAGGCGTCATGTTGGAGTTCGATGTCACCATCGAGATCCCCAAAGGCAACCGGAACAAGTACGAAGTCGATCATAAGACTGGGCGCATCCGGCTCGATCGTATGCTGTTCACCGCCACTCGTTACCCCGACGACTATGGCTTCATCGACGACACCCTCGGAGAGGATGGCGACCCGCTGGACGCGCTCGTCCTTCTGGAGGAGCCGACATTCCCGGGCTGCGTCATCCGCTGCCGGGCGCTCGGCATGTTCCGCATGAAGGATGAGGCGGGCGGCGACGACAAGGTGCTGTGCGTTCCCTCCGGTGACCAGCGCGCCTCGTGGCGCGTCGATATCGATGATGTCTCCGAATTCCATCGCCTCGAGATTCAGCACTTCTTCGAGGTGTACAAGGATCTCGAACCCGGCAAGTCCGTCGAGGGAGCCCACTGGGTGGACCGTGCGGCTGCCGAGGAGGAGATCCGCGCCTCCTACCAGCGTGCCATCGACCAGGGCTATTACGACGATCACTGAGGGCTGACCACAGAGGTCACCTCCAACCGCCTCCTTGCATGACCCGGGTGTCGCTCAGTCGACATCCGGGTCTGTCTGTGCCCCCCGACGCAGGCGAATCATGCCAAGGAGGACGATGACGAGAGGTGCCAGAGCGATCGCGGCGCTGAGCCCCGGCGGTGCTGCGAAGCGTTCGGATTGGGCCAGCGGGGCCTCCCAGGCAAGCGCTGCGACGGAGAGAGCAAGAACTCCCAGCATCGTTCGCATCGGACCGATCAGCGCGCCCTTAGCCTCGGCACTGAGCTCCTGACCGTGCGCCGTCGCCGTGGCATGGAAGCGTGCGAGAAGCCAGAGGGCAGCGACGAGGATCGACATGGCGATCGGAACAGACCAGACCAGCCACCGGGGTCCCACGGCGTTCGTCTCGCCCGTAAGAGAGATATGGATCGGCACCTCGGCAGGGAGCTCGCCGACGATCGTGCCCGTGTACGCGACTGCAGACAGAGCGGCGAGCTGGGCGGCGGCGAACAGGATCCGGTGCCCCGCGCTGAGCGGCCTGTCCATCATTGCCTCGCCTCACCTCTTGAGGATTCACATTGTAGGGGAACCGGCATGCCGGCAATTCCGGACATAGGACTGGGGCGGGCCAATGGCCCGCCCCAGTCCACGAATCAGTCGCCGACGACGTTGCGGTACATCGGGCTGCCCCAGACCGCACGCTCCTGAGTGCCCATCGACGGGTTCCAGGCCGCGATGTGCGAGCCATTGCCGGTGTAGATGCCGACGTGGCCGGGCCACCACATGAGGTCGCCGGGGCGAGCCTGTGAGGCCGGGACCTGGGTGCCGTTGAACTGGGCTCCGTACGAGGACCGGGCAACAGTGATCCCGTGGTGGGAGTAGACGAAGTACGCGAAGCCGATGCAGTCCCAACCCGCGGGGGTGATACCGCCCCAGACGTACGGCGCTCCGACGAACTGTCGGGCATAGGCCACGATCGAATTGCGAACGTTCGAGCTGGGCTTCGGCGCGGGCGGAGGCTCCGGAGCCGGAGCAGGCGCTGGCGCGGGAGCAGGCGCTGGCGCGGGAGCAGGCGCCGGAGCAGGCGCTGGTGCCGGAGCAGGCGCTGGCGCGGGAGCAGGCGCTGGCGCCGGTGCCGGTGCTGGCGTGGGTGCCGGCGCAGGGGCCGGCGACGGAGTAGGTGCGGGCCCCGGTGCGGGCGCGGGTGCCTGCGGCTCGCGGGACTGCTGGTTGGCCGAGGACTGGATAGCCGCGGCCTCCTGCTGGGCGGCGGCCTGGGCCTGAGTCTCCTCGAGGAGGACGCGGCGCGACTCCTCCGCCTCGGCGATCCGCTGCTCTTCGAGAGCGGCGATGCGGGCTCGCTCCTCTTCCGCCTCGACGCCCTTCTGCTCGGCAATGGCGACGATGAGGGCTTCACGGCGACCCTCGGCCTCGGCCAGCTGCTCGGCGGCGGCGCGGAATGCATGCTCGGCGTCGCGCGCCGAGTCGTCAACCTGGGCTGCTGCGGCAGTCTGGGCCTCGGCGGCTGCCGCCGCCTGCTCCTCCATGGCCTCGGCCAGGTTGAGCTTCGCCTCGAACTCCTGGAGCCTGCTCTCGGCTGATTGCCCGAGACGGTCGTAAGCGAGCTGGCGCTCGTTCGCCTCCTGGAGTGAGCTCGCGGAGAGGTAGTTGCCGAACGGCACGGCATTCGCGCCGTCCCTGTACATCGCCGCGCCGACGCTGCCGAGGTTCTTTCGCGCCTCATCGACCTCCTCGAGGGCGGCATTCGCCGCCTCCTGCTTGTCGATGGCGTCGGTGATCGACTCGGCGAGTTCGGCCTGCGCGAGGATCTGGTCGCTCTCGGCCTGGGCCGCGGCCTCCGCGAGCGCGGTCGATTCTGCAGACAGGGAGGCGAGCTCCGCCTCGAGCTGCGCGAGCGACATCTCCATGTAACTGGACGCGGGAGCCGTGCTGTCGTCAGCGTCGTCTGCGAGAACGGCGGTGCCGCCCAGGAGGACCATGCTTCCGGCGATAGCCACGGCAAAAGCGGCCTGTACGGCGCGCCTGCTATTTCTGGCCACGTATTTCTCCTCGCCTCGTCGGCGTGTCGTCTTGACTGCGTCGTCAACAGATTCTTTTCCGATACTGACGCTATACCACTTGTGACCTTTTCGAAACATCTATTTCAATCTTCACAGCATTCACATCTGTCACATCCGTAACAGGAGCGCCGCGATGGCGAGATTCTGCGGCAAAACTGCCGTGACAGAATAGGGCTCTGTCGCGATCATTCTGCAATGTGACCAACGTCACCTTGGTGGGGTGGGGGTTCGGGAGTCTTCTCTTTATGGGCGCTCGTCCGATGAGTGAGACCGACCCCCGGTCGCTTTGCCGGATTCGGATCCGCCGCCTATGGTCGAGGTCATGTTCCGAATGTGTAACTGACGCGCGTCCTGCTTCAAGCCGACGCGCACCGATGCGCGTCTGCATCGGCCCAGCCATTTATCCGTGAGGCTGGAGTTGTTACACAACTTTGGCACTCCCTTATGCAATGAGAGAGATCATGACCCAAGCGAACTGGAACTTCGAGACCCTGCAGATCCATGCGGGCCAAACCCCTGATTCAGAGACTGGCGCTCGCGCGCTTCCCATCTACCAGTCGACGGCATTCGTCTTCGACGATGCAGCACAGGCCGCTGGCCGCTTCGCCCTGGCCGAGCCCGGCAACATCTACACCCGCATCACCAACCCCACCCAGGCCGCGATTGAGAATCGCCTGGCCGCTCTCGAGGGCGGTGCCGCCGGCCTCCTCCTCGCCTCCGGCCAGTCGGCCACGACGCTCGCGATCCTCAACATCGCCCAGGCCGGCGATCACGTCGTGGCGAGTCCATGGCTGTACGGCGGAACGCTCAACCTCCTCACCCACACGCTGACCCGCTACGGAATCGACGTCACGTACGTCGAGGGTCCGAGCGACCCGGACTCGTGGCGTGCGGCCGCGAACGAGCGCACGAAGCTGTTCTTCGGCGAGACCATCCCGAACCCGCGCGGCTCGGTGCTCGATCTCGAGGCGATCGCCGATGCTGCGCACGCAGAGGGTGTGCCCTTCATCGTCGACAACACGATCGCCACCCCCTACGTCACGCGCCCCTTCGAGCACGGCGCGGACGTCGTCATCCACTCGGCAACGAAGTTCCTCGGCGGGCACGGCACGTCGATGGGCGGCGTCGTCATCGAGAAGGGCGACTTCGATTGGAAGTCGGGCCGGTTCCCGACGATGTCGGAGCCCGATGCGTCCTACCACGGCATCACGTGGGGCGACCTCGGCGCGGGCGCCTTCGTCACCCGCATCCGCACCACCCTCCTGAGGGACATGGGGCCGGCAATCTCGCCGTTCAACGCCTTCCTCATCGGCCTCGGCGTCGAGACCCTGTCCCTGCGCATGGAGAAGCACCTCGAGAACACCCGGAAGGTTGCGGAGTTCCTCGAGGGCCACGATCAGGTCGAGTCGATCACGTGGGCGTCCCTGCCCTCCTCGCCCTACTACGATCTCGCCCAGAAGTACACGCCGAAGGGCGCCGGCTCGATCATCGCCTTCGTCCTCAAGGGCGGCAAGGAGGCCGGGGTCAGGTTCGTCGACGGCCTCACGCTCCACTCAAACGTCGCGAACATCGGTGATGTCCGCTCGCTCGTCATCCACCCCGCCTCGACCACGCACTCGCAGCTGACAGAGGCGGAGCTGGAGTCCGCCGGCGCGCCCGCGGGCCTCATCCGCCTGTCCGTCGGACTCGAGCACATCGACGACATCATCGCTGACCTCTCGCAGTCGTTCGACAGGCTCTGACATGGATCTGTCCCCCTCCTACCTCGTCGGCCACCCGCCGCTGCGCATCACCGATGCCGCGCCGATTCCGGATGCGGACACCGGCTACTATCCGCATGCCCGGATGCGCCTCCTGCCCGCCAGCGGGGCATGGCGGGAGGGGGACGATCCCGGGGACCGTCGGTTCGTCCACCTCGGCACCCAGGTCCTCGAGTCGGGCGACTCGCTCGATGTCACCGTTGCCTACGAAACGTGGGGCGAGCTGAATGAGGACCGCTCCAATGCGATCCTCCTCTGCCACGCCCTGACCGGCGACTCCCACGTCCGCAGCGAGGACGGCACCGAGGGCTGGTGGCCCGGCATCGTCGGCCCGGGCCGGGCGATCGATACCGACCGCTACTTCGTCGTCGTCCCCAACGTTCTCGGCGGCTGTCAGGGCACGACGGGCCCTGCCTCCCGCCACCCAGACGGCAAGCCGTGGGCACGCCGCTTCCCGCGGCTGACGGTGCGCGACCAGGTCCACACCGAAAAGGCCCTCATGGACCACCTCGGCGTGCCCTACTGGCATCTCGTCGCCGGCGCATCGGCCGGCGGCCACAGGGTCATGGAATGGCCCGCAACCTACCCGGACCATGTCGAGCAGTTCGCGGTGCTCGTCTCCGCCCCCGAGACGACGGCCGAGCAGATCGCCTACGCCCACCAGCAGATCCTTGCGATCAAGCTGGACCCGGCGTGGCGCGGCGGGGACTACTACGACGCCCCGGCCGGCAACGGACCCCATGCGGGGCTCGGCCTCGCCCGGGCGATCGCGCACACGACGTACCGATGTCCGACCGAGCTCGACACTCGGTTCGACCGGACGCCCCAGGAGGGCGAGGACCCGATGGCGGGCGGCAGGTTCTCCGTCCAGTCCTACCTCGACTATCACGGCTACAAACTCGCGGCGCGCTTCGACGCCAACTCCTATCTCACCCTGACGGAGACCATGCTCACCCACTCGATCGGTCGCGGCCGCGGCGGGGTCGACAGGGTCCTGAGCGAGATGACGGCACGTGCCCTTGTCGTCGCCGTCGACACGGACCGACTCTTCCATCCCGCCGATCAGGCGCGACTCGCAGAGGCGCTGCCGGGGTGTGAAGGGCTCGTGACGATCCATTCCGATCATGGCCACGACGGCTTCCTCGTCGAGAACGACCAGGTGACTGATCTGCTCTCCGGTTTCCTCCAAGGAGAGTCGCCGCGGGCCGTCAGCTGACACAATGAGCTCATGTGGTCACCCGATGTCCTAGGTGTAGTTCCCAGTGAGGTTGTGAACACGGTCTGAGGGAGTCTGTCCTCCGATTCCGGTGTGGGGTCGGTGATGATTGTAGTGGTGGAGCCAGGTGCTGTACGTTGCGGCCCTGGCTCCGTCGCTTTCGTACATCTGGGCGTAGGCCCACTCGGTGGCGAGGGTGCGGTTGAAACGTTCAACTTTCCCGTTGGTCTGGGGCCGATACGGACGAGTTCGACGATGTTTCACATCAGGTCCGAGCGCGGCTGCGAACGTTCGAGAGCGGTAACAAGACCCGTTATCGGTCATCACCGCCGCAACGGTCACTCCGGCCTGGGCGAAGAACATGCGCGCTCGGTGCCAGAACGCGGCGGCTGTTTCTTTCTTCTCGTCGGCAAGGATCTCGGAGTAGGCCAGACGCGAGTAGTCATCGACCGCGTGATGCAGAAACGCGTACCCGACGCCATGGCGACGGTTACGCTTGCCGTTGGCGCGTCCGAGCATGCGATGTCCACCACCGTCAGGGATGCGGCCGAGTTTCTTGATGTCGACATGCACAAGCTCGCCCGGACGCTGTTTCTCGTAGCGCACAGGGCGAGGCTTACGGACGGGCAGCCCTGTTGCCTGATCCACATGCGCTAACAGAGGCATCCGGTACCGGGTAAGGACGCGTTCGACCGTGGACCGCGGGATGCCCAGGTGGTAGCTGATCCGGTGCGGTCCCCACCGGCGGGTGAACCGCAGGCTGATGATGCGGTGCTCGCGCCGCTCCGCAAGCCTCATGGGTGAGTGATGCGGGCGCGAGGAACGATCCACGAGAGGTTCACCCGCGCGGTATCGGGACGCCCATTTCGATGCGGTGGCAGGTGAGACCTGGAATCGCTCCGCTGCGCGTCGGATCGACCATCCCTGATCGACGATCAGAGAAGCCAGGCGCTGCCTGCCCACAGGGGTCAATGGTGCGTTAGCGTGGGACATGAAGACCTCCGGTTACTGGATGCGAGTGTGGTAACCCACATCCTGCCGGAGGTCTTCATCTAACTCGAGCGTTCACAACCTCCCGAGGAACTACACCTAGGTCCAGGTTTCCAGTCCGTCACACTCCCGCTGCTCGATGACGATGAGGGGGCGGTCGTCACCACGATCGTCCGGCACGTGCCCGCCGAGGACCCGCATGCCAGGCCGGCGACGCCGACGGCGCCGACGTTCGCGATGCTCGCGATCCACGGCTGGAACGACTACTTCTACCAGGCCGAGCTCGCCCGCGTGATCTCCGCGGCGGGCGGCGCCTTCTATGCGATCGACCTGCGCAAGTATGGCCGGTCCCAGCGGGAGCATCAGTCCCCCGGCTTCATCACGTCCCTCTCGGACTATGACGAGGACATCCACGCCGCCCGCGACATCATCCACGAGGCGCATGGCTGGAGCATCCCCCTCGTCCTCTACGGGCACTCCACCGGCGGCCTCACGGCCGCCCTGTGGGCGGACCGGCACCCGGGAGCCCTGTCCGGGCTCCTCCTCAACGCTCCGTGGCTCGAGTTCCAGGGCGCCACGCTCGTCCGGCAGCTCGGCACTCCCCTGCTCGACTCCCTCGCGAAGTTCTCCCCCGACGCGATCCTGCCGGTCCCCGACACCGGCTTCTACCAGCGCTCGCTCACCGGATGGCGGGACGAGGCGGAGCTCATCGACGATGATGGAGACCCATTCACGACGGGTTGGGACTTCAACCATGAGTGGCGGCGCTCCCCCTCGACCCCGGTCCGGGCCGGCTGGCTCAGCGCCATCCTCCAGGGCCACAGCCTCGTATCGAAGGGGCTCGACATCTCCTGCCCCACGTTCGTCATCACGTCGAACAGGACGATCTTCTCCGACAAGTGGTCGCCGAACATGAGGGCGGCGGATACTGTGCTCGATGTCGAGCAGATCTGGCGGCGCGTGCCCTCCCTTGGCCGGGTCACGACGCTGGTTCGCCTCGAGGGCGCCATCCACGACGTCACCCTGTCACGGGCCCCGGTCCGCAGTCAGGCCTTTGGGGAGATGAGAAGGTGGCTGCGCGCCTACGTGCAGCCACCCCGCTGATCAGAAGCGCAGCTCTCCGAGCCTGCGTCCCTCGCGGGTGCGCCAGTTCTTCCACCCGTCCATCTCCCGGCCTGCGACGGCGCTCGCCGCGGCGTCGGGATCGGTGAACCGTTCCCCGTTCTCGAGGACAATCTCTCCCGAGGCGTCGAGAACCGCCGCTGCATTGATCCTGCGGCGAAGAGACTTGAAGGTCAACGACTGTTCGCCGTGGCGGGCCACGATCTTCTGGAGCTCGGTCTCGCGCACGGGCCACGCAACGGAGCCGCGCTCGTCGGCGCCCTCAAGGGTCCGACCATCACCACTGAAGCCGACCGAGTGGAACGTGAACTCCTCGCGCACCGCACGGGCGTCCCGGCGGCGGGAGGCGGGCCGTCCGAGCGAGTCCGCGAAGATCGCCTCCTCGCTGAGGACCGCACGCGCACGGACACTATCGCCGTCGTCGTCTGACTCCGAGAGAGCCGGGCCGTCGGCGACAGCATCATCGGTCGAGGAGTCCTCTGCGACAGCGGAGTCATCGGGCTCGGCGGAATCAGGCTCGGAATACTCGGGCTGGGAGTCGTCGAGTGGTGTCTCGGTTTCTGCGTCGGACGAGTCGTCGCCCGGGCTCACCACGTCGTCATCGGATGACGACGCACTCTCGGGGGCCTCGTCGTCTGTCGCGGTGAAGGGCTGGCGTGCTGGGATGGCGACGTCGCCTCGGCTGACGAAGACGACACCGTCGGGCTCGGAGTCAGTCTCGACGTCGGCTGCCGTGTCGGGGGACTCGGAGGACGACAGGGAGGGCATCTCCCCGCTGTCGGCCGTCGGGGCATCACCCGTCTCGGAGGTGGGCGCGGTCAGTTCCCCGCGGCGGACGGCCTGGCCGATCGCGAGGAAGGAGGCCTCGTGCGGCCGGACCTGCTCGAGCGAGACGAGGATGCCGGAGCGGGACTCGTGGAGATCGATTCGGTGGACTTCGATGCTGGCCCCGACGAGCGTGTCGAGAGCGGCCCTCACCTCATCGGCGACGTTGACGGCGAGGATGATGAGGCGCGGGTGGTCCTCCATCCCCGTCGGGCACGAGTCCTGGAACTCCTGCCAGTCCTTGCGGAAGGCCGCGACACCGCGCGGGTAGAGGCCGGAGAGTGCACCGCTCGGAATCTCCTCGTGGCGCGAGGCGCGGGCGAGGGAGGCCATGAGAATCGAGGCATCGAGATCCTCGACGACATCGATGGTCACCGTCTTGCTGGACGGGTCGAGCGCGACGAGCGACGTGTGCCGACCCGGTCCCCTGCTCGTCTCCGTCAGCCAGGCGACGGGAAAGACGGGCCGGTAGATGAGCTCGACCACCTGATCGCGCACCGCCATGAGGGTCTCGCGGACAATTTCTTCACTGTGTGTGAGAGAAGATCGTGCCGGGCTCAGCCGACCGTTATCCAGCGAGAAGACGGGCATACGTCACCTTTTCTTGGGCCAAGAATGTTCAGGAGGGACAGCCTCCAGGGTACATCAGCTTCCCTCCCCATCGGGGGAGAGCAGAGTCGCAATGTGGATCCCGTCCCTGCCCGCGAGGCTCTCAGCCTGTGTTCGACACGAGAATCCGTCCGCAAGGAACACCGCGTCCGGGTTCCCCCGAAGGGCCGGCATAAGGGCATTCTCCGCGACCTGGCGGGAGATCTCCGCATGCCCCTTCTCCATACCGAAATTCCCGGCCATGCCGCAGCAGCCGGCCAGCTCGACAACCTCGGCGCCGGTGCGGGCGAGCAGTTCGGCGTCCGTGCGCCATCCCATGACCGAGTAGTGGTGGCAGTGCGGCTGGGCGACGATCGTCGTCCCGGACAGGTCCGGCAGAGTGAGCTTCTCCGGGCCAAGGGGGGCCGGGGCGAGAAGGAGCTCGGCGAGGGTGTACGTGTTCTCGGCGACGATGCGGCTGCGCGGATCATCGGCGAGCAGCTCCGGAAGATCGTCGCGGAGGACCGCCGTGCACGAGGGCTCGACGCCGACGATGGGGATGCCGTTCTTGGCGAACGGCGCGAGCTCACTCAGCAGCTCGGTCAGCTGGGCGCGGGCCCCATCGAGCTGGCCCGTCGTGATCCACGTCAGCCCGCAGCACACGGGCTTCTTCGGGACGAGCACGGTGTAGCCGGCGCCCTCGAGGACCTTGACCATGTGCTTCGCACCCTCGGTGTCGAGCGTCTCCGAGAAGGAGTCCGCCCACAGCATGACGTACCTACTGTGCTTCTTCTTCGCGGTGCTCGCCAGCCCCCTCTTCTTCGCCCAGCGGGAGAAGCGTTCGGTGGCGAGGGCGGGCATGGTCCGCTCGGCGTCCACTCCCGCGACGGTGAAGACAGCCCGCTTGATCGGGTCAACCCGCATGACACGGTTCGCGATCGCGGCGATGGGGGGAAGGATGGTTGCGAGGCTCGTCCAGCGCGGCAGCTGACCCAGCAGGTAGTGGAGCTTCGGCCGGATCTTCCCCTTGTGGGCGCGGTAGAGCACCTCGGACTTGTAGCGGGCAACATCGACGCCGCTTGGGCAGTCCCGCGAGCAGGCCTTGCAGGCCAGGCACAGATCGAGCGATTCGATGACCTCGTCGGAGCCCCAGTCGGCAATGAGGCGGCCGTTGGCGACCTCTTCGAGGATGCGGGCGCGGCCGCGGGTCACGTCCTTCTCATCCTTCGTCGCCTTGAAGGAGGGGCACATGAAGCCGCCGGGGATGTCGGCGCGGCAGGCGCCGACGCCCGTGCACCGGTGGACCGCCGTCGCGAAGTCCCCGCCGTCCTCGGAATAGGCGAACCCGCCCCCCTTGACCCCGCCGCCGGTCAACGGCCGGGCGTAGGGCCTGCGAAGGTTCGCATCGAGCGGATCCGGGTCGACGATGATGCCGGGGTTGAGGGACCTGGCCGGGTCGAACAGGTTCTTCACCTGCGCGAAGAGCCCCATCATCTCCGGGCTGTACATCCGCTCGAGCAGCTCGGACCGGGCACGGCCGTCGCCGTGCTCGCCCGACAGCGAGCCGCCGTACGAAACGACGAGGTCCGCCGTGTCCTCGAGGAAGGCCCGTGTCTTCGGGACTCCGCTCGTGTCCGACAGCGGCATGTCGATTCGGACGTGGACGCAGCCATCGCCGAAGTGGCCGTAGAGGATGCCGTCGACGTCATGGCGGGCCATGACCGCGGTCATGTCACGCAGGTACTCGCCGAGCCGCTCGGGCGGGACGGCGGAGTCCTCCCAGCCCGGCCACGCCTCGCGCCCGCGCGGCGAACGCCCGCCGAGACCGGCGCCATCGGCGCGGATCTTCCACAGCGCCTGCGCCTCGGGGCCCTGGGGCGCGATCCTGTACGAGTCTGTTCCTGCAGCCGCGAGCACCGCCTGGATCCGGTCGGCGACGATCTCGTCGGATTCGCCCTCGAAGGCGCCGACCTCGACCATGAGCCATCCCCCGCCGTCCGGCAACGCCGGGACCCCGCCGCGGGCGCGCTCGACGATGTCGACGAGACGCCTGTCGAGACCCTCGACCGCGAGCGGCCTGAGGGGAAGGATGCGGGGAACGGCGTCGGCCGCACGGATCATGTCCTCATAGCCGAGGACGAGGAGGGTGGCGCCGGACGCGATCGGAACGAGGGAGACCTCGGCTTCGAGCACGGTTGCGAGAGTGCCCTCGCTGCCGACAAGGAGCTTGGCCAGGTCCCGTCCCCGCTCGGGGAGGAGGTGCTCGAGCGAGTACCCCGACACCTGCCGGGAGAACCTGCCGGAGTGGGTGCGGATGAGGGCGAGGTTCGCGTCGATGAGTTCGCTGAGGCCGGCGACCTGCGTGCCCTTCTCGGCCGTGCACTGCCGCCCCAGGCCATCGACGACGTCGAGGCTCACGATATTGTCGGAGGTCTTGCCCCATGCGACCGCGTGCGGACCGCACGCGTTGTTGCCGATCATGCCGCCGATCGTGGCCCTGTTCGAGGTCGACGGGTCCGGACCGAACCGCAGCCCGTGGAGGGCCGCCTCCTTCTGGAGGGTGGTGAGGACGGTGCCCGGCTGGACGCGTGCCGTGCGGGCCTCCGGGTCGATCGAGATGACGCGATCGAGATGCCGGGACAGGTCGAGGACAAGGCCGGTGCCGATCGAGTTGCCGGCGACGGACGTGCCGCCGCCGCGCACAGTGAGCGGCATGCCCTCCTCGCGGGCGAAGCTCTGCGCCGCGACGATGTCCTCGGATGAGCGCGGGAAAGCCACGATCTGGGGCACGACACGATAGTTCGACGCGTCCGTCGAGTACTCGGCACGGCGTCGCGTCCCGCTCTCAACCTCGCCGTCGAGAAGCCCCGAAAGCCTGTCTGCCACTGTCGCGATCGTCGTCATGGCCTAAGTGTGTCACAGGAGAAACGGCCAGTACCGGGCACTACATCCTGCGGACAGCGATGAGCGGACATCCCCGACATCCGACCGGCACGGCGGCCTTCTCGTCGAGTGCGGCGCAGGCGCTGCGGCAGCGATCATCGACCAGGCCGAGACGCTCACGGTGATCGATGGCGATGCGGACGAGCTCAGGGTCCACCATGGCGGTCCGGGCGACCGACGCGACGCTCCCGCCCCGCGTCAGCGCACTCAGCACCCGCGATTTCACAGCAGCGCCCCGATCTGGAAGACGGCGACGGCGAGCAACCAGGCAAGGACGAGCTGGACCCCGAACGCGCCCACCGTCATCTTCGTTCCGAGGATCCGGCGCTGCTCGGCGAGGGTCGCGACGCAGGGTGTGTACGCGAGGACGAAGACGAGGAAGGCGAGGGCGGCGGCTCCACCGTGGCCGCCGGAGGATTCATCGAAGTCGGCCCGAAGGCGCGCTCCGAGATCTGATCCTTCAGCATCGTCATAGGAGTTCTCAGCAGGCTCGTCGACCTGGTAGGACTGCGACAGCGCCGCCACGACAGTCTCTTTGGCGACGAAGCCCGTCATGAGGGCGGCCGAGGCGTGCCAGTCGTCGAAGCCCGCGGGGGCGAAGACTGGTGCCACGGTCTCGGCGATCTCGGCGTAGAGCGAGTCCGCGACCGGCACATCGCCAATGCTGTGGTCGCCCGAGACGGGGATCGCCATGAGGCCCCACATGAGGGTGAGCATGACGATGATTGTCACGCCCGCACCCTTGAGGAAGGCGAAGGCCCTGCGTGCCGCCGAGCCGGCGACCGTGAGCACCCGCGGCTTCTGGTAGGCGGGCAGGATGAGGAGAAGGGGGTCCGTGCTCGAATCGTCCTTGAAGATCACCTTGAGCAGCAGTCCGCCGGCGATGACGAGGAGGACAGAGGCGACATACATACCGAATACGACCGTGCCGGCGTGGTCCGGGAAGAAGGTGGCGGCGATGAGGATGTAGACCGTCAGCCGCGCCGCGCAGGAGGTGAGCGGGATGAGGAGCGCCGTCACCGTTCGGTGAGCCGAGTTGGGGAGAGCCTTTGTCGCCGCTAGCGCAGGCACGTTGCATCCGAAACCGACAATGAGGGGAAGTACGGCCCGTCCGTCCAGACCGATCGCCCGCATGAGTCTGTCGGCCAGCAGTGCGGCCCGGGCGAGATAACCCGAATCTTCGAGCAGGGCGAGCGCGAAGAACATGATGAACATGAGCGGAACGAATGAGAAGACGACGCCCGCACCGGCCAGCACGCCGTCGATGAGAAGGGATTCGACCCAGGTCTCCCCAAGTCCGACGGCTCCCGTGATCGCGAGCGCCGCGGTTGTCAGCGGCCCGCCGACGAATCCCTCCGTCCAGTCCATGACCGGCGCGACGACGCTCGTCGTCAGTTCGAACAGTCCCCACAGCACCGCGAGGAGGGCGGCGACTCCGGCGATCGGGTGGAGGAGCACGCGGTCGACGCGGTCCGAGAACGTCGTCTCAACTCGGGGGCTCGAGGCGCCGAGCCGGGAGGTGACAACTTCGACCCAGGTGAAGACGTCATCGGCATCGGCCAGAAGCTCGGCAAGTGTGGCGGCATCCGATGGCGTTGCGGTCGACAGCGAGCAGCATTCTCCTCCGTCGGCGCACGTGCACGCCTTCGCGTCGGGACCAAGCAGGCGGGGTTCGATCTGGAGGCCGGTTCGGATCGCCGCCGTCAGGTCGTCCAGACCCTCGCCCTGGCGGGGGTTGATCTCGACGACGGGGACACCGAGGACTCCCCCCATCGCCGCCGCGTCGACCTCGACACCTTCGCTCCGCGCAACGTCGACCATCGACAGCGCCACAACGACGGGGTGGCCGGCCTTGGACAGCTGGCCGAGCAGGTAGAGCGAGCGTGAGAGCGCGGTGGCGTCGAGCACGGCGACGACCAGGTCCGGTGCATGACCCTCGATGCCGCCGACGAGAAGGTCGGTCACGACCTTCTCGTCGGCCGAGCGCGCGAGGAGGGAATAGGTACCGGGCGAGTCGATGACGGTCAGGGGCTGTCCGTCGATGCTCCATCCACCCGTCGTCAGGTCGACGGTCGTGCCCGGCGCGTTGCGGATCTCCTGCCGCGCGCCGGTGAGCCGGTTGAAGAGGGTCGACTTGCCGACGTTGGGGTTGCCGACAAGAAGAACTGAGGGGCTTCCGACGATCGTCGCGACGCGGGAGTCTCCAGGCTCGCAGTGAGAGCAGCTCATGACATGCTCCTCGGCATGGGGACGCCCTCGAGGGGCTCTACGAGGATGTGGGAGGCTGATGCTCGGTCGAGGGCGAGCCGAGTGCCGGCCACATCGACCACGGTCCCGCCGAACAGCGTGCGCTGGGTGATGCGAACGACGGAACCGGGACGCAGCCCCAACTCCCGTGCGCGGAGGCGATCGGCTGAGATCCCCAGCGAGACGACTCGGGCCTGCTGGCGCAGCGGCCATGAACTGAGCTTCATACCTCAATGTTAGGTATGGCTAACCAACGTTGTGAGGGACCTTAGTCAGGCTTTTCCTGTGACTAATAACCTTGCCCGGTAGACTCGCGACAGAGACTCGCCCGACATCCGGCACCATGACGCCAGCAGTCATATGCTGGGCCCGCTCGCGCCTCGCTGTGGTTCTTTGAATGACGGAACTAACGCCGGACCCGGGCAGACCCTCCTTCTGCGAGTCGAAGAACTTCTTCTCTTGTCGCCATTGAGGTATCTCCAGGTGTGGTCATCGCGAGCGCGCCATGCGCCGCTCCGTATTCGACTGCCTTCGCGATCGGCTCCCCTTCGAGCAGCCCGTAAATCAGACCTGAAGCAAACGAATCCCCACCACCGACGCGGTCGAAGATCTCCATATCGGGTCGGTGAATCGACTCGACGAGACCGTCATCTTTGGACCATGCAACCGCACCCCAGTCGTTCCTCGAGGCCGACCTCACAGAACGCATAGTCGTTCCGACGGCTTTAAAATTGGGGAACTGCTCCGTCGCGTTCTCAATCATGCGATGGAAGGAATCGACTTCAAGCGAAGTGAGAGCATCGTCAACTCCCTCGATTTCGAGACCCAGACAAGCCGTGAAGTCCTCCTCATTGCCGATCATGACATCGATGTAGGGCGCGATCGCGCGGTTGACCTCCTGGGCGCGTTGGATACCACCAATCGAGCGCCAAAGCGACGGTCGATAGTTGAGGTCGTACGACACCACGGTGCCATGCCTGCGAGCGGCTTGGACCGCTTCGAGGACAACATCCGCCGTACTCTCCGATAGTGCGGCGTAGATGCCGCCCGTGTGGAACCAGCGAGCACCGAGTTCTCCGAACACGTGCTCCCAGTCGATATCTCCGACTTTGAGCTGTGAGGCGGCGGTGTGACCTCGGTCTGAGACTCCAACCGCGCCCCGCACACCGAATCCACGCTCGGTGAAGTTCAGACCATTGCGGCTCTGTCTGCCGATGCCGTCATCTTCGACCCACTTGATGAGTGACGTGTCCACGCCACCCTGATACACGAAATCCTCGATGAGTCGACCGACTCCGTTATCCACAAGTGCGGTGACGATGGCGGAGCGCTTCCTGAAACACCGATGCAGGCCTCGCGCGACGTTGTACTCACCTCCGCCCTCCCAAGCCATAAATGTGCGAGCAGTGTGCACACGAGCATCACCGGGGTCGAGCCGGAGCATGACCTCTCCGAGTGACACGATGTCATAGGCAACGCGGTCGGCCGGCCGCAATTCAAAAGGCATTGTTCAGTCCTTCCGTAGGGAATTCGCAAGGGACACTGCATCGCGGCAGAGCCCCTCAATGGTCGTGAAGTCACCCTCGGCAATCGCTCGCTGCGGAACCATCCACGAACCACCGACGGCAAGCACCTGAGAGAGTGACAGGTATTCGTGAAGGTTTCGCTCCGAGATCCCGCCTGTCGGCATGAAACGCAGCTGGCCAAATGGGCCGCTGTACGCTTTGATGGCTGCCGCCCCACCGTTCGCTTCGGCGGGGAAGAACTTGACCACCGACAGCCCGCGGCTGATTGCAGCCGTCATCTCCGTTGCTGATGTTGCCCCAGGAAATACTCGGACACCGCGCCCCTGACAGTATTCGACAACATCGTCGGCAAGGCCTGGCGACACGATGAACTCTGCTCCCGCCTCCAGTGCCTGCTCTGCCTGGGCGACTGAGAGCACGGTTCCGGCGCCCACCACCATCTCTGAATTCTGAGACATTGCACGGATCGCATCGGGGGCGGCGGCAGTCCGGAATGTCACCTCAGCAACTGGAAGTTCGCCCGCCACCATCGCGTCCGCGAGTCTCGCCGCGTTGGCGGCATCGTCGATGACGACGACTGGTACAAGTTTTGCTCGGGCAAAGATCTCTTCGACCTGCATGGAAACTCCTCTGGTCAATGGATACCTCAACGTTCGACGCTTCCGCTGCGGACTGCGTCCTGAGCTCTGGATTCGAGTGTGGTCAGCTCTCTCCGTGTCGGGAGACCTTCCCAGTCGCCGTCGATGCCGACAATGATTCCGCCCAGTGTGTGAGCTCTCTTGAGACGCTGCTCGACAGCCCGTCCCTCGATCCATGCCGACAGGTAGCCTGCAACAAATGCGTCACCCGCTCCGATGGGGTCGACTGCCTGGACGACGTCATTGGGCACCGCGCTGACGCCGTCCGCAGTCAGAGCTCTTGCCAAGTGGGATGACTTCCAGACAACCTCTCTTACACCCATGCCGGACATCTTCTCCAAAGCCAGCGATGGGTCACCTTCTCCGGTGACGACCTCAAACTCGTCCGTCCCACCGAATACGATGTCAGCCTGGCGTGCCAGATCTGACAGAACGGGCCGCGCCGCCTCGACATCCCACAGTCTCCGCCGGAAGTTGATATCGAAGGAGACAACGATGCCCCTCTCCCTGGCTTCACGGACGGCCTCGGTGACTGTGGCGCGAGCGATGTCACCGAGTGCGGGGGTGATGCCTGTGACGTGTAGAAGCTTGGGCTGTTCAGCCAACGCATTCGTTACCTGCTCAGCTGAGAAGATCCTGCCGGCCGATCCGGAACGATGGTAGTCAACGCGTTTCGTTTCGAGGCTGACTCTCCTGGATACGAGAAGTCCCGTCGGTTCCGATCGCATGACGACATGGTCAACACCGACGTTCTCTCCACGGAGAGTCTTGAGGATTCCTTCACCGAAAGTGTCCTGTCCCAGACTGCCGACCCACTGGACCTGATGACCAAGCCGAGCTAGAGCGATGGATACGTTCGCCTCCGCCCCAGCGAGTGACGGGGTGACCGTTGTTCCGACTCCGAATTGCCCCGAGAATCGCAGGGTTCCCATCACTTCACCCAAGGTGACAACATCAGGGCTCATTGTTCTCCTCATAACTAGCTGATCGTCCAGGGCGTTCGTCAGCTTCTGTTCACGATCGCCGCATGGCCGTATTGGACGCCGCTCTTTCAATCGCTCTGTCCGGCATCCCATGCATCAACGAAAGCTCGTGCACGATCGGAGATCGTGGTCCAGTCGCCCGCAAGTACGACAGGCTCAGACACAAGCGCTGAGCCGACCCCAACACCGGCACATCCCAATCGTGAATAGATTTCGGTCTCGTCGATGCCCACGCCGCCCGTTGGCAGGAGCGGGATATCCGGCATCGGGTCTTTGATTGCTTTGATGTAGGCGGGTCCCCCGACGGATCCCGCTGGGAACACCTTCACTGCTCTGACCGCCGGATGACGAAAAACGGACTCGATTTCGGTAGGGCTCAACGCGCCAGGATAGACGGGAATGCCCATCTCATCGGCAGCTTCAAGTACATCCATGTCAGTTGTCGGAGTGACGAAGAACTTCGCACCAGCCTCACCGGCTGCTCGGGCTCCACCCCCCGTCCGCACAGTCCCAGCACCGACGGTGACGGTCGTGTCAGATGCCCAGCGCTCGATGAACTCAAGTGACCCCGGCGTCGGAAGCGTCACCTCAACGTTGCTGACACCGCCTTCTCGGAGCGCCACCATCAATTCATCGGGCGGGCTCATTGAGCGAAGACGGATAATCGCGACGATCATTGCCCTGGCCTCTCGTCCTCTGTCTTAATGGATTCCGAATCAGAGTCATCACGAGAGCGATGGCTCGGGCTTCCGGAGGTGCGAAGGCTGACAGATTCGTCCCCAGACTGCCCAGTCTCTCCAGCGTCGGCGTCGAGAGAGTTGGACTCATCCTCCTGGCGACCGCGACCATTCCGCATCCTGGCGAGCGTGCTCGACATGAGTGGGAAAAGGAGGAGCAGAACTGTCAGCACGATAAGAACCGCGGAGATCGGCCGGTTGAAGAACTGGGTGAAGTCCCAATTCGTCTTGATGACCGACGACATGAAGTTGCGTTCGACGATCGGGCCGAGGACAATGCCGAGCACAACCGGTGCGAGTGGTATTCCGAATCGCTCAAAGACGACACCGAGAATGCCGAAGACGAGGACGATGAGAATTTCGAGGTAGCCGTTGTTGATGGCATAGGCACCGACGACCGAAACAGCGACGATTGATGCCATGAGAACCGGGCGGGGGATGCGCAGTATCGAGGTCGCGCCTTTTATGAGTGCGAAACCGAGGGGAAGCAGGAGAAGATTCGCGATGATGAAGATTATGTAGATCGCGAACAGAGTCGAGGTGTCCCCCGTGAAGAGCGCGGGGCCAGGTTCAACGCCCTTAACCACGAGCACGCCGATGAGAATCGCTGTAATCGTGTCACCTGGAATTCCGAACGCAAGCGTCGGAACGAAGGCAGAGCCAAGAGCAGCGTTGTTGGCCGACGCCGATCCCGCAATAGGCTCATAGGAGCCCCTTCCGTACGCACCTCTCTTCTTAGAGGTATTCTTCGCGACCGCGTACGAAATCCACGCCGCGATGTCCGCGCCAGCGCCGGGCAGTACACCCACCGCCGCACCGACTCCAGCACCCTGCGCGACCTTGCCCTTGTTCTTCGCAACCTGGGAGAAGGACTCCCGCACCATTCCCTTTGTCTCGACCCGGGGTATGCGCTGCACTTTGGAGGCTCGCGACGTCACATTTCGCAGGACTTCCGACAGGCCGAAGAGGCCGATCATTGCGGGAATGAAGTCGATACCGCGGTACAGCTCCTCCATCCCGAACGTGAATCGTGGCTGGCCAAGAGTGACGTCGAGTCCGACGGTCGATATGAGGAGACCGAAGAGGAGCGCGATCGCGCCTTTGACTTGTGTGCCGCGCGAGATGATGACGGCCGCAGTGAGCCCGAGCACCGCCACCCAGAAGTATTCGAACGACGAGAATTGCATGGCGAAGCGGCCAAGAACCTGCGCAAGGAAGATGAGAACAATCGAGCCGATGAGCCCGCCGATGACGGAGGCGATGAGCGAAACACCCAGTGCGATTGCACCCTTGCCATTCTTCGTCAACGCATACGCGTCTTCCACATAGGCCGCCGAGGATGGCGTCCCCGGCATTCGCAGGAGAGCACCCGGGACGTCGCCCGCGAAGATCGCCATGGCAGCCATAGCGATGATCGCACCGATCGCAGGCACCGGGTCCATGAAGAAGGTGAACGGGATGAGGAGCGCCGCGCCGAGCGTCGCCGTCAAGCCCGGTATTGCACCAACGACTAGGCCGAATATGCCCGCAAGAGCTACGACGACAATATTGGAGGGCTCTGAGAATACGAGTTCGAGAGCGCCGAGGACGCTGTCCATCATGTCAGAACCCCAGGATTCCGTCGGGGAGCTGCACGAGCAGCCCCTTTTCGAAGCCGAGATACATCACTGCTGTCACGACCGAGGCGAAGACCGCTGTGCGCCAGACCTTCTCCCGCAGACTCAGCATGATGCTCGAGAGAACGAGGAACAAAGTGATGATGAAACCGAGTGTGTCGGCAAGAAGCAGATAGGCGACGATACCGCCGACGACCACCATTCCGTTGAATAGAAGTCGAGCAGGAGCCTCGTCGAGGATGGCGTATGAGCGGCCCTCCGACGCGTCCACCAAGCCAGCTTCGTCTGCGGCAACGTCTTCGTCGATGACTACGACATCCTCGTCCTCATGTTTGGGCACGCCTCCTCGGATCCCCTGGAATAGCAGTACAGCGCCGAACACGACGAACAGCCAGCCAATGAGGGAAGGGAAAAGGCCGGGCCCCATCTGACCCGTGTTGAGTGTCTTCATCCCTGAGGCGTAGACGATCACTGCGATGCCACCTCCAACACAGATGGCGGCGAGGACAATGTCAGCCACGGAGCGCTGCCTTGTTGTCGCTGGGTTTTCTGTTACGCGTGAAATGGGAACCCCTCCTCATCCTCTTAAAGTTCGGGTGGTGCAGTACTCGCAGAAGCCACTGCACCACCCGTTCGAAGTCGTTTCGACTAGTCGGTCAGACCCGCTTCGCCCATGATCTCGCCCATCGACGCATCATAATCAGCCATGAACTGCGTGAAGTCGTCGGTTCCCCTGTAAATGATGGAGAAACCTGTCGCCGACATAACCTCTTCGAATGCCTCGCCCTTGACGATATCTGCGATATAGCAATCGAGTTCTTCGACGATCTTCTCGTCAGTACCTGATGGAACGACGATGCCTCGCCACGTGCCTCCGACGTAGTCATTGTCCGAGTCCTTCAGGAGCGGAACTTCGGGGTAGTTGGCATCCGGCTCATCGGCCATGATTGCGAGTGTTTTGACCTCGCCGGCCTCGAGCATGGTCCGAACCTCACCGATCGATGATGTCACGATGAAATCGACGCCACCGGAGACAAGTTCCTGCAGTGCGGGAGCTGCGCCATCGGACGGAACCCAGACGACTGAGTCGGTCGGCAGGTCGGATCCCATCAGCATGCCCAGCATTGCGAGGTGGCCGATTCCGCCTTGAGCGGTGCCGGAGGACGTGAGCTCGCCGGGGTTCTCCTCGATGTAAGCGAGAAGGTCATCGACGGTCTCGAACTCGGAATCGGCGGAAACCGTGACGGCTGCCTGATCCGCATTGACCTGTGAAACAGCCTGGAGGTCCTCAGCGTTCAGGTCAGTCAAGCCCTGCCAATGCATCATTCCTATCTCTGCGGTCACAAGACCCATCGACCTACCATTGTTGTCTGCATCGGCCATCGCCGAGTGACCGACGACGCCACCACCACCGGTGCGGTTCACAACGTTCACCTGTACGCCGAGCGCGTCAGACAGCTCGTTTCCCAGAGAACGGGCCACCTGATCCGTACCGCCGCCTGCTGACCAGGGGACGATCAGCTCAATTGGGCCGCTGGGATAATCGGGGGCAACATCGCAGACGTGCGCGCCGTCTTCAGCTCCTGCATCAGCCGTCGCGTCGTCAGCATCGTCACTACAGGCCGCGAGTCCCATTGAAATTGCGACCAGAGCCACAAGGCTCGCCGACCTAGCTTTTGGAAATTGCATAAAGCATTCCTTTCATTCCACATCATTGTGTTCAGTGGCCCTCAGTTTTCCACAGTATTAAAGCCATTTTCTAGGAGTACCTGTTCAGGTTCGCGATAGCATGTATTTGATTTGCAAATAACGGTGCAATGCTCGGCGGGAAGGAAATGGCCATGTCGAAGCTCCATAGAACGGACTGGCTCGAAACCTTCGTCGCAGTCGCGGACCACCTGTCGTTCTCCAGGGCGGCGTACTCGCTTCATTGCAGCCAGTCGCGCGTGAGTGTGCATGTTTCGGAGCTCGAGAAGATAGTTGGACACAGACTCATCGATCGCTCTCGCCATCCCATTGAACTGACGGATGCTGGAGTGATCTTCCTCGACCACGCACGGAGGATTATCAGAGACATTGACGGCGCCGTCGCAGAGCTTGAACAGCTGAACGATACCGTCCGGGGACGATTCACCGTAGGTACCGTCCCTTCGATCTCCGCTATGTTCCTCCCTCATGTGCTCCGCAGGATGAAGGAGCTTCATCCCCTAGTTCGAGTCGATGTCACTGAGCGGACCACGGAGGAGCTTCTCGGCAACCTGCTGGATGGAACCGTTGACATTGCCATACGCTGTGACAGCTCGGTGTCGGCGAGTGAGGGTAGCTCCGTCGAACCTCTCTGGGGTGAGCCGATCGTCGCTGTCTTCCCGATCGATCATCTGATGGCCGGGACGACGGCGAGTGTCCGACCTGATGAGCTCAACAAATACGAGCTCGGGACGACGGGAGCCCCGGGGATCGGAATCGACACTGACATGCGGGCGCGTTTCGAGAGATGGGGCATTGAGGCCCCTCAAGCGAACTATTTCACCGAGCAGCCACAGACTCTGCTCAACATGGCGAAGGCCGGCATTCTCACGCCCGTCATCAACCTCTTGGCGTTCGAGTCGTGCAATAACGAGGGGCTGGTATATCGCGTGATCAACGACGAACTTGCCGCTAGGAGGGTCTTTCTCCAGTGGAATCCGGCACGCGCCTTCACACCTGCGGTTTCCGCGTTTATTGATGTCATGTACTCATTGCCGAAGCCCCATGGCACCGTACCCATCACCCACTCCGACCTCTAGCTGTACTGTCCGGGGAGGTTGGTTAAGCGGGTGATTGGGGCGAGCCTGTCGCAGGCTGTGTGGGGTCGGTGATGATTATAGTGATGCAGCCATCCTGGTAGGGCGTCTCGTCGCTCGGTTTCTGAGGTGTAGCAGCGGGCGTAGCCCCACCCGTCTGCCAGGGTGCGGTGGAAGCGCTCGATCTTCCCGTTGGTCTGGGGTCGGTACGGGCGGGTCCGTTTTGCTGTGATCTTCAGCCTGGCGCAGGTTTCGCGCCATAATATCGAGCGGTAGGCCGGACCGTTGTCGGAGAGCACTCTTTCGACGGTGACGCCTCGGGTGTTGAACCAGGCTGTGGCCCGCTCCAACACCCCGACGGCAGTGAGAGCGGTTTCATCATTGTGGACTTCGGCGTAGGCGACGCGAGAGTAGTCATCGATGACGGTGTGGACGAAGGCGTGGCCCATCTTCGGGTTGTGGTGGTGGTTGCGGGCCTTGTCCGGCGTTGCTATGCGGTTGCGGCCTCCCTGTTGGCGACCGACGAAGCGCCAGCCGCCGCCGTCGGGGATGTTGCCGAGCTTTTTCACATCGACGTGAATCATCGAGCCGGGGTGGGGGTGTTCATAGCGGCGCACCGGCTCCCCGGTGGCGCGGTCTACGTGAGCGAGTCTGTTCAGTCGGCAGTGGCGCAGGATCTGATGAACGGTCGAGGGTGCCAGCCCGACCCGGACGGCCAGCTGGACCGGTCCTTCCCGTAGCCGCAGCCGCAGGCTCACGATTCGTCTTCTGATCTTCAACGGGGTCTGGTGGGGCGAGGTCTTCGGGCGAGAGGAACGGTCCTGCATGGACTCACCAGACCTGTAGCGGTCGGCCCAGCGTTTGACCGTCGGCCAGGAGCATTGGAACCGAGCCGCGACCTCGGCAATCGGCACCTGCTGGTCGACGACGAGCCGGGCGACGGTCAAACGGGCGCGAGGGGTCAGGGCTGCATTAGCGTGGGACATACGGAGGGCCTTCCTCGGAGTGCTGGTTTCGCAACTCCCACTCAATCGCGGAAGGCCCTCTCTTCACGTCACAAGTCAGCGCGTGTCATCGCACTGCCTCAACCAACCTGTCCGGTCAGTACATCTAGCAGTGCATAGTCCCCGACATCCACAAGTCGATGAAAGGCCCGAGCCATGGCTCGGGCCTTTCATCAATAGATCTCGGAGAGGAACTTTCAGTCCTCTTCGTAGGAGCACATCGCGTCGACCTTCGCCTTGGAGGGCGAGGACTCGTCGAACTCGTAGTTGAGGAACTCCTTCGCGAGCCTGCGGGCAAGCTCCTTGCCGATGACGCGTTCGCCCAGGCACAGGACCTGTGCGTTGTTCGACAGGACGAGGCGCTCGACCGAGTACGAGTCGTGCGCGGTCGAGGCGCGGATGCCCTTGACCTTGTTGGCGGACATCGCCACACCCATGCCGGTGCCGCAGATGAAGATGCCGCGGTCAGCCTTGCCCTCGGCGATCATGCGCGCTGCGTTGACCGCGACGTGCGGGTAGTCGACGTCCTCGCCCTGCTTGACGCCGGCGTCGATGACTTCGTCGACACGGGGGTCCGCCTCGAGATCAGCCTTGATCGCATCCTTGTAGTTCACACCGGCGATATCACCGGCGACGACAACTCGAAAACCCATGTTCTCTTCCTTTCGATTGTGACGCCACCAGGTGGGAAACGGTTCGCACCGGTCCCCTCGCCAGGAGGCCTCGTGTCCTCTGCACCCAGAAAGCGGAGCCTTCTCGATTGCTATAGACAAGTCTAGTCCCTCCCTCAGGGGAGAGGTCCACCGTTCATCAGGTGGCACAGCGCTCACAGCCCACAACCAGCCAGTGGCCGGTGATTCTGCCGTCGGCCATGAGTGGAGGCGGCTCTGACGAGCCGCCCCCAGATCGTTGTTCAGCCGCTCACGCCGTCGTCTGAGCCTCGTTCGAGACCGCTGCGCGGCCGGCTTCGAGCCGTGCGACCGGGACCCGGAACGGAGAGCAGGAGACGTAGTCGAGCCCGACCTCGTGGAAGAAGTGGATCGACTGCGGATCGCCGCCGTGCTCACCGCAGACGCCGACCTTGATGTCCGGCTTGACCGAGCGGGCGTTCCTCATGCCAATGGCGACGAGCTTGCCGACACCGCGGACATCGATCGACTCGAACGGCGAGACTCCGAAGACACCGAGGTCGAAGTACTCGTTGAAGAACTCCGCCTCAACATCGTCACGAGAGAAGCCCCATGCCGTCTGCGTGAGGTCGTTCGTTCCGAAGGAGAAGAAGTCCGACTCCTCCGTCAGCGAGTCAGCGGTGATCGCCGCACGGGGCAGCTCAATCATGGCGCCGATCTCGATGTCGAGCGTGACGCCGCGACTCTTCTCGATCTCGGCGATGATCTCCTCCGCATCCCCACGGATGATCTGAAGCTCGCGCACGGAGCCGACGAGCGGAACCATGATCTCAGGCTTCGGATCGCCGCCCTGCTCGATGAGGTCGGCCGCCGCTTCGGCGATGGCAGTGATCTGCATCGCGAACAGGCCGCGGATCTTCAGGCCCAGACGGACACCGCGCAGGCCCAGCATGGGGTTCTGCTCGTGCATCTCGCGCACAGCCTTGAACAGCTTGCGCTCCTTGTCGGGCACGTTCTCGCCAAGCGCCTCCTTGACCGCGATCCGCACAGACAGGTCGGTGAGATCCGGCAGGAACTCGTGCAGCGGCGGGTCGACGAGGCGGATCGTGGTCGGCAGGCCGTCCATCGCCCGCAGGATCTCGACGAAGTCACCCTTCTGCAGGGGGCCGAGCACGTCGAATGCGGCCTGCTGCTCCTCCTCGTTCTCGGCGAGGATGACCTGCTCGATGAGCTGGCGGCGATCGCCGAGGAACATGTGCTCGGTGCGGCACAGGCCGATGCCCGTGGCGCCGAACTTGCGGGCACGGATCACGTCCTCCGGCGCTTCCGCGTTCGCGCGGACCGTCAGCCGCGCACGGCTGTCGGCATGCTGGAGGAGCAGGTCGACCGAGGCGACGAGGTCCTTCGTCGGCTCATCCTGCGCGGCCGCCAGGCCTGCTTCGAGACCCTCCTCGATGTAGATCGAGACGGGGGAGGGCACGACAGGAACATCGCCCTTGTAGACGTAGCCCGAGGTGCCATCGATCGCGATGATATCGCCGGCCTTGAGGATGACATCCGATCCACGGATCGTCACCGTCTGGGAGGACTCATCGACATAGAGCTCCTCCGCGCCGACAACGCAGCAGCGACCCATGCCGCGTGCGACGACGGCGGCGTGGGAGGTCTTGCCGCCGCGGGCGGTGAGGATGCCGCTGGCGACGACCATGCCCTCGAGGTCGTCCGGGTTGGTCTCACGGCGGACGAGGATGACATCCGCACCCGCGTTCGTGCGCTCGACGGCCTGGGCATTGTTGAAGACGATCTCGCCCACCGAGGCGCCCGGGGAGGCCGCCATGCCCTTCGTCAGCGTGACCTTGTCGGCCTCATCATCGAACTGGGGGAACAGGAGCTGGGTGAGCTGCTCGCCGTTGACGCGGCCGATCGCCTCGTCGCGGGTGATGAGGCGCTCGTCGACGAGCTGGCGGGCGATGCGGAAGGCCGCCGAGGCGGTCCGCTTGCCCACGCGGGTCTGAAGCAGCCAGAGCTTCCCCTCCTCAACCGTGAACTCGATGTCACACATGTCGCGGTAGTGCGTCTCGAGCACGCGGAGGTTCTCCATGAGCTCGTCGTAGGACTTCC
This sequence comes from Flaviflexus salsibiostraticola, assembly GCF_003952265.1. Taxonomy (NCBI): domain Bacteria; kingdom Bacillati; phylum Actinomycetota; class Actinomycetes; order Actinomycetales; family Actinomycetaceae; genus Flaviflexus; species Flaviflexus salsibiostraticola. Next base: position 1,486,825 of record NZ_CP034438.1, read on the forward strand.
TGTCGAGCTCCGCGAGCGCGTCGAGCGAGAGGGTGTTGCGGATGCCGGCGACGACGTCCTCACCCTGGGCGTTGACGAGGTAGTCGCCATAGACGCCGGTGTGGCCGGTGGATGGGTCACGGGTGAAGCACACGCCCGTTCCGGACCTGTCGCCCATGTTGCCGAACACCATGGCCTGCACGTTGACGGCGGTGCCGAGGTCGTGGGGGATGCGCTCGCGACGGCGGTAGATCTTCGCGCGATCCGTGTTCCACGACCGGAAGACGGCCTCGATCGCCGCGTCCATCTGCTCGCGGGGGTCCTGCGGGAACGGCGCGCCGGTCTCGCGCTCGACGATCTGCTTGTAGTCGTCGACGAGATCCTTGAGCGCATCGACGTCGAGCTCCGTGTCGAGTGTGAGGCCACGCTTGTCCTTCGCAGCCTCAAGGGCGTCCGAGAAGTGGTCACCCTCGATATCCTGAACCGTCTTGCCGAACATCTGGATGAGGCGGCGGTAGGAATCCCACGCGAAGCGGGGGTTGCCCGACCTCGTGGCCAGCCCCTCGACGGTGTCGTCGTTGAGTCCAATGTTGAGGACAGTCTCCATCATGCCGGGCATCGAGAACTTGGCGCCCGACCGGACGGACAGAAGGAGCGGGTTCACCGGGTCGCCGAGCCTCTTGCCCATCTCAGATTCCATCTGTCGCAGGGCCGTTGTCACCTGCACCTCGAGCGTCTCGGGAGCAGCACCCTTCGCGAGATAGGCACGGCATGCCTCGGTTGTAATCGTGAATCCCGGGGGGACCGGGATACCCAGCTTCATCATCTCGGCAAGGTTGGCTCCCTTGCCTCCGAGAAGATCCTTCTGGTCTTTATCACCTTCGGTGAAGGCAAAGACATATGTCGTCATCAGTATCCTCCATTGGACCTGTCCGTATTGTGTATTACGCCACGATTTACGGTAACACCAAGGTCCCACCTGGGCCGAGACTTTGGTCCCCGACTCGGCGACCCCTCACGGACGCTCCCGATCGTGACATCCGCTACATACGAGCACTAGAGTGAAGCCATACCGTTCAGAGAGGCTTCAGCATGTTCTCGTTCCTATCCCACTCCTGGTGGCTCCCGTTCATCAGCGGAATCGTCGCTGTCCTCTTCGGCATTCTCGCGATCGTCATGCCCGGGACGACGGTGTCGGTTCTTCTCATCCTGTTTGCAATCTTTCTCATCGCACAGGGACTCGGCCTTCTGTGGAGCGGTTATCGCACATCCGGCCCAGGGTCGATCGCGCTGCTCGCGACCGGCGTCGTCCTCGTCGTGCTCGGCATCTGGACCATCGTCGCCACCGAATCTGCCGCGGAGCTTCTCGTCACCCTCATGGGGATCTGGGCCCTCGCCATCGGCATCGCCACCGCCTTCGCCGGCTTCGGCCTGCGGGGCCGCTCGGAATACTGGGGGCTCCCGCTCCTCGGCGGCGTCGCCATGGCCATCGCCGGCCTGCTCGTCATCATCAAGCCGTGGACCGGGGTCGCCGCCATCGCCATCACAATCGGCGTCGGTTCGATCCTCTGGGGAGCCCTGCTCGCCGTGAGCGGGTGGTACCTCCGGTCGCTCCTCCCCCGCGATCGCGAACGCTGACGCTCACGCACGACTGCGGACGCTGACGCCCCCGCACAACAGCGAGGACTGGCACGCCCCCTCGGACTGACAGCACGCCCGAAATTTCCCACAGGGCGCTCCGGCGGGTAATCCATGGCGTCCAGTCACGATCCCCTGCATGACCGTTCACGGCCTCCGACAGGGGCACGACCCCCGGCGACCGCCACTGACGCCGGACATGACAGAGGTGGGGCCGGCTGATGCCGGCCCCACCTCATGGTTGATGCTTACTGCTGCTGTGCGGTGCCGAGGGCAGTCTCATCGAGCGCATCGACTGCCTCGTTGATCTTCTCCTCGAGCTCCTCTTCCTTGGCGACGCCGGTGAACGTGAGGGACATGGGGATGTTCTCCTCGTCCACGTCGACGTAGACGGTGTCGCCGTCCTTGAGGTGGCCGAACAGGATCTTCTCGGACAGGGCGTCCTCGATCTCCCGCTGGATGGCGCGGCGGAGCGGCCTGGCACCCAGCACCGGGTCGTACCCGCGCTCGGCGAGGAGCTCCTTCGCGCGCTGCGACAGCTCGATCTTCATGCCCTGGTCGGCGAGCCTGCCTGCGAGCTGAGCGATCATGAGGTCGACGATCTTGAGGACCTCCTCGCGCGACAGCTGGGGGAAGACGATGATCTCGTCGACACGGTTGAGGAACTCGGGGCGGAAGTGCTGCTTCAGCTCGTCGTTCACCTTCGACTTCATCCGGTCGTAGGAGGCCACCGTGTCACCCGACACCTGGAAACCGGTGTTCTGGGCGCGTGCGATGTCCTTCGTACCGAGGTTCGTCGTCATGATGATGACGGTGTTCTTGAAGTCGACGACCCTGCCCTGCGAGTCGGTCAGGCGACCCTCCTCGAGGATCTGCAGGAGCGAGTTGAACAGGTCCTGGTGAGCCTTCTCAACCTCGTCGAACAGGATGACGGAGAACGGGCGGCGGCGGACCTTCTCGGTGAGCTGGCCACCATCCTCGTACCCGACGTAGCCGGGAGGGGCGCCGAACAGTCGGGAGACCGTGTGCTTCTCGGCGTACTCCGACATGTCGAGGGTGATGAGGGCCTCCTCGTCACCGAAGAGGAACTCGGCGAGAGCCTTGGCGAGCTCCGTCTTGCCGACGCCGGTGGGGCCGGCGAAGATGAACGAGCCGCCGGGACGCTTCGGGTCCTTGAGGCCCGCACGGGTGCGGCGGATCGCCTGCGACAGCGAACGCACGGCGTCCTCCTGCCCGATGATCCGCTTGTGCAGCTCATCCTCCATGCGGAGCAGCTTCGCGGACTCGGCCTCGGTGAGCTTGAAGACGGGGATGCCGGTCGACATCGCGAGGACCTCACTGATGAGGTCGCCGTCGACGACGGACACCTGGTCCATGTCGCCCGACTTCCAGGCCTTCTCCTTCTCGGCGCGCTCCTCGGCGAGCCTCTGCTCGGTGTCACGGAGCGCGGCGGCCTTCTCGAAGTCCTGCCCGTCGATGGCGGATTCCTTCTGCTTGCGGACCTGGGCGATCTTCTCGTCCAGTTCGCGAAGCTCGGGCGGAGCCGTCATCTTCCTGATGGCGAGGCGCGCGCCGGCCTCGTCGATCAGGTCGATCGCCTTGTCCGGCAGGAACCGGTCGTTGACGTAGCGGTCGGACAGCGACGCGGCCTGTTCGATCGCGTCGTCCGTGATGGTGACGCGGTGGAACGCCTCGTAGCGGTCGCGCAGTCCGCGGAGGATATCGATGGTCTGCTCAACCGTCGGCTGCTCAACCTGAATCGGCTGGAAGCGCCTCTCAAGGGCTGCGTCCTTCTCGATGTGCTTGCGGTACTCGTCGAGGGTGGTGGCTCCGATGATCTGGAGCTCGCCGCGCGCCATCATCGGCTTGAGCAGGGAGGCCGCGTCGAGCGCGCCCTCGGCCGCACCAGCGCCGACCATCGTGTGCACCTCATCGATGAAGAGGATGATGTCGCCGCGGGTGTTGACCTCTTTGAGGATCTTCTTCAGACGCTCCTCGAAGTCACCGCGGTAGCGGGAACCCGCGACCAGCGAACCCATGTCGAGCGCGTAGAGCTGCTTGTCGCGCAGCGTCTCGGGCACGTCGCCCGAGGCGATCGACTGCGCGAGACCCTCGACGACGGCAGTCTTGCCGACGCCGGGCTCGCCGATGAGGACGGGGTTGTTCTTCGTCCGGCGGGAGAGGACCTGCATGACCCGCTCCGACTCGATGTTCCGGCCGATGACCGGGTCGAGCTTGCGCTCACGGGCCGCCTGCGTGAGGTTGCGACCGAACTGGTCGAGCACCGTCGAGCCGGCCTTCTGACCCTCACGCGCGCCGGTGCCGACACCGACGGCCTCCTTGCCCTGGTACCCGCTCATGAGCTGGTTGACCTGCTGGCGCACGCGCGGCAGGTCGGCGCCGAGCTTGACGAGAACCTTGGCCGCGACCCCGTCCTGCTCACGGAGCAGGCCGAGGAGCAGGTGCTCCGTGCCGATGTACGAATGTCCGAGCTGAAGACCCTCGCGGAGGGCGTACTCGAGGACCTTCTTCGCGCGCGGCGTGAAGGGGATGTGACCGGAGGGGGCTTCGTTCCCCTCTCCGATGATGTCGATGACCTGGACCCGCACGTCGTCCAGTGAGATGTCGAGGGCCTCGAGGGCCTTCGCCGCAACGCCCTCACCCTCACGGATGAGGCCGAGCAGAATGTGCTCCGTTCCCAGGTACTTGTGCTTGAGGTTCCGAGCCTCGTCCTGGGCTAGCACGATCACGCGCCGCGCACGGTCGGTGAACCGTTCGAACATTGCGCCTCCTTAAGTAGCTTCACCAACTCTAACGAACCTGGGAAGCGCGCCATGCCTGTGTTCGCCACAGGCGTTAGGCCCGGACTAGCACTCCCACCACAGCGTGAAAGGCCCGTCGTTCACGCTTTCCACGGCCATCATCGCGCCGAAGATGCCGGTCTTGACAGGCAGCCCGTGGACGGTCCGCAGGCGCTCCGCGACCGCCTCGTAGAGCGGTTCGGCGACTTCCCCCGGAGCGGCGGTGGTCCACGACGGCCGCCGGCCCTTCCTCACGTCGCCGTAGAGCGTGAATTGGGAGACGACGAGGACCTCGCCGCCGACCTCCGTCACGCTCATCTCCGTCTCCCCATCGAAGACCCGCAGGTCCGCGATCTTGCGGGCGGTGAGCTCGACCTCGCGCTGGGTGTCCGACGGGGTGACGCCGAGCAGGACGAGGAGTCCACGACCGATCTGCGATACCCGCTCGCCACCGACGCTCACGCTCGCGCTCGAGACGCGGGAGATGACAGCGCGCACTACCAGGAGCCCCCGCGACGGTTGCCTCCGCCCCCGCGGGGGATCTCATCGAGCCTCGGCTTGATCGAGCCGAGGTAGTAGACGACGAGCACGAAGAAGCCGAGGGAGATGAGGAACGAGCCGGGGATGCGGAACGGCATGAGGCCCGCGCGGACGACGAGGCCGAGCAGGAGGACCCCCACCCACTTCCACTTGCTCATCGTTCCCGCCCAGTCGAAGGCCGCCTGCTGGCGGGTGGCCGCGTCGATGACCGCCCACAGGAAGAGGGCGATGACGAAGAGGTTGAACAGGGCTCCGATCATGACGGGAGCCTGCGGATCTTAGGCCGGTCATAGGACAGCTCCGTGCGCCCGTCAGGGTTGACGATGACCTCGGCGAGGGCCGGGATGCCATCGACCGTCAGCGCCGCATCGACAGGCGTGTTGCGCTTGAGTAGTCCGAGGGCGACGGGACCATGGTCCATGTCCCTCGCCGCGCTCGTCACCGTTCCCACGGTCTTCTCCCCCATGAGGATCTCGGTGCCGCGGGCGGGCAGTCGCTCCTCGGAGCCGTCGAGCTGGAGCAGGACGGCTCGGCGGGGCGGGCGGCCGAGATTGACCGTCCGGGCGATCGCCTCCTGGCCGCGGTAGCAGCCCTTCTCGAGGTGGACCGCCGTGCGAAGCCAGTCCCATTCATGCGGCAGCGACTTCTCGTCGACGTCGATGGCCGGGCGGGGCCTGAGATCGACGATGCGCTGGGCCTCCCAGGCGAGCATCCCCGCCATCGTGCCCTCCCATTCATCGATGGCGGCCATGAGCTCGTCCTTGGGCAGGAGGGCGATGAATCGCTCCTGACCCCTGGCCGGGTGGTCATCGGTGCTGGGGCCGTAGGCGACAGACTTGGCGCCGACAGCGGGCCACGGATCACGCCACGTGAGGACTGCGCGCGGCACGGCCGCGCTCCCGTACCCACCGAGGAGCGCGAGATCATCGCGGAGAACGATCTCCACCCGCATCATGAACTTCATCTTCTGCAGGAAGGAGCGCAGCTCCTCCCCGAAGCCGGCGTCGGTGATGAGGTGGAGGGTTTCGCCGTCATCGACGACGTAGGCCGCGACCTGGATTCGCCCCTCGACCGTGAGGAGGATGAGCTCGGTGGACTCCCCCGGCTTGAGATCGGTCAGGTGCTGGGTCGTGAGGCTGTGGACCCACGTGAGGCGGTCGGGACCGCTCACGGTCACAACCTCGAGGTGCGACAGGTCGACGAGGGCGGTCCCGGCGAGCAGCGCGCGCTGCTCGCGGGCAGGCGATCCGTAGTGGGCGGGAACAGCAGCATCGATGCCGTCGCCGAGGACGGCGCCGGGAAGGCTCGCGGTGCTCATCGCTTGATCGCCACCTTCGACAGGCGGCCCGCGGCGTAGGACTGCATCTCTTCCCCAAAGGCGGCCATGTCGTAGGCGAACAGCAGGTCGGATTCGACCATGCCCACCTGCAGCTGGCTGGCGTTGACGTGAGCGCCCGTCGCGGAGCGGACCATCGCATCCGATACCAGGCTCATCCGAGGAGACTTCACGACGCCGACGTAGAGGGCGACCCGGCCGTCCGGGGTGGCGATCATCGCCTCGACCTCGCCCTCCGTCTCGGGGGACTGCCGCAGGTAGCCTGTGGCCTCCTGCCAGAGCCGATCCTCGGTCAGCTGGGCGACACCGATGTGACCCGGCAGCTCCTTGTCGATGTCATCGGGGTTCTCGTTCGCGAGGTACCACGTCGACTGGATCGTGAGGTAGGGGCCGCCGTTGTTGGAGACCTCGAGCTCGCAGATGATTGCGGCGTCATCGATCCCCGGGTAGCCGAGCATGCCGTAGCCCCGCCACCTGCCGACCAGCCACGCCATCGGATAGGTCTCGGGCGCCAGGCCCTCTGGAATTTCAAACATGGCTCCAGCCTAGCGAACCGCGCAATGCTGGACGAGAACCGTGCCCTCCGCACTTTCCCAGCCTCCATGCGGATCTCCGGTCATGGCGCCGATTGCGGCCGCTCGCCGTGCGCTGTGTTCGCGGCGGGCGCAGATCAGGTGATGACGAGGGCGAGCGTATAGGCGACAACCGCGGCCGCACACAGCGGCACCATCGCCAGCGTCGCCCCCGGCCGGCGCCTCGTTGCAGGCGGCAGCCGCCGAAGGATTGAGTCGAACATTGCGAGGATCGAGCCGGCCGCAAGGCCCGCGAGGGGTGCTGCGTACCAGGCGATATCCGAGAACAGCATGAAGAGCAGGCCGCCCGAAAAACCGCCGGTCATGTAGACGACGTGCCGGAGGCTGCGCAGGGAATGCGGAATAAGGATCTCGAGGACAATCGCCACGGCAACAGCGGTGAGAACGGCCCGCGCCGCCGTCACTCCGGCATCGAGTGCGAGCGTCCGGGTCCACAGCGCCCCCATGACGACGAGCATGGAACCCGCCACCGTTCCGGAGATCTGCTCGAGTAGGCGCGGACGGCCATCCCGCCTCGCCATCTCCGCGACGAAACCGACAACGACGGTGAAGCCCGCGACGAAGGCGAGCTCACGCACACCGAAGAAGTAGGCAACGGCGTTCGCCGCGACGCTGACGGCGACGATGACCCTTCGGGCAGTGCCAGGGTTGGGCAGATCGATGAGGAAGGCCCACCCCGTTGCGAGGATGAGGCCAATGATGACGCCGGCGACCGCAGTGGCGACCGGGCCAAGCGACACCGCGCCGAAGAGGACTGCTGCGCCGACAAGGCTGACAAGTGCCCGCGCGCGGGCGCTCATCGTCATCTCCACTCCATTCACCACCCCTTGATCTTGCCATGAGTGCTGGCCTTACGCCGATCTGCCGGTCGAAAGGCGAGCAGAACCGTGAAAGAAAGTGCATGGGACGTCAGGTGCGGATGCACGCCCGGGACTTCCGTCGCGTGACCTGGCCCACAGGTTGACGCGGGGTCCAAAGACGACAAGAATATGAGTACGGCATCGGATCGCGAAAGCCCCGGGCTCCAACTATTGCCGCTACGAGCGGCCTACGCGCCGACAGGCGCTATCCGGTTCGGTGTCGCTACAGTCAGCGCCGGCATTGCCGGCGCTGACTTCTTTCTTCGGTCGGATGCTCGGCTGCGGCTTATAGGACATTTCGTGTTGGTTTGACCCTGATCTTTTGTTGCTGTGCCGCCATTAGGCCGGTGTTGAAGTTCGTGCGGCTGAACTTGATGGGTGGACATTTCGTGTTGGCTTGACCCCGACCTTTGGTTGCTTTGACGCGGAAAAGTGGGGGTTGAAGTTGGTTTCACGGGGCCGGCTTATAGGACATTTCGTGTTGGTTTGATCCCGACTTTTCGGCGCGTTCTCACCGAAAAGGCCGGGTCCAAGTTGCCTGATAGGGAGGGTGAACACTCCTTATTGCCGCCCGTGCGAGCAGGCGATGACACGCTATGGAAAGACCAGTACGGGACGTCAGCGCTACCGCTGTGCCGGGTGCAGGACGAGTCGCGTAGCGGCGATCGACACCTCCGCGAAAGACTTCGCCCTGTTCTTGTCCTTTCTGTTTTCCCGCCAGCGCCAGCGAGACCTGCCCGGGGCGGGACGGACCTTCCGTCGGCGCACCGCACGGTTCTGGCAGCTGTGGCCCACCCCCGAGGTGGTCGACGAGGTCCACCGGGTAATCTACGTCGATGGGATCCACCTCGGACGCAGCGCCGTGATCCTGATCGCCTCCACCGACACCCATGTCGTGGGCTGGTACCTCGCACGCAGTGAACACAGCCAGGCCTGGGGTGCGCTGCTGGCCCGGATCGCACCGCCACAGGTAGTGGTCACCGATGGTGGATCAGGCTTTGCCAAAGCCCGCCGGGCGCACTGGCCCACCACGAAGGTCCAGCGCTGTACGTTCCATGCTTTCAGCCAGGTGCGTCGCCAGACCACGACCCGGCCCCGCACTCAGGCCGGAGTGGAACTCTACGGCCTGGCTAAAGCGCTGCTCCACGTCCGCGATAACACCGGGGCCGCGGCATGGCTGGCCGCTTACACCCAATGGCGCGCCACATGGGAGGCCTTCCTGGCTGAGCGCACTCGACTCGCCACGGGGCAGGTCGTACTCACTCACCAGCGTCTGGTCACGGCCCGCTCAGCCCTCGATACGCTGATCCGGACCAAGACCTTGTTCACCTACGTCGATCCCGCCAACTTCCCGGTCGACGCCTACCTGCACATGCCACTGCCAGCGACGAATAACCGGATCGAGGGTGGGATCAACACTCAACTGCGGGCCCTGCTACGCGATCACCGCGGGATGAGCCTGGACAGGCGGATCAAAGCGATCATGTGGTGGTGCTACATGCACACTGAATACCCTGCCAGTCCCGCACGCATCCTCAGGACCATGCCCACCGACACCCAGATCCAGGCCTACTACCGAGCTGCGGCCAGCCGCGGCGAACACGCCCGGGACATCGGCCTGCCGGGCATCGGCACCGCAGCCGTCTGGAACGAGCTGCACCACTCGACCAGCTACATCACAACCTGGGACTGACACCCCTCCGATCAAACAAAACCAACACATTTTGTCCTATAAGCCTCGGCTGCGTAGCGAAGAGCATCCCCGGAAGACAATCTCTTTCACGCAGATGCCCGCCGGCTGGAGCCGGCGGGCATCGCGTTGAGGATCAGCCGAAGCGGCCGGAGACGTAGTCCTCCGTGTCCTTCTTGGCCGGGTTGGAGAAGATCTTCTCCGTCGTGTCGTACTCGATGAGGTGGCCGGGCTTGCCGGTGCCCTCAATGTTGAAGAAGCCGGTCATCGACGATACACGAGCCGCCTGCTGCATGTTGTGCGTGACGATGACAATCGTGTAATCCTTCTCGAGCTCACGGATGAGGTCCTCGATTGCGAGAGTCGAGATCGGGTCAAGCGCCGAGCACGGTTCGTCCATGAGGAGAACCTCAGGCTTGACCGCGATGGCGCGGGCGATGCAGAGGCGCTGCTGCTGGCCACCGGACAGCGACGAACCGGGACGGTCGAGGCGATCCTTGACCTCTTCCCAGAGGTTCGCTCCGCGGAGCGAGAACTCGACGAGCTCCTCCGCCTCGGACTTCTTCATTTTGCGGGAGTTGAGCTTGACGCCCGCAAGGACGTTGTCCGCGATCGACATGGTCGGGAATGGATTCGCCCGCTGGAACACCATGCCGACCGAGGCGCGGACGTCGACAGGGTCGACTCCGGGTGCGTAGATGTTCTTTCCGTCAATGATCGCGTCGCCCTCGACCCGTGCGCCGGGAATGACCTCGTGCATGCGGTTGAGTGACCTCAGGAAGGTCGACTTTCCACAGCCGGAGGGACCGATGAGGGCGGTCGTTGAGCGGGGGGCGATGTGCATCGTCACGTCTTCCACGGCGAGGAAGTCGCCGTAGTAGATGTTGAGGTGCGAGACGTCAATGCCTTCGTTCACAGAATGTTCCTTTGTCGGTCAGCTTATCGCTCGCCCTTGGGCGCGAACGCCCTGGCGATGAAGCGGGCTAGGAGGTTGAGGAGGAGAACCAGGAGGATGAGGGTGAGCGCACCCGACCACGCCAGCTCGCGTGTTGCCTGGTTCGCCCAGGATGAGTAGACGTACGTCGGCAGCGTCTCCATGTAGCCGGTGAACATGTTCCAGTTGAACACGTTCGTCGTGCCGGTCGTGATGAGGAGCGGAGCGGTCTCGCCGATGATGCGGGCGACGGCGATGACGACGCCGGAGACGATGCCGGGGAGCGCCGTGCGGAGCACGACCTTGATGATCGTGCGGGACTTCGTGACACCCAGCGCGTACGACGCCTCACGAAGCTCGTTGGGGACGATGCGGAGCATCTCCTCCGTGTTGCGGATGACGATCGGCGTCATGAGGACGACGAGCGCGACAGAGCCCATGAAGCCTGTCTTCATCTGCAGCGCAGCCGACGTTCCGACGAAGTACTCGGCAATCGTCGGGATCATCGCGGCCGCGAAGAGGCCCGCGACGATCGACGGGATGCCGGTCATGATGTCGACGAGGAAGGTGACCGTCTTCGCCATCGGCCCCGTGCCGTACTCGACGAGGTAGACCGCCGTCATAATACCGAGCGGGACGGCGATGAGGGCCGTCGTACCGGTGATGAGGAGCGTGCCGAGGAGGGCATGGCCGGCGCCGGTCGCGTGATCGGCGAGCGTGAGGCCGTTGCGGTCGTTCGTGAGGAACTCCCACGTCAGCTCGCTGTAGCCGTTCGACAGCACCATCCACAGGAGTGAAATGAGCGGGGTGACCGCGAGGAGGAAGGCGGTGACGATAAGCCCACCGATGAGCCTGTCGGTTGCGTACCTGCGGCCCTCGACGATGAATGCGATGACAGTCGAGATGATGAGGTAGAAGACGACCGTGAGGACGGCGGTGGCGATCGGGGTGATGCCCTCTGTGCCCCAGAAGTGGAGCAGGCCGGCCGCGAGGACGAGGGCCACAAGAATGATCGCGGGCGTGAACCACGTCGGGAGTCGCCTGCCACGGGAGGCCATCCGCTGGGGAGGCGCCTCCTGCTGCTGCGGCTGCTGGGTCAAGATGCTCATGCGTTGGCCCCCGAGAATTCCTTGCGGCGGTTGACGATGCCGCGTGCGATGAAGTTGACGACGAAGGTGAGGACGAACAGCAGCAGGCCGAGCGCGATGAGGAACGGCTGCTCAAGCGACGGATTGTCCGGCGTGCCCGCGCTCGCCTCGGGCCAGCGCAGCGCGATCTGGGACGCGATCGTCGAATGCTGTCCGACCGAGAAGATCTTGAAGTTGATCTCGAGGCCTGCGGAGAGAACCATGAGGAGCGCCATCGTCTCGCCGAGTGCGCGGCCGAGGCCGAGCATCGAGGCGGACACCATGCCCGACCTGCCCATCGGCAGAACGGTCATGCGGATCATCTCCCAACGGGTCGCACCGAGGGCCATCGCAGCCTCCTCCTGGAGGCGCGGGGTCTGGATGAACACCTCACGGCAGAGCGCCGTGATGATGGGCAGAACCATGATCGCGAGAACGACCGCGCCCATCGCCAGGTTTCGTGCGGGGCCGGCTGACATCGTCACGATGTCGGGAGTGATCGGCCACCAATCCCAGTTCGCGGCAGCGTAGTCGAAGCCGGGCAGGCCACCCGTCCAGACCGCCTCGCCGTCGACCATCTGCTCCTCGCCGGCAAGCCAGACGAGGAAGGGCCGGAACGTGGTCTCGATCCACGAGAAGATGGGCCGCAGGATCGGCTCGAGAGTCGACATGCCCCACATGCCGAAGATGATCGAGGGGATGGCCGCGAGCAGGTCGATGATGTAGCCGAGGCCCTGCGCAAGCCGGCGCGGCGCGTAATGCGAGATGAAGAGCGCGATTCCGATCGCCAGCGGCACGGCGATGATCAGCGCCATGATCGAGGAGAGGACGGTGCCCCACAGAGCGCGGGCGGCGAAGCTCCAGAACGTGATCGGCTCACCGCCGACCTGGGCGAACCCGACGTCCGCCTGAATCTCATCCGCCGGCGCTGTGTACACCTGGTAGGACTGGAGGAGCAGGAAGAAGGCCACCGCGCCGAGCAGGACCAGGATGGCGATCCCCGCCGCGTACGCGAAACCCCGGAAGGTCCTGTCCCCGCTGGAGCCCGCCGATCGCTTCGGCCTGCTCGTCGTGACTGTTGACACGCGATACTCCTTTTTCAGCGCCCGTAGGCGGGCTGGCCAAAGGCCAGCCCGCCATCAGGCTCCACAGTGCGGCAGATTACTGGGTGACGATCGAGTCGATCGCGGGCATAACCCGGGATTTGAGGTCGTCAGAGATCGGGGCGTTGCCGCCGCCGGCTGCCGTCGCGGCCTGCTGGCCTTCGCCGGATGCCATGAACGAGAGGTAACCCTTGACGTTCGCGGCCTCCTGCGCATCATCGTACTCGGTGCAGGCAACGACGTACGAAATCATGACGACCGGGTAGGCGTTCTCGACGGAGCCATCACGCTTGAGCTCAACCGTGAGGACCTTGTCGGTCGCATCGGCGGTCGGCTCAGAGCCGTCCACGATCGCGGCCGCAGCCTCGGGCGAGTAGGCGAGGAACTCGCCGTTGACCTCGACGTTGGCGGCCGACAGGTCGCCGATCTGCGAGGCGTCACCGTAGGTGATGGCACCCTCGGTCTGAGCGGTGAGGTCCATGACGCCGCTGGTCTTCTCAGCGGACTGCGTGCCCGAGATCGGCCATGCGTCGTTCGGCTCGTAAGGCCATGCCTCTTCGCCGGCTGCCTCAACGATGTACTCGGTGAAGTTCTCGGTCGTGCCCGAGTCGTCGGCGCGGTTGACCGGGACGATGTCGAGGTCGGGGAGCTCGACGCCCTCGTTGTCGGCGGCGATCGCCTCGTCGTTCCAGTTGGTGATCTCGCCCGAGAAGATCGCGGCGACGTTCGCGGCCGAGAGATTGAGGTCCTCAACGCCGGGGAGGTTGTAGGCGATAGCGATCGGCGAGATGTAGAGCGGCAGCTCGAGCACCTCGGAGCCGCAGCGGTTGGCGGCGGCGTCGAGCTCTTCCTCGCTGAGAATCGAGTCAGTGCCGGCGAAGGAGACGGCGCCGGAGATGAACTGCTCGCGGCCCGTGCCCGAACCGGTCGGGTTGTAGTTGACGGTCACGCCGTAGTCAGCGGAGAAACGGTCACGCCACGCCTGCTGTGCGTTCGCCATCGACGAGGCGCCGGAGCCGTTGAGCGAGCCGGAGACGCCAAGCTCGCCGATCGGCGTGGGGACGTCGGACGGACCCTCCGAGTCGCCGGAGTCGGTGGTCTCAGCGTCAGTGGTCTCCTCGGCCGCGTCGGTCGTCTCGGGTGCGGCTGTGTCCTCGGCATCGGAATCGTCCGAGCAGGCGGCAAGTGTGACGGCAAGGGCGGCGGCGAGAGCCAGCGACGCGGCCTTGCGGGAACGGGTGATGTTCACAGTAGATTCCATCCTTCAGATCGGGGTAGGGCGGAGAGCCCGTGACCGAGACCAACGCTAGGGCGGGTTGGTGAAGCGAGAACCGGTTTGAGGTTAACGGTGCGTGAACGATGCTATGATCCGGCTCACGAAAACGCCAGAGGACGTGGTCCCAATCATCCCAAAACGGACGGGCGGACCTTTTCGAGGGAAACAATTGTTGCCGAATGTCCGCGCCGGCGGGCGACGTGCGCGACGAGAACCTCACCCGTCCTCAGCCACGGATCAGTCTTCGGGACCTGCTTGATGATCGAATACTGCGCCCTGTTCTCGAGGGCCGCGACGATCGTCGGCAGCGTGGGCCGGTGCACGCAGATCACGGCGGAGGCCTCGTTTCGGCGCACCATGAAGTCGACGAGCTTATCGACAACCTTGGGCTTCGACTCGTGCGAGGCCTCGGTCAGCTCGTCATACATCTCAATCTCGGTTCGCAGCGCCTTCGCGTACGGCCTCATCGTCGCAACGCACCGCTCCCACGGACTGGAGACCACCCGCGTCACCCCATAGGCGGCGAGCAGCGGCACGAGCTCCCTCGCGTGCTTCTCACCGATGGGGGTGAGGGGACGGGTCGCCTCTGTGCCGGAGCCGCCCTTCCACGCCGACCTCTTCATCGCCCGCGTGTGCCGGGCGACCAGGAGGGGCCACGTCTTCAGCTTGCCGTCGGAGTACTGGTCGATGAGTTTTCCGAGCAGTTCCCGATCCGATTCGTGGGCGAGCATCTGGTATGCGAGCCGGGTCGGGATCCAGCGCTTCTCATCGATCTCACTCTCCTTCGCGGGCTTGACCCGCGGGCGAGACTTGTAGACCTTCGTGTTGATCGAGAGTGGCTGTGCGGCCCAGTAGTGGGTCGTCTTCTTCCGGCCGTCCCCCAGGCGGTAGGAGACCTTCCCGAGAGGCTGGCCGAGGCTGATGGCGATGCCCGTCTCCTCCTCAACCTCACGCACAGCGGCAACCTGGATGTCCTCACCATTGTTGAGCTTGCCCTTCGGGATCGACCAATCATCGTAGGAGGGACGGTGGACGAGGAGGACCTCGAGGGTCCTCCCGTTCAGCCGCCAGACGATCGCCCCCGCGGCAAGGACGTCCGCCCGTCTGCTCAACTCTTCACCCTGGCCCGCGCACGGGCCATGAGGAGCTCCTGGATATCGGCCAGCTTGTTGCCCTCATCATCCTTGTGAACGCGGCGCCAACCAGACGGCTCGAGATGCCACGACGACGTCGTGTCGGCCGTCGCGAGGTTGAGCAGCTCGATGAGATGGTCGCGGTGGCCGCGATCGGCGATGGTGATGAGGGCCTCGACGCGGCGGTCGAGGTTGCGGTGCATGAGATCGGCGGAGCCGATGAGGACCTCCGGGTCCCCGTCCTTGGCGAAGGCGAAGACTCGTGAATGCTCGAGGTAGCGCCCGAGGATCGACCGGACCGTGATGTTCTCCGACAGCCCGGGTACACCGGTCCGCAGGGCGCAGATGCCGCGGACCTGGACGTCGATCTGGACGCCCGCCTGCGAGGCGCGGTAGAGGGCGTCGATGATCTTCTCGTCGACGAGGGAGTTGACCTTGATCTTGATCCACGCCTCCTTGCCCGCCTCCGCGTTTCGCGCCTCGCGGTCGATGCGTTCGATGAGACCGGTGCGGACGGTGCGGGGCGCGACCAACAACCGGTGGAACTTCGACCGCGGCGCGTAGCCGGACAGCTGGTTGAACAGACGGGTCAGGTCTTGGCCGACGTCGCGGTTCGAGGTCAGGATCCCCAGATCCTCGTAGCCGCGCGCGGTCTTCGGGTGGTAGTTGCCGGTCCCGACGTGGCAGTACCGGCGCAGGCCATCCTCCTCCTGACGGACGACGAGGCAGATCTTGCAGTGGGTCTTGAGACCGACGATGCCGTAGACAACGTGGACACCGGCGCGCTCCAGCTTCCTCGCCCACTCGATGTTCGCAGCCTCGTCGAAGCGTGCCTTGATCTCGACGATCGCGAGCACCTGCTTGCCCGCGCGGGCCGCTTTGATGAGGGAATCGACGATCGGGGAATCGCCGGATGTCCGGTACAGGGTCTGCTTGACCGCCAGCACCTGCGGGTCGGCCGCGGCCTGGGCGATGAACTGCTGGACCGAGGTCGAGAACGAGTCGTAGGGGTGGTGGAGGAGGATATCCCGCTCCCTGATTGCATCGAAGAAGTTCGTCGGCGTCGACGACTCGACCTCGGCGAGGCCCCGAGGTGTCACGGGGACGAACTTCTTGTACTTGAGTTCGGGGCGATCGAGATCGTGGATGACGTTGAGCCCGGTCAGGTCGAGCGGGGGCGGCAGATGGTAGATGTCGCTCTCGCGCACGCCCAGCTCACGTGCCAGCAGGTTGAGGACATGGTCGGAGGTTCCCTCGGCGACCTCGAGCCTGACGGCGGGACCGAAACGGCGCCGCGTCAGCTCCTTCTCCATCGCGGTCAGGAGGTTCTCGGCGTCATCCTCCTCAACCTCGACGTCCTCGTTGCGGGTCACGCGGAAGGTGTCGTATTCGACGACCTCCATGCCCGGGAAGAGGTAGTCGAGATGGGCGCCGATGATCTCCTCGAGCGGCACATACGAGGTGTTGCCTCCTGTGGTAGGAACGTCCTCGGGGCGGTACGGCCTGCCGTCGGCATCGACCGCGATGAAACGCGGAAGCAGCGGAGGAACCTTGACTCGAGCGAAATGCTCCTTGCCCGTCTGGGGATTGCGGACGACGACGGCAAGGTTGAGCGAGAGTCCGGATATGTAGGGGAAGGGATGGGCGGGATCGACCGCGAGGGGTGTCAGGACGGGGAAGATCTGGGCGCGGAAGAACTTCCGCAGCCTCTCGTGCATCGTGTCATCCAGCTCGTTCCAGTGGAGGATGTCGATCCCCTCGCCGGCCAGCTTCGGCTTGACGTCCTCGGAGAAGACGCGAGCATGGCGCGCGGTGAGCTCGTGGGCGCGGACCGAGATGCCCTCAAGCACCTGGCGGGGCGAGAGCCCGGCCGCCGACGGGACGGCCAGTCCGGTGGCGATGCGGCGCTTGAGGCCGGCCACCCGCACCATGAAGTACTCGTCGAGGTTGGAGGCGAAGATCGCGAGGAACCACGCCCGCTCGAGCAGCGGCAGATCCTGATCCTCGGCCTGTTCGAGCACCCGCTCGTTGAAGGCGAGCCAGGACAGCTCACGGTCGGCGAACCTGCCGTCCGGCAGCTCGTCGCTCTCCTCCTCGTCGGCCAACTCAGTCTGCTCTGTGAGGGTGGCGAGCGGGACGGCCGATCCGACACGGGCGGCCGCACGGATGCGGGCCCTGCGGGCGAGCTGATCCTCCTCGTCGTCGATCAGATCGGCCCGGGTTGGGGTATCGACTGCGTCGCCGTCGATGTCGCTTCCGTCAGGAGTGGTATCAGGTTCGCTGTCCATACGGATATCATTCCATGTCCAGGCAGACTGGAACATTCATCTCGGGAAAGCTCAACCGAGCTCGTACTGGATGTCGCTCCGGGCCAGCGTGAAACCGGCCCGCTCGTAGGTGGCGAGGGCCGACCTATTGTCGCCCTCGACGTAGAGCATGACCTGGTCGGCGCCGCCTTCCGCGAGGTCGGCGAGGCAGTGGGCGGTCAGCCATCCGCCCAGTCCCCTCCCCTGCCAGGAGGGGTTGACTCCCAGGACATAGAGCTCGGCAGGGTCGCGCTGCAGCCAGTAGTAGCCGACGATCTCGTCGCCGACGACAGCGACGGTGATCTCCCCGCCGCTGGGGTGGATATCGGCCTCGGTCATCGCCCCCTGCTCCGGGTGGTCGGCGAATGCGAGGGCATTGACGGCAACAAGCGCGCCGGCGTCCGCGTCCCGGTACGGGCGAAGTGCGACATCGTCCCTATCTGCAGGGCGAGCCGCATCGCCAAGATCCCGCCTCAGCTGAAGAAGCTCCCGCACAGAGGTGAGCCCCGTGCTTGCCGCGAGCGCCGCAGCCGCGGGGAGGTTGCCGTGCGACCACAGCCGCATCGGATTGACGGTCTGGGAGACATGCTCGACGAGCCGCCGCCCGATCCCCTGGCCGCGGTGCTCGGGATGAACGGCGAGCTCGCTGCCCTCCTTGCCCATACAGGCGAGGCCAACGAGCTCCGCGTCGTAGATCGCGAGGTACCGAGCCGGCCGGTCTTCGGCGACATCCCGGTGGGACGCCTCTCCGAATGCCTCCACATCATCGTGGTGCTCGACGAGGGCCGCGAACGTCCTAAAGGCGTCCAGGTCCGGGCGAGCAGTCGAAATCCGCATCAGTCGAGTCGCCCCTTGTCGAAGAGTCCGGCGCCGATTGCCAACTCCTTCGCCGTCTCGATGAGGGCGTCGTTGCGGCGGGTCACGAGAGTCGCCAGGTCATGGGTATCCGATGAGATCCATACGGCGTCGAGATTGCCGAGGAAGAACGCGAAGGCCGCGGAGTCCCGGAGCAGGTCGGCGAAGCCGTCTGCTCCCTCTCCGGCGAAGACCGATGCCCAGCGCTCCTGGATCTCGGCGGGCGTCCGGGGTTCCGGGCGCTCTTCGCTCTCGGCCACCGCACTGCTCGCAGCGTGACGGCGCGCCACATCGTCCGGCTCGCGCCTGATCCACTCGCTCAGCAGGTATCCGCGCCAGAGCATTCCGCCAAGAGTGTCGGCGGGCGCCCGCACCCAGGCTTCGGCGATGAGGTCGATGCCCTCCTCATCGATGAGGGCCATGATCCGCTCGCGCACGTCATCCTCAATATTCTGGCGAGAATCCGTCGGGACAAGAGCCTGCGCGGCCGCGTGGGAGATGAGGGAGCTCTCGGCGGGATCCGGCTCACCCGTCAGGTACTCGACCTGCTCGGGGTCGATCTGGGCTGGCCTTCTGGGACGCTTGTTCATGATGTCCTCCCTCAGTAGAGACTTCCTCGTACCCTATTGTCTCTCATCACAGCCCAGGTGATGAGCACCTTCACGAGGCAGATCTGGTGCTAGTATCGTTGCTTGGCTCCACGTCGAGCCGAAGGCGGGCCTCTAGCTCAATGGTAGAGCTCCGGACTTTTAATCCGTAGGTTGTGGGTTCGAATCCCACGGGGCCTACCGCTTCCCCCGGTGACGCCGTATAGGCCGAGCCGGGGGATTTCCTGCTCTCCAGCGCTCCGGCGCGAACTCCATCGCTTCCTCAGCACCATTCGCACCCTGCAGCGAACCTTGCCGCCCTCAGACTTCGGCGCTCAACTGCCGTGGGGATCGAACTGCGGAGTGCAGCAGCATATCGACCCGCCGTCCCCCAATCACCTGATGCTGTTTCACCAGTCCTTCAGGCTCATATCCTGCAGTCTCCGCCGTGCGTCGCGACGCGATGTTCCACGGCTCAATGTAAAGCTCGATGCGCTGCAGCTCCAGCAGCGTCCACGCGAAGTCGGTGAGCGCGGTCAGGGCCTGTGCGGCGACGCCACTCCCCCTGAACTGGGGCGCGACCGCATACCCGGCGGACGCTCGGCCCGCCTCAATCGCCGTGAGCGACAGACCGGCCTGGCCCACCCCCTCATCCGAATCGCGAAGCGCCACGCAGAAGGAGTAGCCCGCACCGGTCGCGAGGCGTTCGTGCTGCCTGTCGATGTAGGCGAGTGCCTGAGCGCGGTCCGCGCGCGCCGGCAGCGTGCCGGTCATCGGCACGTAAGGATCGGTCGCCAGGTCCTGCAGCATGGGGACGTCATCGGCCCTGAAGGCTCTCAGATGAACGGCGCCATGCGCGGGTGGCGACGAGGGCATGACCAACGGGAGCCTCACGTCATTTACAGCCTTTCTGAAGTCGACGATCGTTTCTCCGGAACTGAGCCTCACGAGAATCTGGTCACGGCCCGTATTGCGGGGCATCCTGCGGCAGGATGATCTCATGGACGATTCAGAGAAGAACGCCAAACTGACTCGCACGATTCGAGTTCTCTATGGCACCGACCCAGTCGAGGCCCAGCGGCAGCTCGACTGGTGCAACGACAACCTCGACTCCGATGATGACATTCCCGTCATCGCGCAGACCCTGCGGGAGATCATCGGCGAACAGAGCGCCTGACTTTGGGGGTGCCGATGCCCCATCTGAGGCGTTGTCGGATTCGCTTTCTGTGCGGCTGAGCGCCCGGCGCCGGCGAGCAGACCCCACTCTTATGCGAAAGGTGGGCCGGTTGCCCGGCCCACCTCTGCTGTCATTGAGGAGCTCTACATTCGCGTGCGGCGGCTGCTGCTTCCGCGGTTGGTGATACCGATGTAGAGAGAGATGAGAACAATGGCGAGGACGATCGACACGACCCACTTGAGGATCGTGGAGTCGGAGCCCATCGGGCCTTCGACGAGCCACCAGCCGAGGGCAGTGCCGCCGGCGCCGAGGATGATCGTCCAGATCATTCCGATGTTCTGATCGCCCTTCATGAACAGACGGGCGAGGGCGCCGATGATGGCGCCGACAATGATTGTCGCAATGATACCCATCGTGGTTACCTCCTGTTGCGGGAGCCGTTTGTCGACTCCGTTCGTGCCTACAGTAGATGTGAACTCGCTGATCCGCGCGTTATAAGCGAATTGTTCCCCTGAATTTCACCATCCCCGTAAACAGGTGGTTATTTATCAGCCTGCCGTGAAATGTTGCGGACTGCCGGTCGATAGCTTGATACGAACACCGCGATCGAGATGAGAAGCAGGCCGAGGAGCTCGCCGACCGTCGGCAGCTGGCGCAGCATGGCGAAGGCGACGACAGTGCTCATGGCCGGCAGGATCGAGTTGAGGATCGCGAATGTCGTGGCGGGTACGTTTCGCAGGACGAGCTGGTCGATGACATAGGGAACGGCGGACGAGAGCACGGCGACGAACACGAGGGTGAGCCAGAATGCCGCGTCGGGACGGAGACTGATCAGCTCCGGCACCGCGAGCGGGCTGTAGACGATTGCGGCTCCCGCCATCGCCACCGCGAGGCCATCAATGCCCCTGTCGAATCCCGCGACACTCTTGCCGAGCAGCATGTAGGCGATCCAGCAGAGCCCAGCCGCGAGTGCGAAGAAGAATCCGAGCGCCACGTCGGGGTCGGTGAGGTCGAGCCCCATCCACGAGATGAGGAAGACACCGACCGCGACGAGGATGACGGATATCGTCGATCGCTTCGTCCGCGCCGTACTCGCAAGGAGAACGGGTCCGAGGAACTCGAGGGCAACGGCCGTTCCGATCGGGATCCGAGCGATCGCCAGGTAGAACAGAATATTCATCGCCCCGAGCGCCAGCCCGAAGGCGAGCGCCCTGCGCTTGTGCGGGTAACGCCACGGCCTGCGCCAGGCGAGGAGGAAGAGGGCGGCGAAGAAGATCCGCCCCCAGCCAACGGCGGTGCCCGACGCGAGCACGAAGAGTCCCACAGCGATCGAGGCGCCGACGTATTGGGAGAGCCCCGACAGGAGCATGGCAGACACGTTCTTCACCCAGCCAGTATGGCCGGGGTGCGACGATCAAAGCCAAAGCAGACCACGTGGCGGCGCACGCCCGCCGGAGCCGAACCGTCGGCCAGCTGTGGTGGATGCGCTCAGGCGGGGAGGGCGATGGCGGCGAAGACACCGCGATGGTCGGAGAAGGCGAACCGCTCGATGGAGGCCTCTTCTGCCTCGAGGCTGGCAACGATGTAGTCGAGCTGGAAGCGGGGCCTATCGGCGGGGTAGGTCTTCCCATTCACGAGGCTCGGCCAGATCGATCTGTTCTCGCGCTGGTTGAAGTCGCCTCCCAGCACCCACGGTCCGGGCAGTGTGTGAAGGAAGGCCTCCGCCTGGCGGAGCTGATCCTCCCCCACTCCCTCATGCCACGACAGGTGGGTTGAGGCGACCGTCACCCGCTGCCCTCCGACGTCGAGCGTGCCCGCGAGGACCTGCCTCGGCTGATCCATGTCGACATGCATGTTCCTCATGCGGGGCAGGGGCCTCGACGTTGTCAGGTGGTGATGGTGCCACGTGGCGGGGTAGCGGGAGGCGATGCCGACGCCGGTTCCCCGCTCCCCTGGTCGGGTCGGCCTCGGCCGGACGAGCGGCAGAACCGTGGCCCACGTGCTGCGGCCGGGAAGGAACTGCGAGTACTCGAGCCCGCACGCCCGGGCGACCTGCGTTGTGTGATCGACACAGCGGGACGTGAGGACGCCTCGATCCGCCTCCTGGAGGAGGACGACATCGGGCCGCAGCGCCGCAATCTGGGACAGGCCCCGGGCGAAATGGTCCCGGGGCCTGCCCTGCTGCAGATTGAGTGAGAGAACCCGCAGGCTACCCCTCGACTGCATCTCCACCATCGGCAGGGATGAAGGTGAGGGAGACGGAGTTCATGCAGTAGCGGTTGCCCGTCGGGGTCTGCGGAGCATCGGGGAAGATGTGGCCAAGGTGCGAATCGCACGCCGCACAGCGGACCTCCGTGCGGACCATGCCATGGGTGCGGTCCTCAATGAAGGTGACGGCGTCGTCCTTCGCCTCGTAGAAGCTCGGCCAGCCGCAGTGTGCATCGAACTTCGTACCGGCCTCGAAGAGCTCGGTGCCGCACGCCTTGCAGGCGTAGGTGCCCTCGCGCCCCTCGTCGAGCAGTCGGCCCGTGCCCGGACGTTCCGTCCCGGCCTGACGGAGAACCTGGTAGGAGATCGGGTCGAGCCGCTCACGCCATTCGTTATCGGACAGTGTCAGGAAGTTGGTGTCGCTCATCTCGTCTCCTCAGAGTCATTGTCTGTTGCCCCATCATCGTCCACTGCGTTCCTCTGCGCAGCCCTGCGTTCGCGTTCGGCGATCGCCTCCTCGCCGGGCCCGGAGAACCCCTTCTTCCGCTCCTCTGCCTGGGCCGATCCCGTGAAGAGGGATGCCTCGTGGCCGGGCTTGACGTCCGTCGCCGTGTGCGGGGTCGAGGACAGCTCGTCCTCGGAGCGCTCCACGGGGCTGCGGGCCGCAAGAGATCGGCGGTGCGGCAGGTAATCGGTGGGGAGGACGACGGTCTCCTCGAGGTCGACGTCCTTCTGCGGGGTGCGCGGCTTCTCGACGGGGGGCTCCTCATCGATGAGCTCCTTCGGATCCGGGTACTCGGCCACGGCCGCCTCGAGATCCTCGATCGACGCGTACAGGCTGCGGGTATACGGCAGAGCCCTCGGCACCTTCTCCTGGATCCATTTGACCATGTGCTCGCGCGTGTAGTTGCGCAGGTCGGTCAGCGTCGCCGAGTCGGCGGCCGAGACGAGGATGGCGATGCGGACGCGCCCATTCTCCGCGGAGTCGACCTGGAGGACGGCAGTCCTGCCATCCCATAGGTCGGTCTCGTTCAGGCACCTGTGCATCTCCGACCTCATCGCATCGACCGGGACCTGCCAGTCGAGATCGAAGTAGACCTTGCCCAACATGTCGGTGTCGCGTCTCGTCCAGTTCTCGAACGTCTCTGTCGTCAATTTGGAGGAGGGGACGATGAGGCGCCGACCATCCCACACCCGAACCACAACATAGGTGAGGGTGATCTCCTCAACGACGCAATACTCGCCGTTGATGATGACGACATCATCGACACGGAGGGAATCGGAGAAGGCGACCTGGAGGCCCGCGAACACATTGCCCAGCGTCGACTGGGCGGCGAGGCCGGCGATGACGGAGATGAGGCCGGCCGACGCGAAGAGGGATGTCCCCGCGGCCCTTGCCGACGGGAAGGTGATGAGGACTCCGCCGATGCCGAACGTCCACACGAGCGCCACGAGGACGCGTCGCACGATCTGGAACTGGGTCTGGATCCGCTTCGCCCTCTTCGTCGCCGTCCGTTCGACGTGGCGAAGGACCGCCGCCTCAAAGCCGACGACGAGGCTGGCGACGAACCACGTGCCCGCGATGATGATGAGGATGAGGCCGATATGGAAGATCGGGTGGCGCCAGCCCGGTTCCACCTCCCCGGCCGCGGGCTCGCTGCTGAGCGAGAATCCGATCCAGGCACCGGCGAGCATGAGGGTCAGCTGCAGCGGACGCTTCGGCGGCCCAGGGGCGGGCTCCAGGATCGGGTGCCGGCGGCCCGCCACCTGTGCGATGACGATGAGGAGGATGGCGGTCAGGAGGCCGATCGCGGCACCGATGAGCGCTGAGCCGATGATGCTGACGATGTCGACCGTCACGGTCACAGCCTGCTCGACACCCTGCTCAAGCGTCATCTCCCCCGACGGATCCTCGGTGGGGTCGACCGTGGACGCAAGGTGCAGTAAAGCCTTCATAGATTCCACACTATTCCACCGATTGCACTCACTTCGAGAGGTTCACTCAGGCGACCGGCCCGGACTATCGTGCGGGGTATGGACAGGCCGAAGCCGTCGTCGTACACCGCCCAGCAGACGATGAAGGCGAATAGGCGCCGGGATACGAGGGCAGAGCTCGCCGTCAGGCGCCTCCTTCATCGCGCCGGCGCTCGGTACCGCGTCGATTACGCTCCTGATCCTGCCGACCGTAGGCAGAAGGCCGACATCGTCTTCACTCGGGCACGGATCGCGGTCTTCATCGACGGATGCTTCTGGCATGGCTGCCCGCAGCACTACATCCCACCGAGGTCGAACGCCGACTACTGGCTTTCGAAGATTGAGGGCAATAGGAAGAGGGACGCAGACACCTCCGCACACCTGAAGGCCGTGGGGTGGCGGGTCCTGCGGTTCTGGGAGCACGAAGACCCCGCCGCCATCGTCGAGCAGATCCTGCAGGAGCTGATCACCGCCCGAGCAGGCCGCTCCGCTGCGGTGCTCAAAGCGGAGGAGACTGGGCAGGAGGGGGTCGACCGCTGACGGCCCGCCGTCTGCCATGAAGACGCGCCTCCACGAGGCGCTGACCCGAAGCAGAGCAGGGCTCAGACTTCCGCCGAAACCCCTCCACAGTGGGTCCGGCAGGGGCGTCGGAACCCCCCCCCGAAAAGCCGGTGAGTAAGGACACAGGCTCCGCTTTGCATTGCAGGCAGATTTCTAGTTATGCTGGTCTAGCTTCGAGCGGGACGGAAACGGCACGAGCGAGGCAACCAGGATACTGGCCCCGATCGTCTAGCGGCCCAGGACCCCGCCCTTTCACGGCGGTAACACGGGTTCGAATCCCGTTCGGGGTACGGCGAAGGTCGAACAGTATATCCAGGCCCTGTAGCGCAGTTGGTTAGCGCGCCGCCCTGTCACGGCGGAGGTCGCGGGTTCAAGTCCCGTCAGGGTCGCAGATTGCCCGGCTATGCCGGGCAATCTTACATAAGCCTCTGTAGCTCAGTTGGTAGAGCGTTCGACTGAAAATCGAAAGGTCATCGGATCGACGCCGATCGGAGGCACAGAAATCCCCGGGTCTCCGGGGATTTCCTGTTTCTACCACAATGTGACAGCCCGTAGGCTTTCTCCATGTCGATCACACTTGAGGTGCCGGATCCCGCTGAGGTGGCCTTCGTGCACTCACTCACGCGCAGCCGCGTTGCGGGCAGCTTCCAGGGCACGCGACTCATCATCAAAGTTGACGGCGCCGCCGCCGGCGTCGGCCTCATCTCCTCACATGACGCGAACGCGAATCTGCTCGTCGTACGGGCGGACGCCAGTCATGACCTCGAGGAAACCGGGCTGGCGCTTCTCGCGGAGCGAGCCCTGTCGCGATCGAAGACCTCGACGGTTACCCTCCACCACACACCAGTACGACCGGATGACACCGACAGCGCCGCCCACCCGCTCGATCAGCGGGAGTGGGCCCTCACCCAGTCACTGATTGTTGAGGACTTCGGCAATGCAGACTCCCCCGGCATCGCAGCCCTCTGCCGCGCCGAGGGCTGGCGGACATACGCCGATCCGGACGTCGCGGCACAGGGTTGCGCAGCTCCCGGGGTGACGACACTCGTCGTGCGCAACACCCTGACCGGCACCGTCGCGGGCTTCGCGCAGGTGCTGTCGGATGGGATCGCCCAGGGCTACCTCGCCCAGCTCATCGTCCACGCCGCCTACCGTCGAATCGGCCTGGCCCGAACGCTCGTCGAAAAGGTCTACGCCAGGAGCGGCGCGAAGCGTCTCGACCTGCTGACGGACGACGCGCAGGCCTTCTATGACTCCTTCACGGGCGAGGCGAAGCCCGGTTACCGGATCTATCCGGGTTCCTGACTGATGACAAGAGGCTCCCCCGGGGTTATCCCCGGGGGAGCTCCTTACTGGACTAAGCCCGAAACGTCAGTCTCAGACGATCCTGTTGACGGCCGGGGTGTCGATACCATCGCCATCCCAGTCACCGATCAGGACCTTGTCGCCAGCGCGACCGTATGCGATCTCGTGGTCGGCGTGGCCGCCCTCGAGCTCGTTGTTGACGTAGAAGACATTGCCGCGGCGAACCGCGATCGTGTCGTATCCATCGCCGTCGAAGTCGCCCACGTAGACATCGTCACCGGCGCGGCCGTAGACGAACGACATCTCCGCATGGCCGCCGACGAGCTCGTTGTTGACGTAGAACGTCGTACCGCGGCGAACCATGAGGGTATCGACGCCGTCGTTGTCCCAGTCGCCCGCGAACACCTGATCGCCGGCCCGACCGTAGTCGAACTGGATCTCGGCGTTGCCGCCGACGAGCTCGCTGTTGAGGTAGAAGGTGTTGCCACGACGGACACCGAAAGTGTCCTTGCCATCGCCGTTCCAGTCGCCGACGAGGACCTCATCGCCCACGCGGCCGTAGTTGAACGAGACCTCGGCGTTGCCACCGACGAGCTCGTTGTTGCCGTAGAAGGTGTTGCCACGGCGGACGGCCAGGGTGTCCTTGCCATCGCCATCCCAGTCGCCTGCAAAGACCTCATCGCCGCGACGTCCGAAGGAGAAGACGAGCTCGGCGTAGTGCGAGGTCCAATCGTTGGCGATGAAGAAGACGTTGCCGCGGGGAGCCGGAGCCGGCTGCGGAGCAACGTACTCGAAGGTCCACTCCGTCACCGCATCGTCCGCGAGGACATAACCCTCGGCAGCACGCGCAGTCACAGTCGTGTCCTCCGTGATCGCCACCGTACCGGCCTCGACAACAGCGCCGCCGATCAGGTACTCAACACCCTCAACCTCAGGAATGGTGATGACGTTATCCTCGAAGGCCGGAGCAACAGGAGTCACCTCAACAAGAGGAGCAACGTACTCGAAGGTCCACTCCGTCACCGCATCGTCCGCGAGGACATAACCCTCGGCAGCACGCGCAGTCACAGTCGTGTCCTCCGTGATCGCCACCGTACCGGCCTCGACAACAGCGCCGCCGATCAGGTACTCAACACCCTCAACCTCAGGAATGGTGATGACGTTATCCTCGAAGGCCGGAGCAACAGGAGTCACCTCAACAAGAGGAGCAACGTACTCGAAGGTCCACTCCGTCACCGCATCGTCCGCGAGGACATAACCCTCGGCAGCACGCGCAGTCACAGTCGTGTCCTCCGTGATCGCCACCGTACCGGCCTCGACAACAGCGCCGCCGATCAGGTACTCAACACCCTCAACCTCAGGAATGACGATGACGTTATCCTCGAAGGCCGGAGCAACAGGAGTCACCTCAACAAGAGGAGCAACGTACTCGAAGGTCCACTCCGTCACCGCATCGTCCGCGAGGACATAACCCTCGGCAGCACGCGCAGTCACAGTCGTGTCCTCCGTGATCGCCACCGTACCGGCCTCGACAACAGCGCCGCCGATCAGGTACTCAACACCCTCAACCTCAGGAATGACGATGACGTTATCCTCGAAGGCCGGAGCAACAGGAGTCACCTCAACAAGAGGAGCAACGTACTCGAAGGTCCACTCCGTCACCGCATCGTCCGCGAGGACATAACCCTCGGCAGCACGCGCAGTCACAGTCGTGTCCTCCGTGATCGCCACCGTACCGGCCTCGACAACAGCGCCGCCGATCAGGTACTCAACACCCTCAACCTCAGGAATGGTGATGACGTTATCCTCGAAGGCCGGAGCAACAGGAGTCACCTCAACAAGAGGAGCAACGTACTCGAAGGTCCACTCCGTCACCGCATCGTCCGCGAGGACATAGCCCTCAATGGCGCGTGCAGTCACAGTCGTGTCCTCGGTGATCGCCACCGTACCGGCCTCGACGACAGCGTCGCCGATCAGGTACTCAACTCCCTCAACCTCAGGGATGGTGATGACGTTGTCCTCGAAGGTCGGAGCCTCGGGGCTGACGACGACGACATCGTTGACGCCGGGAATGTCGAGTCCTACGACGATGGGGTCGTGGTCCGACGAACGGAACGGGCTGTTCTCCTCGAAGAGGTCGGCCACGTTGTAGTTGTAGCGCGAGTACTCGAGGGCGATCGCCTCAACGGAGTTGATGTTCCACACCGCCGCGTCGGTCACCCACTCGGAACCCTCTGCACTGGCGAAGATGTGGTCGAGGGACCCGACACGCTTGCCGAAGGTGTACGTGTAGAAGTGAGTGTCGTGGAGGGCACTCTGAGCGCGCAGGAGGTTGGTGTAACCCGCCGCCTCGAGAACCCGGAGCGGATCCTCAGCAGAGTACGAGTTGAAGTCACCGACGAGGAAGACCGGCATATCGCCGTACTCCGCATCAGCGAAGGCGACAAGCGCCTGGGCTTGGGCGATGCGGTCCGGGTTGGCGTTGCCCTGGCCCGTTCCGTCGTCCGTGCCGGACCCCTTCGACTTGAAGTGGTTGTTGATTGTCGCGAACTCCTCGCCGACCGGCTCGCCGGCAGCATCGAGTGCCTGCCATGCCTGGCCGAGCGGCTCACGAGCATTGCCGAACGCGGCGCTGCCGATGAGGATCTTCGAATCCTCGGTCGGAGCGACCTCGTCAACCTGGTAGATGAAGGCGAGACGAATGACGTCTTCGTTCGTCGGAAGCTGAGCCGGCGAGGCGGCGTAGCCCCACTTGTCGAAGCCGGCGTCAGCGTTGAGCGCTGCAACCAGGTCCGCAAGCGCCGCGTCGCGGTTCTTTCCGAATGCGGCAGACATCTCGATCTCCTGGATGCCGACGATGGAGGCGTCGAGCTCCTGGATGGCGGAGACGATCTTGCCCTCTTGGCGTGCAAGGTTCTCTGCGTTGAACGCACCGCGAGCCTGGCAGCCACCCCTCACCGTGATCGGGTTGCCCTGACGGTCGTTGTAGGAGGTGCATCCAACAAGGTCGGTACCGAGGGTGGTGAAGTAGTTGAGAACGTTGAAGGTGGCGATGGTGACATCTCCGCCGACCACGGGGGCGTCAGCCACCCGGGTGTTCTCGAACGCGACGAAGTCGTCGTTCTCGCCCGTCACCGGCACCGTGGGCTGAAGGTTCCACTGGAAGCGGTAGTCGAGGATGACCGGCTCGTTGATCTGGGCGTCGGCGCCGACGCGAACCGGATCGGTGATGCTGATGTAAGGCAGCGGGAGCTGGTGGTTGTTGTTGCTGAAACTCGTGTAATCGCGCGACGTACCATCATCCAGCGTGATCATCTTCTGCAGGTTCTCGGCGACGAGGGCATCGTGCAGAGCCTTCTCGTGAACCGGGTGGTAGATGTCCGTCGCGGTGGGGAGCGGAGCATCGTCCATCGCAAGCGCGACCGAACCGTATCGGTTGGTCTCGTACGTATCGGTGACGGTGAACTGCACCTCGGCAACATCAAGCAGCATGCCCTCGAGGCGCTCGCGCTGAGCGTCCGTCGTGAGGTCAACAGGCGTGACGACCGCGGGAGTCGGTGCCTCGAATGCCTCATCCAGCACGGTGATGGTCGGGCTGGAGAGCTGCGTCAGCGTGTAGTATTCACCGGCCGTGCCCGTGACGGAGATGTACTGTCCGACCTCGACGGTGGGGGCGGAAGCCGTGTAGACGAAGATGCCGTGCGACGCATCGCCGATCTCTCCACCAGTGCCCGGGGTCTGCATGTAGAATCCGTTGAAGCCGCCGGTCGGGTACACGGCCGTGACAACGCCATCGGTCGTGACCTTCTGGCCGTTGAGAGGCGTCGCGCTACCGGTGCCCTGGATCTCGGCGATCGTGACAGTTGTGGGATCCGGATCAGGATCCGGATCGGGGTCGGTGCCACCACCGGTGCCAGCGGAGTTCTGCGGGGTAGGTGCCGAGACCAAAGTGAAATCGACAGAATTATTGTCAGTGTCGACGCCATTTGTACGGGTGATCGAACCTGGAGTCGACGTGTTTGTACCGGGGTAGGCAGCGACTGCCGTCTCGAACTTATTGGATCCGCCCCAGCCTACGAAATCAACGAACACTGGGTCGCCGGCCCTGTTGCCAGATGGAACTCCGGTAAGCCTACTCGTTCCATCGACAAGCCCGAATGATCCCGTAGTGCCGCTAGGAGCCAAGCTTGACGTGACATCCGGCGTGGGAAGTGCCGTGCCGTTGGACCCATTGCTGTTGAGCTGGATGAGGAAGTAGCCATCCGCTTCGATGGACTTCCCACTAAAAGTAATGACGGTCGCATTCGCGTCCGCGCTCGTTTCCGCGAAATACTGAAGCGACATACTGCTGAGATCGATCGTCTGCTCTGTAGGATTGTAGAGCTCGACAAACTTGTGAGTGTACGGCTGACCTGACGATCCGCCTCGGGTATATACCTCGTTGATGACGACGTCGCTGCCGTCCGGAGCCGCCTGGGCGGGTATCGCCCATACCGGCGAAACGATCAGCGCTCCGGCGCCGATCATCGCCAATCTCCTGTTCAGAGATGATTTCATATGTCCGTCCTCTTTAACTAGACCAACCGAGACACTTTTAGTGAATCTCTCCCAACCTGCCATAGATGCGCAGGTGGTGTGACCTGTTTCTCCAAACAGACCTTCGCGGTTTGGAAATGTATCACCGGAAATTTGAGGGCCGTTCTCTCGAGAGCGAAGTATTGAGGCGCGCGCTGGCAGTGTTATCGCGATAGAGTGAGGGAGATCTATCGACGAGTTCATCGGAAGGAGATGGACGGTGACAGCATCCGAACACGAGAACAGGGGACCCGCGGTCCCATCGGACCTCGGCGGGTCGACACTGCCCCCCGTTGAGGAGAAGCAGAATCCCCGCTCGATCGGCGAGCTTGTTGCCGGCATCAGCGAGCGCTTCTCCCGCCTGATTCGGGATGAGATCGAACTGGCGAAGGTGCAGGCTGCCGCGAAGGCTCAGAAGCTCGGAGTCGGTGCAGGCCTCCTGGCTGCGGCCGGCGTACTCGCTCTCTACGCCTTCGGCATTCTCCTCCTCGCCGCCGTCTGGGGCATCGCCAACGCACTGCCGCTGTGGCTCTCCGCCCTTATCGTCGGCTTCGTTCTTCTCCTGATCTGCGCAATCCTCGCTCTTGTCGGCATCAAGAGCATCAAGAAATCGAACGAGTATGTCGTCGACCCCAAGTCCGGGCTCATCAACGACATCGAAGCAGCGAAGAAGGGACTGGCCACCGATGAGTGAAGCACCCAAGCGCAGCGCGGCCGACATCGAGGCCGACCTTCAGCGCACCCGCCAGGAGCTGACCGACGTCGTCAACGAGCTCTCGACGCGCCTTGACCCGAAGGCCAACGCCGCCGCCGCGGCTGAGGAGGCCAAGGCAAAGGCGAACGAGTTCCTCGCCAAGGCGAAGGCCGTCCCGACCGACGCGAGCGAAGGCGACTCGACCGCAATCGGGATCCTTGCCGCCGCTGCCGCAACAGCGGCTCTCGCCGTCTTTCTCATCTTCAAGAAGTAGGGCGACACCAGGGCATGAAGAATGGAGGGGCGTCATCGCCCCTCCATTCCACTATTCTCAGCGCAGCTGGTCGGCTAACGCCTGACTGTTGATTCGAGAAGCCGCTCGACCTCGTCCCTCCGGAAGCGACGGTGCCCCCCGAGCGTGCGAATCGATGACAGCTTCCCTGCATTGGCCCAACGCGTGACCGTTTTCGGGTCAACGTGGAACAGCGCGGCAACCTGTGACGGCGTCAGCAGGTCTGTTTCGGTCTGTGTGTGCATTGGTCCTCCTCAGCTTCACGGACGCTGTGTCCAGATTCGCAGTAAATGCCAGGTTATTCCGGGGTCCAAGGTCCCGAATTCTGGAATTGCCTGGCGTGACGTAGAATCTGGAGTGCCGTCGTTATACTCTGAGGGCATGTAACTGACCGAACTAGTTGAGGGGGGTCGACGCCATGGGGCGCGGCCGTCAGAAGGCCAAGCAGCGCAAGGTCGCTCGCAATCTGAAGTACACCAGCCCGGATACTGATTACCGTGCGCTGGAGCGTGAGCTTGTCTCGAGGGAAAGTGCCATCGCCGAAGAAGAGCCGGACGATGTCGACGAGGAGTACTCGGATTACGAGTACGGCTACTACACCGATGAGGACGAAGAAGGCGCCGTCTGAGTCGGGGCTGAGGCTGAGTTGGGGCGCGGATATCATCCGCGCCCCAAGCCTTTTCCCTCATTGAATGGGCTCGCAGCTTTTGCTGCGAGCCCATTCTCGTTCGGTGTCTAGAGTCCCGCGTACTGACCCGTCAGGCGGACACCGCCGCCCTGCACGCCCTTCGCGCCGCGCAGCGCCTGGCCGCCGTCGTCTGCCAAGACCCGGCCGGCCTCCCACGCGGGAATACCCGCGGCGACGCAGGTGTCGATGACGGCCTGGCCGTGCTCCTGGGGAAGAATCGCCAGCATGCCGATCCCAAGATTGAGCGTCCCCTCGAGGTCCGCGGTCGGCACACCTCCGAGGTCGGCGATCACCTTGAAGATCGGGGGGACCTCCCACCGCTGGACCTCGGCGAGGAGACCCTGCGGGAGGACCCGCGCAAGGTTCGCGGCGAGTCCGCCGCCCGTGACATGGCAGAAGGCGTGGGCGCGGTCGGCGACCTCGAGGCACACGTTCGTGTAGAGCCTGGTCGGGACAAGAAGCTCCTCGCCGATGGTCCGGCCGAGATCGTCGACGTGCTTCGTGTAGTCCCAGCCGTTGACCTCGAGGACCTTCCGGACGAGGGAGTAGCCGTTCGAGTGGATGCCGGAGGACGCCATGGCGATGATGACGTCGCCCTCGCGGACACGCTCGGGCCCGAGCACGGCGTCGGCTTCGACGACGCCGGTGGCCGCCCCCGCCACGTCGTATTCATTCTCGCCGAGGAGGCCGGGGTGCTCGGCGGTCTCGCCGCCGAGCAGCGGCGTATTGATCGATGCGCAGGCGTCGGCGATGCCGCGGACGATGTCGGCGATCCGCTCCGGAACGACCTTCCCGCAGGCGATGTAATCGGTCATGAGGAGGGGCTTCGCCCCGACGACGACGATATCGTCGACGACCATGCCGACAAGGTCCTGGCCGATCGTGTCGTGGATGTCGAGCGCCTGCGCAATGGCAACCTTGGTGCCGACGCCGTCCGTCGATGTCGCGAGGTACGGCTTCCTGTAGGCGAGGAGTGCGGAGGCGTCGAGAAGACCCGCGAAACCGCCGACTCCCCCAACAACGGCCGGGCCATGTGTGCGTGCGACAGCAGACTTCATGAGCTCCACTGCGCGGTCACCTGCCTCGGTGTCGACGCCTGCCTGCGAATAGGTGATCTTCATGAGTCCTCCGACAAGGGGTCAAGCCCGGCCGCCGCTCGTGCGTGGTCGACCGGGAGCGGGTACTTCCCCGTGAAGCATGCCGTGCAGAGGCGATGCTCGGGGACGGTGGTGGCGGCGATCATGCCCTCTTCGGAGATGAAGCCGAGGCTGTCCGCCTCGATCGAGGCTCTGATCTGCTCGATCGTGAGGCCGGATGCGATGAGTTCGGCGCGGGTTGCGAAGTCGATGCCGAAGTAGCAGGGCCACGTGACCGGCGGTGAGGAGATCCGGACGTGGATCTCGGCGGCGCCCGCGGCCCGCAGCATCCGCACAAGCGCACGCTGGGTGTTGCCGCGGACGATCGAGTCGTCGACGACGACGAGGCGCTTGCCCTCGATGACCTCACGCAGCGGGTTGAGTTTGAGCCGGATGCCGAGCTGGCGCATGGTCTGCGTGGGCTGAATGAAGGTGCGGCCCACGTAGGCGTTCTTCACAAGGCCCTGGGCGAAGGGGATGCCCGATTCCTGGGCGTAGCCGATCGCGGCGGGGGTGCCCGAGTCGGGTGTGGCGATGACGATGTCCGCGTCCACGGGGTGCTCACGGGCGAGCACCATTCCCATCTCGTTTCTCGCCGCGTTGACGCTGCGTCCGGCGATCGTCGTGTCGGGCCTGGCCAGGTAGACGTACTCGAAGATGCAGCCGCGAGGCGTGGCATCCGCGAAGCGCTGCGAGCGGACGCCGCTCTCATCGATGGCGAGAAGCTCACCGGGCTCGATCTCACGGACGTAGGTCGCACCGACGATATCGAGGGCGGCGGTCTCGGAGGCGACAACCCAGCCGGAGGCGAGCCTGCCGAGCACGAGCGGCCGGAAGCCGTAGGGGTCGCGGGCCGCGTAGAGCGTGGTCTCGTCCATGAACGCGAGCGAGAAGGCGCCCCGCAGTGTCGGCAGCACCCCCATCGCCGCCTCTTCGAGGGAGCCGTATTCGTCGAGGCAGCCGAGCAGGGCCGTCATGACGGCCGTGTCCGTCGAGGATCCGCGGCCGAGCTCGCCCGTGAGGTCCTCACCGGACTTCTCCCGCACGCTCTCCATGAGTTCCTGCGTGTTGACGAGGTTGCCGTTGTGCGCGAGCGCGATCGTGCCGTACGGGGTCGGGCCAAGGGTTGGCTGGGCGTTGCGCCAGGCCGATCTCCCCGTGGTCGCGTACCGGACGTGGCCGACGGCGATGTGGCCAGCAAGCGGCCGCAGATGGTCCTCGTTGAACACCTGGGACACGAGACCCATGTCCTTGTAGACGAGGATCTGCTTCCCGTTCGAGGCGGCGATGCCGGCGGATTCCTGACCGCGGTGCTGAAGTGCGTAGATCCCGAAGTAGGTCAGGCTCGCGACGTTCTCCCCCGGTGCCCACACCCCGAAGACGCCGCACTCGTCCTGTGCCTTCTCCTCGGGATCAAGGACGTCGGTCAATCGACCGTCACCGTTCATGTCTCTCCTCTACATGGTGGAACTGGGGCCCCTCGGGGCTGACTTTGACGAGCCTGACCGAGATGTCTTTCCCGATCGGGAGGTCCTCCCCGTGGATGACGGCCTCAACAGCAGGCTCACGGAGCATGACGATCCCGAGCGGCTCACCATTGCTGTCCGTGTCGATGACGACGCCGCGGAAGATCTCACCCTCCCGGCCGGAGAGGATGAGCGCCTCGAGGGCGTTGACGGCACCGCGCTCGTAGGCCGCCGCGCGCTGGCCCGCCCTGGCCATCGTCTTCGGCAGCGTGGGCAGCGCCTCCGTCACCCACGCCGGCACGTCCTCGCCGGCACAGATGCAGCGGCACACCTCAAGCGCATACCGGTCGACGAGGCGCCGCAGGGGCGCTGTCACGTGGGAGTAGATGGAGGCGATGGCAGCGTGGCCGGTCTGTCTGTCACCTCGAGTGTCGTCACCAGCCGCGCCCTCAGCCGGCTCGTCCGACTCACCGCCGGTCGACTTCGCCGGCAGGGCCAGGTAGGAGGCGCCCCGGAAGAGTCCCGCCGCCTCGTTGAGGAACGCGGCGTGGCCAGCGTTCGAGGAGTCGAGGGATCGGACAAAGGTCGGGTAGTCCATGTCAGCCGGCCACTCGAGGTCGAGTGCGGTCGCCACCTGGCGGAGCCTCACGTAGTCCTTCTCGCGAGCCGGGGGAAGCGTGCGGAGAATGCCGATCCCGGCCTTCTTCATCATCCGCGCCGCTGCCATGCCCGTCAGGAGGGAGATCTGCGCATTCCACTCATCGACGTCCGTCGTGCCGCGGTAGGCGAGTTGAAATCCTCCGTTGGTCGCCTCGATGAGCTGTTCCGGCAGGTCGAGGGAGACTCCTCCGCGGGCGATCTCCCGCTCAATGCGGAGCCGACCCACCTCG
This sequence comes from Flaviflexus salsibiostraticola, assembly GCF_003952265.1. Lineage (NCBI taxonomy): Bacteria > Bacillati > Actinomycetota > Actinomycetes > Actinomycetales > Actinomycetaceae > Flaviflexus > Flaviflexus salsibiostraticola. Next base: position 1,522,549 of record NZ_CP034438.1, read on the forward strand.
GACAGCAGCTCGGTGAGGTCCGCCGGCACCTGGCCCGGCAGGGTCCCGTCACCCTCGTGGGCGCGCTGCACCTGCCGGTAGGTGAGCTGGGCACGCGATCGCACCTGGGCGAGCTCGACTGTGGCGTGCTGGAGACCGCCCGCCTTGTCGAGGTGGAGGTTCCAGAGGTAGGCGGGGCGGTCTTCGCCCTCGAGGAGCGATGCGACTCCCGCGGCAAGCTCTCGCGGATGAAGTGGGATGGACCCGTCGGGGCCGTAGAGCGTCACGCCTCGGGCGTGGACCTCACGGTCGAGGGTGCCGCCCGGCTCGATGAAGAGACCGACCGCGCTGATCGCATAGCGCACGAGGTAGCCGTCACCCTCCCGCGAGAGGTGGAGCGCCTGGTCGAGATCCGCCGCATCCGGCGGATCGATCGTGACGAAGGGAATGTCGCGATGATCGGGCAGCACCGACAGGTCGACTGGTCGAATGTCGGCCACAGCCTCGGCAGGATAGTCGACGGAGATACCCAGCCTGTCGCGCAGGCCCGCCATCGCGGCGAGAACCTCTCTCGGGTGTGCGACGTTGACGCCGACGATGCGCTGAGCCATAACCGACCGCTATTCGGACGTCTTCTTGAGCGATCTCCGGTCGAGGAGAAGCGCTGTCAGGGCGCCGAGGGCGAATCCGATCGGCACGGTGAGAAGAAGCACTGCGAACGTCACGTCGCTCAGCTCGTAGCGGCCCGCGTTCGGACCGAATTGGACGAGAAGGATCCCGACAAGTGCGCCGAGGATCGCGCCGACGAGCATGAAGCGGCCGTACTTGGGGGCGCGCCGCGGGTCGGTCACGTAGAATTCCTCGTCAGTCATGGCTGCCTTCCTCGAAATAACGGCAGTGCCTCACTGAGGTCCGCCCGGATGCCAGACGCTCCCACTTTACCTGCACGAACAGCATCATCCCATCCTGTCCGTCCGCACGCGAGATCGAGCCAGGTCTCGAGATCGATCTCGACAACGTTGGGTGGGGTGCCCCGCCGGTGGGTCGGGCCGCCGATCACCTGAACAGCCCCGACGTAGGGCACCCGCACCTCGACGGCCTTCCCAGGGCGGAGGGCTGCGAGCTCCTCGAGGGCGCCCCGACCCGCGGTCCGCTTCTCTGCCATCGTCAGCTCCTCACCCGCCAACAGGCGGGCGAACAGCCCATCGACGATCCCCGGCTCAATGCGTCGCTTCATAGCCCTCACAATAGCGGGACGCCCACCGAGCGGTGGGCGTCCCTGTCTGCTATCCGCCGGAGCGGGATCAGTTATCGGCGCACGGCCGGGGTGTCGACTCCATCGCCATCCCAGTCGCCGACGAAGACATCGTCACCGGCGCGACCGTAGGCGAGCTCCAGGTCGGCGGGGCCGCCCTCAAGCGCGTTGTTGATGAAGAAGACATTGCCGCGACGGACCGAGATGGTGTCGTAGCCATCACCGTCGTAGTCGCCCGCAATCGCCATGTCGCCGGTGCGTCCGTAGTTGTACGAGATCGTGGCGTTGCCGCCGATGAGCTCGTTGTTGACGTAGAACGTGTTGCCGCGACGGACGGTGATCGTGTCGACCTCGTCGTTGTCCCAGTCGCCCGTGAAGACCTCGTCGCCGACCCGGCCGTAGTCGAACTGGACCTCGGCCTTGCCGCCCTTGAGCTCGTTCATGAGGTAGAAGGTGTTGCCACGGCGGACACCGAAGGTGTCGGAGCCGTCGCCATCCCAGTCACCCACGACGACCTCGTCACCGAGGCGTCCGTAGACGAACGAGGTTTCGGCGTCGCCGCCCTTGAGCTCGTTCGTCACGTAGAAGGTGGTGCCGCGACGGACAGCGAATGTGTCATCGCCGTCGCCATCCCAATCGCCCACGAGAACCTCATCGCCCACGCGGCCGAAGCTGAACTCGGTGTCGGCGACAGTCGAGGTCCAGTCGTTGGAGACATAGAACCAGTTGCCGACCGAGGGGACGACCGCCGGGGCCACCGTGACCGGGACGGTCACATCAGTGTCGACGGCGCCGCCTTCGAAGGTGGTGACGATGCGGAGCTCCGAGTCTGCCGGTGCGTTGCCCGGAACAGCGAACGAGACGCTCGCGCTGCCGGTGTTGTCGAGGTTCGGGGTGACATCGGTGTTGATGTCGGAGGATCCGACCTCGGTGCCGTTGAGGTGGAGCGTAACCGTGGTCGGCTTCTCCTCGAGAGCGGTGTAGGTCAGCGACCACAGGTCGACCGTGCCGGTCTTGCCCGCGGTGAGGTCGGCCTGCATGCCGATCGAGCGCTGGCCCAGGGGCAGCACGTCGGCCTCGCCGGCGATGAGGTAGTTGACGTAGCCCTCGAGGTCGACGATGCCGGTCTCGCGGAAGTTCGTGCCCTCACGGAAGACTGTGAAGCCATCCTGGCCGCCGAGGAGGAAGGTGTTCGACGCGACGGTGTAGGTGGCTGCCCGATCGACCGGGACGCCATCGATCCAGACATCGATGATGTCTCCGCCGTCAGCGGCGAGGGGGTTGTACGTGTAGGTCACGTTGTCCGACAGGCCGAGGCGCAGGACCGGGCGCGAGGCGCCGGGCTGGAACTGCTGCTCGAGCATGGTGTAGACCTGCTCGCCGGTGAGGTCGATCGAGCCGACCGTGTTGCCGAACGGCTGGGTCGAGTACGCCTCGCCGTAGGTGACGACGCCATCGCCGTCCTGGTCCATGTCCGCGCGGACACCGCCCGGGTTGATGATGCCGAAGTCGGCGCCGACAGCGGTCGAATTGACCGTCATGAGGGCGGCGTTGGCGAGGTGGTTGCCCATCGAGGACTCGGTGCCACGGTTGGCGCCCATATCTGAGCCGCTGTTCGTTCCGCGGTAGGCGTTCTCGGTGATCTCCGCGAGAACCTCAGCGCCGAGGACCTCGGCCTGCTCAATCGCGTCATCGACAATGGCCTGGATGGTGGCATCCGGGGTGACCGACTCGTCGAGCTCGATGATCGCCGCCTCGTCGACCGTGACGACGCCCTCGGCGTCGACGGTCAGCGTCGCGTGACCGAATGCCTGACCGTACTGGCCGGCCTGGATGATCGGCGCGCCGGCAACGGTCTCGGACACGTTCTGGATGTGAGTGTGACCGGCGAAGACCAGGTCAACGTCCTCCGACATGCCAACGGCGACCGAGTCGCCCTCGTGGAAGAGGGAGACGACGACATCGGCTTCACCATTGGCGTCGTCGCCGTCCTTGAGTGCAGCCGCCACCTCGTTGGTCTTGGCGACCGGGTCCTGGAACGTGAGTCCCTCGATGCCGTCGGCCGCGACGATCGTCGGAGTCGTCTCGGTGACGGTGCCGACGAAGGCCACGTCGACGCCGTCGATGTTGACGATCGAGTAGGGAGGCGTGTTGATCTCGGGCGCGCCGTCGACGTTGACGCCGAGGTACTCGAAGTCGATGAGGGGAAGGACGCGATCCCTGAGGTCCGCGTAACCCTTATCGAACTCGTGGTTGCCGACGGCCGAGACATCGAGGCCCATGGCGTCGAGGACGTCGAGCGTTGGGACATCCTGCGCGATCGAGGACACGAAGGCCGAACCGCCGATGTTGTCACCGGCGGAGGCGAAGAGGGTGTTCGGGTTCGACGTGCGGATCACGTCCATCTGCGTCTGCAGGAACGGCATGTTCTCGATGTAGCCGTGGAAGTCTGTGATTCCGAGGATGTCAATCGTGACGGGCTCGGTATTGGTGTTCAGCGGAGCGACATCTGCGTCGCCAGTCTCAGTCTCAACGACTGCCGGGGTCTCGTCCGGGGCCGGGGCCTCACCGGTGGTGTCCTCGGCGGGGGCGTCTGTCTCGGGTGCTGGTGTGTCGACGACCGCTGTGGTTTCGCGGTCCTCGTCAGCCGGTGCAGCAGCCGCCGGGGCAACGATGCCCAGCGCGGCGATTGCCGTCGCAGCGGTCACAGCAAGGGGGCGTTTTGTGCCCTGTAGGTGAATTCGCATCACATACATCCTTATCTCTGGAGTAATCTATGGCACATTCCAACCTACATGCGATTGATGTACGGCGGGTTAACTTTGAGGAACCGCTTCGCCTGGGCCATTCTTCGGCGAAATTCCGCCTGCGACCAGCGCAGAGACCCCGCCGCCCGAGACGTGGTCACCTCCCGGGCAGTCCCGCGACGCCGATACAATGCATAAAAACCACATACTCTCTGCATTCGGGAAGGACCACGAATGAAAGCGTCGCTCACCCTCTACGGGACTCCGGTCGTACCGGGCGTCTCGTACGCGAAGACCGCCTGGAGCCGGTCAGTCCCCGAACCCGAGGAGACGGCCGAAACCATCCCAGCGGAATCGCGCGAGAGCGAGAAGAACCACTTCGCGGCGTCGGCCGACGCGGTGGCGCAGCGGTTGAGGGACCGCGCCGCCAACACCGTCGGCACCGCCTCGGACATCCTCGCCGTCTCCGCGGGCTTCGCGGCCGATAAGGGCTGGCGCCGCGAGGTGTCGAAGAGGATCGACTCCGGGACACCCGCCGTTCAGGCAGTCGCCCAGGCGACCCAGATGTTCGTCGAGATCTTCGAACAGGCCGGCGGCCTCATGGCCGAGCGTCGAACCGACCTGCTCGACATGAGGAATCGTGTCATCGCCGAGCTGCGGGGCGAACCGGAGCCGGGTGTACCCGTGCCGGACGAGCCCGTCATTCTCCTCGCCGACGATCTCGCACCCGCGGACACCGCGGGCCTCGACCCTGATCTCATCCACGGCATCATCACACGACTCGGCGGGCCCACCTCCCACACGTCGATCATCTGCCGCCAGCTCGGCATCCCCTGCATCGTCGCCGCCCGAACCCTCTCCGAGGTCCCGGAGGGCGTCGACCTCATCATGGACGGCGACTCCGGTGAGTTCTCGGTCGATCCCGACCATGAGGAGGCCGAGGCGCTCGCGAGGATCGACGCCGAGAGGCGCAGGCTCGCCCGGGAGTGGCATAGCCCCGCACAGACGAAGGACGGCCACACCGTCGAGATCCTCGCCAACGTCCAGGACGAGCCGGGCGCCGCACGCGCCGAGGCGTCCGAGGCGGCCGGCATCGGCCTCCTCCGCACGGAGCTCTCCTTCCTCAACACCCCGACCGAGCCCTCGGTCGAGGAGCAGGTCGAGATCTACAGCTCCGTGTTCCGGCACTTCCCCGGCCAGAAGATCGTCGTCCGCACGCTCGACGCCGGGTCGGACAAGCCGGTGGCCTTCGCCTCCGTCCCCGATGAGGAGAACCCGGCCCTCGGCGTGCGCGGGCTGCGCACCTCCGGTATCGACATGGGCCTGCTCACCCGCCAGATCGAGGCCCTCGTCCAGTCCGCCAAGCGGCACGATGGCCCGAGCTGGATCATGGCCCCCATGGTCTCGACCGTCGCCGAGGCCCGCTGGTTCGCGTCGATGATCCGCGAGCACGGCCTCACCGCCGGCATCATGATCGAGGTCCCGTCGGCCGCGATCATGATCGACCAGTTCCTCGAGGAGATCGACTTCGTCTCGATCGGCACGAACGACCTCACCCAGTACGTCATGGCCGCCGACCGCGGCAACGCGAATCTCGCGACCTACACGGACAACTGGCAGCCCGCCGTCCTCACCCTCATCAACCACGTGGCCCAGGCCGGCATCCGCCACGGCAAGCCCGTCGGAGTCTGCGGTGAGGCCGCGGCCGACCCGAACCTCGCCGCGGTCCTCATCGGCATGGGAGTGACCTCGCTGTCGATGGCGTCCGGCGCGATCCCCTACGTCGGATCCAGGCTCGCCACGGTCACCCTCGAGCAGTGCCGGGAGGCGGCTGCGGCCGTTCTCGAGGCGAGCGACCCGAACGGAGCCCGTCAGGCGGCCCTCGCCGTCCTCAACGGTTGACTCTGATCCATGCGGGCCCCGCCACGGCGGGGCCCGCATCTCCACCACCGCGCGCAGACGGATCCAAGGAGCTCCCGGGAGGAGCGTCGCACCAGAAGAAGAGAAGAGGCGGCGGGCCTATGGCCCGCCGCCTCCTTCCATTGTTTGTCTTAGACGAGACCCTGCGCGATCATCGCGTCCGCGACGCGGACGAAGCCCGCGGCGTTGGAGCCCGCGACGTAGTTGTCGGGTCGGCCGGTGTACTGCATGGAGTGCTCCGCACACTGGGTGTGGATGTCCTCCATGATGGCGTCGAGGCGTCCCGCGACGTCCTCAGCGGTCCACGACTGGCGTGCCGAGTTCTGCTGCATCTCCAGCGCGGAGACAGCCACGCCGCCCGCGTTCGCAGCCTTGCCGGGGCCGTAGAGGATGTCGGAGTCGTCGAACACGTCGACGCCGTCCGCGGTGGTCGACATGTTCGAGCCCTCGGCGACGGCCTTGACGCCGTTCTTGATGAGGGCGCGGGCGTGGTCGGCGTTGATCTCGTGCTGCACGGCGGACGGGAGCGCAATGTCGACGGGCACGTCCCAGATGGAGCCGCGCTGGTGGAACTCGGCGCGGGGCCGCTCCTCCACGTAGTCGGCGACACGGCCGCGGTAGACCTCTTTGATCTCCTTGAGGAGGTCGAGGTCGACGCCGTCGGCGTCGTAGACCCAGCCGGAGGAGTCGGAGAAGGTGACGGGGCGGGCGCCGAGCTGGATGAGGCGCTCGATCGCGTAGATCGCGACGTTGCCCGAGCCGGAGACGGAGACTGTCTGGTCCTCGAGGTCCTCGCCGCGGGTCTTGAGCATCTCCCGGGTGAAGGCGACGAGTCCGTAACCGGTCGCCTCCGTGCGGACGCGCGAGCCGCCCCATCCCACGCCCTTACCGGTGAGGACGCCGGCTTCGAACTGGCCGACGAGCCTCTTGTACTGGCCGTACATGTAGCCGACCTCGCGGCCGCCCACGCCGATGTCGCCGGCGGGGATGTCCATGCTCGCGCCGATGTTGCGGTAGAGGCCGGTCATGAACGACTGGCAGAAGCGCATGATCTCAGTGTTGGACCGGCCGGCCGGGTTGAAGTCCGAGCCGCCCTTGCCGCCGCCGATCTGCTGGCCGGTGAGGGCGTTCTTGAAGATCTGTTCGAAGCCGAGGAATTTGACGATTGATGCCGAGACGGTCGGGTGGAAGCGGATGCCACCCTTGTAGGGGCCGAGGGCCGAGTTGAATTGGACGCGGTATCCACGGTTGACGTGGTACGTGCCCTCGTCGTCAATCCACGGGACGCGGAAGTGGATGACTCGCTCAGGCTCAACGATTCGCTCGAGGATTGCCTCGTCCTGGTACTCGGGATGCTGCTCGAGGACGGGCGCCAGAGTTGTCAGCACACCCGCGACGGCTTCGTGGAACTCCGCCTCGCCTGGGTTACGAACGGCCAGTCTGTCGAGGACTGACTCAATGTAGTTATTCGCAGTGCTACTCATGGCAAGAACGTTAGTTCATCAGAAGAACTCGACCTATCCATGTCCACTGCGAAATACTCCACATTTTCGCGATCTTCCGTTGATTTCTCGCGGTTATCGGACGATTCGGAAGAAGTGGCGGAAAAACGGCGCTCCCGCGCGCCTGCCCCTGACGCCCTTCTAAGTGTCAAGCAGCAATCTGCGTCTGATTGATTACCTGGGTTCTGGTTTTGAGCGCGTAGAACATTTCCCGTGCGAGGTATCGTTTCACGCACCTGAGGGCTTCCATTTTGGAGTGCCCTTCGGAGAGTTTCTTCGCCACATAGTCCTGGGTTCTCGGGTCGGTTCTGAGTCTGCCGATCGCGATGATGTGCAGGGCAGAGTTGGCTTGCCGGTCACCACCCCTGTTGAGCCGGTGACGGTGTGTTTTGCCTGATGATGCCGGGATCGGGCTCGCCCCACACAATGCTGCGAACGCGGCTTCTGAAGTCAGCCGGTCGGGGTTGTCTCCCGCAGTGATCAGCAGCTGAGCTGCAGACTCATAGCCGACCGCTGGTTTTTTGATGAGGTCTGGGGCGAGATGATCAACAATGTTTTTGATCATGACATCAAGATCAGCGATCTCATCAGTGAGTTCCAGGTACCTACGTGCAAGGGATTTCAAAGCGATCTTGTACGCGCCAGTGACATCGCGATACTTCGTGAGATCTGGTCGCCATGCGGCTAGGGTGCGGATGAGTTTCATGCGAGTCAGGGTGCGCAGCTGGTCACGGAGTTCGTCTGGTGCTGACACGATGTTCATGCGGATCATCTGTAACGCGACTCGTCTGGCAGCGACCGCAGTTTTACGGGACACTTTCAACACCCGTAGGGATTCAACCAGCCCGTCACGGGTTTTCGGGGTCACGGCACGCACCCGGGCATAGGCTGCGTGAGCAGCATTCTCTGCATCGAGGGTGTCGTCTTTGCCTTTGCGCCTTCGGAGGGCTTGGTCGGGGCCGGTGACTTCGAGTACTTCGATATCTTGTGCGTGGAGGTAGCGCAACAGGCCCGCCCCATAGGTGCCGGTGCATTCCACCCCGATCCTGGCGATCTGTCCGAAGGAGCGTAACCAGTGCACGAGCAGCTTGTACCCATGCCTGGTCGTAGGAAAGAATTCGGTTGCGAGTACCCGGTCGTGCTGATCAACTACCGCAGCAACATGCAGGTCTTTGTGGGTGTCTACGCCACCAACGACAGTGATGAAAGGTTGTGAGGTCATGAGGTTTCTCCAATCGATGTGCATTGTTTGTGGTGCTTTCGTATCGACCGGTAACCTGGACAAGACAGTAAAGAGAAAAGGTGTTCAGGCCCTTCTTGAGTCACATGATCACGGCGAGGCGAAAGCCTCGCCGTGAGTGTTCTCGAATGGTCGACAGGTCCGGGGAAAGACACGCTGGTCGATCAGAGTGTGAGTCAGAACCTTTCGGGAACACTCACGGCACCTGACCGACTGTTCAGGGGTCGATCGCTGTGTGGGTCAAACCATTCGAGAAGATCAGGCACTTCTATTCTTACTGTCTCTCTGGAGGGGGCCTGCGCGCGGGAGTGCACCCTATCGGGTGAGGAAACCGCTTGGCAATACCTACTTCTGCGGTGCCCGAGGAGTGGGACCGACGAGCTCATCGAGAAGGAACGAATACGTCCCTTCACCCTGAATGACGAGCCGATCACCGCCCGTCGTGCCGATCCGTGCGGCGAACACACCCTCCGCCTCAGCGGCGGCGTGGACGGCCGGGAGCAGCTCCTCGGGAACGGCGATGACGGCCCGGGCCTGCGACTCCGAGAACAGTGCGACGAAGTCGTCCACCGCGAGGGCCGACAGGTCGACCGAGGCGCCCACGCGGTTGCGGAGCACCATGTCCGTCAGGCTCTGGATGAGGCCGCCGTTCGACACATCGTGCGCAGCCCTCGTCACATCCGCCTCCGCAAGTGCGATGAGGACGCGACCAAGTGCCGCCTCACGACCCAGATCCACGCGCGGCGGGACGCCGCCGAGGTGGCTGTGGATCGTGCGCGCCCAGGCAGAGCCGTCGAGCTCGTCGGCGACGTCGCCGAGGGCGACGATGGCGAGGCCCTCCTCCGCCCACCCGGACGGCCGTGCGACGGCGACGTCATCGAGGACGCCGAGCATGCCGACGACCGGGGTCGGGTTGATCGACTCGTCGCCGGACGAGTTGTAGAGCGAGACATTGCCGCCGGTGACGGGGATCCCGAGCTCGGCGCAGCCGTCCGCGAGACCCTCCATCGCCTTGACGAGCTGCCACATGAGCTCGGGCTTCTCCGGGTTGCCGAAGTTGAGGCAGTCCGTCACCGCGAGCGGTGTCGCACCGACGGTGGCAACGTTGCGGTAGGACTCGGCGAGTGCGTGGCGCGCACCCTCGTAGGGGTCGAGCTTCGTGTACCAGCCGTTGGCGTCGGTCGCGATGGCGACGCCGCGCCCCGTCTCCTCGTCGACGCGGATGACACCCGCGTCGTCCGGCTGGGCGAGCGCGGTGTTGCCGCGGACGAAGCGGTCGTACTGACTCGTCACCCAATCCTTCGGCGCCTGGTTCGGCGAGTGGAGGAGCGCGATGATCTGGTCCCGCAGCTCCTCACCCGGGACCGGGCGGGTCAGCCGATCGCTCGTGTCGGCCTGGAGGGCGTCCTGCCAGGAGGGCCGCTCGTAGGGACGATCGTAGACGGGGCTGTCGATCGCGACCGTGGCCGGATCGACATCGACGATCCTGTGGCCGTCGTGGTCGATCGTCAGCCTGCCGTCGCCGGTCAGCTCGCCAATGACGGAGGCCTCGACCTCCCACTTGTCGATGATCGCCATGAAGTCGTCGAGGCGCTCGGGCGAGACGATCGCCATCATCCGCTCCTGCGACTCGCTCATGAGGATCTCGCCCGCGTTGAGCGTGGGATCGCGCAGCAGCACCTCTTCGAGGTTGACGTGCATGCCCGAACCGCCGTTGGCAGCGAGCTCCGAGGTGGCGCAGGAGATACCGGCGGCACCGAGGTCCTGGATCGCCTCCACCGTGTTCTCACGGAACAGCTCCATGCAGCACTCGATGAGGACCTTCTCCATGAAGGGGTCGCCGACCTGGACGGAGGGCCGCTTCGTCGGCACGCCGCCGTCGAACGCCTCCGAGGCGAGGATCGACGCGCCGCCGATGCCATCGCCGCCGGTGCGGGCACCGAAGAGGACAACCTTATTGCCGACGCCTTCGGCGTTGGCGAGGTGGATGTCCTCGTGGCGCATGATGCCGACCGCGAGCGCGTTGACGAGGGGGTTGCCCTGGTAGGAGGAGTCGAATTCGACCTCGCCGCCGATGTTGGGCAGGCCGAGGCTGTTGCCGTACCCGGCGATGCCGGAGATGGCACCACCGGCGACGCGCCACGTGTCGGCCTCATTCGGGTCGCCGAAGCGCAGCTGGTCCATGACCGCCACCGGGCGTGCACCCATGGCGATGATGTCGCGAACGATGCCGCCGACGCCGGTCGCCGCACCCTGGTAGGGCTCGACGTAGGACGGGGAGTTATGGGATTCGACCTTGAAGGTGACGGCCCAGCCGTCGCCGATGTCGACGACGCCCGCGTTCTGGCCCATGCCGACGAGCAGATGCCTCTTCATCGCCTCGGTCGTCTTCGCCCCGAACTGTTCCTTGAGGTGCTTCTTCGAGGACTTGTAGGAGCAGTGCTCGGACCACATGACGGAGTACATGGCGAGCTCCGCGTTGGTGGGCCTGCGGCCGAGGATCTCCTTGATGTAGGCGTACTCGTCGTCCTTGAGTCCGAGGGCCGCGTACGGCATCTCCTCATCGGGGCTCGCCGCGGCCCGGTCTACGGTGTCGTGGATCATCGGAGTACCCCCATGAGTGACTGGAAGATGACGAGGCCGTCTGTGCCTGTGCGGATGCCGGCCTGCGAGTCGGGGCCGAAGCCCGCCTCGACGGCGTGCTCCGGGTGGGGCATGAGGCCGACGATCGAGCCGGTCTCGTCTGCGATGCCGGCGATGTCGTTGTGGGAGCCGTTGGGGTTGCCGTCGAGGTAGCGGAACACGACGCGGCCCTCCCCCTCGAGCTCGGCGATCGTCTCATCGTGCGCCTGGTAGGATCCCTCGCCGTTCTTCAGCGGGATGACGATCTCATCACCCTCGGCGAATCCTGACGTCCATGCGGTCGAGGTGGACTCGACGCGCAGGCGCTGCTCGCGGCAGATGAACTTCTGGTGGTCGTTGCGGACGAGCGCTCCGGGAAGGAGCCCCGACTCGCACAGGACCTGGAAGCCGTTGCAGATGCCGAGGACGGGCATGCCCGTCTTGGCGCGGTCGATGACCTCCTGCATGACCGGGGCGAGGGCGGCGATGGCACCGCACCGAAGGTAGTCGCCGTAGGAGAAGCCGCCGGGGATGATGACCGCGTCGACACCCTTGAGGTCCCGATCCGCGTGCCACAGTTCGACGGGCTCGCCACCGGCGAGCCTCACAGCCCTCCGCGCGTCCCCCTCGTCGAGAGTGCCCGGGAAGGTGATGACTCCGACTTTCACTGGTCCTCCGCATAGACGCCGACAACGTCCTCGATGACCGGGTTGGAGAGCATGTTCTCCGCCGCTCGCCTGGCGGCCGCGAGGGCCTCCTCTGTGACGGCACCATCAACGGCAAGCTCGAAGCGCTTGCCCTGGCGGACGTCGGTGAATTCGGTGAAGCCCTGGTGTGGGAGAGCTCCGGCAATGGCCTTACCCTGAGGATCAAGGATTTCAGGCTTAGGCATGACTTCTACGATGATTCGTCCCATACCAGGGATTCTAGACCTCGCGGGGCCTATCGCACTGACCGGTTCGACCTGTGGGCGGGAGGTGAGCGATCACTCCTTCCGGGTTCACCCCCGGAGCCGGAGCTGACCGATCAGTCCTCCCAGGTTCGCCCCGTCAGCCGCTCGTAGGCGCGGACGTAGCGCTCCTTCGTCTTCTCGACGACGTGAGTGGGCAGCTCCGGCGGCTGGGAGACCCGATCCCAGCCCGATTCGTCGGAGGTCAGCCAGTCTCGGATGTACTGCTTGTCGAGCGACGGCTGCGGGCGGCCCGGTACGTACTCGCTCTCGTCCCAGAACCGCGACGAGTCCGGGGTGAGGATCTCATCGCCGAGGACGAGGCCGGACTCCCCCGGCTGCATCCGCCGACCGAACTCAAACTTCGTGTCCGCGAGAATGATCCCCCTGTCGGCGGCGATCTCTCGAGCGCGACGGTAGAGGGCGATCGACGTGCCCCTCAGCGCACGGGCAACATCCCTGCCGACCATCTGCTCCGCCCGGTCGAACGTGATGTTCTCGTCATGCTCGCCCATCTCAGCCTTCGCGGCGGGCGTGAAGATCGGCTCGGGGAGCCGGTCGCTGTCCTTGAGACCATCGGGCAGCTCGATCCCACAGACGGCGCCCGTCTTGCGGTACTCAGACAGCGCCGATCCGGTGATGTAGCCACGAACGACGCATTCGACCGGCACCATCTCGAGGCGTTCGGTGATCATCGCGCGCCCCTCGACGGCCTCCGGAACATCAGTGGAGATGAAGTGGTTCGGTGTCACATCCCCGAGCTGCTCAAACCACCACAGCGTCATGGCGGTGAGGATCTTGCCCTTGTTCGGGATGGGAGTCGGCAGGACGTGGTCGAACGCGGAGATGCGGTCCGAGGCCACGATGAGAACCGTGTCGCGCCCGTCGTGCGTCGCCAGCTCGGTGGGCGCATAGAGATCGCGCACTTTGCCGGACTTCACGTGCGTCCACCCCGGCAGGTTGAGAGAGGGATTCATGGGGTCATCTTCCCATGAAAGGCCACGTGCGGCCCGGGGTTTCGGTCTCGATTCTCACGGCTCGATCCGTTGCCCCAACCTGCGGAAACACCGCAGGAAGACACCCCGCGGCCACGCGCCGTCCTCCATATCACCACCGCGGTGAATCCGGCGCCCCAGTCGCTGCCGGCGGCTCAGACTCCGGCGGCGATATCGGTTCGGTACTGGGCGCCGTCGAACGGGCGGATCCGCGCGTACGCGTCCTCGCGGGCCTCGGCCACCGTGTCGCCGTACCCGCGGACGCACAGCACCCGCCCTCCACAGGAGACGATCTGCCCATCCTCCATCGTCGTCCCAGCCTGCACGTCGTCCGCCTCGCACTCGACCGGGACACCGATCCGGAGCCGGCCCGGGTAACCCTCACTTGCGAGGACGACGGTGACGACAGCCCCGGGATCCCATTCGAGCGGAGGCAGGTGCTCGAGCCTGCCGGTGGCGGCCGCGAGGAGGACCTCCGGCAGCGGCGTGCGCAGGCGCGGAAGAACCGCCTGCGTCTCGGGATCGCCGAACCGGACGTTGAACTCGATGACGCGGATGCCGCGGCTCGTCAGCGCAAGACCGACATAGAGGATGCCGATGAAGGGCGTGCCCATCCGCTCCATCTGGCGGATCACGGGGTAGGCGACCCGGTCGAGAGTCTCCTCGACCAGACCCTCCGGGGCCCACGGCAGCGGAGAGTATGCGCCCATCCCGCCCGTGTTCGGCCCCTCGTTGCCGTCCTTGAGCCTCTTGAAGTCCTGAGCGGGTTCGAGCGGGATGACGGTCCTGCCGTCGCAGACGCAGAGCAGAGAGATCTCCTGCCCGTCGAGGTATTCCTCGATGAGGACCGAGCTGCCCGCCTCGAGGCACGCGTACGCGTGATCCCGCGCCTCCTCAAGGTCGCCTGTCACGACGACGCCCTTGCCGGCCGCCAGACCGTCGTCCTTGACGACGTAGGGGGCGGGGAACATCTGCAGCGCCTCGTCGACCTGCTCACGGGTGGTGCAGATGTGGGCCATGGCTGTGGGCACCTCGGCGAGCGCCATGATCTCCTTTGCGAAGGCCTTCGACCCCTCGAGCCGTGCGGCCTCGCCGCCGGGCCCGAAGACGGCGAAGCCCGCCGCACGGAGATCGTCGCTCACGCCCGCGACGAGTGGTGCCTCGGGGCCGATGACAACGAGGTCGACCTCGTGCTCGCGGGCGATCTGCTCCATCGCTCCACCGTCGAGGATGTCCCCGTCGAGGCACTGCGCGTTCTCGATCTGGGCGATGCCGGGGTTGCCGGGGACTGCGATGAGGACGTCGGCGTGCGGTGCCATCGCCAGTGCAAGAGCGTGCTCGCGGCCGCCGGAGCCGAGGAGGAGGATCTTCATGGGACGAGCTTACCGCCGCGGGGATTGCATGACGGGGTCGGGGCGGTGATGCCCGAAGAGTGGGCGGGCCCGGACACGTTGATGGGCAGGCGCCGAGGCGCCTGCCCATCGCACCCTATGCGAAGAGAGTGCTGCGTGCTCTACGAGAGCAGAGCGCTGCGTGCGGCCTCGATGCGGCCGCGGAATTCGGCGAGCTCGCCATGGATGGCGGGCGGAACCTTATCGCCGAACTTCGTGAAGTACTCCTCAACCTGGTCGATCTCGTTCGCCCAGGCGTCCGGGTCGGTCTCGAAGAGCTTGTTCCACGTTGCCTCGTCGACATCGGTGCCCTCGAGGTTGAAGTCCTCCAGCTTGGGGTAACGGCCGGTGATGCCGTCGACTGCGTCGACCCGACCATCCGCGCGGCGGACGATCCAGTCGAGGACGCGTGAGTTGTCGCCGAAGCCGGGCCACATGAAGCGGCCATCCTCGTCCTTGCGGAACCAGTTGACCTGGTAGACCTTCGGGAACTTGTCGCCGAGCTTCTCCTGCATCTCGACCCAGTGGCCCCAGTAGTCGGCCATGTTGTAGCCGCAGAAGGGGAGCATGGCGAACGGGTCGTGGCGGAGCGAGCCCGCCTTGACGTCGGTCGCGGCAGCGGTGACCTCAGAGGCGACCGAGGCGCCGATGAAGACACCGTGGGCCGACGTGTACTGCTCGGCGACGAGCGGGACGTTCGTCGCGCGGCGGCCACCGAACAGGATCGCGTCGACTGCGACGCCCTCCGGCGCCTCCCAGTCGGGCGAGATGATCGGGCACTGGTCGGCTGGAACCGTGAAGCGCGAGTTCGGGTGCGCGGCGAGCTTGCCCGCCTCGGCATCCGCCTTCGTGTAGTCGTTGCCGTGCCAGTCGATGAGGTGGTCCGGCATCTCACCGTCGACGCCCTCCCACCACACGTCACCATCGTCTGTCAGGGCGACGTTCGTGAAGATCGAGTTGGCGCGGGCGGTATCCATCGCCATCGGGTTCGTCTTGTAGGACGTGCCCGGTGCGACGCCGAAGAAGCCGGCCTCGGGGTTGATGGCGCGGAGCCTGCCCTCGGCGTCGGGACGCATCCAGGCGATGTCGTCGCCGATGGTCTCGACCGTGTAGCCCTCGATGGTGGGCTGGAGCATGGCAAGGTTCGTCTTGCCGCAGGCGGAGGGGAAGGCAGCCGTCACGTGGAACTGCTTGCCGGTGGCATTCTCGGTCAGGCGGAGGATGAGCATGTGCTCGGCCATCCAGCCATCGCGGCGTGCCATCGTCGAGGCGATGCGGAGTGCAAAGCACTTCTTGCCGAGCAGCGCGTTGCCGCCGTAGCCGGAGCCGTACGACCAGATCTCGTTGGTCTCCGGGAAGTGGGTGATGTACTTCTCCTCGTTGCACGGCCACGAGGTGTCGGGGCGCTCGTTGCCCTCAGCGTCGACCAGCGGGTAGCCGACCGAGTGGACAGCGGGGACCCACTCCTCGCCCTTGCCGATGAGCTCGAGGGCGGGAATGCCCATGCGCGTCATGATCCTCATGTTGACGACCACGTACGGGGAGTCGGTGATCTCGATGCCGAGCTGGGAGATCGGGCCGCCGATCGGGCCCATCGAGAAGGGGATGACGTACATTGTCCGGCCGCGCATCGAGCCGTCGAACAGTCCCTTGAGGGTTTCCTTCATCTCCTTCGGGTCGGCCCAGTTGTTCGTCGGACCAGCATCCTCCTCCTTCTCGGAGCAGATGTAGGTCCTCGACTCGACGCGTGCGACGTCCGAGGGCAGCGAACGCGCGAGGAAGGAGTTCGGTCGCTTTTCGGGGTTGAGCCGCGTGAACATGCCCGACTGGACCATCTGCTCGGTCAGCAGGTTCCACTCCTCGTCCGAGCCGTCTGCCCAGAAGATGTCCGTCGGCTTGGTCAGGTTCGCGATTGTGGTCACGAATTCGATGAGATTATCCGGAGCGATCTCCGGAGCTTCCGCCTTGACAGCCTCAACTGTGTAGGTCTTGTCAGTCATCGCGCTTCCTCCTAGAAACTGGGCGATGGTGTTTCCTTGTTTGGTCAAGCACCGATATAGATTATTCCCCGCAATGAGCCTTTTGAGCTGGGACTATTGGCATTATTCCGCTTTGGAGATAACTAGGACTGTTGACCTAAAAACCCCTTCAATGGTATCCCATTTTCGGCTTTAAAAGACCGTTTTGGGCGTTTTGCCCACCCGTTTTGAAACTCCGACCATTCCGGACAATGTTCACCTGCAATTCATCTCAATCTGCAGGGCCGGCCTCCCCACAGGACTCCCCGCCGCCTCTGGTGGTCGGAATACGGCTCCCGCCGTATCCTGGACCTCAATTGCATGACGGCGCTCTGAAAGGACAACCATGAGAAGCCGAACCACGAAGGCCCTGGCGATAGGCGCCATCGCCCCCACCCTGCTCATCCTCTCAGCGTGCCGCGCCGACATGGCGATCGAGATCAAGGAGAGCGGTGCCGCCAACGTCGTCCTCGAATTCGAGGACACGACCGGGGAGCTCGAAGGCCTCGGCATCACCTGCGACGACATGTTCTCCGACCTCGGCATCGAGGACCCCCTCGACACCGCAGTCGAGGAGGAGGTCTCGATCGAGGACATCTCCGGCGACAACCTCGCCTGCCGCATGACGACGTCGACCACCGAGAGCGTCGTCGACGGTGAGGTCCTCATCGACAACGGTGACACCTTCACATTCGTCGGCGAGGCGGACCCGTCGATGACAACGGAGGACATCCCGCCGGGGATGGACTTCGAGTTCACGGTGACGATTCAGATGCCGGGTCAGATCACCGAGGCGACTAACGGCGGCCAGATCGACGGCAACAGGGCGACCTACGATGCGTTCGAGGCATTCTCAACCGGCTTCGAGGTGACCGGCAGCAAGACCGGTGGCGGCGATCAGGCCGAAGACAATGATGGCGACACCGCGGACGATGGCGGCTTCCCCGTGTGGGGCTGGGTCCTCATCGGCGCCGGCATCCTCCTCCTCATCGGCCTGGTCGCCTGGATCCTCTCCAACAGGAACAAGAACCAGGGCCCCGGTGGCCCCCAGGGCCCGTACGGACCGGGTGGCCCCTACCCGCCGCAGGGCGGACAGTTCGCCGGACCTACGAGCGCCTTCGGCGTCCCGCAGGTCGGCCATCACGACGCCCAGGGTGGCCAGTTCCAGGCCCCGCACGGCGGCTACCAGCAGGGCGGCCACCCACAGCAGGGCAACTACCCCAGCCAGCAGGGCGGCTACCAGCAGAACGGCGCCTGGAACCCCGACACCAACTACCACGGCGGGCAGAGCCAGGGCGGGCACGGCCACGACGCGGGTCAGGGCGGCGAGCGACGCCCGGATCCCACCGACCGCTACCGCGGCGACCAGGACGGCCGATGACGGCCGAGTGATCCGATCGGCGAACTGACAGAGATAGGGGTGAGGGCGGGAGAAATCCCGCCCTCACCCCTATCTCCAGCGCCGCTCGTTACACGAGCGGGTGGCGGACGATCGTCTGCTCGCGGCCGGGGCCTACTCCGATGGCGGAGATGCGGACGCCGGAGAGCTCCTCGAGCGCAAGGACGTAGTCCTGCGCGTTCTTGGGAAGCTCGTCGAAGCTGCGTGCGTCCGAGATGTCTTCGCTCCATCCGGGGAAGTACTCGTAGATCGGCGTCGCGTGATGGAACGACGTCTGGTCGGCCGGCATGTCATCGTGGCGGACACCGTCGACGTCGTAGGCGACGCAGACGGGGATCTCCTCGAGCGTCGAGAGGATGTCGAGCTTGGTGAGCACGAGATCGGTCAGGGAGTTGACCCTGGTCGCGTACCGCGCGACGACAGCGTCGTACCAGCCGCACCGGCGGGGCCTGCCCGTCGTCGTGCCGTATTCGCCGCCGCGCTCGCGCAGCCAGTCGCCGGACTCGTTGAGGAGCTCGGTGGGGAAGGGACCTTCGCCGACGCGGGTGATGTAGGCCTTGGCGACGCCCGCGACGCGGTCGATGCGGGTGGGGCCGACGCCCGAGCCCGTGCATGCTCCGCCGGCCGTGGCCGAGGAGGAGGTGACGAACGGGTAGGTGCCGTGATCGACGTCGAGCATCGTCGCCTGGCCGCCCTCGAAGACGACCGTCTTCCCCTCATCGAGCGCCTCGTTGAGCAGGTTGGTGACGTTGCAGACCATCGGCTCGATGCGATCCGCGTACTTGAGCAGCTCCTGCGTCACGAGGTCGACATCGGCGGCCTTCGTGTTGAAGACCTTGAGGAACATGCTGTTCTTCTGGTCGAGAGCGGCCTCGACCTTCTGGCGGAGGATCGACGCATCGAAGAGATCCTGGACGCGGATGCCGATCCTGTTCATCTTGTCCGCGTAGGTGGGGCCGATGCCGCGACCGGTCGTGCCGATCTTCCTCTTGCCGAGGAAGCGCTCGGTCACCTTGTCGAGGGTCCTGTTGTAGGACGGAATGATGTGGGCATTGGCGGACACGCGGAGCCGCGAGGCGTCGACGCCCCGGCTCTTCAGCTCATCAAGTTCCTGGAACAGCACATCGAGGTCGACGACAACACCGCCGCCGATGACGGGCGTGCACGTCTCCGTGAGAGCGCCCGCAGGAATGAGGTGGAGGGCGAACTTCTCGCCGTTGACCACGATCGTGTGGCCGGCGTTGTTGCCGCCGTTGAACTTGACGACATAGTCGACGTCGGTGCCGAGCTGATCGGTTGCTTTGCCCTTCCCCTCGTCGCCCCATTGGGCTCCGATGACAATAAGTGCGGGCATCGTGTGTCTCCTTCAATACTCGGTCTGCAGGCCAGTTCAGTCTAGACCTGCGCGCCAACCGGGACTTCGGTGTCTCGAGGTGCGGCCGACGCCCACGAGCATACTCGCCCCACCTGCGGGACCATGCCTTATTCATTGAGGATCACAACGTCTGCAGTCGAGGTCACTCAGTGACGCTGGGCCCCGTTCGCGCCTGCTGGTGATGGCCTCGCCACTCGCCGATCAGCCGCTGTGGCTGGCGCGCCTCGAGCGGTCCGCATCGACCCGAACCGCGGCCCGCCCTCTCGGGCGGAACAGGATGAGGCCTGCCGCGAGCGAGCCTGCGGCGAACCACATCGCCCACCAGGGGAAGCCTGCACCCACCCCGACCCCGAGATCCTCAATCGATTCGGCGGCGGCGTCGGTGCGCTGGGCGTGGACGAGCAGCCGGTGGCTGTTGACACCGATCGGCGTGCACGTGAAGAGGGTGACCCAGTCCTCGCCCTCGACGATGGCGAGGGACTCGGTCTCCTCAGCGTCAACGATCTCAATCGCCTCGACTCGGTAGTGGTGCTCCTCCCCGAGAACACTGATCCAGAAGATATCCCCCACCCCCGCCTCATGCAGCGGCGAGAAGAGCTTCGCTCTGACGAGTCCGCTGTGGGCGGTGAGGACCGAGCGCGTGCCCGGCCCGCCCACCGGCAGGGAGGCGCCATAGAGGTGGCCGACTCCGGAGGAGATGACGGTGCCGGATGTCCCGTGGTAGATCGGGAGGCTGATGCCGACTCCCGGATAGCTGAGCGTGCCGATGGCGTCCGTGCCGCTGACCCTCAGCATCTCCTCGTAGGCGGCATAGAGCTCACTGCCGATGATCGAGTCCTCGAGTTCGGAGACGTACGGGTCAGTGAGCGGGCCGGGGCTCAGCTGCTCGTTGTAGGCGTACGCCGCATCGAGCACTCGCTGCCGCTCGGCACTCGGGGCGCTCTGGACCTGACTGACATAACCGGCGATCACGGACTCGTGCGCGCGTGCGCTGAACCAGTCGGCCGCCTGCGGATAGAGCAGGAGCCCGATCCCGATCATGGCGAACACCTGGAGGAGAACGTCCCGGCCGACCCGCCGGCGCCTCGACACCTCGGCTCGGAGCATCACCGCTCGCTCTCCCTGCGCCTGCCGCGAAGCAGAGCAATCCCGCCGCCCACGAGGAGGAGACTGAGGATGCCGGCCCCGGCGAGGCTCGCCCCTGTGAACGGCATTCCGCCGGGACGCTCGACAACCGGGCCTGGCCCTGGCGCAGCACCATCCGAGGTCCCACCGCTGGGGCTCTCTATGCCGCCGGGCCCATCTCCGGGGCTCTCTGTGCCGGTGCCGATGCCGGGCTCGCCGTCACCGGCGAGCACGATACAGACGAGCGTGGGACGGACCGTCTCGGCGGTCTCCTCGACGACAGCACCGATCAGAGCGGCATCGGCCCAGCGCCACTCCTCGGGCACGGATGTGGGCGCCACCCAGTAGCGACGGAAGAGAGGATCGGAGGGTGCCCGGTCGAGACCGTTGACGAAGCCCGAGTAGCGCAGACCGGTGATATGGAGGAGACCATCGGCATCGGTCCTCCATTCGCGGACGCCGCCAATCGTCACGGGGTTCCTACCCGCAGCCGCATCACCGCGGGACGTGAACACCTGGAATCGGGCGCCCGACAGAGCGATATCGGGCTCCCCCTCAAGACAGAAGGTGAGGGCGAGCGTCCCCCATCTCGTCGTGGCCTCTCCGGCCAGGCTCGGCATGGAATACTCAGATGTCGCCACACCGGATGACTCGACGCTGGGCGCCCGGGCGCCGGATGCGGCACGAGTCCCGTCGACGCCCCCGGACGAGGTGAAGAGCCGCACCTCGGTCGTGTGCTCACCCTCGGTGAGGATCCGGGTGCGATAGGAGATGACAACACTGGCGGCCGGGTCAAGAGCCCTCGCCGCGCTGAGCCTCTCACGGCCCGTTGCCGTGAACAGCACCTCGAGGGTCTGCCTGCCGTCCTCTTCCACCACCCGGCTGGTGTAATCGCCGGCTGCCAGCGGCTCGGCGCCGCGGCCGTGCAGGATTACTGTGTCGGTCGCCCGCCCCACCAGCCTGGCTGAGGGCGCCAGAAGACTCTGGACGCGGTACGCATCCATGGTGGTCGGAATTCCCGTCCGCGTCGTCCATGTGACCGGATCGCCGAGAGCCACGGCCGTTTCGTCATCCACTTCGATCGACGCGCTCACAGTCTCGGCCTTCGGGTACACGTGAACCGTGTAGAGCCAGTCGCTGCGGCTCTCCGGGTTGGTCATGGGAAGGCTGACGAGAAACGGTGCGGCACCGGCCACGCCCTCAGGCGCATGGGTCTCCTCAACGAGGTAGAGGCCGACACCGAGAGTGCCCCGCGGTCCGCCCAGCCGGAGCACACCATCAGGCCCCGTGACACCCCGATCGACCGGGTTCCCCGCGGCGCTGCGCAGAGCCTCTGCCACCGTCAGCCGCGACGCCACCCGTTGGCCCTCCGCGGTCGACACATCGACTCCCGGCACCATGCGGATCTCGAAGGTGGCGCCTGCGACCGGCGTGCGAGGGGATCCGGGGTCATCCAGCGGCCGCCCGTCGGATATGGCGGTCACCGGGCCGTCGAACCTCGTGATGACGAGCTCGGTGACAGCATGCGGGTCGATGAGGGGCGTGGCGGCAGCCGGAGCTGCCAGCGAGGGCAGAATCAGGAGAACGACGGCGAGAAGAACGGCTCGTGCCAGCCCGCCCACGACTGGGCGAGCTGGCACGGGGGCAGGTTCTGCGGGGCCCCAGGAGCGAGCGTGCACTCCGGGCGACGCCGGCTTGGTCTCATCCATGCGGCACCCCTCCCCGGCCCGCTCGGCAGTGCCGAGCGGGCTCTCTGAGTCAGACCGCGGCATCATCCCTGCGGCGGCGTGACGCGACGAGGACGAAGCCGAGGATGGCGAGGCCGGCGACGGTGAGCACGGCCGTGCCCTGGCCGCCGGTCAGCGGCAGAACGAAAGCACCCGTGTTCGGCGCCTGCTCGATTGTCAGCGTCTGGCTCACCGAGGTGAGGTCGAGCTCGATCGGATCGGGGAGCAGCTGGTGCCCCTCGGGGGCGGTGGTCTGAACGAGCCAGTAGGTCTGGTAGCCCTCGGAGCCTGCCACAACTGCCGCGCCGTCCGCCCAATCGCTGAGGCGCAGGCCCTCGATCGTGAAGGACCCATCCTCTCCGGTCGTCCACGAGTCCGTGCTGTCGGCCATGACGAGGCGCCCCGTGGCGCCCCCTGCCAGAGCATCGGCCTGCGAGGTGTAGATCCGGAAGACGGCGCCGCTGAGGTCCGCGCCGCCCGTCAGCTCGACGGTGGCAGATCCGTAGCGGATCTCCGCGCTCGCGGGGAGCGGACGGCCGAGATCCTTCGCATCCTGGTTGGGATAGACCAGCGCGGTGTTGGTGATGGCGGCGGCCGCAGCGACAGTGGTCTCGAAAGAGAGAACGACCCTCGCATCGGGGTCGGCATTGACCGCTGCCGCGAGCGCCGCACGACCGGTTTCGGTGAACTCGATGTCGAGGGTGGTCGATCCGGACTGCGGAGTCGTCGTGGCGACGAAGGCGTCGGGATTGGCGAGAGTGCGGCTGACTCCGTCGACGGTGGAGGAGATGGTCACCGCCACCGAGCTCTCAGCGAGAGTCAGCTCTGCATCGGTCAGCGTATCGGCGATGCTGAAGTGATCCGGTGCCATGAACCGGTCGGACGGGCCGGTCGCTGCCGGGTTGGCGACTGTGGGAATGTCGGCCGTGACGGTCCAGGCGACGCTGCCGCCGATCGAGAGGACGTCCCTGTTGACGACGGTCTTGTCAGCGCTGATGACGGAGCTCTTCGGATAGATGGAGAGGTCGGCCAGCCAGCCGTCCAGCGTGTCCGGGTCGGTCATCGGGAGGGTCATGAGGAAGGGCTCGGCCGCCGTCACTCCCAGCGGAAGAGACGCTACATCCTCGTCGACGAGGTAAACGCCGCGGGGCAGTGTTCCCGACACGGTGCCATCGGGGCCGGTGGTGCCCAGCACAGTGGCAGGGGTATCGCTGATCGCGGCGCGTGCGGCGGCAACGGTCAGATCCGCCGCATAGTTCTGGCCAGCGTTCGTCCCCGCGTCGTTCGCCTGCCCTGCGGCAGTGCCGGGGACGAGCGTGTAGCTGAAGGTCACGCCCTCGATGGGGGTGCCGACGGCGGCGGGGTCCTGGACTCCCGAGGCCACGGGTCCGAGAACGTCCGGCTGCTCGAGCTTCGTGATGGTGACATTGACGGTGTCCGGCGGGTTCGGCAGGGTGACGGCCTGGGCGGCTCCACCGCCGACGACCATTGCCACCGTCGTCAGGACCGCTCCCGCGGCGGCGAGCAGTCCTCTCTTCTTATTCATCATGTGTCCTCCCTCAGGGACCCCGGCCGTGGCCGGGTGTGTAAAAGCTGATCCGCACGCCGGCACTGAGCGGGCGATGCGTTGGTTCTGTGGGCAACGATGGCGCGGGGTGACGGGTGAGTCGAGCTCCTCGCCGACGGAACGCCGATGCTGGCGACGGCGATGTCCTCGCGGAATCTCCGGTCGCCCGTGCGGTGGGTGATGGACTGCCCGCGAACCTGGGATGGCAGGCCTCGCGGTGGGCAGATTCCATCGAGCAGAGGTGGGGTGGCGGAACTGGCGGCACGGTGAGCTCGCAGCTGCATCGCACATCACCCACTTCTCTCTTTGGCAACCGAAGGCCGTTGACAGGCCCTTGAGACTGAGTACTCCGATCAAGCAACATATCGTTGTATCAACAGGCGTTGTTCCGGCGTTTGCACCTTCTTTGACAATAAGGTAGGCGCGCTTCCACCGATGATGTCCGAAGCCGCCAAAGGGTACATTTCGGGCACGCTTCTCGGCAGCTCTGGTCGCCGGATATAACGTTCGGGACCATGGTCCCGGCACGACTGGGCTTTCGCGCCAAGTCGCGCGCATCAACAAGAGGGTCGCCGTCGCCAGTCGATCGCGACTGACGAGCCGCCACTGCGCGCGACATCGTCGCTCGACCGGATACCATGATCGGCGTTTCGCCTGGCAGCGTCAGTCCCTCGGTACCCTCCCCCACCGTTCAGTCACGATGCCGGATAGTTTTCGTCCGATGGGCGGGACCAACTACTGTGGAAAGCAGGGCATCACTGCCGCCTTTAATCCAAGGAGAAAATGTGACTTCTGATCTCACTTCCAGCCTGGGCTCTTTCACCCGAGCTGTCGCGGGACGGTCCCCTGAATCTTCTACCCCCCTGGAGGTCTGGGCAGGGCTCTCTGCCACCATCGTCGACCGCATCGCCGAGGACTGGGAGCAGTCCGCGCTCCGCGCCTCGGCCGGCCGCCAGCAGCACTACTTCTCTGCTGAGTTCCTCATGGGACGCGCGCTGCTCAACAATCTGACGAACCTCAACCTCGTCGACGACGCGAAGAAGGCGGTCGAGGCCTACGGCCAGAACCTCTCCGACGTCCTCGAAGCCGAGCGGGATGCAGCGCTGGGCAACGGCGGCCTCGGCCGCCTCGCTGCCTGCTTCCTCGATTCGTGCGCGACGCTCGATCTGCCGGTGACGGGTTACGGCATCCTCTACCGCTACGGACTCTTCAAGCAGTCGTTCGAGAACGGCTTCCAGCATGAGCATCCGGACCCCTGGATGGAGGAGGGCTATCCCTTCGTCGTCCGCCGCGAGGAGCAGTCCCGGTACGTGAAGTTCGACGATATGGACGTCCGCGCCGTGCCGTATGACATGCCGATCACGGGCTACGGCACGAACAACGTCGGCACCCTCCGGCTGTGGAAGTCGGAGCCGATGGAGGAGTTCGACTACGACGCCTTCAACTCCCAGCGCTTCACAGACGCGATCGTCGAGCGTGAGCGTGTTGCCGACCTGTGCCGCGTGCTCTACCCGAACGACACGACCTACGAGGGCAAGGTTCTCCGCGTCCGCCAGCAGTACTTCTTCGTCTCGGCCTCGCTGCAGGCGATGGTTGACGCCTACGTCGAGAAGCACGGCGATGACCTCACGGGATTCGCCGAGTACAACTGCATCCAGCTCAACGACACCCACCCCGTCCTCGCCATCCCCGAGCTCATGAGAATCCTCCTCGACGATCACGGGATGACGTGGGAGGACGCATGGGAGGTGACGACGCGGACGTTCGCGTACACGAACCACACGACGCTCGCCGAGGCGCTGGAGACCTGGGAGTACTCGATCTTCCAGCAGCTGTTCGGCCGCGTCCTGGAGATCGTGGCCGAGATCGACCGCCGCTTCCGCATCGACATGGCGCAGCGCGGCATCGCCGACCATCGCGTCGACTACCTCGCCCCGATCTCGAACGGTCGGATCCACATGGCATGGATCGCCTGCTACGCGAGTTTCTCGATCAACGGCGTCGCAGCCATTCACACGAACATCCTCAAGAAGGACACGCTCCAGGACTGGTACCAGATCTGGCCGGAGAAGTTCAACAACAAGACGAACGGAGTGACACCGCGGCGCTGGCTCAACCAGTGCAACCCGCGCCTCGCCCGCCTGCTCGACAAGCAGGTCGGATCGGACGCGTGGGTCTCCGACCTCGACCTGCTCAAGCCACTGGCGAAGAAGGTCAAGGGCAAGCGCCTCATCAACGAGCTCATCAAGGTCAAGAAGGCGAACAAGCAGGACTTCGCCGACTGGATCGAGAAGCGCCAGGGCATCACCATCAACCCCGACGCGGCCTTCGACGTCCAGATCAAGCGCCTGCACGAGTACAAGCGCCAGCTGCTCAACGCCTTCTACGTGCTCGATCGCTACTTCCAGATCAAGGACGACCCGAGTCTCGATGTGACCCCCTCGGTCGCGATCTTCGGCGCGAAGGCAGCCCCCGGCTACTTCCGCGCGAAGGCGATCATCAAGCTCATCAACGAGATCGCGGAGCTCGTCAACAACGACCCCGAGATCGGTGACAGGCTCAAGGTTGTCTTCATCGAGAACTACAACGTCTCCCCCGCCGAGAAGGTCATCCCGGCTGCCGACATCTCCGAACAGATCTCGACGGCCGGCAAGGAGGCCTCCGGCACCGGCAACATGAAGTTCATGATGAACGGGGCGCTGACGCTCGGCACCCTCGACGGCGCCAACGTCGAGATCGTCGATGCCGTGGGCGAGAACAACGCCTACATCTTCGGCGCCAAGGAGGAGGAGCTCCCCGAGCTCATGGCCTCCTATGACCCGTACGCGACGATGGAGGCGACGCCGGGACTCACCCGTGTTGTCAACGCGCTGACCGACGGCACGCTCAATGACGGCGGCTCCGGCATGTTCGCCGACATCCGCCGCTCACTGCTCGAGTCCGGCCCGGATGGCTCCGATGTCTACTACGTCCTCGGTGACTTCGCGTCCTACCGCGAGGCCCGCGATCGCGCCCTCGAGGACTACCGCGACGAGGTCGAGTGGGCGCGGAAGTGCTGGCTCAACATCTGCGCATCCGGCCGTTTCTCCTCTGACCGGACGATCCGCGACTACGCCAACGAGGTGTGGCACATCGAGCCGATCGAGAAGTGATCGACCTCTTCCCCGGGAGCAGCCGCTCCCGGGGAACTGCTCTCTGCAGGCGATGCGCCTCCTCTCCATCGGCGGCCCCTCCACCGACCGCCGATGGAGAGGAATCTGCGCCGCTCCGACCCGGCCCGCGTAGTCTGTCGGTAACGAAGAAACGGGGACCACATGATTGACAGGCTGATCAAGGCTGATCCACTGGCGGACGCAGGCATCACCGCCGCGACGACTCTCACGTACTACGCGCTGCCGGACTTCGTCCGGTCCAAGCTCCTTCGATACCTCGGGAAATCAGTCCTGCTCGGACTGTCGACCGGGCAGGCCATCGTCACCGCGAACGCGACGCTGCCGGAGGACAGGGAGAACATCCGCAGGCTGCTCGACAGGGCCGATAAGGACACGATCAGAAAGACGGCCGGCATCGTCGCCGCCGCGGGACTCGCCACGACCGTCGCCGCGATCGCGGGTGAGAAGTACATCTTCAACCGCGGCGAGCGGGCACGCGACGCCGGTGCGCGGCTGCCCCACACGAAGCAGGGCCTCGTCCTCGCCGCGCTCGCAGGCGGGCTGGTCTACGCGATCGAGAAGGCCGAACAGGACTGACGCCCCGCGGGCTCACTGGGCGGAGTCTTGTGCGGATGGAGGAAAGCGCGTACGCAGGAGCTGAGATTCAGTCGATCCCGCTCAGCGCAATTCACGCCGCCGCGCGAGTCAGAGCACCTCCGGCGCTGAGAACTCCAGCGGGTACGGCAGTCTGCCGGTCAGGCAGATTCCCCGGTCATCTCCGCGTAGAGGCTGTCGACTCGTCGGGCGATGTCATCGCGCACCAGCCTCATCCGCTCCATGCCTTCGATTCCACGCAGCGACGGCTCATCGGTCACCCAGACGTCGACCTGCTTCGCGTCCGCAAAGAGGCCTGGGTCCGCCTCCTCGCCGAGGATGACGACCCGGTCGACACTCGAGACGACCGCGGGATCAAGGCCCTTCGGGTGCTCGCCCTCGACGGATCCACCGACCTCGGCTAGGCTCTCGACCGCGAGCGCGTTGAGCTCGCCAGCGGGCTTGGTGCCGCAGGAGTGGACGTTGATCCCCTCTTTCATTCGCATAAGGGAGGCGGCGATCTGTGACTTGCCGCCGTTCTTGACACAGACGAACAGGACTGAGGGCATGGTTCCTCCTGGAGCGGTGCGATGCCCGGGCGGGCACACCTGCGAGTGTAACGACTGTGTGCGGCGACGTTTTCTGGGGGCCGCCGATTGAACAGGCTAGAGCGTCACCAGCGCCTTGCCGTGGAAGCCGGGCGCCTCAACGGCCGCGTGCGCCTGCCCGATCTCGTCAAGGCTGAAGAGGACGATGGGAAGGCCGTGGGCCTCGCCCACGCTGAGGGCGCCCGCCTCGAGCGCCCACGTGACCGTGTCGGCGGCCCACTGCATCTCGTCCTGCGGAAGCTCGATGGTACGGATGCTGCGGAGGGTGATGTTCTTGGCCTGAAGGGCCCTGAAGTCCACCTCGGCCGAATTCCCGCCCTCGCGGGCGTAGAGTGCGATCGTTGCCCTGAAGGCGGCGAGGTCGATGTCGGACTGGATGTTCGCGGCTGGGCTCACGTCGACGATGAGGTCGTAGCCGTCCGGGCTGAGCTCCCGCAGAGCCTGTTGGGCATCCGTGCGCGTTCGATCGACACTGGCGTCGGCGCCGGCGAGCTCCACGGCCTGGAGCTTTGAGGGGGAGGCTGCGACGACAACACGTGCGCCGAGATGCTTCGCGAGCTGAATGGTGAAGTGCGCGACCGCGCCGCCACCGCGCACGAGAACGGACCTGCCCGCGAGAGCATAAGTCGACGGGACAATGAGCCGGTCCTCGTGCCGACTGAGACAGAGCGCCGCGGTGATGGCGGGTATGCCGAGGCTCGCGCCGAGATCGAACGACGCGTTCTCCGGGAGGGGCATCACCCTCTCGGCAGGTACGACCGCGAGATTGGCAGCTGTGCCGACTTCTCTGCCCACTCCCCAGACCCACACACGCTGTCCTTCAGTGAGCCCCGCAGCGTCCGACCCAAGGCGACGGATGATGCCGGCTCCATCGGTGTGGGGGATGAGCCCACCCTCGGGTATCGGGACATTCTGCGCCCCAGCACGCGTTTTCACATCGAGGGGGTTAATGCCCGACCTGCGGATCTCGACGACGACGTCGTGCGGGCCCGGATCCGGGACATCCTGCGCCTCGACACCGATCACACTCGGGTCTCCGAACTGTCGATAGCGTGCCACCCTCGGCTGGTCGACCATGGAACCACTCCCTGCTTAATATTTGCGAGCAGACTGTCCCAAGGACGCGCTCACTCCACCACCCTACTCACTGGCCTTGCGGGCGGGGCAGGTACTGGATGGTGAGAACGCGGAGGTGATGGTCGGCGGCTCGCCCTCGTGGTCGGCTGACACGAGGTGAGGCGCGTCGGAGAGGGGGCGCCGTCAGCGACGCATGTCTCTTCCAGGCACGAGAAAGGCGGCAGGCCTCATGGCCTGCCGCCTTCCGATGAAGAGGGTGTTACTTGATGCGGGTGCCGACAGAGCCGAGCTGCTGGCAGGCCTCGACGATGCGGTCGGCCATGCCCTTCTCGGCGGCCTTGCCCCAGGCGCGGGGGTCGTACATCTTCTTGTTGCCGATGTCGCCGTCGACCTTGATGACGCCGTCGTAGTTCTTCAGCATCCAGTCGGCGACGGGACGCGTGAAGGCGTACTGGGTATCGGTGTCGATGTTCATCTTGATGACGCCGTTCTTGACAGCGGTCGCGATCTCCTCCTCCGAGGAGCCTGAGCCGCCATGGAAGACGAGGTCGAACGGCATCTCCTTGCCGTACTTCTCGCCGACAGCCTTCTGAATCTCGCCGAGGAGCTCGGGGCGGAGCTTGACGAAGCCGGGCTTGTAGACGCCGTGGACGTTGCCGAAGGTGAGGGCGGTCAGGTAGCGGCCCTTCTCGCCGAGGCCGAGGGCCTCGACCGTGGCAACGCCGTCTGCTGCGGTCGTGTAGAGCTTCTCGTTGATCTCGCCGACAACGCCGTCTTCTTCGCCGCCGACGACGCCGATCTCGATCTCGAGAATGGTGTTGGCCTTCTGGGAGAGCTCGAGCAGCTCCTTGGCGATCTCAAGGTTCTCCTCGAGCTCGACAGCAGAACCGTCCCACATGTGCGACTGGAACGCGGGCAGCCCGCCATTCTTGACCTGCTCGGCCTCGATCTCCAGAAGCGGGCGGACCCACGTATCAATGTTGCCCTTGGCGCAGTGGTCGGTGTGGAGGGCAACGGTGACGTCGTAGTTCTTCGCGACCTCGCGTGCGTAGGCCGCCATCGCGAGCGAGCCCGCGACGCGGTCCTTGCGGGTGGAGCCCGACCAGTACTCTGCACCGCCGACGGAGACCTGGATGATGCCGTCGGACTCAGCCTCGGCAAAGCCCTGCAGCGCAGCGGTCAGTGTCTGCGAGGACGTGACGTTGATCGCCGGGTACGCGAAGCCCTGCTCCTTCGCGCGGTCGATCATCTCGTTGTAAACCTCGGGGGTTGCAATAGCCACGGTGGGACTCCTTCGTTAGACGGCTGTAACCACCGTTTATTCTCGCATGATCCGTGGTGTTTCAATAGGCCCACCAGGGGGAAAGCGATGGAACGTTCCCAAGATCACGGCCGATTTCACGCGGTTTCTGCCGTATGCCGAGACTCGAGAGCGTCCAGCGAGATCCAAGCCGCTGCCACCTTCCGTGCACAGAGGTCGAGTCAGCGGGCTCGCTTCGCGCGGCACCCTGCGCACCATCCGGCTCCGACGACAGAACCGCGCCCCGTGGGGCGCGGTTCTGTCGCGGCGGTTCGTGTGTCGCTAGAATCCCCTCGCGGCGATCTCCCTGCGGATGGTAGCCTCGTCTGCTCCGAACTCAAGGAGCACGTGGACGAGGAGCCGAGTCTTGCGGGCCGTCAGGAAGCCGGTCGGGATGAGCCCACGCGCGATGAGGTCCTGTTCGGAGCCTGGGTACCCGTAGGACTTCTCGAGGGTGGTGCCGCTGCCCGTGCGGGAGGCCATGATGACGGGGATGCCGCTCCTGACAAGCTCCTCGCACGCATCGGACACCGGCTCGGACATGTGCCCCACTCCGGAGGCCTGGACGACAAGGGCCGGGGGCTCGAGGGAGGCGATGGCCCGCACCCAGTCCCCCTCGTCCCCGAACGGGGTCTCGACAATGGGAATGCGGATCGGACCATCACCCGGCGCCGGCAGCGGGTCGAACATCCGCATCGGCCGAAGCGCCATCCGCAGCCGTCGCTCGGCAACCCGGCCGACCGGACCCCAGCCGGGCGACTGGAACGTCCACACAGCCGTTGCATGGGTCTTGGCGGCAAGGCGGGCGAGGTGCACGGTGTCGTCAAGGACGACGAGTACTCCCATCCCCCTTGCGTCCTCCGACCCGGCGGTGACAACGGCGGCCAGCAGGTTGGCGGGCCCGTCGGCACCCGGCAGGTTCGGCGATCTCATCGCCCCCGTGACGACGAGCGGCTCCTCCCGATCCCATAGGAGATCGAGGAGGTAGGCGGTCTCCTCGAGGGTGTCGGTGCCGTGAGTGAGGACGACGCCCGTCGCACCCTCGTCGATCGACCTCGTCGCGAAGTCGAGCGCATCGAGGACGTTCCTTGGAAGAATCGCGGGTGAGGCGACGTTCGAGATGGTCTCGGCGCGGATCTGTGCGACGTCGGCGAGAGCAGGTACTGCCCCCACCAGATCATCCGCGGACAGTTCTGGCCTAACGGCACCCGTACCCTCGGCCGACATGGCGATGGTTCCGCCGAGAGCTCCGACAGCGATGATCGGCTTCATGATCAGAATCCTCCGAGAACGACGGCGACGATGGAGACGAACAGCAGTCCACCCAGCTGGGACGGCCGCTGGAAGCGGTTCGCCGCCTTCAGCTCAGATCCGGGAACCACAGGAACTGTGGTCGCGAGTGCAGCGACCGGGCCGCCCGTGAGGAAGTATTGCATGATCGCGGTCGGACCGGCTGCGGCGACAGCCGCAGCCAGCGGATTCACATCACCCTGCGCCATGACGATGGTGAGCATGGGGAGGATGATGGCGGCGGATGCGGAGTTCGACTGCGTGAGAAGGCCGGCTACGGCCGAGACGAGCACCAGCGTGATGATCGGGGCAGCCTCGATGAGAGGCTCGAACCAGCCGCCGAGAAGGCCGGTGATGCCAACGGCCGCGATGACGCCGGAGAGGTAGAGAAAGCCGATCGTGGCGATGAGCGGGATGGCGACGCGCTTGACCGATTCGAGCATCGACTTCTCCGCCTCCATTGGATTGGCGCGGGCCATGATCATGACGATGACCGAAACGACGAAGCCGACCGCGAAGACCGGGTAGCCCATGGCGAAGCCCACGACAAGCAGGAGGAACGGCAGGAGGACCCACCAGACTGACGGCTCTCCCTCCTTGCGGGCGAACTCGGACAGAGCCTCCTTCGATTCCTCGGCGGACGTCGCCTTGACCTTCTTGACGTCACCACGCATGCGGGCGAAGGACAGACCGAAGATGGTGAGCGCAGTCGCGAGGCCGATCGCGTTGATCCAGCCGAAGGTGATGCCGGCTGTGGCGATGACGGCGAGGAGCGTGGGGTGGGTGAATCCCGCGAAGTTGCCGAGGTGGCCCGCGTGGGCGTGGGTGCCGGCGGACTTGTTCGGGTCGACACCCAGTTTGACCGAGGCCGGTCCGGTGACGACGGCGGTGATGGCGGGCTGGGTGAAGCCGGTGAAGCCGCCGATGATCCCGGCGGCGATGCCGCCGGAGGCGGCGACGCCCGGCCCTCGTCCGAGCTTGTTGCCCTGGCGGATGATGGCGTTGACGAGAACCCTCAGGTATCCCGTGTGCTCCATCGCGCCGATGAAGATGAGAACGCCCGCCATATCGGCGATGACGGGGTTGAGGCCGCCGATGACGAGCGACTTGATCGTCGTGTCCTCGGCTTCTCCCGTGACCGGGATGCCGTAGACGAGCGCCGCAAGCGTGGCGCCGACGATGGCGGTCGTGTAGAGCGGCGTTCTGCCGACCACCATGAGGATGATCGTCACGCCGATCAAAATCTGTCCTGCGATCTCCACGGGAGCTCCTTCCGAGATGAATATTTCTTATAAGATATATTCTGTAAAATTCGACTCGATGGACTTATGTCCCGAGGGAAGCATTGCGTTGGGAGCTGATGGTGGAAGATGGACCAAGGGAGGTGGCGATGACCCGCAACACAGAGCACGCCGGCACGTGGCTGACGGGATCGCCGCGCTCTGCCGGAGCGCCGCGGACCCAGGCGGACTACGCCCATACCGCGATTCGGAAGGCGATCATCACCGGTCGGCTGAAGTCCGGGGACAGGCTGGTCCAGGCAGACCTCGCCCGCGACCTCGATCTCTCCATCACGCCGGTGCGAGAGGCTCTTCAGCGGCTCAACGAGGAGGGTCTTGTGGCCTCCCTCCCCTATCGGGGAACGACTGTCGCCTCGCTCGATCTGTCGGCAATCGAAGAGATCTACAGCATGAGGAAGCTGATCGAGCCTCTTCTCATCCGCAGGACGATCGATTCCGTCACCCAGGAGGACATCTCACTCGGCCTCAGCCTCATCGAGCAGATGGAGGGAACAGATGATCTCCTCGATTTCACAGCCATCAACGAGAGGTTCCATGAGGTCACGATGAAGTACGACAGCTCGTGGACCTCGCGGATGGTCCAGATGCTGGCGGGAGCCTCATCCCCCTACGTGTCGATCTCGCTGCGACTGCGGCCCGAGCAGGTCGAGGAATCCCACGCCGCCCACCGAGCCATCATCGACGCCCTCATCGCGAAAGATACTGAGCGGGTCGTCGAGCTCGAAGTCGAGCACCTGGACTCGACTCTGCGAATCCTTCGGGAACTGGGCAGCCAGGTCTGATTCCGTTCGGCAGCATCCGCCGCGCCCTGTCCCGGGCAGTCGCCCCGACCGCCACCCGCGACCCGATTTCCCAACCGCGGACGCGGCCGATGTCGTAGCGTGGCAGGAGAAAGGGGGCACTCATGGCTGACGATTCCCGCGAGCGCCACGGCGAGGACAGGCACGATGACCACGACGACCGGCCCGCCGACAGGCGGCACCCCGATGACCTGCTGGGCCACAGCGCCGATTATCGGATCGCCCGCAGTGCGAGCGGCGGCTCGAGCGGAGACGACTTCAATCTCCTGCGCAGCAAGCCGGCCCTCTACCCGGCGATAGCCGGCCTCATCCTCGTCATCGCAATCCTTCTTCTCCCGCTCATCCTCTGACATCTCCCGCTCATCCTCTGAGCGCAGAGTGCGCGGCCGCAGGGGTTGGAACCGACTGCTCAGAAGCAGCCTGCCTCACCCCCACCGGCGGCCGAACACGTGCCGTACGTATACTGGTCGGCATGCGCATCGGCACCAGTTCCTCAGCCCTCCACCTCGCTCAGGCCGCGGCCGCAGGCGACACCCTGCTCGTGGCAGACGGCTTCGACGGGTACGAGATCGTCGAGGTCGATGGCGGGCCTGAGGCCCTGCGGCAGGCCCTGCTCGCCGGTCACTGCGACGTCGCCGTCCACGCGGCCTCCGACATTCCGCTGGCCGATCATGTGGATCT
The DNA here is from genome assembly GCF_003952265.1 of Flaviflexus salsibiostraticola. Classification (NCBI taxonomy): domain Bacteria; kingdom Bacillati; phylum Actinomycetota; class Actinomycetes; order Actinomycetales; family Actinomycetaceae; genus Flaviflexus; species Flaviflexus salsibiostraticola. Next base: position 1,557,163 of record NZ_CP034438.1, read on the forward strand.
CTCCGTCGTTTTCCTTCCTCGGGAGAGCCCTCAGGATGCGTTCGTCGGTCCCACGGACTATCGGGGCATGCCCCACGGGGCGCGGGTCGGGGTCGATTCGGCCAACCGCGCCGCGCAGATCACCCACTTCCGGCAGGACCTGCGGCCAGTCGACATCGGCGGGGACCTCGAGGAGCGTCTCGCTCGGGTCGGCGAGCTCGACGGCATCATCGTCTCCCGGGCAGAGCTCACCCAGCTCGGCCGCGACATCGGCCAGGATCTGCCCTACGAGGTCATGGTGCCCGTCGCGGGCCAGGGGGCGGTTGCCCTCGAAGCGCGTCGCGGCTCGCAGGTCGAGCACACTCTCGACCTCGTCGACGATCAGACGACGAGACTGGAGATGATCGCCGAGCGCAGCTTCGTCCGCGAGCTCAACCTCGCGCCGTCGGCCCCGGTCGGCGTTCTTGCCCGCTCGACGGGCAGAACGGTCGCGCTCCACGCCCGGTTCATGGGCAGCGGCAAGGTCGAGATCCGGCGCAGCTCCAACAATCCCGAGAAGCTCGGCCACGATCTCGCGGCCGAGTTCATCCGCCGCGGGGTGCGGGCGTGAGCATTGAGCGCCTCGCGGAGCTCATGAGCCGCGGCGATGTCGTGGTCGTCTCCGGTGCTGGGCTCTCAACGGATTCCGGTCTGCCCGACTATCGGGGCAGTGGAGGCTCGGAGAAGCCGAGCGTCGACTTCGACATGTTCACGGGCTCGCACACGTGGCAGCGCTGGGTGTGGCAGAGGAACCAGGAGACGTGGCGGGCCCTCGACGCCCTCGCACCGACGGAGGGTCATACGATTCTCGCCGAGTGGGAGCGGGACGGCATCGTCACCGGCACCGCGACGCAGAACATCGACGGGCTCCACGTCAAGGCGGGCTCGGAGAGGGTGGCGGAGATGCACGGGTCGTTTACCCGCGTGACCTGCCTCGACTGCGGCGAGGTCACGGACCGGGCCGCCCTCGACCCCCGGCTGCGCGAGCTGAACCCGCACACGGTCGACGATCCGGATCCGGCGAATGCGGCGATCCTCGCCGAGGCGGACTATGCCAAGGCGGCCGAGTCCACGTTCACCGTCGCCCAGTGCGCCTCCTGCGGGGGCACCCTCAAGCCCGACATCGTCTTCTTCGGCGAAGCCGTTCAGGCGATGGACGAGGCCTTCGACTACGCCCGAGACGCGAAGACGATCCTCGTGGTCGGCAGCTCCCTGCTCGTCATGACGGGGATGTGGGTCGTCACCCAAGGACTGTCCTCCGGCGCCGACATCGCCATCATCAATCGCGGGCCGACTCAGGCCGACAGGCTTGCGGATGTGCGGATCGAGGGCGGGATCTCCGAGACACTCGCAGCCGTCGACAAGATCCTCACAGGCTGACGCAGCCCGGGTGGTCCCGCTGCACGAGCGATCGTAACGGTCGCTATTCTCCCTGTGGTTGGCGGACTGCCCACTCCGAGAGTGAGACGCGCGAGCCCGTATAGAAGGGCGTATCAACTCGCACGTGCCTACGCGCCTCCGTGTATCGGAAGTCCCTCATGAGGTCGACGATACGGTGGAGCTCGTCCGCCTCAAGAGCAAGGATCCACTCGTAATCGTTGAGCGCGAAGCAGGCGACCGTCGACGCGATGACGTCCTTGTAGGGAACGCCCTTCATGCCGTGGTCCCGGAGGATCGCCATCCGCTCGTCGTCCTCAAGCAGGTACCACTCGAAGGAGCGGACGAACGGATAGACGGCCATATACTTCGGCGCCTCATCGCTGAGAAGGAATCCCGGCAGGTGCCTCTTGTTGAATTCAGCGGGCCGGTGCAGGCCGGCCACCGACCAGACAGGAGTGATCGGAAGTTTCGACCCGAGCAGGGCATGATAGGCGGCCTGCAGCTCCTCGATCGTCTCGGCATGCCACCACACCATCAAGTCAGCATCTGCACGGAGCCCTGCGACGTCGTAATAGCCGCGCACCGTCACGCCGGTCGCCGCAACCGCGGATTCAGCGTCGGCGACGACGGTTTCGCGCTCGTCCGGCGAGATCTCGCCGGTCGTCGCGAAGACGGACCACATCGTGTAGCGGATCGACGTGTTGACATGATCAACGGTCTCGTCGTCAGGGGCGTGCAGTGACGTCACGTGTGTCTCCTTAGAGTGCGGGGAGGGTTGCGGAGCGGGAGAGTGCACAGCAGTTCTCCTCGCAGTATGAGGTTCTGCCGGGATTCTGCAGTAGGTCGGCGATTTGGGAGATGAAATCCGGATCGGTGCCCACAGTCGCGGCACGCTCGAATGCGAGGCCGAGCTCTTCCGCCTTTGCCTTCGCCTCGGTGTCGAGGTCGTAGAGGACCTCCATATGATCCGAGATGAAGCCGATGGGCGCGACGACGACGCCCGTGATGCCGTCAGTCTTGAGATCCTCGAGATGATCACAGATGTCCGGCTCCAGCCATGGAGTGTGCGGGCTTCCAGAGCGAGAGCAGTACGCCATGTCCCAATCCTCGACGCCGAGCTCGTCCGCTATCCGGCGCGCGAGATCGAGATGCTGCTGCTCATATGTCATGCCGAACTCCAGACCGGATGAGTCGTTCATCGCGTTCGGGATCGAATGAGTGACGAAGATGAGTCGCGACCCGGGAGCCGCCTCCAAGGATTCTCGAACCGCAGTCACGCTCGCCCGGTAGAAGCCGTCGGTATTCCAGAACTGCTTCACCTTGCGGATGGTCAGATCAGGCAGATCGACCTCGCCCAGCCAGCGCGCGAGGTCCTCTCGATACTGACGGCACGATGAGTAAGAGGAATAGGCCGATGTGGCGATGGCAAGGATGTTCCGCGCGCCGTTCTCGTACAGCTCCTTGATGACATCGTTGCCGTAGGGCTCCCAGTTGCGGTTGCCGAGCGCGACGGGTGTGTGATCACCGCGCCGTACGAGCTCGTCGCGAAGATCCTCGACAAGGGCGGCGTTGAGCTCGTTGATCGGCGATTTGCCGCCGAACATGTAATAGTGCTCCCCCACCTGCTCAAGGCGTTCATCGGGGATCCCCCGGCCTTTGGTTGCATTTCGCAGGAACGGAACAACCTCCTCGGGCCTGTTCGGGCCTCCGTAGGAGACGACGAGGTAGGCATCAACCATTCGAGTTATCCTTTCGCGGGCATGCCGAAGGGGCAAGGACCGGGTCGGTCGGTTCGGGGAGCGCCATTCCGAAGACGAGCTCGGCGGCCTCATGGAACTGGTGTCCCCGACCGCTCTGGGCTGCCTGCTGAGCGGCTCTCGTGGGGTGGTAGGCGATTGCGGCAGCCAGACGCTGCAGGGCGCGGACGGCATGTTCCGCCGGCACATCGCCCGCGGCCGGCATCCTGCTCAGCTCCTTCTCGAGCTCGGTCGCGTACATGTTCCGGACGGCGACGATGAGCGGGTCCATGGTCCTGCCGAGGAGATCTCCGTCGAGCTTCTCAAGTCCTTCAGCGATGAGCCGCTGAGCACTCTCGACATCCCCGGCGGCCGCTGCCGGGACGTGCCTGCGCACGGTCTCAAGGTCGATGAGAGTGACATCCTCGAGGTCGCCCGCCGCAGATTCGACGTCTCTCGACCTCGCGAGGTCGACGAGAGTGAGCGGCCCTCGGGTCTTCTTCGCCTTACGCACGGCGTCCACGGTCAGAACCGGCGATCCAGTGCCCCTGCAGAGCACGATGACATCGGGCCACGCCAGGTCGAGTTCCGGAGAGAACGAGATTCCATGATCGGCCGCGAACTGTCGGCCGCGCCCGGACTTGGACCATACCCGCACCTCCTCCGCGCCGCGCTCCTCGAGCGCCGCGACCGTCGCACCCGCATACGCGCCTGTGCCGACGAGCAGAACATTGACGCCCGACCAGTCGGTTGCCGGGACGGTGGGACCGCCGATGTCGTCCCAGTGGTACTGACCGCGTTCACATGCGACGTTGCCCGCCAGATCCAGTGCGACGCCGACGATGGAGCGGCCAGCACGGGAGAAATCGGTCTTCGCCGCGATTTCACGGGATGTGCGGAGCGCACCCTGGAGCGTCTGTTCGAGGAGGGGCGAGGTGGTGCCCTCCTCACGGGCCTCGGCAAGTGCCCGGCGGAACTGCCCGACGATCTCCCGCTCTCCGACGACCATGGAATCGAGCCCTGAGGCAACCTCGAACACATGCCGAGCAGCGTCAATTCCGGTGAAGGCCGTGATCTCCACCTCGCTGCCCAGAAGCTCCATAGCCTTCCGGGCCGCGTGCTCCTCCGCCTCGAGATACACGTCGTATCGGTTGCACGTCGACAGCACCACGGCGCCCGAGATCCCCTCGCAGCCGAGGATGTCCCGCTTGATGCGGGCGCCCCGCTGGGCGAGTGACTCGACGTCAGAGATCTCGAGATCGTGGTGATTTGCTGTTAGGACCACAAAGCTCACGAACCAATTGTCTCCCTAAACTGGCTTCAAGGTCCACTTCATCGGAGAATGGGCATGTGCACCTTCTCAACGATGCAGCCCGGGGTATCCGCGGCGAGCGTGTTCCCGTCTGGTTTATGAGGCAGGCCGGCAGGTCTCTTCCCGAGTATCGAAAGCTCCGTGAGAACACCAACATGCTCGACGCGTGTCTGACTCCGGAGTTGGCGGCGGAGATCACCATGCAACCCGTGCGCCGGCACGGTGTCGATGGCGCAGTTTTCTTCTCCGACATCGTCATCCCGCTGAAGATCGCAGGCATCGATGTCGATATCAAGCCTGGAGTCGGTCCCGTATTCGGCAGGCCAGTTCAGTCGGCCGCCGACATCACTGAGCTCACCTCCCACACACTCGAGGACTCTCCCGAGATCCGCGAGGCGATCGGGATCTGCGTGCAGGAGCTCGATGTCCCCGTGCTCGGCTTCGGCGGCGCACCGTTCACGCTCGCCGCCTACATGGTTGAGGGCAGGCCCTCCCGTGATCATCTGGGGGCGCGCGCACTCATGCACGCGGACCCTGCGAGTTGGGACCGACTGATGACATGGGCTGCCGACATCACCGGTCGCTTCCTCGAGATCCAGATCGAAGCCGGCGCCTCCGTCGTCCAGCTGTTCGACTCCTGGGCGGGCTCGCTGTCGGTCGCCGATTACGAGTCGAAGGTGCTCCCCTACTCCAAACTGGCGCTCGAGCGGGCGACCGTGCCGACGATCCACTTTGGGACCGGCACCAGTCTCTTTCTTGAGCAGATGGCGTCGTGTGCTGACGTGCTGGGCGTGGACTATCGGATGCCGCTGGACGAGGTGGCTCGTCGCGTCCCGGGGAAGCCGCTGCAGGGCAACATCGACCCGGCTCTCCTCGCAGCGCCCTGGAGCGTTCTCGAGGAGCACATCGACGCGGTGCTGGCCGCGGGCCGCGCAGCCCCCTCCCATATCCTCAACCTGGGCCACGGCGTGCCGCCCACGACCGATCCGGATGTGCTCACGCGCATCGTCTCCTACGTCAAACAGACCCTATGATCGTCATCGTCGGGGGCGGCCTCGCAGGCCTCATCACTGCGCGCGAGCTCTCCCGAGCCGGCCACGAGGTCACACTTCTCGAGAAGCGCGACAAACTCGGCGGGCTCGTAGCCGCAGAGACGATCGGCGGCGTCCGGGTCGATATCGGCGCGGAGTCGTATGCTCGGCGCTCTCAGCGCGTCACCGATTATCTGGCGTCGCTGGGCTTGGAGACGCTCCTTCCCGCGGGGCGGTCGTGGATCTGGGATGGTGCGGCCCTGCCGATCCCTGCGGACTCGTCCCTCGGCATCCCTGCAAATCCCTCAGCCGACGACGTCGCGTCGATCATCGGCGACACCACGCGCGCCGAAGAGGACCTCACCCTCGGTCCTGAGGTCGGCAGTGATGCGGACACCCTGGGGGATCTGGTCGAAGCGCGTATGGGCACAGCGGTGCGAGAGCGGCTTGTACGCCCCATCGCCGGCGCAATCTACTCCTCGGACCCGTCGAACCTCGCCATCAACCCGCAGCTCAAGGCTGATTTCCTCGCCGAGGGAAGCCTCGCGAAGGCAGTCGCCAAAGGACTGTCCGGGCCAGCGGTCGCCTCGGTCGTCGGCGGCATGTTCCGCCTCGTCGACACGCTCGCCAGGCAGGCCCAGGAGGCTGGCGCCGAGCTCCTCACCTCCGCGACGGTCACGTCACTCGGCAGGGCTCCGGCCGGGCAGACGACTGTCACTGCGCTCGTCGAGGGGGCGGAACGCTCGTTCGTCGCCTCGCACACCGTCCTCGCGGCCGATCTCGCCTCCGCCCGGTCCCTCCTCGGACACGTCATGGATCTTGAACCGTTGACGATCCCGCAGGGGAGACCGACGACGCATGTGACGCTCGTGCTCGATGCGCCAGAGCTGGATGCGGCACCCCGAGGATCTGGTCTCCTCTGTGTCGCAGGGTCGTCGCGCGCCAAGGCACTGACCCATCTGTCCTGCAAGTGGCCATGGTTGCGCGATGTCACCGACCGCCACATCATCCGAGTGTCCTACGCACTCAACGAGGACATGTCGGCAGGCCAGGCTCTGGCGGACGTCAATCAGCTCATGGGTGTCGCCCTCACCGAGGAGGTGATTGCTGGCTCCCGCACTGTGCGCTGGGGCGGAGCCCTCACGCCATCCACCCCTGAGCTGAGGGCGTGGGCGGACGCGCTCGAGCCGCCCCCCTCCATCAGCATCGTCGGCGCGTGGAAGGCGGGCACCGGCATCTCTGCCGTCATCCCCCACGCGCTCGACACGGCTGCGGCGATCCTCGCGCGACTCAGGTAGAGCACCCTCGTCGCTTGTGCTGATTCCGGGACTGAGCCGCCGCTTGCTCCCGAGGCACACCGCGGGGTCGTATCATGGCACATATGCATACGCTTCGCGTCGGCACTCGGACGTCCTCTCTCGCCGTGTCCCAGGCAACCGCAGTCGCCCGGGACATCGTCGAGGCTGACCCCAATCTCACCGACTTCGAGATCATCGGCATCACCACCAAGGGGGATGTCGATCGGTCCCCGCTCTCTGTCATCGGCGGCACGGGCCTCTTCACCTCGGCCGTCCGCGATGCCCTGATCGCCGGTCAATGCGATATCGCGGTCCACTCTGCGAAGGACCTTCCAGCGGCTGATCACCCCGCTCTATCGATCTTCTTTCCCCCGCGGGTGAGCCCCCATGATGTGTTCTGCGGCCACGTCGACTACCGCGATCTTCCTCCCGGTGCCACGATCGGCTCAGGCTCCCCTCGGCGCGCGGCACAGCTTCTCCACTTCCGGCCGGATCTCACGGTCGTCGACGTCCGCGGCAATGTGCCGACGAGGCTCGCACGCATCGACCATGACCTCGACGGCGTCATCCTTGCGCGTGCAGGTCTGCTGAGGCTGGGGATCGACACAGGTCAGGACCTGCCCTTCGACGTCATGGTCCCCGCTGCCGCCCAGGGCGCCCTCGCGCTTGAGACCGTCAAGGGCTCGCCGTTCGAAGAGCCGCTGTCACGCGTCGACGACCGCAAGACACGGCGTGAAGTCACCGCAGAACGCGCCTTCATGGCGGCAATGGGAGCGGGCTGCACGACACCGGTCGGGGTGCTCGGGGACGCATCCGGATCGACGGTCTCTCTGCATGCGCGCTACGTCGGCGGCGGTGCAGAGGTTGAGGGCCGACTCATCGCCGACGATCCCATCGCCGTCGCGACCGAGCTGGCAAACGAGTTCATCGACCGCGGAGTCGGAGAATGAGAGTCGCCATCACTCGACCCCGCTCCGCTCTGACACAGGGCTGGCACGCGATGCCGGTCACCTCCCGGAGCCCGATCCCCTCAGGGATTGCCGCCGTTGCAGACGCGCTGAGGGTGGGGAACACGGACTGGATCGCGGTGACCTCGCCCTTCGTCTTCCATGTCCTCGAATCGAACGGCATCGCCCTGCCGAGGGACCTGCATCTGGCCTGCGTCGGCGAGGCCACTGCCGCGGCCGCACCGAGAGATGCCGACTTCATCGGCCCCCCGCCCGCGAGCGCTGAGGCCATGGTCCGCTCATTCCCACGCGGGACGGGACGCGTCCTCTTCCCCTGCTCCGTCCAGGCGAGCACAGTCCTCGAAGAGGGTCTCCGCGATCTCGGCTACTCGGTCGACCGCGTTGACATCTACCGCTCCGAGGATGATCCCGTCGGGGTTGCCGCGCTGGCCTTGCTCGAGTCGGATGCCGTGATCGTCACGGCGGGCAGCGCTGCCCGTTCGATCGCCGCGCACTGGCCCTCGAACGCGACCCTGCCCCCGCTCATCGCCATCGGTGAACCGACCGCACACGCCCTTCACGCGGCAGGAATCCCTGCTGCCGCCACCTCTGCCACCCCCGATCGCAACGGCCTCGAGGCCTGTCTGGAAAGGATCAGCCGTGATTCATCGACCGCGTAGATTGCGCACCACCCCCGCCATGAGAGGCCTCGTCCGAGAGGCCGGCTTCACCGCCGGCAGCCTCGTCCTGCCGATGTTCGTCCGCGAGGGCATCTCCGAGCCCGCACCGATTGCCTCGATGCCGGGCGTCTACCAGCACACGATCGATTCCCTCAAGGCCGCGGCTCGGGAGGCTGTCGATGCCGGGGTCGGCGGTCTCATGCTCTTCGGAGTCCCGGCCGACCATGACGCCCTCGGCTCGGCTGGCGTGGACCCCGACGGAATCCTCAACCGTGGGCTGCGCGCCCTGAAAGAGGCAGTGGGCGATGAGGCTGTCATCATCGCCGACCTGTGCCTCGACGAGTTCACCGATCATGGCCACTGCGGCGTCCTCGACGTCGACGGAACGGTGGACAACGATGCGACGCTGGAGATCTACAGCGCGATGGCGGTGGAACAGGCTCGCGCCGGAGCCCACATGCTCGGCCTCTCGGGCATGATGGATGGCCAGGTCTCCGCCTGCCGAACGGCTCTCGACGAGGCCGGCTTCACCTCCGTCTCGATTCTCGCCTACTCAGCCAAGTACGCATCCGCCTATTACGGCCCCTTCCGAGAGGCAGTCGACTCGCAGCTGAAGGGCGACCGCCGGACATACCAGATGGATGTGGGAAACCGGACGGAGGGCCTGCGAGAGGCTCTCCTCGATATCGACGAGGGAGCGGATGTCGTCATGGTGAAACCCGCAGGCTCCTACCTCGACGTTCTGTCGGATGTCGCCCAGGCATCGACCGTCCCCGTCGCCGCCTACCAGGTGTCCGGCGAATACGCGATGATCGAGGCGGCGGCGGCCAACGGCTGGCTGGATCGAGACCGGACCATCATGGAGTCAGTCACCGCGATCACCCGTGCCGGCGCCACCATCATCTGCACCTACTGGGCCACCGAGATCGCGAAGAAGGTATCACGTGTCTGATCTGTTCACACGCGCGCAGCGCGTCATCCCCGGCGGCGTGGACTCGCCCGTCCGCGCTTTCGGCTCGGTCGGCGGCTCCCCCGTCTTCATCGACCGGGCCTCCGGTCCCTTCGTCTACTCCCGCGAGAGGCAGTACATCGACCTCGTCGGGTCGTGGGGCCCTGCCCTGCTCGGGCACGCTCACCCCGTCGTCGTCGACGCTGTCCAGCGCGCCGCAGAGCGCGGCCTCTCGTTCGGCGCTCCGACCGAGGCCGAGATCGAACTCGCCGAACTTGTCATCGACCGGGTCGATCCGGTCGAGAAGATCCGTTTCGTCTCAACCGGCACAGAGGCGACGATGACCGCGATTCGTCTGGCGCGCGGGTTCACGGGCAGGGATATCGTCGTCAAGTTCGCCGGCTGCTACCACGGGCATGAAGACTCCATGCTCGTCGCGGCAGGGTCTGGTGTCGCCACCTTCGGCATGTCGTCCTCCGCCGGTGTTCCGAAGGGTACGGTCGAAGACACCGTCGTCCTGCCCTACAACGACCGAGAGGCGGTCACGCAGCTGTTCGCCTCCCACGGCGATCGCATTGCCGCCATTATCACCGAGGCGGCTCCCGCCAATATGGGGGTCGTCCCGCCCGAGCCCGGATTCAACGCCTTCCTCAAGGCGGAATGCGAGAAGAGCGGTGCCCTTCTCATCCTCGACGAGGTGCTGACTGGGTTCCGCGTCTCTCGCGCAGGCTTCTGGGGCATCGATCAGGCCACCCCGTACGAGCCGGACCTCCTGTGCTTCGGCAAGGTCATCGGCGGGGGCATGCCTCTTGCGGCACTCGGCGGACGCGCGGACGTCATGGACCACCTCGCACCGCTCGGCCCCGTCTATCAGGCAGGCACTCTCTCTGGAAACCCATTGGCGACGGCGGCCGGCATCGCCACGCTCACACTGGCCGACGATGAGGTCTACGCGGCAGTCGACAGGGCCGCCAACGCCTTATCGGATGGCCTCTCACGGAGCCTGACCAGCGCGGGAGTCGCCCACACCATCCAGAAGGTCGGCTCGCTCTTCTCCATCCTGTTCTCGGATGACCCAGCGGGCAGCTACGACGACGTGATCGCACAGGACCAGTTCCGCTACGCGCCCTTCTTCCACTCGCTCCTCAGCTCCGGCATCCATCTCCCACCGTCCGTGTTCGAAGCCTATTTCGTCTCTGCGACGCACGACGAGGAGATCATCGCTCGCATCCTCGACGCCGCCCCGGAAGCGGCTCGCGCGGCAGCCGAAGCATCCAGCGCCCGCACCTGAGCATCATCGTGTCGGCCCGCAGTATCACCACCATCACCCGCGGGCCGACGCAGGCCGACAGGCGATGTGCGGATCGAGGGTGGGATCTCCGAGACGCTCGCAGCCGTGGACCGGCCCCTCGCCGACTGAGGGTTCAGCCCCTGTACTGGTGGGTGACCGACCAGGAGTGGATGGCGATCGCGGCCGCGGCCGCCACGTTCATCGACCTCGTCGACCCATACATGGGAATCTGCCGCACCTCGGTGCACTCCGCCAGGAGCTCGGGCGAGATCCCGTTCGATTCCTGACCGAAGACGAGGATCGACCGTTCGGGCAGTGGGCTCGCCTCAAGGTCCGTACACCCCGGGACGTTGTCGATGCCGATGATCGCATAGCCGTTGGCCTGCGCCCATCCCGCCAGATCGGCCGGCTCGGGCTGGTGGATGATGTCGAGATAGCGGTCGGTCACCATGGCCCCGCGCCGGTTCCACCGGCGCCTGCCGACGATGTGGACACCGCCGACGTTGAACGCATTGCCGGTGCGCACGATCGAGCCGATGTTGAGATCGTGGTCGAGATTCTCGATCGCAATGTGGAGCGCCGACCGCGACTCGTCAAGGTCGGCCCTGATCGCCTCAACGCTCCAGAACCGGTACCGATCGACGACGTTGCGCGTATCGCCCTGCTCGATCAGCTCGGGATCGAGCCGCGGGTCGACCGCCTGCTCGGCGTCCGTCACTCGGCCACCCCACCCGCGGCGGCCACTGCGGGTACCGGCATCGCCGTCCACGTGGACTCGAAGCGCTCGGCGGGCCTCAGCCCCATGAGGCGAGCGACAACAGCGCCCGAGGGAGTCTCGAGCACGGCGTTGTAGGCATCGACATCGGCGTTATAGGCCCGCCGTTCGCCGGAGATGCGGTCGTCGATGGCGGCAAGCTCGGCTCGAATATCGCAGAACGGGCCCGAGGCCTTGAGGCCGGGCGTGCACTCGCCCGTGGCGAGCGCTCGGTCCACTGCCGCGCTGAGCTCGCCCTCCAGTCGCGCCTGGTCGGCAGCGGAGCCCCGGGCCTGCTGGGCGCGGCCACGCGCCTCGACCAGGTCACTCACGACCTCATCTGGCGCTCTACCCGTGAGGGCGTCGATGAGCATGGGGATGAGCTGGCGACGCCGATGGCTCTCGACCTCGATCTGCTGCCAGGACCCCTCCACCCTCTCGTGCAGGTGCCTCAGGCTCCTGCTGCTGGCACCAGCCCATGAGGCGAGGATGAGGATGATGAGGGCGACGGCGCCGAGGATGACTCCGACATGCATGGATGACTCCAGTCTCGATGATCAGCGGCACCAGCATAGTCCCTCGCCGCTGTTCGGCCACTGTGCCTCCGAGCACGGCCCGCCCGGGGCGGACCGACGTCCGCACGCACCCGCCAGCTCACGCCGAGTGCGCACATCGGATGTGGCACGATCGACGGCGCGCGCCGACGCGATGGGACCACTCCACGAAGGTTTTCGCCTGGCGCTGCTCACGAGTGAGCGATCAACCCGCCGCGTTGGAGTCGACCGCGCCCGACTCCGCGGAGCGCACCCGCCAGCCGGGTATGGCTCAGCAGGATTGGGCTCAGCGCAGCTCGTCGATGGAGAGGGCCGCGAAGTAGGGCACGCCCGCCGCTTCGATCCGCTCCTTCGCACCCGTATTCCGGTCGACGACGACGGCGACGGCGACAGGCTCCGCGCCCGCCTCACGTGCGGCCTCAAGTGCCTCGAGGGGAGATCCACCGGTCGTGGACGTGTCCTCGAGGATGACGACCCGGCGGCCCGCGATCTCGGGTCCCTCGACCCTCCGTTGCATGCCATGGCCCTTCGCGGCCTTGCGGACGACGAAGGCGTCGACGGCCAGGCCCCGCGAGGCGGCCGCATGAAGGATCGCGGCTGCGACGGGATCCGCTCCCATCGTCAGTCCACCGACCGCGTCGATCTCATCGGGTCCGAACCCCGACTCCTCGAGCATGTCGAGCATGACGTGGCCGATGAGGGGGGCGGCCTCGTGGTGGAGGGTCGCCCTCCGCATATCAACGTAGTGGTCCGACACAAGGCCGGAGGCGAGGGTGACCTCACCCTCGATGACGGCGAGTTCGCGGACGAGCTCGATGAGGCGCTGGCGCTGGGGGTCGTTGTTCTTCACGGGCCCCAGTCTACGTGTGCGGGGGCGCAGGAGCTGAGTCAGGTGCCGGCGGCACGGCCGGAGCGGCCGGGCCCGGCGACCCGGCGGACGAGTGCCCGCGGTGAGAGCCGGAGGATCCCCGCCGCGGCCGCGTAGACGGGCGAGGGAGTGACGATGACGCGGCCGCGACGGACGGCGTCGAGGGAGCGGGAGGCCACCCTGTCGACGGGGATGAAGGCGAACTCGGGCCACTGGCTCGCGTCGACGTTGGTCCGTGCGTGGAAGTCGGTGTGGACGAGTCCCGGGCAGGAGACGGTGACGTTGACGCCGTGGGGCCTCAGGGTCTCGGCGAGGCCCTCCGAGAAGGTCCGGACCCAGGCCTTGTGGGCCGAGTAAGTGCCCTGCGCGGTCAGCGAGGTCATCGACGAGATGTTGAGGATCGCGCCGTAGCCCCGCCGGGCGAACTCGCCGGCCGCGGCGTGGCAGATGATGAGGATGGCGCGGGCCATGACATCCATGCCCTCGAGCTCACGGTCGAGACTGCCGCCGAGGAAGCTCTGGCCGAGCCCGAATCCGGCATTGTTGACGACGAGGCCGATGGGGCGCTCTCGGCTGGCGACACGCTCCCCGACCGCGCGGGCGCCCTCCTCCGTGGCAAGGTCGGCGCGGAGCGTCTCGACCTTCTGCCCGGTGAAGGTGCGGATCCTCTCCGCGTACTCCTCGAGGGCCGGGACGTTCCGAGCGACGAGGACGATGTCATTGCCCTCGGCCGCCAGCTGCCAGGCGATCTCTCGGCCGATGCCGGAGGTGGCGCCGGTGACCAGTGCTGTACCCATATCGAGAGCCTAGCTGGAATAATGGCCGGCATGAGACTTGTGACCTGGAATGTGAACTCCGTCCGCACCCGCATCGATCGCGTCATCGGCTTCCTCGAGCGTTCGAATACGGATGTGCTCGCCATCCAGGAGACGAAGTGCCGGGTCGACCAGTTCCCGTACGCACCCTTCGAGGAGGCCGGCTACGAGGTCGCCGTCACCGGCCTCAACCAGTGGAACGGTGTTGCCCTCATCTCCCGCGTCGGGATCGAGAACGTGCGCACCCAGTTCGAGGGCCAGCCCGCCTTCGCGAAGCCCGATCAGGAGCCGGTGGTCGAGCCGCGTGCGATCGGCGCCACCTGCGGCGGGATCGACGTGTGGAGCCTCTACGTCCCCAATGGCCGGTCGATCACCGACCCGCACTACGCCTACAAGCTGTCATTCCTCACGGCGCTCGCAGAGCAGGGCAGGTCGCGCCTCGCCGACGACCCCTCGGCCGACATCGCCCTCGTCGGCGACTGGAACGTCGCACCTCAGGATCACGACGTGTGGGACATCGAGCTGTTCCAGGACAACCTCTATGTGACCGATGGCGAGCGCCGCGCGCTGCAGTCCGTGGTCGACGCCGGCTTCGCCGAGGTCACCCGCGAACACGAGCCGGACCAGTACACGTTCTGGGAATACCAGCAGCTCCGCTTCCCTAGGAACGAGGGGATGAGGATCGACTTCCAGCACTTCTCCCCCTCCCTCGCCGGACGAGTCGCGCACGCGAGCATCGACCGCGATGAGCGCAAGGGCAAGGGTGCCTCCGACCACGTCCCCGTCATCGTCGACATCGAGGACTGACCGATGCCGTGCCCCGCTCTGCCCTCCCACGAGCCGCCCGTCTATGGCTCGGCGCAGCCGCGCCGGGCGGGCACGGCTGCGGGCGTGCTCGCGATCCTCTTCTTCTGGACGGGGACGATCGGGTGCGCACTCGGCTACGTGTCGATCGCGCAGGCCCGCAGGGCCGGGGACTCTGCCTCGCTTGGCATCATCGGCTTTGCGCTCAGCTTCGCCGTGTTCCTCGGCGTCTTCGTCTACGTGCTGCTCGGCGTCATCGACGTGTGGGGCGCGCTCTGACGGGGCACTGCCGACTCACCCCGGGGCGCTCAAGGGGTTCGTTCTGAGCCTGCGGGCTCAGAACTCCTCGCCCGCCCTCATCCGGTCCGTCAGGCCCGGCCACAGGTCCTTGTGCTTCTGGCCGAAGTCCTCGTCGCCCAGATAGACGCCGGTCAGCTGGACCTCGGGATCGACCCAGAGGAACGAACCGGACTGGCCGAAGTGTCCGAACGCCGATGGCGAGAAGGTCGCCCCGAGCCAGTGGGGGTCCTTCGTCGCCCTGATCTCGAAGCCGAGACCCCATGCATTGTCCTGCTGCCGGCCGTAGCCCGGCAGGATCCCGGACAGTTCGCCGAAGCTGGGTGACGTCGCCTCAGCGAGAAGCTCCTCGGGGATGAGGGTGGGCTCAAGGAGCTCTCGACCGAAGGCCGCAAGGTCCGCGGCATTGCCCTCACCCGAATGGGCGGGTGATCCCTCGATGAGGATCGAGGACAGGCCGAGCGGCTCGAGCACCGTCTGCTCGATCCAGGATTGGATCGACGTGCCGACTTTCGTCTCGATGTGCTCTCCAAGAACCTCGATTCCCAGGTTTGAGTAGACGCGGCGCCGGCCCGGCTCCGACACGGGGCCGCCCTCGTCGAACGGCAGGCCCGAGGCGTGGCCGAGAAGATGGCGGATGGTCGCGGGTCCCGCCTCCTCGTCGAGGTCGAGCAGATGCCGGTCGACGGCGATGAGGGCGGCGTAGGCTGCGAAGAGTTTGGTGACTGACGCGAAGCGGAAATTCCGTTCGATGTCGCCGCGATTTCGGATGACTTTGTCTACAGAACTGAGAATGACGGCTTCCACGTGCTAAGTGTAGGACATGAGCTCTTGGCTGATTGATATGGATGGCGTCCTCGTACACGAGGGCCTGGCACTGAACGGGGCCCGGGAATTCCTCGGGCGCCTCGAAGAGAACGGCATCCCCCACCTCATCCTGACCAACAACTCGATCTTCACGCCGCGCGATCTCGCCGCGCGGCTCTCAACCTCCGGCATCGAGGTCGACGAGAGCCGGATCTGGACTTCGGCACTCGCCACGGCACGATTCCTCGCCACCCAGTCCGATTCCCGCCGCGCCTACGTGGTCGGCGAGGCGGGCCTGACGACGGCTCTGTATGAAGAGAACTTCATCATGACGACCGCGAACCCGGACTTCGTCATCCTCGGCGAGACGCGCACCTACTCCTTCGAGGCGATCACCAACGCTATCCGCCTCATCCAGGGCGGCGCCCGCTTCATCGCCACCAACCCTGATGCGACCGGCCCCTCCGCCGAGGGCGACCTCCCGGCGACCGGTGCCGTGGCGGCCATGATCGAGAAGGCGACGGGCCGGAGCCCGTTCTTCCTCGGCAAGCCCAACCCGATCATGCTCCGCTACGGCCTCAACAGGATGGGCGCCCACTCGGAGAACACCTCGATCGTCGGCGACCGCATGGACACCGACATCCTCGCCGGTATCGAGGCCGGCCTCCGCACGCACCTCGTCCTCACGGGTTCGACCCGCCGGGAGGACATCTCGAAGTTCCCGTTCCGGCCCGAGCACGTCCACAACTCGATCGCCGACGTCATCGACTACGTCTGAGCAGATCCCACTGAGGGGCGCCGTGGTTCACACCACCGGCGCCCCTCCTTCTGTCTGCCCGTCCCCGGGTCTCGTGCCATCATGTCGGCATGGACATCTCGCGTTCGATCGCCCTCTTCGTCGCCGCAGCGCTCGCCGAGATCGGCGGGGCCTGGCTCGTCTGGCAGGGGGTGCGCGAGCATCGGGGTTGGCTGTGGATCGGTGCCGGCGTCATCGCCCTCGGCATCTACGGGCTCGTCGCCACGCTGCAGCCGGATGCGAACTTCGGCCGGATCCTCGCCGCCTATGGCGGGGTGTTCGTCGCGGGATCGCTCCTGTGGGGAATGGCGATGGATGGCTTCAGGCCGGACCGCTACGACGTGACCGGCGCCCTCCTCTGCCTCCTCGGAGTCGCCGTCATCATGTACGCGCCGCGGGGCGCCTGATCCAGCGTTAGGAGCTGGCCGGGATCTCCCACGAGATCGGGGTGGCCGTACCCGACTGCCAGTCGCGCCGCAGGATGCTGTACGCGACGGAGGCGAGTGGCTCGGCTCCATCGACCGGCCACCCTTCACGGTAGTAGGCCTCCTGGACCCAGCCGCACCTCTCGAACACGCGCCTCATCGGGACATTGTCCTCACGGGTCTGACCTTCGAAGCGGTTGACCTCGGGCATGAGGCGGAAGATCCTGTCGGTCGCGACGCGGAGGATGTCCGCCGCAAGACCCAGGCCCCGAGCCGACTCGGCGAGCCGCAGGTCGAACAGCGGCGCCATATCCGTCAGGTCCTCATAACGGAAGAACCCGATCCGCCCGTGCGTCTCGTGCTCGATCCAGTAGGAGTCGTTGTCCTCATCGCGGTAGGCGCCGGCGGCGATCAGCTCCTCCACCTGCTCGGCCGTAGGCCTGGCATTGACATGGAAGGGGAAGGCATTCGCCGTCATGAAGGAGACGAGCGCGTCGCGTTCTGCTGCGGGGTCGATTCGGGTGAGGCTGATAGTCACAGGCAGAGACTATACGCACCCCGCTGGCCGCCCTGCACCTGCTGATGAGCAGGTCAGAAGGACTCGTCGACAGCGCTTGGACCCCGCTGCCGCAGGCGTTATCCTCCCGCCCAGGATCGGATACCCTGGCGCGATGACTGTTGAAGAGTTCTGGAGGGAATGCCGCGAGGCGCTGCCCGGCCTGCCGGCGGACATGCCGGAGGCATGGGCCTTCGGGGCCCTGCCCGAGCATGCCGATGAGCTGCTGGCCCTCGTCCTTGCCGGCACGAAGACCGCGACAGCGTCGTCGCTGTGGGATATCGAGGCCACCGGCGAGATGATGCCGAGACCGGGCGATCTCAGCATCATCCTCGACGGCAGTGGGACCCCGCGTGCCCTCATCGAGACGACGGCGATCGCGATCGTCCCGTTCGATGAGGTATCGCAGGAGCATGCGTTCGCCGAGGGCGAGGACGATCGGACACTCGACTCATGGCGGGAGATCCACGAGCGCTACTGGCGCCGCCACTCGGAGAGTCCCCGGGGCTTCGAGAGGGGAATGCCGGTCGTGTGCGAAGAATTCCGGCTCCTGCACAGCTCATTCAACAGTAGCCCTCTCTCGTGCTGACCGCCCGGCCTGCTCAGTCCTGCCCCACAATCGAGCCTCGAAGCGCTGACGGCTCCATCAGCGCCAGCCGAGGCCCGGCGCGATGTGGGAGAGGACGGAGTCGATGAGGCGGCCATTGAATTCGACCCCGAGCTGGTTCGGCACTGTGAGCAGGAGGGTGTCGGCGGCCTGAAGCGCCTCGTCCTGTCCGAGCTGCTCGATGAGGGCATCGGGTTCGTCCGCGTAGGTCCTGCCGAACACGGCCCGGGCGGAGTCGAGGTGTCCGAACTGGTCGTTGCGGCCTCCGGGGATCGAGTACCTCCGATCCTCGTCCGTGACGATGGGGAGGATCGACCGGGACACTGACACCCGCGGCTCGAAGCCGTGGTCGTGGCGCGCCCATTCGCTCCTGAACTCTTCGATCTGTCGGCGCTGCTGGACGTGGAAGGGCTCGCCCGACTCATCGTTCTTCAGGGTCGACGACATGAGGTGCATGCCCTGGCGAGCGGCCCAGCGGGCGGTCGAATTCGAGCCCGCACCCCACCAGATCCGCCGCCGCAGACCCTCCGAGTACGGCTCGATCCGCAACAGGCCCGGCGGGTTGGGGAACATGGGTCGGGGATGCGGCGCGGCGAACCGCCTGCCGTCGATGACCTCGAGGGCCTCCTCTGTGTGGGCGCGCGCCATGTCGGCGTCGGACTGACCCTCGCCCGGCTCGAATCCAAAGTGACGGAAGCCGCCGATCACCTGCTCCGGCGAGCCGCGGGAGATGCCGAGCTGGAGGCGACCGCCAGCGATGAGATCAGCCGCCCCCGCATCCTCCGCGAACTGGAGCGGGTTCGCGTACTGCATATCGTGGTTGCAACGCCCGTTCACGTAAGCTTGGTTGCATGGTCGAACTGGTAGCGCTGAGGAAGACGAACGAGGTGGCCGCGTACGTCCGCGCCTCCATGGACCGCAAGGGCGACCGCTGGACGGTCGATACGCAGCTGAGGAAGATCAGGGCGCTGGCCGAGGCCAAGGACTGGAACGTCGTCGAGGTCTACGAGGACAACGCGGTGTCGGCGACGAAGAAGCGCCGCGCTGGCACCCGGTGGGCCGAGATGCTGGACGACGCCCGCGCGGGCCGGTTCTCGATGGTGGTCGCCGTGGACATGGACCGGCTCCTGCGCAGCACGAAGGACCTGAACACGCTGATCGACCTCGGTCTGCGCGTCGTCACCGTGGACGGCGAGATCGATCTCTCGACGGCGGACGGCGAGTTCCGGGCGACGATGCTCGCCGCTCTCGCCCGGTTCGAGGCGCGTCGCAAGGCCGAGCGACAGATCAGGTCGAACGAGCGCCGACGTGCCGAGGGCATCCCCACGTCCGCCTGGAAGGCGTTCGGATGGTCGAGGGAGGGTGAGCTGATCGAGGAAGAGGCCGACGCGGTTCGGCGGGCCTTCGACGCGTTCCTCGGCGAGCCGTCGCTGTCGATCCGGCGCATCCGCGAGGACCTGAACAGCGCTGGTCACCTCACCGCCCGCGGCTCGGAATTCTCCGTCGATGCCGTGCGCTACCTGCTCGCGAACCCGCTTTACTGTGGCTACATCAAGCACTACGCATCCGGCGAGCTGTACCCGGTGCAGGGCGAGGCGTTCCCGCCCATCGTCAGCGAGCAGACGTGGCGGACCGCGGTGGCGAAGCTGGAGGACAACGTGCGGAGGTCGGCCAGGCAGGGCAACCAGCCGAAATACCTCCTGTCGACGATCGGGCTGTGCGGGAAGTGCGGTGCGACGCTCGTCTCGGGGACGAACAGCCGCAAGCAGCCGACGTATCGCTGCGGCGAGCAGTTCCACCTCACCCGCCAACGCGAGCCCGTCGATGCGATGGTCACCGAGGCAGTGCTCACCCGCCTGTCGTCGGTGGACGTGCACGACCTCGTGATGCCGCAGGAGGACGACGGGCCGGACCGCGAGGAGCTGCTGACCGAGCGGAACGCCCTGGTCGAGCGCGTAAAGGAGCTGAGCCCGCTGCTGCGCGACATCCATCAGCCGGTCCTGGAGATCACCGCGGCGATCAACGACGTGAAGGTCCGCATCGACGAGATCGACGCGGAGCTGCTCGACCGCTCGGTATCCGTGGCGGCGAAGCTGCTGGCAGACGTGGAGGAGGCGGTCGGCACCGCGGAGCGTCGCGAGGTTGTCGAGTCGAAGTGGAAGGCGTTGGACATAGACCGCCGCCGGATGCTCGTGGACGAGCTGGTGACTGTGACCATCGAGCCCATCGCGCCCGGTCACGTGAAGTTCGACCCCGACCTCATTCGCATAGAGCCGCGTCGCGACTGACTCATGAGTCAACTCGTCATTGCAATGGTGAGTCGACTCGCGGGAGAGTGGTTGCAGACAAGAAGATCCCACCGGGGCCGCGACTTAGAAGCGCGGGGTTCTGCTCCCGGATGAGTAGCCGGTCAAACAGCCCAACTACCGTGGCGGGGAACCGGAAGATACTCATATCTGAGGACTTCCGATGTCTGTCGTTATCGACGTTCCCCGCGCATCCGCGCTTGACTGCCCTGCTCTCGATCAGGACTCGTCTCCCGTTCCGCATGCTGATGGGCTCGATCCCGTCATCGCCGCCGCCCGCGCCGCCGGTCGCCGAGCCGGTGAGCGCCTGGCACTCACTCCGCTGACGCCGCGACAGCGCGCCGCCGTCGCCGCCGTGATGGGCGGTGGTCGCTGATGAGCGCGAACTCCGCCGCCTTCGATCACCTGACCAGCTTCCGCTGGCGACAGGGCGACCCGTCCCTCGCCGATGGCGAGGCCCAGCTCTACGACCTCGGCGTGCTCCGCTCCGTGCTGGAGGAGGCCGTCGAGATCGCCGTCGCCGACGCCCGCGCCGACGGGGTGACCTGGGCCAGGATCGGCGACGCCCTCGGCGTCACGCATCAGGCTGTCATCAAGCGCTACGGCCGGGGCGGTGGTCGCTGATGCACGCCGACGCACGCAACCTCAGCACCGCACCCGCCGACCTGACCCCGCCCGGAGGGCCTGGCCTGGCACCCGCCGAAGGCGGGCTGCCCATCGCCGTGATGACGGTCCGCAGCCGTGCTTCGCACTCCAAGAGTTTCGGGGGCCTCATTCGTTCCTACGGGCGCGGCAAGGGCTTGTCGATTGCCGCGCCTTGCAACAACGCGCCTGGTCAGAAGCCGATTCCGTCTTCGCTGCGTCGCGTCGCCTCGCGGGTTCATTTGAGGTCTCATTTGGGGGTCAATACGGGGTCATTTAGGCGCCGCACCCCCTCTGCGGCCCTCCACGCCGCCTGCGACGGGGGTGGTCGCCGTGGCTAAGCAGGAGAACAACCCGACGAGCATCGGGCTCACGCAGTACCTCGATCCGTCGTACTGGACCTGGGCTGCCGAGGACCCGAACGGGGCCGCGCTGCTCGAGCAGGGAGCCGGGGCGATCCTCGCCTACGTCGCGCAGCGGCTCGAGGCCATCGGCTGCGGGGTCATCGAGGCCTACGGAATCGTGCACGACAAGGATGAGCGCGAGGTCTGGAGCGACACGGAGAAGGCTCTGGTGGTCGAGCCGAAGCCCGATCACCTGCACGCGGTCATCAAGTTCGCCAGCCGTGCGAAGAGCGCGCCGCTGGATCGGCTCGCGTTCGGCATCGGCGTCGAGCCCCAGTACGTCGAGAAGCCGGGCCGCGGTCGGTACGCCTTCGACAACATGCTGTCGTACCTGACTCACGTGAAGTATGCGGACAAGCATCAGTACGCGCCGTCGGAGGTCGCCACGGTGCGCGGGCCGGACTACCTCGGGATCGACGCCCAGCGCCGGGAGACCTGGCTCAAGGGGCGCGCCCACGTGAAGAAGAAGGTCGTCGCGGAGAACTTCGAGGACATGCGGGAGCGGGTGCTGCAGGGCGAAATCACGCGGGATCAGATCATGCTCACGGACGAACTGTTCGACATCTACTCGCGGCATCAGCGGGAGATCGACGACGCGCTGTCGGCCTACGGCCAGCGCCGCGCGTACCGGGCGGCCGCGAAGCTGCGCGCCGGTGCCTTCTCGACGCACGTGGTGTTCGTCCACGGGGATGCCGGGATCGGCAAGACTCGGTTCGCAACGGATTTCATCACCGAGGCGATTAGCGCGGCCAATGCACATGGCGAGCGGTGGCAGGTCTACCGTGCCGCGACGGGGAACCCATTGGATGACTGGCGGGGCGAGGAGGTGCTGCTGCTGGACGATCTGCGGGCCTCGGCGATGGACGCGAACGATTGGCTGCTGCTGCTCGATCCGTATAACGCCTCGCCTGCGAAGGCTCGGTACAAGAACAAGGGCGAGGTGGCTCCGCGCCTCATCGTGATTACGGCGACGATCGAGCCGGTCGAGTTCTTCTACTACGCCCGCCAGAAGGGCAACGTGGACGAGGCGCTGGACCAGTTCATCCGCCGCCTGGCGTCGGTCGTGAAGGTCTACCGCGCCGACGACATCAACCGCTACCTCGTGCAGCACATCGGGAAGATCGAGCCCTACGAGTGGCACCAGTGCAGCATCCCGACCGCCGCGCACACGCCCGGCATGTACGGCAACGCGTACCACCAGAACGCCGGGTCGCGGGAACTGACGTACGGTCCGGAGACCTCGGCGGAACACGACGCGGACGGTGCGGTCGCGGAGCTGCTCAGCGGGCTCGCGGTGCGAAGTCCGGACGTGCCGCTGGCGCTGATCGAAGGTGCCGCATGAGCACCGATCAGCATTCGCTCTTCCAGGGGGTCGAGGGGGCCGGAGGCCCCTCGCAAGCAGGGCTGGAGGACACGAGCGTCAGCGATGTGTCCGACAGGCCTACTGCTTGCCACTCTGGCGTACAGGTGGAGCAGCAGACCGACTCCCAGGTGAACACCGGTCGGGCTGATGCGGAGGCTGTGCGTCAGAGTCACGGCGGCGCGAAGCGTCGTCGTGGGGGCCGCGCGAAGCTCGATACCGACTTCGGGGAGGAGACGCTCGCGGCGCTTCGCACTCTTGCGAAGCGGCTCGGGCTGGCTCCGAGCACGTGGGTACGGACCGTCGTACGCGATGCCCTCCACGCCTCCCGCTCGGAGGAGTTGGACGCCGCCGTGGCGGCGCACCTGCTCGGGGTCGAGGCGCGTGTGCAGGCGTCGGCGGACGCTCGTGAGCTGGCTGCCCAGGTGCGCCCGCTGGCGATCAACGTCAACGACTTGGATCGCCGCGCGCGCGCCGGTGAGGCGGTGGCGCTGTCGTCGGAGGTGCCCGAGCTGATCGAGCTGCTGCGCGAGGTCCGCGCCTTGCTCGGGGATCGGACGGCCGCATGAGCACCACCCACTACAGCCCGAGCACCAGCGCCGCCGACGCCGAGCGCTATATCCGCGGGAAGGAGGACGAGCGGGGCGTCGCGATCACGTGCGAAGTGCCGGGAGGCCCTGGCGCATTCTCGGCGCGCGCACGGGCGCTCACGCAGAACACCACGCGCGAGGTCGAGGCGCTGCATTACCGGCAGTCTTTCAGCGACGAGGAGTTCGACCCGAAGAACCCGGAGCACGTGCAGCGGGTGAACGATCTCGGCTATCAGCTCGCGAAGAGGATGCACCCCGACTCGGACTGCCTCGTGGTCAGTCACGTGGATGGCCGGGGCAGAAAGCCGCATAACCACATCTTGGTCATCAATCACAGCAACCGGACCGGAAAGGCGCTCTCGGACTACCGGACGTTCCACGATCGCAAGGCCGGGAACCAGCGGGGCGTGCAGTCGGCGAACGACGAGCTGATGCGAGAGCACGGGCTCTCGGTCGTGAAGCGGCTGGAGCACGCGCCGAAGGACTGGGAGCTGCGCCGCGAGGACTTCGAGGAGGGCGGGCTCGACCGCGAGATGGGTGACCGGATGAGCGCCGCACTGGCCGACCCCCGCGTGGTGGACAAGGCCGGTCTCGAAGCGGTGATCGAGGAGCAGAACCAGCAGCTCGACGACGCCGGGGAACGTGTGCCGAGGATGCGGCTGCACAGCCCCGTCAGCAAGAAGGGCAAGCGCGCCGGGCAGGAGACCTGGACGCTCTACATCGAGGACCGCCGCGGCGAGTCCGGCCGCGCCGATCGCCGCAAACGCGCGAGCGCGCTCTCGGCGGACTTCACCCCGGAGGGCGCGCAGGCGTTCTTCGACTACCACCAGCAGCAGAAGGAGCAGGAACATGAGCGCAGCGCTCGACAGGCTGAAGCAGCAGAACGGGCCCGTGCAGTCGCCGCAGCCGCTCGGCAGTCCGGAGACGATGGAGCTGTTGACCTCGATCCTCGCCGCCGTCGAGGCGCAGAATACGAGGATTGCCACGCTGACCGAGCAGCAGAAGAAGCTCGCGGGGTTCGTGAAGGTCATGGACGAGGAGACGACGAGGCGGCTGGAGCGGATCACGACCCCGGCGTCGACCTCCTCGCCCTCCAGCGACGTGTCCGCGAGGATCGCGAGTATCGAGAGCAGGCAGAACGAGATCGCGAGCACGCTCGGCGAGTTCGCGCAGAGTCTCAACGGCGAGAGCTTGAACGCCGCGTCGCGAACCTTGGTCGCGGAGGCGCAGAAGAATCGCGCGGCTACGGCCTCGGCGATTGAGGGTCTGAAGGTGCAGGCCACAACGAACCAGAAGCTTGTGAGCCAGGTCGGCGGCGCGGTGCAGCGGATCGAGAAGCGTACTGAGGAGCGGGTCGAGAAGGCCGTCGAGCAGGTCGCCGGGGAGGCCTCGGCCACGATGACCGCGAACCTCGACGCCTCGAACGAGCGCGCCGAGCGGATGATGGCGGCGACGGCGAAGCTCGAAGCGCGTCAGCTCTGGTCGGCCGCCGCTGCGATGTGCCTCGCCCTGCTGCCGGTGGTCGTGGTCGTCGCCGGGCTCTGGATGGGCATCGCCGGTCTCATCACGGGCGCTCAGTGGGCGCTCGACGTGGACGGGCGCATCTGGCTCGGCATCGGGCGCTGGCTCGTGGTCTCCGTGGGTCTCGCCGGGGCCGGCTACGGGCTCTTCGCGTCCGTCCGCTCGGCCGCCGGTCTCGTGGAGACGTGGAAGGGTCGCGGGGTGCCGAAGTGGCCGAGGTGGCGATGATGGCTGGATCCGCTCGAGCTACCGGTTCCGATCAGCGGTCGAAGGATTTTCGCAGCAGCCGGTCCTGCGGCCTCGGTGCCGCCGCCCTAACCTGACGAGCATCCCCGCCGTGACGGCCATCACGACGGCGATCCCGGCACCGATGATCCAGGGGTTACCGAGGAGCCCACCGACGCCCGCGAGTGCTCCGCCCGCCGCGATGAGCGGCAGGCCGCAACAGAGCAGCAACGGAAGCGCGCAGCATGCCAGCAAGAGCAGTCCGGTCCCTGCAGCGACGACGGGACCGGCGCGCCGTTCGTCGCGGTCCTGATCGGCGCTCGTCGTCTGCACCTCTTCAGGATGAGATCTCCCCGATTGCCTGCGCTGCCGGTCATGCGCAGCACGACAGCAGCGACGGGTCGGTGGTGAAGGCCTTCGTGGCGATCCGGATGCCCTCGGCCATCGTCAGGTAGGGAGCCCAGGCGTCGGCGATCTCGGCGACGGTCTTGCCGAGCACGTGGACACCGGCGGCGGCGAGCTCTCCGGCGTCCTTGGCGACGGCGGTCAGGCCGAGGATCTCGTTCGTGTCGGCGTTCACGACGATCTTGATGAACCCGCGGGTGTCGCGGTTGACCAGCGCGCGGGGCACGTGGTGCAGCGGCAGGACGCGGCAATCGCAGCGGATCCCCGCAGCAAGCACTTCCTTCTCGGTCATCCCGACCGCTCCGATCGCGGGCCCGGTGAACGTCACCCGCGGCAGGCGGGAATAGTCGACGGCACGATCGGCGTCGGCGAACGCGTTCTCGGCGACGAGGGTGCCGTGGTGGGCGGCGACGTAGACGAACTCGGGGTGCCCGGTCACGTCGCCCGCGGCCCAGATCCGCGGGTTCGAGGACCGCAGCCGGTCGGAGACGACCACCTCGCCGGAGTCCCCGGTCTTCACCCCGACCGCATCGAGGTTCAGGCCATCGGTGACGGGACGGCGTCCGAGGGCGACGAGCACCTGCTCGGCGCGGAACTCCTGCGAGTCGCCGGACACGTCGGCGGTCACGACGGCCTCGCCTCCCGTGCCGCGGGAGACCCGGGTGGGCACCACGCGGCGGACGACGCGGATGCCTTCGTCGGCGAACGCCTCCTGAAGCGCCTTGGACACCTCCGGCTCCTCCTTCGAGGCGAGCCGGGACCGCACCAGCAGCGTGACCTGCGAGCCGAGGCGAGCGAACAGCTGCGCCTGCTCCAGGGCGACGTAGCCGCCGCCGAGCACCAGCAACGACTCAGGAACCTCAGCGAGTTCCATTGCCGTGGTCGAGGTCAGGTACCCGGTCTCCTCCAGGCCGTCGATCGGCGGAGCCCACGGGCGAGAACCAGTCGCGACCAGGAAGTGGTCGGCCTCGATGGTCTCGACCGTCCCGTCGCCGGCGATGATCTCCAGTACCGGGGCGTCTGGGCCGCCGGCGAACGATGCATCGCCGCGGCGGACCTGCCAGCCGTAGGAGTCGGCGACGTCGGCGTACTTCTCGCCGCGCAACGACTCGACCAGCGCCTGCTTCCCGGCGATCAGCGCAGGCATGTCCACTGTCTCAGCCGTCGCCGCGATCCCCGGGAACCGGCCTGAAGCGTCGGCGGCGACGTGACGGGTGTCGGCAGCGGCGATGAGGGCCTTCGACGGCACGCAGCCGGTGTTCACGCAGGTGCCGCCGAGCGTCCCGCGCTCGATCATCACCACCGACTTGCCGAGCGTGGTCGCACGGATGGCGGCGGCGAATGCTCCGCCTCCGGATCCGATGATGGCGAGGTCGTACTTGGTAGGCATCGCTGCTCCTGTCAGTCCTTGGCTTTCTGCTCTGTCTCAGCCATACTGGACCTTCCAGTGCAGGGGAAGGTCAAGCCTGCTCCTGCCGAACGATCGGAGGCCGCGATGCGCATCGGAGAACTCGCCGAACGCGCGGGCACCACGGCGAAGACGCTCCGCTTCTACGAGGGGCAGGGGCTGCTTCCGCCGGCCGAGCGCACGCAGTCCGGCTATCGCGACTACGCACCCGAGACGGTCGCCCGGATCGACTTCGTCCACCGCGGCCAGGCCGCGGGCCTCACCCTCGCCCAGATCCGCCAGATCCTCGACATCCGCGACGGCGGCCATGCGCCCTGCGAGCACGTGCGCGACCTGCTTGACGTGCGCCTCGCTGAGATCGAGCAGCAGATCGCGCAGCTCTCCGTGCTGCGCGACACTATCGCGGACCTCAGACAGGACGCCGCGCACCCGGACCCTGAAACGTGCAGCACCGATCAAGTGTGTAGGTACTTGTAGACGACGGTAGCCAATGACTCCAACGCTACAACCCCGATATGCGCTACCGCATGTCAATGACCCCGGTGCCGATCTCGATCCTCTCGGTTCGGGCTCCGATCGCGGCGAGCAGCGGAAACGGTGAAGCGAGCTGCCGAGCGAAGTGGTGGACCCGGAAGTAGGCCCCGTCCGCCCCGAGCTCCTCGGCAGCGACGGCGAGGTCGATGCTCTGGAGGAGCGAATCGGAGGCGGAGCGGACCTGGGAGGTCGGGTGGTCGGTCCAATGTCCGAACGAGAGAAAGCCGATCTTCATACCGCCCTCAACGCAGGGCCCACGCAGGGCATTCCCCCACCCAGCGGACGACCGGCCCGTCTGCTCTCCGAGACGTACGTATCACCTTCTGGACAGAGTGTGACGCTGAGGGAATGTCGGAGAAGATGGGGGCATGTTCGCGCCTGTGATGACGATGACCCGCTCCGCCGGGGATCTTCGCGCGCGAATGTGCAGCTGACTCCTTGAGCTTCCCGGGGCTTTCCCCGGCATGCTCACACGAAACCTTTCAACGGCCCGAAAGCGTATTGTCAGAGCACACGTCAAAGGAATCTCTTATGTCGTCAATCTTCGGTGGACCCCTCGTATCCTTCGAGCTCATGCCGCCCCGCAATCCCGATAACGCTCCAAAGTTCTGGGGCACCGTCAAGCGCCTCATGGATTTTCGTCCCGACTTCGTCTCGGTCACCTACGGTGCCGGCGGCAGGAATGCGGACACGGCGCACGAGGTCATCGCCCAGCTGGTCCGGCACACCCCCGTCCAGCCGATCGCCCACTTCACGTGCGTCGGCATGTCCCGCGCCGGCGTCTACGAGGAGCTCGCGAAGTACCTGCGCACGGGGGTGCGCACCTTCCTCGCGCTGCGGGGCGACCCGCCGGTCGGGGATCCCGACTGGTCCCCCGCACCCGACAGCCTCCAGTCGGCCGTCGAGCTGGTCGCCGCGATCCGCGAGATCGAGGAGAAGACCTGCGCCGAATCCCCCTCGGCAGCCCTGCGAAAGGCTTTCCGCCCCCTCACCATCGCCGTCGCCGCGTTCCCGAACGGCAACCCTGCCGCCGGCACGAACGTCGATGACGAGGTGAACCGCCTGCTCGTCAAGCAGGCGGCGGGGGCGAGCTTCGCGATCACCCAGCTGTATTGGGATCCGAGCGTCTATGTCGACTTCGTGGCGCGCAGCCGCCGTGCGGGCGTCCACATCCCGATCGTGCCGGGCATCCTGCCGCCCGTGGAATCGCGTCGCCTCCACCGCACAGCCGAGCTGACCGGGATCGTTGCCCCACGCGGGCTGCTCGAGTCGATGGAGGAGGCGGAGCGGGCCGATGCCGAGAGCGGCGAGAGCACCCACGCGTACGACATCGGGGTGTCCTACGCGGCCTGGCTCGCCCGGCAGGCTCTCGAGGCGGGCGCCCCCGGCCTCCATCTCTACACCTTCAACCGGGCGGAACCGTCCCTCGACGTCCTTCGCCGCCTCGGCATCACCCATGACGAGCCCGACGATCATGCCCTGCGGCCCGTGCCGACAGCGTCCGCCGTCAGCCTCTCACCCCAGTACCAGATCTGATCCGACACACACCAAGGGAAAATACATGTCACTGCCATCCACCATCCTCGGATATCCGCGAATCGGGCGTAAGCGCGAGCTCAAGAAGGCGGTCGAGTCCTACTGGGCCGGCGGTATCGACGCCGACGGTCTCGCGGCCGCCGAAGCAGAACTCCGCCGGGCGAACCTCGCCCGCCTCGTTGAGCTCGGCCTCGGCGCGGACGACTCCTCGCTTCCGGAGAACTCCTCACTGTACGACCAGGTACTCGACGTCACCCACCTCCTCGGGGCGGCGCCCGAGCGCTTCGCCGGCCGGGAGGGCCTCGACCTGTACTTCGCGCTGGCGCGCGGCGACTCGTCCGTCGCCCCGCTCGAGATGACGAAGTGGTTCGACACGAACTATCACTACCTCGTCCCCGAGATCGGCCCCGATACTCCGATCTCGTTCGCGAACCGGGATGTTGTCGACCGCTTCACGCAGGCGAAGGGGTGGGGCTACACGACCCGTCCCGTCATCGTCGGCCCCGTCACCTACCTCGTCCTGTCGAAGCCGGCCGGCGAGAACGGCAGCCCCCTCGATCGCCTCGATGATGTCGTCGCCGCCTACGGAGAGCTCCTCACCGCGCTCGCCGAGGCCGGCGCCCAGTGGGTCCAGTTCGATGAGCCGGCGCTTGTCTCGGATAATCTCACCGTCCCCCGCACCGAGATCGCCCACCTCGTCGAGCAGGTCTGGACGGGCCTGGCGGCACGCGAGAACCGCCCCAACATCCTCCTCGCCGCACCCTACGGCGATTCCTCGGCCGTCTTCCCCGCCCTTGTGAGGACGGGTGTCGAGGCGATCGGCGTCGACCTCGACCGCGGCACACTCCCGACGCCGGAGTCCCTCGCGAACGAGGGGGTCAGCCCCTCGGATCTGGCCGGACGGACCCTTGTCGCCGGCGTGGTCGACGGCCGCAATATCTGGGCGACCGACCTCTCTGCGGCTGCCGAGAAGCTCGAGGCCGCCCGGGGGCTTGGAGCCGATGTCCTTGTCGGCACCGCCACCTCCCTCCAGCACGTCCCCCACGACACGGCCCTTGAAACCTGGGACGATCCCGCGCTCAACGAGAACCTCCACGCCTGGCTCGCCTTCGCGGACCAGAAGGTCGGTGAGGTCGTCCTCCTCGACCGCGGCATCCGCACCGGCCTCGACTCCATCAGGGCTGAGCTCGATGCGAACGCCGCTGTCCTCGCGCAGCGCGCCGCGACCGAGGGTGTCTCGGTCCCCGCAGTCCGCGAGCGCGTCGCCGCCCTGACGGGTGCGGATCGGACGCGCGGCGACTATGCCGAGCGCCGGGCCGCCCAGGCGGCACGCCTCGGTCTGCCGGACCTGCCGACCACGTCGATCGGCTCCTTCCCACAGACCGCCGAGGTGCGCCAGGCCCGCGCCGCGCACGCCCGGGGCGACATCGACAACGCGGCGTACGAGGCGCGGATGAAGGAGGAGATCGAGCGCACGATCCGTCTTCAGGAGGAACTCGACGTCGATGTCCTCGTCCACGGCGAGGCCGAGCGCAATGACATGGTCCAGTACTTCGCGGAGCTGTTCGACGGCTTTGCGGTGACGAAGCACGGCTGGGTCCAGTCCTACGGTTCGCGATGCACGAGGCCCTCGATCCTCTGGGGTGACGTGGCGAAGTCGCGGGAGATGACGGTGCCGTGGTGGTCCTACGCCCAGTCGCTCACCGACCGTCCCGTCAAGGGCATGCTCACCGGGCCCGTCACGATCATCGCCTGGTCGTTCGTCCGCCGGGACATTCCCCTCTCCGAGGTCGCTGACCAGATCGCTCTGGCCCTGCGGGATGAGGTGGCCGCTCTGGAGGAGGCCGGCGCAGCCGTCATCCAGGTCGATGAGCCGGCCCTTCGCGAGCTGCTCCCCCTCGATCAGTCGAGGCACGCCGACTACCTTGCCTGGTCGGTGGGAGCATTCAACGCCGCGACGGCGGGAGTCGAGCCCGCGACGCAGATCCACACCCACCTCTGCTACTCGGAGTTCGGGCAGATCATCGACGCGATCGCGGCACTCGACGCGGATGTCACCTCAATCGAGGCAGCCCGCTCACGCATGGAGGTGCTCCCCGATCTCAAGGAGCACGGCTTCGCGCAGGGCGTCGGCCCGGGCGTGTGGGACATCCACTCCCCCCGTGTGCCGTCCGTCGAGGAGCTGACCTCCCTGCTCGAGCTCGCCGTCGAGTCCGTCGATCCGGACCTGCTCTGGGTCAACCCGGACTGCGGCCTCAAGACGCGCGGCTACGAGGAGACGATCGCCTCCCTCACGAACCTGGTCGCCGCGGCGAAGGCCGTCCGCGCCACAATCTGATCGACTGATCTGTCTGGGGCTGCTCACGCAGCCCCAGACTCATCTACAGTGCTGCCATGGCACTCCTCGATGACCTGCTGGCCTACGAACACCGTCTCTCCTCTGCGGATATTGGCTTCTATCGGCATATCTGCAGACCCGATGCCCTGTTCATCATGCCGGGCATGATCGCGTCCCTCGAGGAGGCGATCGCGGGGCTCGAGCAGTCCCCGCCCTGG
The DNA here is from genome assembly GCF_003952265.1 of Flaviflexus salsibiostraticola. NCBI lineage: Bacteria > Bacillati > Actinomycetota > Actinomycetes > Actinomycetales > Actinomycetaceae > Flaviflexus > Flaviflexus salsibiostraticola. The sequence continues at coordinate 1,588,575 of NZ_CP034438.1, forward strand.
GACAGCGTCGATCTGTCCGACGTGTCGCTGCGCATGCTCGGCTCGAACGCCGCCGCGATCATCTACCGATTCACTGGCACCCGCGGGACGGCGACCTACAGAGCCGACATGGTGTCCACGTATGAGAACAGAGGTGGATGGCGACTCGTCCTCCATCAGCAGACGCCGCTTGCCTGAACCGGACCACTGACGGCCGTCCTGCTGGGCGCGCTGCCTGATGACTGTGCCTATGGCTGTGCCTGATGGCGCCTGAAGGACACTCGCGTGTTGCCGCATGGCCGCAGGCGCTGCTCACACATCAGAATCGGCTCTGTCCTTGAACGAAGGACAGACGGCTGTGGGGCCAGCCGCTCATCGCGGCTGGCCCCACAGGGTCGATCGACCGGTGTCAGGCGACCGGTTCGGTGGAGACGACGGTGAGGGTCATACCCTGGCCGAGATCCTCGGGGGAATCGACCATGACGGTGTCGCCGTCGCTGACCGTGCCGGCGAGGATGAGCCTGGCGAGCTCGTCGCCGATCTCCCGCTGGATGAGGCGGCGGAGCGGCCGGGCACCGTAGGCGGGATCGTATCCCTCGACGGCCAGGTAGTCCCGCGCTCTCGGGGTGACATCGAGTGTGATCCGGCGGCTCTGGAGCCGCTGTGCCAGGTGCGCGACCTGAAGCTCGACGATGCTGGCGATCTCGCTCATGCCGAGTGGCCTGAAGTAGACGATGTCATCGAGGCGGTTGAGGAACTCAGGCTTGAAGGCTCCCTGGACTGTCCGGTCGACAGCCGCCCTCTTCTCCTCCTCGCTCAGCGTCGGGTCCGCGAGGAACTGTGAGCCGAGGTTCGAGGTGAGGATGAGGATGACGTTGCGGAAGTCGACCGTCCTGCCCTGACCATCGGTCAGTCGACCATCGTCGAGTACCTGGAGGAGGATGTCGAAGACCTCCGGGTGGGCCTTCTCGACCTCGTCGAGGAGGACGACGGCGTAGGGCCGTCGGCGCACCGCCTCGGTCAGCTGACCGCCCTCCTCATAGCCGACGTAGCCCGGAGGCGCACCGACGAGACGGGCAACCGAGTGCTTCTCCGAGTACTCCGACATATCGATTCGGATCATGGCCCGCTCATCGTCGAAGAGGAAGTCCGCGAGCGACTTCGCGAGCTCCGTCTTGCCGACGCCGGTCGGGCCGAGGAACAGGAACGAGCCGGTGGGCCGATTCGGGTCCGCGATGCCCGCACGGCTGCGCCGCACAGCGTCCGACACGGAGGCGACGGCCTCCTTCTGACCGACGAGGCGCTGGCCGATGACGTCCTCCATGTGGAGGAGCTTCTCGGTCTCGGTCGCGAGCAGCCGGCCGACGGGGATGCCGGTCCAGGCGGCGACCACCTGGGCGATCTCGTCCGCGTCGACATGCTCGGCGATCATCGGCTCGAGGCCGTCATCCGGGGACTCGTCCGCCTCACCCTCGGCGATTCTCTGCTCGACCTCGGGGATGTCGCCGTTCTGGATCCGGCCGGCATCCTCATAGCGGCCCTCGCGGATCGCCCGCTCGAGTTCCGTGCGGAGCTCGTCGAGCCTCACCTTGAGGTCGCCGACGCGGTTGCGGCCGGCCTTCTCGTTCTCCCACCGGGCATTGAGTGCGGCGAGCTCCTCCGACCTGTCGGCGAGTTCGCTGCGGATCTTGTCGAGCCGCTCGGCATCCGTGTCATCACCAAGCGTGTCGACGAGGTAGGACTCCTCCATCTTCAGCCGGTCGACCTGGCGCTGGAGGGTGTCGATCTCCTCGGGCGAGGAGTCGAGCTCCATGCGCAGCCGTGACGCCGCCTCATCGACGAGATCGATCGCCTTGTCGGGGAGCTGACGGCCGGAGATGTAGCGATCGGACAGCTCCGCCGCCGCGACGAGCGCACCGTCGGAGATCGTCACCTTGTGGTGGGCCTCGTACTTGGGGGCGATGCCGCGGAGGATCGCGACCGTGTCATCGACCGAGGGCTCGCCGACAAAGATCTGCTGGAACCGCCGCTCGAGCGCCGGGTCCTTCTCGATGTTCTCGCGGTACTCGTCGAGCGTGGTCGCACCGACGAGGCGCAGCTCGCCGCGGGCCAGCATGGGCTTGAGCATGTTGCCCGCGTCCATCGACCCATCCGAGCCGCGGCCCGCACCGACGACGGTGTGGAGCTCGTCGATGAAGGTGACGATCTCACCGTCGGAGTCCTTGATCTCCTGGAGGACCGCCTTGAGGCGCTCCTCGAACTCCCCGCGGTACTTGGCGCCCGCCACCATGGCGGCGATGTCGAGGGCGATGAGTCGCTTGCCGCGCAGAGACTCGGGCACATCGCCGTCGACGATGCGCTGGGCGAGGCCTTCGACGACGGCGGTCTTGCCGACGCCGGGCTCACCGATGAGGACGGGGTTGTTCTTCGTGCGGCGCGAGAGGACCTGGACGACCCGGCGGATCTCCGTGTCCCGGCCGATGACCGGGTCGAGCTTGCCGTCGCGGGCGATCTGGGTGAGGTCCTGGCCGTACTTCTCGAGCGCGTCGTACGTGCCCTCGGGGTCCGGGGAGTCGACGCGTCGGCTGCCGCGAACCTGGCCGAGGACGTCCTGCAGCTGGTCACGGCCGGCGCCGGCCGAGCGGAGGATGTCGCCAGCGCTCGACTGCGAGGCCGCGAGCCCCATGAGGAGGTGTTCGGTCGAGACGTAGGCGTCGCCGAGCGCGGTCGCCTCCTTCCCCGCATCCGACAGCACGAGGCTGAACGGACGGGAGGCGGCCGGTTGGGCGACTGAGGAACCCTGCGCGCCGGGAAGCGCGGTGAGCGTCGCCTGTACGCGCTGATTGAGGGCACCCCGATCGACGCCGATCGCGTCGAGCATACCGATGGCGACGCCCTCGTTCTGCCCGAGCAGGGCGGCGAGGAGATGAATCGGTTCGAGCTGAGGATTGCCGGCCCGGACTGCCATCTCCAGCGCGGAGGAGATGGCCTCCTGCGACTTGGTTGTCAGCTTATCCATGAGACTCCTTCACGTACTGATGCTTCACAGGATAGAACGCAGATAAACTTGAGTCTATTCCACTCAACTCTGGATGTGGTGCCAACCTCGGTGCACGCGGGTCCGGACCAGAGTCCGCTGGGCCCTCACCGGGAGTGATCGAGCCCCGGTTCGCGGATGGTCGGCCACGGATCCGCCTGCTCGATGTCACGGGCGAGGGAGAGGAGCAGAGCATCCCCGCCCGGCCGCACCGCCCCGAGCATGGCGCCGAAGGGAAGCTCGACCCCATCGACCTCGGCTCGATGGACGGGCAGGGTGATCGAGGCGTTGCCCGTCATGTTCCACGCGCTCGCCCACGGCGTGAACCTCATCTGCGCCTCGAAGTCCGCCTTCCCGTCGGGGAGCCTGATCTCCCCCGGGTGGACGGGCGGACCGGACAGGGTCGGGGTGAGGATGACATCGACATCGGACCAGCCGGTCGCCGCCTTGCGGGCGAGCGTCTGGACGGCGCTGATGGCGATCGCGAAGTCGGCGGCGCTCAGCCTGCGCCCCTCCTCCCGCAGCCACCGCGTCAAATCGGTGACGGACTCCTCGTCCTCCTTCGACAGGGGGATCGCTGCGGCCGCACCCGTCCAGAGCGGCATGAAGGCGAGCCAGTCCTCGGGCGTGAAGGGTCTGTGCACTCGTGTCACCGAATGCCCGAGGGATTCGAGGGTGCCTGCGAGCCGGAGGGCCGCCTCTTCGGCGTGGGGATAGAGGTCGACGGAGTCGACATTGAGCGGCTCGAGGAGCAGCCCGATCCGCAGCAGGCCAGTGGCCTTTCTGCTCGCCTCAAGGTAGCTGCCCGCAAGGTCAAGCACCTCATCGCGAGGCGCGTGATAGCTCTCGCCCGGCCACGGCTTCGCGAGCACGTCGAGCAGGGCCGCCGAGTCCTCGACCGTGCGGGTGATGACCCCGTGGGTTGTCAGACCGGATCCACTGACCCCGGCCGGTCCCGGCGAGACAACCCCACGCGAGGCCTTGAAGCCCACCGCGCCGCAGGCGGCGGCGGGAATGCGGATGGAGCCGCCGCCGTCGGAGGCGTGGGCGGCAGGGACCATGCCGGTCGCCACGGCCGCGGCCGCGCCGCCCGAGGAACCTCCGGCGGTTCTGCTGACATCCCACGGGGTGCGGGCGGGCGGCCCGATCTCCGGTTCCGTGTAGGCGGGGAAGCTGAACTCCGGGGCCGACGTCTTGCCGACCATGAGGGTCCCCGCCTCCTTCAGCAGCGTGACGACGCCATCGTCCTGCTGGGCGACATTGCCGACGAAGATGGCGGCGCCCTGCTCCCAGGGCTGGCCGGCGACCGGGGTCGCGTCCTTAATCGGGAGCGGCACCCCGTCGAATGGTCGAGTGGAACCCTGCGCCACCCGCGCATCCGTCTCGTCCGCCTGCCGGCGCGCCAGCTCTTCGGTCAGATGCGCGAAGGCGCCCACCTCGGGGAAGTCGGCGATGCGGGCAAAGGTATGGTCGAGGACCTCGTGGGCCGAGACCTCGGCGGATCGGATGGATGCGGCGAGCTCGAGTGCGCTCAGTTCATGGATAGACATTGAACCTCCTCCGACCATCCTACGAACGATGCAGGATAGATCACAGAATCCACCCTCCGCCTGTGAGACTGAAGTCCCTGGGTCAGCGTTCTCATGTTGTCTGCGTGTCGTGGCCAACATGCATTTCCACATGCAAACCTGGAGAAAATGGGCACTCTGCCATATCTTGGAGGCATGAGTGGAAGTGTCGTTTTGGGAATCCCGTCCGTGCGCAGCGCAGTGCCGGACGTGTCGGAGCGCCCAGACACTCCGCTTCTCACAGACCGCTTCGGCCGGATCGGCCGCGATCTGCGGGTCTCCCTCACCGACAAGTGCAACCTGCGATGCCAGTACTGCATGCCTGCCGAGGGCATCGACCCGCTTCCCAGCGATCGGCTCCTCACCGACGACGAGATCGTCCGCCTCATCAGCATCTCCCTCACCCACCTCGGGGTCGAGGAGGTCCGGTTCACAGGCGGCGAGCCGCTGCTGCGCAAGGGTCTCGAATCGATCGTCACCGCCGCATCGCAGATGACGAATCACCTCGGCCACAAGCCCGAGCTGTCGCTCACGACCAATGCCCTTGGGCTCTCGAAGAGGGCAGCGAAACTCAAGGCTGCAGGCCTCGACCGCGTCAACATCTCCATCGACTCGATCGAGCCGGAGGTCTACGCACGCCTCACGCGGCGCGACCGGCTCAAGGATGCGGTCGAGGGAGCGAGGGTGGCTCAGGAGGTCGGCCTGACCCCGGTCAAGATCAACGCCGTCCTCATGCCCGGCGTCAATGACGATCAGGCGGTGCCGCTGCTCAAGTTCTGCCTCGACAACGGCTACCAGCTGCGCTTCATCGAATACATGCCGCTCGGCCCGCGAGGCTCGTGGAAGCGCAGCGACATGATCACCGCCGAGGACATCCTCGGCATGCTCGAGACCGAGTTCGAGCTGACGCCACTGGGCGACACGGTGCGCGGCACCTCACCCGCCGAGCTGTGGGAGGCCTCGAGCCCCCATCACCCCACCGGCAGTGTCGGCATCATCGCCTCGGTCACCCGCCCGTTCTGCGGCACCTGCGACCGCACCCGCCTGACGGCGGACGGCAAGATCCGCAACTGCCTTTTCGGGGACTCCGAGATCGACCTCATGGGAATGATGAGGGGCGGGGCGACCGACGAGGAGATCGCCAACCTGTGGCGCGGTGCGATGTGGGTCAAGAAGGCCGGTCACGGCATCGACGATGAGGGCTTCCTCCAACCGGATCGCCCCATGAGTGCAATAGGTGGATAAATGGTAGAGATACGATACTTCGCTTCCGTGGCCGAGGCCGCGGGCACACCGACCGAGCTCATCGCCATTCCCGATGGCATGACCGCCGGCCAACTCCGCTCGCAGCTCGCCCATCAGAGGCCGGGTGAATTCTCCCGCCTAGTCGGCATCTCCGCCCTGCTCGTCAACGGCGTGAGCGCCGATGACGTCACGGTCCTCCCGGAACGCGCGAAGGTCGACGTTCTGCCGCCCTTCGCGGGCGGATGAGAAGCACCCGCATCACAGTCACCTCAACCGGCCGGCCCCTCCCTGGGGCCGGCCGCTGTCGTGGAACCAGCAGGCGCTCCGCTCGCGTGATGGTCTCGCCGCAGCGCCATTGGGCGGCTCGCGACGACAGTGCGCGCACATCCTTAGAAAATCGGACAAACCACCATAAATCCGTATTAACCTACATCTGTCTGTCCAAATATCCGTCAACTCGGACGACATTCGTCCACCATGCACGCTGACACCTTTTCCTCCTCGCGTCGACAGGGAGGAATCCGCACCAACAAGACGATTGATGCGATCGCCATGTCCGATTTGCGAGCCCCGTCGTAGGACCTTCAGCCCGACATCCGCCAGAACACTGAATGGACCCTGAAGTGAAGCCACACTTTAAGGAGCTCTCAATGACTTCGATTGCGGACCACAGGGTCTCAAGACGTTCATTCATGAAGTGGTCAGGCGTTGCAGGAGGATCTGCAGCGCTCGTAGCCACGGCCGCCCATGTCGGCATGCCCGGAATCGCCCCCGCCGCTGCTGCGGATGGCATGGAGGGTGTCGACGCCACCGTCTGGAACGCCTGCCTCGCCAACTGTCAGTCCCGCTGCCCGCTCCGCCTCCAGGTCAAGGATGGCACCGTTGTGCGCGTCCTCCCGGACAACACCGGCTCAGATGAGCTGGGCGACCTTCAGATCCGCGCGTGCGTGCGTGGACTCAACCAGCGCGAGCGGATCTACTCCCCCGACCGCATCAAGAAGCCGGTCAAGCGCGTCGGCGCGCGCGGCGAGGGTAAGTGGGAGGAGATCTCCTGGGAGGAGGCCTTCGACACGATCGCGTCCGAGATGAAGCGCGTCAAGGACGAGTACGGCAACGAGGCTCTCTGGTACCACTACGGCTCGGGCTCGACGGGCGGCAACATCACGAAGCGCGGCACGTGGCCCCGCCTCATCAACACCTTCGGCGGCTACCTCGGCCAGTACGGCGATTACTCCACCGCACAGATCACCGCCGCATTCCCCTACCAGTACGGCGGCTGGATGGGCTCGAACTCCCTTGAGGATGCTCAGCATTCGCAGCTTCAGGTCATGTTCGGCAACAACCCGCTCGAGACGCGAATGTCAGGCGGCGGCGAGCTCGGCGTCGTCCAGAGGATCCGCAAAGACTTCGGCGTCCGCACGATCTCAATCGATCCGCGCTACAACGATACTGCTGTCGATGCGGATGGCGAATGGGTCCCGATCCGTCCGGGCACCGATGCTGCTCTCATCGCTGGCATGATCCACGTCATGGTGACCGAGGACCTCCAGGATCAGGACTTCCTCGACACCTACTGCGTCGGCTTCGACGAGGACACCCTCCCCGAGGGCGCCGCGAAGCACTCCTCCTACCGCTCCTACCTCGAGGGCAAGGGCCCCGATGGGATCGAGAAGACCCCCGAGTGGGCCGCGGATATCACCGGCGTCCCTGCCGACCGGATTCGCCGGCTCGCCCGCGAGATCGCGACAACGAAGCCGTGCGCCGTGACGCAGGGCTGGGGCGTCCAGCGCCACGCCAACGGTGAGAATGCGGCGCGCGCCGTCTTCACACTCGCAGCAGCGATCGGCCAGATCGGCGTCAAGGGCGGCGGCAACGGCGCCCGTGAGGGCAACTACAGGATCCCCGTCAAGGCGTTCCCCCTGTTCGACGGTGAGGCCCCTCCTGTCAGCACTCAGATCTCGTGCTTCAACTGGATCGATGCCATCAATGACGGACCGTCGATGACGGATGTCAAGGACGGCGTGCGCGGCAAAGAGAAGCTCGACGTCGGCATCAAGCTCATGGTCGTCAACGCCTCGAACACGCTCATCAACCAGCACAACGGGGTCCACGTCACTCAGGAGACGCTCAAGGACGACAGCAAGTGCGAGTTCATCGTCGTCATCGACCACCAGTGGACCCCGAGCTGCGACTGGGGCGATATCGTCCTGCCCTCGACCACGAACTTCGAGGAGAACGACCTCATCCCCGGCGGCAGTTGTGGCGACATGGGCTGGGCGATCTGGGGCGGCAAGGCCATCGAGCCGCTCTACGAGACCAAGATCGGCTACGAGATGTGCACGGAGATCGCGAAGCGTCTCGGCGTCGAGGAGGAGTTCACTCAGGGCCGCACCCAGGAGGAGTGGCGCACCTGGCTGTTCGAGGGCACGAAGGCCGACTTCCCCGACTTCCCGTCCGAGGAGAAGATGGAGCAGATGGGCGTGTACCGCCACCACAACCCCGCGGGCACGACGATCGCCATGAAGGACTTCCGCGAGGACCCGGAGGCGAACCCGCTCATGACCCCGTCCGGGAAGATCGAGATCTACTCCGCTCAGCTTGCTGAGATGGCGAAGACCTGGGTCTTCGAGGGCGTGACCGAGGGAGACAAGCTCACGGCGCTACCCGAGCAGATCGACACGTGGGAGGGCGCCCTCGAGGCACGTGAGAACACGGAATACCCACTCCAGTGCATCGCCCACCACTACAAGGGCCGCACACACTCCTCGTACGCAAACCTGGCCAAGAACCTCGAGGCGCATCCGCAGATGGTGTGGATCAACCCGAAGGATGCGGCAGACCGGGATATTGAGAACGGCGACATCGTCGACGTGTTCAGCCCCCGGGGGACACTGCGGACCGAAGCTCGCGTCACCCCGCGCATCGCACCCGGTGTCGTCTCCGTGCCCCAGGGCGCCTGGTATACGCCCGACAAGGATGGCGTCGATCTCGGCGGCAACATCAACACCATCATGAAGTACCACCCGTCCCCGCTCGCGAAGGGCAATCCGGGCCACACCTCGCTGGTCCAGATCAAGCGTCACAGCCGGGTGTAAGAGGTCGCGGGCACACCGCACCGTTTGAGGGGGATGAGCTCTCCGGGATATCCGGACCTCATCCCCCTTGTCGTACCCCACCGCCGGCAGGCTGGGCGGGCCGCCACGACCGACCCCGTTCATGCTCTGGACACCTGCCTCTCGCACCAATTCCTGCCCGCACCATTTCCGCAACAGTGGCTTACCTTAATTGGACGTCGATCACTCCCTGGGACCCAGGTCACTTCTTCGTCCATTAATTTCCAAGGCCGCTTTCAGGAAGTGACATTTCCCCAGGTTGTCGCGGTATCTCGAGATCGGGGTATTTTCCGGTAACTGGGCCAAATCGGAAATCTCGTGAGTTAGACGAAGGTCCCATAGTGCCCCTATTTACAACCGCAAAACTGCAATTATTCAACAACTAGCAAGCAACCTTGGGAGGTTCACAATGACAATTGTTGAAGCTGGGGGCCGACGCGGGCTGTCGCGTCGTTCCTTTATGAAGTGGTCCGGCGTCGCCGGCGGCTCTGCAGCCCTCGTCGCCACTGCCGCTCATCTCGGCATGCCCAGCACCGTGGCCAACGCCGCGGAGGGCGTTGAGGATGCGGACGCGACCGTCTGGTCTGCCTGCACCGTCAACTGCGGCTCCCGCTGCCCCCTCCGCCTCCAGGTGAAGGACGGGACCGTTGTCCGCGTCCTCCCTGATAACACCGGCGATAACGAGCTCGGCAACCAGCAGGTTCGCGCGTGTGTCCGTGGCCGCTCGCAGCGCCACCGCATCTACAACCCCGACCGTCTCAAGAAGCCGATGAAGCGCGTGCCCGGCACGAAGCGCGGCGACGAGCAGTGGGAAGAGATCTCCTGGGAGCAGGCTCTCGACGAGATCGCCGAGAAGATGGAAGACATCAAGGGACGCTACGGCAACGAAGCGTTCTACATCCAGTACGGCACCGGCGTGCTCGGCACCGTCATGTCGTCCTCGTGGCCGCCGGATCAGAGCCCGCTGGCCAGGATGCTCAACTACTACGGCGGCTACCTCGACCACTACTCGGATTACTCCACCGCGGGCATCACCCAGGCCTACCCGTACTTCTACGGCACCTGGCTCTCCTCGAACTCCTTCGATGATGCGAAGAACTCGAAGCTCCAGGTCATGTTCGGCAACAACCCGCTCGAAACACGTATGGGTGGAGCGAGCCAGCTGTTCGTCACCCAGAAGACCAAGGAGATCTCCGGAGTCCGCACGATCGTCATCGATCCGCGCTATTCGGAGACCGCAGCGGTCCTCGGCGACGAGTGGATCGGCCTGCGCCCAGGCACGGATGCCGCGCTCATTGCCGGCATGATCCACGTCATGCTGGAGGAGGACCTGCAGGATCAGGACTTCCTCGACAAGTACTGCGTCGGTTTCGACGAGGACACCCTCCCCGAGGGGGCCCCGAAGAACTCCTCATATCGCTCCTACATCGAGGGCAAGGGCACGGACGGCGTCGAGAAGACCCCCGAGTGGGCGGCCGACATCACCGGCGTCCCCGCCCAGAAGATCAGGCAGCTCGCCCGTGAGATCGCCAACGCCAAGCCGGCCGCGATCACGCAGGGCTGGGGCTCGCAGCGCCACGCCAACGGTGAGAACACCGCTCGCGCGATCTTCCTCCTCGCAGCCGTGACCGGCAATATCGGCGTCGCCGGTGGCGGCACCGGTGCCCGCGAGTCCGCACAGGGACTCGGCATCTCCAGCCCGTTCTACTCGGAGATGAAGCCCAACGCATCGAACAAGATCATCTCGGTCTTCGGCTGGATGGACGCGATCGAGCACGGCCCCGAGCTCAACACCTTCAACGCAGGTGTATGCGAGAAGGTCGCCCCCGGTGTCCGCGCCAACAAGGTGCCGGTCGATGACGAGGGCAACCCGACCAACATCAGCCTCGAGGTCCCGATCAAGGCCCTCTTCCAGTACGGCTCGAACTCGCTCGTCAACCAGACCGGCGACAACAACCGCACCGTGAAGATCCTCCAGGACGAGTCCCTCGCCGAGCTGATCGTCACCTGCGACATCCAGTACACGGTTTCGGCGCGCTACTCGGATTACATCCTCCCCGGCACGTCCACCGCCGAGGAGACCGACATCCACCCCGGTGAGGGCTCAGGCCCCATGGCCTACGGCATCGTCTCCACCCAGGCGATCGATCCCCTCTACGAGTGCAAGTCGATGTACGACATCTGCACCGAGCTCGCCGACAGGCTCGGCATCAAGGATGAGTTCACGGGCGGCAAGACCCGCGAAGAGTGGCTCCAGGCCACCATCGATGCCAGCCGCGAGGCGGATCCCGAGCTTCCGACCTACGAGGAGTGGAAGGAGATGGGTATCTACCGCAGGAATGCTGGCCCAATCGTTTCGGCAGCCGACTTCCGCGAGGATCCCGAGGCGAACCCGCTTCCGACCCCCTCCGGCAAGATCGAGATCTACTCGAGCCGCCTTGCAGCCATGGCTGAGAAGTGGGAGTTCGGAGTCTTCCGTCCCGAGCTCGAGGGCGACAAGCTGACCGCCCTCCCCGAATACACCGAGGTCTGGGAAGGCGTCCACGAGGCTCGCACCTCGGAGAAGTACCCGCTCCAGGTCATCGGCCACCACTACAAGGCCCGCACTCACTCCAGCTACGGCAACGTCGACTGGATGAAGGAAGCCCACACGCAGTCGGTGTGGATCAACCCTGTTGACGCTGCTGAACGCGGCATCAAGAACGACGATGAAGTGTTCGTCTACAACGAGCGCGGAACCGTCAGGCTGCCTGCAAAGGTGACCGAGCGCATCGTCCCAGGCGCACTCTCAATCCCCCAGGGTGCCTGGTACGACCCGAAGACCGATGTCAAAGCCCCTTCGGGCGCCAACCTCGACCTGCCGGTCGACATCGCCGGCTCGGTCAACACTCTCACGTCGCACCATCCGTCGCCGCTGGCAAAGGGCAACGCCGTGCACACCACAATCGCCAACGTCGTCAAGGCCTGAAAGAGGTAAATAGAAATGGCTACCGCTGAAGTTACAGCAGGAGCGAACTACGGGTTCTTCTTCGACCAGACACTGTGCACGGGCTGCAAGGCCTGCCAGGTCGCCTGTAAAGATAAGCACGACCTTCCGGTCGGCATCAACTGGCGTCGCGTCGTCGAATACTCGGGTGGCTCCTGGCAGCAGTCCGGGAACACGTTCACTCCGAACATCTTCACCTACTACACGTCGATCGCGTGCAACCACTGCGAGGACGCCATCTGCATGGAGGTCTGCCCGACCACCGCGATGTCGCGCCGCGAGGATGGCACGATCTACGTCGACTCCGACAAGTGCGTCGGATGCCGCTACTGCGAGTGGGCCTGCTCCTACTCCGCACCGCAGTTCAACGCAGAGACCGGTCAGATGACCAAGTGCGACCTCTGCTACGACTACCGGTCGACCGGTCAGGACCCGGCCTGTGTGGACGCCTGCCCGTCGCGTGCGCTCGACTGGGGTCCTATCGACGAGCTGCGTGAGCAGTACGGAACCACCGACAACATCGCGCCGCTCCCGGATCCGTCCGTGACCAACCCGCGCCTGGTGATCAACCCGCACCGCGACGCCCAGTCCTGGGATTCGCAGTCCGGCGCCATTGCGAACCCGAAGGAAATCTGATGAACCTCCACGAACTCCCCATGATCATCTTCACGGTCCTGGCGCAGCTGAGCGTCGGCGCATTCGTCGCGCTCGGTGTGATCAACGTTCTCGGAATTCCGAGGTACGGCCGTGACACCATCGAGCGGGTCACCGACCCGGCGATCTACGCGATCGGCCCGACTCTCGTCCTCGGCCTCATCGCCTCCATGTTCCACATGAACGACGTCTCGAACATGTTCAACGTCATCAGGAACTGGGACACCTCCTGGCTGTCCCGCGAGATCATCTTCGGTGTCGGCTTCGCCGCCCTCGGCTTCCTCTTCGCCATCATGCAGTGGTTCAAGATCGGCAGCCATGCCGTCCGGCAGATCATTGCCGGCCTCGCCGCGGTCGTCGGCCTTGGCCTCATCTACTCGATGTCGATGATCTACTACTCGGTCGAGACGATCCCCGCGTGGAACACCTGGGCCGTTCCGTTCCAGTTCTTCGCGACGACCTTCCTCCTCGGCGGTCTCGCTGTCGGATCGGCGATCCTCATCCACATGTCGCGCCGCTTCAAGCACACCGAGAAGTCCACCAACGGTGACGAGTTCACCGAGGTGGATCCCCCGATCCGCACGAATGGTGGAGTCGGCCTGCTCGAGCGCACCCGCGTCCGCGCAGAGACGATGACCCGCGAGCCGATCACAGCGACGTCGAAGGACGTCAAGGTCGCACAGTCGGTCATCCGGTGGATCGCCATCACCTCGGTCGTCATCGGTGTCGCCATCTTCATCGGCTACATCGTCCACATCACCGGCCTCGCAACCGGTGTGGCAGAGCAGCAGCTCGCCGCTGAGCAGTACCAGACCGCATTCTTCCTGGTCCGCCTTGCTCTCCTCGGCATCGCCGCTGTCCTCCTCGCCGTGTACACCTTCAAGTCCGCGAACCAGGAGTTCACCACCCCGAAGACCATGACGGTCCTCATGGTGTCGGCACTCGTGCTCGCCACTGTCTCTGAGTTCATGGGCCGCTCGGTCCACTACGACACTCTCTTCCGAGTGGGAATGTAGTCCTGACAGGGAGGAAGGGCGGCACCGACCGGTGCCGCCCTTCTCTTGTCGCAGAGCCTTCGCAGTGGATGCGGTCAGATCATGCCTGCTCCGGCGACTGATCCTTCATGTACTGGTCGACAAGGGATTTGATTGTGGCGATGAGGGCGGTCGATTCGCCGTCGCCCCGGCCGACCGCGATACCGATGAGGAACGCAGTGAGCGGCGCACCCGGCCTCGAGGGCCGTAGGCGATCTTTCCGATCAGCTGAAGCAGCGGGGCCTCGGCCTCTGCCATGACCTCGGGAGCGATGTTGAGCTCCTCAGCAACTGCCGCGAGCCAGCTCCTCATGGCCTCCATCTTCTCGGGAGAATCCTTCGACATCTATTCCTACCTTTCCTCGGCGTAATGCCCTTATTGTCCCACGACGCTAGACTTAAACGAGAACCCTCAAAGGAGAAACGTGAATCCTTCCCTACCTTCCCCGGAATCGCTCGACCGCCTCGCCGCAGCCTTCGCCACGCTGGGCCGACTCCACCTGCAATCGCCGGATCAGGAGACGCTGGACCAGCTCAAGGGGCTGCTGGACGAGTGGCCGCTCGACGCGAAGGACGACACTGCTTTCGGTCTCGACGAGCTGCGCAAGTCCTTCGACAAGGACGAGACCGTCGCTGAGATCCGCCGGGACCACAACCTGCTGTACGGGGTGACGGCGACCGCCAAGGTGCCCCCGTACGAATCTGTCCACCGCAACCAGGACCGGCTCGTCTTCGACAAGGAGACCCTTGAGGTGAGGGCAGAGTACCGCAAGCTCGGACTCCAGGCACCCAAGCTCAATCAGGAGCCGGATGACCACATCGGTCTCGAGTTCAACTTCATCGCCCAGTCCTGCCTGCGCAGCCTCGACGCCCTCGACCAGGGGTCGACGACGGACGCGTCCCGCTACTACGGGATCGGCGCGGTCTTCATGCATCAGCACATCAATGAGTGGGTGCCGCAGATGCTCGAGCAGGCCGCCGAGGCCGCTGATACCCACTTCTATTCGGGTGTCATGTACCTGTCCCTCGGCGCGATCGGCGCATTCGCAGAGGCCGAATGACCAGCCTTCGCCTCCTCCACTCCTGGCTGCGGGCCAATGAGCCCGGGCCGATCGCGCTCGTCGCCGGAGGGGAGCCGGAGCTGGTCACAGAGAAGGACATCCCCGCGGTCCTTCTTCCCGGGCCCCTCGGGGAGGTTCCCGCGCATGAGCTTCTTGAGGCCCTCGGCCTCGGCGCCATGGTCATCCACCTCCACGGGGATCCGGGCCCGCTCGAGACGCTGAGGACGACCCTTGCGGTCGCGGGAATCGATCGTCTCCAGCTCGGCACCCCCGCCGTCAAGCCGCGCGAATCGTTCGGCGTCGAGGACGTCCCGCATTCGCGGCGCAATCTCTTCGGGCTGGGCAGATCCGATCTGCCGCTGCCGGACGAGACCCTGCTGCCGGAGGACCGGGAGCGTCTCGCCCTCCGGAGCCTCCTCGAGGCTGAGGGAGTGGACCCGTCGGCCCTGTCCGAGGCGCCCTCCCACGGCCTCGTCCTGCGGACGTCGGGGTGCACGGCGTGCGGTGTATGCGTCAAGGCATGCCCGACGGAGGCCCTCGAGCTGTCCCACCTGGAGACCGGCCCCGACCGGCGGATCACGACCCTCGCGGTCTACGACTCGGCCTGCATCGGCTGCCGCCGGTGCGTCGAGCTGTGCCCCGTCGACGCCTTCACGGTCGCGGGACCCACCTCCTGGGAGACGAGGCTCGGCGAACGCTCCCGCAGGCCGCTGGAGACGATCCCGACGGTGCGGTGCGAGCGCTGCAAGACGTACTTCCCGATGAGGGAAGGCGGGACGCTGTGCGCGACCTGCAGGGCCACCCGCGAGAACCCGTTCGGCATCCGCTGGCCCGAGGGCGTCCCGAAGCCACCCGGAGCCCGGTTCTGAGTTCGAATCCAACGTTGAAGCCCCACCTGCCGTGCAGGTGGGGCTTCATTGTCAGTGAGCACCGACGGCGTCACGATCGCTCAGCGGGGACTCTGTCCTCGTCCGCGATGACCGTTCCGCGAGGAGGTCAGGCCGAGCCGGTCCATTCGTGTGAGCCGTCGGGGAACTGCTGCTTCTTCCAGACGGGCAACTGCAGCTTGACCTGTTCGACGACCTCGTTGAGCGCGGTGAAGGCCTCAACCCGGTGTGCGGCGGAGACGGCGGCGCCGAGGGCGATGTCGCCGATGGCGAGATGGCCGGAGCGGTGGACGACGGCGATCGCCTCACATCCGGATGCCTTCGCCACCTCGTGGGCGACCCGTGCGACGACCGTGCCCGCGTCGGGGTGGGCCTCGTAGTCGATGGAATTGACCGAGCGCCCAGCATCGTGGTTCCGGACGATTCCCTTGAAGGTCATGACGGCGCCGGCCTCGGGCCGCTCAACGAGCCGGACGAGCTCGTCCATGTCGATCGGGTCGCCGGTCACGGTCGCGTAGACGACATCGGCATCGTGATCGGGGTGCTCGGAGGCATGCTGAGTCTCCCAAGTCGCCTGGGCGTGCGGGGTCAGCTGGACCTTCGCGCCGTGGTGGTGGGCGGCGGGAACATCGAGGGTCGAGAGGTGGCCGCCGTGGTCGTGGGAGAGGTGCGGGACCGGGTGGTCCCCGCCCTCGAGCTGGTCGACAACGTGGTCGAGCAGAGGGCCGATGACGTTGATCGTGTCCGTCACGCCTCCCCGGGAGCCTGGCGCGTTGACGACGAACGCGTCTGCGCCGTCGACGGTGACGATGCCGGCGAGTGCGCGGGAGAGCGGCGCTGCCGGAGCGTTCTTCGCGGCCTGGCGAATGAGGGACTCGATCCCGTCGAGGCGCTTGGAGATGAGGGGAAGGGTGCCCTCCGGAGTCTCATCGCGCGGGGAGATGCCGGTGCCGCCGGTGGTGACGATGACGCGGGCACCCTCTCGCACCGATTCCTCGATGGCGGTGCGAACGGAGTCCGCGCCATCCGGGATGATTCGGGTCCTGTCGACAGACACGGACCAGCCGCCCAGAAGGGCAGCGGCAAGGGGGCCGGACAGGTCTTCTCTTTCACCGCGGGAGCATCGGTCCGAGACGGTGAGAACATGAGCGCTGATCACGTGCCCATCCTACCGTCAAGGCTGGGTAGGACGGGGAGCGGCCACCGCGAGAGTGGGCAAAACGACCCTGGTCCCAGAAATTGGACAGGCTGAAACCGGTAGAATCTGCACTATGCTGCCTCTCGTCGAACCGGGCCCACCGCTGACCCCAGAACAGACCGTCAGGTACTCGCGCCACCTCATGCTGCCGGAGATCGGCGACATCGGGCAGCGGAGACTGAAGAACGCCCGCGTTCTCGCGATCGGTGCGGGCGGCCTCGGGTCCCCCTCGCTGCTCTATCTGGCCGCCGCCGGAGTCGGCACCCTCGGCGTCATCGACGATGACCTGGTCGACCGGTCGAACCTGCACAGGCAGGTGCTCCATACCGACGCCGGTGTCGGAACCCCCAAGGCATCCTCCGCCGCACGGGCCCTCACGGACCTCAACCCGGATGTGACGGTTGTCGAGCACAGGCACCGCCTGACTGAGGACAACATCGACGAGATCTTCTCTCAGTACGACCTGGTCATGGACGGGACGGACAACTTCCAGACCCGCTACCTCGTCGAGGCTGCCTGCACGCGACTCGGGATTCCCGAGGTGTGGGGGTCGATCCTCCAGTTCAACGGCCAGGTCTCCGTCTTCTGGACGGGTGAGCGCGCCGTCGCCGCTGGGGCACCGGGTCCCGATGGGATCAGCCTGCGCGACCTGTTCCCCACTCCCCCGCCGCCCGGCGATGTCCCGTCGTGCGGTGACGTCGGCGTGCTGGGCGCCCTGCCCGGCCAGATCGGGACGATCATGGCGACCGAGGCGGTCAAGCTCATCTGCGGCATCGGCGAACCCCTCGTCGGCCGCGTCATGGTCGTCGACACTCTCAAGGCGGAGATCTACACGGTGCCCTTCGGCCCGCGTCCCCTGCCGCGCCCCGAGCCGCTCACGGCCGCACAGCTGCTCCCGTACTGCTCCGCACCGAAGGTGGCGGAGGTCGACATCGTCGAGTTCGCGCGACTGCGCGAACAGGGCGTCCGAGTCCTCGATGTCCGTGAGGACTCCGAGCGCCGCGCCGCCCACCTGCCCGGCTCCGAGCACATCATCCTGTCGGAGATCCTCGAGCGGCCGGAGCTGGCCGCGGGCGAGCAGCCGGTCTACGTGCACTGCAAGGCGGGCGCCCGCAGCGCCCGCGCGGTGGAGGCGATGGGCAGGGTCGGCATCCAGGCCATCAATGTGGCCGGCGGTCTCGACGCCTGGCAGGCAGCCGGTTACGACGTGGAGGTTCTCGCATGATCAGTTTTGATGAGTACCGGGAGCGCGTTCTCGCGCTCGGCTCAGCGCTCTCAACGGAGGCAGTGCCCCTGCACGCCGCCCAGGGCATGGTGACGGCCGAGCCGGTGTTCGCCCGCTTTGCCGTCCCCCCATTCGATAATTCGGCGATGGACGGCTTCGCCGTCCGCTCCGAGGATGTTGCCGATGCCCCGGTCACGCTCCGGGTGGCGGCAGATATTCCTGCCGGCCGCACCGACATTCCCGAGCTCGAGCCCGGCACCGCGATGAGAATCATGACGGGCGCACCGATGCCGAAGGGCGCGGATGCGATCGTCCAGGTCGAGAAGACCGCGAACCCGGGCCAGAACATGCTCGGCGAGGCACCCGATGAGGTGACGATCCTCGAGGCCGTGCCCACGGGCAGGAACCTGCGGCTCGCGGGCGAGGACATCGCCGCCGGGGAGCTCGCCGTCGAGGCCGGCGTCCGACTCGGTGCTACCCAGCTGTCGGCCCTGGCCTCGATCGGCCACGGCTACGTCACGGTTCACCGCCGGCCCGTCATCGGCGTCCTGTCGACAGGCTCCGAGCTGAGGAAGCCCGGCGAGGATCTCCTGCCCGGCCAGATCCCCGACTCGAACTCGACCCTCGTCCGGCTCATGGTGCGGGACGCTGGTGGACGCGACATTCTCCTCTCCTCGTCGACGGACGACGTCGATCGCTTCGGTGCGACGATTGAGGAGCACGGCTACCTCGATGCCCTCATCACAACCGGCGGCGTCTCCGCCGGCGCGTTCGATGTGGTCAAGGAGTACCTGACGAAGCAGGGAGTCGACTTCGTCGCGGTTGCCCAGCAGCCCGGCAAGCCGCAGGGCTCCGGCATGATCACGATCGGCGATCGCCCGATCCCCGTCCTGTGCCTGCCCGGCAACCCGGTCTCCGTGTTCGTGTCGATGAAGGTCTACGGCGAGGGCCTCATCGCCACCCTCTCCGGACAGTCCGACACCGACATCCCCTGGCAGTTCTGGAAGTCCGGAGCCTCGTGGACGACGCCGGCCGGCAGGGCGCAGTTCATGCCCGTCGTGGCCGACGGCGATCGGGTCATCCCCGCCGCCGCGGGCGGCTCCAAATCCCACCTCGTCTACTCGCTCATGAAGACCCGCGGGCTCGCCTACATCCCCGCCGAGGTCGAGAGCGTCGACGAGGGTGACGATGTGAGAGTGTGGTGGCTGTGAAATTCACTCATCTGACCTCGACCGGTGAGGCCCACATGGTCGACGTGTCCGCGAAGAAGCCGTCCGTCCGCGAAGCATCGGCCGTCGGCACCGTCACCTGCTCCCCCGAGGTCGTTCAGGCGCTTCGGGACGGCACCGTCCCCAAGGGTGACGTCCTCGCCGTGGCCCGCATCGCCGGCATCGCCGGCGCCAAGCGCGTGCCCGATCTCCTTCCGCTCGCCCACCCGATCGCCCTCCATGCGGCAACCGTCGATCTGTCGATCGAGGACCACGGGGTCGACATCAGGGCGACCGTCCGCACCGCCGACATCACGGGTGTGGAGATGGAGGCGCTGACCGCGGTCACCATCGCGGCCCTCGCCATCGTCGACATGGTCAAGGGCGTCGACCGCTCGGCTGAGATCACGGGATGTCGGATCATCGCGAAGTCGGGCGGCCGCTCGGGAACCTGGTTCCGGCCGGGCTACGAGGAATGATCGGCGCGATCGTCCTCGCGGGAGGCAACGCCCGCAGGCTCGGCGGGGCCTCGAAGGGTGACGTCGTCGTCGGCGGGCAGACGATGCTGACGTCCGTCACCGACGCCTGCCAGGCCGCTGGCGTGGCCCGTGACAACATCGTCGTCGTGGGCCATGCCGAGACCGAACTGAAGAGGACGGTCGAGGACCCTCCGCGATCGGGCCCCGCCGCCGGCATCGGAGCCGGACTCGACCACGTGACAGGAGACCGGCTCTTCATCCTCTCCTGCGACATCCCCTTCATCGCCTCGGGCCTGCCCACCCTCATCGACTCCTACGCCGGCGACGGTGTGTGCTTCGGCGGCGAGAAGCCCCAGTATCTTGCGGGCCTGTATTCAGCGAGCGCCGTGCGCGCCCGCGCGGAGAAGCTGATCGAGGAGGGCGGCCTCGCGGGCCTGCCCGTCCGGGCGCTGCTCGGCGCGCTCGATGTCACCGTGCTCGGCCCCAGCCCCGCCGCTCGTGACCTCGACACGTGGGACGAGGTCGAGCAGGCCCAGCGGGAACGTTAGACCGCGAAGGCTCCGTCGCTGAGCTGGCACCGACCGCAGGTCGTGGAGGCCGGTCGGCCGACCCTCCCTCACGCGGGAGTGAGCAGGATTCTGGCCTGCGGCGTGCACATCGCCTGATTGGGGCGCATGGACGGGGGTTCTCATCCCCCGAGGAAGTACCTGCGCAGCAGGGAGTTCTCGTCACCCATACGCTCATCCACCGGCCCGTAGTCGGAGACTCTTCCGTCGGCAAGGACCGCAACATCGTCGGCGAAGGCGCGGATGTCGGCAATGTCGTGGGTGACGACGACACCGGTGCGACCCTGAAGGGCATTCCGGATGAGGGACCGGAGCTCGACCGCCGCAGCGACGTCCATCGCCGCCAACGGCTCATCAAGAAGAAGGATCGTCGGTTCGACGGCGATGGCGCGGGCGAGGGCGACACGCTGCTGCTGACCGCCGGACAGCTGATTCGGCATCCTGTCGGCGAGCTGGTCGATGCCGATCCGTGCGAGATGGTCGTGGGCGTGCTCGCGTGCCCTCTGCCGGTTCACGCCCCTCGCCCGCAGCCCGAACGCCACATTGTCGAGCGCCGACATGTGTGGAAACAATGTCGGGTCCTGGGAGAGGAGGGTGATGGGCCGCCGGTGCGGACTCACCCACTGATCGCCCGCGACAACCGTCCCATCGAGCGCGATGGTCCCGCCCGGATCGGGGACGATGAGACCGGCGAGGAGGCCGATGAGGGAGGACTTGCCGGAGCCGTTGCGGCCGATGACGGCAAGGGTCCGGCCCTCCCCGTGCTCGAGGTCGAACCGCAGTCCCCTGTCGGCGATTCCTGCGTGGAGCGAGATCATGCGGTCCTCACCCTTCTCCCGCCGGCGGTCAACGAGACGACGAGGAAGGCGAGGACGAGAAGGACGAGCGACAGGGCGAGAGCCGTGTCCGGGTCGACCTCGCGCTGGAGATAGATGGCAAGTGGAATCGTGCGTGTCGTTCCCTCAAGGGAGCCCGCGAAGGTGAGCGTCGCCCCAAACTCACCCAGGCACCGGGCGGCCGAGAGAGCCGTCCCCGAGACGAGCGCCGGCAGCATCATCGGGAGGGTGACGTGGACGAGGATGTGGGTGGGTGATGCGCCGAGAGTGGCCGCGATCTGGGCGTGGGAGGTGCGGTTCGAGCGGAGTGCCGCCTCGAGGGAGGTGACGAGGAACGGCATGGCGACGAAGACCTGCGCCATGACGACAGCGGTCGACGTGAAGGCGATGTCGATGCCGAGGACCGACAGCTGTTCGCCGAGCAGCTTCCTCTTCCCGAAGGTCGACAGGAGGGCCAGTCCGGCGACGACCGGGGGCAGGACCATGGGGATGGTGACGGCGACCCGGACGAGCTCCGCCGCCCGGCCCGTCAGCCGGGACATGTAGACGGCGAGCGGAACTCCGAGGAGAACACAGATGATCGTCGAGATGGTCACCGTGCGGAGTGAGACGCCCAGTGCCGCGAGCGCGGTGTCGGAGATGAGGATGCCCGGCACATCCGCCCACGGCATGTCGATGAGCATGCCGACGATCGGCAGAGCCAGGGCGAGGATGGCGAGAGCTGCGCCGATCAGTATCCATCGGGGCGGCGCCCCCGCAGTCCGCCACATCATGGGATCGAGAACCCGATGGCTTCCATCCGCTCCCGGCCTGTGCCGGTCGTGAAGGCGTCGATCCACGTCTGCTCGAGCTCGTCCGCCTCAGAGGATCCGATGACGAGCAGCGGGTAGACGTTGGGGAAGTCCTCCGAGAGGGGTATGGCGATGGTCTCGACGGAGTCGCCGGCGCTGTTCGCATCCGTCCGGTAGACGAGCCCGACGTCGCCCTGGCCGGAGGTGATCTTGCCGAGCACATCGGTCACCGACTGCTCCTCCGACACAGGAGTGAGAGTGAGTCCGTTCGCGGCGGCGAGCTGCTGGGAGACCTCGCCGCAGGGAACCTGGGGTGCACAGACGATGAGGTCGGATCCGTTTACGGACTCGTCGAAACCGATGATGCCGGCCGGATTGCCGGCGGGCACGGCCATGACGAGCTCGTTCGTGGCGATGACGTCCAGCTGTGTGCCGAGACCGCCATCGATGATCCGATCGGCCGTGGACTGGTTGGCGGTCACGAGGATGTCGGCGCTCGCACCGGCGTTGATCTGCGCAACGAGGTCGGAGGAGCCGGAGCAGACCGTCGTCACGTCGGCGTCGATGTCATCCGCCGCTGCCTCGGCGAGGTCGCACATCGACGCGGCAACCATGACCGTGAGCGCGCGGTCCTCGACTGCGCCGCCCTGCGAACAGGCCCCCAGCACGAGAAGGCCAGCGCCCATTGTGAGCAGCCGCTTCATCTGATGACCCCTGATCTGACGGACACGTTCGTCGCCTTGACGAGCGCGGTGGCAGGTGAACCGACCTCGAGCTCCATCTCCTTGACGGCTTCGGCGGAGATGAGGGAGACGACGCGGTAGATCCCGCACTGGAGGTCGACCTGGGCCATGACCCCGTCCATCTGGATCCGGGTGACGATGCCGGCGAACTCGTTGCGAGTCGAGACCGCCCCATCGTGGTCGGCCTTGCCTTCGGCGAGTCGAATCGCGAGCGACGCGACAGACTTCCCGTCAACCCAGATTCGCCCGCCATCCCGGCGGGATTCGAGGGATCCGTCATCAATCCAGCGGCGGATCGTGTCATCGGAGACCCCGAGCAGCCGTGCCGCATCCCGAACCTTGTATTCAGACATATTCAGAAGATTACACCGCAGATACGGCCAGCTGTGGACGATGGTCCCGCAATTGCAACGTTCACATGCAGCCCCCATCTCACCTGTTCGCTCGCAGAGGATCGGACACGTCAATGGTGTCGAATCCCACACTCGAGGGCATTCCGGGGGTAAACTTGTGAGCACGCCGATCGAATGGTCGGTGATCCCCGACGGAAGGAGGCCCTATGAGTTATTTCGTTAAGGCAGAGGAAGCGAACTCTGCGAAGGCCGTCCAGGTCTCCGACTAGTCGCCCCGGTGCAGCATCCCCAGAGGGAATGCGCCAAGCACCGCCAAATAATCTAGGGCGTCAGAGTTCCGATCACTCGGACATGAGTACACGCTGAACTTGCCCGCTGTGCCCGGCCAATGGCCGGGCACAGTGCTGTTCCGAGGAGTTTCACCGACCGGGCGTACCTCACGACGTATGCTCCACCGCAGTCCAGGAGCCCGTGAGAGACAACGGCCTCGGGCCGACAGCTTTCTCATCGCGTCACAGCAGACCATGGAGGCAACGGTGCCCGCCCAGCGCACCTCACCTAAACTGTCCACATGACTGATCCGAGGCTATGGCTGGAAGATTCGAACGACGTGGCTCTTGAGTGGGTGAAGGAGCGCACCGAGAGGACGCTCGACTCATATCGAGGAAATCGATTCGACGCGAAGCGATCCGCCATCTTCGACATCCTCTCCGCCAAGGACAAGCTGGACCTCGGTACCCTGCGCGGGGATTACGTCTACAACTTCCATACGGATGCGGATCATCCGCGCGGCCTGTGGCGGCGGACCACCCTCGAGAGCTACCTGGACGAGCCCGAGTGGGATGTCCTGCTCGACATTGACTCCCTCGGCCAGGAGGAGGGTGAGTCGTGGGTCTTCGGCGGGGCGAATCTCCGCAGGCCCCTGTTCGACCGCGCCCTTATCACCCTCAAGCCCGGCGGTTCCGATGCGAACGTCGTGCGCGAGTTCGACCTCGACACTCGGACGTTCATCACCGACGGATTCGAGGCGCCCGCCTCGAAGGGCTCGATGTCGTGGATGAGGAGGGATTCCGATGCCGTCCTCATCGCCCGCGACTTCGGCGCGGGCACCCTCACCGACTCCGGGTACCCACGGTCCGTGCGCCTCTGGCGGCGCGGCACCGATATCGATGACGCGCCGACCATCCTCGAGGGCGAGCGCGAGGACATCCTCGTCTCTGCCAGCCACGATTTCACGCCGGGCTATGAGCGCACCTTCGCGGTGCGTGCCAAGGACTTCCGGGACACGGTCGTCTATGAGGTCGACCATGACACGCTCGAGCTCAAGGAGATTCTCCTGCCGCACAGCGCAGGCGTGGGCACCATCCGCGACTGGGCCGTCGTCGAGCTGCGATACGACTGGGAGCTCAAGGGCGAGACCTTCCCGGCGGGCTCGCTGCTCGCCCTGCCCTATGAGGATGCGCTGACGGGCCCCGTCCCGGAGCGGATCGTCAAGATCTTCACGCCCACTCCCCAGGCATCCCTGGCCGGGATGACCGAGATCCAGTCCGGAGTCGTGTTCACGACTCTCGACAACGTCCGTTCCCGCGTCTACTTCGCCTCCATCGACACCTGGGAGGTCACCGAGCTCCACCCCGAGCTCGGTGAATTCGACTCGATCGGCGTCGGCGCCGTCGATCGCGAGAAGGGCGATGCCGTGTGGGTGACGACGACGGGCTTCCTCACGCCGACAACGCTCCTGTACGGGACCGCCTCGAAGGACGGCCTCGACGTCACGACGGTCCGCTCCACCCCGGAGCGCTTCGACGCCGACGGAATGGTGGTCGACCAGCGATGGGCGGTCTCCGCCGATGGCACGCGGGTGCCGTACTTCCTCGTCGGGAGCCGGCAGGCGCTCCGTGGCGAGCATCCTGCACGCTGTCTGCTGGATGGGTATGGCGGGTTCGAGGTCTCGCGCACCCCGGGCTATCTCGGAACGTATGGGAAGGCGTGGCTGGAGGATGGCGGCGTGTACGTGCTCGCCAACATCCGCGGCGGCGGCGAGTTCGGGCCCGCCTGGCACCAGGCCGCACTCACAAAGAACCGCAAGCGCGCCTATGAGGACTTCGCAGCGGTGGCTCGGGACCTTGTCGCCACGGGGGTGACGACCGTGCCTCAGCTCGCCGCGATCGGCGGCTCGAACGGCGGCCTCCTCATCGGCAACATGTACACGACCTACCCCGAGCTGTTCGGAGCCCTCGTCACGCGGGTTCCGCTGCTCGATATGAAGAGGTTCTCCCACCTGCTGGCCGGCGCGTCATGGATGGACGAGTACGGGAACCCCGACACGGACGACTGGGACTTCCTCCAGCGCTACTCGCCATACCACAACGTCGCGGAGGACGGCGAGTATCCGCCGATTCTCGTCATGACATCGACGAAGGACGATCGGGTTCACCCAGGCCACGCGCGGAAGTTCACGGCGCTCCTAGAAGAGCTTGGGCACAACGTCGAGTACTACGAGAACATCGAGGGCGGACACGCGGGGGCGGCGGATGCCGAGCAGAGCGCGCTCAGCCTGGCACTCATCTTCGAGTTCCTCAATCGTCGACTCGCCGAGGGCCCCAGGGCAGAAGAAAAGCCGGCCTCAGCCGACTGCGTCAGATAAAGAGGGCGTAGAAGCCGACCATGCCGAGAATGACGATCACGGCGAGAACGGACTTCCACACGGGGGGCTTTCGCGGGGTGTAATCGTGTCCAGGCACATATCCTCCGAAGTCGTAGCCACCAGAGTTCAGGCGCTTCTGTCCGCGGGTTCGATTCGTCAATCCAGGCCTCCCCAAAAGAATAGACAAGGTGGCGCGCAGCGTCCGCGACGTGAGCCGCGCCATTCCACCCATGGTACTGTGCCCGACCGAGAATGACCTAGAAACCGGCGGGTTCCGTCGATCCTCGCTGTAGCAGAAAGCAACGTAGCGATCTTCATGCCATAGTGAGCGCTGGTCACATCATGGCCTCCCGGTGGGACAGGCTGATCGCACGCCGAGATTGCATACCGCCCTGATGAGGGCCGTTTTACGCTTGTTCACGCGCCATCGAGCCTTTGTGTCATCCCTTGTGGGCGGCGTCACGCTGGCATAGTCTCAAAGGACTACTTCACCTCCAATGACGGAAGGGTCTCAATGAAGGCAGTAAGAATCCACAAGTATCACGAGATGCCGAAGCTCGACGAGGTTCCGGAGCCGGAGATCACCGGCCCCTGGGATGTCATCGTCAAGGTCGGCGCGGCAGGCCTGTGTCGAACAGACCTCCACATTATTGAAGGGCAGTGGGATCCGATCCAGAACCCCACGCTCCCCTACATCCTGGGTCATGAGAACGCCGGCTGGGTGCATGCAGTCGGCCCCGCTGTCACCAACGTCGAGGTTGGCGACACGGTCATCATGCATCCGCTCGTCACATGCGGGCTGTGCCCCGAGTGCCGTCGCGGCAACGACTCGCACTGCTCGAACTCGTCCTTCCCCGGCCTCAACGCTGAGGGCGGCATGGCCGAGTACATGCTGACCAATGCGCGCGCCGTGGTGAAGCTCGATCCGAAGCTGCAGCCGCGGGACATCGCCGCACTGGCGGATGCCGGTCTCACGGCCTACCACGCGGTTCGCAAGACCGTTCCGAAGCTCCATCCCGGCACTCACGTTGTCGTCATGGGCTCCGGCGGCCTCGGCCACATCGGCATCCAGTCGCTTCTCGCACTGACCCCGGCCCAGATCACTGTGGTCGACAAGTCGGAGGCGGCACTCGAGCTCGCGAAGAGCCTCGGCGCTCATCACACCGTGCTGAGCACGGATGATGAGACTGTCATCAAGCAGGTCCATGACATCACCGGCGGCGGCGCCCACGTTGTTCTGGACTTCATCGCGGAGATGGGCATGGAGCTCCTTGGCCCCCAGCTCATCCGCAACCAGGGTGACTACTACGTCATCGGCTACGGCGGCATGGTGAAGATCGAGACCCTCTCGATCATCTCCCGCGAGATCAACGTCATCGGCAACCTTGTCGGCACGTACGAGGATCTCGTTCAGCTCATGACGCTCACAGCAGAGGGCAAGATCTCCCTTCACACATCCGTCTACGACCTTGCGGCGTATGCGGATGCGATCAACGACCTCGACAACGGTCGACTGGTCGGTCGCGGAATCCTCGTTCCGTAACCACCGGGTAGTCAGTGGCGGCAGGGCTGATGCCCTGCCGCCACTCTTCATATTCCCCACAATCCGCGGCGAGCAGTCGGCCCGTGAGCGCCAACTTCTGACACAGAGATTCATTGTGAGCGGAAGCGCATCCGTCGAGAAACGCCATGACCATGACTCTCATTCCGTGGAGATAAAGTCCCAATGTGCCCTTTCCAGCGGATACGGTGACCTAAGACAACCCCCTGAACTCGGAGAGCCTCGATGATGACCCGCATGTCTGTCGCACTGATTGCCCTCGGCGCCCTTACCCTCGCCGGCTGCTCCTCCGTTGAGGAGGCCGCGCCAGCAGCCTCCATCGAAGAGACCGCGACGTCCCCCGAACCGACATCAGCGGCGGAAGAGACGGCAGCGGCCCCCACGGAAGCTCTACCAAGTCCCGAAGCTGCGCCGGAGCCTCAGCCCGCCCCGGTCCCTGCGCCGCCCGCACCGGCACCCGCCCCAGTTCCTGAGGCGGCCGCACCCGCAGCCCCAGCGCCCGCGAATCCTCCGGCCAACACCTCCAAGTTCGGCCCCACGGTCAAGAACGGTCGCGGCAATGTCGTGAAGAGCATTGGACAGCTCGCGGGATATGACCAAACTGCTTCCGGGAACATGACCGTGGAATTCAGAGTCACTGGAATCCGGCCGAACTTCCAGTGCACCAGCAGCTACTCCGGTCCATCACTCAACGGCAACTACATTGCCGTCTCGTTTGAGGTTGAGACGTTGCCGTCGCTCGCGGAGGCTCCCGTTCCAGCGTTCCACCTCAGCGAATACAACATGGCCATCCTCTCCCCCAGCGGCGTCCTCGAGAACGATTCCGTTGGAAATGCGCCCTGGTGCCTTCAGGATTCTGAGGAGCTGCCCTGGGGCATAGGCCCTGGCCAGAAGGCGTACGGCACGATCGTCCTGGACAGCGCACACACCTCAGGCAGCCTCCTCATCGCCCTCCCTGGAGGAGCCAGATGGGAGTGGACATTCTGAGTCCGGCGCTCTCAGCAGCAGAGACGGCCTAGAATTCGGGATTGTCTGGATCGAAGACCCACGGCTCTCTCGAGATGCGATCCAGCTCGAGCTGCTCGAGGAAGTCGACACCATTGTCACTCTCGATGCCGAGCGAACGCGAGATGAGGGAGAAGATCTGCGCTGTCTGCCATCCCAACTCGTGGAGCTGTCCGAGCGTGACGGCCCCGTCCCTCTTGGCGAGCCTCTGACCATTCGTGTTGAGCACGAGCGGGACGTGGATGTAGTCCGGACTCTCAAACCCGAGCAGCCGCTGAAGGTACACCTGACGGGGTGTTGACTCGAGCAGATCGTCTGCTCGGACCACCTGTCGGACCATCTGATGCTCGTCATCGACCACGGCCACGAGGTTGTACGCATAAGCACCATCACCCCGCCGAACGACGAAGTCGTCGATGTATCCGGTGTATTCGCCACACACACGATCGGTGATGGTCAGCGCCTCACCCGAGGTGCGCAGTCGCAGCGCCGGCCCCCGGTCCAGAGGGGCGAGCTTCTCACGCCCGGCCTCTCGCTCACTGGCCGACAGATCCCGACACGTCCCGGGGTAGGCTCCCGGCGGCGCGTGCGGGGCACGCGGGGCGTCACGGATATCGGCGCGGGTGCAGTAGCACTCGTACAGAAGATCCTTCTCGAGCAACCGGTCGACGACCTCGGCGTAGGCAGCGGTACGCTCGGACTGAAAGAGCACGTCACCGTCCCAGTCGATGCCGATCGCGGCCAGGTCGGAAAGCTGGGAATCGACGTATTCCAGGCGGCACCTCTCGTCGAGGTCCTCCACCCTCATGACGAATCCGAGGCCGGCCCTGCGGGCGCAGGCCCAGGCGATGAGGGCGGTGCGGAGGTTGCCGAGATGGAGGTCGCCACTGGGCGAGGGCGCATAGCGGCCCGCTGCGTCGGTCATCACTCACCTCCAGAGGCAAGGATAATGGAAGGATTGTTGAACGAGCAGAGCCGCCCCGTGGGCGGCTCTGCTCGAGTCCTGCATCGCTTTACGGCCGTCACGCGCTTACTGCCTCGGTCGCCAGATCACGAGAGCGGAGCCGCTTCGTCGAGTGTCGGCCGGTGGGCGCTCGCCGCGCGACAGCGCGATGATCGACCCATCCTGGGTTGCGGCGAAGACGCGCCCTTCGACCGCCTCCTTCTCGAGGAGCATGGTCTTGAGGCGGTCGAGCGCCGACTTCAGACGGCCGTTCTCCCGCCTGAGCCTCTTGACCTCATGCTCGAGCTTGAGGATGCGGGAGATGCCGGCGAGGTTGATGCCCTCCTCCTGGGAGAGCTGCTGGATCTCCTGCAGCGCCTCAACGTCGTTGAGGGAGTAGCGGCGGCCACCGCCCTTTGTCCGGGAGGCGACGACGAGTCCGAGCCGGTCGTACTGACGAACGGTCTGGGCATGCATCCCCGCCATCTGCGCCGCGATCGAGACGGAGAAGACGGGTTCGTTCCTGGACAGGGAGGGGCTCATGACACCTTCGCCATCCTCGCGAAGTCAGCACGCGGGTCAGCGTCGCCGGTCGCCTGATGGAAGGCCTCGACGGCCTCCTTGGCCTCGTTCGACAGCTTCTTGGGCACGACGATCTTGAGCGTGACCAGCATGTCCCCCGGGGTCCCCTTGCCCTTGACCCCGCGGCCACGCACCCGCAGCGTCGTCCCTGAGGACGAGCCGGCGGGGATCTTCACGGTGACGGAGTCGCCGTGAACCGTGGGCACCTGGACCTGAGCGCCGAGCGCCGCCTCCGAGAAGGAGACCGGCAGCGTCATCTTGACGTTCTTGCCGTCCAGCTCGAAGACCGGGTGCTTCTCGACCGAGATCGTGAGGATGAGGTCGCCGGGCTCGCCGCCGCCCTCACCGGGCTGGCCCTTGCCCCGCAGACGGATCTTCTGACCGTCGTGGACGCCGGCCGGGATCCGCGCCGTGAAGCGCTTGCCATAGTTCGAGACCTGGACGGTCGTGCCGGACACCGCCTGGGCGAGCGAGATCGACGTCGAGGCGGTCTCATCGGCACCCTTCTGGGGTCGGCGGCCGTAGCCGCCCCGGCCGAAGCCCTGCCCGCCGAAGGGGCTGCCGCCCCCGCCACCGCCGAACATGCCGGACAGAATGTCCTCAAAGCCGCCCGCACCGGTCGTGTGGGTGCGTGCTCCGCCCCCGCCGAACATCGACGAGAAGACGTCTTCGAAGCCACCGCCGCCGCCCGCACCGCCTGCGGAGAAGCGGGCACCGCCCGCGCCCATCGCGCGGATCGCGTCGTACTGCTTGCGCTCCTCGGGATCCGAGAGGACGGCGTATGCCTCACCGACGTCTTTGAATCTGCTCTCCGCAGCCGCGTCACCCGGGTTCTTGTCCGGATGGTGGGTGCGCGCGAGCTTGCGGTAGGCCTTCTTGATCTGGTCCTCGGTCGCGTCCTTCGGAACGCCGAGCACCTTGTAGAAGTCCTTGGTCAGCCAATCCTGACTAGCCATGGCGCATCACCTTTCTCGATCGTGTGCCGGGCCGCTGGGCGGCCCGGCACTGACCGTCACTGCGGAGAGACAACGCCCACCCGTGCGGGGCGGAGAACCTTGTCTCCCATCTTGTATCCGGGCTGGATGAGGGTGCCGATCTGCTCGGACTCCACATCCTCAGAGGGGGTGTTCATGAGCGCGTCGTGGATCTCTGGTTCGAACGGCTCGCCGACCGCCCCGAATCGCACAAGCTGGTAGTTCGTCGCGAGGGTGTTCTCCACCTTCGTGGCGATCTGGCCGGCCGGGCCCTCGAGGTCATTGTGCTGCCGGGCCAGCTCGATGTCATCGAGGACGGACAGGAGCGTCTCGAGGACGGAGGCGATGCCGGCCTGCTTCTGGGCGGCGGCCTCCGACTTCGAGCGTCGGACGTACGCGTTGTACTCGTGGGAGACGTTGTAGACGTCGGCGCGAGCGCGGGCGAGCTGATCCTCGAGATCGACGATCTTCGCCTGAGCGGCATCGAGGGGATCGATTTCGGCCACCTCAGAATGCGGGCCGTCGCCGGCCGGCTCGGGGGCCGCGGCCTCAGCCGCGGGCCCCTCACCGGACTCAGTCCGATCCGACGCAGCCTGCGCTGCGGGATCCAGCTGAGTCTCGTCCACTCCGCCAGAGTCCTCGGAGATCATCTCGTCGGGCGTCTGGTTGTCATTCACTTGTCGTTACCATCCTCGTCGTCGACAACCTCGGCGTCGACAATATCCTCGTCGCCCTCAGCAGGCTCCTGTCCGGAGCCCTCCGGGGTGCCGGCATCCTGCTGGGCGTAGAGCGCCTCGCCGATCTTCTGCGACTTCTCGGTCAGGGTCTCGTTGGCCGTCTTGATGGCCTCGACATCCTCGCCCTCGAGCGCGGACTTCAGGTCGTCGACAGCGCCCTGGACATCGGAGACGAGAGCATCGTCGAGCTTGTCCTTGTTCTCCTTGAGGAGCTTCTCGATGGAGTATGCCTGCTGCTCGGCGAGGTTGCGGAGCTCAGCCTCCTCCTTGCGCTTGGCGTCCTCGGCCGCGTGGGCCTCGGCCTCCTTGATCATGCGGTCGATCTCGTCCTTCGGCAGGGCCGAGCCGCCCGTGATCGTCATCGACTGCTCCTTGCCGGTGCCGCGGTCCTTGGCGGACACGTGGACGATACCGTTGGCGTCGATGTCGAAGGTGACCTCAACCTGGGGCATGCCGCGCGGGGCGGGTGCGATTCCGGTGAGCTCGAAGGTGCCGAGCGGCTTGTTGTCGCGGGCGAACTCGCGCTCACCCTGGTAGACCTGGATGAGGACCGACGGCTGGTTGTCCTCCGCGGTCGAGAAGACCTCGGAGCGCTTGGTCGGGATCGCGGTGTTGCGCTCGATGAGCTTCGTCATGACGCCGCCCTTCGTCTCGATACCGAGCGAGAGGGGGGTGACGTCGATGAGGAGGACGTCCTTGCGGTCACCGGTGATGACGCCAGCCTGGAGGGCGGCGCCGACGGCGACGACCTCATCCGGGTTCACAGACTTGTTCGGCTCCTTGCCACCCGTGAGCTCCTTGACGACCTCGGTCACCATGGGCATACGCGTCGAACCGCCGACGAGGACGACGTGGTCGATCTCGCTCAGCTTGATGCCCGCATCCCTGATCACGTTGTTGAAGGGGACCTTCGTGCGCTCGAGCAGGTCGCTCGTCATGTCCTCGAACTTGGCGCGCGTGAGCTTCTCATCGAGGTGCAGCGGGCCGTTCTCGGTCTGCGAGAGGTACTGGAGGGTGATGTTCGTCGAGGTGGCGGAGGAGAGTTCCTTCTTCGCCTGCTCGGCGGCCTCCTTGAGACGCTGAAGCGCGATCTTATCCTTCGACAGGTCAACGCCGTAGTTGTTCTTCGCCTGGCCGACGAGCCAGTCGACGATCTTCTGATCCCAGTCGTCACCGCCGAGGCGGTTGTCGCCGTTGGTCGCACGGACCTGAATGGTGGAGAAGTCGTCATCGTCCTTGCCGACTTCGAGCAGGGACACGTCGAACGTGCCACCGCCGAGGTCGAAGACGAGGATGAGCTCGTCCTCCTTGCCCTTCTCCAGGCCGTAGGCCAGAGCGGCCGCCGTGGGCTCGTTGACGATGCGCTGCACGTTGAGGCCGGCGATCTGGCCGGCGTCCTTCGTGGCCTGGCGCTCGGCGTCGTTGAAGTAGGCGGGCACGGTGATGACCGCGTCGGTAACCTCTTCGCCGAGGTAGGCCTCAGCATCGTTCTTCAGCTTCGTGAGAATGAAGGCAGAGATCTGCTGCGGGGTGTACTTCTTGTCGTCGATGGCGACAGTCCAGTCCGTGCCCATGTGGCGCTTGACCGACTGGACGGTGCGCTCAACGTTCGTGACGGCCTGGCGCTTGGCGATCTCGCCGACGAGAACCTCGCCCGACTTCGAGAAGCCGACGACGGACGGGGTGGTGCGCGAGCCCTCTGCGTTCGCGATGACGGTGGGTTCGCCGCCCTCGAGGACAGCAACGCACGAGTTCGTGGTGCCGAGGTCGATGCCTACTGCACGTGCCATAGTGAATATCTCCTTCCGGGCCGAAGCCCTGCCGCCGAAGCGGCATCAAAATTTTCCTCCTCAAGTGTGGACCGTTCGGGAGGGTTATGTCCAACCGACTGGTCTTTTCTTGAGTCCACTCATGTCAACTTTAACGCTACATGCTTTATTCCCACCAGCCGAAAGTGCCGCCACTGCGCGGATTCCAGATCCTGAGGGCCGGCTGAACGAGGTCGGTGTCGTTCAGCTCTCGGTGGAGCCATGCTTCGTACAGATCGCCTCCGCCGGCACCCGCCCAACCCGATTCTGCTGACCGTGGACAGCTTCGGAGCGCGACTTCCGTCGTGCTCTGGCACGTACAGGTGAGTAGGGTGAGGAAGAGGATCAAATGCAGGGGAGAAACCGATGGACTTCGACGCTCAGGTCAAGGCGGTCACGCGGCGCACGGCGGACCGAGGCAGGAAGCACATTGTCGAGCTGGAGCAGGTGCTCACAGCCGAGCCCGCAGCGGTGTGGGACGCACTGACGAGTCCAGATGCGATGAGCCAGTGGTTCGACAACCTCGAGGGCAGCCTTAAAGAGGGCGGAGAGTATCGCCTGACCCTCAGCCGACACCACGGTCGCATTCGCGATTGCGTTCCGAACCGGCGCCTCAGCGTGACCTGGGAGCACGAGGGGTCCTTCTCAAGCCTCCGCATCACACTCGCATCGGCGGGCGAGGGCACCCGACTCACGCTCGCGCACGAGGTCCTGGCTGATGAGCATTGGGAGACATTCGGGCCGGCAGCGACCGGCATCGGCTGGGACGGCGCCCTCTACGCGCTGTCGCTCTACCTCCAGGGCGATGCGTCATCACGACCGGACGAAATGGCGGCGCTGATGGCAACGCCCGAGGGGCTTCAATACATCAGCGATCTCGCCGAAGCGTGGAAGCGCGCCCACATCGCCGGCGGTGCCAGCAGGCCGGAGGCTGAGGAGCTGGCGGCGAGAACAGCAGCTTTCTACCGGGGAGAGCCGCCGCCGAAGTAGCGTTCGAGCTTGCCGGAGGCGACACATCGCCTCTCACCCGCCCCTCGATCTCTTTGTCCGAGAAAGGCGGGAAGCATCATCCACGAGCGGCCCGAGACCACTGGTCTCGGGCCGCTTTGCGTCACTCCTCACTAAATCTGATGGTACCTGTTGCATCACCACTTCTCCTGCCCTATATTTACAGCAGGCACCTTTTCAACAGGTACCAATTTGAAGTTAGGAAACAGTGTGAACGACGATCTCTACAGAAAATTCAAGTACACGATGCATCTCATGAAGCCGCACCGCAGGGGCGGCCGCGGTCGCGGCCCCATCCATCCCGCCGCCGATCCCACGCGCGGGCAGGGCCGAATCCTGGCAGCGCTCAAGCTCCAGGACGGCATTCCGACGAGGGAGCTCGCCTTCATCCTCGGCATGAGGGTGGCATCGCTCAACGAGCTTCTCGTCAAGCTCGAGGCCGCGGGCCTCGTCGCCCGCGAGCAGTCACCCGAGGATCGCCGGGTCGTCCTCATCTCCCTCACCGAGGACGGTCGGAGCATCGAACAGCTGCGCCCCGAGGTCCCGGACGTCTTCGAAGCGCTCACTGAGGATCAGCGGGACCAGCTCGATGCGATCCTTGACGCCATGATCGCGCACCTCGAGGAGGGGTTCGGCGAGCCGAGCGAGGACTTCACGTCATGGACGGAGCGCGTCCGCGAGCGCGTCGGGGACGACAGGTTCGAGGCGTGGATGAGGGATGCCGAGAAGCTGGGCCCCGAGAGCCCGGTTCACCACTACGCGCGGCGGCGCGGACTCCACCACATGCACGCCGGGTTCCAGGGCGGACACGAAAGGCACCGTGGTGGCGGGTGCGAAGGTGGACACGAGAAGCGCCGCGGCGGCGGCTGCGAGGGCGGCCATGAACGTCGCGGTGGGGGCGGCCGATGCGACCACGGAGACATCTCCTAGCTGTACTGTCCGGGGAGGTTGGTTAAGCGGGTGATTGGGGCGAGCCTGTCGCAGGCTGTGTGGGGTCGGTGATGATTATAGTGATGCAGCCATCCTGGTAGGGCGTCTCGTCGCTCGGTTTCTGAGGTGTAGCAGCGGGCGTAGCCCCACCCGTCTGCCAGGGTGCGGTGGAAGCGCTCGATCTTCCCGTTGGTCTGGGGTCGGTACGGGCGGGTCCGTTTTGCTGTGATCTTCAGCCTGGCGCAGGTTTCGCGCCATAATATCGAGCGGTAGGCCGGACCGTTGTCGGAGAGCACTCTTTCGACGGTGACGCCTCGGGTGTTGAACCAGGCTGTGGCCCGCTCCAACACCCCGACGGCAGTGAGAGCGGTTTCATCATTGTGGACTTCGGCGTAGGCGACGCGAGAGTAGTCATCGATGACGGTGTGGACGAAGGCGTGGCCCATCTTCGGGTTGTGGTGGTGGTTGCGGGCCTTGTCCGGCGTTGCTATGCGGTTGCGGCCTCCCTGTTGGCGACCGACGAAGCGCCAGCCGCCGCCATCGGGGATGTTGCCGAGCTTCTTCACATCGACGTGAATCATCGAGCCGGGGTGGGGGTGTTCATAGCGGCGCACCGGCTCCCCGGTGGCGCGATCCATATGGGCGAGTCGGTTCAGCCGGCAGTGGCGCAGGATCTGATGAACGGTCGAGGGTGCCAGCCCGACCCGGACGGCCAGCTGGACCGGCCCTTCCCGCAGCCGCAGCCGCAGGCTCACGATTCGTCTTCTGATCTTCAGCGGGGTCTGGTAGGGAGAGGTCTTCGGGCGAGAGGAACGGTCCTGCATGGACTCACCAGCCCGGTAGCGGTCGGCCCAGCGTTTGACCGTCGGCCAGGAGCATTGGAACCGAGCCGCGACCTCGGCAATCGGCACCTGCTGGTCGACGACGAGCCGGGCGACGGTCAAACGGGCGCGAGGGGTCAGGGCTGCATTAGCGTGGGACATACGGAGGGCCTTCCTCGGAGTGCTGGTTTCGCAACTCCCACTCAACCGCGGAAGGCCCTCCCTTCACGTCACAAGTCAGCGCGTGTCATCGCACTGCCTCAACCAACCTGTCCGGTCAGTACACCTAGGCCCGGCGCTCCGGACAGAATGCCCTGGGATGTCGGCTCAGTCGTCCCAGGGTCGGCAGCCCGTGTTGACCTGGAAGATAAGGCCGCTGCCACGAGCCTTCGTCACGTGGACAACGCCGCCATCGGCCCTGTTGTAGAAGTCGACATAGAACCACGCGCTGCCGCTCGAGTCGATCATGTGGTCGTAGCCGATGGGCTCCACTTCCTCTTTGACGATCTCGAGGATCCGGGGGAAGTCCTCATCGGCAAGACCGAAGGTCATCCCCTCATCCCGCGACGTGTATCGACCCTCTCCGCTCGGGAACGTGCACGTCGCGTAGTCACCGCTGACGTAGCGGGTCTGGCTGACGTTCTCCCAGAGCTGGGCCCCGAACGTGAGGTCGATGCGCGCCCGAACGTTCTCGAGCGCGCGCGCCAGCAGAAAGTCCGCCGTCGCAATATCGACGCGGGCGGCGAGCGGCTTGTCGCCGTCGAAGAAAAGGCCTTCCTCCACCATCGACGCAGTACTCCCAATAGTCATGTGGAATATTTACCAGCCACGTGCTGTGTGCCACCGGGGCCAAGGTCCCTTGCCCCGCGGCGGTGGCTGCGGATAATACCATGCCGTTGCGGCGGTTCACGCCTGCGCCTCTGACATTCTCCTGCGATTCGGTCGATGAGCCTGATGGATGAAGGCCTTACCGGGCTGAACGAGTAACACTGTAGCTGTGACAGGCACCACGTGTCGAGATAATTGGAGCGGTTCGCTCTACCAGGTTTGTGAGCCTGGGAATATACTGAGCACACAGCATCTGACCCGGGCCGATGGGGCTCATGGCTGGAAGGGAACTGTCATGGCCGCCAGAATCATCTTCACCGTTCTTGCCCTGATCGCCGCCGTCTTCGCTCCCGCATCGTCTGCCGGCGCGGCGGACGCGAAGAACTTCGACCCGGGCTACATCATCTCCGACAGCGAGTTCTACGACTGGGACTCGATGACCGCACCCCAGGTGCAGTCCTTCCTCGAAGGCGTCAACCCGAACTGCGTCGCGGGCACCGACGGCACCCCGTGCCTGCAGGACTACACCGAGAACACCCCCGACACCCCGGCGCGCAGCGGCTGCGCCGCCCACGTCGGGCGGACGGGCGAGGTCGCCTCGAAGATCATCGCCGACGTGGCGAAGGAATGCCGGATCAACCCCCAGGTCTTCATCGTCCTCCTCCAGAAGGAGCAGGGGCTCGTCCTCGCGACCGGTAGCCAGCTGACTCCGCAGCGCTACGAGCGGGCGACGGGGCTGTCCTGCCCCGACGGTCCGGATGGTCAGCCGATCTGCGATCCCGCGCACGGCGGCTTCTACAAGCAGGTCCGCGGAGCCGGTGAGCGGTACAACGACTACCGAGACAAGCCGACCATGTACAAGAACTACCGGCCCGGGCAGACGTGGAACATCATGTACCACCCGAACTCGACCTGCGGCACGGGCCCGGTCTATATCGAGAACATGGCGACCACGCTCCTCTACACCTACACGCCGTACCAGCCGAATAGGGCGGCCCTCGACAATCTCTACGGCTCGGGGGATGCCTGCTCCTCGTACGGCAACCGCAACTTCTGGCGCTACTACACCGACTGGTTCGGCAATCCGACCGCGGACAACTGCATGACGACGGGTACATGCCAGTTCTTCCTCGTCAACGACTGGACGACGACGCAGGCCCGCCTTGGGGTCCGGATCACCAACGCGCCTGCCGGTACCCCGCTCGCGGGCACGTGGGCGTCAGGCGCCCCCGAATCCGTCGGCGTCCGCGCGGACGCAAACATGTACCTGCGGACCGACCATTATTCCGGGCCCGCCTCCATCGTCTATCGGTACGGCCGAGTGGGCGATGACGTGTTCGTCGGCGACTGGAACGGCGACGGCATCGACACGCCCGCGGTCCGCCGCGGCAACACGTGGTACCTCACCAACACGGTCGGCGCTGCGTATGCGGACATCAAGTTCACATTCGGCAGGGTGGGCGACACGGTCCTCATCGGCGACTGGAACGGTGATGGCATCGACACCCCTGCGGTCCGACGCGGCAACACCGTCTTCCAGTCGAACAGCTTCGACGGGGGGATCGCCGATCATACGTACAGCTATGGCCGCACGGCTGATGAGGTCATCGTCGGCGACTGGAACGGCGACGGGATGGACACGCTCGGCGTGCGGCGCGGCAACACGTACTACCTGAAGAACACAACGACAGGCGGCGTCGCCGACATCGTCGTCAACTACGGGAGGGCCACTGACCGCGTTGTCGTCGGCGACTGGAACGGCGACGGCATCGACACGCTCGGCGTGTACCGGCCCTAAGCATCACAGACGGGGCCGGCAGGGTGACGCAGATGAGGGGACCATGCGGTCCCCTCATCGTCATGCGCACTGTCAGCGCTTGGGCTTGCCGCCGCTGAAGTCGACGCGCTCCCAGCCGCGCTTGGGCTGCTGGGTAGAGATCGTCCTCTGGCGCGAGCGGTAGACGATGTCGGGGCGGGTCGTGTACCCGACCGGTGCCGAAAAGGCGTGGACGAGCCGGGTGAACGGCCAGATCGCGAACAGGAGGAAGCCGGCGATGACGTGCATCTGGAACGACAGCGGCACGCCGACCATGAGCTCCGGTTCGGGGTTGAGGATGAAGAGGTTCCGCAGCCAGGGCGAGATCGTCTCCCGGTAGTCGTACCCGTGGCCGGAGGTGAACACCTGGTTGATGAGGGTGGCGATCATGCCGAGGAGGATCGGCACGGCGAGGAAGATGTACATGATCTTGTCGTTCCTCGTCGTCGCGAGGAAGACATCACCATAGGTGCGGCGGCGGACGATGAGGAGGGCGAGCCCGATGACGGTCATGGCCCCCGCGATCGTGCCGGGGATCGTCGCGATCCAGTGGTAGACGGTGTCCGTGATCCCGACCGACCGGGTCCACGTCTTCGGGATCATGAGCCCGAGGAAGTGGCCGAAGGCGACGAAGAGGATCCCGAAGTGGAACAGGGGCGAGGCGAGGCGGAGCCACACGGACTCGTAGCTCTGGGACGAACGGGTCGTCCAGCCATACTGGTCGTACCGCCACCGCCAGATCATGCCGACGACGAAGGCGATCATCGAGACGTAGGGAACGACCACCCACAGGATGAGGTCAACGGCTTCCATGGTTCTCTCCAAACGTGAAGGGCTCGAGCGGGCCCATGGCGGTGACGCCCACCATCTCGGCCGGCGGGCCGTCGGTGATGAGCCTGAGGTACCGCTCCTTCGTCGCCTGATCGATGGCGGGGAGGGTCATGCACAGAGCGGCGACGAGTCCCGCATAGGGACTGCCCGCGCTCTCGAGCGTCGTGCGCAGGAGTTCGATCCCCTCCCGATGGGAGGAGAGCAGGTGGCCCGCGATCTCCGCGTCCCCCGTCGCCGAGAACTCGAGCACCATCGGCAGGTAGTCGGGCAGCTCCTGCCGGGCGACCTCTCGGCCGCCCGCGCGATAGGCCTCGGTGAACCGGACCAGCGCCGTGCCCCTCTTCCTCGTATCCCCCGTCAGGTAGTACGAGAGGTACATGGTCGCCCTGCGCTTGAGGTCGAAGATCGAGACGTAGTGCTTCTCGAGCTCCTGGAGGGAGTGGGTCTGCGGAGCATCGAGGAACCGGGCCAGCTCCTGCGCCACGGGCGTGGGCAGGTTGGCGGCTGCGAGCTCGCTGCGGATGAGGTGGAAGTGCTCGTACCTCTCCGGTGTCGGATAGTCGAGGAGGATCGACGCCGCCATGTGGATGAGCCGGCGCTGGTCGGCGTCGACGCGGACAGCGGGCGTCTCCCTCAGGTGAGAGACGGGGATGAAGGAGGTGGGCAGCATCAGTGACCATCCGATCCGGACGGCGGGAAGAGCCCGCCCGTCCCCTTCTTCGGGCTCCAGCCGAACAGGTTGACCCGGCCCGGGGTCGAGGGAGTCGTCGGATCGGTCTCGCGCTGCTTGGCGGAGACCGCCATCATCTGCCCCGCATTCATGCCCAGCCCCGCGCCGTCGGCGCCGATGCCGGGGCCGGTCATGCCGACCGAGCCCTCGAGCGAGCAGCCCGCCTGGAGGGCGATCTCGTCGAGCTCGCGGGCCGTCTCGGCGTGGGCGGTGGGGATGACGTAGCGCTCGTCGTAGTCGGCAATCGCCATGAGGCGGTACATGTCCTCCATGTCCTCCCCCGTCATACCGACCGCGGCCGCAATCTCCTCATCGCCGTCCCGGCCGAGATTGATGTCCCGCATGTAGGACCGCATGGCGGCGAGCCTGCGGAGCGACTTCTCGACCGGCTTCGTGTCACCGGCGGTGAACAGCTCCGCGAGGTACTCGAGTGGCGTCCTCATCTTCGACAGCGCCGTGAAGAGGATCCTGAAGTCCTCCGGGTCGGAGGTGGTCTTCGAGACCTCATCGACGATCGGGGTGAGCGGAGGCACGTACCAGACCATGGGCAACGTGCGGTATTCCGGGTGGAGGGGCAGGGCCACCTCGTATCGGGAGATCAGCTGCCACACGGGCGACTTCTGGGCCGCGAGGATCCAGTCATGGGGCATGCCCTGGCGCTCGGCCTCGGCAACGATCTGCGGATCGAAGGGGTCGAGGAATGCGGCGCGCTGAGCGTGGAGCAGGTCGTGCTCGTTCTCGACGGAGGCCGCCTCGGTCACCCGGTCGGCATCGTAGAGGACGATCCCGAGGTAGCGCAGGCGGCCGACGCAGGTCTCCGAGCAGACGGTCGGCAGGCCGACCTCGATGCGGGGGAAGCACATCGTGCACTTCTCGGCCTTGCCGGACTTGTGATTGAAGTAGACCTTCTTGTACGGGCATCCCGAGACGCACATGCGCCAGCCGCGGCACTTGTCCTGGTCGACGAGGACGATGCCGTCCTCGACGCGCTTGTACATGGCGCCCGACGGGCACGAGGCCACGCACGACGGGTTGAGGCAGTGCTCGCAGATCCTCGGCAGGTAGAACATGAAGGTCTTCTCGTACTCGAGCTGGACCTCCTCGTTCATCTTCGCGAGGATCGGGTCCTTCGCGGCGATCTCGTGCGATCCGCCGAGATCGTCGTCCCAGTTCGCGGACCACGAGATCTGCATGTCCTCGCCGGTCAGCAGCGACTTGGGGCGGGCGACGGGCACGTGGGCCGAGTTCGCGGGTGCGTTGAGGAGCATGTCGTAGTCGTACGTCCACGGCTCGTAGTAGTCCCGGATCCCCGGCATGTCGGGGTTGTAGAAGATGTTGAGGAGCTTCTTGGCCCGGCCGCCGGCCTTGAGCTTGAGCTTCCCGTTCCTCTTGAGCTCCCAGCCGCCCTTCCACTTCTCCTGGTCCTCGTACGTCTTCGGGTAGCCGAGCCCCGGGCGGGTCTCGACGTTGTTGAACCACACGTACTCCATGCCCTCACGGTTCGTCCACACCTGTTTGCAGGTGACGGAGCACGTGTGGCAGCCGATGCACTTGTCGAGGTTCATGACCATCGACATCTGAGCCATGATTCGCATCAGTACTCCACTTCCTGAGAGCGACGGCGAATGACCGTCACCTCGTCTCGCTGGTTTCCTGTCGGACCGACATAGTTGAAGGCGTAGGCCTGCTGTGCGTAGCCGCCGATGAGGTGGGTCGGCTTCATGAGCACCCGGGTGAGTGCATTGTGGATGCCGCCGCGGCGGCCGGTCAGCTCGGCCTTCGGCACGTCGACCGTCCGCTCGGTCGCGTGGTGGAGGTAGACCGTGCCCTCGGGCATCCGGTGAGAGACGACCGCCCTCGCAACAACGACACCGTTGCGGTTGTAGGCCTCGACCCACTCGTTGTCCTTGACCCCAATCTTCGCCGCGTCCTCGATGCTCATCCACATCGCAGGACCACCCCGGCCGAGCGACAGCATGTAGAGGTTGTCCTGGTACTCGGAGTGGATCGACCACTTATTGTGGGGCGTGAGGTAGCGGACCGCGACCTCGGCGACCTGCTCATCGCCCGCATAGCCGGTTGTCTGCTCGCCGATCTTCGCGTCCCCATACAGCCTGTGCAGGTCGAGCGGGGGCTTGTAGGTCGGCAGGTTCTCTCCGAGGTCCGTCATCCAGTCGTGGTCGAGGAAGAAGTGCTGGCGCCCCGTCAGGGTATGCCAGGGCTTCTCGTGCTCGACGTTGATGACGAACGCAGAGTAGCGGCGCCCGCCGGTCTCCGAGCCGGACCACTCCGGTGAGGTGACGACGGGGATCGGCGCCTCCCGGGTCTTCGCGAAGGTGATGAGCGTCGACTCGTTCTCCTCGGCGAGGGAGGCGAACTCCTTGCCGACACGCTTCTCCATCTCCTTGAAGCCCTGGAGGGCGAGGCGGCCGTTGGTGGCACCCGCGAGGGTGAGGATCATGTCGGCGGCCTTGCGGTCCGTGTCGATGAGGGGACGGCCCTTGGCAATGCCGGAGCGGGCGACGCCGTTGCGGCTGCGCAGCAGCTCCATCTCCTTATCAGGGCGGAAGGTGACGCCCTTCGTCGTCATCCCGACCTTCTCGGGCAGCGGACCGATCGCGTTCCACTTCTCGAAGACCTTCGTGTAATCCCGTTCGATCGTGATGAGCTTCGGCATGGTGACGCCCGGGATCATGTCAGTCGACTCGTAGGGATCAACGGAGCCCCGCGGCATCGCCAGCGCGTCCGGTGTGTCGTGGCTGAGCGGCGCCGCAACAACGTCCTTCCGCGTGCCGAGGTGTTTGACCGCCATCTCCGAGAAGTCCTTCGCGAGCGTCTGGAAGATCTCGTAGTCGGTGCGGGCCTGCCACGGCGGGTCGATGGCGACGTTGAACGAGTTGACGAACGGATGCATGTCAGTCGTCGAGATGTCGAACTTCTCGTACCAGGTCGCCGCCGGCAGGACGACGTCCGAGTGGAGGGTCGTCGAGGTCATGCGGAAGTCGGCCGTCATGAAGAGGTCGACCTTGCCGCGGGCCGCCTCCTCGCGCCACACCATCGACGTCGGGCGATTCTCCGGGCCGTTCTCGGCGCCGCGGACCGAGTGCCCGGAGCCGAGGAGGTGCTTGTAGAAGTACTCCGCGCCCTTCGCGGACGAGCCGAGGACGTTGGTGCGCCAGTTGAAGATGACCCGCGGGAAGTTCTCCGGGTTGTCGGGATCGGTGCACGCCCACTCGAGGTCGCCCTTCTTCAGCTGGTCGACGACGTACTGGGGCACCTCCATGCCCGCCTCCTCCGCACCGTCGGCGATGTCGAGCGGGTTGCGGTTGAACGTCGGGTAGGACGGCATCCAGCCCCGCTTCGAGGCCTCGACGAGAGTGTCCGCGGTCGTGCGGCCCTTCATCGACTCGCCCGCGAGCGGGGAGGCGAGCGCCTCGACGGGGAGCCCGTCGTAGCGCCACTGATCGGTCGCGAGGTACCAGTAGGCCGTCGTGATCATCTGCCGAGTCGGGCGCTGCCAGTCGAGGGCGAACGCGTACTGGGCAAAGCCGGTGATCGGGCGGACCTTCTCCTGGCCCACGTAGTGCGCCCAGCCGCCGCCGTTCTTCCCCTGGCAGCCGCACATCATCGTGAGCGCCAGCATCGTCCGATAGATGGTGTCGGAGTGGAAGTAGTGGTTCGTCCCGGCACCCATGATGATCATTGAGCGGCCGCGCGACTCGTCCGCGTTCTGGGCGAATTCGCAGGCCACGCGCTCGATCGCCTCGACATTGACGCCGGTGATCGCGGCCGCCCACGCGGGCGTGCCGACGGCCGTCTCGTCATCCTCACCCTCCGGCCAGGATCCCGGCAGACCCTCGCGGCCCACGCCGTACTGGGCGAGCATGAGGTCGTAGACCGTTGTGACCGTCCGGCCGGCGATCTGCGTCGTGGGAACTCCCCGGCGGTAGACCTCGGCGGAGCCGAGGTGCTTCTCGCCCTCGGAGGCGTTGGCGGAGATCTCGGTGTCGAAGCGGGTGAGGAGAACCTTGGCCGTGCCGTGCCCGGCGAGGTCCTGGAGCGTCATGAGCGGGTCGCGGCCCTGGAGGTCGAGGTTCCAGTGCCCGAGTCCCGACTCGGTGAACCGGTCACCCAGGCTGCCGTTGGGGACGAAGGGCTGGCCGAGTGCGTCGATCATGACGGTCTTGAAGGCCGGCTGATCACCCGCATCACCCCACGCGCCCACCTCCTGGAGGTCGGCGGCGGTGAGGAACTTGTGGGGCATGAGGGCGCCGTCGCGCTCCGTCAGCTCGATAAGGAAGGCGGAGTCGGTGTACTTCTTCATGTAGTCGAAGAAGTACGGGGTCCTCTTCTTCACGTGGAAGTCGCGGAGGATGACGTGGCCCATGGCGAGGCCGAGGGCGCCATCGGTGCCCGGGTGGACACGCAGCCACTCATCGGCGAACTTCGTCGCATCCGAGAAGTCCGGCGAGACCGAG
The DNA here is from genome assembly GCF_003952265.1 of Flaviflexus salsibiostraticola. Classification (NCBI taxonomy): domain Bacteria; kingdom Bacillati; phylum Actinomycetota; class Actinomycetes; order Actinomycetales; family Actinomycetaceae; genus Flaviflexus; species Flaviflexus salsibiostraticola. The sequence goes on from NZ_CP034438.1 coordinate 1,633,236, forward strand.
ACGACCTTCGTTCCCTTGTAGCGGACCTCCGTCATGAAGTGAGCATCCGGCGTTCTCGTCACAGGCGGGTTCGAGCCCCACATCATGAGGTACGAGGAGTTGTACCAGTCGGCCGACTCCGGCACGTCCGTCTGATCGCCGAACACCTGGGGGGATGCCATCGGCAGGTCCGCGTACCAGTCGTAGAACGACAGGATCGTGCCGCCGATCATCGAGTAGAAGCGGGTGCCCGCGCCGTAGGAGACCTGGGACATGGCGGGGATGACGGTGAAGCCCGCCGTGCGGTCGGGGCCGTACCGTTTGACCGTGTAGACGTGGGCCGCGGCGACAAGCTCGTTGACCTCATTCCACGAGCATCGGACCAGCCCGCCCCGGCCCCGCTGCTCCTTGTAGGAGCGGGCCTTCTCGGGATCCTCGACGATCGACTGCCACGCGTCGACCGGGTCATCGAAGTCGGCCTTCGCACCTCGCCAGAGGTTGATGAGCTGGGCCCTCACGTAGGGGTAGCGGACCCTCGTCGGGGAGTACGTGTACCAGGAGAACGCGGCGCCTCTCGGGCACCCGCGCGGCTCGTACTCGGGCATGTCCGCCCCGATCGACGGATAGTCGGTCTGCTGCTCCTCCCACGTGATGATGCCGTCTTTGACGTACACCTTCCACGAGCAGGATCCCGTGCAGTTGACGCCGTGCGTCGAGCGGACGACCTTGTCGTGGCTCCAGCGGTCGCGGTAGAAGGCCTCGCCCGCACGAGGGGACTTGAGGAACATCTGGCGCAGATCGTCCGAGGCCTCACCCCGCCGCAGGAACGTGCCCAGTTTGAGGATCGGTGATGTTGACATGATGGACCTTCCAATCATCCGGGGTAGGGCGCACCCGGGCGCGCGTAGCGGAACCAGCAGATCACGGCGCAGATGATGCCGTAGATGACACAGATGAGGTACCAGGTGTACGGAGTCATCGCGGTGAGGGCGATGCCGACAAAGAACGGGCCGAAGGCCGCGATCGCGGCGGTGAAGCCGATGGCGCCGCCCGCCTGGCGGGCCGGCATGATCATCGGCATCTGCTTGAACGTCCCGGCGTTGCCGATGCCGGCGAAGAAGAACATCGCGATCATCGTCCACAGGAAGCCGGTGAACTCATCTGGGCTGTCGGGTCGGAGGAAGAACGTGCAGGCGAACAGGGAGATCGTCATCCCGATGATGGAGATAAAGGTCCACACGGCCCCGCCGAACCGGTCGCAGAGCGGACCCCAGACGATGCGAACCGCGGAGGCGATGAGGGGGCCGAGGAAGGCGTAGGTGACGCCCATCGGCAGCCCCTCCATGCCCGCGAACTGGGAGGCGTCCCCGTAGATGTTCTTGATGAGGAGCCCGAACTGGGCCGCGAACCCGGAGAACAGACCGAATGTCATGACGTACATCGCCGTCATGTACCACGTGTTCGCGTTCGAGAAGATGTCGAGCTGCTGGCGGATGTTCGCGGTGACCGGAACGTCCTTGAGGAGCGTGAAGGCGAGGATCGCGGCGACAACCGCCCAGGGGACGAAGACGATGGCGGCGTTGTAGACGAACACGGCGTCACCCGAGGACGTTCGCTGCGGCGAGAACGCCCCCATGCCGAGGAGCCCGAAGCCCATGAGCCACGGCCCGACCAGCTGGATGATCGACATGCCGAAGTTGCCGACGCCAGCCTGGATGCCGAGTGCGGTGCCGGACTTGGCCTTCGGGAAGAAGTAACCGGTCGACGGCATGTAGCCGGAGAAGGAGCCGCCGCCGATGCCGCACAGAAAGGACAGGACGAGGAGCCACCAATAGGGGGTGTTCGCGTCCTGGACGGCGAAGAACCAGCCGATCATCGGGATGATGAAGAGCAGCGAGGAGTACCCAACGAGGCGGCGGGTGCCGATGATCGGCGGCAGCACCATGTAGACGAGGCGGAGCAGGCCGCCGGACAGGCCGGGCAGCGCCGTGAGCCAATAGAGCTGGGCCGCGGTCAGGTCGAAGCCGATCTCGTTGAGCTTCGGGGCGATGGCGCTGACGAGGAACCACACGCAGAACGCGATGATCATCGAATAGGTCGACACCGTCAGCGTGAGCCACGCGCGCGCCGAGCTCCAGCGCTCCGGATCCTCCTTGTCCCAGTTGGACAGGTCCGGGTTCAGCTTCGATCCCTCAACTGCTTTCTGCATCTCTTCTCCCACCCAAGCGTGACGCACGACTCGAGAACAGAATTGCACGGTTTACGCCGTGAGAAACGCTGAAAGGGGGTGAAGTTCTCCGGATTTAGCGAAGAATTTTGTTGCCATAATGGAACGTCGGCCACACCTCGCCCGCAGGTGCGCAGCCACCTCGGGGAACCGGCCGCGCGAAGGCCTCGGAATAGCAGGAGGCGGGCACGAGCCTGTCAACCCCTGCACGATCCCTGGGGCGACCTGACAGTATTGACCCATGACCGGCAAGAGAGAAGCGAAACGGCGGGACAAGACCGAGCGGGTCCTCCAGGCCGCCAGGGAGGTCTTCTCCGGCGCGCCCTTCGACTCGGTGACGACGGCGCAGCTCGCCGACCGGGCGGGCCTGACGACGGGCACGTTCTTCCGCTACGCGGGCTCGAAGGCCGAGCTGTTCATCTATACCTACTCGACCGTGCTTGAGCAGTGCATCGAGCAGACCCGCGCACTGCCGCCCTCGGCATCCCGCCGGGACAGAATCCTTGCGCTGGCCGATCCGATGATCACGGCGACGGAGAATCAGCCGGGAAATGTGGCGGCCTTCCAGCGGGAGGTCCTCTTCGGTGTCGGCTCGGGCCCGAACCGCGAGCGCGCCCTCGGCCTCGTCATCGATTTCGAGAGAGAGCTCAAGACCATCCTCGACGGCGACAGGGATCTCGCCCACGCGCTCTACGCAACGCTGTACATGGCGGTTGTCCGCGTCTCGGTCGGCACGCTCAAGCCGGAGGACCTGCGCGCGAACGTTGAGCACAGGGTCGACTATCTGCTGAGAGTCCACGGCGACTAGGAGCGCCAATCGCGGAGTTTCGCGTCCTGGAATCCGGACAGAACTCTCCGGCGTGTCGGAGACAACAGGCCCGAATTCGGCCGCCGAAGACACCTCATACGACACCTCGGCACAGCCATGAAACGCTGACACAGGGCCGTTACACCTCAGTCACCCCGCGACATCGAGACCTGAGACCTCAACCACATTACCGCTCAGTAACTTACGATTAGGTAGGCTTCAAGAAGCAAAGTCGCTAAACTTCGAAAACAGAGCGCACTCCGTTTTGGTGCGTGGAGATCTGTTCAAGGAGTTGGATGCTGCGGACTGTGGAGTCGATCGACTCGACGAATGCTGAGCTGGCGCGTCAATGGGCGGCGGGCGAAGCCGCCGACGGCGACGCACTTCGTGCCCTTCACCAGAGCTCCGGACGGGGCCGACTCGGCCGCTCGTTCATCGAAACGCCCGGCGAGGCCCTCCTCGTCTCCATCCTCCGCATCCTGCCCGACAGCGAGACCCTCCGCAGCCACGTCGGCTGGTTGACCCTCGGCACGGGCCTCGCCATGGTCGCCGCCGTTCAGCCCGTCGCGGGCGGCCGCGTCAACCTCAAGTGGCCGAACGACATCATGCTCGATGGGAAAAAGCTCGGCGGAGTCCTCGGCGAACTACTCGATCCGGCCGACGGCGTCCTCCCGGTCGTCCTCGGCTGCGGCATCAACGCCATGGGGGCTCCCGTCCCCGGCTCGATCTCCCTGACCGACGCGGGGCTGCCGTCCGATGCGGACACTGTCGCCGAGATCCTCGACCGGTTCCGGGTCGAGGTCGATGCGCGGGTCGACGCCGTCATCGACAACAGGATCGATGAGCTCCATGCGGAGCTGGCAGAGCACTGCACCACTCCCGGCCGCGAGGTGCGGGTGACGACCGCGGGCGGCTCCACCATCGAGGGCATCGCACGTCAGATCGACATCGACGGCGCCCTCATCGTCGACACGGGCACTGACCGCGTGCGGGTCAGCGGCGCCGACGCTGACCTCATCTGAGAAGGAAACCAATGCTATCGACCATTCTTGTCGCCAATCGCGGCGAAATCGCCGCCCGGATCATCCGGACGATCCACGACATGGGGCTCACGGCTGTCGCAGTCTATGCCGACCAGGACCTCAACTCCCCCGCTGTGGCACTCGCCGATCAGGCGTACGCGCTCGGCGGGTCGACGCTGGCCGACACCTACCTCAATGGGGATCGGATTCTCGAGATCGCGACGAAGGTCGGGGCGGATGCCATCCACCCCGGCTACGGCTTCCTCTCCGAGGTGCCGGCCTTCGCCGACGCGGTGGCCGAGGCCGGGATCGCCTGGATCGGGCCCGCCGGCGCGACGATCACCCAGCTGGGCGACAAGATCGGCGCGCGCCGGACCGCGGTCGCGGCAGGTGTCTCCCCCGTGCCCGGCACGAATGATCCGGTTGAGTCGATGGAGGAGATCCGCGCCTTCGCGGCCGACTACGGCTTCCCGATCGTCGCGAAGAGGAGCGATGGCGGCGGCGGGCGCGGCATCGTCATCCTCCGCACCGACGCCGATATCGACGAGTTCGAGGCCCGGCACGCCGGCACCGGCGGCGACCTCGGCGCCTACTTCCTGGAGAAGTTCATCGAGTCAGCCCGTCACATCGAGACACAGTGCATGGCTGACACCCACGGCGGGTTCGCGGTCGTCACGACCCGCGACTGCTCCGTGCAGCGCCGCAACCAGAAGCTCATCGAAGAGGCACCCGCACCCTTCCTCCCCGAGGGCGTCGAGGAGACGGTGACAGCCTGGTCCGAGGCGCTGTTCCGCCAGACCGATTACGTCGGCCTCGGCACGTGCGAGTTCCTCCTCGACTCCGACGGCTCCGTCTACTTCCTCGAGGTCAACCCCCGCCTCCAGGTCGAGCACACGGTCTCCGAAGAGGTGACCGGCCTCGACCTCGTCGCCGAGCAGATCCGCATTGCCTCCGGCGAGGCGATCTCCGAGGTTCCGACGGTGCGCGGCCATTCGATCGAGCTGCGCATCACCTCCGAAGATCCGGGTGCCGACCTCATCCCGACCGCGGGCACCATCACGGAGCTCGAGTGGCCGAGCGGCCACGGCGTCCGTGTCGAGACGGGCGTGCGGGTCGGCGACGTCGTCTCCCCCGACTTCGACTCGATGATCGCGAAGCTCATCATCACCGCCGGAGACCGCGAGACGGCCATCAGGAGGTCGCTGCGCGCCCTCAAGGAGCTGACGATCGCGGGGATCGCGACGCCGAAGGACCTACTCGCCGACATCCTCCGCCACCCCGCCTTCGCCGAGGACTTCTCGGTGGGCACGAGGTGGATGGAGACGCAGTACCTGCCCAACGCGGACCTGCCCCAACCCTTCACCGGCGCCCCCACGGCCGACGACGCGTCGGACCGCCGGTGCTTCGTCGCCGAGATCGACGGACGGCGGCGGCAGATCAGCCTGCCCGCCGAGTTCTTCGCCTTCGCGGGCGCAACCGTCGGTGCGGCCCGCCCCCAGCAGCCCCGCCGCACCTCGGGCAGGAACGGTTCGGCGGCGGCCGGCACGGCCGCGGTCGCCGCCGACGGCGTCATGTCCGCCCCCATCCAGGCGATCGTCGTCCGCATCTCGGTCGAGGTCGGCCAGGAGGTGAAGAAGGGCGACGTCCTGCTCGTCCTTGAATCGATGAAGATGGAGAAGTATGTCCATGCTCCCTGCGACGGGACGGTGGCCGAGATCTACGTGACACCGGCTCAGAACGTTCCTGCACACACACCACTCATCAGACTGGAGGAGGACAGGTGAGCATCTCGACCCTGAGGGGCATCGTCTCGCGCGTCATGCCGGCGCGCAGGCACCACGCCCCCGTCATCAAGGCCGCCCGCATCGACTACTCGAAGATCGCGGAGACGGCCGAGGAGAAGGCGACCGCCTATCAGCATGCCAAGGGCAAGAACACGGCCCGCGAGCGCATCAACCAGCTTCTCGATCCCGACTCGTTCGTCGAGATCGGCCGGTTCGCGGGCGGCAACCCCGCGGACGGGTTCCTCGGCGCCGCGGTCGTCACCGGCTTCGGTGAGATCGCCGGGCGACCGGTGGCCGTCTATGCGCAGGACTTCTCGGTCCGCGGCGGCACCCTCGGCCGTGCGGAGGGTCAGAAGATCCTCGCGCTCATGGACAAGGCACTGGCGATGAAGATCCCGGTCGTCTCCATGCTCGATTCGGGCGGCGCCCGGATCCAGGAGGGCGTTGTCGCGCTCAGCCAGTACGGCCGGATCTTCAAGAAGACGTGTGAGGCCTCGGGCCTCATCCCTCAGATCTCGATGATCCTCGGCCCGTGCGCGGGCGGTGCGGTCTACGCTCCGGCGCTCACCGACTTCATCGTCATGACGAAGGAGAACTCCCACATGTTCGTCACGGGCCCCGAGGTCGTCAAGGCCGTCACCGGGGAGACCGTGTCGATGGCGGAGCTCGGCGGCGGCGAGCTGCACAACGTCCAGTCGGGTGTCGCGCACTACCTGGCGGACGATGAGACGGACGCGATCGACTACGTCCGTTCACTCCTGTCCTACCTGCCTTCGCACGCCGGTGAGCCGGCCCCGCACTACGATTACACCCCCTCCATCGAGGACGAGAAGGCCGCGGCCGAGGTCAAGAGCCTCGTGCCCGAAGAGTCCCGCCAGCCGTACGACATCGTCGAGGTCATCGAGCATCTCGTCGACTACGGGGAGTTCCTCCAGGTCCAGCAGGGCTTCGCAGGCTCAGTCGTCATCGGCTTCGCCTGCATCAACGGCTCCGCCGTCGGCATCGTCGCGGACCAGCCCAACAACAACGCGGGCACCCTCGACGTCGACGCCTCGGAGAAGGCGGCCCGGTTCGTCCGCTGCTGCGACGCGTACGGCCTGCCGATCGTCACCCTCGTCGACGTGCCCGGCTACCGGCCGGGCACCGAGCAGGAGGAGTCCGGCATCATCCGTCGCGGCGCGAAGCTCATCTTCGCGTACGCGAACGCGACGACCCCCATGGTCACCGTCGTCCTCCGCAAGGCCTACGGCGGCGCGTACATCGTCATGGGCTCGAAGTCCATCGGCGCCGATTTCGCGTTCGCGTGGCCCGATGCGGAGATCGCGGTCATGGGCGCCGAAGGCGCCGTCAACATCCTCAAGCGCCGCGAGATCGCGGCCGCCGGTCCGAACGAGAAGGACATGGCGGACACCCGCACGCGGCTCGCCGCCGAATATCAGGCGAACCACATCAACCCCAGCCTCTCGGTCGAGACCGGTGAGCTGGACGGGATCATCGATCCCGCACTCACCCGCCAGACCATCGCGGAATCTCTCGAAATCCTGCGGACGAAGGATCGTTCGTACCCCGGACCCAAGCGCCACTCCAACGGCCCGCTCTAAGAAGAAGGACACATGACGACGAAGACTTCACATTCATCCCGGACCATCGACAGCGAGTCCTCTTCCCGGAGCTTCATGCTGGACACCCCAGTCCAGCCCCTGGCCGCCAGCTTCATCTCCCGCCTCGCCTCGGGCGAACCCTACGTTCTCCTGTTCGCCGGCCAGGCCACCCCGTGGCGCGAGACCCTTGCCGAGATCGGCGAGGACTCGAACCTCGCGCACTCGATCCGCTCCCTCATCGCGGACTCTGACCGCCTCCTGGCACCGATCGCGGCCCCGCTGGCCGCCGCCGGCGCGGGTGCGCTCACGCTCGAGGGCATGAGTGCCTCGAATGACCCGGCCGTCTCGGTTCCCGGCATCACCGCCGCCCAGTACGCGCTCCTCCACGCCCTGTCCTCCGCCGGTCTCGACATCGGAGTCTCCCGCCCGGTCGACATCCTCGGCCACTCGCAGGGCATCCTCGGTGCCGAGCTCGCGAAGGCGTGGGCGACGAAGGACGCGGACGAGCTGTCCCGCACCTTCGCGATCGCCCGCCTCATCGGCGCCGCCGCATCACGCACCTGCCGTGCGGCCGGCATGGGCCACGCGACCCGCAGCCCGATGCTGTCGGTCCGCGACGTCTCCCGCACCGACCTCGAGGCAATGATCGAGGGCACGGGGGCGACGATCTCGATCGTCAACTCCCGCCGCCGCTTCATCGTCTCCGGCCACCCCGCAGCGCTCGAGCGCGTCGAGATCGCGGCCGCGGCCGCCGAGAAGGCCGATCGCGCCGAGCTCGCCGCGAAGACCCGCGGCGGTATGCCGCTCAGCCCGGTCCTCGAATACCTTCCGGTCGAGGCCCCCTTCCATCACGAACTTCTCCGCCCCGCCTACGACCAGGTGCTCGCCTGGGCGGAGGCCTGCGGCATCGACGGCGCTGAGCCGCTCGCCCGCGCCGTGCTCCTCGATCCGGTCGACTGGGCCGCGCAGGTGCGCGACGCCCAGCGCCACGGTGCCGACTGGTTCGTCGACCTCGGCCCCGGCTCGACCGTCGGCCGGATCACGACCGACGTGCTCGAGGGCACCGGCGCCGGCATCGTCTCCGCCGGTGCGCTCACCGACATCGATCGCCTTGCGGCGCCCGGCACGGAGCCGCAGCGCACCGCCGACTGGTCGAGGTTCGCCCCGCGTCTCATCGAACTCCCGACCGGTGTCGCGGTCGAGACCGCGTTCAGCCGCCTGACCGGCAACTCCCCCGTCCTCCTCGCCGGCATGACGCCCACGACCGTCGATCCGGAGATCGTGGCGGCCGCCGCGAACGCCGGTTTCTGGGTGGAGATGGGCGGCGGCGGTCAGGTGACCGCCGAGGTGTTCGCCGAGAATCTCGCGGGACTGAAGGCGCAGCTCAACGAGGGCCGCACCGCCCAGTTCAACGCCATGTTCATGGACCGCTACCTGTGGAACCTCCAGTTCGGTGGCCAGCGTGTCGTGTCGAAGGCCCGCGAGTCGGGCGCCCCGCTCGACGGCGTCGTCGTCTCCGCCGGCATCCCCGAGCTCGATGAGGCTCCCGAGCTCATCGCCACCCTCCAGTCCGAGGGCTTCCGCTACATCGCCTTCAAGCCCGGCACGGTCGCTCAGATCCGCCACTCGCTCCAGATCGCGAAGAGCGTCGACACGACGATCATCCTCCACGTCGAGGACGGTCACGCGGGTGGTCACCACTCGTGGGAGAACCTCGACGACCTGCTGCGCTCGACGTACGCCGAGATCCGCCGCCAGGAGAACGTCATTCTCTGTGTCGGCGGCGGCATCGGCATCCCCGAGCGGGCTGCCGACTACATCTCCGGCCAATGGGCGCTCGCCTACGACCTGCCGCTCATGCCCGTCGACGGTGTCCTCATCGGCACGGCGGCGATGACGGCGAAGGAGGCGAAGACGCAGGACTCCGTCAAGGAGCTGCTCGTCAAGACCCAGGGTGTGCCCGCGTCCGAGGGCGGCTGGGTCGGCGCCGGCCAGTCGAAGGGCGGCATGACCTCCGGTCTGTCGCACCTGCGCGCCGACATGTATGAGATCGACAACGACGCGGCCGCCTGTGCCCGTCTCGTCGCCGAGGTCGAGGGCAAGCCCGAGCTGCTGCGCTCGCGCCGTGCCGAGATCATCGAGGCCCTCAACAAGACGTCGAAGCCCTACTTCGGCGACCTGGGCGAGATGACGTACGCGGAGGTCGCGACCCGCTTCGCTGACCTGTCCCACCCGTGGGTCGACCCGTCGTGGCTCACCCGCTACCACGAGCTGCTCCAGCGCTTCGAGGCGCGCCTGTCGCCCGCCGACCACGGCCCGGTCGCGACCCTGTTCCCGACCGAGACTGACGTCGAGGACGGCCGCCCGGCCGCGGAGAGGCTCATCGAGGCCTACCCGCTCGCGGAGGAGCTCACGCTCACCCCGTTCGACTCGGCCTGGCTCATCGCCCTGTGCCGCAAGTACCCGAAGCCGATGGGCTTCGTGCCCGCCATCGACGATGATCTGCTCCGCTGGTGGGGCCAGGACTCCCTGTGGCAGGCCCAGGACGACCGGTACGATGCGGACGCTGTCCGCATCATCCCCGGCCCCGTCTCCGTCGCCGGCATCACGACCGTCAACGAGCCGATCGCACAGATCCTCACTCGCTTCGAGGACGCGACGATCGCGCGCCTCGAGGACAGTGCGGAAAGGCTGACCGCCTACTCGAAGCTCGCGAACGCAAAGGACGCCGCCGAGTACATCCGCGCCGTCCCCTTCATCTCCTGGACCGGGCACCTCATGGACAACCCGGCCCACACGCTCAGCCCGAACGCCTACGATCTCGAGATCGACGGCGATAAGGCGACGATCTCGGTCAAGCTCGACACGTTCTGGGACGGTTCCGACGCGTCCGTCCACGCCGTCCGCGAGCTTGTCATCCCCCTTCTCCTGCCCGAGTCGGTCCGGGACGGCGGCGTGCCCGTCGTCGATCCGGAGCGCCTGCCCGAGTCGATGTTCAACCTGCTCGCCGGCACCGCCGGCGTCGGCAACACCGCCGTCCAGGGCGACTTCATCCCGGCACTGCCGACGATGGTCGACTCGACGCGGAGTGCGTTCGGGGAGGCCCACTACTCGTTCACGCTGCCGGCAACCCTCGGCGCGGACCACACCGGCGTGACCGGCGGTGCGCTCGACCTCGACACGGCGACGATGGTGCCCGACGCTCTGCTCGGCACGTGCTGGCCCGCGATCTACGCGGCGCTCGGCTCGGCGCTCGTCGACGGCTACCCCGTCATCGAGGGCCTGCTCAACGCCGTCCACCTCGACCACACGATCCGGTTCGACCGCCCGGTCACCGACCTGCCGCTCGGCACGATCGACGTCATCTCCTGGGCCGACTCCATCCAGGAGTCGTCCTCGGGCAGGATCGTCGAGGTCGACCTCGACCTCTTCATCGACGGCGAGAAGATCGGCCACATGGAGGAGAGGTTCGCGATCCGCGGCCGCGCCTTCGGCTCGCAGCTGCCCGCCGACCCGCCGTTCGCGGGCGGAACGACCGCCGAGGTCGTCGACACCCCGCGGTCGACCCTCCTCAAGACGACGGTGACGGCTCCAGCCGACATGACCCCGTTCGCGTGGGTCTCGGGCGACTTCAACCCGATCCACACCTCGCACCGCGCGGCCCGCGTCGCCGGGCTCGAGGCACCCCTCGTCCACGGCATGTGGCTCTCCGCAACCGCTCAGCACGCCGCCTCCGCGGTCGATGAGAAGGGCGGAGCGCTCAAGCTGACCGGCTGGACGTACCGCATGTTCGGCCTGGTCGACCTGAACGACGAGGTTGACATCACCGTCGAGCGGATCGGCCGCCTCAAGGGCGGGGGCCTCGTCCTCGAGGTCACCTGCAAGGTCGGCAGCGAGCTCGTCTCGACCGGCACGGCCACGACCGCGGCCCCGTCGACCGCCTACGTCTACCCCGGCCAGGGCATCCAGTCCCAGGGCATGGGTCTGTCGGAGCGCGCCTCCTCGAAGGCCGTCGCCGACGTGTGGGAGCGGGCCGATGCCCACACCCGGAAGGTGCTCGGCTTCTCGATCCTCGCCCTCGTCCGGGACAACCCGGTCGAGCTCACCGCGAAGGGCGTCACCTACCGCCACCCGGAGGGCGTCCTCAACCTCACCCAGTTCACCCAGGTCGCACTCGCCACCCTCGCCTTCGCACAGACGGCGCGTCTGCGCGAGGCCGGTGCCGTCGTCGACGGCGCGTACTTCGCGGGTCACTCGCTCGGCGAATACAACGCGCTGTCCGCCTACGCGGGCACGATCGACCTCGAGACCGTCGTCGAGCTCGTGTTCCACCGCGGCGCGACCATGCACAACCTCGTGCCGAGGGACGAGCAGGGCCGGTCGAACTACCAGATGGGTGCACTGCGCCCGAACCAGTTCGGCGTCGGCCACGACGATGTCACGGACTACGTCGCGGGCGTCGCGAAGGCCTCGGGCGAGTTCCTCGAGATCGTCAACTACAATCTCGCAGGCCAGCAGTACGCGATCGCCGGCACGATCAAGGGCCTCGCGGCCCTGGCGGCCGATGCGGGCGAGCGTGCGAAGAGGGCCGGCGGCAAGGGTCCGTTCATGCTGGTCCCCGGCGTCGACGTTCCCTTCCACTCCGCCGTGCTCCACGACGGTGTTCCGGAGTTCCGCGACCGCCTGACCGAGCTCCTTCCCCAGGAGATCGACTACCGCCGCCTCGAGCACAAGTACATCCCCAACCTCGTGGCAACCCCGTTCGAGCTGACGCAGGACTTCGTCCGTGAGATTCTCACGGTCGTCCCCTCCATTCAGCTCGAGGCCGTCCTCGAGAACTGGGAGGAGCAGCTCACCGACAAGTCGGCCCTCGCCCGAATCATCCTCATCGAGCTCCTGTGCTGGCAGTTCGCCTCACCGGTCCGCTGGATCGAGACGCAGGATCTCCTGTTCTCGACCTCAAAGCTCGATGTCAACGAGATCGTCGAGATCGGCCTCGGCGCCGCTCCGACGCTCGCGAACCTCGCCTCGAAGACCCTGGCCCTGCCGGAGTACACCGACGCCTCGGTGACGGTTCTCAACGTCCAGCGCGACGAGAAGATCGTCTACCACGAGGACGTTCGGACCATCGCCGACGACGAGGAGCCGGAGGAGACCACCGCCGCCTCGGCAGCGCCCGTCTCTGCAGCGCCCGCCGCTGCGGCTGCACCCGCTGAGGCGGCACCGGCCGCCCCGGCCGCGCCCGCCGGTTCGGTCGAGCGTCCCGCCGACCTGCCCTACCGGGCATCGGATGCCATTAAGACCCTGCTCGCGTTCGCGAACAAGGTCCGTCCCGAGCAGATCGGTGCGGCCGACACGACGGGAACGCTGACCAACGGCGTCTCCTCGAGGCTCAACCAGCTGCTTATGGACTTCTCGGCCGAGCTCGGCCTGGCCAGCGTCGAGGGTGCCGCCGAGGCGGACGTCACGACACTGTCGGCCACGGTCGACCGCGCGGCCCACAACTACAAGCCGTTCGGCCCGGTTCTCGGTGAGGCGATCAAGGACAGGATCCGCAAGCTCTTCGGCGCCGCCGGACAGAAGCAGTCCTACATCGCCGAGCGCGTGACCGGCGTTTGGCAGCTCGGGGAGGGCTGGGCCGCACACACGACCGCGGCGATCCTCCTCGGCACCCGCGCAGGGGCCTCCGCCCGCGGCGGTGACCTTGCGACGCTCGCGACTGAGGCCGGCTCGACCGCTGACGTCAACGCGATCATCGATGCGGCCGTGGCCGAGGTCGGCGCCGCCCGCGGCATCCCCGTCGCCATCCCCACCGCCGGCGGCGGTGGAGGAGCGACCGTCGACTCGGCCGCACTGGACGAGTTCGCGGAGTCGATCACCGGTGACCGCGGCGTCCTCGCGGACACCGCCCGCCACCTGCTCAGCGTGCTCGGTCTGAACGAGACCACACCCGCGTCCTTCGACCATTCGGAGGAGGAGGAGCTCCAGACGCTCGTCGAGACCGTCGAGGCTGAGCTCGGCTCCGGCTGGGTCAAGCTGGTGACGCCGTCCTTCGACCCGCGCAGGGCCGTCCTGCTCGACGACCGCTGGGCATCCGCCCGCGAGGATCTGGCCCGCCTGTGGGCAGGCCAGGAGCTCCCCGAGTCCGTGTCCTTCACGGGTGCGGGCCGGGCCGTCGCCGACCAGGCCGCCTGGTGGGCGGGTAAGTCCACCGGTGCCCTCAAGGCGCGCTACGAGCAGATCGCCAAGGACGCGCTCGACGCGACCCCGGGTGAGTACTCGGGCCAGGTCGCGATCGTGACGGGCATGGCGCCGAACTCGATCGCCGGCGGCGTTGTCGCGGGCCTTCTCGCGGGCGGTGCGACCGTCGTCGCCACCGCATCGCGCGTCGACTCGGCTCGCCTGAGCTTCGCGAAGACCCTCTACCGGGAGAACGCGTCGGCCGAGGCCGCGCTGTGGCTCGTGCCCGCCAACCTCTCCTCGTACCGGGACGTTGACGCACTCGTCGAGTGGATCGGCGCGGAGCAGACCGAGACGGTCGGATCCGACGTCAAGGTGACGAAGCCGGCCCTCATCCCCGACCTGTTCTTCCCGTTCGCGGCACCGCCCGTCTCGGGCACCGCGGAGGACGCAGGCCCGGCGACCGAGACGCAGGCCCGCCTGCTGCTGTGGTCGGTCGAGCGGTCGATGACGGCACTGGCGAAGATCGGTGCGGACACGCATGTCGATCACCGCCTCCACGTCGTCCTGCCCGGCTCCCCCAACCGGGGCACCTTCGGCGGCGATGGCGCGTACGGCGAGGTCAAGGCCGCGTTCGACGCGATCGCCAACAAGTGGGAGGTCGAGCCGTGGGCCGAGCGCGTCACCATCGCGCACCCGAGGATCGGCTGGGTCGCCGGCACGGGCCTCATGGGCGGCAACGACCCGCTCGTCACCGCCGCACAGAAGGCCGGGATCCGCGTGTGGACCCCGTCCGAGATCTCGGGCGAGCTCCTCGCCCTGTGCTCGGCCGAGGCCAGGGCACGGGCCCTCGAGGGCCCGATCGACGCCGACCTGACGGGTGGCATGGGCAAGATCTCGATCGCCGCGCTGCGCGATGAGGCTGAGATCGTTCCCGACATCATCAAGACGGCCGCACCGACCCTGCAGGCGCTGCCCTCCCCGGTCCGCACGGCGCAGCCGACGGCCGAGTGGGGCCAGGTGTCCGCCTCGCTCGACGACATGGTCGTCATCGTCGGCATCGGTGAGGTCAGCCCCTGGGGCTCGGGCCGCACCCGGTTCGAGGCCGAGTACGGCATCCAGTCGGACGGCTCGGTCGAGCTGACCGCGGCCGGCGTGCTTGAGCTGGCGTGGATGACGGGCCTGCTCCGCTGGCGGGACACCCCCGTCGCGGGCTGGTACGACACGGACGACAAGATCGTCGACGAGGCCGACATCTTCGATCGCTACCGCGATGAGGTCGTCGCCCGCTCGGGCGTGCGCACCTTCGTCGACTCGATCGCCATCGATAACCTCACGAGCCCCGAGGGTGTCGAGATGTTCCTCGACAAGGACGTGACCTTCTCGGTCGACTCCGAAGAGGCCGCGAAGTCCTACGTGGAGGCCGACCCGGCGTTCACGGTCGCCCACGAGGTCGACGGCGAATGGCAGGTGACCCGCAAGCAGGGCGCGAGCAGCCGCATGCCGCGCCGGGCCGCGATGGCCCGCAAGGTCGGCGGCCAGTTCCCGACCGACTTCGACCCGACCCGCTGGGGCATCCCCGCCTCCATGGTCGAGTCGATCGACCGGATCGCCGTGTGGAACCTCGTCTCGGCCGTGGATGCCTACCTCTCGTCCGGTTTCACGCCGGCTGAGATCCTCCAGGCCGTCCACCCCTCCGATGTGGCGATGACCCAAGGCACCGGCTTCGGCGGGATGACATCGATGAGGAAGCTGTTCCTCGATCGCTTCCTCGCCGAGGACATCCCCTCCGACATCCTCCAGGAGACCCTCCCGAACGTCGTCGCGGCGCACACGATGCAGTCGTACATCGGCGGCTACGGGTCGATGATCCACCCGATCGGCGCCTGCGCCACCGCAGCCGTCTCGATCGAGGAGGGTGTCGACAAGATCGCCTGCAACAAGGCCGACTTCGTCGTCGCCGGCGCCATCGATGACATCTCCGTCGAGTCGATCGAGGGCTTCGCCTCGATGAACGCGACGGCGGATTCGGACGCGATGGCGGCGAAGGGCATCAACGAGCGCTTCTACTCCCGTGCGAACGATCGTCGCCGGGCAGGGTTCGTCGAGGCCCAGGGTGGCGGCACGGTCCTTCTCGCACGCGGCTCGGTCGCGGCGCAGCTGGGGCTGCCCGTCCACGGAGTCGTCGCGTTCGCCCAGTCCTACGCGGATGGTGCGCACACGTCGATCCCCGCACCGGGACTCGGCGCGCTCGCCGCGGGCCGCGGCGGGAAGTCCGCCAGGCTGGTGAAGAACCTCGCCGACCTCGGCGTCGCCGTCGATGACATCTCCGTCATCTCCAAGCACGACACGTCGACCAACGCGAACGACCCGAACGAGTCCGACCTCCACACGAGGCTCGCGGAGGCGATGGGCCGCGAAGTCGGCAACCCGATGTTCGTCGTCTCGCAGAAGACCCTGACCGGGCACGCGAAGGGTGGTGCCGCCGTCTTCCAGACGGCCGGTCTCGCCGACATCTTCCGCACCGGCAGGATCCCCGCGAACAGGGCCCTCGACAGCGTCGACCCGGCGCTCGCCGGCTCGTCCCGACTGGTCTGGCTGCGTGAGCCCCTCGAGGCTCCGACGACGATCAAGGCGGGCCTGCTCACCTCGCTCGGCTTCGGCCACGTCTCTGCCCTCGTCGCGCTGGTTCACCCGGCCGCGTTCGAGCAGGCCGTGCGCCAGGAGCTCGGCGAGGCCGCAGCCGAGGCCTGGCTCGCATCCGCAACCGCCCGCCTCCGGGCCGGCGTGCGCCGCCGCGAGGCCGGCATGCTCGGCCACGGGCCGCTCTACACCCCGATCGAGGATCGCCGCTTCAAGGGCGAGACGAAGGAGATCGAGGCCGCGATGCTGCTCAACCCGAAGGCTCGCCTCGCACAGAGCGGGTTCTTCCAGTGATCATCGGCGTGGGCGTGGACCTGGCCGAGGTGGAGTCCTTTGCTTCTCAGCTGGACTCCCCCGGCACGGTCTACGCCCGCGCCTTCACCGGCCAGGAGCAGCGCACCGCGAGGCTCAGGGCAGCGGTGTCCGGCTCCCCCGCCGCTCATCTGGCAGCCCGGTGGGCGGCGAAGGAGGCCTTCATCAAGGCCTGGTCCGCCGCCCTCATCG
Organism: Flaviflexus salsibiostraticola; assembly: GCF_003952265.1. Classification (NCBI taxonomy): domain Bacteria; kingdom Bacillati; phylum Actinomycetota; class Actinomycetes; order Actinomycetales; family Actinomycetaceae; genus Flaviflexus; species Flaviflexus salsibiostraticola. The sequence goes on from NZ_CP034438.1 coordinate 1,649,984, forward strand.
GTACCCCGCCCCCGATCAGCCAGGAGGACGTCGTCTGGTCGCAGATCGAGGTCGTCGCCGACCGGTGGGGCAGGCCCTCGCTCACCATCCATGAGCCGCTCGCCCGCACCGTCGCAGCATCGCTCGAGGAGCGGTACGGGCCGGGGTCGACGTCGTGGCACGTGTCGATGAGCCACGACGGCGGGATGGCGATGGCGACGGTGATCGGCGACTTCAGCATCGGCTCTGAGCGCGATCGCTGACCTAGAAATGTGAGCATCAACCAGCCCGTGCCTAAACAATCAGGACGGAATGCGGTGAAATCGACCTAAAATCTGCCGAACTGGGGATACTGCTATCATGCAGCATCTCAGAAGCAAAGGTTGAAGACAGATGACGCCTACTCCCGCATAACGATCTTATTGATTTCGATCCTGCTCGTTCCTGCGACGACGACGCTCGGCTATCCGGTGACATCCTTTGACAACCTTCAAGCGTCCGACACCGAACTTCATAGGCCGAGACAGGAACTACTCCAAGAGCTTTTCAGTGAGTCCGAAGACGGGCTGACTGAGGAGCAGCTAGCCGAGTTGGATAATCTACTGGACGAACTCGGCACCGATTCCATCGACTTGTTCGAATCCCCCGTTGGGACAATTGGTTTAGAATCCAACTCAGGCGGGATAATCATCAATCCCGGCCAGACTTTCCCTGACAGTGGCGCAACCTTCAGAGATCGGTGTTGGTCTTCTACCCAAGGCGTCTGGGTAAGGGAGTCAACTCAAAGACTCGCTACAAAGCCAACTTCTCAGTGCACCCATAAGCCACGGAGCATTTCGTTCATATCACAGTTGCGTTCCTGGGGGATCTGGTCGGCGACATTGCGTTATTCAGAGTCCTCTGGCGCGCTGGTACCCGTTCGTCCTTCATACACTTGGCTAGGTATGCAAGGAATGAAATGTCACAGTAGTCAAACGACGAAGTGGCAAGCAGTGAATATTCACTTCATCACAGATTACAAGGGGTGCAGGCACGTCTTACTCTCGAGAAGTGGGGTTTATTCTGTTGACTGCCGGCACCCCTAACCTCGGGAGCAATAATGGTGCAACTCAATTCACGGGGGCGCGAGCACAACCTGCTGGCGTCAATGCCCGCACTCTTCTTCTTTCTTTCACTCTCGACCATGGATCATCGTGTCATCGGAGAAGCACCGCTCGATCCTGTTACACATCTGTCCGGACCTGAGTCAGAAACAGCATCGCGTCTCACCCGCGCGGTAGCGGAGCGGGGAATGCCAGCGCTGTTCGGACCTATGGACGATGTACTCACCCACGTCGGTCGCATTGCCACAGAACTGAGCTTCGGTTCCCTCGCACCTCTAAATCGACCGGGATACCGGCTGTCGTCCTTCCGCGAGTGCTTTCGACCCCTCGCTCACGCCATCGCAGCTGAATCCGAGTTCACTTGGTGGTGGGAGGGCGCGCACACGCATCGGGTGACAGCAAAGGACATTGGAACCTCTCCAGGCAGGGATCTCGAGAATGAAAGCCGCTGGTCGAACCAGCCGCGCAGCTCAACGACGATTCAGACGACGCCAGGCCCCATCGGTCCGTACGAAAGTACTCTCGCGGTCTGCTTCGACAACGATACGGAGTTCGGCGGAGACCATCGTACGATGCAGCTGGCGGATCATGACTCCCTCGGACGTGGCCTGAGCATCGCATCGGCGGCAGACTGGGCTGCTCTTGTCGAGTACGCGAACACTCCGGTGACGAGCCGTTCCCGCAAACGCTACTGGTCAGAGTTCCTCGGCGAACGCCAGTCATGGGTATCTCCGGACTGGCAGAGAATCTCAGGGGCATACTCGTGGGTTGAACTGACGCTCGGCGGTTTCCTCTCCGCCGCCTATCAGCCCATTGACACGCGCGTCGGAACATCGGCGATCGTCGGATGGACGCCGGGGGCTACGGTCTTCTTCCACGTTGATACCTCGCCGTACCGCGGGTGGGCGGAGAATTGAAACTCTTCGAGGACGTCACATCTTCCTGAGAGCTTGTCGGGCGGAGGTTGGCAGTTCTTGAGAGCCGATCGTGCGTGCCGGCGATGAGGTGCTGGTCGGAGACTGGGATGGCGACGGGATCGATACCCTCGGCGTTCGCCGCGGCAACACGCTCTTCCTCAGGAACAGCCACGCCGGCGGCACCGCCGACGTCACGTTCAACTACGGACGTGTTGGCGATGAGATCCTCATCGGCGACTGGGACGGCAATGGAACCGACACCCTCGGCGTCCGTCGCGGCAACACGCTCTTCCTCAGGAACAGCCACGCCGGCGGCACCGCCGACGTCACGTTCAACTACGGACGTGTTGGCGATGAGATCCTCATCGGCGACTGGGACGGCAACGGGATCGACACCGTGACCGTCCGACGTGGGAGCGTCTTCTACGTCATCGACGCCCTCGTCGGAGGGAATGCCGACACGGAGTTCGCGTACGGTCGCGTCGGCGATGATGCGTTCGCGGGCGACTTTGATGGGGACGGCGCCGACACATTCGCGCTGCGCCGCGGGAACCAGTTCTTCATCAAGAACTCGCTCTCAGGCGGACCTGCGGACTCGACGGTTGTCTACGGTCGCGCCTCCGATCGCCCGCTTATCGGCGATTGGGACGGCGACGGCATCGACACCCCGGGTGTGAACCGCGCGGGCTGACCCGCTGCACCCTGACTGCGCCGCCCCTGGAGGGGCGGCGCAGTTGTCTAGTGTGGCGTGGTTCTGGGGACGGGAGGCACCTGCGAGTCGCGGCCGACTGGCTGGAAGCTGGGCTGGTTAACGGCGTGCTGGCCACAGCCGTTGAGCTGGCCGCGCTCACGCGCCAGGGTCGAGGGGCCGGGGGCACGGGCGGTGCGGGACAGATCCCTGTCCTTCGCCGTGTCGGCAGTTCCCCTATCCGCTGCGCTCGCGCCGATAGTCGCCGGGCACCTCGATCACCTTCGACTGGTTCCACGTCTGCTCCCAGCCGCCGACCTTGAGCAGGCCGTCGAGCAGGTGCGCCGTGAAGCCCCAGACGAACGCCTCCTCGAGGTGGAAGGCAGGGCCCTCGTAGGGTGAGCCGGGGATCGTCGCCGTGTAGCGGATCTCGGGGTCGGCAAGCGTCGTGAGCTTCGGCAGGAAGACCGAATCGACCTCGCCCTCGTCGACGACGCGGGGCCTCTCATCGATGCCGATGATGCCGAGGATGGGGGTGATGAGGCTTTCGGAGGCTGCCAGCGACATGTCGGGCAGCTCTCCAAGCACTCTCACCTTCGCCGGCTCGATGCCGACCTCTTCATGGGCCTCCCGCAGGGCGGCCTCAACGACAGTTTCGCCCGGGTCGAGACTCCCACCCGGAAAGGCGACCTGACCCGGGTGGAAGCGCAGGGTGAGGGCTCGGCGGGTGAGGACGATCCTCGTGTCGTCCTCGTCGGTGAGCGCCATGAGCACCGCCGAGGCCCGACCGCCCCGGGCGCCCCGGCTGAGCGGAATGGGGAGGTCGCCGAACCTGTCGACGAGGTCATGGAAGCGGCTCATTCACTCATTATGATCGACGATCACTCAAACGGGCAGTAGCTCACCCTTGGCTCCCGGGGCCGACTCGGTGAGAATGGGACTATGAGTGACATCGCAACCACCACGAAGCTCTCGATCGTCGGGGCGGGATCTGTCGGATCCTCCCTCGCCTACTCCGCCCTCCTCCGCGGCTCCGCCAATACCGTCGCCCTCTACGACCTCAACACGGCGAAGGTCGATGCGGAGGTCCTCGACCTCGCGCACGGCAGCCAATACATGAGCCAGTCCCAGATCATCGGCGGCAGCGATGTCAGCTGCGTGGCCGGTTCCGACATCGTCATCATCACCGCGGGCGCCCGCCAGGACCCGGGCCAGTCCCGACTCGACCTCGCAGGCACGAACGTCGAGATCCTCTCCTCCCTCCTGCCCCAGCTCCTTGAGCAGGCACCGAATGCGATCTACATGCTCGTCACGAACCCGTGCGACGTCCTGACGACGGCAGCGATGAAGATCTCCGGGCTTCCGCGCAACCGTGTGCTCTCATCCGGCACCGTGCTCGACACATCCCGCCTGCGATGGCTGGTCGGCCGGGAGATCGGCCTCTCGCCCCGCTCCGTCCACGCCATGATGGTGGGTGAGCACGGTGATACCGAGTTCGCCCTCTGGTCGTCGGCGTCGATCGGCCAGGCCCCCCTCATCGAATGGGAGGACGAGGACGGCCGCCGGGTCTTCGACGAGGCGCGGCTCGACGCCCTCGAGGCGGAGGTGACCGGCTCCGCCTACAGGGTCATCCAAGGCAAGGGTGCGACGAACTATGCGATCGGCGTCGCCGGCGCCCGCATCGTCGAGGCGATCCTCGGCGACCAGAAGGCGGTCCTGCCCGTCTCGACCCTGCTCGACGGGTACCACGGCATCTCCGGCGTCGCACTCTCCGTGCCGTCCGTCGTCGGCCGCAACGGCGTCGAACGGACCCTCACGTTCCCCATGAACGAGCGGGAGGAGGCGAAGCTCACCAAGTCCGCCGAGGCGCTGCTCGCCGTCCAGAAGTCACTCGGGATCTAGAAGCCCTTCAGCCTCTGGACATCCCTCGCCCTCGAGAAGTCCTTCAGCATTCGACAATCCGGCCCGGGGCCCTGCCCCGGGCCGGATCTCTACACTGGGGACATGCTCTTCCGACGCCGTCGCACACGCGAGTCCGCACCCGTCACCGATCCCGAGATCGACGCCTCGATCCATTGGCTGGGGTCCCGGGGTCTGGTTGTCCGCGATGCGGTGAGCCGCGAGGACTGGATCGCAGCGACCGAGGATCCGACCGACCCGCTCTCGCTCGCAGCAGCGAGGATCGATGGGGCGCCCTGCGTCGAGGTGCAGCTGGCGGTGACGCTCAGCGCCGCTGACCTTACTGAGGGGATCGATGCGCTCGCCGACGGCCTCGGACTGCCGATCGACGAGGCAGCGGTCCGTGACGACACTCTTCGGTTGCGCAGCGGAACCACAGAGCTGACGTTCTCGCGGGATGGCCGGGACACAGGCGACGTCCTCCTCGAGGTTGTCGAGGCGTTCACCGACTCCGCCCACGTTGCCCTGCGCCGTGGGCTCAACTTCGCGATCGTCCACCGCGACATCGCCCCGCAGGCTGAGGCGCTCTTCCGGTGAGGCCAGGCGACGGATCAGCCTGATCTCGACCACTCAGCGGCGGATCTGCAGGTGGGCGAGTACGTCCCGCGCTCGCGGACTCATCTCCCTCGCCCCCTCCTCGGATTCCAGGTGGATGACGTACCGCAGGCCGCCCTTGACCGTGTACCAGGTTTCCGACGTGCGGTTGACCTGCCGGTAGCGGAGCCCAGCGGCGGGGGCCGCGTCGATCATGCGCTCACCGATGGCCACGGCCTCAATGCCCCGCCCCTCAAGCTCAAGCACCCGGCGGTCGCGGTGCTCGCGGGCGGTCATCGTCGACGGAATCCCCTCCTGGATGACAATGCGGCTCCCGGCACCCTCACCGGCCGTGAGCTCGGCGGCCAGGATCGCGTTCCAATAGCCGGTCGCCGACCCCTCGAGGTCCTGCCAGCCGTCCACGACGATCTCGACGGACGTCACTGGGCTCACCGCCGCGGGCGGATCATCCGCGGCAAGGCACGCGGACAGTGCAAGCGCCGCCGCCAGCACGGCACCCACACTGCGGAACCCCTTCATCCCCCGAGTGTAGCCAGCGATCTGTTGACGGCGCCGGGCGGTGCAGCAGGCGCCGCGCCCGCACTCCCGCTCACGAAAGGCCCCGCCTCTCACCATCTGCCCAGGTAGGCTCGGTGTACAGGCCGAGAGGGGACGCTGCCATGGAATTCGATGTCGCTGTCATTGGCTGGGGGAAGGGCGGCAAGACGATCGCCGGGGCACTCGCGCGAGCGGGGAAGAGCGTCGCCATGATCGAGCGGTCGACGGACATGTACGGCGGGGCCTGCATCAACGTCGCCTGCATCCCCACCAAGGCTCTCATCCACTCCGCTGAGATCCGCCCCGAGAAATCGTTCGACCCGGACTACTTCGACCAGTCCGTCGAGCGGCGGGACTCCCTGACGGAGGCAATGAGGGGCAAGAACTATTCGATGCTGGCGGACCTCGAGACCGTCACCATCATCAACGGCACGGCCCGCTTCACGGGCCCCCACAGCCTCCTCGTCGAGGCGGGCGATGAGGCGCTTGAGGTGACGGCTGAGACGATCATCATCGACACGGGGTCGATCCCGCGCCTGCCGGAGGTTGCCGGCGCCGAGCTGGGCGGCCGGTTCCACACGTCTGTCACCCTGCAGCATGCTCCTCTGCCCGAGCATCTCATCATCGTCGGCGGCGGCTACATCGGCATCGAGTTCGCGTCGATGTTCGCCCAGTATGGGTCGGAGGTGACGGTTCTCGACAAGAACCCGCGCCCCCTCCATAGGGAGGACTGGGACGTGGCGGCCGAGGTGTTCGACTCCCTCGCCGATTCTGGCGTTCGCCTCGTCTCAGGGGCGACGGTGCTGAGGCTCTGCCAGGAGACGGACTGCGCCGCGGTCCAATATCTGTGGAATGACCAGGAGCAGACGGTGCGGGGCGATGCTGTCCTCATCGCCCTCGGTCGCAGGCCGAATACGGACGGGTTGGATCTGGCCGCAGCCGGCATCGAAACGACCGAGACCGGCGCCATCAAGGTCGATGAGCGGCTCGCGACATCCGTACCGGGCGTCTACGCAGTCGGAGACGTCAACGGCGGGCCCCAGTTCACCTACATCTCCCTCGACGACAGCCGCATCGTCCTCGACCAGCTGACCGGATCGGGCACGCGCACGACGGCGGACCGTGTCGCCGTGCCCTCAACGATCTTTACAACACCGCCGTTCTCGAAGGTCGGTATGACGGTCGAGGAGGCCCGAGCCGCGGGCCACACGGTCAAGATCGCAGTCAAGAAGGTCTCCGACATCGCCGCCATGCCACGGCCGAAGATCGTCGGCGACCCCCGCGGGATCATCAAGATCGTCGTCGATGAGGCCACCGACCTCATCCTCGGCGCCGCCCTCGTCCACGTCGATTCCCAGGAGGTCATCAACCTCGTGGCGCTGGCGATGCGGCACGGGGTCACGGCCTCCGAGCTGAGGGACACGATCTACATCCACCCCTCCTCCACGGAGGCTCTCAACGAGGTGCTCGCGTCGATCTGAGCCCGGGCGAACCACGGACGTGCGGTCAGCGCAGCGGTTGGGGATGACCGACGACTTGGCGGTCCCAGCTGGGCGGTCACGACCAACCGCCGCCAGCCGGCTCGACGGTCTGATCAACCGCTGGCCCATCACACGCCGAGGACCGACGGACAGGTGCTGTCCCCGACGACTCCTGTGCGGATATCAGGTACTTTGACCATCCACAATGCCATTCGATCGTGCCATGATGGCGATATGGGACTTTCGATCGGCATCGATGTTGGCGGAACGAAGATCGCGGGAGGAGTGGTTGACAGCAGCGGGAGAATCATTGCTCGTGTCCGACGGCCATCACCCGCGGACGACGCCGAGGCGATCGTGGACGAGATTGTTGGCATCGCCAAAGATCTCGCGAGCAGCCACGAGGTCCACTCGATCGGGATCGGCGCCGCAGGCTTCGTCGGCAAGGACCGCCGCACGGTCCTCTTCGCCCCGAACATCGCGTGGCGCGATGAGCCGCTCGCGGACCGGGTGGAATCGGCGCTCAACCTGCCCACCATCATCGAGAACGATGCGAATGCGGCCGCGTGGGGCGAATATTCGCACGGGGTGGCGACGAACGCCGAGTCCATCGTCTTCGTCACCCTCGGTACGGGTGTCGGCGGAGGCATTATCATCGACGGCCAGCTGCTGCGAGGCAGCAACGGTTTCGCGGGCGAGATCGGGCACATGAACCTCATCCCCGACGGCGTCAAGTGCGGCTGCGGGTCGCGGGGCTGCTGGGAGCAGTACAGCTCCGGCACAGCGCTGGTTCGCATGGCGCGAGAGGCAGCCATGGAGGCCCCGGATCGCGCTCAGACACTCCTCAGCCTCGCCGGCGGCAATCCGGCGAAGATCACCGGGCGGTTCGTCACCCAAGCGGCACGGATGGGGTGCCGGGTGGCGCGGAAGGCCTTCGATCAGGCGGGCCGCTACGTCGGCATCGCCCTCGCCGACCTCGTCTCCATTCTCGATCCCGACATGTTCGTCCTCGCCGGCGGCCTCTCCGAGGCCGGCTCCCTCATCCGCAATCCTGCCGAAGAGGCCTTCATGGATCAGCAGGTCGGCGGGGACTACCGCCCCGCCATTCCCATCGTCACCGCCAAGCTCGGCAATAATGCAGGCATGATCGGCGCGGCCGATCTCGCCCGCCGCGCCTTCGACGGAATCCGCTGACCCCGGCGTCGGACAGTCCCGGCCGGTGCTGTCCGACCGGGACTGCGGCCGGGAGTGACCGGCCGCGATCGAATCAGCGCCCGGTCAGCTCGTAGGTGTCGATCCCGCCATCGCGGTCCTTCATAAACATCGCGACCTGCGCCTTCGACGCCCGCAGGTCGGGGTCGTTCTGGAGGTAGTGGCGGGTTTCGCGGGCGATGAGGCCCGACATGACGAGAAGTCCGATGAGGTTCGGCAGTGCCATGAGTCCGTTCATGACATCCGCGAATCCCCACACGAGGGAGAGGGAGGTCGTGGCGCCGATGTAGACGACGATGCAGAAGATGACGCGGTAGGGCATGACACCCCCGCGGCCGACGAGGCGCTCGACGCACCGCTCGCCGTAGTAGCACCAGCCGAGGATCGTCGAGAACGCGAACAGCGCAAGCGAGATCGTCACAACCCAATGGCCCCACTGGCCCGGCAGGCCCGACGAGAACGCCTCGCCGGTGGCGAAGGCCGCGTTGTCCTCCGACGTCGCCCAGGCACCGGTGGTGATGAGGACGAGGGCTGTGCAGGTGACGACGATGATGGTGTCGATGAAGGTCTGCGTCATCGACACGAGCCCCTGGCGGACCGGGTGGGTCGTCTTTGCGGCTGCCGCCGCGATCGCGGCGGATCCCATGCCGGATTCGTTGGAGAAGATGCCGCGCGCCATGCCGAACCTCATCGCCTGTGCGATCGTCGCGCCGATGAAGCCGCCGGTGGCCGCGGTGCCCGTGAAGGCGTCTGTGAAGATGAGGCCAAAGGCTGCGGGCACGGCGCTCACATTGACGAGGAGGATCCAGATCGAGGCCACGACGTAGAGCAGGATCATGAGCGGCACGAGGGCGGAGGTGACGCGGCCGATGGACTTGATGCCGCCGATGAGAACGGCGAACGCAGCGATCATGAGGACGATGCCGACCACCCACGTCTCGAGCCCCCAGGAGGAGCCGACGTTGCGGGCGATGGCGTTGGCCTGGGTCATGTTGCCGATGCCGAAGGAGGCGATGACGGCGAAGACCGCGAAGGAGATCGCGAGGACCTTGCCGATGGAGACGCCGCCGACCTTCTTCGTGATGCCGCGCTCAAGATAGTACTGGGGACCACCGGAGACCTCCCCCGCATCATCCTTCGTCCGATAGCGGACGGCCAGGAATGCTTCGGAGTACTTCGATGCCATGCCGAGGATGCCGGTCACCCACATCCAGAACACCGCGCCCGGACCGCCGAGGGCGATGGCCGTGGCGACGCCGACGATGTTACCCGTACCGACGGTTGCCGCGAGCGCGGTGGTCAGGGCCTGGAATTGGGAGACATCTCCGTCATCCGCACCCTCGTCGCGCCTGTCCTTGAGGCCCAGACGAAGCGCCGGTCCAAGCTTCGTGAATTGGATGCCGCGCAGTCTGACCGTGAGGACGAATCCGGTGATGGCGAGCAGGGGTATGAGGACAAAGGGTCCCCAGATGATGCCGCCCAGGGTGTCGAGTACCAATGAGATCGACTCTTCCAATTGTTCCACTGCTCACTCCTTCAGTGCCAGATAACCGCGCGGATCCGGCGTTTCCAGGATCCGCCGGGTTCTATAAGGTGACACGGTACAGGAGGGGGAGCGGTTTCGAGTCTCATTTCACCCCAAAGCACCCTTGTGTCCGGATACTGGTCGCCGATCTCACGGCACGTCCAACCCGGGATCTCACACCCGAACTCACCCGCGCTCGTGTTTCCCACCGTCAGCCGTACACCGTTTCGAGGTATCCGTAGCCCTCCAAGACCGCCTCGAGGATCTCGGGCGCGTACTCGCTGTGCACCCCGAAGCGAGGGGCGATGTCGAGGACGACGGGCTCTCCCTCCGCCCCCGCCGGATGGTGATCTCCGCGGGACCGGTCAGCCCGAGTGCCGCGGCGGCGTCGAGGGCCAACTGCGCCACCCTCCCGTCGTCCGAGTACTCAACGCGCGGAGCACCCGTCGACCACGTGTGCGTCCTATCTCGCCGTTCGACGACGACAACGAGCGGGAAATCATCGGAGGCGTGGGAGCGATAGACCATCGGGCGGTACTCTGCGCCGGGGATGAACTCCTGGCCCACCCAGGAGTCGTCGAGCCGCAGCCAATCGACGTCGGACTCGCGCTCGATGTGCTCGACGGTGGTGCCGCGGCGGGGGATCCGTGGCTTGAGGATGATCGGTCCTCTCATGTACTTGAGGACCTGCTGCGTGGACGCGAAACCGCTCGGCAGACAGAACCGGGGAACGGGCACTCCGGCTCCCTGCAGCACCGCCATCGTCAGGTACCGGTCGTGGGCGATGCAGACGGCCCCAGCCTCACCGATGACAGTGGGGGCGGGAAGCCGCCCGGCTGACGCCGCCATGGCCAGCTGCGGCAGCTCCGCTCGGGCTGTGGGGATGACGAGGTTGATGGCGTGGTCGGTGAGGAACCGGCTGAGGACGGTGAGCAGGGCGTGGTCCGACGCGGGCGGTACAGCACCGACCTCGACGAAGCTCGAATCGGGGCGCGGCTCCATGTCCACGCCGTAGACCTCGTGGCGTGTTCCGTCGAGTTGTGCGGCCACGGCGCGGCCGGCCGGGCCGGCGCAGCCTGTGATGAGGATTCTCATGGCAGCACACCCCCGGGTCGCGGGCGCACCCTGTCCGTACGACCCTCCAACGCGCTCGGGGGCCGGGCGGAAACGGGCGGCTGACGCCGCGAGGACCCTCGCCCGCCGCGCGAGTGCACGGGAGGGGTCAGAGCGCCGCCTGGGGCGGCGATGGGCGGGATCATGGTGACAACCTGGTGCAGGACAACGTCGAGCCGCATAATCAGCGGCGGCTTTCGCGCCGGCGCAGTTATGCGGAGGTGACAGCTCGCTGACTGGCCGTTGTCGATCAGTGGCCGTATGGATCCCACGGATCCTTCGAAACGCGACCGCCGACAGGCGCTCGCCGATCACGAGGCACCGTGGCGAATCTCCAGGCTAGACCCGCGCGAAAGTGCAGGTCAATGGGCCTGCCGATGTTGACGGCCGTCCTCTCAGCCGTCCTCACCGCGGGTGTAGCCGCGGTAGCTGTCCCCACGGGCCGGCAGCCAGGCGACGATCGCAATGATGAGGATCGCGCCGGAGATCATGAAGGCATAGGAGTAGCCGAAGTGGTCGGCGATGAGACCCGCGAGGAGCGGGCCGATGATCTGGCCGAGATCCCCCGCCATCTGGAACGTCGAGACAACCTTGCCGCCCGGGCGGCCATCGAGGACATCCGCGACCGCACCCTGCTGGCCGGGTTGGATGAGACCGGCGCCGAGTCCGGTGATGAGGGCGACGGCGACGAGGAGGATCGGGCTGTCGAGCGCTCCGAAGACGATGGTCATGATGCCGGCGATGACGAGGCCGGGGACGATGACGGTGATGCGGCCGTAGCGGTCCGACCAGCTGCCCGCGACGACGAGGGAGATCGCTGTGCCGATGGCGCCGGCCGTGAGGGCGGCGCCGGACACCCATTCCCCGTAGCCCATGGCAACGCCGGTGGCGAGGGGGATCATGGTGAGCCGCACACCCATGTTCGTCCACGCGTGCGAGAAGCTCGTGACGAGGACGGCACGGTACGTGGGCGAGGAGATCGCCTCACGCACTGTCATCGGCCTGATCTCGATGCCCTCCTTCGATACCTCCTGGCGGTGCGGCTCGGGCAGCGCGACGAGGATGACGAAGAACGAGACCATGAGGGTGCCCGCATAGATGAAGAACGGCAACCGCAGGCCCCACACCGCGAGGAGTGACCCGAGCGACGGGCCGAGGATGTTGCCGAGCAGGAAGGCCGACCCATAGAGGGACGAGGCCCGCCCGCGCTGCCCCGGAGGGGAGAGCTTGATGATGAGGGACATGGCGGAGACGGAGAAGAAGATTGAGCCGATGCCGCCGACGCCGCGGAGGATGAGGAGCTGGGTGTAGTTCTGGGCGAGGCCGCTGGCGGCTGAGGAGATGGCGACGATGAGGATCCCCGCCATGTACATCTTCCGCTCCCCGAACATGTCGATGAGCTTCCCGCCCGGGGTGGAGAAGGCGATCCGCATGGCGGCGAAGACTGAGGTGAGTGCGCCTGCCGCCGTGACCGAGACGTCGAAGGAGCGGGCGAACTGAGGGATGATCGGGGCGACGATTCCGTAGCCGAGGGCCACCGCGAGCGCGGCCGCAACCAGCACCCAGATCTCCCTCGGCATCTTCGCCTTCTCCAACCAGCACCCCTCTCTCGTCCGCACTCTGCGGACAATTCTCTCACCACTGTCTCATGTGCGCGGGCAATCGCCCGCGTCCCGGCGTTCGCTTTCGAGCGATCCTCATGGTCCGATTTCGACCACTCTCTCCGGCCATTCCAGCCATCTCCCAGCCGTGGGCGATCAGGTATTCAGACACCGCTCCTAGTCTGACCCTATGGAAAGCAACGAGCATCTCGACCGATACTCCTCCGGCGTTGATGAGGGCGATCGCTCCCCGCACCACGCCTCGACGATCAACTACCGGGTGTTGACGACGGTGCGCTCATACTCGGAGGCTCAGCACATCGTCGACACACTGTCCGATGCGGACTTCCCGGTCGAGAATGTTCGCATCGTCGGCCTTGGGCTCGAGTCCGTCGAACAGATCACGGGCAGGAGGACAACGTGGACGGCGGCGTGGCAGGGCGCGCTCTACGGTGCGTGGATGGGCGTGTTCTTCGGCCTGCTCTTCCTCTTCTTCGCCCCCGTCGTCGCGTGGCGCGTGCTGCTGACCGCCGTCGCACTCGGCCTGCTCTTCGGCGGCATCGCCGGCGCCTTCGAGCACGGCATTCAGCGCGGCAGGCGTGACTTCTCCTCGGTCGCGACCACTCGCGCCTCCCGGTACGAGATCCACATCGTCGCCGGGCTCGTCGATGACGCGAGCCGCATCCTCAACACCTGAGTCCGCTCACCGCAACCGCAGCCACTGCCCGTATTCTGCGCCTCATGCCAGCCGAGATTCGCCCGGGACCGGTGCGTCGACCGTATAGGCTAGCGGCATGGGACAGCCGCATTTCTCTCAGCCCGCTCCGCTCACACGCATGGCAGACGGGACGGTCAAGCAGATCAATCCCTTCTCGGGAACCGAGGTGTGGACGGTGCCCGGGAGGGCCAATAGGCCGCTGACCCTCGTCAATCCGCACCCCTCCCCGATCGACCCCGACAGCCACGAGCGGCACTGCTCCTTCTGTGCGCAGCGGGTGCTCGAGAGCCCGCCCGAGAAGTCCCGCGTCATCTCGACCGACAACGGGTTCAAGATCGTCGAGAGCACCTCCGTCGATGACCTGGCGAAGCCGTGGGAGTTCCGCAGGGTGCCGAACCTGTTCGAGATCGTCTCCTTCGACTACTGGACGAAGAACTACGGATACCAGCTTCCCCAGGAGCGCGCCCAGCGCCGCGACCGCTACATCGCCGACCCCGCCGGCAAGGCACACGTCCTCAGCGTCCTCCAGACGAAGGCGAAGGCGTCGGGGATGACGGAGGAGGAGTGGATCCGGATCCCCGAGAGCGAGCGCCTCGAGGGGGCGAATGCGTTCTTCGGCGGCGGTCACGATGTTGTCATCGCACGCCGGCACTTCACGGATGGTGCGACGCTCGACAACCAGCTGGCCGCCTCGGGGAGCCTCACCCCGGCGGAACATGAGTGGTACATGAAGCTGACGATCGATGCGATGAGGGACCTCTACTCGTCGAACCGCTACGTCCGCTACGTCCAGGTGTTCCAGAACTGGCTGAAGCCGGCCGGCGCCTCCTTCGATCACCTGCACAAGCAGCTCGTCGCGATCGACCAGCGCTCGGTCAACGCCGAGGTCGAGGTCGCCAAGGTCCGCCTCAACCCGAACATGTACAACGAGCTCGGGGTCGACTACGCGGGCTTCCAGAACCTCATCATCGCCGAGAGCCGCCACGCGGTCGCCTTCGCCGGTTTCGGACACCGCTACCCCACCCTCGAGGTCTACTCGAAGGCGGCGGAGCCGATGCCGTGGGAGCAGTCGAACGACGAGCAGCGCGGCATGTCCGACATGCTCCACGCCCTCCACGTCGCAACAGGACCCCACGTGCCGACGAACGAGGAGTGGCACCATAAGCCGATCGACGTCGACATGCCGATGCCGTGGCGGATCCTCCTCAAGTGGCGGGTGTCGACCCTCGCCGGGTTCGAGGGCGGCACGAAGATCTACGTCAACACGATCGACCCGTGGACGCTCCGCGACCGGATCGTGCCACGGCTGCTCGAGGCCCGCGCCAATGGCGAGATCGCCTCGAACATCAACATCGCGACCGAGTGTGCGTGCCGGGTCAACTCGCTCCGGTACAACCCCTACCTGTAGTGGACTGGTTCGTCCTCGTCGCCTCCGGGCTGTTCGAGTCTGTCTGGGCGACCGCCCTCGGCCGCTCGAACGGCCTGCGCAGGCTCGTCCCCAGCCTCATCTTCCTCATCGCCTCGATCATCTCGCTCGCGGGGCTCGCATGGGCGATGACGACGATCCCGACGGGCACGGCCTATGCCGTGTGGACAGCGATCGGGGCTGTCACGACAACCGTGTGGGCGATCGGGACCGGCGCGGAGCGGGCGACGATCCTCAAGGTTGTCTGCCTCCTCGGCATCATCGCCTGCATCGTCGGCCTCAAGGTGACGGGATGAACTGGCTGACGCTCATCCTCTCCGGGGTGCTCGAGGCGGTCTGGGCGACCGCCCTCGGCGCCTCCAACGGTCTGACGGTCCTCGGCCCGACGATCGTCTTCCTCATCGCCCTCGTCATCTCGACCATCGGCCTGGCGATCGCGATGAAGACGATCCCGACGGCGACTGCGTACGCCGTATGGACGGGGATCGGCGCGAGCCTGACCGTTGTGTGGGCGATGCTGACGGGCGCCGAGCCGTTCTCCCTCATCCGCATCACCCTCATCGTCATCCTCATCGCCTGCATCATGGGTCTCAAAGCATCCGAGGGCGCGAGTGCGCAGAGGACGACGGCGACTGCGGTCGGCGACAACGTGACGGGCCGGTGACCGCGTCGAAGCGGTTCGGTGAATGACTGGCGACGGATCGGATATGGCCTTCGCCCGCCGGATATCCCGCCCTAGACTGAGGCTGTGAGCCTGCCTTCGGTATTGCGCGCCTCGGCGGCGCCCGCGCCTGCCCGCACGTGGTCGCCGGGCGACCGGCCTCTCGTCATCGCCCACCGCGGCGGGGCAGCCCTCGCTCCCGAGAATACGATGGAGGCGTTCGAGCAGGCTGTCACGCTCGGTGCCGACATGCTCGAGACCGATGTTCAGATCACTGCCGATGGGCATGCGGTTGCCTTCCATGACGAAACGATGGACAGGATGACGAATCTGAGCGGCCCCATCCGCTCCTTCACTCTTGCCCAGGTTCAGGCGGCCGAGGTGTACGGGCCGGACGGCCAGGCCGCCCGCATCCCCACCATCGCCGAGCTGCTCGACGCGTTCCCGATGCGATGGGCGATCGATCTGAAGAACGGGGACTCGATCGTGCCCCTGGCCGAGACGATCAACCGGACCGACAGCGCGGGCCACGTCTGTGTCGCCCACGCGTGGGATTCGTGGCTGGACCGGGTCCGTGAGCTGACGAGCCCGCGGCTCGAGAGGAGTCTCGGGTGGGAGGGGCTCGCCATGCTCGTCGCGTGCGCGAAGGCCGGCATCACTCCGCCCACGTCCTTCGCCTCGGGCGCCTGGGTTCACATCGGCTGGCGGCCGGCTGGGATCACGCTCATGAAGTCGGCCCGCTTCGCCGACCGGATCATCTCCCTGAGCCACGATGTCGGCATGGGGGTGCGGGTCTGGACGATCAACCGGGAGGATCGGATGAGGCGGCTGCTCGATCAGGGGGTCGACGGGATCTTCACCGATCGGCCGGACCGGCTCCTGTCGATCCGAGGGGTGTGATCCGCAGCCGCACGCCGTCGCCCGTCACCGTGCCGGGGATCTCGATCTCGGCCGGCAGGGCCACCCTTGTCCCCGCCTCGGTCGGCTCGATGACGCGGCCCTTGACGATCGCGGCCGAGCCGAGGAAGTCCGTGACCTCGGGGACGGCAGGGGAATGGAGGAGCTGCTCGGGGGTGCCGATCTGGAGGAGCCTCCCCTCATCCATGATCCCCACCCGGTCCGCGACCGCGAACGCCTCATCATGGTCGTGGGTGACATAGATGGCGGTGGCTCCCGCGCCCTTGAGGATCGTGCGCAGGTCCTGCGAGAGCCTCTCCCTCAGCACCCGGTCGAGTGCGGACAGCGGCTCGTCGAGCAGAAGCAGGTCCGGACGCGGCGCAAGCGAACGGGCGAGGGCGACCCGCTGGGCCTGCCCACCGGAGAGCGTAGTGACGCTCCGCTCCCCCATCCCCGCCAGGCCCACGAGCTCGAGGACCTCCTCGACCCGCCGTGCGATCGTCCCTCGGTCCTGGCCCTTGAGCCCGTAGGCGATATTGCCGGCCACCGTGCGGTGGGTGAACAGTTGGGCGTCCTGGAAGACCATGCCGATCCGGCGCCGGTGGACGGGCACGCCCGCGACCGATGAGCCGTCGATGAGGATCTCCCCGGTCGAGGGCTCCAGTCCGACGACGCCCCGCAGGAGGGAGGACTTCCCGCACCCGGACGGACCGAGGAGGGCGAGAATGTCGCCCGTGTCGACGGTGAGGCTCACCCCGTCGACGGCGCGCAGGTCACCGTAGGAGACCGTGAGGTTCTCGAGCTCGATCATCGGGGATCCTTTCGTGCCGCCTCCGCGGCGGCCATGATGGACGCGGCGAGGAGGGCGAGGACGACCGCCCCCGCCATCGCCATCCCATAGTTGTTCTCCCCGGGACGGCCGAGCAGGCGGACGATGATGACGGGGAGCGTCTGGCTGTCCGGCCTGGCGAGGAAGGAGGTCGCGCCGAACTCGCCGAGCGACGTCGCATACGCAAAGCCGATGGCGATGCCGAGGCCCCGCAGGAGGAACGGCCCGTCGATCGTCGCCAGCACCCGCCACGGTGAGGCGCCGAGCGTCGCCGCGGCCTCCCGCCTGCCGGGCGCGATCGAGGCGAGCGTCGGTGTGAGGGACCGGACGACGAGGGGTAGGGCGACGACGGCCTGGGCGATCGGGACGAGAAGGGGCGAGCTGCGCAGGTCGAGCGGCGGGCTGTCGAGGGCGATGCTGAACCCGAAACCGACCGTGACCGCGCTGACCCCGAGCGGCAGGAGGATCGCGCCCGCGAGGATCGACTGCCCGCTCGCGAGGGGCCCGTGGACCCTCCGGGACAGGACGAGGGCGAGGGGGACGCCGATCGCGAGTGCGATGAGGGTGGCGATGAGGCCGATGCGGAGGGAGTTGCCGATCGCCTCGAACACCGTTGCCCCTCCCGCGAAGCCGGTTCCGGACGTGCCGAGCAGTCGGTAGTTGTCGGTCCCCCATCCGTCCCCGACGCGGAAGGACCGCGTGACGAGGGCGATGAGTGGGAAGGCGATGAGGGTCACCATCGTCGCCGCCGTCATGACGAGCGGCGCGGCGTCCGCCCGCGCCAGCGGCGTCACGTGGCGGCTGCGCAGCTGCAGCCGGCCCGCGGTCCTCCTGCTGAGGGCCTCGCTCACGAGGAGGGTGAGGATGACGATGACGATCTGGAGGAGGGAGAGGATCGCGGCCGTCCTGTTGTCGAGCATGCTCGTCGACTGCCGCCAGATCTCCGTCTCGAGCGTCCCGTACCCGGGCGACCCCAGCGTTCGCACCAGCCCATAGCTCGTCGAGCAGAACAGGAAGACGATCGCGCCCGCCGAGGCGATCGCCGGCGCCAGCTGCGGCACGGTCACCGTGAGGAAGGCGCGCGACCTCGACGCGCCGAGGGTGCGGGCCGCCTGGACGGCGCGCGGGTCGAGTGTCTGCCAGAGGCCGCCGACTGTGCGGACGACGACCGCATAGTTGAAGAACACGAGCGCGAGGATGACGGCGGTGACCGTCTGGTCCATTCCCAGCGACTCGAGCGGGCCGCCCCGGCCGAGCAGGGCACGGAAGGCGACGCCGACGACGACGGTGGGCAGGACGAAGGGGATCGTCGCGAGGGCCCGTGCCGCCCGCTGGCCCCGGAACGAGCATCGATACAGCACGTAGGCGCCGGGCACGCCGAGGATGATGGCGCCGACGGTGCCGAGCGCGGCCTGGTAGAGGGTCTGGCCCGTGACGAGCCAGGTCCGCCGGTCGGTGAGGACCTCGGTGAAGCCGGTGGGGTCGATGCCGTCCTGCCAGATGCCGCGGACGAGCATTGCCCCCGTCGGATAGAGGAAGAAGACGGCGAGGAACGCCACGGGGATGATCACCGCGGCGGTCCACGCCGCCCTCCACAGCCTCACGTCAGCGCAGGTCCGCGAAGGCGCTCAGCAGCTCGCCGCGGTCCACCCGCTGCGGGTCGACCATGATCGGGGTGTCGGACAGCTCCGCCACCTCCTGCCACTCGGCCGGCAGCTCCTGGTCCGTGACCGGGTACATGTACATGTTCTCCGGAATCGAGGACTGGAATGCATCGCTCAGCATGAAGTCGATGAACGCCTGGGCACCCTCGGGGTTCGCCGCCCCCTCGACGACGCCGGCGTACTCGACCTGGCGCACGCACGTGTCCGGCAGGTAATCCGTGCCCGGAGCCGCGGCCGGGCTCGACGAATAGGAGAGGACGAGGGGGTAGGGGCCGTCGCCGTCGGCGCCGGAGAAGTCCGAATAGTAGGCGTCGGACCAGCCGCTCGCGACCCGGGCACCGCCATCGAGGAGGTCCGCCCAGTAGTCCTGCCAGTCATCCCCGAATTCTGTCGCGGTGGCGACGAGGAATGCATATCCGGGTGACGACGTCGCGGGGTCGATGACGGCGGTGAGCGCCGCGTACTCCGGGGCCCGCAGGTCCTCGAGGCCCTCGGGAGGGGTCATGCCCTCCTCCTCGAACCAGGCCGTGTCGATGTTGATGCAGACATCGCCCTGGTCGATCGGGGTGAGGCTGTCCGCGACGACGAGGCTCTCAGCCGACTCCGGCAGTGCCGGGGACGTGTAGGGGGCGAGCAGGGCCTCCTCGATGACGGTGCGGGCGATGAAGGTGTCGACCCCGTACACGCCGTCCGCCTGCGGATTGTCCCGATTGAGGATGAGCTGGTTGACGAGGACCCCGCCGTCACCCGGCGCGATGGTCTGGAGCGTGTAGCCGCTCTCCTCCTCGAATGCTGCGATCTGCTCCTCACTCATGACGAACGAGTCATGGGTGAGGATCGTGACGGCCTCCTCCTCGGCGTCGCTGCCGCAGGCCGCGAGCAGCGCGAGCGAGACGAGACCGACTGCTGTCTTCTTCATATCAACCTCCATAGCTGGAGGGGAAAGACCCCTGCCCATATGGGCAGGGGTCCGAGAGATTCCCGACTTCCTTCGCCGGTGCTAACCGGAGCAGGTTCGAGGGTCTGCACATCGTGTGCACTCTCAGCGTGGTGAGCGCTCCCCTGTCGTACGAACCATCCTAGTCGATATCAGGCGTCGACTGCGACTGCCTTCGCTCCCTGTCCGTACCAGGAGCTCGCCTTCTTCATGACGAGGTTCCTGATGATCGTGTTCGTGGCAGCGGCGACCACGGAGAAGACAACGGCCTCGACCAGGTTGGACTGGAAGTCATCCTCGTTCGGTGCATCGTGCCCCGTTGCCGCCTGCCATCCGAATTCGACGATCTTCTTGGCAACAAGGCCAGCGAGCAGGCCTCCGCCCGTGCTGACGATCTTCCATCCGATATCCATGCCCTATCCTTTCGCGTGATGCTGACGTGTGATCTGGGTCTATTGTGTCGCACCCGGGCCGAGCCTGCCACCGACGCGGGTCGAGTCGATGTCCTCCCCGAGCTCATCGACGATGAGGTCGGAGGAGACGATCCCGCCCGTCCGGTACCCCGCACGCCCGATCATGTGAGCGGAGATCGGGGAGGTGATGAGCTGGAAGGCGACGACGAGGCCCGCCGTCCACGCGAGCGGTACATCGCGGACGATGAGGGCCATGCCGATCATCGAGAGGATGAGCCCGAGCACCTGCGGCTTCGTGGCCGCATGCTGGCGAGACAGGAGGTCGCGGAACCGCAGGACGGCGATGGCGGCGACCAGGGTGAGGGCGGAGCCGCCGATGAGGAGGGTTCCGCCGAGTAGGGTGAGGGCGTTATCCAGCATGCTGATCCTTCGCCTCGTCGGGGTCGTGGACTTCCTCGTCATCGTCATCGCGGAGCCGTTCATCCTCGAGGATCTTCGCGACCTCCTCCTTCGTGAGGATGCGCTTGTCCGCCGTCGGCTCATGTGCGACGAAGCGCGCAATCGTCGTCGATCCGATGAAGCCGACGATGGCGAGGACGACGAGGACGGGGAGGAGGTCCGTCCGGCCGGTCGCTGCGGAGATGACGGCGACGGAGCCGAGGATGATCGAGGTGAGCAGGTCGACGCCGACCATGCGGTCGAGCATCGAGGGTCCCTTCGACACACGGACGATGACGGCGAGGGCCGAGAGGAAGTACAGGAATCCGCAGATGGCGGCGACAACGATCATGATTCCTCTCCTGCCGGGGGTGCGTAGGGGACGGGCAGGCGCTCCCCCATCCGCCAGCCCGGCACGAAGCCGGCGTCGATGAGCTGGTCGTGCGAGGCGAAGGCGCGGAGGATCCTCTCCTCCTGGTCGAGCACGGCCTGGTGGGCGGCCTCGAGCCCGCCCGCCATCTCAATGTCGAAGACGTGGATGTAGAGGGTGCCGGAGGCGGCATGGACGTCGACGACAACCGAGCCGGGCACGAGCGAGGTCATGCCCGCCAGCATCGTGAGGAATACGTCGGAGTGGCCGCGGGACTGGACACGGATGACGGCGCCCTTCGGGTGTCTGCCCATGATCGCGTAGACGGCGATCTCCGTCGACGCCTTGACGATTTCGTAGATGAAGACGGCGACGAGCCTCAGGAGGGCAAGCGGCCGGAACCGACCGTCGAAGGTCGCGGCCGGCAGCGGTGTGAGGGTCGTGAGGAGGAGGGCAAGGAGGAAGCCGGCGACGACGTTGCCGGTGCTCACCTCGCCCCACAGGAGCGTCCACACGATTGTCAGCCAGATGAGCATGCCGCCCGTCGCGTACGGGAACCGGCCGGGCCGGTAGGTGGCGCGGCGGATGGAGATGCGTGCGTTCGACTCGGTCATTCGCCAGCCTCCTCATCGTCAGCCACCCTGTCCGCGGTGCCCGGGTCGCTCACATCATCCGAGATCCCCGTGCCCCGGTCGCCGTCGGGCAGGACGGCGACGATGTAGGGGCCGCGGCGCTCGAGATCCGTTGCAGCCCGCTCTGCGTAAGCATAGATCGGTCCGGCGAAGGCGGCGATGGCGAGCGACATGGCGACGAGCCCGCCGGCCGCGCCGTACATGCCGAACGGGATCCTCTTCGGCTCGACCTCCTCCTCCGGGTCCTGCCAGAAGGCGAGGTTCCAGGCCCGCAACACCGCGTACAGCGTGAGGAGCGAGGTGACGAGACCCGCGCCGATCAGCCACCAGTCGATGGTCTGCCCGCTGTCCGCAGAGGCGGAGATGAGGCCGACCTTGCCGAGGAATCCTGTCATCGGCGGGATCCCGGCCAGGCCAAGTGCCGGGATGAGGTAAAGGGCGGCGATGACGGGGGCCGTCTTCGCGATCGATCCGAGTCGTTGGAGCGACGTCGATCCACCGTGCCGCTCGATGAGGCCGGCGACGAGGAAGAGGGCCGTCTGGACCGTGATGTGGTGGATGACGTAGTAGATCGTCGCGGCCAGGCCCGCCTCGGTCGAGATCGAGATGCCCCAGATCATGAAGCCGATGTGGGAGACAAGCGTGAATGAGAGCATGCGCTTGATGTCGCGCTGGGTGACGGCGCCGAGGATGCCGATCACCATCGTTGCGATCGCCAGCACGGCCAGTACGTCATCGAGCCTGCCCTGGGGGAAGAGCAGCACCTGCGTGCGGATGATCGCGTACACGCCGACCTTCGTCAGCAGGCCCGCGAACACGGCCGTCACGGGTGCCGGCGCCGTCGGGTAGGAGTCGGGCAGCCAGGCGTGCAGCGGGAACAGCGCCGCCTTGATGCCGAAGGCGACGAGGAGCATCGCCTGAAGGGCGAGGCTGACACCCGGGTCGATCTCCTGCAGCCTCGTGGCGAGCTGGGCGAAGCTCAGCGTACCCGTCGCCGCATACGTCATCGCGATCGCGATGAGGAAGATGATCGACGAGAGCATCGAGACGACGACATAGACGGTGCCGGACCTGATCCTCGCCCGCGTCCCTCCCATGGTGATGAGGACGAAGGAGGCGGCGAGCAGCGTCTCGAAGCCGACGAAGAGATTGAACAGGTCGCCCGTGAGGAAGGCGTTCGACACGCCCGCGGACAGGATGAGGTAGGCCGGGTGATAGACGGCGGTCGGCGCCGCCTCCTCCCCGTCCTCGACGCCCTGGGCAAGGGAGTAGATGAGGACCGCGAGGGTGACCGCGACCGAGACGAGGAGCATGAGGGCCGATAGGCGGTCCGCGACGAGGGTGATGCCGACGGGCGCCGCCCAGTCGCCCACATCGAAGACGAGCGGGCCGTCGTTGACGAGGACGACAAGCGCGAACGACGTCGCCAGAGAGATCGTGAGGATCGTGACGGAGATGAGCCACTGGACCCGCCGATAGGTGGAGAAGGCGAGCGTGATGCCGGCCCCGAGGAGGGGTAGGACAACGGGGATTGCGACGAGCCAGTTCACCGATCATCCCCCACCGAGATCGAGTCATCCTGGGTTTCGTCGAAGGTTTCAGCCACCGCGTCATCAATCTGATTCTGCTCGTCTCGAACAAGCCGCTCGTCGCGCTCCGCCATGGCCGCCAATCTCTTGTCCTCGATATCGTCCTGAACCTCATCATTGCCGTCGAGCTGCCAGGACCGGTAGGCGAGCGCGAGCATGAAGGCTGTCGTACCCATGGTGATGACGATCGCGGTCAGCATCATCGCCTGAGTGAGCGGGTCCGACATCTCCTCGGCGGGCGCCTCGCCGACCAGCGGGGGCGCACCAGCCCGGCCACCCGCAACGAGGAAGGCGATGTTAACGCCATTCGCCAGGGAGGAGAAGCCGAGGACGATGCGGGACAGGGACCGCTCGAGGATGAGGTAGACGCCGACGGCGACGAGCACCGCCGCGAGAATGACGAGGCTGAGGGAGGGGGTCGTATCGATCATCATGTCGAGCTCTCCTTGGCCTCGCGCAATGTCACGGCTTCCTTTCGTCTGTCGTCCTTCGGGGTCGGCACAACCGAGCCATCATCATCGAGGCCCTCGAGCTCGCCGTGGCGATCGACCTCGGCTCCGAGCGAGCGGAGGATCTCGAGGACGAGCCCGACGACGACGAGATAGACGCCGACGTCGAAGATGATGGCGGTCGCGAACTTGACCTCGCCGAAGATCGGCATGACCAGGTCGAACTTGGCGGACTCGAGCGTTGTCCCGCCGAGGATGATGGGCGCCAGCCCGGAGAGCGTGGCGACCATAAGCCCGGAGCCCATGAGGATGCCGGGGTGGAGCGGCATCGCCGCGCCGAGCTCGTAGCGGCCGCCCGCCAGGTACCTCATCGTCAGAGCGATCCCCGCAAGGAGGCCTCCCGCGAAGCCGCCGCCCGGCAGGTTGTGGCCCGAGAAGAGGAGGAAGAGCGAGCCCATGAGCATCGTGTGGTAGATGAGCCGGGTGCCCACCTCGAAGATGACGGAGCGGCGGGGCGTGGCGAGCGTGCTCGCCGCAGGGAGCCACCGGCGGTTCCGGCCGGGTACGCGGACCTGGCGCTCCTGCAGCTGAGCATCAAGCTGCTCCGCCGCGCGCCGGATCTGGTCGTCCTCCTGCGGGCGCAGCCACACGCGGTACTTCGTGTCCGGCTTTGCGATGTTGCGGCGGGGGTCGATCCTGCCCTGACGGTCGCGGATGAAGAGGAGCGAGGCCACGCCGATGGCGCACGCGGCGACAACAGAGATCTCCCCCATCGTGTCCCAGGCGCGCATATCGACGAGGGCCACGTTGACGATGTTCTTGCCGTAGCCGAAGTCGTAGGCCTCACTCGGGAAGTACGACGAGACGGGCGGATGCTGGCGGGCATTGGCGGCGAAGAAGGCGAAGGCACCGACGCAGGCGCCGACGACAATGCCAAGGCCCGCCCGGAACCAGCGGGACGTCGCCATCGGCCTGTTCGAGAAGTAGGCGGGCAGGCGCCGCAGCACGAGGACGAATACGAAAAGAGTGATCGTCTCGACGAGGACCTGGGTGAGGGCGAGGTCGGGTGCGCCGTGGAGCTCGTAGATGAGGGCGACGCTGTAGCCGGAGATGCTGAGCAGGAGGACCGCCTTGAGGCGCCTCCTCGCCCGTGCCGCGAGGACGGCGGAGACGCAGGCGATGATGACGACCGGAACCTGGAAAGCCGTGTCATACCATCGGTAATCCAAGTCGACGGCGGTGTCCCCGAAGACGAGTGCGCCGGTGCCCGCGAGTGCCGCTGTCGCGAGGATGATCGACAGGTACATGGGCTGCGAGCCCGATTGGACGCGGGCCGTCACATCGCCCGCAAAGTGTTCGAGCCCGACGACGATCCGGCGATACGCGCCCTCGGCTGAGAATGGGACAGCGGCCCGGCGTTGGACCTTCTCGAATGGCTTCCGCACGGCGAAGAGGATGATGCCGCCGACGATGATGCTTCCGGTCATGACAACCGCGAGGCCGAAGCCGGCCCAGAGAGTGAGGTGGCCGGACTCGCCCGGGTAGAGGTCCGCGTGCCCGATGAGGAGGGACTCCCACCAGCTCGGGAGGAGGCCGAGGATGAGAGAGGCGGCGGCGAGGATGACCGGCGGAATGATGATGATGGCGGAGCGGTTCTTCAGCTCGGTCGGCTCCACACCGGGCTTGTCCCAGAAGCAGCCCCACCAGAACCTCAGTCCGTAGGCGAGGGTGAGGATCGAGCCGAGGACGATCGTCCAGGCGACGACGAGGTCGAGCGTTCCGCCGTAGGTCAAGGCGTGGAGGGCCGCCTCCTTGCCGACATACCCGGCGAAGGGCGGGATTCCCGCCATCGAGAGGACCGCGAAACCAGCGGCGGCGGCGAGCAGGGGCCGGCGACGGCCGATGCCGCTGAGCTCCCGCAGGTCGCGGGTACCCGTCATCCAGTCGACGATGCCGACACTGAGGAAGAGCGCGGACTTGAAGAGCGCGTGGGCGGTGAGGACCGCGAGGCCGGCGAGCGCGACCTCGGCCGTGCCGTAGCCGACGAGGACGAGCATGAAGCCGAGCTGGGAGACGGTGCCGTAGGCGAGGACGAGCTTCGTGTCGTTCTGGCGGAGCGCGCGGTACCCGCCGAGGAGCATCGTGAACAGACCCGCGGGGATGATGATCCACAGCCACACATCCATCTGCGCGAATCCCGGTGCGAGGCGGGCGACGAGGTAGACACCGGCCTTGACCATCGCGGCGGCATGCAGGTACGCGGACGTCGGAGTCGGCGCCGCCATCGCCGCCGGCAGCCAGAAGTGGAAGGGGAAGATCGCGGACTTCGACAGGGCGCCGAGCAGAAGGAGGACGACGGCGGTCGTCACGTAGCCGGTGCCGACACCGGCCGGGGCGCCGTCGAGGAGGGTTCCGGCAGAGGCGGCGCTGACTAGATCGGTGAAGGAATAAGAGCCGCTGGGCAGCTCGCCGAGGAGGATGATCCCGCCGAGCATGGCGAGCCCGCCCGCGGTCGTGACGATGATCGCCTCCATCGCCGCCCGGCGCGATGCGCGGCGGTCGCGGTAGTGCCCGATGAGGAGGAAGGAGAAGACCGTCGTCAGCTCCCACATGATGTACATGATGAGCGTGTTGTCGGTCGTGACGAGGCCGAACATGGCGCCGGCGAAGGCGACGAAGAAGGCCGCGAATCGGCCGAGGCCGCTCGCTGTGCGTGAGAAGTAGCGGGCGGAATAGATGAGGACGAGCGCACCGATACCGGTGACGAGGAGCGACATGACCCACGAGAGGGTGTCGAGCCGGAAGTCTCCGGCGAGCCCGAGTTCGGGCACCCATGTGAGGGTCTGTTGCGGATAGCTGCCCTCGAGCACCGCCGGACCCTGGGCGACCGTCCACACGAATCCAGCGAGGGGGACGAGCGCCGCGACGAAGAAGCCTTCTCGGCCGAGCCACTTCATCACTGCCGGCATTGCGAGTGCAACTACCCCGAAAGCAATGAGCAGCTCGATCATCCACACTCCCCTGGTAGTCCTTTATTCACTTTAACCGACACATTGTCGCACTCCCTGTCAGACTTCTAACATCTTTAACAATTGCGCAGGGACAGGCTAATTTGAGACAAGGACATCTCTCAGAAAGGCCACCGTGCTCCCTACCTGGTCTCTTGCCATCGTCGGTGCCATCGCTGCCATCTGCGTCGCGGTCTTCGTGCGCGGGCTTCTGCGGATCGTCGGAATGACCCGCATGGGCACCTCGGCGCCCGACCGCCTGACGCCGGTCGGCCCCCGCCTGTGGCGGGTCGTCAAGGAGACCCTCTCCCACGAGCAGTTCAAGCATCGGCCCTGGGTCCGCGCGGCCCACTGGGTGGTCATGCTGTCCTTCCCCATCCTTGCCTTCACCCTCATCACCGCCTTCTTCCAGCTCGCCGATCCGGGGTGGACGATGCCGGTGCTCGGCGACTTCGCCCCGTGGGGCTGGCTCGTCGAGGCCTTCGCGTGGGCCGGCCTCATCGGCGGCATCCACCTCACCCTCGTCCGCACCCGGACGGGCCGACGCGGCGAGCCCACGGACGTTCTCGAGACCGGCGACGGATTCCCGACGACATCCCGGTTCTTCGGCTCCGTCAACTGGCAGGCCCGCTACGTCGAGTTCACGATCGTCGGCGTCGTCGCCTGCGTCATCATCATCCGCGGAGCCGACTACGCCTACCTCGGCGGCGACGTCATCGACTTCCCCCTGACGTTCTGGATCGGGTCGCTCATGGGCGGCCTCTCCCAGGCCGCGCTCGGCTGGATCATCACGATCGTCTCCGCCCTCAAGCTCGCCATGTCCCTCGCCTGGCTCGTCGTCATCGGCCTCGTCCCGTCGATGGGTGTCGCGTGGCACCGCTTCCTCGCGCTCGTCAACGTCTACGCGCAGACCAATGCCGATGGCGGGCCGGCCCTCGGGCCGCTGCCCGATCTCTACGTCGACGGCACGCCGCTGCGGATGGACAGCGTCGAGGATCTCGATGAGGATGCGACACTCGGCATCTCCACCGTCTCCGACATCTCGTGGAAGGGTCTCCTCGACACCGCGACGTGTACGGAATGCGGACGCTGCCAGGATCTGTGCCCCGCCTGGAACTCGGCCAAGCCGCTCTCCCCCAAGCTTCTCGTCACGACGGTGCGCGACCATGCCTTCGCCTCGGCGCCGTTCGCGAAGGCCGCCGCCTCGCTCGAGGATGTCCACAGTGGGGACCTGCTCGGCGCCCTCCTCGACGCCGATGCGATCGGCGAGCACATCGAGCGGACACCCGATGCCCCCCTCATGCCGAATGTCGTGACCCCCGATGTGCTGTGGGGCTGCACGATGTGCGGCGCGTGCGTCGATCAGTGCCCCGTCGATATCGAGCATCTCGACCTCATCATCGGCCTGCGCCGCAACCAGGTCCTCATGGAATCGGCCTTCCCCGCCGAGCTCGGCAAGATGTTCACCGGCATGGAGAACAAGGGCAACCCGTGGGGCCTCAATCCCCGCAAGAGGCTCGACTGGGCGAAGGGTCTTGACTTCGAGGTCCCGCAGGTCGGGGTCGACGTCGAGTCGGCGGCCGACGTCGACTACCTGTTCTGGGTCGGCTGCGCCGGCGCGTTCGACGATCGGGCGAAGAAGACCTCGGCCGCGGTCGCCGAACTCCTCCACACCGCGGGCGTGTCGTTCGCCGTCCTCGGGGACGGTGAGTCCTGCACGGGCGACCCTGCCCGGCGCGCCGGCAACGAGGTGCTCTTCCAGATGCTGGCCGAGCAGAACATTGAGACGCTCAACGAGGTCGGGGCGACGAAGATCGTCGTCTCCTGCGCCCACTGCTTCAACACGATCGCCAAGGAATACCCGCAGCTCGGCGGCCACTACACGGTTCTCCACCACACCCAGCTGCTCAACCGCCTCGTGCGCGATGGCAGGCTGACGCCGGTCCCACCCTCAGAGGAGGAGCGGAAGACCATCACCTATCACGACCCCTGCTTCCTCGGCCGCCACAACAACATCTACAGTCCGCCCCGCGAGCTGCTCGGCGACGTCAGGGAAATGGAGCTGACGCGCGAGCGCGCCATGTGCTGCGGCGCGGGCGGCGCCCACGCCTTCTTCGAGGACAAGAATGGTGAGCCCATCTCGGCGATGAGGACGAGGCAGGCGATGGCAACCGGGGCCGAGGTCATCGCGACCGCCTGCCCCTTCTGCACCACGATGCTGAACGATGGCGTCCGCGGCGAAGGGGCCGATATCGAGGTCAAGGACGTGTCGCTCCTCCTCCTCGAGGGCGTCCGGCGCGGTCAGGAGTCCTAGGCCTCTCAGGGCTCTGGATACCCGAACACGCTCCGGCAACCCACCACGCAACGACCCTTCGACATGAGTCAGCCGCGCCCGAAGGCGCGGCTGACTCTTTCAGTTCGTCGTGTGGCTACGGCTGGATCTCGCCCGACTCGTAGCGGGTCACGCAGTCCGCGAGCGAACCCTCTGTACGTCCGCCGCAGGTCTCGGCGAACGCCTCGTAATCGCTGTCGATCGCGCTGTTCCACCACAGCTCATCGCACGCCTCGAAGTCGCCGGCCTCGCACGCATCCCACATCTCATCGAGCATGGGATCATCGCCGTACGTCGTGACGGGTGTACCCGTCTCGACGTCGGTGGCGCACAGCGCAGTCGCGTCGTCTTGGGTGCGGCCGCACGTGCTGCCGAACTCCTCGTACTCCGTGTCGAAGCCCGAGGAGAAGTACAGCTCATCGCACGCCACCATGTCGCCCTCGGCGCAGGCATCCCACAGCGAATCGAGCTCAGCATCGTCACCGTAGGTGAACGGCGTGTCTGAGGTCGGCTCGGTCGTCCGCGGCGCGTCCGTCGTCGGAGTGTCCGTCGTCGGGTCGAGGATGAGAGTCTCTTCCGCCGCGGGGTTGGGATCGTCCCCACCGAGGACCCCCGTGCCGAAGAGGATGCCGACGACGATCGCGATGAAGAGCAGGACCGCGAGGACGATCCAGGCGACGAGAGGTCCGCGGCTCTTCTGCGGCTGGCCGTAACCGCCGTACGGCGGATATCCGCCGTTATACCCGGCTGGGTAGGCGCCCGGCTGGCCGGGATGTCCCTCGTGGCCGTACCCCTGCTGGCCGTACTGGGGTGCCCCGTGGCCGGGCTGGCCATAGGGCTGTCCATAGCCGGGCTGTCCGTAATCCTGCTGACCCTGCGGGCCATCCTGTGCCGGCTGGCCGTAATGCGGGGATCCGTAGGGATACGCCTGAGTCGGCTGGCTCGGCGGGTACTGCTGACCCTCGGGCGGGAAGGACTGCGCCCCGTAGGACTGGTAGGGATCCTGCGTTTGGCCGTAGCCCTGCGGGTAGGCCTGCGTGCTGTCGCCATAGCCGGGCTGGAACTGGGTATCGTCGCGGCCCGCGTCCGGCTGGAAAGCCTCGGTGTCGTCGCGCTGGCCCCAGCGGGCCTCACCCGTGGATTCGGGAGCACTGTCGTACGCCTGCTCCGGCGGGTCGGAATCGTGGCCTTCGTCGCCCGGTCGGCGACCCTCGGTATTGTCTGACATGTCTACACTTCCATCGTGCTGGCATAGCCTCGGTCGGTAAAGGCCAGGCTACTCCCAAACAGGATCGGCGGCGATGACAGGCACGGAACTCCGCCATGTGAACACGAGCCGACCCACGCGGGCCATCCCACCCGCTGGTTCCTTCGCCCTCGCTCTGACAGGTTGACCGCATTTCGGCATACTGGTGCGGGGAGAAGGCGGTGCACAGTGGATGTCGTGGCAGTGAGTGCGCCGTTCTTCGCGCTCATCCTCCTCGGATATCTCGCCGCCCGGTTCGGGCTGCTGCCGATGGCGGCGCTGCCCGGCCTCAACACCTTCGTCCTCTATTTTGCGCTGACCGCGATGCTGTTCCGGCTCGGATCCCAGACCCCCACAGCCGACCTCCTCAACCCGTGGGTGATGGCGACCTGGCTCGGAGCCGCGCTCATCTGCCTCGCGCTCGCGATCGTGCCCGGGCTCAAAGCCGGGGTCAGCTGGCGCGACGCCTCCTTCGGCGGCCTGGCCACCGCCTCTCCGAACATGGGGTTCATGGGGATTCCCCTCCTCATCGCCCTCCTCGGAGCAGACGCCCTCGGGCCGCTCATGCCCGTCATGATCATCGACATCGTTGTCATCCAATCCCTCGTCATCGCCCTCGCACAGCGCGGCATTGGGGCGGGGACACCGCGATGGAGGAAGGCGGCGGGCACGGCCCGCCAGGTCCTTGCCAACCCCCTCGTCTGGGCGATCGTCGCCGGCGCGGCATGGGGCACCACCGGATGGTCGATGCCGGGTCCCATCGATCAGACCATCTCGCTCCTCGCCGATGCGGCGACCCCCACAGCCCTCTTCACGATCGGGGGCGTCCTCGCCCGAGAGCAGGCAACCGCCACGGGGATCACGAGCCGCGCGACGCAGGCGTACATCGGCTGGCTCACCGCGGTCAAGCTCCTGGCCCTGCCCGCCGCCGTCTGGCTCATCGGCCAGGCCGTCGGGCTCGCAGGGCCATTCGAGGAGCTCACCGCCCTCGTCCTCATCGCAGCCCTGCCCACCGCCGCGAACTCCTCGATCCTCGCCGAGCGCTTCGGCGCCGACAACGCCGTCGTCGCCTCGGTCATCCTCACCTCGACCGCCGCCGGCTTCATCACCTTCAACGCGATCGCCGCCCTCCTCGTGGCATAGCCTGACTCTCATGGACTGGCGCAGCAGGGATCTTGGCATGGGTGATGCGGACGGTGTCCTCGAGGCCTTCCGATCGAGCGATGACATGGACCGCCAGGGCCACGTCGTGTCGATGGAGACGGCCCAGCTCTACGTCGGCCGACTCCTGGGCGAGGGCTTCCGCACCCGCGTCGCCGCCGACCGTGACACCGACCGGGTCCTTGCCCTCGCCGGCGCCCAACTCGACCGCGCCAATGCGAGCGCCTGGATCTTCTACTGGGCACATGCCCGCGCCCGGGGCGCGGGCATCACCTCCCAGCTCGTGCGGGACTTCTGCAACGATCTCCTGCAGGACGACCTCCATCGCCTCGAGCTCGGCTTTCGGGTCGATAACCCCGCCTCCGCACGAGTTGCCGAGCGTGCCGGCTTCGTCATCGAGGGCCGCGAGCGCGAGAAGTTCCTCGTCGAGGGCGAGCGGATCGATGTCATCACCTGCGGGCGTCTGGCCACCGATCCGTGGCCGGGGACCGGCCTCTGACTCTCTCCCGCCAGGCGGTTCAACCGGGCCACGACACAGCCGACCCGGGGCGCCGTGACGCATTCGGGCCACCGCATGACAAAGCGGGGTTTTCGACGTCAAACTGTGCTTCACGCGGCGACATGTTCTCATTTCCTCTTTGAATCACAGTCATAAGGGTTTAACCTGGCCGTGTCAGGGTGTGGACGATCTCACACCATTTCCTTTTGGGAGGTACCATGCGACGACGCATGAAAGCAGCAGCCGCCCTCGTGTCAGCATCCATGCTCCTCGCCGCCTGCGGCGGGGATGCGGAGGATACGGAGACCCGAGGGACCGATTCCGAGACCACAGCCGAGGACACGGAGGGCACCGACGATGGTGACTCGACCGGGGAGGCCAGCGGAGACTACCCAGATCTGTCGGGGCAGACGCTCGATGTCGCATCCGACTGGTCCGGCGCCGAGCAGGAGAACTTCGAAGAGGTTCTCGCCTTCTTCGAGCAGGAGACCGGGGCGACAGTGACCTACCAGTCGCTCGGCAACAACGTCTCGACCGCGCTCGGCACGCAGATCGAGGGTGGCGGCGCCCCAGATATCGCGCTCGTGCCCCAGCCCGGCCTGGTCGACCAGCTTGTCGAATCGGGCGACATCGTCCCTCTCACGGATGACGTCGTCTCGACGGTTGAGGAGAACTACGCGGACACGTGGAAGGATCTGTCGACCTACGACGATGAGCTCTACGGCGTCTGGTTCAAGGCGGCCAACAAGTCGACGGTCTGGTACAACGTCGGGGTCTATGAAGATGCCGGTGCCGAGATCCCCGAGACGTGGGAAGACTTCACGAGTGCTCTTCAGGTCGTCTCCGATTCGGGCGTTCCCGGGCTCGCGGTCGGCGCCGATGTCGGCTGGCCGCTGACAGACTGGTTCGAGAACGTCTACCTGCGCACGGCAGGCCCGGAGATGTACGACCAGCTGGCGGCGCACGAGATCCCGTGGACCGATGACTCCGTCATCGAGGCCCTCGAGGTCCTCGGCGGACTGTGGGGCGATGACACGCTCCTCCTGTCGGGCGGCGCCCAGCGCTCCTTCCCCGACTCGGTCACCGCGGTGTTCTCTGACCCGCCGCAGGCCGGCACGGTCTATGAGGGCGACTTCGTCGCCGGCAACATCGCCGAACAGACGGACTCGGTCGTCGGCGAGGATGCCAACTTCTACCCGTTCCCGTCGATCAACGACTCCCCCGACGCCGTCATGGGCGCCGGCAACGTCGCGATCGCCTTCAACGACGACGAGGGCACGATGGCGCTCATGTCCTACCTGGCCTCGCCCGATGCGGCGAACATCTGGATCGAGCTCGGCGGCTTCACCTCGCCGAACCAGAACGCCGACATGGACCTGTACCCGGACGATGTCTCTCTTGCCATCGCCGAACAGCTGACCTCCGCCGAGGTCTTCCGGTTCGACCTCTCCGACCTCACCCCGTCCGCCTTTGGCGGCACCGAGGGCGAGGGCATGTGGCAGCTGCTCATCGAGTTCTACCAGAACCCGGATGACATCGAGGGCACCGCACAGGCCCTCGAGGACGCGGCCGTCTCCGCCTACGGCGGCTGATTTCGAACAGGGGCGGGGCGCATGCGTGCGCCCCGCCCCGCGTCGGCGCATCGCGCCCGATAGAGGTACCCATGTCGAACACCGCAGTCACTCAGAAGCCGGCAGGGAAGAAGCTGCGCGGCAAGGCACCGATGACGACGCAGAATCGGTGGCTGCTCGCCATCCTGCTCGGGCCGGCGATCTTCTTCCTCACCGTCTTCGTCGTCTATCCGATCGGCTACTCGATCGTCCGGTCGACCTATTCCCGCAACGGCGAGGACTTCGTCGGTGTCGGCAACTACGTGCGGGTCTTCACCGACCCGCAGACCTTCACCGCGTTCAAGAACAATCTCATCTGGGTGCTCGTCGCGCCCCTTGTCTGCACGGTCCTCGGCCTCATCTTCGCCGTCCTCATGGAGAAGATCGCCTGGTCGACCGCCTTCAAGCTCATCATCTTCATGCCGATGGCGATCTCGATGCTGGCCGCCGGCATCATCTTCCGGACGGTCTTCCAGCAGAACCCCGAGATCGGCCTCGCCAACGCCGTGACCGTCACGGTTCAGGAGGTCTTCTCGTCGGGGTCCCACTATCCAGAGGCGCGCCTCAGAGAGGGCCCTGAATTCTCGAGCTTCGAGCAGCAGGGCGGGACCGGCGCCGAGATCATGTCGACGGGCGAGTTCGCGCCCGGCGAGGTAGCGCTCATCCCCCTCATCGGCATCGCCCCCGAGCATGTCGGCGATGATCCGACACCGGCCGTCGAGGCACAGCCCGCGGACGGGACGATCACCGGCACCATCTGGCTCGACTTCGTCCGAGGCGGCGGCGGTGAGAATGGTCAGATCGATGCGGACAAACCCGGCCTGGGCGGGATCACCGTCGAGGCGATCAACCGAAGCGGGGACGTGTGGGAGACGACGACAGAGGATGACGGCACGTTCGTCTTCGAGGACGTGTCAGAGCCGCTGACCATTCGCGTCCCGGCCACGAACTTCACCTCGGGCCCGACCGGCATCAACTGGCTCGGCCCGGACCTCATCACCCCCGTCATGATCCTCGCCTACGTGTGGATCTGGGCGGGCTTCGCGATGGTCATGATCGGCTCGGGCCTGGCCGCCGTCGATCGGTCGCTGCAGGAGGCCGCGAGAACAGATGGCGCATCCGAATGGCAGGTGTTCCGGCACATCACCGTCCCGCAGCTCATGCCGGTCCTCACGGTCGTCATCGTCACCCTCATGATCAACGTCCTCAAGATCTTCGATCTCGTCTACGTCATACCGCCAGGAGCCTCGAAGAACGCGGCCGATGTGCTCGCGACCCGGATGTGGACCGTGTCCTTCGGAGGCGGCAACGATCAGGGCCTCGGCTCGGCACTCGCCATCGTCCTGCTTCTCCTCGTCATCCCGTTCATGCTCATCAACATCCGCAACTTCCGCAGGGGAGGCAACTCATGACCACGTCAGACGTCGAGCGGGAGATCGCCGATCGCTCCGAGCAGGGCGAGACGCAGCGGAAGGTCAAGCCGAAGGGCTCGGGCCGGTCGATGATGGCGGGCGAGCGGAAGAAGACCGTGGGCGGCAGGATCGTCGCACTCTTCAACAACTCGCTCGTCAACGCCATCCTCGTCATCGTCGCCCTCATGTGGCTTGTACCGACGATCGGGCTCTTCTTCTCCTCGCTCCGCTCCTCCCAGGCGAACGCCACCTCGGGTTGGTGGACAGTCTTCTTCAAGAGCCACGAGCTGACGATCGACAACTACCGATCACTGCTCGGCAACGACACGATGGTGCAATCCCTTGTCAACACGATCATCATCGTCGTGCCCACGACCCTTGCGGTCGTCGCGATCGGCGCCATGGCGGGTTATGCACTGGCGTGGATCGACTTCCCGGGCCGGGACTGGGTCCTCATCGGCGTCGTCGCCCTCATGGCGGTGCCCCTCCAGGTTGCCTTCATCCCGCTTGCCCGCCTCTTCGGCAGCATCGGGATCTTCGGGACCTACGCCGCCGTCATCCTCTTCCACATCGCCTTCGGGTTACCGTTCGCCGTGTTCCTTCTGCGGAACTACTTCACGAACATCAGCGAGGAGATGCTCGAGGCGGCCCGCATCGACGGAGCATCTGAGATGAGGATTTTCCTCCAGGTGGCGCTGCCGCTCGCCATGCCCGCGATCGCGTCGCTGGCGATCTTCCAGTTCCTCTGGTCGTGGAACGACATGCTCGTCGCCCTCATCTTCGCCGGGCCAGGATCCCAACCGATCACGGTGGCAATCCAATCCCAGCTGCGACAGTTCTCTTCGAACATCGACATCCTCTCCGCCGGAGCATTCGTGTCGATGGTCGTCCCCCTCCTCGTCTACTTCGCCTTCCAGCGCTACTTCGTCTCGGCGATCATGGCCGGCACCACGAAGTAGGCGACCCCGCCGGGTCGGTGCCCGACCCGATTTCCACACGAACGCAGTGAGCGCCCCCAATGGGGCGCTCACTGCATGATCAGACTCTGCCGATCTCCGTCCGGACAATCAGAATGACGGTGGGAGAATCAGTCCTCGATCTCGGTCCTGTGGAAGTTGATCCACGAGCGCGAGGCGGTCGGGCCCCGCTGGCCCTGGTAGCGCGAACCGTGGGCGCCATTCCCATAGGGCGCGTGGGCGGGCGAGGACAGCTGGAAGAAGCACAGCTGGCCGACCTTCATCCCCGGGTAGAGCTTGATCGGCATCGTCGCCATGTTCGACAGCTCAAGGGTGATATGCCCCGTGAATCCGGGGTCGATGAAGCCAGCGGTCGAATGGGTGAGGAGGCCGAGACGGCCCAGGGAGGACTTACCCTCGAGGCGTGCCGCGATGTCATCGGGCAGCGTGACGCTCTCATAGGTCGAGCCGAGGACGAACTCGCCGGGGTGGAGGATGAACGGCTCATCGGTGATCTCGACAAGCCTCGTCAGATCCTCCTGCTCAGCGGCGGGGTCGATGACCGAGTACCGATGGTTATCGAACAGGCGGATGTACTTGTCGATCCGAATGTCGAGGGAGGACGGCTGGACGAAGCCAGGGGTCCACGGGTCGATTGTGATC
Source organism: Flaviflexus salsibiostraticola (assembly GCF_003952265.1). Lineage (NCBI taxonomy): Bacteria > Bacillati > Actinomycetota > Actinomycetes > Actinomycetales > Actinomycetaceae > Flaviflexus > Flaviflexus salsibiostraticola. The sequence continues at coordinate 1,686,564 of NZ_CP034438.1, forward strand.
CGGCCCGCATCGACCTGAGCGAGGATATCTCTGTCTGAAAGAAGCACACATCGAGTGTGCCAGAAACGAGCGGCTCGCCCCCGCGTTGTGGAAAACCTCTCATAGCCGCCCGTGCCATCCGCATCGACCGACGCATACCGGGACCGACCGCCGCCAGTCGACTTTGGTCGATCGAGAGGCAAGGGGATAACATAGGTCAGTACGCGGGTGTAGTTCAATGGTAGAACTCCAGCTTCCCAAGCTGGTAGCGCGGGTTCGATTCCCGTCACCCGCTCAGAGCGAGAAGCCTCGGCGCCGATGGTCGCCGAGGCTTCCTCCGTTTCAACCGCCTTGCATGCGCCGGGTCCATTCTTCCCTCCACTCGCATGTCAAAACCGGATGTCGGATTCGGCCCCCAGCCGCAAGCGGGTCGCTAACCTGGCCACATGAAGACGATCCACATGCGCCACGCCGACCTGCAGGTGCCGAACATGGCGCTCGGGCTCCTGCGGATCGCCGACCTATCGGACGACGAGGTGCGCGCGCTCGTCACATCCGCACGCGATGCGGGGATCGACTACTTCGATCATGCCGACATCTACGGCACCCGGCTCCACGAGTGTGAGGAGCGGTTCGCCCGAGCCCTCCGGCTCAGCAGCTCTGAACGCGATCGGATTACCCTCCAGACGAAGGTCGGGATCGTGCCCGACGGCGGGTACTACGACCACTCCTACGACCATCTGATCACGCAGGTGGAGGGGTCTCTGCGCGCGCTCGGCACCGATCGCATCGACATGCTCCTCCTCCATCGACCCGATGCTCTGGTCGAGCCCGAGGAGGTTGCCCGAGCGTTCGACGAGCTCTACTCCTCGGGGAAGGTCCGCCACTTCGGGGTCTCCAACCACACGCCGGGCCAGATCGACCTGCTGAAGACGGCCGTGACACGACCGATCGTCGCCAACCAGGTCCAGCTCTCCATCACGCACTCCCCAATCATCGCCCAGGGGATTGCGGCGAATACGCCGGATTCCGACCAGGCGGCAGTGCGCGATGGCGGAGGACTGATCGACTACTGCCGGATCAACGGGATCACGATCCAGGCCTGGTCGCCGTTCAAGTCCGGATCCGGGGAATCCGTCCTCTTCGATCGGGGGCGCCACCCTGAGCTGACCGAGCGCATCGACGCCTTGGCGGCGCAGTATGGGGTCGAGCCCGAGGCGATCGCCGCCGCGTGGATCACCCGCCACCCGGCCGACATGCAGGTCATCCTCGGAACGACAAGACCAGCCAGGGTCCGAGCAGCGGCCGCGGGATCGGACCTGCCGCTCACCCGGGCGGAGTGGTATGGACTGTTCAGCGCGGCCGGGTGGCACGTGCCGTAGGAGCCATCCAGACGCGGCGGGGCTCAGCCCGTGTAGTCACCGCTCGAGGGGTCCCTGCCCGACACGGCGTCGGCCGCGCGGATGAGGCCGAGGTGGGAGAACGCCTGCGGGTAGTTGCCGGCGAGCCTCTTGTGCTCCGTCGAGTACTCCTCGGAGTAGAGCCCGAGCGGCGATGAGACGGCGATGACCTTATCCATGAGTGTGCGAGCGTCGTCCCTGCGCCCCGACATCGCATACTGTTCGACCAGCCAGAACGTGCAGAGGATGAACGGGTACTCATCCCCCTCGAGACCGTCCTTGCCGGCCTGGGTCCGGTATCGCTTGACGAAACCCTCGCTGTCGACGAGGTCCTGTTCGATGCGGGCCACGGTCGAGAGCATGCGCGGATCGTCGTAATCGAGGTAGCCGACGTGGGGCAGCTGAAGCAGGGAGGCGTCGACCTCGGTCGACCCGTAGGTCTGGGTGTAGGACTTGATGTCCTCGTTCCAGCCCTTCTCCTCGATCTCTCGGGCGAGCCGGTCACGGCAGGCCCGCCATTCGTCGATGGGACCCTCGAAGCCATACTCCTCGACCGCCTTGATCCCCCGATCGAACGCGGCCCACATCATGGCCCGCGAATGCGTGAACTCGGCCAGCTCGCCCCGCATCTCCCAAATGCCGTGCTCGAGTCTGTCGAGGTTCGCCGAGGCATACTCAAGGAGCGCGGTCTGCAGGCCCCAGGAGCGCTCGTCCTCATCGATGCCCGCCTCCCGCATCTTGTCGAGCGCGACCATGACCTCGCCGACGACATCGCCCTGGAACTGGTCGGCCGCGCCGTTGCCGATGCGGACGGGCGCCGAATTCTCGTATCCGGGGAGATGGCTCAGCTCAAACTCGGGCAGGTGGCGCTCGCCCGCGAGTCCATACATGATCCGGAGCGAATGAACATCACCCGCCAGCGACCTCAGAAGCCACAGCCGCCAGGCCATGGCTCCCTTGGTGAAGCCGTGGGCGATGAGGGCCTCGATGGCGAGCGCGGAGTCCCTCAGCCACGTGTACCGATAGTCCCAGTTGCGCATGCCGCCGAACTCCTCCGGCAGTGAGGTCGTCGGTGCGGCGACGATCCCGCCGGTGGCGTGGTCCGTGAGGGCCCGCAGGACGAGGAGGGAGCGGGTGATGTAGTCGGCGTAGGGCCCATCGGCCTCGATGTGCTCCGACCAGTCGCGCCAGTATTCGAGCGTGTGCTCGAGCAGCCTCTCATAGTCATCGCGGGTCGGGGCCGGGCCGTAGCTGAGCGACCAGATGAGGTCCCAGCGGAGGCTCTCTCCCTCGCCGACCGCGAACCGGCCCTGATGGGTCTCCCCGTGCGCGTCGGGAAGGGGGCCGGTCAGGTGGACGGCACCAGGACCGGCGACGGCATAGATGGCGGGCCTGCCGTCGATCTCCGTCCGCTCAACCCAGGGGATCGACTCCCCGTAGTTGAAGCGGATCCGGAAATCCATCTCCAACTCAACCTCGCCCTCGAGGCAGATGGCCTCGCGGATGAGGTCGGATTCGTCCTCCATCTTGCCTCGCGTCGGCATGTACTCGGTGATGAGCACCCGGCCGGTCGGGGTGCGCCACTCGGTGTCGAGCACGAAGGAGCCGTCTCGATACTGCCGGGAGAGAATCTCGCCCCCGACGGGCGCCAGCCGCCACCTGCCATGCGATTCGTCCCCGAGAATTGCGGAGAAGACCGCGGGACTGTCGAAGCGGGGGAAGCAGAGCCAGTCAATGGAGCCATCGTCAGACACCAGGGCGGCCGTGCGCATATCGGACAGAAGGGCGTAATTCTCCAGATGGGTGCTCATACGCTCATCGTGACAGCGAAACACCTCAAGGAAGAGGAAATTCGGCGCAGCGCGATATTTCCATGGGACTTCCCAGCTTTGTTCGGAAGTCTGGGTCACATGACTACGACATTGATCATCCTCGGGGGCGCGGGCGACCTCGCGCAGCGCCTCCTCATCCCCGGCATCGCCGAATACGTCTCAGTCCACGGCGCCGACATCACCATCGTCGGCGCCGGCCGTCACGAGCACGACGACTACCGGGCCTTCGTCCGGGACGCCGCCGCGCCCGTCGACGAGAAGGTCGCGGAGCGGCTCGCCGCGGACGCCGAGTTCGTCGTGGCGGATGCGACGGATCGGGAGGACCTGAGGAATCTCCTCGAGGGACGCTCGAACGTCGTCCTCTACTTCGCCCTGTCACCCGCGATCGCCGTCGACTCGATCAGGGCGCTCAAAGACGCCGAACTGGCCGAGGACATCACGCTCGCCATGGAGAAGCCATTCGGTGCGGACGCGGACGATGCTCGGGAGCTCAACCAGCAGCTCCTCGACCTCGTCGACGAGGAGCAGATCTTCCGGGTCGATCATTTCCTCGCCACCTCCGGCACCCTCAACTTCAAGGTGCTGCGGTCGACCAACCGCCTCATCGCCTCCTCCTGGTCGAACGAGGACGTCGAATCGATCCGCCTCGTCTACAACGAGACAGTCGCCCTCGAGGGGCGCGCCGAGTTCTACGAATCGACAGGCGCGGCCGAGGATATGCTCCAGTCCCACCTCCTCCAGACCCTCGCCCGGATCCTCGCCGACGACGGGACGTCACCCGAGGAGATCCTCCGGGCGATCCGCCCCACGGATGAGGTGCGCCGGGGGCGCTACACCGAGGGGGAGGTCGATGGTGAGAGGGTTCCCTCCTATGTCGACGAGGATGGCGTGGATCCCGACAACGGGACGGAGACGTGGTTCCGGGTGGTCGTCGACGTCGAGACAGAGAAGTGGCGGGGAGTGCCAATCACCCTCGAGTCCGGCAAGGCCTTCGGCGAGGACGTCAAGCAGATCGAGGTCACCTTCAAGAGGAGCGGGGACAACCCGAACAACACCCTCACCCTCGCCTTCGACACCGAGGATGTCGAGATCACCCTCAACGCGGCGGACCCGGCGAGCGAGGACTGCGCCCAGATCACGCTCCACACCGACCTCGCCCCGGTGCGAATGTCGGCCTACGGCCGCGTCGTCAAGGGCATTCTCGAGCGGATCGACCACCTCGCGGTCCCGGCACAGGCGGCCGAGCTCGGCTGGGATGTCATGGAGGCAATCGCGCAGAAGCTTCACCGTGCGCGAATGGAGGAGTACCCCGCGGGCACCGTCGCTATCGACTGACACTTTCGGAGCGGTGCTCGTCGGGCGAGACTCTATTTCGCCTTGAGGCCGACCTCGGGCAGCACGGCCGATTGGCACGCATTCATGAAGAACTGGCACTCATAAAATCAGACCCTGCGCACAATCTACTCAGCTAAACCAACTAGAGGAGAGCCCTCTGATTTCGCTTGGGGGCTTTCGTCTCAGCAGGCGTCGGCGGCCCGAGGAGGGTGACCGGAATCAATGGTCCGCTGACAACTTTGCCGAGCAATTCGATTCCTTCAGATTCAGCCTCTACGAGATACTCAACCTGCCATAGGAGTTCAAGAAGCTCCCGGTCAAGCTGCCAGTCGTCTGCTTGAATCTGGTCCAGTGGTGATGATGACCTGCCGGCTGGTATCTTCATTCGATAACCCAGCCAGGAGCCGACAATCTTCATGCCCGAAACGCTGTAACTCATAATCTCCGGCGGAACGTTTCGAAACACTCCTCCATCGCCGATTACGAGCTCTCGGGCCTCTTCGTCGTAGTTCCACTGTTCCGGATATGGTGATCGTGGCGTCTCTGTTGCGATCACAGCTTGACCTCTGTAGCGCGCACGGATGGGCTGTCCGAACTGGTTCAGTTCGCTACACCGCTCGCCCCAGGTCTGCTCGAAGATGAGGCCTTGACCGAAGTCCCTCACCTGCTTGAACAACTCGAAGTCCTGTGTGAACGGCACCCTCGCCGCCGACTCGTCGAGCTCCACTTCGTAAAGTGCTGTGTAAGCACCCGTGCCAAGCAAGCCAAAGGCATAGAGTGCAACATCTTCTGCAGTTATCTTGGTTTTAAAGGCTTCGTCCAGAGCGCCCAGGAGCTTGGCGGAAATGTTGTGATCAAGAATTCCAGAAGTCCGGAAAAGTGGGTATATGTTTTTTGCCCCGAACGATCCCCGGAAGTAGTCGAGATCCGGAACGTAAGGACTGACCGTAAACGCCGGTCCCGTGCCCAGGCGCGTGGTTGTGAGCGTGGCGAAATATAGCTGGTGCTCGGACAGCGAGTCCCATAATTGGGGCCTCGGCCGATCACAGAGTCTGCTGTCCGGGTATACGAACTGTCGATCGAAACTCCTATAGCCATAACGCACAGGAGCTGTCGATGAATTGTCCTGGGTAAGCGGCCGAACCTGTTGCCCGCTGATCAGATGTTCTCCGCTTGTGTCAACGGTCTTTTGCGATGTCTCACGAAAATTGATCGAGAGGTTATCGATTTCTCCGGTCAGCGTGCGCCACCGCCTCTCGAGCGCTCGTTCGGTTGGAGCGATAGGCCACTTTCGCTTGAACTGGACGCCTGAATGAGACCATGGAAAAACCCAATCCAGCGGGGCAAATTCAGCAAGCCCCGCCGCCGTGTCGGGCACGAACTTCGAATGCCACTCGGTTGCTTTCAGTGGAGTCCACCGGTCGCCACTATCCGGCGAATCCAAAGTTCGAAGAGCTGCAAGTTTTTCGTCGCGTGTTCCTTGAATTCGCACGTAGTGGACCTGCGCCTTTGATCGAACTCGGTCGCTGTGCTTTCGCACCGTCCCGGTCGAGTTCTTCTCCCATTGGATGCCAAAGAAAATGGCAACCGGTGTTTGGATATTGAAGACGTTCTCCTCCTTCCGAGCTCCACGACCCTCCCCTCCAAGGTCAACAATCCAGATCTCGTCGAATACTCTCCTCATGTATTCACGCATTCCGGCGAACCCGGGTCCTCGCAGATACGAAGCCGAGGTGATGAAAGAGACGACGCCTGCTTCGTCCTTGTGCTGTTCGCACGCCTTCCAAATCGCCCAGCGGATGAAGTAGACGTAACTGTTGTACAAGTTTTTCGCGTGCCCGCCCGCTCCAATCTCCTGGAGGGGTTCGATGAAGTCGTTGAGAAGTGGAGGTCGTCCTTGAACCTCCTCAAGAATGACGTTCGGGAATTGTTCCGAACCCGAACCAAGCGCTTTCTCTCTCGAACCACGGTCGTATGGCGGGTTTCCAAGGATGACTCGGATCCTCGTCTGCTCGTTCTTGACCAAGCCTGCCCGACGGGTTTCCTCATTAATATTCTGCTCGATCTCCCAGAAAGAGATCTGCTGGTTCTCTCCGGAGATGTCGCCCGGGTCCGTAAGCGTGTTTGTCAGAAAGACCTGCACGCCATCCCGCCCGAGGTCAACACCCGTCTGCTCGAGCATCTGTGTCAGCCTCAAGTGCGCGACAGAATACGGACCGACGAGGAGTTCAAATCCGAATAGCCTCCGTCCAAGACTTCGAGCATCGGCTTGAGGTGACCTCGAGTCGCTGAGAACGCGTTCGGCGACCGCGAGCAGATATGCTCCAGTCCCGGCGGCTGGGTCGAGGATATTCACCCCGTCTTCCCCAAACCCTCGTTGCCGTCCAAAACGTGTCTTGAGAATCTCATCCAATAGGCGGACCTGAAACCGCACTACTTCGACAGGGGTGTAATAAACCCCTGCATCATTGCGCATCTTAGGATCGTAAGCAGCCAGAAAGTCCTCATAGAAGTAAAGCCACGGGTCTGACTGAGAGCTCAGTTTCTCGGCATTGACGGCTCCAATCACCGATTCAAGAAGGCTAACGGCGCCTTCTATGGGCGCGCGATTCATCGGTTGCGCCATAAGCCTAAGAACGGATCCGATCAGCTTGTGCCCATTTCGGAGGAGAGAATCTGTCACCGCGGAAGCAGTGAACGTGTCGGCGTCTTGGCCGGATTCAATCCGGGCGAGGAGGAGCGCGTAGGTGAACGTCTGGGCAAAACTGTCCGCAAAGTCTTTATGCGTCGCACCTGGCATCAAGTCGGCCTGCCATTTCTCGTACAGCACCGGCAGCCCGCTGGTCGTGCTGGCAGACTCCTGAAGGACGCTGATGACCGAGTCACGCAAGAAGGACGTCAATGGAGCGAGATGCTCCGCGAGCGCCCTCGGAGAGGAGGGCGTCATTGGCTTCCAGCTCAGGAACTGCGCGAGGAGCTCTCTCAGAGCCTTGACCTGCTCATCTGGGAGTTCAAGATCCGCTGATGGAGCAAGAAGTACATGAGCCAGTGGACGGCCGGCGCCGTGGCGCACGAGCGTCCATTCCCAACCATTGCAGTACAGAAGATTAGGGTGGTGTTCGAGTCTCGCCCATTGATCTCGATCGTGTTTGGTCCATCCTTGCTTCCGGTAGGGATTCGCTCCCTTCAAAGGGGCCTTAAGCTCGACGTGCCCGACGAGCGCACCATGCCCTCTCTTAATGGCCATGTCGAGTCGAACGCCTTCAACCACGTCACCTTCGACCTGGCGGTGTTCTGTGATGGCTCTAATATTGCCCGGCAACGTCGCTGCCAATTCCGTAAAGAAGTTTCCTATTGGTATTTTGAGCTGATCTTCTGGATTTGTGCGGCTGTCGATCTGCAATTCCTTGTCGATGCCCGCTAGGTCACTAACCAGCCGACTCAAGGCTTGCCTGAACCGTCCCTCATCCATACTCACGCTCGTCATCGTCAGAAGTCCTCTTCGCAACCAAAGTCCGTCAACAAACTATTATCGTCCAGTTCTCTTATGAAGGCCCAAAGACAGGGAGCATGTCGGACAGGTGTCCCTAGTCTGCCCGCGTCATTAAGTCCCCGCGAAGTCCCCCCTCCCCCTTTCCACCGATTGGTGCCAGAATTGCGGTACCTGGATGTGAGGAGTGGACGATGAGACTGCTCGCCCTGCTGTCTGCCCTGCTCGCCGGCTTCGTCGGCTACTCCCTCGCGGGCGATGATGGCGACCCGGCGCTCATCACGTGCTCCTTCGCCGCGTCCGCGCTCTCGCTGATCGCCGCGCTCTGGCCGCGCCGGCGCGAGCCCGCGAGGGGCTACTCCTCGACGCTCACTCCCGTCTATACCCCGTCCGTCGCTCCTGCGCCCGCCATCGATGCCCTCGCCCCGAAGCATTCTCCGGCGGGTTCGTCGACGCTCTCCGCCGAGCAGCGCCTCCTCGTCGTCCACAAGCTCCAGCAGCGGAAGAAGCCCGAAGCCGTGAGGGACGTGAGGTCGTGGACCGGCGTCAGCGCCAAAGAGGCCCGGGATATCGTCGATCGCATCGAACGAGTCGTCTGACCGGCCGGTCCCTGGCCTCGATGACGGTCGGCCCGAGGCCACGCGAATCGCACGCGGGTACAACTACCCTCTGCTCGGGGTACCCATACCCTGTCGGCTCGGGCAGAGTAGTGCCATGGACGCGACGGTGGTGTCCGAGGGCAGAACAAGGCGGCTCTCCTTGACCGTGGGGTTGATGGGGGCAGGTGCCCTCCTCGGCGCTCTTGTCGGCTTCGTTGTGGAATTCCTCCTCTCCCTCGGCGACTTCTCGGGCATCTTCGGCATTGCCAGCCGTCCCGGCGAGCCCATCGGGATCCTCATCATGACCGGGATCGGACTGCTCCTCGGCATCGTCGCCGCCGCGACGATCATCGCCGAATCGCCCCACATCGAGGTCTCGGACCGCGACATCCACCTGCGGTGGAAGGGTGCCCATGTCCGCGTGCGGAAGGACCTCATCACCGCCATCCACCTCGGAGAGGATCTCGTCCTCTACTGCCGGGACGGAACCGAACTCGCCCGCGTGGGCGCGGTCAACCCGCAGGTGCTCCGATGCACGCTTATCCACCACGGCTACCCAACCCCGTCACCCGTCCAGCTGGGAGAGGAGGACTTCACCTCCGACCTCACGCTCCTCGACGACACGGCCCAGCGGATCATCCGCGCCCGCATGAAGGCTCTGCGAGCAGGCAACTCCGACATCGCTGAGATCCTCCGTCGGCAGCTCGTGGGCATGGGCGTCATGACGCGCGACCTCCGGGTCAGCAGGATCTCCATCCGCACCGAATTCCGCCGCCTCCAGTCGACCTCGAACTGAGGCCGGCAGTCTGCGGTATCGTGACTGCGTGTCTCTCGTCGTCGCCGCCGCCATCGTTGATTCTCTCGAGCATCCGACCAGGCTCCTCGCCGCCCAGCGCTCCTATCCGAAGGACCTCGCCGGCAAGTGGGAGCTGCCCGGAGGAAAGGTCGAGGAGGGTGAGGAGCCCGAGTCCGCCTGCCTCCGGGAGATCCGCGAGGAGCTCGGAGTCACCCCCACACTCGACCGGATCGTCCCCGGCCCGGAGGGCGATTGGCCGATCGGCCGGCACACGATGAGGGTGTGGCTGGCAACCATCGACGGGGAGCCGGAGTGCGGCCCCGACCACGACGAGCTGCGCTGGTGCACTGCCCTTGAAACCCTCGGCCTCGACTGGCTGCCCGGCGACATCGCCCTCGCAAAGAAACTGGCCTCGTGGATGCTGCCGGCGGGGAACCACATCCTCTGACCGCGCGCCGGACGCGGCTCATCGACCGCGCTCCCGTGACGCGCACATCACGGCCACAGACTTTTCCGACGTATTCCGGATTTGTGTCTTGACACGTAGACTGCCGTCATGCCCAAGATCACCGGCCGCACCCTGCTCGAGCATCGCAGCACGACACGACGCCGTCTCATGGAGACGCTCGATGCGCTCATGACGGAGCGCGGCTTCGAGAGCGTATCGATGTCGGACGTGGCGAACCATTCGGGGATCCGCCGCACGACGATCTACAACCACTTCACGGACAAAGAGGACCTCCTCATCGCCTTCGTCGAGGAGAAGATGTCGAACTACCTCTCGACGACGCGGGAGATGCTGCGCGGGGTCGACAGCTCGACCGATCGGATCCGGATCTACGTCCGGACGCAGCTGCTCGCAGAGCGCCGCTACCTCATGGCCCCCGGCCCGCCCCTCAAGGACGTCATCAGTCCCGGCGCGGGCAGGAAGCTTGCTCAGCACATCAGGCAGACCTCCGATCTGCTGCGCTCGATCCTTGATGATGCGATCGCCGACGGCACGATCCCCGAGCAGAACACCGATCTGGCGATCATGCTCGTCAACGGCACCCTGACGGGGCGGCGCGTCCCTCAGGATGAGCCGGCCCGCACCGAGTTCTTCCTCTATGCCGAGAGGTACGTGCTCCAGGCCCTCGGCGGGTCGATGCCGGACGAGCCGACTGATCTCGGGCCCGTACCCCAGGGAGAGACCGCCGCCCAGCGCTCGCGCTGATTCACCAGTTCTCGCCGGAGCCCCCGCCGCCGCCCCACTCCATCTCGTCCTGGCGCTGGCGCCGACTGTCGTCGTTGCGCTCCTCCAGCTCTTCGAGCTGGGGATCCGCCTCAGGCTGCTCGGCCTCGTCGGGCTCCTCCCCACTCTCATTCTCGCTCTCGGACTCGCTCTCCTCCTCGACAGCCGTCGGATCGGGGTTCGGGCACGTGTCGATGACGGCTTCGGCCTCATCGGTCATTCCCGCCTCGGCGTAGCCGAGGTAGAGGTTGGCGCGGACCGTGCACTCATACGAGTTCGGATCCTTGACGCCATCGATGACATCCGCCGTCGGCACCGATTCGAGGGCGACCTCGAGTCGGCTGATGCCCGAGCGGGTTCGGCCCTGGGCCAGGAGTGCCGTGCCCTCGCCGAAGGCGGGCCGCCAGGTCTCGAGGGGGGTGATGCGGGAGGCGGTCGCGAAGCGGCGCTCGGCCGTCTCGAAGTCGCCGGCCTCGTAGGCGGACCTGCCGAGCTGCATCGTCCCCCACATGAGAAGCGCCCAGACTGCGAGGGCGATGATGACGGTTCCGACGACGGCGGTGATGAGATGGTGGGTCCTCATCGCGCCCTCCGAAGGGCCGCAATCTGAGGCGTCAGGTGCCACAGCTCCCAGCCGACCAGGCCGAGCAGCACCAGCCCGATCGGCCACAGGATGGGATTGAGTCGGCCACTGTCCTCCCGGCCGTCCGCCGCGAGCAGATCGACCGGGATCTCGGCCACAAGCTCGCCGGCCCCGCCCGGGGCGTCCCGGTGGACGTAGTCGAGGCCGAGCTGATCGGCGAGGGCGCGCAGATTATCCTCATCGATGCGGGAGATCGCATCCGTACCGGTCTCGGGGTCCTGGATATACCGGCCGCGGTCCTCCGTACCCCAGGACGAGCTGAGCATCCGCCCGCCGGCCTCCGTGCCGTACCCGAAGACGAAGCCGTCATCGACCAGCCCCGCCATGGCGCCGTAGTCGGCACTGTCCTCGGCGTCTGAGTCGGCGGTGTCCTCCCCGTCGCTGAAGACGAGGACGATGCGAACATTCTGAGGGTTGTTCTCCGCGGCGCGCGTGAGGGCGTCCTCGAGCACGGGTGCGGGTCGGGCGAGCGATGAGCCCTCGGAGAAGTTCGTCGACTCCCGGCGGGCCGTCTCCAGCCAGGCGAGGGCGGCCCGCGAGTCGGTCGTCAGCGGCAGCTGCTCGGTCGCGGTCGAGGAGAAGGCGATGACGGAATAGCGCGCGCCGGGGTTCGCGTCGATGATGTCGCGCATGTCCGCCTTGACGCCGTCAAGGCGCTGCTCCGTGCCGTTGTAGTCCTCCGCCGCCATCGATCCCGTGAGGTCGACGACGAAGAAGAGGTCCGCGTTCGAGACCCGCTCCTCCGCCGAGATCTGTGAGGCCGGAGTCAGGCCGAGGGCGGCAACGGCGGCGACCATGAGTCCGCGGCGCAGCAAGGTCGCGGTGTCCTTGGACCTGCGCCACCCGGCCACGCAGAGCGCTCCGAGAAGGACGGTGACGGCGAGGGTGACCGGCCAGGGCCACAGCATCATGAGTCTCATAGCCGGTACCGCCATCCGATCCCGATGAGCAGGGCGACGCCGACCGCGGCGAGCACCGGCCACACGCCCGGATCGTCGAGCAGGATGAGGACGGGGTCGGCCCCGAGGGCGACGGCCTGCTGGGCCTCGATCTGCTCGAGGAGCGCGGCCGCGGCCTCGCGATCGCCGGCGACGAGATAGTAGCCCCCGGCGGCCTCGATCTCGGACTGGAGCTGGCGCGCCTCGAAGCTCTCCGACCCGTAGTAGGTCTCGATGTACATCCCGTGGATCATGATGCTGCGGTCGTCCGCGAAGCGCACGGCCTCGGGCAGCGTGTAGATCTGTGCATCGGGTGTCGAGACCTCGTTGTCGGTGGCGAGGATGATGCTGCGCGAGCGCTCCTCCTCCGGCTGGTCGAACTGCAGCGCGCAGTTGACGAGCCCATCGCCGACAAGCGAGGCGCCGCCTGTGCTCGTGAGGAACGTGCCCGATGTGAAGCTGTAGTACGCCTCCGCGTCGGCCGGGACGTCGGTGTACGGCACGGTCCGCAGGGCCTCGGCACCTTCGAGGAGTGTGGCCGAGACGAGGTCGTAGTCATCCGTGAGCGGGAAGACGACCCTGGCATTCGAGTTCCAGATGACGAGGGAGACCCGCTCGCCCTGGAACTCTCCGACCAGCTCGGCGAAGGCCTCCATGACCTCCGAGTCGAAGCCGATGACGGAGCCCGAGACGTCGAGGCAGAGGACGATATCGCGCGAGGCGAGCTCCTCGTCCCTCATCTCGCTCGAGTGCGGCCGTGCGACGAGGACGGAGGCGGCGATCGCGGTGGCGGCGAGGACGACGAGTCCCGCCCCGGCCGCGAGGCGGAGGCTCCGCAGCCGAGCCTGATAGCGGGGCAGGAGCCTGCCCGGCAGGGTGTGGGCGACGTAGACGGTGCCTTCCCGGCGGGGCGGGGTCGACCACCGGTAGGCGACGATGGCGAGAAGGACGAGCGGCAGGGCGAGCGCCCAGGGATTCACCATGACCCCACCGCACCCTTCGCCTCGTCGGCGATCCGCTCGACCTCGCCCGATATGAATGGGCTGAAGGAGGGCTCCTCCAGCTGTCTCAACAGCCGCGCGAAGGCCTCCCGTCCGGCTTCGATCTCGGAGACGGTCATGCTCGCCATCGGCACGCCCCAGCGCTCGGTGCCGTAGTCGCGGAGCACCTTCGCGAGCGCGAGCGCCGCGACCCGCGGATCATCGGAGTGGGAGATGGCGTCATCGATCTTCGCCTGCCAGGTGCGGATGCGCACGGGGGTGAGGTGGGGCTGCTCTCGCAGCTTGGAGATCCGCCACCCCAGCCACAGGGCGAGGATGATGAGCAGGCCGATGGCGATGATGAGGAACAGCGGGGGCGGGCCGAAGGGCGTCGCGAGTGAGTCAGCCACGGACCCCCCTCCGGAGGGTCTCGACGATGACGGGGACAACATCCTCCGACGAGGCGACAACGCTCTGCTTGACCCGGTGGGCCCTCAACAGCCTCCGCGTACCCTCGATGAGGGCGGCCCGCTGCTCGGCCAGCATGCGGGCCAGCTCCGGGTCCCGCCGCGCGTAGGCCGGCAGGGCGATCCCCTGCCCGATGTCGACCATCCGCTCATGGTCGGCCGTCATCGGCATGTCGGCGACCCGGACGACGAGAAGCTCGTGCCGAGCTCGCACCCTCCGCAGAATGTCGACGTCGCTCGGCTGCGGCCACGCCTCATCGGTCACGAGGACGATGAGGGATCGCTGGCGGGTCAGGGTGAGGACGTGGCCGAGCAGCCCGGCGACATCGCTGCCCGCCCGGGTCTGCTCGTAGGCACTCGCTGCCCGGTTGAGGAGGAACTCGAGATGATCCCGGCCGTGCCGCGCCGGCAGTGCGCCGCCCGAGACTGCGTCCCCCCAGACGAGGCCGAGCCGGTCGCCTCGGCTCGAGCCGAGGTAGGCGAGAACATCGGCCGCCCAGAGGGCGATGTCGGACTTCCGCTCCCCGGAGGGGGCCGCCGCCAGCATTTCGGCACCCGTGTCGAGCACGAGCTGGGTGAAGACATCCGATTCCCGCTCGAAGCGGCGGATGATCGGATGGCCGACCCGGGCGGACGACTTCCAGTCGATCGCGGAGACCTCATCACCGACCTGGTAGTCGACCTGATCGTCGAAGTCGATTCCATGGCCGGTATAGATCGAGGAATGCTGGCCCTCCGCGTGCCCGACCGCGCGGCGGATCGTCGGCAGCTCGAGCCGGGCCCGCACGAGAGCCATGCGGGAGGCGGCATTCCCCCTGCGCCTCATGGCGCAGGCACCGCCGCGAAGACGGAGTCGATGATCGCCTCCGGCGGGATCTCGGCCGCGAGAGCGTCGTAGGTGCGGATGAGCCGGTGCCGGAGCACCGAGTGCCGCATGATCCTGATGTCGTCGGGGACGACATAGTTCCGACCCTCGAGGAGGGCGCGGGCCTGGCCGACCCGCATGAGGGCGAGCGAGCCGCGCGGGGAGGCGCCGACCCGGACGTGCCGGCCGATGTCGGGGATGGGGCGGGGGCCGCCACCCCGGGTCGTGTTGATGAGGGCGACGACGTAGGCCTTGATCGCCTGATCGACGTAGACTCGGCTGGCGATGCCCTGGAGGAAGAGGACATCATCGGTCGTGACCGGCTCGGTCTCTCTGCCGAAGGCCCGCTCCGCGGTCTTCGTGAGGATCTCGATCTCCTCGGAGGGGGTGGGATAGGTGAGGACCTCCTTGAGGAGGAACCTGTCCATCTGCGCCTCGGGAAGGACGTATGTGCCCTCCTCATCGACCGGGTTCTGGGTGGCGAGCACCATGAACGGGTCCGGCAGGCGATAGATGGTCCCGCCGATCGAGGTCTGCCGCTCCTGCATCGCCTCGAGCATCGCCGACTGGGTCTTCGCCGACGAGCGGTTGATCTCGTCGAGCAGCACCATGTTCGCGTGGACGGGCCCGAGCTGGGTTGAGAACGTGCCCGTCTCGTACGTGTAGATCTGGGTGCCGACAATGTCGTTCGGCATGAGGTCCGGCGTGCACTGGATGCGGGAGAAGGAGCCGGAGATCGCCTCCGAGAGGGTGACCGCGGCTGTTGTCTTCGCCAGCCCGGGCACCGATTCGAGGAGGACATGCCCGCGGGCCATGAGGGCGACGATGAGGGCTCGGTAGAGGGATTCCTGTCCGACGACGGTCGCCGAGAAGATCTCGCCGATCCGGGCCAGCACCTCGCGGGCCCTCGTCATCTCCTCGTCGGCGATCTGACCGTTCGCAACCTGCATGTCTCTCCCCTCGACATCATTGGATCACGCCCACCTGCCCGAGGACATACTCTTGTGGGGTGACCACTACCCTACGCCTGCTCAATCCGGCGGGGATCTCCTGGCCGATCATCGTCGGAGTCCTCGCCACGATCGTCGCCGGTCTGACGACCGGAATCTACGCGGAGGCACTCCTCGCAGACCCGGGGGCGGCGACGCGGTGGGCGGTCCCTCTCCTCACGTACGCCCGCGACTTCACGGCAGCGCTCACCCTTGGCGGCTTCCTCGTCGCCGCGACCATCTACTCGCCGACGATGGAGGAGCGGCCGCGCAGGAGGGTCACGTACGATTCGCCCGAGTGGTCGCGGATCATGCGGTTCTCACGGACAGCGGCGATCATCTGGCCGATCATCGAGGCCGCGCTCCTCATCGTCACCTACTCGCAGGTCGGCGGCATCGCACTCACCTCTCCCTCCCTCGGCGCGGGCCTGTGGCAGTTCATCACCGCCATCGAGCTCGGCCAGATCATGGTCTGGTCCGTCGTCCTCACGGTGCTCGTCTCGATCGTCGCCGTCATGGTCTCAACCCTCGGCGGGGCCGCCTGGGGCGTGGGGCTCTCCGCCGTCGCCATGGTTCCGATCGCACTGACCGGCCACGCCTCCGGGGCCGCGTCCCACACGCTCGCCGTCTCCTCGATCTACATCCACCTGCTCGCCATGAGCGCGTGGGTGGGTGGCCTCATCGCCCTCCTCGCGACCGCGCCCCGGCAGCGCCGCCTCGCATCCTACGTCCACCGCTACTCGGCGATCGCGGGGTGGGCGGTGGGCCTGACGGTCTATTCGGGGTTCCTCGCGGCATTCATCCGCTTCAACGCACCGAGCGAGCTCGTGACGACGAGCTACGGCAGGCTGCTCCTTGCGAAGGTGCTCGCGACCGGCCTGCTCGCCCTCGCGGGCCTCATCCACCGCAGGCGGACGATCGCCGTCGTCGAGTCGACGCCGCGGCCCTTCACGCGTCTCGCCGTCGGCGAGGGCCTCCTCATGGCCGGGATCATCGGCGTGGCCGCAGCGCTTGGCAACTCGGCGCCGCCGGTGCCGCAGGACCCCGTGCCCGACCCGTCCCCGACCTTCCTCCTGTCGCAGAACCCTGTCCCGCCCTACCCGGAGGCGATCAACTACCTCACCCAGTGGCGACTGGAGCCGATCCTCGCCCTCGTCGCCGTCGTCGGCATTGTCCAGTACGTGCGCTGGGCCAGGCGCCTGCGGCGCCGGGGCGATGCATGGTCGGGTGCGCGGACGTTCTCATGGGTGCTCGGCATGGTCGTGTTCTTCTGGATCACGAACGGCGGGCCGACGGTCTACGGGGCGGTCCTCTTCTCGTCCCATATGTTCATGCACATGGTGCTCGCCATGGTCATCCCCATCCTCATGGTCCTCGGCGCGCCCGTCTCACTCGTGGCGCGGGCCGTGCCCGCCCGCACCGACGGCTCACGCGGCGGGCGGGAGATCCTCCTCGCGGTCGCCCACTCCCGCTACGGCGGCTTCTGGGCGAACCCGATCATCGCCGCCATCAACTTCGCGGGGTCCCTCGTCCTCTTCTACTTCACGGACCTCTTCTATCTCTCCCTCACGACGCATGTCGGTCACCTGCTCATGGTCGCCCACTTCACGCTGGCCGGGTACATGTTCACCAACGCCCTCATCGGGATCGACCCCGGACCGACACGGCCACCGTACGCGCTGCGTCTTGTCCTCCTGTTCGCGACGATGGCATTCCACGCCTTCTTCGGCATCGCCGTCATCTCCTCGACGAGCGTGCTCGCGAACGAGTTCTTCGGATGGCTGGGACTGCCGTGGGGGGTGGACGCCCTCGCCGACCAGGAGGTCGGCGGCGCCATCACCTGGGGCATCGGCGAGTTCCCAACCGTCGCGCTCGCGATCGCGGTCGCCGTCGCGTGGAGCATGTCCGAGGATCGGCAGGCGAAGCAGAGTGACCGCCGGGCCGACCGGGATGACGATGCCGAGCTGAGGGCCTATAACGAGATGCTGGCGGCCCGGGCGCGGGGCGGAAAATGACCGCGGGCGGCGACCTGTGCCAAGATTGACCCATCCCGCCGCCGAGGGCGGGGGAGAGAAGACGGATGCGACGATGAATAACGAGCCGCAGAAGGCACCGGGACTGAGCGCCGGGGTCAAGTCCATGCTCATCATCCTGGGCATCATGCTGTCGATCATCATCTTCCTCATCTGGTCCGCGATCATCCGCGGCGCCGGCGACATCGCGGCAGGCTCACTCACCGGCCCCGGGCAGACCCAGTCCGAGGCTGCCGAGCAGACGGACGACTCGGGTTCGACCACGGACCCGGTCGCGATCGCACGCGAGCCGATCATCGCCATGGTCAATGCCCCCGCCTGCGAGAACCCCGAGAACGACGCAGCCCTCCTGTCGGACCTCGTGACGGCCTCCTCGGGCGGACTGGCGGAGGACGACCGCCAGCTCATCATCGACACCCTCCACCGGGTGGACGAGACCTGCCCGAAGGACTTCTCGCTCGAGCTCTCGGCCCGACTCTCGGGCCCGGGAGCCGCCCTCGAGCTGTCCCAGATATCTGCCGAGGCCGACTGGGTGAGCAGGGCCCGGCCCGCCCCGGACGGCGCGACTACGATCTCGCACTTCTCGACGGACCGCCGCAACATCCACTGCACGCTCGAGAGCACCCGCGCCGCGTGCTCGATCTACACGTACTCCTTCCCCTCGATCCCCGCCTCATGCGAGACGTACACCCAGACCTTCGTCGTCCAGGAGTCGACAGATGCGAACGCGCTGTGCTCCTGGCGGCTCCAGTCCGAGAACGAGGTCGGTCCGGGTGTCTACGCGAACGAGAACTTCGCGTGCGAGGTCAAGGAGAACTCCTCGGTCGAGTGCTGGTCCCAGCTGTCGGGTAAGGGCTTCGAGGTCAACCGCACGGGATCCCGAACCTTCTGACCCGAGCATCCCTACGTCCCAAATCTTCACGATTTTATCCGTGATAATGAGGTATGGCTTCTAAAGGGTGGGTGCCGAACTATCACGGCGCATGGGCGATGATCATCGTCCCTCCGTTCGTCGGAATGATCCTCTCCTCCTTCCATCTCGAGCATCTGCTCCTGCTCGCCGTGTGGTGGATCGGCTACTTCGCCTTCTTCTCGACCGGGCTGTGGCTGCGGTCCCGCCGTAAGCCCCGCTACCGCCGGCCCGTCATCGTCTACGGCGCGCTCACGGCGCTCGCGGGACTGCCGCTCGCTCTCCTCGTGCCGGAGCTCCTCATCTGGATCCCTGTCTTCGCGCCGCTCGTCCTCATCACCCTCCACCAGTCGATCAACCGGAGGGACCGCTCGCTGCTCAACGACACCGTCACGGTCCTCGCGGCCGGGCTCCTCACCCCGGTCGCCTTCCACCTCGCCACGGTCCTCGGCACCGTGCCCGCGGGCAGGCATGGTTGGGAGGCGTGGGACTGGATGTGGCTGGCGGCGGCCTCGATCACGGCCTACTTCATCGGCACCGCCTTCTACGTGAAAACGAACATCCGCGAGCGCGGCAACGAGGGGTTCTTCTGGCTGGCGGTCGGATATCACGCGGTCTTCGCCGTCGCTGCGACGGTGCTGGCGGCGATGGGGGTCGTCCCCATCCTTCACGCCATTGTCTGGTGGGCCGTCACCGCCCGGACGTGGGCGGTCGCCACCTATTCACGGAGGATCGGCCGGAGGATCTCGGCGAAGGCCATCGGCATGTGGGAGGTCGTGACGACCATCGCGGTGACCGGGTCGCTCCTCCTCTGACAGTGCCAAGCCCGGCGTCAGGCCCGGCCTGTCGCCCTGAAGGCGCGATGTCCTGCCCTGAAGCTCCGGTTCCGAAGCGGGCACGGCGCGGACGTCACTGATTCATCCTCACAACACCGGCCTTCGCTCACCGACCAACGGCGACCGTCCGGTCCCCGCGCCGCAGTCACCGGGCGGCGTAGAGACGAGCAGCCGCCGTAATCCGCTCGTTCGCGGCGGTCGAGCCGATGCTGATGCGGACTCCATCGCCCGGGAACGCGCGGACGGTGATCCCGCTGCGGGTCGCGGCCTCAACGAACGGCTCCGTGTCCGCCATCTCCAGCCACAGGAAGTTCGCCTCAGAGCGCGGCACGTCGAACCCGAGTGCGGCAAGTTCTGCCGCGACGCGCTTCCGCTCGGCGGCGACGAAGTCCGTCCTCATCCGCACCTCGTCCGCCTCGTCGAGCGCGGCGATCGCCGCGCTCTGGGAGAGGGAGTTGACGCCGAAGGGGGTGGCGACCGCACGGAGGGTCGCGGCGACGTCCGGGTGGGCGATCGCGTAGCCGACCCGGAGGCCGGCGAGCGAGTAGGCCTTCGAGAAGGTGCGGAGGATGACAAGGTTCGGGTGATCGGCCAGGAGCTCGACCGAGCGGATCGGGTCGACCATGCGGACGAAGTCGATGTAGGCCTCATCGAGGACGACGAGCACGTCGTCGCCCACCCTCTTGAGGAAGCGGAACAGCTCCCGGTGGGTGAGGGCCGTGCCGGTTGGGTTATTCGGTGAGCAGACCATGATCGCGGCGGTCCTGTCCGTGACCGCATCCGCCATCGCATCGAGGTCGTGGCCGCCCGCCGGGGTGAGTGGGACCGGAACGGCCGTGCCGCCAGCGACGGTGATGGCGATGGGGTAGGCCTCGAAGCTGCGCCAGGCGATGACGACCTCACTGCCCGGGAAGCAGGCGGCGTCGAGGATCTTCTCGATCATGGCGACCGACCCATTCGAGGCGACGATGCTGTCCGCGCTCACGCCGTGAAACGCGGCGATCCTCGCCGTCAACCTCGTCGCGTGCATGTCCGGATACATGTGGAGGGAGCCGATGCCCTGGGCGATGACGGCCTGAACCGAGGGGAACGGGCCGTAGGGCATCTCGTTCGAGGAGAGTTTGATGACCGAGGGGTCCGCGCCGGGCCTGCCGGGCACGTAGGCGGGAATGGCGGACAGGTCATCACGGAACAGGCTCATGCACCCATCATCTCCCACTCAGTAGTGTGGTGCCCATGAAGTTCATTGTTCGCACCCTGGTCTCCGCGCTCGCCCTGTGGCTGACGAGCCTGCTGCTGCCCGGCATCGAGGCCCCTGCCGCCCAGTCCGACACGCAGTTCGCGCTCTACCTCCTCGGCATCGGAGCGATCTTCACCCTCGTCTCCATGATCATCCGGCCGATCATCGTCGTCCTGTCGATCCCGTTCTACATCCTCACCCTCGGACTGTGGGCGCTCGTCGTCAACGCCCTCATCCTCCTCCTCTCCTCGTGGATCGCCGATCAATTCGGCTGGGGCATGACGGTCGACGGGTTCTGGTGGGCCGTTGCCGGCGGCCTCGTCGTCGCCATCATCATCATGATCATCGACGCGTTCCTGCCGAAGAGCCTGCGCCGATGACCTTCGTCAAGCGGGGCAGTCGGCGCCAGATCGCCTTCGAGGCGGCGGGGCTGGCCGATCTTGCTGCGCACGGCGCCCGGGCCGCCGAACTCGCCTGGGTGGAGGAGACGTCGCTCGCGACAGTCCGGATCGAGAGCGCACCCGCCACGCGGGAGCATGCCCGCGAGCTCGGGAGGATGCTCGCCAGCCTTCATTCCCACGGCGGAGATCGCGTCTTCGGACAGGCCCCGCCCGGCTTCGACCTCGCCGAGCACGGCGCGGGGACCATGGGCCAGGAGGCCCTCCCTCTCGTGACCGGGGGTGCCCGGCCGTGGGGAGTCTTCTACGCGGAGGACCGGATCCTCCCCTACCTCGACTCCGCCCTCGCGGGCGGATCGATCGATGCCGATGGTGCCGACACGATCCATGCGCTCGCGGAGCGCCTGCGGGACGGCGTGTTCGACACCGACGATCAACCGTCGATCCTCCACGGCGATCTGTGGTCCGGGAACGTCATGTGGTCCCCGTCGGGGGCCGTGCTCATCGACCCCGCCTCGCACACCGGCCACCGGGAGTCGGACCTTGCGCAGCTCACCGTGTTCGGCGTGCCGCATGGTGAGGACATCATCGGCGGATACGAGGAGGTCCATCCCCTCTCGGACGGATGGCGAGAGCGGGTCGGCCTGCACCAGCTCCACATCCTCATCGTCCACGCCTCACTCTTCGGCGGCAGTTACGGCAACCAGACGGTCCGCACGGCGGCCCGCTACGCCTGACCGCCTGCTGCGCCTGACTGACTCACGCTCAGCGCTGTCTGAGATAGGGCTCGATCTGGGCCTTCGCCTCCCTGCGGAGCACCTTGCCGAGCATCGACCTCGGCAGGTCGAGGACGGGCACAATGCGGCGGGGCACCTTGTATCCGGCCAGGTACTGGCGGCAGTAGGCCCGCACCGCCTCCGTGTCGAGGGTCTCGCCCTTGGTGATGACAACGGCGGCCACCACCTCCTCGCCGGATCCACTGTCGAAGCCGACCACCGCGGCATCCTCAATCGCCGGGTGCGTGACGAGGATCTGCTCGACCTCCGAGGGTGCCACGTTGAAGCCGCCGGTGATGATGAGCTCGCGGACCCGGTCGACGATCGTCGTGAAGCCATCCTCGTCGACGGTGACAATATCTCCAGTGCGAAGCCAGCCCCCGGGCAGGAGGGTCTCTCTCGTCTCCTCCTCGTTCTCCCAGTAGCCCTGGAACACCTGCGGGCCGCGGAGGAGCAGTTCACCCTGCTCGCCCTGGGCGACCTCCCCGGCCGGATCCTCGATGTCGACAACCCTCATCTCAGTCGAGGGGAAGGGGATCCCGATCGTGCCGGTGCGCCGTGTCGCGTGGAACGGGTTGCCGAGCGCGACAGGCGAGGACTCGGTCATGCCGTAGCCCTCGACGAGCAGCCCGCCGGACTGCGCCTCCCACATCTCGACGATGTCGTCGGTCAGCTTCATGGCTCCGGAGATGCAGTAGGCGGCCGATGAGAGGGAGATGCCGCGCTCCTTCGCGCGCTCAGCTGTCTTCCGGTAGATCGGCGGCACCGCGCAGTAGACCGTCGGCGGGTGCTTCTTCACCGCGTCGAGGACCAGGTCGACATCGAAGCGCGGGAAGAGGATGAGGTTGGCCTGCTTGAGGATCCCGAAGGTGAGGTAAAGGGTCATACCGAACGCGTGGAACATCGGCAGCAGCGCGTAGACGTTCTCCCGGCCCGTCTGCGCGCCCAGCATCCACGCCTCGCCCTGGCGGGCGTTCGCGTACAGGTTCCGGTGGCTGAGCATTGCCCCCTTCGGGGCTCCCGTCGTCCCCGACGTGTACTGGATGACGGCGAGGTCGTCGACGTCGGGCCGCGGATGCTCGTCCGCAAGCGCGGGCCCAGACAGCAGGTCCTTCCAGGGGATGGTGCCCATTGTCACCGTTGTCAGCGCGTCCCTCTTCTTCCGGAGGGAGGCGACCGGCAGGCCGAGCGCCCAGCGCTTGAGTACCGGGAACTCATCGAGCAGGTTGACGGCGACGATGGAATCGACATCGAAGGATTGGATCTTCTCAACAGACGTATCCCAGGCGATGACGACACGGGCGCGATGGTCGTTGAACTGGGCGAGCAGCTCTCGTTCTGTATAGAGCGGATTGTGCTCGACGACGATCGCACCGAGCCGCAGCACCGCGTAGAACGCAACGACATGCTGAGGGCAGTTGGGGAGGATGAGGGCGACGCGGTCGCCGGGGCGCACGCCGAGCCGGCGCAGCCCCTCGGCGACGGAGGCGATCTGCTCCCCGAGGGTCGCGTACGTCGTCTCGCGGCCGAAGAAGGTCATAGCGGGGCGCTCGCCGCCCTGCTCAACAGCGGTCTCGACGAGTTCGATGAGGGAGTCGGTCGGCATCTCGATCTCAGCGGGAACACCCGGCTGGTAGTGGGCCGTCCATGGCAGAGCGTCGTGGGTCATGCCTTCATCTTCGACGATAAGAGCCGGTCGGGGCAACAGACGATGGCGGAATCCGAGAACCCCCACACTCTGTGGCGGAGCGGGCGGCAAACGGCCACGTGTCGCTAGCATGGTGCCATGAGCACTCTCAGCCCGCTTGACGGCCGGTACGCATCAGCAGTGTCCCCCCTTGTCGACCATCTCTCCGAAGACGCACTCAACAGGGCGCGTGTCACGGTCGAGGTCGAATGGCTCATCTACCTCGTCGACGCCGGCATCCTGCCCGGCGAGTTCAGCCCCGAGGAGCGGGAGGAGATGCGGGGGATCGTCGTCGACGCCGCCGAGCTCGCCGAGATCGAGGCCGAGACCCGCCACGACGTCAAGGCAGTCGAGTACTACCTGCGCCGGAGGGTCAAGTACCCCGACATCGTCCATATCTTCTGCACCTCCGAGGACATCAACAACCTCGCGTATGCACTGACGATCAGGGATGCCGTGCACACCGTGTGGCTGCCGGCCGCCAAGCGGCTCGTCGGCGCGATCGAGGAGCTCGCCTACGAGCACCGGGATCAGCCGATGCTGTCCCGCACCCACGGACAGACGGCCACCCCGACCACCCTCGGCAAGGAGATGGCGGTGTTCGCCTGGCGGCTCACCCGCCAGCTCGAGCGGATTGCGAAGACCGAGTACCTCGGCAAGATCAACGGCGCGACCGGCACGTACGGCGCCCACGTCGCGGCCCTGCCGGAGGTCGACTGGATCACCCACTCCCGCCTCTTCGTCGAGTCGCTCGGGCTGACGTGGAATCCGCTCACCACCCAGATCGAGTCCCACGACTGGCAGGCCGAGCTGTACTCCGACATCGCCCGCTTCAATAGGATCCTCCACAACTTCGCGACCGACGTGTGGACCTACATCTCCCTCGACTACTTCCACCAGAACCTCGCCGCGCAAGGCTCGACCGGCTCGTCGACAATGCCGCACAAGGTCAATCCGATCCGGTTCGAGAACGCGGAGGCCAACCTTGAGATCTCCTGCGCCCTGCTCGATGTGCTCGCCGCGACGCTCGTGACGAGCCGCATGCAGCGCGACCTCACCGACTCGTCCACCCAGCGCAACATCGGCGTCGCCTTCGGCCACTCGCTCCTCGCGATCGACAACGTCACCCGGGGCCTCGCGGGGCTCGAGGTCGGCACCGAGGCGCTCGCCCGCGACCTCGACAATGCGTGGGAGGTGCTCGGTGAGCCGATCCAGCAGGCGATGAGGGCCGCCGCGATCAATGGGGCGACCGGCATGGACAACCCGTACGAGCGGCTCAAGGACCTCACTCGCGGGCAGAAGGTCACCGAGGAGATGATGAGGGACTTCATCTCCTCCCTCGGAATCCCCGCCGAGATCGAGGCCCGCCTGCTTGAGCTGACGCCGGCAGGCTACACTGGCCTGGCTTCGAAGCTCGTCGATCATTTGGGAGAATAATGCAGCAGGAGCTGACCGGCATCGCCGGATGGGCCGTTGATGTCATGGAGACGCTCGGAGGTTTCGGGGCCTTCCTCCTCATCGGCCTCGAGAACCTCTTCCCGCCCCTGCCGTCCGAGATCATCCTGCCGTTGGCGGGCTTCACCGCGTCGGTCGGCACCCTCGGCCTCGTTGAGATGATCATCTGGTGCACGGCCGGCTCCGTGGTCGGCGCGTGGGCGCTCTACGGCGTGGGCGCGGCCCTCGGCCGGGAACGCACCCGGAGGATCATGGGCGCCCTGCCGCTCGTCAATGTCGATGACATTGTGCGGACCGAAGCGTGGTTCGACAGGCACGGCAAGTGGACCGTGTTCCTCGGCCGCATGATTCCGATCTTCCGCTCCCTCATCTCGATCCCGGCCGGCGTCACGAGGATGAGGCTCGCCGGGTTCACCGCCCTCACGCTCGGCGGCTCCCTCATCTGGAACACGATCCTCATCGGCGCGGGCTACGCCCTCGGCGAGAACTGGCACGTCGTCGAGGACTGGGTGAGCACGTTCTCCACCGTCGTCGCCATCATCGTCCTCGCCCTCCTCATCTGGTGGGTGGCCCGCCGTTCCATCAGCAGCATTAAGGCGAAGAACGGCACACAGGCGGAGGCCACCGAGGCCCCGGAGCATGAGAGCGGCTCAGTGGCCAGCACCGACACGTCCAGCACCGACGCGTCCAGCGCCGCCACACCTGAGGATCCTGAGCAGCGCTGAGCTGGACTCGGCCAGAAGTAAGCGAAGACGGAGAAGCGGGAGCCGAATGGCTCCCGCTTCTTCTCTGTCTGATTCGTCTGTCTAATTCCGTTCAGCAGGACGTCGCCGACTGCAGGCGCCGACCTCGCCCGGCTAGACCGCGTCCCCGTTGCGTATCTGGCTCTCGAGGTAGTGGAGGATCGCGCCCTCCCTCATGGCCCAGGGGCAGATCTCGATGCGGTCGAGCTTGAGGGACTTCATCGCACGCCACGCCACTTCGGCTCCAGCCACGATCTGGAAGGTGCGCTCGGGGGTGATGCCGGGAAGCTCTGTGCGGGCGGCGGCGGGGATCTTGGCGAGCCGCGGGACCCAGTCCTCGAGGTCGGAGCGGGACATGCGGCGGCGCTCGGTCGGACCGACGACGGCGACGAGCTGGCCGCCGAGTCGGGCGAGGGAGCGGAAGGTCTTCGATGTTCCGACAACATGGTCGGGTTTCGGCAGCTGCTTGAGAGAGTCCGCGAGCGGCTTCATCTCCATCTTGATGTAGTCCCTCATCTCCTCGACCTGCTTCTCGGTCGGCGGATCATCCGTGAGGAACTGCCTCGTCAGGCGGCCCGCACCGAGCGGGACCGAGGCGGAGAATTCGGGATTCTCGTCCGTGCCGTAGGCGACCTCGAAGGAGCCGCCGCCGATGTCGAGGACAAGGAGGCGGCCGGCCGCCCACCCGTGCCAGCGGCGCGCCGCGAGGAAGGTCAGGTCGGCCTCCTGCTTGCCCGACAGGACGGTGAGGTTGATGCCGGACAGCTCCTCGAGCCCGGCGAGGACCTCGGGGCCGTTCGCCGCCTCGCGCAGGGCCGAGGTTGCCATGCCGATGACCTCCTGGGCGCCGAAGCGCTCGGCGAACACCATCGCGCGGCTGACGGCCTCCCGGAGGGCGGTCACACCCTCGTCGACGATCCGATTGTCATCGTCGAGATACTTCATGAGCCGGACGACGGTGCGGTCATCGGCAGCCGGGGCTGGCCGAGCACCGTAGTGGGCATCGACGACAAGCATGTGGACCGTATTCGACCCAATATCAAGGACTCCGAGACGCATGGACCAAGCGTAATGCAGTACCCTCGGTTGTGGACCCAGAAAGATTGAGGAATCGTGTCGAATACTTACTCTCTGCCACTGACACCCGGCCAAGTGCGCGGCTTCACGGAGAACGGCCTCGACTACATCTCCGGCCTCGCCGTCATCGCCGACGACATCGATGAGATCACCGAGATCCCCGACCTCATCGAGCTGTTCCAGCTCGGCTTCGAGGGCAGCCCGTTCAAGACCGATGAGCCATTCTACTCGATGGAGCTCGTCGCGGGCCCGCTCGTCCAGTCCCGCCGGGCCGTGGGCCCCCTCCACCCGGAGGCGTTCCTCGGCGGCATCTTCGAAGTCCTCCCCTTCGACGCGACCGGCGTCGCGAAGGCCGCGGGGCTCGAGACGAGCCTCCTGTGGGTCGAGCCCGCCCGGGTGACCGCGGGATCGACGATCTGGAAGCATATGCCGGGCGAGGATGAGCCGGAGATGGTCGCCGCCTACCATGGCGTCGCCTACGGCTGGGAGACAGAGGCCGGATTCAAGGCGATCGTCCCCTCGAACTTCATCGGCACCGTCATCAAGCGCTCCTGGGGCGAGATCCCGTGCGACGTCGAGATCGAGGATGGCAGGCCGGTTGCCGTCACGCTCGTCTCCCCCGCGGAGCCGCCCACCGAGGAGGGGTTCGAGCAGATCGAATCCGGCCTCTGGGCGAAGAGGCTCGCCTACAGCGAGGACATGGAGATCTACGAGTCGCAGAAGATCGCGAAGGTCGATGGGCTTCCCGCCCGGGTGCTGCGGCCGATCAGGCGCGACAATCAGACGATGCTCGAAGTGCAGGCGCTCCTGCCGGACGCCCCGTACGCGCGGGCGAACGGCTACTCCCGCTACGCGCCGACCGTGTTCGTCAAGGCTGTGCCGCTCGAGGGCATGAAGGCCCAGGTCCGCAACGCCACACCGACGACGTGGGTCATCGACGACATCCGGCCCGCAATGTCGAACGACATGGTGGGCAAGGACCTCACCGACACGACGGCCCTCATCCCCGACATGTTCAAGCTGCTCGTCAACGCGGTCCCGGACGGCTTCTCCTCCATCACCCTGTTCATGCAGATCGTCGGCAATCACTTCGTGTTCCTCGGCGAGTACACGAAGGACGGCGAGACGGAGCGACTGACCTCGATCCCGACCTCGCTCGTCCACTACACCCGCCAGCTGAAGAAGAACACGTACACGCCCGAGGACGGCGGGTTCTTCCTCGCCAAGTTCGTCTTCGACTCGACCGGCACCGGCAACTTCGGCTTCAACAAGCAGGACCAGCCGATGTGGGCGTCCCAGGTCCCGGTCGACGACTGGAAGAAGGACCTCGAGGAATACCCGCGGCCCGGATCTGCGACCCCCGACTGGCTCATCGATGCGACAACCGGCAGACTGGTCGGATCAGCAGCCGAGGAGGACTCATGATTCAGCTCAAGATGACGGGCATCAACAGCGATGTCGACGTCGCGAAGGTCGTTGAGCAGCTCGAGAACATCGGATCGCTCAACGAGATCATGGTGACCCTCGGATCCGACTCGAACGCGACGGTCATCGTGACCGGCAGCGCGGACGACGATACGCTGCGCGACGCGGTCTCGAAGGCCGGCAGCTACTCGCTGCTCGGCATCGAGCGCCAGGGCCTCGATCCCTACAACCAGGACCGCTGACCCTCCCCTCATGACACGGAGAGCCGCTCTCCTCGTCGACGCCGAGGATCGGTGGATACGCAGGCCGCGCGACCTTTTCGGCGCGCTTCTTTCCTTCGCAGGGATTGTCTTCATCTTGGCGTTCTCCGTGTACGCCGCGTCGACGACGGTCGCAGTGACAACGGACGTCCGTGAGGCGACGAACGACTTTCTCGCGGCGGTCTTCATCATGCCGGTCAACATCCTCGAGGGCCTGCTCACCTTCTTCGCCCCACTCGCCGTCCTCATGGAGCTCATGTGGACGCGGCGGTGGCGGGCGCTCGCGAGCGCCGTCCTCGCCATGGTGTTCGCCGGGATCCTGTCAAACGTGACGGTCTGGCTGCTCAAGGAATACCTGCCGGATTCCCCGATCACGAACACGATCGCGGTCGCCGTCGAGGGCCAGTCGATCATCCTCCTCGTGCCCTACATGGCGATCATCGCGGCGCTGTGCACGGCCGCGGGAACCCGCGGCTCCCTCGTGTCGGTGCGCTGGACGTGGCCGCTGCTGTGGATCGTCGTCATCCTCTCGATCCTTCAGGGTCAGCAGACCCTGCCGGGCGCGATCTCCATCGTCCTCCTCGGCTCCGTCGTCGGCCAGCTCGTCGTCTTCCTCATCGGCACCGTGCCCGAACGCGCGGGCGGCCTCAGCCTCATCCGCCTCATCCGCCGAGCCGGCGTCGACGCCGCCGAGGTCGTTCGGGTCGGGGCTATCGACATCGACAATCTCTACGCGTGGCGGGTGACGACGTCGTCCCCGATCGGCTATCTGGACCGGTTCGGCATCGCCCAGATCCAGGAGCTCCTCACCCGAGCATTCGACCCCATCGACATCGTCGATGAGGACTCGAAATCGGAGGGGATCGTGCCCGAGGCGGCCGTCGACCCGGTTGCCGTCTTCGAGGACTACGAGCGATTCTCCGTGCCCCGCTCGGACACGATCTCCCGGAACTACGTCATCATCGACTCCAGCGGCGTCGCCCATCATGCCGCCGTCCTCGATGGGGATCGGCACCTCCTCTCGTGGCTCTCCTCGACCTGGTCGAAGATCCGCCTGCGGATCCAGTACAGGCAGTCGGATGCGACGATCCACGGCACGGCCGACAAGGTCACGCTCATGACGCTTGCCGCCCAGCACAGCGGCATCGTCGGCCCCGACCTCGTCGGAGTCTCCTCCTCCGATGACTCCGTCGTCATCCTCACGAAGCTGCTGCGCGCGCCCACGCTCGCGGAGGTGGAGGAGGAGGATCTGACGGACGAGGTCATCGACCAGCTGTGGGAGGTGCTCGCAACCGCCCACAGGAAGGGCCTCGCCCACCGCAACATCCACGCCGGCATCGTCCTCCTCGACAAGGGCGAGCTCATCGTCACGAACTGGCATGACGGGACGATCGCCTCGTCCGAGATCGCCCGCCGCATCGACCTCGCTCAGGGCATCACCATGCTCGCAGCCCTCGTCGGCACCGAGCGTGCGCTGGCCTCTTTCGAGCGCGTCTACAGCCGCGAGCAGCTGCTGACGACCGCTCCGATCATGCAGCGGAGCATCCTGCCCCGTCAGACGGTGTCGCGCATGGGGAAGGACGTTGCGAAGAGCCTGCGGGAGGCGATCTCGGCCCGCGTCCCCTCGAACGAGACCCCGACCCAGATCGAGGTGCGGCGCTTCTCGCCGAAGACGGTCGTCTCGGTGACGATCGGCGTGTTCGCGGTCTACATCCTGCTCGGCTCGATCAACTTCGCCGACGTGTGGGCGGCGATGCGGCAGGCGAATCCGCTGTTCCTCGTCGCCGCCTTCGGCGGCTCTGTCCTCACGTACTTTGGGGCGGCGCTCCACCTCAAGGCCTACACGCCTGAACGGCTCCCGCTCGGCGAGACAACAATCGTCCAGGTGGCCGCGTCGATCATCACGCTCGTCATGCCGGCTGGCATCGGCCCCGCCGCCCTCAACCTGCGCTACCTCAACAAGAAGGGAATTCCGACCACCCTCGGGGTCGCGACTGTCTCCCTCGTCCAGATCGCTCAGCTCGTGACGACAATCCTCACTCTCATCCTCGTCGCCCTGTTGACGGGGGAGATGGGGGCCCTGTCCCTGCCGTCCGGCTCGCTCATCTTCACGATCGTCGCGCTGCTCGCCATCGTCGCCGCACTCCTCCTCATCAAGCCGCTGCGCCGCTGGCTCTCCGCAAAGATCCAGCCGACCTTCGACCAGGTGTGGCCCCGAGTCGTCTGGCTGATCTCGCATCCTGACAAGATCCTCCTCGGCATTGCCGGCTCTCTTCTCCAGACGGTCGGCTATGTGGCCGCCTTCGGCTTCTCGCTCGCCTCCTTCGGGTACACGCTGCCCGTCATGACCCTCGCGATCACCTTCCTCATCTCGAACACGCTCGGCTCGGTCGTGCCCTCCCCCGGCGGTATCGGCCCCGTTGAGGCTGCCCTCACGGGCGGTCTCGCGGTCGCGGGAATCCCCTACTCGATCGCACTGTCGACCGCACTCATCTACCGCCTGCTCACGTTCTGGGGCGGGGTTCCGCTCGGATGGTTCGCCCTGCGCCACCTCCAGCGGAAGGATCTTGCGTGAGGCGACTCATGCCGGCAGGCTTCAGCCTTGCCGCCTTCGTCCTCTACACGGCCCTGTCGTGGATCATGTGGGACAACTACATCTCCCCCTCGTGGGATCTCGGGATCTTCACCCAGCTGGCGAAGGCCTACGCGAACGTCGAGGTCCCGATCGTCGACATCAAGGGCGACGGATACAACCTGCTGGGCGATCATTTCCACCCGATCCTCGTCCTTCTCGCGCCGTTCTACCGGCTCTTCCCCACGGGCTTCACCCTGCTCGTCATCCAGTCGGCACTGTTCGCGGCCTCGGCGTGGCCGATCGTCAGCCTGGCCCAGGAGCGGCTGGGCCGCGGCCCCGCCCTCCTCGTGGGCGGCTCCTACGTCCTGTCGTGGGGCCTCTTCAACGCCGTGTGGGCACAGTTCCACGAGATCGCCTTCGCGGTCCCCCTCCTCGCATTCGGCCTCGTGTGGTGGGTGCGGGGCAGGAAGATCCACGCCGCGGTCGCCATTGCCCTGCTTGTCTTCGTCAAGGAGGACCTGGGGCTGACCGTGGCCGCGTTCGGCCTCGCGATCTACCTCCGCGAGCGCAGCCGCGAGAATCTCCGCTTCGGGCTGTTCTTTGTCGCCTGGGGTCTCGTGTGGGCCGCGCTGGCGACGATGGTGATCCTGCCGGCCCTCAACCCGTACGGCCAGTGGGACTACACGGACAATCTCTCGCTCGTGAGCCAGCTGACGGCCGGGATGCCGGAGAAGGCCTTCACCGTCGCCCTCCTCATCCTCGCCGCCGGCATCGTCGGCGTCCGCTCACCCCTCATGCTCATCATGCTGCCGACCCTCGCATGGCGCTTCGTCGGCAATGTCAGCTTCTACTGGGGATGGGAGTTCCACTACTCCGCCCCGCTCATTCCCATCGCCGCCGTCGCCCTCATCGAGGCCGCGACCGGCAGGTGGCGGACACTCGCCCCCGTCATCGCCCTCGCCGCGGCGATCGGCATGCTGACCCAGACCCGGGTCGATCTTCTGTGGGACCGCGAGGGCTGGCAGGCGGACGCGTCAGGCGCACTCGCCGTCGCCCAGTCATACGACACGGTGGCGAGCGACACCAGTCTGCTCGCCTACCTCGTGCCGCACACGAATGCGTATTGGCTCGGGACTCTCGGGGAGGTCGTGCCCGACGCGGTGGCAGTTGACCGGCTCCGACGCGTCGACGCCGAGGAGTGGGCCGAGGAGTATATCGGGGGCGAGTGGCGAACCGTCTACCTCGATGAGCGCTGGCAGGTCGTCGCGCCCGCTGATTGACGGTTCTCCCACGCCATTCGAAGATTCGAGTGGCACTATTGAGTCATGAGTGATCGAGCAGGTACCCCAGCACGTCCAGAAGACCTCATCGACGTCGACGAGGTCGTCTCCGCCTACTATGACCGTGAGCCGGTCGAGCCCGTGGCCTTCGGCACCTCGGGGCACCGCGGCTCGTCCCTCGACGGCGCCTTCAATGAGGGCCACATCGCCGCCATCGCCGCCGCCATCGTCGAATATCGCGCGGAGCAGGGCTATGACGGTGAGCTCTACATCGGTCGCGACACACACGCACTGTCGGAGCCCGCGCAGCGCACCGCCGTCGAGGTCTTCGCGGCGCACGGCGTGACGATCCGCCTCGATGCACGCAACCGCTTCACCCCGACCCCGGCAGTCTCCCTCGCGATCCTCCGCGCCAACGGCGCGGGCACCGATGCGGGTGTCCGGGTCAAGGGGCCGGGGCTGGCCGATGGGGTTGTCATCACGCCCTCCCACAACCCGCCCCGCGACGGCGGCTTCAAATACAATCCGCCGACCGGCGGCCCGGCCGATTCCGAGGCGACCTCATGGATCGCGGCCCGCGCGAACGAGCTCATGAAGGACTGGCGGTCAATTCCGCGCCTGCCGTACGAGGAGGCCCGCGTCGCGCCCGGCACGGGGACCCACGACTTCCTCTCCGCCTACGTCGACGACCTGGAGAACGTCATCGACATGGAGGCGATCCGCACCGCGGGAGTGAAGATCGGGGCGGACCCGATGGGTGGGGCCTCGGTCGACTATTGGGGTGCCATCGCCGAGCGATACGGAATCGACCTCACGGTCGTCAACCCCGAGGTCGACCCGACGTGGCGGTTCATGACCCTCGACTGGGATGAGAAGATCCGCATGGACTGCTCCTCCCCGTACGCGATGGCGGCGCTGCGGGACCGCATGAGCGGGGACGCGCCGTTCGACATTGCGACAGGCAATGATGCCGACGCAGATCGGCATGGCATCGTGACGAAGGATGGCGGGCTCATGAACCCGAACCACTTCCTCGCGGTTGCGATCGACTATCTGTTTACGCACCGGGAGGGGTGGCGGAAGGACGCGGGGATCGGCAAGACCCTCGTCTCCTCCGCTCTCATCGACCGTGTCGCCGACGCCCTCGGCCGGCGCCTCGTCGAGGTCCCCGTCGGCTTCAAGCACTTCGTGCCCGGCCTGCTCGACGGCTCGCTCGGCTTCGGCGGTGAGGAGTCGGCCGGCGCCTCCTTCCTCCGCAGGGACGGCACCGTGTGGACGACCGACAAGGACGGCCTCCTTCTCTGCCTCCTCGCCGCTGAGATGGTGGCCGTGACCGGCAGGACGCCGTCCCAGCTCCACGCCGAGCTCGTCGAGAAGCACTCACCCTCGGCCTACGCCCGCATCGACGCCCCCGCCTCCAAGGAGGAGAAGGCGAAGCTCGGCGCCCTGTCCCCCTCGGATGTGACGGCGACGGAACTCGCGGGCGAGGAGATCACCGACCGCCTCGTCAACGCCCCCGGCAACGGCGAGCCGATCGGCGGACTCAAGGTGACGACGAAGAACGCCTGGTTCGCCGCGCGCCCCTCGGGCACGGAGGACGTGTACAAGATCTACGCCGAGTCCTTCAAGGGCGAAGAGCACCTCGCCGAGGTGCAGGAGGCCGCCCGCGAGGTGGTCAACGCAGCACTGAAGGGCTGACAGGCTCCGCCTGACATGCAGCGGGACCCGCCGTAGTGGCGGGTCCCGCTGTCTCCTGCTCTGCTCTGTCTATGGTCCGGGCCGCTCGCACGCGAGGGCGGCGCCCGCTACAGCTGGAAGGCGGCCGCTGCGGCCAGCGCGCCGAAGGCGTTGAAGGCCCAGTGGAGGCCGATGGGGGCGAGGATCGAGTCGGCTCGGTGACGCAGCCACGTGAAGGCGGCACCCGCGAACGAGGTGGCGATGACGGCGAGGCCGATTCCGGCCCACTGGGCTCCGGTTCCCGAGCCGAGAATGTTCGTGAGGCCGGCGTTGCCCGCGGTCAGGTGGAGCGAGGAGCCGATATGCCAGAGTCCGAACAGCAGCGAGCCGATGATGACGACGGCTTTGAGTCCGCCGAGCTTGTGGAGCGAGCTGTGGAGGATCCCGCGGAATGCCAGCTCTTCGGGCAGAACCGTCTGGATGGGGATGAGAATGAACGCGGCGACAAGCGCCTTGCGTGCCGACGAATAGGTGTCGCTGAGGAAGAAGTCACGAGTGATCGGCAGGAGCATGCCGATGATGACTGCGAGCAGAACAGCCCCGGCGGCGATACCGCCGTAGATAAGGCCCTTCTTGACGGTTCTCCGAGATAGGCCGATGTCGGCCCACGTGTGGCCGAAGGCCTTGCCGACGGCGAGGATGATGATCGCGCCGAGGGGAACCGTGAAGAACCACATCGACAGTAAGAATAGAAGTGCCTGATCTTCTCGAATGGTTTGACCCACACAGCGATCGACCCCTGAACAGTCGGTCAGGTGCCGTGAGTGTTCCCGAAAGGTTCTGACTCACACTCTGATCGACCAGCGTGTCTTTCCCCGGACCTGTCGACCATTCGAGAACACTCACGGCGAGGCTTTCGCCTCGCCGTGATCATGTGACTCAAGAAGGGCCTGAACACCTTTTCTCTTTACTGTCTTGTCCAGGTTACCGGTCGATACGAAAGCACCACAAACAATGCACATCGATTGGAGAAACCTCATGACCTCACAACCTTTCATCACTGTCGTTGGTGGCGTAGACACCCACAAAGACCTGCATGTTGCTGCGGTAGTTGATCAGCACGACCGGGTACTCGCAACCGAATTCTTTCCTACGACCAGGCATGGGTACAAGCTGCTCGTGCACTGGTTACGCTCCTTCGGACAGATCGCCAGGATCGGGGTGGAATGCACCGGCACCTATGGGGCGGGCCTGTTGCGCTACCTCCACGCACAAGATATCGAAGTACTCGAAGTCACCGGCCCCGACCAAGCCCTCCGAAGGCGCAAAGGCAAAGACGACACCCTCGATGCAGAGAATGCTGCTCACGCAGCCTATGCCCGGGTGCGTGCCGTGACCCCGAAAACCCGTGACGGGCTGGTTGAATCCCTACGGGTGTTGAAAGTGTCCCGTAAAACTGCGGTCGCTGCCAGACGAGTCGCGTTACAGATGATCCGCATGAACATCGTGTCAGCACCAGACGAACTCCGTGACCAGCTGCGCACCCTGACTCGCATGAAACTCATCCGCACCCTAGCCGCATGGCGACCAGATCTCACGAAGTATCGCGATGTCACTGGCGCGTACAAGATCGCTTTGAAATCCCTTGCACGTAGGTACCTGGAACTCACTGATGAGATCGCTGATCTTGATGTCATGATCAAAAACATTGTTGATCATCTCGCCCCAGACCTCATCAAAAAACCAGCGGTCGGCTATGAGTCTGCAGCTCAGCTGCTGATCACTGCGGGAGACAACCCCGACCGGCTGACTTCAGAAGCCGCGTTCGCAGCATTGTGTGGGGCGAGCCCGATCCCGGCATCATCAGGCAAAACACACCGTCACCGGCTCAACAGGGGTGGTGACCGGCAAGCCAACTCTGCCCTGCACATCATCGCGATCGGCAGACTCAGAACCGACCCGAGAACCCAGGACTATGTGGCGAAGAAACTCTCCGAAGGGCACTCCAAAATGGAAGCCCTCAGGTGCGTGAAACGATACCTCGCACGGGAAATGTTCTACGCGCTCAAAACCAGAACCCAGGTAATCAATCAGACGCAGATTGCTGCTTGACACTTAGAAGGGCGTCAGCGGCGTGAAGTGGGCGGCGAGGTTGAGTCCCACAAGAAGAGCGATTACTGCCAGGACCGAAAAAATCTCCCGGAGCGGAACGTGCCGGGAGGGGCTGGTCTGGGGTGCTGCGAGTACTGTCATCGCATGCAGTCTAAACCCGGCCCCAGTACCCCCGATAGTGATATGCGAGACTCGGTGGGGATCT
The DNA here is from genome assembly GCF_003952265.1 of Flaviflexus salsibiostraticola. Classification (NCBI taxonomy): domain Bacteria; kingdom Bacillati; phylum Actinomycetota; class Actinomycetes; order Actinomycetales; family Actinomycetaceae; genus Flaviflexus; species Flaviflexus salsibiostraticola. Next base: position 1,722,797 of record NZ_CP034438.1, read on the forward strand.
GGGCCAGGCTTCTCTCAGAGTGGACGCGCTCTGACCACTTTGTCCGCAATTACGCCCCTGACCTGCGGCTTCACTCTCTCCGGCCCAGAGATGGTGCTGCCGCCCTCACGCCGACGGATCGCTCGCCGCGAGCGAGCAACCTCCGTCCCTGACGGACCGTCAGAACGGCTCGTCCGGCGCGCGAATATCCGTAGACTGGTCCGCATGGCGCTAGCAGACTTCGCACGACGCTTCGAAGATTCCCTCAATCGACGAGGGACGGTCACCCGTGTCGAGAAGGGCTGGCGACCGTCGATCATCGGCTTCACCGGCTATGGTTCGACGAGATCACTCCACGTACTCGGCCGGACCGTCATGGCGGATCCCGACGCCAAGCCACTGTTCAAGCCGCTGCGTCTGCCGACCTCGACCCACTCGGTGGTCAAGGAGGCCCTTGAGCACGCCGAGAAGCTATCCGAAACCGCCCAGCGCGGATGGCGGCAGTTCTTCACCACCCAGGTCGGCTTCCTCCCCGTCACAGTGCGGGCAGGCGACAAGGTGATCTCAACACGCACCGATCGCTCCGGCTATTTCGACGTCCTCGTCCAGGACCACGGGCTCGAGCCCGGGTGGCACGAGGTCGTCATCGAGGCTGCAGCGGCCGAGCCGATTACGGCGAAGGTCCTTGTCGTCAACCCCTCCGCAAGCCACGGCCTGGTCTCCGACATCGACGACACCGTCATGATCACGTGGCTTCCCCGTATGCTCCTCGCCGCCTGGAACTCCTGGGTGCGCCACACGAACACCCGTCAACCGGTGCCGGGCATGGCAGAGTTCTACCGCGAGGTGCTCGCCGATCATCCAGATGCTCCGGTTTTCTATCTATCGACGGGTGCGTGGAATACGCTGCCGACCCTCGAAATCTTCCTCACGCTCAACGGGTTCCCGACGGGCCCGCTCCTTCTCACCGACTGGGGGCCGACCCCGACGGGACTCTTCCGATCCGGCCAGGAGCATAAGAAGACCCAGCTGAGGAACCTCATCATCACGTTCCCCGACATCCAATGGTTCCTCATTGGGGACGATGGCCAGCATGACCCGCTCATCCTCGACGAGCTGGCCCGCGAGCATCCTCGTCACGTCGCCGGCATCGCCATCCGCCAGCTCAACCCTGTCGAGCAGGTCCTCTCCCACGGCATGCCCGAGGCCATCGATGATCCCCGGCTCGACGGCGACGATGAGGCGCGCTATGGCGTGCCGACAATCCGCGGCGCGGACGGCTTCGAGCTGCTCGCGAAGCTCAATCAGCTGAAGTCGCGGAGGACGAGTCGAGGCTGACTCGACCCGCCTCCACTCAGCAGGAGCGCGGCTGACGCATCGCGCTCCTCACCACTCAGTATCGGGGCCGGCACTTCTCGACGATCGTCTCGCCGAGGTCGGCGAGGTCCGAGCCGGTCATGCCCGGCCAGCCGTGCACCTCATAATCGGGGACCCTGTCCTCGCCGAAGGCGGCACCGAGCAGAGCGCCGGCAACGGCAGCCGTCGTATCCGTGTCGGATCCCTGCTTGATCGCCTCGAAGAGGCCGTTGCGGATCGGATCGTCCGTATCCTTCGCCATGACGACGGCATGCCACGCGGACTGCATCGCGGTGATCGTGAAGGAGTTCGCCTCGGGCCGGAAGTCCGGATCCTCCGCCTCCTTGAGGGTGGCAATGAGGGAGGGGTGGACGTCGGGGTGGAGCAGGTCGAGACCCGCGTAGATGTCGATCCGGCCCGAGGTGACCGCGTGGCGGATCGCCTCCGACCAGAGAACACACGTGTCGCCCACCATCGGGTCCGTGTGGGTGAGGCCGGCGATCTCCCGGGCGGCCTGCGCGGTGAGGTCACGGTCGTAGAGGAACGCGAGTCCGATGGGCGCGGTGCGCATGAGGGCGCCGTTCCCGGCAGCGCGGTCCGAGGTCGCCGCGAAATAGGCTGCGGCGGCGCGGAGCCGTTGCGATGCTGCTCCCTCCCGCCGGTGTGCGTCGGCGAGCACCCTCGAGGTCTGGATGCCGATGTCGGTCGCACCCTCCTTCGACCAGGCCAAGAACTTCGCCGCGATCTCATCCTGGGCCGCCTGCGAGGTGAGGCGAACACCCGTTGCTGCGACCTGGGCGATGCAGATCGCCATCTGCGTGTCATCCGACCATTCGCCGGGCTCATAATCACCGAGGCCGCCGCCGAGCATCTGCGGCTCGCCATCGAGCGTGATGGTGTCGAATTCGTAGGGCACACCGAGGGCATCACCAACTGCGGAGGCGAGAAGCGTCCCCCGCGCGCGGTTCCTCACGGCATCGGTCAGTTCATACGTCTCCATGCCATGAGCTTAATGACCTTTGCCCCGCTTGTTAAGCAGACGTGCCGAAAAGCAGACCCAAAACAAACGTGATGAGGCCGGCACCGGCGCCGATGAGCAGCTGCCTCATCGCCCGCGGGAACGGGGGCTTGCCGGACAGGATGCCGACGATGCCGCCCGTGACCATGAGCGCGAGGCCGACCAGAGCGGTTGCGATGGCGACGGCAGTCATCCCGGACGTGAAGAGGAAGGGAATGATGGGAATAACGGCGCCCGTGGCGAAGAAGAGGAAGGATGACGAGGCGGCTCGCCAGGGGGAGCCGATCTCCTCGAAATCCATCTGCTGCGTGCCGAGCGCGTTGACGTGCTCACTCGCATGGATCCTGTCGAGGGCCCGGTTCGCCATGCTGGTCGCCTCGTCGGTCGACATGCCCCGCGCCCGATAGACGAGCGCAAGCTCGTTCGCCTCGTAGTCGAGTGCGGGCAGGAGGCTGTTCGACTTCTCATCCGGCGTCGAGGCCTCGAGCAGCTCGCGCTGGGATCGCACCGACACCCATTCTCCTGCCGCCATGGACAGCGCCCCGGCGAGAAGGCCGGAGACACCCGTGAGCAGAACCGTCGAGTTGGGGATGCCGGCGGCGGCGACGCCGATGACGAGGGCGAGGTTCGAGACGAGTCCGTCGTTGGCGCCGAACACGGCCGCCCGGAACGTGCCGGACATCGAGTTGCGGCCGCGGGTGGCGAGCGAGCGGATGACCTCGGCGTGGACCGCCTCATCCGCCGCCATCTGCGGCGTCCCCCAATCGTCCTCGTCGGAGCGGCGGCGGGTGGCGCGCTCCTCGGAGATCTGCATGAGGGCGAGCGCGAAGACGAACCCGAACCAGCGGGCGAGGAAGCCGAGCAGGAGCGTGCGGAAGGACGGGCGCAGGGGCATGCCGACATCGCCGCCGAGCAGCATCCGCCAGTGCAGGGCGTGCCGCTTCTCAGCCTCGGCCAGTTCGAGCAGGATCTCCCGCTCCTCCCCGGTCCGGGTCTCCGCCAGGCGCCGGTAGACCCAGTACTCAGCCCGCTCTTCGGCGAGGTTGCGCCGCCATTCACGGATCTGGCGCTGGCTCTTCCTCTTCTCGGTCATCACCGATCCATTCTCACCCATCCCGGCCGACATCGACGGACCACGTTTCGCCTTCATCATCACATCGGATGGCCCGGGAGGGTCCGGTTGATGATGGAGGAGGCTCCTCAAATCTTGCCCGCCGTTCTTGGTGCGCTGAGATCGGGTTCAGCCGGCAGACTTTCTCGTGACCTGGCACTCCGGGAGGGGTAAGGTCGAGGCATGGCCGATCACGATGATGAGAACGTGCCTTCCGGCGTGCGGGCACAGGAATCCATGGTGTCCGATGACGCGATGATGAAGGCGACGGGCCGGACCCGCGAGGAGTGGTTTGAGCTTCTCGACGAGGCGGGTGCACGCGACTGGGACCACTCGACGATCGCTCGTTGGATGGGCGGCAAGCACGAGGTCGACGCGTGGTGGGCGCAGGGCGTGACGGTCAGCTACGAGCAGTCACGAGGCCTCCGCGCCCCGGGTCAGGCCAGGGATGGCAGCTTCACGGTGAGCAGCTCGAAGACCATACCCGCCGCGGCCACCGACGTGTGGCCCTACCTCACCGAGGAGGACCTCCGGCGGGATTGGCTCGATCTCGAGCTCCACGAGGTGAGCCAGACGGAGAAGTCGATCCGCTTCGACGGCGGGGAGCACACCCGCGTCGCCTTCTTCCTCGAAGCCTCGCCCCCGACGAAGTCGGGTCGGCATCGATGCAAGATCGCCATCAATCACATGAGGCTCGAGCGCGAGAGCGTGCCTGAGACGAAGCAGTTCTGGCAGGATGCGCTCGGCCGGCTCGCCGATCTGTTCCGAGAGTGAGCCCGCGCCCCGCGTCCACCACTTCACGAAGAACGACGGCTACCGGGTCAGTCGGACGAGCACGCCACGATGATCGGAGCCGCCGACGTCGATGATCGCGGCCGCGGTCGTCGTCCAGTCGGTGTAGACACTGTCGATGGGCGAGCCGAGGATGCCGGGAACAGACGCCGGCCACGTGCCGTAGCCGGCGACGAACCCATCGAGCGCGGACGGGCAGGAGGCGCCCGTCGCGTGCATGTGGTCGATGGTCGAATTGAAGTCGCCCGCCATAATCGTGTTCGGAGCGTCGCACTGCTGGTAGACGGACGTGATCTCCTCGAGCCACGTGTCCTCGAGGCCGCGTACGGGGGCGATCGGGTGGACGCCGATGATGTCGGGACCGCCGCCGAGGGACCGGACGTGGACAGATCCCCACGTGAGCCCGAGACCGGGGCCCTGCCTGTACTCGCCGAGTGCGGGCGAGACGAGGACGACGGTCGACTTGATCTCCGCGTCGTACGGATCGGCGTCCGAATGGAAGACGTTGAAGGGCCTGCCCTGGTCGGCGAGCATGCCGGCCAGGCGTTCGCCGTTCTCGGTCGACGTTTCGGTGAGGACGGCGATGTCGACGCCGCGGTCGACGATGATCGGCAGGAGATCCTCCATGGTTGTGGCCCCGCCGAGCGTGTTGTACGACAGGACGGTCACCTCTCCCGTGCCCTGGGAGACGTGCGTGACGCCGTAATCGGGCGGCATGTGTCCCGCATCGAGTCCCCGGTCCGCGAGGACGGCGACGTGCCCGGCGGCGACGGCAAGGAATCCGACACCGAGAATGCCGAGGAACAGGCCGCGGCGGAGCATGAGGGCGCGGGCGAGCGCGATGAGGACGATGATGAGGCCGAGGGTAGCGATGACCGCGGCGACGATCCCCCGCATCGCGATCATCTGGCTGATCGGGTGGGTGAGCGCCAGGTTCGAGCCGCCGTACGGGACAAGCGACGGATCAAGGGTGAGTGCGGCGAGCGCGAGCCCGGCGATGACCAGGATCGCGTACAGATATTTCATCCATTCTCCTTCAGGCCCGATAATAGGTGACGATGCTGATATGACAGACCGCGATACACGGCGAGCCGCCCTTCCGACGATCATCTATCCCGACCTGCCCGTTTCGGCGCGTCGGGACGAGATCGCCCGCGCCATCATCGACCATCAGGTCGTCATCGTCGCCGGCGAGACCGGCTCCGGCAAGACCACCCAGCTGCCGAAGATCTGCCTCGAGCTCGGCCGGGGTATCGACGGCATGATCGGCCACACGCAGCCTCGCAGGATCGCGGCGCGCTCGGTCGCGGAGCGGATCAGCTTCGAGCTCGGCGTCGAGCTCGGCGAGCAGGTCGGCTACCAGGTGCGATTCACCGACCAGGTCTCGGAGCGGACGCTCGTCAAGCTCATGACCGACGGCATCCTCCTCGCCGAGATCCAGGGGGACCCCCTCCTGACGAGATACGACACGATCATCATCGACGAGGCGCACGAGCGCTCCCTCAACATCGACTTCCTCCTCGGCTACCTCGCCCAGCTCCTTCCCCAACGGCCCGACCTCAAGCTCATCATCACCTCGGCGACGATCGACTCCGAACGGTTCGCGGAGCACTTCGGTCCGAAACAGGCGGAGCCGGAGGAGAAGGCCCCCATCATCTCCGTCTCCGGGCGGACCTACCCGGTCGAGCTCCGCTACCGCGAGCCGGAGGACGGGGACCTCATCAGTGGCATCGTCGACGGCGTCGACGAGCTCATCGCCGAGGGGCCCGGTGACATCCTCGTGTTCCTCTCGGGCGAGGGTGAGATCCGCGACGCGGATAAGGCCCTCCAGGAGTCCCTGCGCCACTATGCCGCCCCCGGCCATGGCCGGCCGGGTTCGATCGAGGTGTTGCCCCTGTACGCGCGGCTCAGCGCGGCCGAGCAGCACAGGATCTTCGCCCCCCACGAGTGGCGGCGCATCATCCTCGCGACGAATATCGCCGAGACGTCGCTGACGGTGCCCGGGATCCGGTACGTCATCGACCCGGGCACGGCGCGGATCTCCCGCTACTCGAATAAGACGAAGGTCCAGCGCCTGCCGATCGAGGACATCTCCCAGGCGAGCGCGAACCAGCGGTCGGGCCGATGTGGGCGCGTGGCCGACGGCATCGCGATCCGTCTCTACTCGGAGGATGACTACGAGTCACGGCCGGAGTTCACGGAACCGGAGATCCAGCGCACCTCGCTCGCGTCGGTCATCCTCCAGATGGCGGCGCTCGGACTGGGCGAGGTGGCGGACTTCCCGTTCGTCGACCCGCCGCAGGTCACGGCTGTCCGGGCCGGCCTTCAGCTGCTCGACGAGATCGGCGCGATCAAGGGCGGGCGGCTCACCCAGGTCGGCAGGAGGCTAGCCCAGCTGCCGATCGATCCGCGGCTCGGCCGCATGCTCCTCGAGGCACAGATGAACGGCGTCATCTCCGAGGTCCTCGTCATCGTCGCCGCCCTGTCGGTCCAGGATGTCCGCGAGCGCCCGAGCGAGAAGCGGGTCGAGGCCGACGCCTACCACGAGCGGTTCACCGATCCCCGCTCCGACTTCATCGCCTACCTCAACGTGTGGCGCTACCTCAACGTCATGGAGCGGGACCTGTCCGGTTCCGCGTTCCGGCGCCTGTGCCGGGCCGAGTACCTCAACTATCTGCGCTTCCGGGAGTGGCGGGACGTCGTCCTTCAGCTGCGCCAGGTCGGCCGGTCGCTCGGCGCCCGCCGCATCGGCATCCCGAGCGGGAAGATGATCGACGAGGCGGGTGATGTGGCCGCGGCCGTGCGGGCCTTCGACCGCTCGAAGTCGGAGGAGATCCACAAGTCGCTCCTCGTCGGCCTCCTGTCCTCGCTCGGCTCGTGGGATGAGAGGAGGCGGGACTATGAGGGCTCACGCGGTTCGCGTTTCATCATCTGGCCGGGTTCGGGCCTCGCCAAGCGCCATCCGTCCTGGGTGATGGCGGCGGAGCTCGTCGAGACCTCGCGACTGTTCGCTCGGACGGTCGCTCAGATCGAACCGGAGTGGGTGGAGCCGCTCGCCTCCCACGTCATGTCGAAGGTCCATTCGGAGCCGTTCTGGTCGACGAAGCTCGGGGCCGCCATGGTCCACGAGAAGGTCATGCTCTACGGACTCACCCTCATCGCCGACCGGCAGGTGCTCCTGTCGAAGGTCGGCACGATTGAGGCCCACGAGTTGGCGCGCGAGATGTTCATCCGTCACGCCCTCGTCGAGAACCAGTGGCGCGACACGTGGCATCCCTTCATCAAGGCGAACGCCAAGGCGATCGAGGAGGCCCGCGAGGTCGAGCAGCGCCGGCGGGTCCACGGTCTGCTGGCCGACTCCCGCCAGCTCGAGGAGTTCTTCGACGAGCGGATCCCGCAGGACATCGTCTCGGCCGCGCACTTCAACGCGTGGTACAAGAAGAACAGCAGGCAGGTCGACCTGCGCTACCCGCGATCGCTGCTGCTCGGCGAGACCGATGCAAGCGCCGAGGACTACCCGGACACGTGGGTCCAGCGCGGCCACCGGCTCCCCGTCTCCTACGACTTCAACCCCGGCTCCCGCCACGACGGCATCACCATCTCCGTCCCCGTCACGGTGCTTCCGCAGCTGACCGATGATGGGTTCGACTGGCTCGTCCCCGGCATGCTCCGCGACCTCACCGAGTCGACGATCCGATCCCTGCCCAAGAGGATCCGCCGCGAGCTCGTGCCGGCACCAGACGTCGCCCGCGCCGTGCTCGAGGTCCTGCCGCCGTGGGAGGATGTCGCCCGCGGCGAGCCCGGCTCCCCCACCTTCCGGGAGGCCTTCTCCTCCGCCGTGCAGCACCTGCGGGGCGTGACGATCGACGAATGGGGTGACCTGCCCGAGCACCTCTCCGTCAATTTCCGGGTCGTGTCCGGCCGTGGGAAGGTGCTCGCCGAGGGCCCCTCGATCGCGCACCTGCAGAAGAAGCTCGCCCCCGACACCCGCCAGGCCGTCTCCAACGCCGTCAAGAAGGCGGTCGCCACCGCCATCCAGCCCTCCCTGCCCGCGACCGGCTTCGGCACGGGCCTGCCCCTGTCCGTCGAGGCCGGCAGCGCCAAGGGCTACCCGGCCCTCGTCGAGCGGAACGGCGCGGTCAGGGTCGAGGTGCTCGACAATCCCCGCGCCCAGGCCCGCGAGCATCGACTCGGGGTGCTCGCCATGGCGGCGGAGAAGCTCGCCCTGCCCGTGAGCCGGGTGACCTCGCGGTGGTCGCCGACGCTGGCGCTCACAATGGCGGGCTCCCCATACCCATCGACGGAGGCGCTGGTCGCTGATCTCCAGTGGGCTGCCGTGCGCAACCTCGCCGGTCCGGTGGGGAAGATCCGCACCCAGGAGGATTTCGATGCCCTTGTCGCGAAGCTGAGGAATTCCGTCGAGGACGAGGTCTACCGGCTCGCCGAGATCACCGGCAGGATCCTCGGATCCTGGCGTGAGGTGCTCGCGGCCATCGATCGTGCCCCCTCGTCCATGACAGGCGTGGCCGTCGAGGTCAGGGACCAGGTCGATCGGCTCGTCTCTGACGGCTTCCTCAAGAGGACTCCGGCCGAATGGCTGCCGCATCTGCCCCGCTACCTCGCCGCGGCGAGGCTCCGCATCGAGACGAGCGACCTGGGCTCGGATGACGAGAAGGCGGCGCAGGTCGCCGAGGCCGAGGACCTGCTGGCCGGCTTCAGGCCGTCCAGCACCGAGGATGAGGCCGCGGCGGAGCGAGCCCGGTGGCTGATCGAGGAGTTCCGGGTATCCCTCTTCGCGCAGAAGCTCGGCACCTCCGTCAAGGTCTCGATCCCCCGGATCCGCAAGCTCCTCGGCTGATCGTCATTCCGTGAACGCGCCGTTCGCGTCGGTCAACCGGCGGGCCCCAGGGTCAAGCGGGCAGTTCCTGCCACTCGAGCTGGGCGGCTCGGTCAGATGAGGAACAGCAGAATGGCGAGGAGGGCGAGGGACGCAGTCCCAGCCGCCCACCACCACATGACGGGCGGGAAGGCGCGGGGGCTCTGCCTGGCGGGCTGGGCCTGGATGAGGGACGTGGGCTTCTCCGGCGGTCCGTAGAGCCTGCCGAGGAACTCGTCGATCGGCTGGGGCTCCTCCGCGCGGCGCGGCACATCGATCGGTCCGTGGTCGACCGGCTCGGCATCGGGTGGCGTGTAGTCGCTCATCGCAGCTCCATGAGGGTGTCGACGGTGCCCGAGTAGAGGAGCTTGACCCGCAGGTGGCCGCCCGCCCGCTCGGAGCGGGGAACCTCGAAGTACGCCCACCCCTCCGTCTCGTAGACCGCGGGGCCCGGGTCGCTCAGGCACCCGCTGCTGCAGTAGTGCATTGTGTACTCCTGACCGCTCGGTGCGAGGTAGGTGAGGAAAAAGGCCTCATCCATCGGCGTCGTGTTCGGGAACTCGGTCGCGATCTCGACCTCGATGGCGACGTACTTCATGCCATTGGCCGGGTCGGGCATGCTCGTCTCGAGGCTGGCCTGCAGGTCCGCGTACCAGCTGACCGAGGGGACATCGAGCGCCCATGAGACCTGCCCCATCGTGCCCTCGAAGGAACCGCCCGCCGGCACCACGTCCATTGCCGAGTAGTCCGCGCTCAGCCGAGGATTGAAGCCGCCCGACATGCTCTCCGGCGGTGCGACAGCGAGAAAGGCGAGCGTGCCGCAGGCGGTGAAGACGGCGCCGATGCCGGCCCACGCCCACCATGGGAGCATCCCGCCATCCCCATAGTGCCCATGCTCACCTGCTTCGTACACCCGAACAGGCTGTGCCGGCGCCGGAGGGGGAAGCGTCGACCGCGGCCGCCCGAGGAAGGGACTCTGAGGCGGTCGGGGCGGGCTCGTGGGGTGAGGATCTGCATCCACATCGGCCCCCGGTCGGCGATAGGGGACGGCGGGACTCGCCGGCCCGGTGCTCTGCCCCGCCGGATCGTGGATCTGCGGATCCCACGTCTCCTCATCGCCCACACGCCACCCCCTGAGATGCCAGAGTACGCGCTTGGAGCGTCAGACGAACTGGAGCAGCCCAAACATCAGGCCCGCCCCAGCGCTGAGCGACAGGTAGAACTCAAGCGCAGACGCAAAGGGCCTGCGCTCGAGCGGCCCCCGACGGCCGGGCAGGATCGGCGGCCGGTTCGAGACCAGCTTCGGGTTCTTCGCCCAGCGCTCCATGAGATCGCGCTGCTCATCCGTCGCGGGGGCGACCACGAGGTCGCCGATGCCGGGCTCGACCTGGCGCAGGGCCATGATCGTGCCGGGGGCGAGGTCCTTCGCGGGCTCCTTCGAGCCCGAGCTGGAGACGATGACGGACCGGAAGTCCGCGCCGTCGAGCGGACGGACGACGACGGGACAGACGATGTCACCCGTCCGGGTGCGCCGCTCCGCCTCCGATTCGGTCGTGCCGAGCACCTTGGCCACCACGGGGATCGACGTGTCCGAGTCTCTGCCGCGGACCGCCGCCCACACGCCGTAGCCGAAGACACCGATGACGAGGAGGGCGATGAAGGGAACCGCATACCCGAAGAGCGACATCCGCTCGGAGAAGAACAGGATCGTGATCATCGAGCCGACGAGTGATCCGAAGAAGAGGCCGGTGACGATGCGCTGGACCCTGTCGTGCGGGCGGTCGGCGGGCACGAGCCCACCCTTCATAATGGTGGTGACGAGATCAGTGGAGGACATAGTGCCCCTAGTCTAACTCGAGCGTCTCCCACAGCTCCCGGACGGCCCTCCTCGCGCCCCAGCGGGCTCCGACCGTCGACGCGGTCGGCCCATAACCGATGAGGTGGAGCGTCGGCTCCCCCGCGACAGCGGTCCCCGTCATCATGACTCCGCCGTGCTTCGTCCGCAGCCTGAGAGGGGCAAGGTGGCGGAGCTCCGAACGGAACCCGGTCGCCCACAGGATGGTGTCGGCTCGCCAGAGCCGCCCGCTCTCCTGGATGACGCCGTCGGGGACGATGCGGGTGAACATCGGCCGGCGGCGATAGACCCCGGCCGCGAGCGCCTCCCGCACCGGGTTGGTGATGAGGAGGCCGGTCGCGGCGACGACCGAGAGGGGGCGCAGCCCCATCTCAACCCGTTCCCGGACAGCCCTCTCGACCTCGAGTCCTGACATGAGCCTGCCGCCGGATTCGACCCACTGCGGCTCACGCCTGGTGAACCAGGCCGTCGACTTCGCGACCGGCGCGATCTCGGCGAGGTGCTGGGTGGCGGAGATGCCGCCCCCGACGACCGCGACCCGTTGCCGCTCGAACTGGCTCGGCCCCCGGTAATCCTGTGTGTGCATCTGGATCCCCGCGAAGCTGTGGAGGCCCGGATAGTAGGGAATGAAAGGGCGGCTCCACGTGCCCGTGCAGTTGATGATGGCGCGCGCCCGCCAGGATCCGGCCGAGGTCCGGACGAGGTAGCCGCCCTCCTCGCGGGTGACGGAATGGACGAGGACCGGCCGCATGACCGGCAGGTCGAACGCCTCCTCGTAGTCCGTGAAGTACTCGGGAATGACGCGGGAGGCCTGCTCCTGCGGGTCGTGCGAGCCGACTGGCATCCCCGGCAGGTCGGCGATGTCGTTGACCGTCGCCATCGTCAGCGTCTGCCATCTGTGCTGCCAGGCGCCGCCGGGCCGCACCTCCGCATCAAGCACCTGGTAGGTGCCGGTCAGCGACGTGCCGTCGGCGAACCCTCGCAGGCCCCGCCGGTTGAGCTCGTAGGCGGCCGCGAGGCCCGCCTGACCGGCTCCGATGACGAGGACGTCGATCGTCCGCAGCTCGGATGAGGTCGGGCCTGCCGAGGTATCGAGCCAGGCCGGATGCGTGCCCCAGTCGGAGCCGCTCGGGATCCACGCGCCAGGCGACAGAGCAGGAGTCTGCCGCGCCGATTCGCTCATCCATGTCATCTTTCAAAGGTACGGCATCGGCGCCGCGTGGTGCCCCACACTGGGCCGCGGGGATGTGGCTGCGGTCCGGTGACCGTGGTGAAATGGGGGTATGGAATTGGAGGCAGCCCGCGACCTTGCGACCACTCTGATCGCCCGGCATGGGCTGGACTGGGGGTTCGGGTGGGACCACGCCCGCCGGCGGGCGGGCCAGGCCAACTTCACCCTCCGGCGGATCACCCTGTCGAAGCACCTGACGACGCTGTGCAGCGAGGAGCAGGTGCGCCAGACCGTGCTCCACGAGATCGCCCACGCCCTTGTCGGTCCCGGCCACGGGCATGGAGCGGTGTGGAAACGGATGGCGCACAGGATCGGGGCGGACTCGAGCCGGGTCACCGGCCCCGACTTCCCGAGGGTTGCGGCGCCCTGGCGGGCGACCTGCTCGGCCGGCCACACGCACGAGCGATTCCGGCTGCCGAAGGGGACCGTCAGCTGCGGGTACTGCTCGCGCAGCTACTCGACGAAGCACGCCCTGTCATGGGTGCGCGCCGGCGAGTGAGGCTCTCTGCCCACAGACTGACGCCGGCGCACGGAACCGGGTGTCTCCTGCGGTAAACTTCGCACGAGAGCATTCGAGGGGGCCGCCGTGAAGAGATCAGCCATCGCGCTCGCCGCCGCCCTCACGCTCGGTGCGTGCTCGACCCCGACGAGTGACGATGAAGCGGCCACGCCCACCGACACGCCCGTTACGATCACATTTCGACTCTGGGACAGCAGCGCTGTCCCCGCCTATCGGCAATCCTTCGAGGACTTCACTGCGGAGAATCCGAACGTCACCGTGGAGATCGAGGTGGTCGAGGAGGACGCCTATTGGCCGCGGGTGGATGCCGACCTGGGGAGCGGGACGATGGCCGACGTGTTCTGGCTCAACCCCGCCACGGTCGTCAACCTTCACCGCCGTGATTCCCTCGTGCCCATCGACACCCGCCCGGACGACTGGGAGACTGCGCTCGTCGAGCTGTTCACCGTCGAGGAGGGGCTATGGGCGGTGCCGCAGATGTGGAGCTCCGTCGCCCTCTTTTACGACCGTGAGCTGTTCACCGATGTCGACCTGCGGAGCGAAGCCCTCACGTGGGCGCCGGACGGCGGCGAGGGCGATACTCTCATCGCTGCCGCCACGGAGCTGACGGTCGACGAGAACGGCAGGAATGCTGCCGATGACAACTTCGATCCCGACTCTGTCGTCCGCTACGGCTTCGCCGCAGATCCTGATATCAGGACCGCCTTCATCCCCTTCATCCACCAGGCCGGGGGCCAGTTCCAGGACGCGGATGGTCGCTTCGCCTTCGCAACGGACGAGGGCGAGCAGGCCACACAGTATCTTGTTGACCTCATCCATGAGCACGGCGTCAGCCCGAGCATTGACATGGCCGACGATGAACAGCTGCCCGCGCTCTTCGCCGACGGCGAGATCGCGCTCTACCAGTCCGATTCGGACATCCTCGGCTTCATCGCCCGCGAGGCGGAGATCGACTGGGCCATCGCCCCCATCGTCGGCGGTCCCGAGGGCAAGATCTCGTCCCTCGACGGCGTCGCCGCCGCGGGCAATGCGGACAGCGATCATCCCGAGGCGACAGCCCTCCTGCTCGAGTGGCTGGGGACCGCAAAGGGTCAGGAGCCGCTCGCCGCGCACGGCCTCGCCTTCCCGGGCAATCTCCGCGCCCAGGACACATACGTGAACCACTGGGCGAAGCAGGGGGTCGACGTGTCGGTCTTCATCGAGAGCTCCCGGCACGCGATCACGGTCTCAGCCCACGACCTCGACATTCAACCCGCGCTCGAAGAGATTCGGTCGATGAGGCATCGCATCCTCGCCGGAGAGGTTCCCGTGGCCGAGGGCCTTCAGCAGGCCCAGCGCGCCGGCAACGACGCCCTCGGCGGATAGCGCCGCTGACGCCAGAACCTCGAGACTCTCGCGGCTACCGGCGCTGACGGTCGAGAATCACCTGCAGGATCCCATCGGCGCCATTCTCGACCGCGGCGAGCGTGTCATAGAAGCCGTCCTGCCCGCCGTACCACGGGTCCGGAACATCCCAGTCCCCGTCCGATGAGTAGAAGTCGGAGTAGCCGCGCCCCGAGGTGCCGCCGCTGGTGAGTGCACCACCCGCACCGAACGCCCCGTGCGGGGCGTAGTCGAGATCGCTCGACTCGTCATACTCGCGCCAGAGATGGATCTTCGCGTGGTCGACGCCGTGGCTGTCGGCCAGCCTCTTGAGCTGGCGAGCATGCCCCACCGTCATCGCCAACACCAGGTCCGATTCCTCGAGATCCTCAGGCGTGACCTTCCGTGCGCTGCGGCGCGGGACCGGATAGCCGGCCTCCCGCAGGACCCGTGCGGCACGCGAATCGATCGGGTTGCCATGCTCCTCGGCGGAGACACCGACAGAATCGACGACGGCATCGATGCCGGCCGCGGCGAGCCGTTCGCGGAGCACGACCTCTCCCATCGGAGACCGGCAGATATTACCTGTACAGACGACGAGAATGCGCATGGCGCGATTCTAACGGGTTCGCGCCACGCACAGCTGTCCGGTCCTCCCGGGGTGATCCCGGGGGAGCCATCGGACCCACGCTCGCGTAGTCTTGTCCCCATGTTGCGACGCACCTCTGCCCTCATTGTCACCGCCCTCGTCACCCTCGGCGCCTGCTCGAGCGACGAGGAGGCACCCGAGACTCCCGGAGCATCGGCCACCACCGATGCGGCCGAGACGTCGGAGGCTGTGGATTACGAGTGCACGGATCCGCTGGCGGGCGAGCCCACGGAGGTCGATGCCTACGACCTCATCGTCTGCACCACCCTCGCCCTCGCCGGCACCGAAGGCTACGCGACGACATCGGTCGTCGAGGGCGTCGGCGAGACGCTTCTGCGGGTCAATAGTGAACCGTTCACGGTCGAGGTCGACTACGCGGATGGCACGTCGATCATCGCGAACGCCTCGGATGCGTGGGTGGATGCGGGTGACGGCAGCTGGCAGAAGGCCGACATCAATTCCAGCGACTACCTCACCGCCCAGGCCACCCAGATCTACGACACCTACCTGCTCACCCACGACCCGGCCTACACCGCGGCCGACATCCCCGAGGGAACCTCCTACACGGTCGAGGGCACTGAAGAGATCGACGGCGTCGAATACACGATTCTCGGGGCGCAGTTCGAGGACGAGTCCTCGACCAGCACTCTGCGCATGTGGGTGAGCGATGACTACCGCCAGCAGAAGATGACGATGACGATGGAATCCCCGGACACGGAGCCGCTCAGCGTCACGACCGAGTACGTCGAATGGGACGCCCCGCAGCAGATCGAGATCCCCGAGTAAGTCAGACGCTCACTCCTCGGCGCTGACACGGCGCGCCGTCTGCTCGGAGTCTAGAGCGGGATCTCCTCCAGCTTCGTCGTCACCCGGCGTCTCAGCGCCTCCGACGGCTCCGCGAAGAAGGAGGCCTGTCTGCCCGTGCGCTGCCAGGTTCCGATAACCCTCCCGCCGAGCATGATTGTCGGCTTGAAGACGCCATTACCACCGGGGCAGATGTCGGCCGCACGGTCCGGATTCAGGCTGGCGCTGCGGTCGGCGTAGCCGAGCAGCATCTCATCGAACCCGGGCAGCAGGTGGAGACTGCGAGGGCTCGCAGCGCCGTGGTCGTCGGTACCCCACCACCAGCCATCGCGTTCGACGAGACCTGAACTCGCGAGCGCCCGATCAACGTCCCGCAGGGGCAGGTTCGCCCACCACGCCACATCCCTCCGCGTCGTCGGCGCATGGGAGGTGACATAGCGGGTGACGATGTCGGCGACGATCTCGTCGTAGTCCCGCTCTTTAGCCTGCGGCACCCACTCGTCGAGAAGGACCAGGTGCTGCTCCTTGCCGACCATCGGCCCCCAGACGAGGAGGCCCTCGAGGCTGAGGTGGAAGATGAGGTGGTAGGCCCTACCCTGCTCGGTCGCGAGGCCAGCCTGCCTCCACGCCTCGACGAGCTCGGTCCGGGTGATGCCGGAACCGACAGCGGTGCCGACGACGTCCCGGGCCCGCTCGAGCACGTCCTCGTCGATGCCGAGTTCGCGCCTGCGTCGCACGGTCTGCGGGAAGGTCCGCTCCCTCGCAACGACGAGCAGGTCCCGCACGCGGTCCGCCCCGACCACGTGGAGGGTGCCGCGCTGCGGCCAGGTCCGCACGATCTCACCGGAGTTGAAGGCGTCGATGACCGCCTGCCTGCCACCCGTCGCACGCAGTGCGATCGAGGTGATGACTCCGGGCAGGTCCTGCCCCTGCATCGCACCGAAGTGGGAGACGACCCCTTCGGGGTCGCGGCCCTCGACGAGGAGCTGCGAGGCAAGACGGGCAAGCGCTGGGGACACGGGGACTCCCTCGGTCAGTGCGCCTGTCGGGCAGGCGAGGATGGACCGATGGTACCGCCGGACTGGTCCGACATGGGCCGCCCACGATATCCACCCTCGGCTGGATGATCGTTCTGGACTAGGATTGTGCTCACGATTCGACACGACGGCTCCGTGTCACCGGTGCCAGAATGTCGAACTTCACGTGGAGGTATGACATGGGACCGAACTGGCACATGGGCTGGGGCCCGGCGTGGGGATGGGTCTTCCTCGTCGTCCTCATCATTGGAATAATCGCGCTCGTCGTCTTCCTCATCCGCCTGCTCACGTCGCGCGATGATCGGCCGACGCAGCAGGGGTCCGCGAGCCGTGCGCGGGAGCTGCTCGATGAGCGATACGCGAGGGGAGAGATCGATTCGAGCGAGTACGAGGAGCGGCGGCGACGGCTGGACGGGATGTCCGGACCGTGACGGACATGACGCGGCGCCAGGCGATCAGGCTCGGCGCCGTGGGCGCCCTCGGGGTGGCGATCGGTGGCGTCGGCCTGTCACAGACCGGACTCCCGTGGGGCGAGTCGGCGACCGCAGGAGCCCGACTCGCTGATCCTGAGGCTCTCCGCAGCAGCGGCGGCATCCTCGCGGTGGACCTCGTCGCGGCCCACCACCGCACGAGCATCGCCGGCCGCGACGCACGCGTGCTGGCCTACGGAGAGTCCCTGCCGGGGCGGACGTGGCGGGTCCGGCCGGGCGACCGCATCGATGTGCGGCTGCGCAACGAGCTCGACACGCCGACGAACCTTCATACGCATGGACTCGCCGTCTCCCCGCGCGGCAATGGGGACAACCCCTTCCTGTCGATCGATCCGGGTGAGAGCATCGACTACACGTTCCAGCTCCCCGAGGACCACCCGACCGGCGTGGCCTGGTACCACCCCCACCGGCACGGCACCGTCGCCGACCAGCTCTTCGGCGGACTCTACGGCGCCCTCATCGTCGAGGACGACGACGTGCCCGCCTCGAGTGAGCGCGTGCTCATCATTTCCGATATCACGCTGACCGCGTCGGGCGACGTCGCCCCCGCCTCACAGCAGGACGTGATGATGGGGCGGGAGGGTCGGCTCCTACTCGTCAATGGGCAGCACCGGCCGTTGATCTCGGCGCGGGCGGGCGACATCGAACGCTGGCGGGTGATCAACGCCTGCACGTCTCGGTACATCACGTTCGCCGTGCCCGGCCAGGAGTTACATCTTCTCGGAATGGATATGGGCCGAGCCTCCGCTCCGCGTGAGATCTCCGATGTTCTTCTTCCCCCGGGCGGCCGTGCCGACCTGCTCGTGGCGCTCAGTCCCGGCACCGCCGAGGTCCAGACACTCGGCTATGACCGAGGAGGCATGGGGATGATGGGCGGGGGCCTGTCGGGATCCGCGGTGCTGGCGACACTCAGCGTCACCGGCGGCAATGCCGCCCCGCCGATCGGGCTGGCCGACGAGCGGGATGCTCCTGACCTGCGCGGAGCGACCATCGCGGGACGCCGGGAGATCGCGTTCACGATGAGCATGGGGATGCGAGGGCGGATGATGGACATGGGCTTCGACGGCCGCGCCTTCGATATCGACCGCATCGATCAGCGGGTCGACGCCGGGGCGGTCGAGGAGTGGATCATCAGCAACCCGACCCCGATGGACCACCCCTTCCACCTGCACGTGTGGCCGATGCAGGTGATCGAGGCGGATGGTCAGGCGCTCGACGAGCCCACGTGGCGCGACGTCGTCAACGTGCCGGCGCAGGGCCGAGTGCGGGTCCTCGTCGACTTCTCGCGCAATCCCGGACGGAGCGTGTACCACTGCCACATCCTCGATCATGAGGATGCGGGAATGATGGCGAGCGTCGAGGTCGGATAGCGCGAGGCACGGCCGGAGACTTCTCGGCCTCGCCCCAGGGCGGGCCGCGGCCCCCTTCAGCCCTCGCTGTCCTTGGGTCGACTGCCCGCGATCGCTCGGACGACGTTGAGAATCCCGAGGACGATGAGCGAGATCGCGAGGAACCACCAGAGGAAGACGGCGCCCCAGATGGCGTTGCTCAGCAGGGTGAATCCGGCGATGACGGAGAGGAGCGCGAAAAGGGCTCCGACCACCTTCGACCCGGACTGGCCGAGTGTGAAGAGGGCCGTGAAGCCCTCGATGATCCACATGATGCCGACCATGATCGTGAGGAATAGAGCGAGGAAGACCGCGGATTCCCGGAGGGATGAGAAGGCGTAGGCGCCCGCAACGACGTAGAGGACGCCGAGGAGGACGTGGGCGATGCGGCCACCGGCTCCGAGTTCCTTGCCGATAAGGCCGACGCCGACATAGAAGATCCCGGCCACGATGGCATAGAGGGCGATGACGCCCGTTAGTGCAACGGCGGTCTTCGTGGGCCAGAAGAGAATGGCGGTGCCGAAGCCGATTCCCGCCAGACCTGCCAGGAGAAGTGCGAACCTCGCCCCCTTGACGGGGATGGGCTTATCGGCGGTGGATTCGATTGACGATTGTGTAGACATCGACGTACCCAACTTTCAGGAAATCCATGCCGGATTTCTCAAGGCGAAGTCTAATTCCACCAAAGATCACTGAACAAGACCCAGATCCACCGAATGCCCTGGCGACCACGGTCACGGACTCAGTGCCGCGACCGTCTACACCCGCTTCGCGGGTTCTGCAGGAAGTGTTGCGTGTGCACCCGTCCACGTCCGCAGCGCCACCGCCCCACCGACCACACCGATTCCGACAAGGACGAGAGCAACCGCTGACAGGCCCAGTGCAGCACCGAGAATGCCGGCGAGCGGATAGGTGATGAGGAAGCACGCGTGCGAGAGGGAGAACTGCGCGGCGAAGACCGCAGCCCGGGTCTGTTCCGTGCTGTTGCGGCGCAGCAGCCGGGCCGACGGGGTGAGGATCGTCGAGGTCGCGGCCCCCAGCAGCAGCCACACACCAAGCAGCGCGGTCCACTGTGCGCCGCCCTCCATCCAAGCAAACACTCCCGTGCCCGCGAGAAGCAGCAACGGCAGGGCGACCCCTCCGGCCAACATGACAGGCCGGTCGGACAGGCGCCGGAGGAGCCCCGGCATGAGAAGCGCGACGATCATCGACCCGCCGCCGTAGGCGGCCAGCATGAGGGCCACGTCGGCCTGGTCGCGGCCGAGCTCGCCCTGGACGATAACGACGGTGTTGACGATGACCATGGCGGTCGTGGTCGCTACGACCAGATTGAGCCCCATGAGCCCTCGAAGCTCGCGGGTTTCGCGGAAGATTCGGGCGCCGCTCGTGAGGCGGTCGAGGAAGGGCGAGGGCTGCGGTGCGTCGATGTCGGGAAACCGCGCGACCATGACGAGCACCGCAGAACCGAGGAAGCCGACCACCGTGCCCACGAACAGGCTGTGATAGTCGATGACGGTGAGGAGCGCCGCGGCGAGCATGGGGCTGGCGAGCGCCTCGAGGTCGTAGGCGAAGCGGGAGAGCGACAGGGCGTTCGTGTAGTCATCCTCGGCGGGAAGGACGGACGGGATCACGGCCTGGAAGGTCGGGGTGAACGTGGCCGAGGCGGACTGGAGGAGGAAGATGAGGATGTAGATCTGCCACGCCTCGGTGACGAAGGGCAGAGAGAGCGCGACACCGGCCCGGACGAGGTCTGCCGTGATGAGGACGGGTTTGCGGGGCGCGTGCGCGAGCAGAGCGGCCATGACCGGGGCAACCGCGACGTAGGCGATCATCTTGATGCTCATGGCGACGCCCAGGACGATGCCGGCGTCGCCACCGGCGATGTCGAAGGCGAGCAGGCCGAGCGCGACGGTCAGCAGACCCGTGCCGAGCAGGGCGATCATCTGCGCGCTGAACAGCTTCGCGTAGGTCGGGTTGCGAAGGACGGCGATCATGACCGGGCCTCCGGCTCGATGGGGGCGGGCGTGTGATGGTGCGGCGGGATCTGGCCGATGGCAACCGCATGTTCGGCCTGCCGGATCGCCTCGACGACCAGCGCGGCCGCGTGCTCGTCCACGAGGCGGTACATGACGCTTGTGCCCTCCTGACGTGTCGTCACCATGCGCGCCATTCGGAGACGGGCAAGGTGCTGAGAGACTCCGGATGGCTTCTTGCCCACGATCTCCGCGAGCGCGCCGACCGACAGCTCCTCGTCGCTCTCGAGCGCCAGGATGATCCTGATGCGCGTGGGATCGGACAGCAGACCGAGCACCTCGGCTGCGAGTTCGACGTAGGGCGACGATAGGCTGACATCTGACATGTCATTTTCTGCATGCATACGCAGATAGTAATATATGACCGTCGTGTGGCACGACCCCTGAGGCGATGAGAATTGCGGACCTCCGCTGTGCAGATGGCCGGAGCATGGGCGGCCTCCGCGTCGACCGGATCTGCAGTGAATCGTTCGAATCGACCGTGTTCATCCCGGTGCGCATGAGCACCACACCCACTCTGTTGAGACGCTCAGTTGCCTGGTAGTTTGGGCGCATGAAAGCTGCACGATTCCTGCTTGGAATGGCGCTGGTGGCGACTGGCCTGGCCGCCTGCAGCGGAGACGGTGTCGGCGGATACGGCGGCGAACCGGCGTCGTCCACGACGGTGGGCACGACAGCGCGGGTCGACATCGAACCGGACGAGCCCACGGCATAGTCGACTCCCCCTCCCCGGCGTCGCAGGTAGAGTCCGTCTGCGCGGACGGCGGGGACGGTTGCCTCCGTCGCGCGAGGCAGCGGATCCCTCACCCACCTGCCGGATTCGCCTTTCCCCCACGTTCGGCGCACGTACCAGACCCGCAGCAGATCGTCGTCCCGCCATCGTCGCCCGGGCGGGCACCGCCGGGTACGTGGGCGGAGAACCTGCCGTAAGGGACTGACTTCCGACTCTGGCGCGAGGGGGCGCTGGGTGCTTAGATAACGTCACCACTGAGTCCGGGGGACATGATGAACGATTGTCGGGGCACCGCAGGGATCGTCAGCGCTCCACCCTGTGCACGGCAGGGCCATTCCTCCAACCGACCCGACATCCGCATCGTTGCCGATTCTCGATGAGGTGGGTGAACGATGGACAGCCGCGCACTCACAGACGCCGCCCCGCAGGCGGTGCTGACAGTCGTCACCGCCGCAACGCAGGATGCCGACCAGGTGCTCGCGTCGTTGAGATCAAGTCCGAGCGGACACTCGTCCGCTGAGTCATCGCAGAGACTGGCGACCATCGGCCCCAACATTCTCCACGGCCACCGCGCACGCCCCCTCGCTGTCCTCAGTCGACAGCTGAAGAGCCCGATCCTCCTGCTCCTCTTCGTCACGGCCGGCGTCTCACTGTTCCTGGGTGAGCAGGCAAATGCCATCATCATCGGCGTCATCCTCTCCGCGAGCGTCGGCCTTGGGTTCGTCAATGAGTTCCGGGCCGAACACGCCGCAGACGCGCTGCACGATCAGATCAGGCACACGGTGGCGGTGATTCGAGACGCGGAGACGACCCAACTCGATGTGACCGACCTCGTCCCGGGCGACATCGTGCGCCTGACGATGGGCAGCGTGGTGCCCGCCGACATCCGGCTGTTGACAGTCCACGACCTCGCGTGCGACGAGAGCATCGTGACCGGCGAATCCCTCCCCTCGGGCAAGTCGACGGGCCCCGTCGATGCCGGCACCGGCATTGGCGACCTCACCTGCTGCGTGCTCATGGGGACTGTCGTCCAGTCGGGAAACGGCACCGGCGTCGTCGTGTCGACCGGGAGCGCCACCGAGTTCGGCCAGATCGCCGCGGGGCTGGCGGTGCCGCAGCCGCAGACCGAGTTCCAACGCGGACTCGGCCGCTTCTCGGTCCTCCTGCTCATGGTCGCACTCATCCTCACCACGCTCATCTTCGTCGCGAACGTCGCCCTCCAGCGCCCCATCCTCGACGCCCTGCTCTTCTCACTGGCGATCGCCGTGGGCATCACCCCCCCCCCAGCTTCTGCCTGCCGTGGTCAGCGCCAGTCTCGCCGCCGGATCACGGGCACTCGCGAAGCGGAACGTCCTGGTCAAGCGCCTCGTCTGCATCGAGGACCTCGGCGACATGGACGTTCTCGTCACCGACAAGACCGGCACCCTCACCGAGGGCCGCATCCGCTACACCGGCAGCCTGCCGGACGACGGCGCGACAGCCCCCGACGCCCTGTTCCTGCTCGGGCTCCTTGCCACAGAGACCGAGTACACCGAACCCGCCGGACCGGTGCCGGGCCTCAACTCCTTGGACTCCGCGCTCTGGGAGGTGCCGCGCAACGACAAGACCCGCCCAGAGAGGTATCGCCGTATCGACCTCCTCCCGTTTGACCACGAACGCCGCCGGATCACGGTACTGGTCAACGGACCAGATGAGCAGCGGCTGGTGATCACGAAAGGATCGCCGGAGGATGTCATGCGACTCTGCGCCACCATCCCGCCAGACGCCCAGGAGATCCTGTCCGGTCAGTACTCCCTGGGAGCTCGCGTCGTCGCCGTCGCGGCTCGACCAGGTGGACCCTCCGAGCAGCTGACTCCGGACGATGAAATAGGGCTCAACCTCGTCGGATTCCTCGTGTTCGCCGATCAACCCAAGGCTGATGCACTCTCCTCGCTCGAGAGGCTCGTCGGTCTCGGGCTCACGGTGAAGATCGCGACTGGTGACAGCGCCGCAGTCGCCGAGAAGGTTCTTGACGACCTCGGCTTCGCATCCGCAGGGACGCTGACGGGGACCGACATCGAGATGATGGATGATGATCGGCTTCGCGATGCCGCGTCGATCGCCTCGATCTTCGCCCGCGTCTCTCCTGAACAGAAGGCCCGCGTCATCCGACTGCTCCGCCACGAGGGCCGATCAGTCGGGTTTCTCGGCTCTTCCGGATTGAGGGTGTAGTGAAGTATCCGACAGGGGTAGGTGTGTCGTAAGGGTTTGAAGAAGGCCTCGTGGTGAGAATGGGAATTGTCTAGAAACCGATTCCTCACCACAAGGCCTTCGATGCTCAAGCCTACCTTCACTGCCCCTGACCTCACGACTTTCACCGGACTCGACGGACTTGGCCTACGTGCTGTTGGCCAGTCGCTGACACCGGATCGCGCGATCATCTCCTGCACCGTGACCGAGCCGGATGACTGGTGCCACCGCTGCGGATGCCCAGGGATTCCCCGCGACACCCTCGTGCGCCGACTTGCCCACCAGCCGTTGGGCTGGCGGCCGACCACTCTGCACGTGCGCGTGCGCCGCTACAGGTGCACAGAATGCGGTCACGTGTGGCGACAGGATATGAGCACTGCAGCCGAACCCCGCGCGAAACTCTCCCGCACAGGACTGCGCTGGGCACTCGAAGGAATCGTGTGCCAGCACCTGACCGTGGCTCGTGTCGCTGAGAGTCTCGCCGTGTCCTGGGATACCGCGAACACAGCAGTGATCGCCGAGGGACGGCGTGTGCTCATCGCCAAGCCTGACCGGTTCGACGGGGTTCAGGTCATCGGTGTTGACGAGCACGTGTGGCGGCACACACGTAAGGGCGACAAGTACGTCACCGTCATCATCGACCTCACCCCAGCCCGGGACAAGACCGGGACGGCCCGACTGCTCGACATGGTCGAAGGCCGCTCCAAAGCCGTGTTCACGGCCTGGCTTCAGGCCAGGCCCCAAGCCTGGCGGGACAACGTGGAAGTCGTGGCGATGGACGGATTCACCGGATTCAAGACCGCAGCAGAGACCGAACTGCCCGACGCGATCGAGGTCATGGATCCCTTCCACGTCACCCAGCTCTCCGGGGACGCCCTGGACCGGACCCGCCAGCGCATCCAGCAGGAGACTACCGGGCACCGCGGCCGTTCCGGTGACCCGCTCTACGGCATCCGCCGAACCCTGCACACCGGAGACAACCTGCTCACGGACAAACAGCGGACCAGGCTCATGGTCGCCTTCACCGATGAGCGCCACGCCGAAGTCGAAGCGACCTGGTGCGTCTACCAAGAGGTCATAGCAGCCTACCGGCATCCCGACCCGGCCGAGGGCAAACGCATCATGACAAGGCTCATCGCCAACATCAGCAAAGGGGTGCCGAAGGCACTCCGTGAGGTCATCACGCTCGGACGCACGCTCAAACGCCGTGCCGGCGACATCCTGGCGTACTTCGACCACCCGGGAACGTCGAACGGTCCGACCGAGGCCATCAACGGCAGGCTCGAGCACCTCCGCGGTTCCGCCCTCGGATTCCGCAACCTCGCCAACTACGTCGCCCGCAGCCTGCTGGAAGCAGGCGGATTCAGACCCCAACTACACCCTGAAATCGGATGAGCCGGTTTCTCGGCGACGGGGTGAATGACGCGCTCGCCCTGCACCAGGCCGATGTCGGCATCTCGGTTGAGACCGCCGCGGATGTCGCGAAGGACGCTGCCGACGTTCTGCTCCTCGACAAGGACCTGGGTGTGCTCGCCGAGGGCATCACCGAGGGCCGGCGCATCTTCACGAACACGATCAAGTACGTGCTCATGGGCACCTCGAGCAATTTCGGCAACATGTTCAGCGCCGCAGTGGCATCCGTCGTCCTGCCGTTTATGCCGATGCTCCCCGGGCAGATCCTTCTCAATAATCTGCTCTACGACAGCAGCCAGCTCACCATACCGAGCGACCGCGTCGATCCGGAGCAGCTCCAGTCACCCTCGCACTGGGATATCCGCTTCATCCGGCGGTTCATGCTCGCCTTCGGTCCGGTGAGCTCCGCATTCGACTTCGCCACCTTCGCCCTCATGATGGTCATCTTCAACGCGGCGGAGGCGGAGTTCCAGGCCGGGTGGTTCATCGAATCCCTCGCCACCCAGAGCCTCATCATCTTCGCCATTCGCACACGCCGCATCCCGTTCTTCCGAAGCCGACCGTCGATTGGGCTCTCAGTGTCCGTCGTCGCCATCGTCGCCCTCGGCGCGTGGCTCCCCTACTCACCCATATCGGGACTGCTGGGCTTCCTGCCGCTGCCGGCCCCGTTCTTCATCGCCCTCGTCCTCATGGTCATCACCTACCTGGGGTGCGTGGAGCTGATCAAACACTGGTTCTTCCGCAGGCTTGCGACTCCGCCACCAGCCGACGAGCAGCGACCGCGCACGCGCGGGAGGCACCATCGGGTGGGCCGGCGAACGGCTAAATTCACGGAGCGGACGCCCTGACAGGGAGGGTCCTTCGAGGTTCTCCTGAAGCGTTGTACTGGGGGAGAGATTCTCTCCCAGCCGGCCTTCATCTGAAAGTATGACGCCATGAATCGAACTCCCGATGAGGAGCAGTGGGATGCTCGCTACGGCTCAGGCGGACAGGTGTGGAGCGGCAGCCCCAACCCCCTCCTGGTTGAAACCGCACAGGAGCTCACGCCTGGCGTCGCCCTGGAGATCGGCGCCGGCGAGGGTGCTGACGCGATCTGGCTGGCCGAACAGGGGTGGACCGTCCACGCCGTCGACCTCTCGTCCGTCGCGCTCACGAGCGCAGCCTCTCACGCGGAGGCGGCGGGCGTTGCGGACCGGATCGAGTGGATGCACAGGGACGTCGAGGCGTGGATTCCGCCGGCCGCGACCTACGACCTCGTCACCGTCCACTTCCTCCATCTACCAAACGAACGGCGCGAGAAGGTCTTTCGCAGCCTCGGCGAGACTGTCGCCCCGGGTGGCACGCTGCTCATCGTCGGCCACCACCCCTCGGATCTGAACGCCGGGGTCAGGCGCCCCTCCGGAGAGGGTCTGCTCTTCACTCCCGAAAGCGTCGCCGAGCTGTTCGACTCATCTGTCTGGGAGCCGGTCGCCTGTGAGGCGCGTCCGCGCGACGCAACGACGCAGGACGGCCGCCCGACGACGGTGCATGACAGCCTCTTCCGCGCAAGCCGGATGGGATGAGCACAGGCCGGGCGGCCAGCCAGAAGATGCCCCGCGGGACGCTATCCCACGCGCTTACCGCGGCCCTCGCCTGAACTCCATCATCTGTTCAGGGGTAGGGACTCCGCCATTCTCGGCTGCGGCTTGGAATGCCGGCAGGTGCACGTCGGCCGGGGGTGCTGCGCAGGTTCGCGTGAGGCCTGAACCGCGTGGTCCAACGTTTCGTCCCGGGAGGACCTGCTATTCACGCCCGAGAACGTCGCCGAGCTGTACGACATGTCTGCGTGAGGGCGGGTCGCCTGTGCGGCCCGCCAATGGCGAGCGACGACCCCGGAGGGCCACTCAACGACCGTTCGCGTCAGCCTGTTCCTTGCTGAGCGCCGCTGAGGCTGCGTGATCCCTCAACTACGACATCGGCGGCCTCAATAGTCAGCTCCACCGCTGATCCGCCGCATACCAATGCATGCCTTGAACCTCACCGGTAAGCGCAGGGTCGATCAATCTGGCGGCCAGCCCTGCGGCCAGGTCAATCGTGGAGTAGTCCGCGCAGTGCGGAACGTGTCTGCTCTGCGCGACGTAGCCGGCTCCCCATACTCTTGGAACGACGAAACGTTTGAACGACATCAAGTTCCGGCGCCGACGTTCGGTCTCAATCGCGCGTATCAACGCTGCGCCTTCGACGTTCTGCGTGACAGCAAACACAACGATGTCAACAAGATCTTTCTCGCGGCTGGAAGGACGGCCGTTATACTCGGCCATTGTCGCGCAGACTTTGTCGGCGATCTGATCGACGACGGGATAGAGACGGTATCGCCTGCTGTCCAACCGGGGCAGGTCCAGTGCCAGCTTGGGGACCACAGTTTGGACTATGTCGGTGATCGCGCTGCCCGAAACCAGGTCTACATTGACAACCCCTTTCTCTGCAACGCCAAGGAACACGTTGAAAGTGACCCGATGGCCCTCCATGTACAGCTGAGTGTCAGTGGCGAGCGTCGGCTCATGACTCACGTATTCAAATCGGAAATGGTCGTGAAGATCGATCGAAGCAAGACGTCGGAGGTCTTCCAACGATTCGTCTAGGTTGAATCCCCGCCGGTCGAGGTCGATATCTCGCGTGGACCGGGATGACGGGACCCTTGCCAGAATGCCGGTTCCACCCTTGAGCACCCAATCTGATTCATCTCCCTCAGAGAAGACCCTGCTCAGCAGTCGGTTGAAGTACTCAAGCTGTATGAGCGTGCTCGTACTGAGCGACGGCTCAGCCTTGGCTGCCCGCTTGGCCGCATTCTTGATCGCCGCTTCCACGCTTCGAGCCGTCGCGTACGGTTCCGTCGAGCCCATTACCCTCGATCCTCCAGCGCCTCCGCCGAGAGTCGGCGCCGGGCTGCCCTGGCATCAAGCGCCGGGAACATCTTTGTCCAATGATGTGTAGCATCGGCGAAATCGACGTCCCCAAGCGCATCAGCAACCTTCTCTCCGAGTCCCGCAGTGTAGACATCCGCCAGGGAGCGCCGCAATTCTTCGTCTATCTTCACCAGAGATTGAAGTGCGTTCTGGAGCCCCTGAACGCGGCCAAGAGAAACCTCCTGCTTCAGCTGTGTGAACACCTGCGTCATTTCGGTTGCCATGTCGATGGACGCTTTGGCCGTCCTGAGGTGGTTATCCAGGACTCTGGCACTGAGCTCGCGGTCCGCCGAGACCCTGTGGGCGATGGAATCCAGATCGAGTCCCGCGAGCACAAGAAGATGCTCGAGCACCGCAGTGCCATCATCACGCTTGAACCCGTTGCGTTCTGCAAGAGGAGCGAAAAGCACACG
The DNA here is from genome assembly GCF_003952265.1 of Flaviflexus salsibiostraticola. Classification (NCBI taxonomy): domain Bacteria; kingdom Bacillati; phylum Actinomycetota; class Actinomycetes; order Actinomycetales; family Actinomycetaceae; genus Flaviflexus; species Flaviflexus salsibiostraticola. Next base: position 1,751,032 of record NZ_CP034438.1, read on the forward strand.
CATCCGTCGAAGGTCCAGGGGACGCTTCTTTGCGGCAGCTCCGAGGGCATCGGCGACAAGGCTCATCTCCCTGACATCATCGAGCAGATCGGCCAGCATTCGCTCAAGCGTCATCACGGGCAGGCCTTCTACGAGAGTGATGTCTCCGGAGTCGAGTTGGCGCCGTCGATATCGAATCTCTGCACGCTGCGTCTGGCGGCGCCTCGAAGACACGAACTCGTGACGATCGGCCCACAGGTCACCAACACCGTGGAGCCACGCAGCTGAAGTACCCGCGACAACAACGCCGTCAGACAGGCTGTCCAGCCGCTCCTCAGCACGGAGCCCCGGATCGGTACTGAGCCACGCTGCGCGAAGATCCTCAAATCGATCACTCGGCGCGCCAGAACTCCTGTACACACCATTCGCAAGACGCTCCAGGTGCCCTGAATCAACCAGCCTGGAGAGCGTGAGGCGAGGGACTCCCAGAGCACCTGCTTGAGCTGTCGTCACCATGCCCCACTGCGCGGCCGCAATATCCTCAAGTACACGCAGTGCTTCCATCGACTTCATACTTGAACTGTATCAGTCAATCAGAGACAATCCAAGATCAAAACCTTCTCTTCACGCTCGGCGTCCTGCTCGTCACCGTGGCGCGCTGCGCTCTGATCTATCCACCTCGCGGACGTTCCGGCGGAGTAAGTGAACGGCTCGGACCCGCTTTGCAGCAGGTCCGAGCCTCGTGGTCTGGCTAGGTCGGAAGGACTCTCAGAAGTCCCAGTCCTCGTCCTCCGTCGCCTCGGCGGTGCCGATCACGTAGGAGGATCCTGAGCCGGAGAAGAAGTCGTGGTTCTCGTCCGCCCCCGGGGAGAGGGCGGCGAGGATGGCGGGGTTGACCGCCGTCTGGTCGGACGGGAACAGGCCCTCGTAGCCGAGGTTCATGAGCGCCTTGTTCGCGTTGTACCGGAGGAACATCTTGACGTCCTCGGTCAGCCCGAGATCGTCGTAGAGCGACTCGGTGTAGTCCTCTTCGTTGTCGTAGAGGTCCTGCAGAAGGTCGTACGTGTACTCCTTCAGTTCATCCTGACGCGCCTGGTCCATCATGCTCACGGCCCGCTGGTACTTGTAGCCGATGTAGTAGCCATGGACGGCCTCGTCGCGGATGATGAGGCGAATGAGGTCGGCGGTATTGGTCAGCTTGCCGTGCGCGGACCAGTACATCGGCGCGTAGAAGCCCGAGTAGAAGAGGAAGGACTCGAGCATGACGGAGGCGACCTTGCGCTTCTCCGGATCATCCCCGCGGTAGTAGTCGAGGACGATGCGGGCCTTCTTCTGAAGGTGCTCGTTCTCCTCCGACCAGCGGAAGGTCTCCTCGATCTCCTCGGAGGTGTTGAGCGTCGAGAAGATCGACGAGTATGACTTCGCGTGGACCGACTCCATGAACGCGATGTTCGTGTAGACGGCCTCCTCGTGAGGCGTGACCGCGTCGGGGATGAGGGAGACAGCGCCGACCGTGCCCTGGACCGTGTCGAGCAGCGTGAGCCCCGTGAAGACACGGGTCGTCATGAGCTGCTCCTGGGCAGTCAGCGTGTTCCACGACTGGATGTCATTCGACAGCGGAATCTTCTCGGGAAGCCAGAAGTTGGCGGTCAGACGATCCCATACCTCTTCGTCCTTCTCGTCCTCGATCCTGTTCCAGTTGATCGCCTGGACGCTCGAGATAAGGGGCAGCTTGTCGGCCACAGAAACTCCTTTGCTCACCTGATTACTACCCTTCATCCTGCCACTTTCTCAGCGCCAGGTGGAGAGGGTTAGGCCACCCTCATCCCCTCCGCGAACACAATGGGAAAGCAGCAGAATCTGCTCCGTGCGTCCCGCCTCCCGAACTCGCGAGGATCTGCCGAAAGCCCGCTCGAAGCCAACGCTGACCGGGCCGAGAACCACCGCCTGACTCTCTCTTTCAGCTGAAAGCCTTCACCCCACGCGGCGCGTCCCGGCAGGGTGGATGCCATGAATGAGAACCAGATCACCGTATCCAGGATCATCGACCACTCGGCCAAGGAGATCTTCGACAGCCTGTCCCTGCCGGCCAGGCATCCTCGCTTCGACGGGTCGGGCATGGTCCGCTCGTCCGACAACACCGAGCGCATCCAGCAGGTCGGCGACGTGTTCGTCATGAACATGGTCGGCCGCAGCGGCGACGAGTACCAGACCCACAATCACGTGACGGCGTTCGACGAGGGGAAGATGGTGGGATGGAAGCCCGCCCTCGCCGAGGCGCCCGACCGGGTCGGCGGGTGGGAGTGGCTCTACACCCTCAAGCCGCTCGACGCCCACTCGACCGACGTCACGCTCACCTACTCGTGGGACGGCGTGACCGACAGGGAGCTGGCGAGCCAGCTTCCTGTGGTCTCAGAGGACGAGCTCGAGCAGTCCCTCAACCTCATCGCCTCCACCGTCAACTGATTCAGACGGGACTCTCCGTCCCGCTGGACATACGTGAGCGCCTCGGTCTCCCGAGGCGCTCACGTCTACTTATCCCGCAGTGCGGTTACGCGTCTCTCTTGCGGAGCGAGTAGGCACCGAGGCCGACGAATACGGCCGCGTAGATGACGAGAACGAGGAGTGCCGTGTTCGGACTCAGGGAATCCCCCTGGGAGACGACACCCGCCAGGATCCCGCTCTCACGGGGTGCGACGGCCGACATCATGACGTTGATCGGGAAGTACGGCGTGAGGTTCTCGATGAAGTCGAGGGGGATGATCTGGAGGATCGGCAGGATGAGGACGATGCCGAACATCGTCGTCACCGCTCCGACCGTCGATCGGAGGACGGCGCCGAGACCCGCGGCCATGATGGCACCCACGACGAGAACGACGACTGCACTGAGTAGCGACAGCCAGAAACCGACGTCATCCATCGGCAGCGACATGTCGTAGCGACCGATCATGAGCTCAATGAGGAGAGTCGAGAGGAGAAGGGCGATGGCGCTGACGATGGCCCAGAAGCCCGCGAGGACCAGGATCTTCGCGGCGTAGAACGCCATCCGCGAGCGCGAGGACAGCAGCGAGATCTGAATCGTGTTGTGCGAGTACTCGGCTGTCATCGTCATCGTCCCGAAGGCGATGCCGAAGAGCAGCGCGATCTGGAAGAGGCTCGTCACCATGTAGGAGCTGGTGAAGACGGCCAGCTCGGTGCTCGACATGTACTCGATCATCGACTCGACCGCCTGGGCGACGAAGAAGGAGATGAGGAGGTAGAAGGCGATCGCGAGCCCGGAGATGATCCACGTCGAGCGCAGGCTCGTCAGCTTGCGCAGCTCGGATCGGACGAGGCGTGCGAAGGTCGGCTGGTGGACTGCGGTGCTCATCGTTCGCCTCCTGCTTTGAACTCGACGGCGTTCCCGGTGAGCTCCATGAAGACGTCCTCGAGGGACGAGTGGGTGGTCGACAGCTCGTGGATCTCAAGGCCGGCGAGGTGAAGGGCGCGGCCGACATCGGCGGCGCTTACCCCGTCGATGATGAGGGTGTCCCGGCCATCGACGCGGTCGAGCCGCGGGTTGAGCTGGCTGAGGGTCTCCCCGATCGCGGCCATGTCCGGCCCCGCGACGCGCACGGTCGTGTGGCCGGCCGTCTCGGTGAACTGCTTGATCGGCCCGGAGGCGATGAGCCTGCCGTTCCCGATGACGACGAGGTTCGTCGCCGTCATCGCCATCTCCGACATGAGGTGCGAGGAGATGAGGACGGTCCCGCCCTTCTTCGCATGGGTCTTGACGAGGTCACGGACCCACCGGACACCGTCCGGGTCGAGGCCGTTGACCGGCTCGTCGAGGAGGAGGTACTCGGGATTGCCGAGCATGGCGGTGGCGATGCCGAGACGCTGGCCCATGCCGAGCGAGAATCCCTTGACCCGCTTATTCGCCACGTGCGACAGGCCCGTGAGGTCGAGGATCTCGTCGATGCGAGAGGTGGGGAAGCCGTGCGTGTCGGCGACGACCGTAAGGTGCTGACGTGCCGTGCGCGCCGGGTGGAACGCCTTCGCGTCGAGGAGCGCTCCGACGGTCTCGAGCGGGCTCCTCAGCTCGCTGTAGTGCCGTCCCCCAATGAGGGCCTGACCCTTCGTCGGTCGGTCAAGGCCGACAATGCAGCGCATCGTCGTCGACTTGCCGGAGCCGTTGGGGCCGAGGAATCCGGTGACCTCCCCGGCGGGGACGGTGAACGACAGGTCGTCGGTCGCCGCCTTCTTCCCATACATCTTCGTGAGATTTTCAATCGTGATCATGTGTGGCCTTTCGCCGATACGGCACAACTGTATGCCGCGGAGAGAGCCGTCTCCAATGCCGCAGGCCCAAGGGTGGGGAAAGATCAGGGTCTCCCCTGAGCGTGCCCACAGGTGGTCTGCTCCTCCGCCCGCCGCGGGCTACTGTGGTGCCATGATCACCGCCGCCCGCTACGCCGGCCGCATTGCCGCCCTCGACATCGCGAGGGGACTCGCCATCCTCGGCATGTTCGTCGCCCACGTTGGTCCGGACCGGGGCGGCCTGCCCGGCTGGCTCATGGCCGTGGCCGACGGCAGGTCCTCCATCCTCTTCGCCACCCTCGCGGGCGTCTCGCTGGCGATCCTGACGGGCAGAAATGTTCCGTTCGGCGGGGTTGACCTGCTTCAGGCGAAGATCCGGATCTTCACCCGGGCGGCGATGCTCCTCGCGATCTCCGGCCTGCTGGCCATGATGAACGACATCGTTGCCCTCATCCTCGCCGCCTACGCCGTCTGGTTCGTCCTCGCGATCCCGTTCCTCCGGTGGTCCCCGAAGCGGCTTTTCCTCGCAGCCGGGGCGAGCTGGCTGATCGGCCCCCTCATCACCACCTACCTCGTCTTCCTTCTCGACAGGCTCGGGATGACATCGATGGCGGACTCGTCGGGCCTCCTCGTAGAGGCACTCCTGACCGGCTCCTACCCTGGGCTCATCTACATGGGATTCGTCCTCGCGGGCCTCGGCATCGGCCGGCTCGACCTGTCGGACAGGACTGTTGCCGCAACGCTCGCGCCGGTCGGGGCGTCACTCGCCCTCATCGGATACGGGTCGGCATTTCTCCTCACACGGCTCGGAGCGGGCCCGCCCGCCGACGACTACGGCTACGAATACACGGATGTCGGCGATCAGGGGTGGCGCACGGACGGGATGGGGCCGGAATGGGATCCGTATGTCGAGGTTCCCGACGTCGGCCACCTCTTCGGAGCCGAGCCGCACACGGGCACCGTGTTCGAGGCCGTCGGCTCGGGCGGCTTCGCCATCGCCGTCATCGGGCTCCTTCTGCTGGGCGGGCCCATCCTCGGCAGGATCCTCTACCCGATTGCAGCGGTGGGCTCGATGCCGCTGTCGGCATACTCATTCCACATCATCGCCATCTGGCTCATCCCCGCCATGGTCTTCCCCGACTCCTACACACCGCTGTTGTGGCTCACGCTCGTCACACTCGTCGTGTGCTCCCTGTGGCTGCGCCTGATCGGTCGCGGGCCGCTCGAGCGGCTGCTCCACTGGACGTCGATGCGGGCGGCGAGCATCAGTCCTCCTGAGCAGCCTGCGCCGCGGCATCGTACTCCGCAGCCCAGTCCTCCCACATCTGAATCTCCTCATCCGTGATCTCCCGGATGATGCGGCACGGGTTGCCGGCGGCGATGACGCCGGCGGGAATATCCCTCGTCACAACCGAGCCGGAACCGATCACCGTGTTGTCACCGATCGTGACTCCGGGGTTGACGATGACACCGCCGCCGAGCCACACGTTGTCACCGATCGTGATCGGGACGCCGGATTCAAGGTTGGCCGCCCGCGGCCCGGGCGCAGTGGGGTGCGTGGCCGTCAGCAGGGAGACTCGGGGGCCGAAGAAGCAGTTGTCCCCGATCCGCACCTCGCACACGTCGAGGATGATGAGATCCATGTTCGCGAAGAAGTTCTCACCGATGAACGTGTTCCAGCCGTAGTCGAAGCCGATCGGCGCCACCAGGTTGCACGCCTCGCCGCGGGACCCGAGGAGGTCCCACAGGATCTGGTCCTTCCGCTCCTCATCGGTCGATGCGTTGAACTCGCGGATGAGCATCTGGCCCTTCTCGACCAGCGCTCCATGCTGCTCGTCGCTGTACCGATAGAGCTCACCGTTCAGCATCCGCCGCATGTCAAATGATTCCGTCATGACTCTCCCGCACTCGACATCTGTTCCCTCAGTGGCGACCATTGTCCCATGACCACACCTGCAGTCTCTTTCCTTCAGGCCTCCGGCAAACCCTTCCGCGTTTTCGAAACCGAGGTCGACGGCGTCGACTTCTCCAGCATCGACATCGGCGCCTTCTTCGCTGAACAGATGGGGATTCCCGGGGAGCGTGTCTACAAGTCCCTCATGGCCTCGGCGCAGGGCCAGCTCGTCATGGGGCTCGTGCCCGTCACCCAGAGAATCTCCCTCAAGTCGCTGGCGAACGCCGTCGGTAAGAAGAAGGCGACCATGGTGCCGCCGGCGGAGGCGGAGGAGCTCTCCGGCTCCGTCATCGGCGGAATTTCGCCCTTTGGTCTGGCAACGCCCATGCCGATCGTCATCGATCAGGGCGCCTTCGCCCATCCGACCATTGCTGTGTCCGGCGGCAGCCGCGAGCTGAAGGTCGAGCTGACTCCTGCGGATCTGGTCGACATGCTGGGCGCGACGATCGCCGAGATCGCACTGGACTGAGGCCAGCAACAGGCCCTCCCGAGAACGCTATGGCGCGAGCAGGCACCATTCAGCACGCATCCCTGCTTCCGCTGTTCGAACCTATCCGTGGAGATCTCCGCTCTGATTCAATCGAAACAGACAACTGTGGACAGCCCCGATGGGGCTGTCCACAGTCAGTACGTCAGCGGATCAGAGCATGCAGGAGACGCAGCCTTCGATCTCGGTGCCCTCGAGGGCCTGCTGGCGGATGCGCATGTAGTAGAGCGTCTTGATGCCCTTCCGCCATGCGTAGATGTAGTTCCTATTGACGTCGCGGGTCGTCACCGTGTCCGGGTAGAACAGCGTGAGCGACAGGCCCTGGTCGACATGCTGGGTCGCCGCGGCATACGTATCGATGATGGCCTCGGGGCCGATCTCGTACGCGTCCTTGTAGAACTCCAGGTTGTCGTTCGTCATGTAGGGAGCCGGGTAGTAGACGCGCCCGATCTTCCCCTCCTTGCGGATCTCGATCTTCGACACAATCGGGTGGATCGAGGACGTCGAGTGATTAATGTACGAGATCGAGCCGGTCGGCGGGACCGCCTGGAGGTTCTGGTTGTAGATGCCGTGCTCCATGACGGAGGCTGCGAGCTCACGCCAATCCTCCTGGGTGGGGATGTGGATGTTCGCGAACAGCTCCTTGACCCGATCCGTCTCCGGGACCCACTCCTTCTCGATGTACTTCTCGAAGAACTTGCCCGACGCATAGTCGGAGTTCTCGAAGTTGTGGAAAGCCGCACCCTTCTCAATGGCGAGCTTGTTGGACTCCGTCAGCGCGTGGAACAGCACGGTGTAGAAGTAGATGTTCGTGAAGTCGAGCGCCTCTTCTGAGCCGTAGTGGATACGCTCGCGGCCCAGATAACCGTGGAGGTTCATCTGACCCAGGCCGATGGCATGGGAGAGCCTGTTGCCCTTCTCGATCGACGGCACGGACGCGATGTCGGACGTCTCGGAGACGGCGGTGAGGGCACGGATCGCGGTGCCGATGGTCTTGCCGAAGTCGGGCGAGTCCATCGCCTTCGCGATGTTGAGCGAGCCGAGGTTGCAGGAGATGTCCTTGCCGATGTGGTCGTAGGACAGGTCTGCGTTGTAGGTCGACGGCTCGGAGACCTGGAGGATTTCGGAGCAGAGGTTCGACATGGAGATGCGGCCCTCGATCGGGTTCGCCTTGTTGACCGTGTCTTCGTAGACGATGTAGGGGTAGCCGGATTCGAACTGGATCTCGGCGATCGTCTGGAAGAACTGGCGGGCGTTGATCTTCGTCTTCTTGATCCGCTTGTCCGCCACCATCTCCTCGTACTTCTCGGTCACCGAGATATCGGAGAAGGGAACGCCGTAGACGCGCTCGACGTCATAGGGCGAGAAGAGGTACATCGCCTCGTTCGACTTCGCGAGGTGGAAGGTGATGTCGGGGATGACGACGCCGAGCGACAGCGTCTTGATCCTGATCTTCTCGTCGGCGTTCTCACGCTTCGTGTCGAGGAAGCGCATGATGTCCGGGTGGTGTGCGTTGAGGTAGACGGCTCCCGCGCCCTGGCGGGCGCCGAGCTGATTGGCGTACGAGAAGGAATCCTCGAGCAGCTTCATAACAGGGATGACACCGGAGGACTGGTTCTCGATCTTCTTGATCGGGGCGCCCTGCTCGCGCAGGTTCGTCAGATTGAGCGCGACGCCGCCACCCCGCTTGGACAGCTGCAGCGAGGAGTTGATGGCGCGCGAGATCGACTCCATGTTGTCCTCGATGCGCAGGAGGAAGCAGGAGACGAGCTCGCCGCGCTGCTGCTTGCCGGCATTGAGGAAGGTGGGCGTGGCCGGCTGGAAGCGGCCCGAGATGATCTCGTCGACGATGTCGAAGACCTGATCCCTATCGCCGCGGGCGAGGGTGAGCGCGACCATGACGACGCGGTCCTCGAAGCGTTCGAGGTAGCGCTTCCCGTCGAAGGTCTTGAGCGTGTACGAGGTGTAGTACTTGTATGCGCCGAGGAAGGTCGCGAACCGGTACTTCGCGGCGTAGGCCCTCTTGAAGGCGGACTTGATGAAGTCGAAGTCGTACTGGTCGAGGACGTCCTTCTCGTAGTAGCCCTCCTCCACCAGGTAGTCGAGCTTCTCCTTGAGCGAGTGGAAGAAGACCGTGTTCTGGTTGACGTGCTGGAGGAAGTACTGACGGGCGGCCTCGCGGTCGGCGTCGAACTGAATGTTGCCGTCCGCGTCGTAGAGGTTGAGCTGCGCGTTGAGCGAGTGGTAGTCGACCCTCGGGTCGAGGGTCTCTAGCCCTGTGTCTGTGAGCGTTGTTCCCAAAACTCTTCCAATCCCTGCTTGACCTTGGCCACGTCATCCTGCGTGCCGAGGAGTTCGAATCTGTACATGTGGGGCACCGCGCACTTCGCGGAGACGATGTCTCCGGCGAGGCAGTACGCGCGGCCGAAGTTGGTGTTGCCCGCGGAGATGACTCCACGGATGAGGCTGCGGTTGTGCTCGTTGTTGAGGAACTTGATGACCTGCTTGGGGACCGCTCCGCGGTTGTTCCCTCCCCCGTAGGTCGGCACGATGAGGACATACTCCTCATCGACGATCAGGTCCGGATCGCTGCGTCGCAGCGGGATCCGCTCCGCCTCCATGCCGAGCTTGCCGACGAAACGAGCTGTGTTATTCGTCGCTGACGAGAAGTAGACGACCTTTGCCACGATGACATTCCCTCACGCCGAGTGGGCGGCATGCGCCGCCTCGGCCGCTCTAAGCGGTGACGGCTTCGGAAACCGACGCTGCGACGAGAGCCTTGATCTTGTCGGGACGGAAGCCCGACCAGTGGTCGCCGCCGGCCATGACGACCGGGGCCTGCTGATAACCGAGAGCCTTGACGGCCTCAAGAGCGTCAGCGTCTTCCGTCAGGTCGATCATCTCGTACGAGAGACCGGCCTTATCGAGGGCCCGCTTCGTGGCGTTGCACTGCACGCATGCCGGCTTCGTGTAAACGGTGATGCTCATCGAGCGCTCCTTCTTCCCAAAGGTGTACGTGTCGCGATGACGGGAATTGCATCCATGTCATCCTCGAACTCTGACACTACACCTTGTGCCTGATCTCGTCAGCACCACAACATGGTGTGTTCAGGCAACCCTAACCCGCCCCATCTGTGGACCCGCGGTGGAAACCCTGTGGACGGCGGCACGCATCCCCGCCCACTTTCCACCATTCCGTGTCGCAGCGAGCGCGGACGCTTCCGCTGGAAGCAGACGTGCGAGCCGCGACAGTGGGACAATCATGCTCGTTCGCGCGGACACAATCGGGGGAGGAATCTCCGTCGCCACTCAATCCGCTCCTGTGGACACGTGGTTCCGAGGCCTGTCCACAGGTGTGGACGAAGCGCCGGATGATCGCCGCCGCCTACGGCGTGTCGCCGCCTTCGGCGTGTTCCGCCGCGGCGTTGGCCCGCGCAACCTGGAATCCCGCCAGCACGAGGACGGCAACGGCGGCAGCGCCGATGGCGACCGTGGCGATGATCCCTCCGAGGAGGATGCCGACGAGACCTGCGGCGACGCAGACGGCGCCCTGCGCGTAGGAGTACGGTGCGGCCGCCTCGTTGCCCGCGGCCCAGGCCGCCTCGGACAGGGATGTCTGCCGCGTTCTCGTCCCGAGGCTCGAGCCGCGACCGAGCCGCCGTCCCGCCTGCCTGCGGCCGACGATGACCAGTCCCACACCGGTTGCCACCAGCAGGAAGCAGACGATCTCAATCCAGGTCATAACCCCTCCAGGTCGGCGTTCTATAGGAAATCCTACCGTGACGGAATGGGTGAGGGGGCGCACAGTTAGGTAGGCTATGGAAGGAGATTCCGAAGAAGATCTTCCACGCGCCTGCTCATCGCTGAGGAATACAGGCAACCGACTTAAGGAGAGTTCATGAGCGAGACAGCAAAGCTCATTCTCGACGGCAGGGAGTACGAACTTCCTGTCGTAACGGGCACCATGGGCGAGAAGGCCGTTGATATCAGCGCACTTCGAGCCAACACGGGCTACATCACACTGGACGACGGATACGGCAACACCGGCTCGTGCGAGTCCAAGGTGACCTTCATCGACGGCGAGAAGGGCATCCTCCGCTACCGCGGTTATCCCATCGAAGATCTCGCGAAGAATTCGAGCTTCATCGAGACGGCCTACCTGGTCATCTTCGGCAAGCTCTGCACCCAGCAGGAGCGGGACGACTTCGCGGATCTCCTGACCCAGAACGCGCCGCTCCATCAGTCGATGCTCAAGCACTTCGACGGCTACGGCTCGAACGGGCAACCCATGGCGATCCTGTCCGCCATGGTCAACTCGCTGACCGCCTACGACCCGCAGGTCATGCACCCCGAGGACGAGAACGACCTGTTCTATGCGGCCGCCTCCCTCATGTCGAAGGTCCGCACGATTGCGGCGGCCTCGTACAAGACGACGATCGGCGAGCCGATTGTCTACCCGCGCAAGGACCTCAAGTACGTGGAGAACTTCCTCCACATGATGTTCTCGAGCCCGTACCACGACTACGAGCCGACACCCGAGGTCGTCCGCGCCCTCAACATGTTCTTCGTGCTCCACGCGGATCACGAGCAGAACTGCTCGACATCGACGGTCCGCATGGTCGCCTCCTCGAAGGCCAACATGTTCGCCTCCGCCTCGGCCGGCATCTCCGCCCTGTGGGGCCGCCTCCACGGCGGCGCCAACGTCGCGGTCATCGAAATGCTCCAGAAGATCCACGACGAGGGCCTCGACCCGGCCGTCTTCATGGACGAGGTCAAGGACAAGGCGAGCGGTCGCAAGCTCATGGGCTTCGGCCACCGCGTCTACAAGAACTTCGACCCGCGCGCCACCATCCTCAAGGAGGCCGCGTTCGACATGCTGGAAAAGATGCACATCGAGGATCCCCTCCTCGATGTCGCGCTCAAGCTCGAAGAGGTCGCCCTTGAGGACGACTACTTCGTCGAGCGCAAGCTCTACCCGAACGTCGACTTCTACTCGGGCATCATCCTCCGAGCAGTCGGCATCCCCCTCGACATGTTCACCGTCATGTTCGCCATCGGCCGCATGCCCGGCTGGATCGCGAACTGGAAGGAAGTCCACGAGGACCCGAAGGCCCGCATCTACCGGCCCCGCCAGGTCTACCAGGGTGACCTCGACCAGATCTGGGTGCCGCGCAGCGAGCGCAGCTGACCACGACATCATGAGGCGGGATCCCAATCCGGGGTCCCGCCTTTTGTCTATCCGCCGAATCCGCCCCGCTGCAACCGCGCGCGCAGGCACCTCCGCGTGACCGTCCTGTCCCGCAGGACGGTCACGCCGTTGGCCTTGGAGTCAGCACTCGACGACGTTGACGGCGAGGCCGCCCTCGGACGTCTCCTTGTACTTTGAATGCATGTCGGCGCCCGTCTGCCTCATCGTCTCGATGACCGCATCGAACGAGACAGTGTGCTGGCCGTCGCCCCACAGCGCGAGGCGGGCGGCGTTGATGGCCTTGACGGCTCCGATCGCATTCCGTTCGATGCAGGGGATCTGGACAAGCCCGCCCACGGGGTCGCACGTGAGGCCGAGGTTATGCTCCATGGCGATCTCGGCCGCGTTCTCGACCTGCTCGGGGGTTCCTCCCAGCGCCTCGGCGAGACCCGCTGCGGCCATGGCGCTCGCCGACCCGACCTCGCCCTGGCAGCCGACTTCGGCTCCCGCGATCGAGGCGTTCGTCTTGATGAGGGCGCCCATGGCGGTGGCCGCGAGGAAGAACCTCCGGGCACCCTCGTCATCGGCGCCCTCGACCTGCTGGCGGTAGTACGTGTAGACGGCGGGGACGATGCCGGCGGCACCATTCGTCGGCGCGGTGACGACGCGGTGGCCGGCGGCGTTCTCCTCGTTGACCGCGAGTGCCCAGAGGTTGACCCAGTCGATGCCATAGAGGGAATCCCTCTTCGTGCTCTCGCTCAGCTCCCGATAGAGACTGGCCGCCCTCCTGCGGACCCCGAGACCGCCCGGCAGGACCCCCTCGGTCGAGATGCCGGCCTTGATGCAGTCGTTCATCGCGGCCTGGATGTCGGAGATGTACTGGAGCACGTCTCCCCGGTCGCGGGCGGCGATCTCGTTGGCCCACACGATATCGGAGATCGACCTGCCCTCTGCGGCACAGATCGCGAGCAGCTCACCCGCCGTCGAGAAAGGGTGCGGGGCCCGGGTTGCGTGGGCCGCCTGCGACTCGCTCGTCGCCATCGCCCGCACGTCCGGGATGGTCGCAGGATCGTCGGAGAGGTCCTCCATGATGAAGCCGCCGCCGACCGAATAGTACGTCCTCGCGTATCGATCGCCGCCCCCGTGGGCGGTGATTGTCAGGGCGTTGACGTGGTAGGGCATGCGCACGCGCGGGGACAGGATGATGTCGGTCTCGAGGTGGAACGGGATCTCGCCCCGGCCAGCGAGGCGCAGGGCTCCCGTGCGGCCGACCTCGTCCATGATCGTCTCGACCGCCTCGATGCCGACCGTGTCGGGCCGGTGGCCTGCGAGGCCGAGGAGTACGGCGCGGTCGGTCCAGTGACCCCGGCCGGTCGCCCCGAGCGAGCCGAAGAGCTCGATGGAGATCCGGTCGATCTCGCGATCGGGCCACGCCGTGGCGATGAGGGTGGCGAAGGCGTGGCCCGCCTTCAGGGGGCCGACGGTGTGGGAGGAGGAGGGGCCGATGCCGATGCGGAACATGTCGAAGACGGAGAGCGGCCGATTGGCCTGGTCGGCTCTGAGCTGGCCTGAGACGATGGCGGCGGGTGAGGAGCGCATGAGTCCGGGTCCTTTCCGATGGGTGATCGGGGTCGGAGGGCTGGAACGACATGCCTGGCGAGGAGTGGTGCCAGATCTGTCGGCTGGTCGCCGGCGAGATCAAGCCATCGGATCTCGGCTATCTCTGCGCGCGGCTCGAGGGTTGAGCGTTCGTCATCCGTGAGCGGGTCTGCCACGAATATGGTGGATGATACTCGCCACCCGGGCTCGTTGGCCGCTTCTTCGTCATATCGGCCGAGCAGGGTGAGCTGATCCGCGGTTCGGATGAGCCCGACCTCCTCCTGCACTTCGCGGGATGCGGCGGCTGCCGCTGTCTCGCCGGGCTCGAGCTTGCCGCCGACGAGCATGAACCTCTCGGTGTTCCGTTTGCGGACCGTGAGGAGCCGGCCGTCATCGACGAAGCAGACTCCGGTGATCGTGAGGATCACGACAGGTGCTTGTCGATGCGGTCGACCTTGGCGGTCAGCTGCCCGGTATATCCGGGGCGGATGTCGGCCTTCATGACGAGCGAGACCCTCGGGGCATAGGCGGAGACGGCGTCGACGGCCTTCTTGACGACGGCCATCACCTCGTCCCATTCGCCTTCGATCGTTGTGAACATGGCGGTTGTCTCGTGGGGCAGGCCGGAGGCGCGGACGACCGCGACGGCGGCCGCGACCGCCTCGGAGACGGAGCCGTCGTCGGCCTGTGCTGTCGTGGGGGCTACGGAGAAAGCAAGGAGCATGCGTTCACGCTAGTTCACCAAAGGGTCCGAATCCAGGTCAGAGATCATTTTCCATACACCGACGGATAGAGGGCCGCGATACAGTAGGATCAGACTCTACCCACGGAGGACTCATGCCGACTATGAATGTGGAATCGTTCAATCTGGATCATCGACACGTCGATGCTCCCTACATCCGAGTGGCCGATGTGAAGACGCTGCCGAAGGGGGACGTGCTGACCAAGTACGACATCCGCTTCTGCCAGCCGAACGAGGATCACCTGGAGATGCCGACGATCCATTCGATCGAGCACACCTTCGCGGAGCTGTCCCGCAACCACTCGGAGAACGTCATCGACTTCTCCCCGATGGGATGTCAGACCGGCTTCTACCTGCTCATGGCAGGCGAGCCGGCAGTCGAGGAGATCCGCGACCTCGTCGCGACGACCCTCACCGATCTTCTCGGCGTGGACGAGGTCCCCGCCGCAAACGTTGTCCAGTGCGGGTGGGGAGCGAGCCACGACCTCGAGGGTGCCAAGCGGGCAGCCCAGGCGATGCTTGATCAGCGCGGCTCCTGGGCACAGGTCATGAAAGCGTAGCCATGCGTACTGCCGCCGCAATCGTCCTCACCGCCATGCCGGAAGAGGCAGATCCGTTCCTCGCGAGGGCACGGCAAAACCATCGGGTGGGAGAGCTCACCACCCCGTCGACGTTCAGGGCGTGGTTCCTCGAGCTGGCGTCGCCGCGGATCCTTCTCGTCCAGAGCGGCGTCGGCCAGTCGGCGGCCGCGAGCGCGCTGACGTGGGCATTCGGTCAGGTCTCGACCCGCGACGTCTTCATCTCCGGCACGGCGGGTGGCCTCCATCCCTCCATCGAGGTCGGTGACATCATCATCGGGTCCGAGTACCGCTACGGCATGGCCGACGCGACGGCATTCGACTATGTGTACGGCCAGGTTCCGGGCCAGCCGGCGAAATTCGACGGCTCCGAGCGTGTTCTCGAGATCGCCGAGCAGCTCGAGAACAGCCGCATCAAGACCGGCCTCATGCTCTCCTCCGACAGCTTCGTCACGGCGAAGAATGTCGACACCGTGCGCGAGGCGTTCCCTGACGCGCTGTCGACCGACATGGAGTCGACGGCCGTCGCCCAGGTCTGCCACGCCTTCGGCACCCAGTTTGCCGCCATCCGAGCCGTCTCCGACCTGTGCGGCCCTGCCGCCGATCAGGACTTCCACATGGCGCTGGACGAGGCTGCCGAGCTGGCCGCCGAGACAACTCTCGAGATCATCTCCGTTCTGCGCGGGGGAGGAACGCCCGGACGGCGCCGCAGGCAGTTCGGCCTCGACGCCCTCTATGCCGCGCTCTTTGCCGTCATCGCCATCGACAACGATCTTGAGCCCGTCGACGGGGAGACGCTCGACCTCGATCTGTCTGACCTCTCGCGCGACCTGCACGACGAGCAGGTGGGCTCATTCGCCGAACTGGTCGCCGCCGGGAAGCAGTTCGTCGCGGAGAATCCCGCCGTGCGGATCACCTCCCAGCGCTACGACACGATCCGGGCGGAGATCCTCCAGGATCTCAATCTCGTGGGCGGGCGGGGTCGACAGACCTGGCCGCCGACGTCCCAGACGATCATGAAGCGCTTCGACGGCTACTGGAACAACGCGATGACAGCGATCGGACTGACGGGCGGCAGCGGCCGTCGCCGGGGCGGTCTGCGGTATTCCGACCAGGACTACCGCGAGGCGATCCGGCTCTACCATGAGGCGATGAACGCGGAGCGCCGCAATCCCTCCTACTCCGGATACCAGCAGTGGCTGTCCTCCCAGGACAAGCCCTATCCGTCAGGCGCCTCGATCCGCCAGCACTTCGGCACGTGGGCTGACGCGATCCTCAGCCTCTACTCGGAGAATTAGCCGCGAAGAGCTCCTTGACCTCGTCCGCGTAAGGAAAACTGCCAGGCTCGTAGACACACATGGGCTCCTCAGCGAAGATATTGCCGGTCGAGTTGTAGGCGCGCGAGCGGGAGCCTCCGCACACGGTGTTGTACTCGCACGCCCCGCACTTGCCCTCGAGCAGGTCGGGTCGACGGATTCCGGTGAAGAGCTCCGAGTCGCGGTACAGGTCGACGATCGACGAGTCTCGGACATTTCCCGCTGGGACATCGAGGAAGCCAGATGGAGTCACTTGGCCGACGTGGTTGACGAAGACAAAGCCGTTGCCCGATGAGACATTGATGGGCGGGCGGCGCCGTCGTTCGCCGGCGAGAAGGCCACGGGCCTCCGCGTCCGCACGAAGGGTGGTGTACAGAGGTCCGAGATTCATAATGGCGACATGGTCCGCGCCCGCCTCGGCGAGAACATGCCGCTGGATGGAGACGCGGCGGAAATGATGGCCCTCTGTCGTCTTGACGGGGACAGTCTCTCCCATGTCATAAAAGACATTGAGCACATCTTCGGTCTCCTCCGCGGTCAGGGCTCCAAGATCAACGCCGCGGCCCGTCGGGACGAGGAGGAAGCCCGACCACGTGAGCACACCAAGGTCACGGACAGTCTGGGCGATAGCCGGCAGCTCCAACACGTTGTGCCGCGCAACGACAGTGTTGAGCTGAACCTTCATGCCCAATTCACGGGCAGCCTCCCATCCGGCAATCGTGTTGTCATATGTGCCCGGAATGCGGCGGAATCCATCATGGCTGGCTCGCGTCGAACCATCCAAGGACAGCGAGATCACGTTGACCCCGACGTCCTGAAGCTTCTTGAGCGACGTCCGATCGAGCTTGTCGGTGCCAGAGGGGGAGACCGCAACATGGAGACCCATGTCGACGCCGCGTTTCGCGATCTCATAGAGGTCGTCCCTCTCGAAGCAGTCGCCTCCCGAGATGATGAAGATTGGCGCGGGCTTGCCGAAGGACAGCACCTCTTCCATCAGTTTCGTCGCCTCATCGGTCGTCAGCTCAAAAATACTGCGTCCCGGAGCCGCTTCTGCTCGGCAGTGGCGGCACGCAAGCTGGCAGGCACGCGTGGCCTCCCAGATGACGATCATCGGCTGCATCGCCGGATCGTGCCGACGTGCGCGGATCGGTCGCTGGGTGCGCGGAGCGCCGGTGTTGATGGTCATGCAGTACATGATGCCATCGCGGCCGGTCCTCCATGGGAGCCGAACGTCCCTAGGCAGACCACTCCTCTGCCAGGCTGACCAGCGCGTTCTCTCGCACGGCGGGGTCGAACGCATAGCAGGTGACGATGATCTCGTCGAGTGCGAACGCCTCGACGAAGTGGCCGATCCGCTCCGCCACGTCGGCTGGGGTGCCGACGATGTGGGTGGGATCGACTCCCGGGTTCACTCGCGTCCCGACCCCGTCCCAGCTCGGCGGCTGCAGAGGTCCGGTGGATCCGAAGCGGAGCTGCGACTGGAGCTTCGTGTGGGTGCTGGCCTGGTATTGGGCCTCGTGATCCGTCTCCGCGACCATGACATTGACTCCGGCCATGACCGTCGGACGGTCGACCTGGGCCGTCTCGGCATCCGCCTTGAACCGGTCCCGGTAGATCTGCAGCGCTGCGGCGATGTGCGTGGGGGCGAAGTGCGAGGCGAACGAGAACGGCAGTCCGAGCTCAGCGGCGACCTGAGCGCCGCCCGTGGAGGAGCCGAGCATCCACAGCGGCACATGCGTGCCCTCGCCGGGGATCGCGCGCACAGCGCGGCGGATCTGGTGTGCCCGCGGCTCGATCCCAAGCGTGGAGGCCTGAGATCCCGGCACTCCGTGGTCGACCGTCGCGTCATCCGAGCCGCCGAAGAATCGCTTGAGCTTGAGCACGTCGGCGGCGAAATCGTTGAGGTCCGCTCCACCGCGGCGGAGCTCCGCCGCTGTCACCGGGTCGGTGCCGGGTGCTCTGCCGAGGCCGAGGTCGACGCGGTCTGGATAGAGGGTGGCGAGGGTGCCGTAGTATTCGGCGACCATCAGCGGGGAATGGTTCGGCAGCATGACGCCGCCCGAGCCGACTCTGATCGTCGAGGTGTGTTCGGCGGCCCGGCCGAGGAGCAGCGCGGTGGCCGAGGACATGAAGGTGGCCGACCCGTGGTGTTCCGCCATCCAGAACCTCTTGTATCCGGCCTGTTCGGCGACCTGGGCGAGGCGGAGGGAGTCATCGAGTGCATCCCTGCGGCTCCGTCCTGTGGATGTCGGGGCCAGGTCGAGAATGCTGAGCGGTACGGTCATACCCTCACTCTTCCCGACCCGGCCCCGTCTCTTCAAGCGCTGTCGCTACAGGCGAACCTGCTCATCGCCGACTCCGAGCTGCCAGAGGATGAAGGCGCGCCGCAGCGCCTGGTCCTCCCACGCGTTGTAGCGGCCCGAGCGGCCGCCGTGCCCGGCCACCATCTCCGTCTTGAGGAGGAGCGGGCGGTCGGGGCCGTTCGTCGCGATCTCCTGCAGGCGGGAGATCCACTTGGCCGGCTCGACGTAGAAGACCCTCGTGTCGTTGAGTGAGGTGGTCGCGAGGATCGCCGGGTACTCCTTCGCCTCAAGGTTCTCGTACGGGGAGTAGCTCTTGATGTACTCGTACACGTCCGGGTCATGGTACGGGTCGCCCCACTCCTCCCATTCGCTGACCGTGAGGGGCAGCGAGGGATCGAGGATCGACGTGAGGTTATCGACGAAGGGCACCACTGCGGAGATGGCCCGGAAACGGTCTCCGCCCATATTCGCGGCGGCACCGACGAGCAGGCCGCCCGCGCTGCCGCCCTCGGCGGCGAGGCGGCTCCGGTCGACCCATCCGGTCTCGAAGAGACGATCGGCGGCGGCGATGAAGTCGGTGAACGTATTCTTCTTGCTCAGCATCTTGCCCGTGTCGTACCAGGCTCTGCCCATCTCCCCGCCCCCACGGACGTGTGCGTACGCGAAGACGACACCCCGGTCGAGGAGGGAGACGACCGACGTGCTGAAGATGGGATCAATCGAGATCTCGTATGAGCCGTAGCCATAGAGGAGGCCCGGGTTCGTCCCATCGGGGCTCACATCCGCCCGGTAGGCGAGGGTGAGGGGGATCCGCGTGCCATCCTCGGCGGTCGCCCACTCCCGGCTCGTCCGGTACTGACCGCGGTCATAGCCGGGCACCTCCCGCTCCTTCAGCAGCTCCGTCTGACCCGTGGTCACCGAGTAGCAGTAGACCGAGGGCGGCTGGATGAGAGAGGTGAGGGCGTAGTCGATCGACTCCGTCTCGTAGTCCGGGTTGTTCGCCAGGTCGATCGTCGACAGCTCGGCGCTCGGGAGGACGAAGGGGTCGCCCCACCCGCCATCCCGCGGGATGATCCGCAGCTGCGGCAGGCCACCCGACCGCATGGAGACAACCGCGAAGCGGGCGAAGGCACTGACGCCCTCGATTCGCTCGCCCTCTCCCGCGGCGAGCAGCGGGGCCCACGACTCCGGGTCGGAGGCGCCGAGCGGTGCTGTCGCCACCTCAAAGTCGGCACGGTTGAGATTGTGGACGATGAGGAGATGGTCGCCGGCCGGTTCGACGCTGTAGTCGAGTCCCTGGCGCCGCGGGGAGATGATGACGGGCTCGGCATCCGGCGTCGCCTCCATGATCTGCACCTCGGAGGTGAGCCGTGAGGAGGAGTGGAGGATGAGCCAGCGGCCGTCGCGGGAGGTATAGGGATGGATGGAGTACTTCTCGTCCTCCTCCTCGACGATGAGCCGATCGTTCGCCATCGACTCCCCGACGCGGTGCACCCACACCTGGTGCGAGCGCCAGGCCTCATCGACCATTCCATAGAACAGGTGGGTCGAATCGGTCGACCACTCCATGCCGTACCCGGCACCGACGATCGCCTCGTCGATGACTTCGCCGGACTCGATCTCCATGATCCGGATCGTGAACCGTTCATCGCCCTCGATGTCGAAGGCGAGCGCGAGCATCCTCCCATCCGGGGATACCTCGAACCCGGCGGTGCTGAAGAACTCATGTCCCTCGGCGAGCACGTTCTGGTCGAACAGCAGCTGCTCCCCGTCGGTGACGACGTCCGGGTCCGGACGGCTGTCCGACTTGACACGGTGGTAGGAGGAGTAGGCCCTGCCCTCGTATGTGCGGGCGAAATACCACCAGCCGCGGTCGAAGAACGGCACCGACGTGTCGGTCTCCTTCGTCCTCGACTTGATCTCGTTGAAGATCGCCTTCTGGAGCTCCTCGGTCGGTCTCATCACCTCGTCGGTGTAGGCGTTCTGTGCGGTGAGATAGTCGATCACCTGCGGATCGTTCTTGTCTCTCAGCCATTCAAATGGATCGGTGACAGTGTCGCCGTGGAAGACACGGTCGACCGGAACCTTCTGGGGTGTCGGGGGCATAGTCATGCCTCCAAGGTTAGGCGATGTTCGGCCACCCGTTCGGCTCGCAGCCGCGCAGGTCGAGCGTCTGCTGAAGCATGACGGGCGCGCGACCATCTTCGGCGCACACCTCGACGTGCCCATGGCCGAGATAATGGCCGGCCTCGTGATTGAGAAGGTAGGCGCGATACTCGTCGAGGGTCCCGCCAGCCTCGACGAATTCCTCGGTCGCTCCGGCCCACCGGTCGACGTTGAGGACGAGTTCATCGCCGACGCGGCACGACGTGTACCCGTTTGTGTTGAGTGGGGCGCACAGCTCGTCCACCGTGGCGGGAGTCGCCAGCCTGATGGTGAGGTCAGCATCCTCACCGGCCGGAACAAAGGCGACGGACCCATCCCCGCCCCATCCCCGATCGTCGTTGAGCGTGTCGAAGACGAACTCGGCGAAGGCGTCTCCGTCGACGAGCAGCTCCCGCTCGGTCAGCACGGCCGCCCCGATGGTCCGGGCCCGCTCGGGAACGTCGGGCGACGCCGCCGCCTCCTCGAACTCGCCCGAGCCCGCCTTGGGCTGATCGGCCCGATGGAGGCCGCCGAGGCTCTCACCCTCCTTGGACGCAGACCCGAAACCGTCGTCGATGGCGGCGAGAGACGCCGCCAGGGCTGGGATAACGATCAGATAACGGAGCATGCCGCGATGGTAGGCATGATGCGCATGGCCACGTCAAGCAACGCATCCAGCCCCCGCCCAGAGTCCCGGTGATATAACGGGGGCATGGAAAGAGTCGTCGTCCATCTCTGGTCGGAGCTGACCTCACCGAGAAGCCTCCTCGGTCTGCTCAATCTGCAGGAGGCGGTGGCGGGGCGGAGCATCGCCGTCGAGCACCACGCCTTCATCTCCCCTACCCCACAGGATGATGACGATGCCGTCGCGGAGCTCGCCGCCCGCAGCATCACCCTCACCGGTCGGCACACACCCGATACCCGCCACGCCCAGGAGCTCATCTACGCGGCGAAGGCAGCCGGGTCCACGCCGGAGGAGGCGGCCGAGCACGGCATGAGGGCCGCGATGGCGCTCCAGGAGGCAGCGCTCATCGACGGCACCGATATCACCACGATCGATTCCCTCATCCCGATTGCCGAAGACCTCGGCCTCGATCCAGACACTGTCCGGGTGGGACTGTCGGACGGGCGATGGGCGGAGTCAGTCGAGGACGACCTGGCGGACGCGGGGCGGCTTCGGCTGGAGCGCGCACCCCACCTCCTCATCGCCGGCATGTACGCACTCGAGGGACCGTCGACTGCGGCGGATATGGGCCGCGTCTTCGATCTGGCGGCCGAGCAGCTCGGCATGCGCCTGCGCGCCGCCGAGTCCGAGGCACGCGAGCTGTTCGGCTGGCGCGGCTAGATCACTGCCGGTCGCGCTCCATGACCGCGAGGCGGTCCGCCTCTTCGTTCCCCGCATCACCGTCATGTCCGCGGACCCAGTCGATCCGAGTCTCAGCGGTGCGCTTCTCGTACTCCTCCAAGAGGGCGGCAACAAGCTCCTGGTTGGCGACGGGCTTACCGTCGGCCTTCTTCCAGCCCTTCCTCCGCCAACCCGGACCCCACTTCGTCACGACGTTGATGACGTACTGGGAGTCGGCCCGGAGGAGAAGGCTCCGATCGGTGTCCGCGTAGCGCAGCGCCTCGAGCATCGCCGTCAGCTCCATGATGTTGTTGGTCGTCCGCCGCGATCCACCCGACCCAGACCTGCCGGTCAGCTCGTCGACCCACGCCCACCCACCCGGCCCTGGGTTGCCCGAACACGCACCATCGGTGGCGATCACCTGATCGAATCCGTAGCGGTCCGCCCCGGGCACGTAGGGACCATCTGCCGACCTGGCGCCGGCCACCTGCGATCCAACCCCCGCCACGTGCGAACCGGCTCCAGCCATGGGCCTATCGGCCGGCTCCTCCGCCGGAGCGGTCCTCGCGCGGGCACGTGCCCGTTCGATGGCGGAGACTCCCTCCTCCTCGAAGAGGGGCTCTGCCTCGAACTCGACCTGTGCGGTTTTCTCGAGTCCCGTCGCCGCGAGCAGCGCGTACACGTCCTCGTGCCAAAGGCCTGCGCCGTGTGCGTAGTCGTTCGCCTCCACTGCGAGGCCGTGCCGAAGCGCCATCTCCGACGGTGCCGACCCGCTGCCGATGAGACCGAGGCGTCCCAGGTGGCGGACCACCGTCTGCGGGTCTGTGCCGCAGGCAAGAGCGATATCTGAGGCGGTGAGCCACTCACTGGATTCCATAGGATCCAGGCTACCCGAGCACAGCAGAGCGCCCGCCACTGGGGCGGGCGCTCGACTGGTGATGACTACTCGGCGACGACGTCGACGGTGGTCATGACGGACACGTCCGAGTGGAGGCGGATCTCCACGCGGTAGGTGCCGATGGACTTGATCGGGTTCGCGACCATCACCTTGCGGCGGTCGACTGCCTCGCCGGTCTGCTCCTGGGCAGCCTGGGCAATGTCGGCAGCGGTGACGGCGCCGAAGAGACGGCCAGAGTTGCCGGTGCGGACCTTGATGGTCAGCGTCGCCTCTTCGAGCTTGTCGCGCAGGGTCTGCGCCTCCTCGACGGAGGCGATGTCGCGCTTGCGGCGTGCCGCTGCCATCTGGTCGATCTGCTTCTGTGCGCCCTTGGTCCAGCGGGTTGCGTAGCCGCGCGGGATGAGGAAGTTACGGGCGTACCCGTCCTTCACATCGACGACGTCGCCGGGCTGGCCGAGACGGTCCACCTCATGGGTGAGAATAAGCTTTGCCATGATGGACCTCCTCAGCGGCTGCTGCTCGTGTACGGAAGCAGTGCCATCTCGCGGGCATTCTTAATGGCCCGGGCGATGAGACGCTGCTGCTGGACGGACACCCCGGTCACCCGGCGTGCGCGGATCTTGCCGCGGTCCGAGATGAACTTGCGCAGGGTTGCGGTGTCCTTGTAGTCGATGTTGTCGACCTTCGTCACCTTGACGGGGCCGAGCTTCTTCTTCGGCTTGCGAAGGTTTGGCTTCGCCATGATTGATCTCCTCGATTACGCGCTGACGCGCAGAAAGTTGTTTAGAACGGCGGGGCGTCGTCGAACTTGGAGCCCGACGGGCCATCGGCCCACGGGTCGTTCATCGAGCCGCCGGAAGGGCCGTCGTACGAGACGCTGCCGCCGCGGTTTCCACCGCCGTAGCCGCCTCCTCCGCCGCCGCCGAAGCCGCCCCCACCGCCGCCGCCGGAGCGCTGGGCCTTCTGGACCTGCGCTGTCGCGTAGCGGAGTGAGGGGCCGATCTCGTCGACCTGCATCTCAATGGAGGTGCGCCTCTGGCCCTCATGCTCGTAGGACCGGACCTGGAGCTTGCCCGTCACGACGACGCGGGTGCCCTTCGTGAGCGAGTTGGCGACGTTCTCGCCATGCTCGCGCCACACCGAGCAGCGGACGAACATCGGTTCGCCGTC
This sequence comes from Flaviflexus salsibiostraticola, assembly GCF_003952265.1. Classification (NCBI taxonomy): domain Bacteria; kingdom Bacillati; phylum Actinomycetota; class Actinomycetes; order Actinomycetales; family Actinomycetaceae; genus Flaviflexus; species Flaviflexus salsibiostraticola. The sequence goes on from NZ_CP034438.1 coordinate 1,775,035, forward strand.
CTCCCATTGCTGGGTCTGCTTGTTGAGGGTGCGCGGGGTCGATGCCACCGTGAAACTCGCAACCGGGATTCCAGAGCTCACGTAGCGGAGCTCCGGGTCGGCGGTGAGGTTGCCGACGATGGTGATGATCGGTTCGCCTGCCATGATTCAGTCCTTACTGGCCTTGCTCAGTCGTTCTTGCGCAGCAGCTTGGTGCGCATGATGGATTCGTTCAGACCCAGCTGGCGATCAAGCTCCTGCGCCGTGGCGCTGGTTGCCTTCATCTCGACGACGACGTAGACGCCTTCGGTCTTCTTCTGGATCTCGTACGCAAGGCGACGCTTGCCCCAGATATCCACGTTGTCGATGGAGCCGCCGTCGTCGATGACGACCTTCAGCAGCTTCTCCAACGCGGGTGCGAGGTTGCGCTCGTCAACTTCCGGATCGAGGATGATCATCAGTTCATACTGACGCTGATCCATACCCACCTCCTCTGGTCTCAACGGCCACGGTCTCTCCGTGGCAGGAGGGTATCTGTGTCTATGAAGACACCCGCCCACCCTACAGTGTGGCGGCTCAGAATGTCAGCGGTCTGCGGGTCAGCCGCGTGTGCCGTTCCGCACCCGCGGGCAGCGCCTCCGCATCCGGAACAGTCGAATCGCCGCCCGGGCGGCCCGGCCGGCCATCGCCCTGTCCGGGCGGGGTTGTCGGGGGCGGGTTCGGAGTCACCGGCGTCGTCGGCTCCTCGGTGGTGGGCTCCTCGGCCGGCTCCTCGGTGGTCGGCTCCTCCGTCGGCTCTTCCGTCGTGGGCTCCTCCGTCGGCTCCTCGGTGGTCGGCTCCTCCGTCGGCTCCTCGGTCGTGGGCTCCTCCGTGGGTGCCTCAGTCGTCGGGGCCACGGTCGGGATCGGAGTGGCTGTCGGCTCAGGGATCTGCGGGGTCGGGAAGTTCTCGACCGGCATATCCCGCGTCGCCTCCATCATGAAGTCGAGCCAGATCTGCGCCGGGTAGCCGCCGCCCTGAATCGCATACGCCCCACCGAAGGGGGTGAGGGATTCCTCTTCGCCATTCGGGCCGATCTGGTACATGTCGACAACCGTGACGAGCTGGGGCACATAGCCCGCGAACCAGGCGGACACGAGGAAGGAGGACGTTCCGGTCTTGCCGGCGACCGGGCGGCCGAGCTGCGAGATCTGGGCGGCCGTGCCGCCGGGGGAGACGACCTGCTCGAGCGCGTACGTGAGCTGGGCCGTGTCGCCCGAATCGAACATCCGATCCCCGGACGTGTCACCCCGGTAGGTGACCTCGCCCTCGACATTGCGAACCTCGCGGACGATATGAGGGGTGGTGCGCACTCCCTGCGACGCGAACGTCGAGTACGCCCCCGCCATCTCCTTCGCCGTGGGCGAGGCGGAGCCGAGCACGTTCGACAGGGTGTCATCGAGGCCCGGCGTGGACTCCGGAAGGCCGGCGCGGACGGCGACATCCCTCGTCGCCGCGGGGCCCACCTCCTCATTCAGCTTGATGTAGACCGTGTTGACGGAATTCGCGGTCGCCTCGAGCAGATCGATCTCGCCGAGTCCCCGCAGCTGGAAGTTCTCGAACTCGAGATCGCCGACCTGGTAGGGCGAGGAGGAGTCGAACTTCTCCCTGAGACTGATGTCGGCCTCAATACCGGCCATGAGGCCGAACGGTTTAAATGTGGAGCCTGCCTGCGCACGGTCCTGGGTGGCGCTGTTCCGCGACCGCTCGAGGTAGTCATCGCCGCCGAACATGGCCCTGATCTCGCCGGTCTCGGGATCGACCGACACGAGCCCGACATAGTTGTTGTCCGGGCGGTCCTCGGGCAGGTTCGCGACGGCGTCGACCGCGTACTGCTGCATGTCGGCGTCGATCGTTGTCACGATATCGAGGCCGAGCGTGTCGAGCTCATCCTCCGTATATGCCTCCGAGCGGACGAGCTCCCGGCGCACCTCGTCGAGGATGTGGCCGGTGGGTCCTGCGAACTGGTTCTGGCTGGCGGGCTCGACGGTCTGCGGAAAGCGTGCCTCGGCGGCCTGCTCGGGGGTGATCCAGCCGTCCTCCGTCATGCGGCGGATGACGCGCTCCCAGCGCGCGGCCGCGGTGTCCGGGTCAACGGCCGGGTCCCAGCGGGATGGGGAGGGGATGACGGCGACGAGCAGCGCAGTCTGGTCGAGCGTGAGGTCGGCTGCGTCGACGTCGAAGTAGGCCTGGGCGGCCTCCTGGATCCCGTACGTGCCGCGACCGAAGTAGATCGTATTGAGGTAGTTCTCGAGGATCTCGTCCTTCGACTGCTCCTGATCGATCTTGAGGGCGAGGACCGCCTCGCGGAGCTTGCCGGCGATGTCGGTCGTCGTGCCCATGTAGTACCGCTCGACGTACTGCTGGGTCAGGGTCGACCCGCCCTGGCGGGGCAGGCCGCGAAGGTTGTTGATCGCCGCGCGGGCGGTTCCGCGGATGTCGACGCCTGCATTCTCGTAGAAGCGCTGATCCTCCGATGCGACCACGGCGTGGGGCACATACTCGGGGAGCGACGTGAGGGAGACAGAGGTGCGCTGGACGTCGGCGAACGTGCCGAGCTTCGTCTCGCCATCGGCGTAGTAGATGTCGGTCGACTGGGCGAGCGCGAAATCGTCGGGCTCCGGCACGTCGGTGGTGGCGTAGAGGTAGGCGAAGGCACCGACCCCGATGGCGATGACGGCGAGGATGGAGCCGAGGATGAACCGCCATGACGGCAGCCAGCGCCGGATCGGGCCCTTCCCCCTGCGGGGGTAGTTCCACAGCGGCGTCCGGGTCTTCTGCGCTCTGCCCGTCCGGGCGGCGCTGGTTCGCTTTCCTGCCATGCGCCCGATTATTCCCTACGTGCGCTGCGTCTGCGCATAATCCTGCGCTGTTTCACTTTTTCCGAGCCACCCGCCGGCCGCTTGATTCCCCGGGCCGCGCGGGCGACCACCGTCGGCAGACCGCCCCACATGTGGGGCGAGGAATAGGTGACCTCGTAGCGCCCTGAACTGAGCTTCCGCTCCGCCTCGCTCTCCGAGATGAGGAACGCGTCGAGCCATCTCGTCGACGTCGAGGAGTCGACGAGGATCGCCTTGAAGAAGAGGGTGAGCGGCACCGCGAGGAGTGCACCGAGGGGGCCGATGACGACCCCCCACACCATGAGCGAGAGGAACGTGACCGTCACCGACAGTCCGACCGCATCGGCCGTGAACTTCGGCTGGATGAGGGACTGGATGACGAAGTTGATGAGGGAGTAGGCGACGATGACCCACAGCATGAGCTGCCAGCCGCCCTCGAGGAGACCGATGAGGGCGGGCGGGACGACGCCGAGGATGAAGCCGATGTTCGGGATGTAGTTCGTGACGAAGGCGATGACGGCCCACGCGAGCGAGAGGGGAATGCCCAGAGCCTCGAGCGCGATCCAGTCGAAGACGGCGACGATGGCGCCGAAGATCGTCGACACGAGCCAATACTGGCGCACACGTCCCTCGAAGCCGGACAGCGCCTCGTGCAGCTCCGGCTCCGCCTTCTCGACGATCGAGGAGCGAGCATCCATCGTCATCGTGTCGATGACGATGAAGAAGATGGACAGGGCGATGACGGCGAGCAGCCCGCCGAAGCCCGAGATCTGGTTGATGAGGGTGCCGACCGTCGACATGATCGTATTGAGGTCGAGCTGGCCGAGCAGGGTATCGATCCCCGACACGTCATACCCCTGCTCCTGGAGGAACTGGTTGTTCTCGAGGAAGTCGGAGATGTCGTTGACCATCCGGGTGAAATCCCTCTGGTAGGAGGCGATGACGTCCGGCAGGGGGAGGAACGCGAGCACGGTGACGCCGATGACGAGGGACAGCGTGAGGACAAGGACGAGGATCGAGGCGATGGCGGAGACCCACTTCGGAACCCCTCGGCGCACCATGAATCGGTGGATCGGGCGGATCGTGAGGACAAGCGTGAGCGCGAGGAAGGCCGGGGCGAGGATCGCGGAGAAGCGGCTCAGCCCCCACAGCCCCACCGTCATGAGGGCGCCGACGATGATGATCCAGGCCCCGCTCGGAATCGTGCTCCGCCTGCCCTGGTTGAGGACGACCGATTGGTCAGCGGCCTCTCGGGAACGTGTCCCCTCACTCTCCCTGCCGGTCTCAGCCGTGTCCGGGGTTGCCGCGCTCGGCGCGGTCGGTTGCGTCTCGTCTCTGGTCACGCGAGCCACCCTTCTCTTCCAGATCTGAGAGTACAGCCACAGCCAGCCATTATCCGCACGATGGCGGGGACCCCCGGGTCAGCCGGGCTGGGCGATCGGGCGCGGCATGCCGCTCAGCCTTCTCGTCGCATGTGTGTACCAGGCGGCCAGCAGCAGATAGAGAAGGACGAGCGAGGCGAAGCTGATTCTCGACCAGCCCGTGTCGGGAAGGATGAGGGCGGCAAGTGCCGCCGCGCCGACGAAGGCCGCGTTGTACAGCATGTCGTAGAGGGCGAAGGCCCGGCCTCGGTAGCCGTCGACGACGTCCCGCTGGACGATCGTGTCGACCGCGATCTTCGCTCCCTGCACACCGAGCCCCATGAGCACCGCGGCGACGGCGATCCACGGCAGGGTTGGGGTTGCCAGAAGGATGGCCTGCGAGAGGGTGGAGATGCCGAGGCAGGCGACGATCCACTGCCACGGCCGCATCCGCTCATGCGCAATCGGGGTGAGGACGATGGCCGACCCGTTGCCCGCGAGAGAGAGTCCCGCGAGGAGGGCGAACATGGCGAGGCCCGCATCGGGATCAGCCGGGTCTGTCAAGAGGTTGCGGGAGATGAGGAGGAGGGCGATGAAGTTGACGCCGTAGAGGAAGCGGTGGACCGCCATGACGACGAGGGCGTGGGCGGGAGTGCCGCGCATCGCGAGGTACCGCGCGCCGAGCCACAGCTCCTCGAAGACTGCCATGACCTGCGATCCGAGGGGCACCTCGGCTCGGTCATCGGGGCCGAGCTCGCGGTAGCCGAGCCTCGCGGCGGCCCACACGGCGCCGAGAAGAAGCAGCGCGGCCACGACCAGCGCCGAGGCGTCGCGCGCTGCCCCCTCCGGGGTCAGCCTGTTGATGACGAAGCCGAGGGCGGCGCCGACTGCCGTGGCGACGGCCCCGATGGTGGGAACGATGGAGTTCGCCATGATGAGCTGCCTGCGCGGCACGACGTGGGGCAGGCCCGCGGACAGCGCGGAGAGGAGGAAGCGGTTGATGCCGAGGGTGATGAGTGCGAGGACGGAGACGGGGAGGAAGCCTGCACCCGTGAACATGAGCGCGGCGAGGATGAGGCACAGCAGTGCCCGGATCGCGTTCCCCCAGAAGAGGACCGCCTGGCGGCTCCATCGGTCGAGCAGGGGGCCGACGAACGGGCCGACGATCGTGAACGGCAGCAGGAGGACCGTGAAGGCGGCCGCTACGCCGGCGGCCGTCGTCATCGTCGTCGGGTTGAAGAAGTAGAGGGTGGCGAGACCAACCTGGAACATACCGTCCCCGGACTGGGAGATGAGGCGGACGCGGAAGAGCCGCCTGAAGCCGTCGTGGACTAGGAGGGATCTGAGGTCGGCGAGGACCGCCACTAGAGGTTCTCCTCCGCCCATTCCCGCAGGCGCCGCTCGGCCTCGTCCGGGTCGAGCGGACCGTGCTCCATCCGCAGGTCGAGAAGATGCTTCCGGGCCCTGCCGACTGCCGGCCCGGGTGCGAGTCCGAGGATCTCCATGATCTGACTGCCGTCGAGGTCCGGGCGGACGGCGGCGAGCTCCTCCTTCTCCTCCAGCTCCGCGATCCTGTTCTCGAGATCGTCGTAGGCGGCCTGCAGCCTCATCGCCTTGCGCTGGTTGCGCGTCGTGCTGTCGGCGCGGGTGAGCCTGTGGAGCCGCTCGAGGAGATGCCCGGCATCATTGACGTAGCGGCGCACCGCCGAATCGGTCCACACCGCCTCGCCGTACCCGTGGAAGCGCTGATGAAGCTCGACGAGGCGGGACACGTCCTTGATCGTCTGCTTGTCGAACCGCAACTCCCGCATGCGCTGGCGGGTCATCTTCGCCCCGACGATGTCGTGCTGATGGAAGGTGACCTTGCCGCCCGGTCCGAACCGGCGGGTGGGCGGCTTGCCCACGTCATGCATGAGCGCCGCGAACCGGAGGACGAAGTCCGGTCCCGGCACGGGGCCGTCCGCGTCGGTCTCGAGCTCGATGGCCTGGTCGACGACGGTCAGCGTGTGCTCGTAGACGTCCTTGTGCCGCCCATGCTCGTCGACCGTCGACTTGAGGGCCGCAACCTCGGGCAGGACCAGCTCGGCCACGCCCGTGTATTCCATGAGCTCGATGCCCCGCCTGGGGTGGGGGGAGATCATGAGCCTCTCCAGCTCCGAGCGGATCCGCTCGGCTGAAACGATCGACAGCCGGTCGGCGAGCTCCGACATCGCCGACATGGTCGGCTCGTCCACGTCGAAACCGAGCTGGGCCGTGAACCGGGCCGCCCGCATAATCCGCAGCGGATCGTCGGAGAAGGAGATGATCGGGTCGATCGGGGTGCGGAGCAGCCCGTCGACAAGGTCGGACAGGCCACCGCAGGGGTCGACGAGCTCGAGCGACGGCAGGCGCACCGCCATCGCGTTGACCGTGAAGTCCCGGCGTGTGAGATCCCCCTCGAGAGTATCGCCGAAGGCGACCTGGGGCTTGCGGGAATCCGGGTCGTACTCGTCCGATCGGTAGGTCGTCACCTCGACGGTGAGGCCGTGGAGGGACGCACCGATGGTGCCGAACTCCCGGCCGATATCCCACGTCGTCGCGCCCGCCGCGTTGAGCAGGGCGAGGGTCTCGTCCGGCCGCGCAGACGTGGTGAAGTCCATGTCGTTCGCGGCGATGCCCAGGAACGCGTCGCGCACCGGCCCGCCGACAAGAGCGAACTCGTGGCCCGCCTCCGCAAAGCGCTTGGAGAGGCGCATGACTGCGGGCGGCAGATGCGTGAGGGCCGCCTGTGCGACCCCGAGACGGCGCGCGGTTTCCTGAGGGTTGGACACCTTCTGTCACGTCCTTAACTGGGGCAGGGCCACGCCGTGACGTGCCTGCTGGGATAGACTTGCGCGAACATTATTACAGTTAAGAGTATGCCGATGCCGGACCCGATGCCTCGACCGCGCGGCCCACAGCCGTGGCGCCGTGCGGCTCCGGCGACCCGAATCGGCGCCCGCCGCTCCTATCTGCCTGTGGTCAATGAGACATCGGCCGGTGGGATTGTCGTCAAGCCCGTCGAGGGCATCGCCTGGGTCGCGGTCATCGCTCGCCGCAACCGGGCCGGTCGCCTCGAGTGGTGCCTTCCCAAGGGTCATCTCGAGGGCGAGGAGACGGCCGAGGAGGCCGCGGTTCGGGAGATCCACGAGGAGACCGGCATCCTCGGACAGATCCTCACCCACCTCGCAACCATCGATTATTGGTTCTCCGGCACCGATCGGCGTGTTCACAAGGTCGTTCATCACTTCCTGCTCGAGGCCCTCTCCGGCGAGCTGACGACGGAGAACGATCCCGACCAGGAGGCCGAGGACGTCGCATGGATCCGGCTCGACCAGGTCGCCTCTCGCCTCGCCTATCCGAACGAGCGCCGCATCGCATCGCTCGCCCGGGATGTGCTGACAGGGAAAGCGTGAAACGGCTGCTGACGGCGGTCTGCGCTGCCGCACTGCTCGGTGCCGCTCCGCCCGCCGCGGCGAGCAGCGCCGAGCCGATCGAGATCGAGATCACCGACATCTCCCCCGTTCACCGCGCGGGCGACTCACTCCCGGTGAGCGTGACGGTGACGAACCCGGGTTCTCGGATCGAGAACGTGCCCTTCGACCTCACCGTCCAGGCCTCTGTCCCGCTTTATCGCTCGACCGTGACCTCCTGGCTGGCGGACGAGACGATCAATGCGCAGATGCTCACCCTCGACCGCCGCACGGTTGACCTGCCCCGCGGGGAGACAACCTTTGACATCGACCTGCCCTCGGACGTGCTGACGTGGGGCAATACCGCGACTTCGTGGGGTCCGCGCGGCGTCCAGGCCAGCGTCAATGTCGACGATGAGACGATCGTCGACCGGACCTTCCTCACGACCGAGCCCTCCTTCGAGCTGGAGCCGATGACGTTCACGGCGATTGTCCCGATCACGGTCTCAGCCGAGGAGCTCGAGCAGGTGCCGACCTCTCTCGAGCGCTACGACCAGTCCGTGACGGCGCTCCGAGAAGGATCCCTCGAGCCGGGCGAGGATCTGCCGGACCCGATCGGCGCCGCCCTCCAGTCCGCGACCGACCGCGTCATTGACGACATCGAGTCCCTCACCAGCCCCGGCATCACCCTCGCGCTCGATTCCTCCTTCGCGGCCTCCTCCTACGGGACGGTCAACGAGACGGAAGAGGCGCTCGATGACTTCGCCTCGGGCGACGGCCACGAGCTGGCCCTCCTGCCCGCACTCGACGCCGATCTCTCCGCCTGGGCGGAGACCGCCGCAGACGACCTCTTCCTGCCCCACATCGAGCAGATGGAGAGCGCGCGGGCGGATCTGGCGGAGCGCGGGATCACGGCCCGGACTGATCTGCTGGTGGCACCCACGACCGCGGAGGTCGCCGCCCTCGGATTGGAGAACGGAGCCGAGGTCCTCGCGGTGCTCGGCTCCGATGTGCCGGCGAGCCAGCCGCTCAACTGGACCCCCTCCGCCCATGCCGTCATCGACGGAAGCCCGGCGATCGTCGCCGATGAGGAGCTGTCGCGCCTCCTGTCGGGCGAGGGGGATCTGTCGGACCTCGACCGCCGGCAGGCACTCGTCGCCCTCACCGCCATCCACTACCGTGAGCGCCCGAACGACCACCGACCGCTCGCCCTGCTCCTGCCCCGCGGGACGGACCCGGCCGCGATCAATGACAGTATCGAGTCGCTCAACGGAAGCTCGTGGCTCGAGGGCGGGACGGCATCCGACATCGAACGACTGCCGCTCGACCCGTTCGACCGTGAGGGTTTGACGAGCGCCGACGCCGAGACGGGCGCCCTCGGTGCGGCGGTCCCCTCGATCAACGAGGCGGGCCGTCTCGTCACGACGATCGGGGATCTCACGACGCAGCCGAGACTCTTCCGCGACGCTGTCGCCGCGACGGCCGGCGTGGTCGGATCGGGATCACTCCCTCCCCGGGAGCTCGACCGCCGGACGAACGACCTCGTCGAGCTTGCGGACACGCTGACCTCACAGCTCGCAGTCCAGCCCTCATCGACCGTCAATCTCATCTCCCGCGCATCCGAGTTCCCCGTCCATGTCACCTCGTCTCTGCCAGTCCCGATCACGGTCGCTGTCGAGATGCAGAGCGACGACCGGAGACTCCAGTTCGAGCCCGTGTCAACTGTTCTCCAGCCGAACACGACGACGACCGTCGGCGTCCCCGTCCGGGCGATCGGCTCGGGCAACGTCAGCACGCAGGTCGATATCCTCGGTCCCGTTGGACAGGTCATCGGCACCGGGACCGAGATCAATATCCGAGTACGAGCGGACTGGGAGAATGTGGGCACCGCGATCATCGCGGGGGTCTTCCTCCTCATCCTCATCGTCGGCATCATCCGCTCAGCCCGGCGCGGCACCCGCACCCCGCCCATCGCCGAGGCTGACCTTGAATCGGAGGAGTAGACAGTGGCTGGCGGTATTGCCCGCAGTTCTGCGGTGATGTTCGCGGGCACGCTCGTGTCACGCCTCCTCGGGCTCGTCAGGTCCCCGCTGCTGTTCGGCATCGCAGTCGGCCTCAACTACCCCGCAGGCAATGCGTTCGACATCGCCAACAAGCTTCCAACCCTCATCTACATGCTCGTCGCCGGTGGTGTCGTCAACGCCGTCCTCGTGCCCGCCATCGTCCGGGCCTCGAGCCGCCATGATGATGGCGGGGCCGCCTACATCAACAAGATGGTGACCCTCGGCGTGCTCGTCCTCGGCGCGATCACGACCGTGCTCACCCTCGCCTCCCCGCTCCTCGTCACGCTCTTCGCCTCGGGGCTCCAGGGCGAGTGGTATCAGCTGGCTGTCGCCTTCGCCTACTGGTGCGTGCCCCAGGTGTTCTTCTACGGCATGTACACGCTGCTCGGCCAGATCCTCAACGCGCGGGAGAACTTCGGGCCGTTCATGTGGGCCCCGGTCCTCAACAACATCGTCGCCATCGGCGGCATGCTGGCCCTGCTCAGCATCGACGGGCCGACGACCCCGGAGAATGCTCTCGACGCGTCACTGTGGGACGGCAGCCGAATCGCGATCCTCGGCGGCAGCGCCACCCTCGGTATCATCGTCCAGGCCGCCATTCTCCTCATCCCGCTGTATCGGATGGGGGTGCGGCTCAAGCCCGACTTCGCATTCCGCGGGGCGGGGCTGCGCTCTGTCGCCCAATCGGGCGGCTGGGTTCTCGCCTCAATGGGTGCCGGTATGATCCCGACCCTCCTCATCTCGAACGTCGCCTCGGTCGCCTCCCAGCGTGCGTCGACGATGAGCCCGCTCGATGCGCTCGGAGTACCCGGCAACGCGGCCTACACGACCGCCTACAGCCTCTACTCGCTCCCGACCTCCCTTGTCGTCGTCTCGATCGTCACGGCGATCTTCACGCGCATGGCCCAGAAGGCCACGAGCGGGAACCTCGCAGGGGTTCGTGACGATACGTCGCGCGCCCTGCGCATCGTCGCCGTCTTCACGTTCCTCGCGACCGCCCTCATCGCCGTCCTCGCCACCCCCGCCATCCGCATCATCAGCCCCGGATCGGCGTGGGAGGAGGTCTCCTCGATCGGCCCGGTCCTCCTGACCATGTCGCTCGGACTGGTCGGCGTCGGCTCCTTCACCGTCCTCCAACGGGTCTACTACGCCCTCGAGGATGCCAAGGGCCTGTTCGTCATCCAGATCCCCTTCTTCATCCTCCACTCCGTCCTCATCCTCTCGACGATCCTCCTGCCCGCCCGGTTCATCGTCGTCGGCGTCGGGCTGTCGATGGCGATCACCAACACGGCCACCTTCGTCGCCGCGCTCCTGCAGCTGCGTCGCCGCCTGGGCGGGATCGACGGTCACACCATCCTCGCCTCCTTCACTCGGCTGGGAGCAGCGGCCCTCGTCGCCACCGCCGCAGGCTTCATGGTCCTGCGGCTATTCGGCCCCCTGACGGCCGAGTTCACGTTCTCGCAGGCGGTCGCCCGAATTCTCGTCATCACCCCCGTCGTCACCGCCATCTACCTGGGGATCATGTGGCTGGGGAGGATGCCGGAGCTGCAGGTCCTCATGCGGCCCCTCATGGGCGTGTTGCGGCGCCTTCAGCGCAGGCCATCACCACAAGCCACTACACTGGATGGAATTGAGAGATCCTCGACCGACGGAGTGAATGTGTCCTTGAACCTGTTGCCAGGACGGCGGCTGCGCGATCGCTACGAACTCGTGGACCACTTGGAGTCGACGGACGGCATGGAGATCTGGCAGGGCGTCGACACCGTGCTCGGCGCGGACGTCCGCCTCATGATCCTGCCCACCGACCAGCCGACGCGGGAGGCGACCGTGGATGCCGCCCGCCGGGGCGTCCTCGTCGACGACGTCCGACTCATCAAGCTTCTGTCGATCTTCGACATGCCGGGCGCATCCGTCATCGTCTCCGAGCTTCCGACCGGGACGACGATGGCGGAGTACATCGCCTCTGGCCCCGTCCCCGAGGATCAGGCGCGCGCGATCGTCGGCGAGACGGCGGGCGCGCTTGATGCGGGGACGCGCCGCGGCGTCCGTCACCTGACCCTTCGCGAGGAGCTCGTTCGCCTTGACCCCGAAGGCTCGGTCTTTGTCGACGGGCTCGGGGTCGATGCCGCGTTCGCCGGCGAACACGCCGCCGACGTCGATCCGGATGCGCTCGACCGGAGGGACGCCGAGAATCTTGCCGTCCTCCTCGCAGCCCTCGTCCTCGGTGAGGAGTCCCCCGAGGCTGACCGGACAGAGTTTCTCCAGCGCGCCGCGGAGGAGAGCAGTGACGAGACAATCTCGACGCTCCTTGCCGATGTGAGCCGCGGTGAGGGCCCCCAGTCGACGAGCGGCATCATCAAGGCCCTCGCACCGTGGGGCAGCATCGACGCGGCCAGCATGCCCGACCTTCAGCCGACGCAGGCGATGACAGCGGTCACCGATCCGTTCGCCGAGCCGGTCCAGCCTGCGAAGGCCACCGTCGCCAGCCCGATCGCCGCCCCGGTGATCCGTCCGGCCCCAACCGTCTGGCCCCAGCGCACCCCCGAGTCGCCCTCCGATCCCTCCTCATGGACCGCCCTCTCGGCCGAGCCGGAGGACAATAACCGGTCCGATAACTCGTCGAATATCCTCCTCGGCATCATCGCCGTCCTCGTCCTCCTCATCGGCGTCTTCGCGTTCCGCTACCTGACGAGCGACACGAGCCCGGTCACGATCGCGGACGATGAGACGACGGCCGCCGCCGAGGAGACGACCGGCGAGGAGCCGACGCCGGCCGAGGAGCCGACGACGGAAGAGGTCATCGAGTACCCGGATCCGCAGATCCAGTCGATCAGTCTCCTCAACCCGCAGGCGGCACAGCTCGATCCGACGACGGTCGACTCCCAGGACAACCCGGGCTCGATCCCGAATCTCTCCGACGGCAATCCTGGTACGTCGTGGTCGTCCTGGTGGTATTCCGATCAGGGCTTCTGGCTCAAGGACGGCATCGGCCTCGAGATTACGCTCGCTGAGGAAACCGAAATCACCGACGTTGTTCTCGCCGTTGATGGGAATGGCGGGCTGGTCCAGTGGCGGGATACCGTCAACGCCGCTCCCGACTCGGGCCAGATCCTTGCGGAGTCCGCCATGTCCTCCGAGACGGTGCTGACAGCAGCCGAACCGGTCGTCTCTCAGACGATCATTCTGTGGTTCGACGAGCTGCCGACCGCCAACTCGGATGGACTGTTCCGCATCGACATCTCCGAAATCACTGTTCGCTGAAGAGGAATCAATGACTGAGATCCACGACATCATCATCGTCGGCTCCGGCCCTGCCGGATACACCGCCGCCATCTACACCGCACGCGCGGGGCTCAACCCGATCGTGCTGGCGGGTGCCATCGACGCGGGTGGTGCGCTGATGACCACGACTGAGGTCGAGAACTTCCCGGGCTTCCCGGAGGGCATCCAGGGGCCCGAACTCATGGAGAACATGAGGGAGCAGGCGGAGCGCTTCGGCGCCGATGTCCGCTTCGAGGACGCGGTTGAGCTCAAGCTCGAGGGCGACATCAAGGAGATCAAGACCGACACGGCCGACCACAGGGCGAAGGCGGTCATCCTCGCCCTCGGCAGCGAGTACCGCAAGCTCGGCCTCGAGGGTGAGTCCACCTACTCGGGCAAGGGTGTCTCGTGGTGCGCCACGTGTGACGGCTTCTTCTTCAAGGGACAGGAGATCGCGGTCGTCGGCGGCGGCGACTCCGCCGTCACGGAAGCCCTGTTCCTCACGAAGTTCGCCTCCAAGGTGACCGTCATCCACCGCCGCGACGAGCTGCGCGCATCGAAGGTCATGGCGGACCGACTGCTCGCCGACGAGAAGGTCGAGATGGCGTGGAACAGCGCCGTCACGAAGATCAATGGAACGCCCGATGGTCGCCTCCAGTCGGTCACGCTGACGGATACAAAGACGGGTGAGCAGCGCGAGCTTCCCGTCGGTGGTCTCTTCATCGCCATCGGCCACGACCCTCGCACAGCCATCGTCAAGGACGAGATCAATCTCGACGCCAACGGCTACATCACCGTGGACCAGCCGACGACGGCGACTTCGATCCCCGGCGTCTTCGCCTGCGGCGATGTCGTCGACCACCGCTACCGCCAGGCCATCACCGCGGCCGGGACGGGATGCTCGGCAGCGCTCGATGCCGAGTCCTACCTTGATGCACTGTGAGGTCCTGTTCTTCACAGCTCCCTGGTGCGATCCCTGCCATCAGGCAGCCCCGATCTTCTCTGAGGTGACGAGAGAGCTCGGCATCGCCGCATCGATCGTCGATGCCGACTTGACCCCGGACCTGGCCGACAGGTTCGGGGTTGAGTCTCTCCCAACGGTCGTCGTCCTCTGTGAGGGTGAGGTTCGCGATAGTCTTGCAGGGACCAGGCCCAAAGCTGAGCTGCGGAGCTTCCTTCGCCGTTCAATCGGCGCGGTACACCCGCCTGACGGCCCCGGGGTGGCAGACTAGAACAGGTCCAGCAGAGGAGTAGACATGGCACATCCGTCCGACAGCAGCGCGGGATCGGCACGTGCCTCGGCCGGCAATCGGCTCGACCCCTGGTACTCCTCCTACGCGGACAGATCGCTCGGCATGCGGGCCTCCGAGGTGCGCAGCCTCTTCGCGGTCGCCAACAGGCCCGAGGTCGTGTCCCTCGCCGGCGGCATGCCCAATATCGAGGGTCTCCCTCTCGACTTCCTTGCGGAAATGACGGCCAGGCTCCTGCGGGATCGCGGCCCCAAGCTGCTCCAGTACGGCGGAGGTCAGGGTGAGGAGGAGATCCGCACCCAGATCGTCGAGGTCATGCGCTATGACGGCATCCACGCGCATCCCGACGATGTCATCGTGACGACGGGCTCCCAGCAGGCGCTCGACCTCATGACCCAGATCTTTATCAACCCAGGCGACGCGATCGTCGCCGAAGCCCCCTCCTACGTGGGCGCGCTCGGCGTCTTCCGGGCCTACCAGGCCGAGGTCATCCACACCCCCATGGACGATCACGGCCTCATCCCCTCGGCCCTCGAAGAGACACTGCGGCGCGCCGAGGCCCTGGGCAAGCAGGTGAAGTTCCTCTACACGGTCCCGAACTTCCACAACCCTGCGGGCGTCACACTGTCCCTCGAGCGGCGACCCCAGGTCGTTGAGATCTGTCGGCGCCACGGCGTCATCATCCTCGAGGACAATCCCTACGGCCTTCTCGGCTTCGACTCGGAGCCCCTGCCTGCTCTTCAGACCTTCGATCCCGATGCCGTCGTCTATCTGGGATCGTTCTCGAAGATCTTCGCCCCCGGCTATCGTGTCGGGTGGGCGCTTGCGCCTCACGCCGTCACCCAACGCATGGTCCTTGCCGCGGAATCGGCGATTCTGTCGCCGAACATGATGGGACAGCTCTCGATCGCGGAGTACCTCAAGTCCTACGACTGGTTCCAGCAGGTCAAGGAGTACCGCAGCATGTACCGTGAGCGCCGCGATGCGATGCTCGAGTCCCTTGCGGAGTATCTGCCGAGTTCAACATGGACAGTCCCGGACGGTGGTTTCTACACCTGGGTGACGCTGCCCGAGGGCCTGGACGCCCATGCGATGCTTCCACGGGCCGTCACCCACCGCGTCGCCTATGTCTCCGGCACGGCATTCTTCGCCAACGGCGAGGGCCGAGATTACATGCGGCTCTCCTACTGCTATCCCACGCCTGAGAACATCCGTGAGGGCGTCCGCCGCCTCGGTACCGTCGTCGAGGCAGAGAAGGAGCTCGTCAACATGTTCGGTGCACAGCGCCGGACACCGCCGGGATCCACTGTTGAATATCCGTCGACCGAGACCATCTGAAGCTGGAGCAGCCATGACTCAACCACGCACTGTCGCGATTCTCGCCGGAGGACTCAACCACGAGCGGGACGTGTCGATCCACTCGGGTCGCCGCGTTGCGGGCGCCCTCGCGGAGGCCGGCTTCCACGTCAAGATGCTCGATGTCGACTCGAACCTCCTCCAGCGCCTGGATGCGATCGAACCGGACGTCGTCTGGCCTCTCATCCACGGTTCGACGGGTGAGGACGGCTCTCTGCAGGATCTCCTCGAGCTCATCGGCCTGCCCTATGTGGGCTCAAACGCCCACGGCTGCCGGCTTGGCTTCCAGAAGCCGGTGGCGAAGACGATCCTCTCGAATGTGGGCATCGCGGTGCCGGATTCCACGTCGCTTCCCCAGTCCCTCTTCCGTGAGGTTGGTGCAACCGCGATCCTCGATCTCGTCGCCGCCCGCTACGGCTTCCCCGTTGTCGTCAAGCCCGCGGCCGGAGGCAGCGCCCTCGGTGTCAGCATTGTCTCGGAGGCGAAGGACCTGCCCGGCGCGATGGTCGATAGCTTCGCGTACGGCAATCAGGTCCTCATCGAGAAGTACATCGCGGGCTCCGAAGTGGCCGTGTCCGTCATCGAGGTCGAGAAGGGCGAACCATTCGCACTTCCGCCCGTCGAGATCGTCACCAACGGCCGTTACGACTACGACGCCCGGTACAACGCCGGTCGGTCGGAGTACTTCGTCCCTGCCCGACTCTCGGACGACCTGCTCGACAGGTGTATGGAAGCAGCACTGACCGCCCACCGCACTCTCCATCTGCGCCATATCTCCCGCACGGACCTCATCGTGGACGCCGATGGCACACCGTGGTTCATCGATGTCAATTCCGCACCTGGAATGACACAGACATCACTCCTCCCACAGGCCGTTACGCGATACGCCGAGGAGAACGGAATGGCCCCGACAGATCTGTATGCACAAATCGTCGAGGCCGCACTCACGTTCTGACCTACACGCCGTCCGGAATCCGTTCGACGGGCAGCGAAAGGACGTCGAGGATGCGGTTGAGATCCTCGATTGAGCCGAAGTCCACGGTCATCGTCCCCTTCCGTGCGCCCAAGCGAATCTTGACGCGGGTATCGAGCCTGTTGGACAGGTCTTCCGACAGTCGCATGAGCTGTGGAGCCGTCTCGCGAGTAGCCCGCCCTGCAGAACGCACACGCGGTTCGTCACCCAGCGCGACGATCTCTTCGACGGCGCGAACCGAGAGGCCCTCTGCGACGATCCGCTGAGCGAGGCGTTCCATGGCAGCAGGATCTGTCAGTCCTAGCAGTGCCCGTGCGTGCCCGGCTGAGAGCACTCCCGCGGCGACCCGCCGCTGCACGAGGGGCGGCAGCTTGAGCAGCCGAAGTGTATTGGAGATCTGCGGTCGCGAGCGTGCGATTCGGCGCGACAGCTCCTCCTGCGTGCATCCGAAGTCCTCGAGAAGCTGCTGATAGGCGGAGGCCTCTTCGAGGGGATTCAACTCGACGCGATGGAGGTTCTCCAACAGAGCATCGCGAAGCAGATCATCATCGGCGGTATCGCGGACAATTGCCGGAATCGACTCCAGGCCAGCTCTCGCCGAGGCGCGCCAGCGACGCTCGCCCATGATGAGCTCATATCCTCCATCGGGAACATGTCTCACGACAATGGGTTGGAGTAATCCAACCTCGGCGATGGAGTCTGCGAGCTCGGCCAGTTCGTCCTCGTCGAAGACTGTGCGGGGCTGCTTCGTATTGGCAAAAATCTGGTCAACAGGAATCTCAGTGAGCACCGCGCCTGGTACGGGAACGAGCCCCGCAGGTTCGTCTGGTGTTGGCACGTAGGGCTCCGGAGTCTCCACTTGGTCGAGTGCCTCCGGAGTAGGTGCGGATTCGACAGCCGTCAATGGGCCGTCACCGAAGAAGACATCGATCGCCTGCCGCTTGGGGAGGTCACCGTCGGTCTCTTGGGGTGCAGGGAATAGCGCCGAGATTCCCTTCCCGAGACTCTTGCGCGCCGGAGTTTTCCGCCGTTCTGCCATTACTTCGCCCCCTGCTTCACGATCTCCAACGCTGCCTGCTCATACGCAATGGCACCAGGCGAGGAGGGGTTGTACGTGATGACTGTCTGTTCGAAGCTCGGTGCCTCAGAAATTCGAACGGATCGCGGAATTTTGGTGTTGAGCGTCTTGTCCGGGAAGTGCTCCCGCACGTCCTGGGCCACCTCGTTCGCGAGGTTTGTCCGACGATCGAACATCGTCAACAGGATAGTTGAAATATCAAGTACTTCGTTGAAGGCGTTTTTGACGAGCTGGACGTTATTGAGCAGCTGGCTGAGGCCTTCGAGCGCGTAGTATTCGCACTGAATAGGGATGAAGACCTCGTTGGCCGCGACCATCGCATTGATGGTCAGAAGACCAAGACTGGGCGGGCAATCGATCAGGACGTAGTCCAACCGTGCCTCGCCATTGTCTTCAGCTGAACTGAGGTAATCATCGAGAGCTGCCTTCAATCGGCTTTCCCGATTCTTCACTGTGACCAGCTCGATTTCGGCGCCAGACAGTTCTATGGTCGCCGGCACAACAGAGAGTGCAGGGCCTTCTTCGCTGTGCTGTACAACCTCGCGGATAGACATGTCCCCCAGGAGCACGTCATAGATTGAGGCGACTTCGGAGTGATGCTCGATGCCAAGTGCGGTCGAGGCATTGCCCTGCGGGTCAGAGTCGATCACCAACACGTTCAGCCCATGCTTTGCCAAGGCCGCGGCAATGTTGACGGCTGTAGTTGTCTTGCCGACACCGCCCTTTTGGTTGGTGACGGCCATGATCCTGGTACTTATGGGCTTCGCAAAATCCGCCTCCATGAGCCTCTGACGTGCAGATTTGGTGTGAGCCAGCTCTGAGGCGATTGGCGAGCCGGCGCTCTCGGTCGCGATAGTGTCGTAAAAGGTTGAGTTTCGCGCTGTTTGTGAGCGCAATTGCTTGTTACGGGGATCAGCCATTCGAACTCCTGTTGTTCTTATGCCTTGATTCTACGCACCGACGGTAGATTTTCCGGGAAGCCATATGCGTGTTTCACGTGAAACACGTCGTACGTTTTTTCGTGACACTACGGCCATTGAGTAAAGCTGCGGTTGTCGATGCGCGGTCGTTCCTCGCTCCAAGTTTCACGTGAAACACTGCGAACAAACTGACGTCTGTGTTCGAGGCAGTGATCTGCCGTCCGGTCGAGGGTACAACCGTGTACTTGCTCAGGTCGCGTTTCACGTGAAACCACGCGTCCACGCTAATGACGTACAATCTGTGCGCACCGGTTCGAGACCGCAGCACATGACCTGCCGACCTTGTACCTGCGCGACTCGAATATGCGCTAGTCCTAGAATTCGAGAGTTGTTTTGATCGATCGCTACTGACACGCCACAGTCCGCCTCACCCGTGTTTCACGTGAAACACCAGTTGAGCGTAGTCGGTTTGCGGGAGGTTATCTTGCCTTCTTGTAGCCGTTTCACGTGAAACACTCACGTCGCCCGTTTCCGGCCGACACTCGGGACAGTGGGATTATGGGCCACGCAATACGTGACATGCGAAAAGGCTCTAGCGTTCGAGCGCGTAGTTACCATTTATGCGCACGCCTTAGTGAAGGCCGGCTTTCCAACTGTGACAAGCCCCCGAATGTGAGTAAGAAACCATGGTATAGCAGACCCCAACGAGGCGTTGCACCGCAATGCGGCTTCGACGTCCTATGTGCCACCATCCGTGACGATTCGGAAGAAACTGATTGAGGGTAACGATCAGCCAAAACTGCGGCTAGCTATCAAGGCGTTGCGATGAGGGTTAATGCGGGGTGCATCGATGGAGAGACAGAGTGAAGAGGTCGATGGCTGCGGGGAGGGAGCCCGGCTCGTGAAAATGTGAATGTACGTCAGACGCCGGGCCGCGAGAGCTGAACCGTTTCACGTGAAACAATACACGGGGGACATCGCCGGCACAGCACTCGAACCGGAGCACTGCCCGCCGGGGAGATACGCAGGTGGGTGCCTCCAATCAACCTTGTGGAGACAGTTTGTCGACGTAGATACTTCCGGCAACAGTCAACGACGCTGACCGTCAATCGGAACGAAAAGATCTCCGGAAAACGCTCAGTTCGAAAAGGGTTCAGGAGGATAGCCGGCCATGTACATAGGCAATGACAGTACTGACCATCTGAGTCACCTACATCGCGCGGTCAAGCCAATCCTACTATAGCATTACAGTAAGACTATATCTTGTCACTTCTTTTCGGCCACAACGACGCGTGTCGCCTCGTCGGTCCCCGGGACGTCCACGACGTGAAGGTCAACCCACGCCACCTTGTTCTTCTTGAACACCGACTGTGCATCGTCGATCTCGATACCGGCGCGCTCTCCCTTGAGCGCGACTAAGTGACCGCCACTCTTGAGGACAGGCATTGCCATTGGAATCAGCTTCTTGAGGGCCGCGACTGCACGGGCGGTGACGACCTGGACTTGGAACTCACCATGCAGCTCTTCAATCCTTGTGCGATGGATCGTCACGTTGGAAAGGTCCAAGGCGTCGGTCACTTCGCTGAGCCACGCGACCCGGCGTTCCATCGACTCAGCCAGATGAACATGCACATCGGGTCGAGTCGCTGCGAGCACAATTCCTGGGAGGCCGCCGCCTGACCCAACGTCGATCGTGACCGCGCGGTCCGGAATGAAGGAATTGATCGCCATCGAGTTAAGGATGTGACGCGACCAAAGCCTCGGGAGTTCCCGGGGACCGATCAAGCCCCGCTCCTCGCCCTGGTCCCAAAGCATCTGGGCGTAGGTATCCAGCTTCTCCCAACTGTCACCGAGCAGCTCGGGACCGTTGGAGGGGGTGTCATCGTGACGCATAGAGACTAGTCTTCGTCCTCGGTGTCATCGCCGTCGCCGTCCTCATAATCCTCGCTGTCATCGACATACTCCTCAGCGTCGTCCTCGTCATCCGCGAGACCGATGACGACGTGACGATTCGGGCCGACGCCTTCCGAGTCGGATGCAAGACCCGCAGCGGCGACAGCATCGTGAACGACCTTCCGCTCGAACGGGTTCATCGGCTCGAGGTGCTTCTCTTCTCCGCTTTCGAGAACATCCTTGATCGCCTTCTTGGCGAGAGCCAGCACGCGCTCTCGATGGTGTGCACGGTAACCATCGATGTCGAGCATGAGGCGCGACCTCTCACCAGTCGCCGTCTGCACGGCGAGGCGAGTCAACTCCTGAAGAGCATCAAGGACCTCTCCGTTCTTGCCGACAAGCTTCTTGAGTCGGGGATCCGAGCCGTCGTCGGTGACGATGGCAAGGCTGGCCCGATCAGCCTCGATCGAGATGTCGATATCGCCGTCAAGGTCAGCAATATCGAGAAGCTCCTCGAGGTAATCTGCGGCAATGTCGCCCTCTGCGTCGAGGCGCTTGATCAGGTCCTCGCGGTCTTTCGAGTCAGGCATGATGTCCCTATCTGTGTATGTGAAGCGAACAGCGCTTCAAAGCATTGATCTGTACTACTTGCCCTTGCGCTTTTCGCGCTGGATGCGACGCTGCTCGGCACGTCGTGCGGCCCTGACGGCGGCCCTCTCGGCAGCCGTCAGCCCACCCTTGTCGACCTCTTCGAGGTCTTCAGCGATGTGCTCCACCGCCTCGTCCACGATGTCCTCAGGCTCGCGCTCAGCTTCGGCTGATGGCTGGGGTGCATCGGCGCGGCGCTGCTTCTTCGACTTCTTCTTCGGTTGCGAAACCGGCGTTTCCTCGAGTTCTGCGGTGGGCTCGGGCTCGGCTCCGGGAATGATCTTCTTGGCCTCGTCCTTGTCGATTCCACGCTTCTTCGCCCGGTTCTTCCCAACCGGCTGCTGACGCTGACCCTTCGTCTCCTCGACCACGGTCGATTCGGCCTTCTCCTCCGGAGGAAGACCCTTCTTGATACGGCGTTCACGGTCACGCTTCTCCTTCGCCTTGTAGGCGTCAGAGCCGGGTGCCGGTGCGTTGGTGATCATGTAGAGCTGCTGGCCGAAGGACCAGATATTGGAGACGACCCAGTAGATGAGAACGCCAACGGGGAAAGCAATGCCTGAGACAAGGAAGATGACCGGGAAGAGCCAGATCATGATCTGCTGCGTCCGGTACATCGGGTTGTCGGAGCTCTTGGCCTCCTCCGGCATGTTCTTCGAGATCATCATGCGCTGCGACACGAACATCGTGGCCGACATGATGATGACGAGAATCATCGCGACAATGCGGACGGTGAGCTCGTCGCCGCCGCCGAGCGTCGGCTGGTTGAACGAGGCTGCAAGAGGAGCACCGAATACCTTTGATGACTCGATCTCCAGCGCTGCCGCCTGATCAAGAGGACCAATGGCGCCGCGGCTTCCCTCAGCGATCGGAACAACGTTATTGAGAACCCGGAACAGCGCGAGGAAAATGGGCGTCTGGATGAGGAGCGGCATACACGCCGCGAACGGAGAGGTGCCTGCATCCTTGTAGATCGCCTGCATCTCCGCCTGCATGCGCTGCTGAGAGTACGTGTCCTTCTTACCCTTGTACTTCTTCTGCAGCTTCTTCAGCTCCGGCTGGATGAGCTGCTGGGCGCGAGAGGAATTGATCTGCTTCTTGAACAGGGGCAGGATCAGGATCCTGACGACGACGGTGAGGCCGACGATCGACCACACCCACGCCGAGCCGGCGCCATCGGCAAGACCGATGGCTGTGAGCCCGCGGTGGATGATGTCCATGATCCACGCGATGACCCACATAATGGGGAAGAGGATGGTATCCAAGGCTCAGTCTTTCCTAGTCTCGCAGTCATGCCGCTCGCGCGGCCCGTCAATATTCGTGTTCTGCTGTGCCTCATGCGGCACGCTGTCCTCGCCTGAGTGATTCTCTCTGGACGCGGC
Source organism: Flaviflexus salsibiostraticola (assembly GCF_003952265.1). Taxonomy (NCBI): domain Bacteria; kingdom Bacillati; phylum Actinomycetota; class Actinomycetes; order Actinomycetales; family Actinomycetaceae; genus Flaviflexus; species Flaviflexus salsibiostraticola. The sequence continues at coordinate 1,797,510 of NZ_CP034438.1, forward strand.
AGAACTGCTGGCCTCTTCTTCGCCCCACAGACTGAGGAGCTCACTGTGTCCCAGCGGCCTGCCGGGCCATGCCCCCTTCTCAGGAACATAGTCGGCTCCACCTTTGGACCACGGGTTGCATCGGAGAATACGCCAAGTGGCTATCAGTGTACCCTTGCCCGCACCGTGGATCTGAACCGACTCGAGCGCATAGGAGGAGCAGCTCGGGTAGTACCGGCATCGCGGCGCGAAACGTGGTGAAATGCGCCGCTGATAGAAGCGGATAATGGCGGACAGCGCCCGGGCCACGATACTCATCGACTCAGACCCGTTGCGTTCGACCATGCGCGATCCAGGTCCCTTGCGAGTGCGTCGGCGGTCAGTCCCGCGGCGTCGGGGAAGACGCGGATGACGAGACTCTCACCCGGGTGCAGTCGGTCGAGGCGATCCCGCATGAGATGGCGCAGCTGCCGCCGGACACGGTTGCGCTTGATCGCGTTGCCAACGGTTTTCGGCACGACGAAGCCGACCAGGGCAGAATCCTGGTCGGCTGTGCCCGCTCTGTCCGGAGAACAGAGGTGGACCATGAGGCTATGTGCCCTGCCTCGAACTCCGCCTCTGATCGTGGCCCGAAAGTCTCCGGACGTCCGCATACGGTTGTGCGCCGGAAGCACGAGCCCTCAGCGACTCAGGCAGAGAGCTTTGCGCGGCCCTTGCGACGGCGACCGGCCAGAATCGCGCGGCCGGCTCGGGTAGCCATGCGCTTGCGGAAGCCGTGCACCTTCGAACGCTTGCGGTTGTTGGGCTGGAAAGTCCGCTTCACCATGATGATCTCCACTCGGTCGTCGGCTAACGAGTCGGTCGATAGCCACATAACCAGAAAAGACTAGGCAAAAGGGTGCGACGGGTCAATGAGATGCCTGGTGAGGTGAGCAGTCTCACCGGCACCGGGACCGCATGAAAATTTGTCGTCGACGTAATTCACATCCGGGGAAAAAGTTTCATCCACAGCTGTGTAATCACAATATTGTAGTTCCATGGTTTGGCCAAAGCTCAGGCCGAAAAACCACCCTCGAACTTTTCCACAGTTGTGGATAAGGCTGTGGAGAGAGGCCCGCCAAACGTGTCGTGGAACGAGGAATCTGGCCTACGATGAGGCGAGTACCCGCGAGCAGCGGCCCGCTTTCACACAAGGAGTTCCTCAATGTCAGATCCTCGCGTTGCCCTTGATGCCTGGACCGCTGCCATTGAGCTCCTTCGAGCTGAAGACGAACTGACCGACTCACAGACCGCTTTCGTCCGCATGGCGCACCCGCTTGCGACCGTGGACGACATCTTCGTCGTCGCCGTGAGCTCGGACTTCATCAAGTCGTGGATCGAGGAGAACGCCTCACGGGCAATGGAGGGCAAGCTCACCGACATACTCGGCCGGGAGAAGCGCATCCTCATCTCTGTGGATTCGTCGCTGGGCGAGGCTCCGCTCCAGCAGACATCTGAACCCATTCATTCCCGCGGATTCACGCCGGAACCGACGCCCGCATCGACGCACACGGAATACGCCGAGCCTGTCAGTCCTTCCGCCATGTCCTTTGATCCGAGGGACGATGCCCTGTCTGTTGCCTCGGCGGCTGATGCCGCTGCGGATCGGCCCCGTCGAGGACCCGGCGCCTCGGAGACGACACTGCGGACGGCCGGGCTCAATCCGCGGTACACATTCGACTCCTTCGTCATCGGCGAGTCCAACCGATTCGCGCACGGGACCTCCTTCGCCGTCGCCGAGGCGCCGGGTCAGACCTATAGTCCGCTGTTCATCTACGGCGACTCGGGAATGGGCAAGACCCACCTCATGCATGCGATCGGGAACTACGCCCTCAATCTGTACCCGGAGCTCAAGGTCAAGTACGTCTCCGCCGAGGAGTTCACGAACGACTTCGTCAACTCGCTCGACAAGAACACGAAGCATCGCTTCAAGGAGCGCTACCGCTCGATCGATATCCTCCTCATCGATGACATCCAATTCTTCGGCGACAAAGAGGGCACGGTCGAGGAGTTTTTCCACACGTTCAATGCCCTCTCCAACGCCAATAAGCAGATCGTCATCTCCTCCGACGTTGCCCCGCACCTGCTGCGCGACTTCGAGGACCGCATGATCTCGCGCTTCGCGTCCGGCATCACCGCCAATATCAGGCCCCCTGACCTCGAGACGCGCATGGCGATCATCAATCGCAAGGCGGCGAGTGATGGCCTGTCGGTTCCCCCGGACGTCTCCGAGTACATCGCGACGAAGGTTGCGACGAACGTCCGTGAGATCGAAGGGGCACTGCGGCGCGTCACCGCGTACTGCGATCTGTCGAAGCAGGACCTCACGGTGGCACTCGCCGAGATGGTGCTCAAGGACATCATCGCCGACCCGGATTCACTCGAGATCACGGCCGGCCTCATCATGGCTCAGACCGCGAGCTACTTCCGGATCACCATCGATGACCTCAGTTCCCCGGATCGGACGAGGATGATGGTGACGGCTCGACAGATCGCCATGTATCTCTGCAGGGAGCTGACCGACCTGTCGCTGCCGAAGATCGGCGATCTTTTCGGCGGTCGCGACCACACCACGGTCATGCACGCCTACCGGAAGATCTCGAACCAGATGGCGCAGAAGGAACAGGTCTTCGGCGACGTGTCCGCTCTCACAGCACAGATCAAGCAGGCGGCCACGAAGAACGCGCGGGGATAAGGAAAACTCGGCTTGTCCACAGATTCTGTGGACAAAGCAGGACAACTCGCCAATTTCTGTGGATGAATCATCGTATTTGTGGATTCGATTTTGTCTCGAATGGCTCAATCCACAGAATTGCGAAATCATCCACAGAGCCGTCCAGGATCTTCCCACAGGCGAATTGTGGCCGATGCGGGGAAAGAGTCGGTTTTCAACATGTTCCACAGGGCCTACTACTGCTTCTGAAATTACATATTCTTTGGAAATTCGAGCCAACAGATGCCTCAACCGGCTCAGTTCGCGGATTCCCGCAGTCGCCATCCGCACTGCGAGGAAGTCGCGTAAGGTAATGCTAGTTACAGGACTTACAGGAAGGACTCCAGGGTGGAGCTGAGGGTCGATCGCGACGTGCTTGCCGATGCTGTCACGTGGGCAGCGAAAACAATTCCGAGCCGTCCAGCCATACCCGTCCTCGCGGGCATCAAGCTTGTCGCCGACAGTGCAGGCACGCTGCAGGTCTCGGCGTATGACCCGGAGACGACAGCGTTGGTCGAGACGGAGGCCAGTGTCGACACCTCGGGAGAGTGCCTCGTCAACGGCCGGATCCTCGCCGAGATCTGCCGCAGCCTTCCCGGACGGCCGGTTGATCTCAAGCTCGACGGAACAAAGCTCGAACTCGTGTGCGGCAGCGCCCGCTTCTCGCTTCACTCGATGGCGCTCGACGAATATCCGTCCCTGCCCTCGACGGACGACGTCATCGGCACCGTCGATGGCTCGGAATGGCTCGAGGCGGTCACCCAGGTGTCCTCCGCAGCGTCCCATGATGAGACGCTGCCACTGCTCGTGTCGGTCTGCCTCGAGATCGATGGCGAGAACATGACGCTCATGGCGACCGACAGGTATCGACTCGCCGTTCGCGAACTGACCTGGTCCCCATCCAAGACCGATGTGTCGGATCGAATCCTCGTCAAAGCATCGCGACTCCTCGAGATCGCAAAGTCCTACGGCTCGGCCGGTCCTATCACGCTCGCCCTGGATGAAGCCGGCAGCGCGAAGATGATCGGTTTCGACGCGGTCGGCCGCGAGAGCACCTCCCGGCTCATTGACGGGGATTACCCGCAGGTGCGCTCGCTGTTCCCGAAGGACATCAACGGCTATGCCGTCGTCTCTCGCACGGATCTGCTCGAGGCGATCAAGCGCTCGAGGATCGTCGTCGAGCGTAACTCGGCCGTTCGACTCTCCTTCACGGAGGGTCAGGTCACGGTCGAGGCGGGCCAGGGAGGCGATTCCGCCCAGGCGAAGGAAGTGCTTCAGGCGAGCCTCAATGGCGAAGACATCACGATGGCGTTCAACCCGTCGTACCTGCTTGACGCCCTGACCGTGACGAATGCGCCGTACGTTCGAATCTCTTTCACCCATTCGACGAAGCCAGCCGTTGTGTCGGCCCAGGAGGAGCTCGGGGGTGACGACTCGCTCGACTTCCGCGTCCTGCTCATGCCGATCCGCGCGTTCGGTGTCAATTGATGTGGTGGAGGGATACTGTTTCGGGGGTTTGACAAGAGGGGGCGGCTGCTAGCGTGTGGATCTCGAATCTTGCGCTCAACGACTTCCGCTCCTACCCGAATGCGGTTCTCGAATTCGAGCCGGGCGCCACTCTGTTCATTGGAGAGAATGGCCAGGGCAAGACCAACATCGTCGAGGCGATCGCCTATCTCGCGACGTTCTCGTCCCACCGAGTTGCGGCCGATGCCGCACTCGTCCGACAGGGAGGGCCGGCCGCCGTCATCCGTGCCAAAGCACACAATGGCGAGCGGGAATCGATGCTCGAGATTGAGATCCTTGCCGGAAGGGCGAACAGAGCGAGGCTCAATCGCGGCGCCGTCAAGCCTCGCGAGCTCCTCGGGATTGTCAGGGCCGTCGTCTTCGCCCCGGAAGACCTGCAGCTCATCTCCGGTGACCCAGGTGTGCGACGTCGATTTCTTGACGATGCCGCAATTCAGCAGCGGCCGCGAATGGCGGGCGTCAAGACCGAATATGACAAGGTTCTGCGCCACCGCACGGCACTGCTCAAGTCATCCGGCGCCGCGCGACGTCGAGGACAGCCGGTCGACGAGATCAGCTTTGCTGTGTGGGATGACCGATTGGCCGATCTCGGCGCCCAGATCGTCGCTCATCGTGCCGCCCTCGTGCGAGACCTTCGCCCCCACGTTGTCACGATGTACGAGAAGATCGCCCCCGGCCGGGGCACACCCCACGTCGTCTACGAGGCGAATGTCGACCGGCAGGCGTCGGCAGTTCCGTCGCCGCAGGACCTGGAGGCGTCCGGTTATGGCGCGCTCGAGGAGATAGAAGATGGTCTGCTCGATGTGGATGCCGTCAGGGAGCGGCTCAGGGCATCGATCGTGGAGCGCCGAGATCGTGAGATCGACAGAGGAATCAACCTCGTCGGACCCCATCGCGACGACCTCGTTCTCGGGTTGGGGACGCTGCCGGCCAAGGGCTTCGCATCGCACGGCGAGACGTGGTCCTACGCGCTGGCCCTGCGGCTCGCCGAATGGGCGCTGCTGCGTGAGGGCGACGAATCCGATCCCATTCTCATCCTCGACGATGTCTTCGCCGAGCTCGATCTGCGCCGGCGCTCTGCCCTCGCGGACATGATCGTCGACACCGAACAGGTCTTCATCACCGCGGCGGTCGGCGACGACATTCCGCCGGAGCTCGACGGCACACGCTTCCGTGTCCATGACGGGACCGTGACCCGTGATCGTTGAGGAGGCTCGTGCGCAGGCCCGTCGGTCGACGGGCGATGACGTGTGCCTTGCCGCGCTCGAGCGGGCGCGTGAGATGCAGGTGCGCCACGGCTATCGGAGAGTCGGCAAACCGAAGCCGTTCGTCGGCAAGGGCGCCCACCGTGAGGACCCGGGCGTGAACCTGGCGATTCAGACGCCGGGGCCGGGATGGGGTGACGTCGGATCCGGCCCTCGTCCGTCGTGGCGGGATCCGCGTCCGATCGGGGAGACGCTCGGCCGTTTCACGGCGGGTGCCGGATGGTCTCGGCAGCTGGCTGTGGCGAAGCTGCGCAACTCGTGGGAGGAGATCGTCGGCCCGACGGTTGCCAAGCACGCCGTCCTTGAGGAGTTCGAGGATGGTGCGCTCACGATCCTCGCCTCGTCGCACTCCTGGGCAGTCAACCTGCGCTCACTCCTTCCGCAGGTGGAGAAGGCGATTGTCGACGCGATCGGCGAGGGGATCGTCGAATCGATCACCGTGCGAAATGTGCAGCAGGTGTCGTGGAAGCATGGGCGCCTCTCGGTGCCCGGGCGGGGCCCGCGAGATACCTACGATCAGTGACATTCTGAATAGGCCATTTCGACAAATACCGGTAGAATGAGATGGGCCCCGATTCTGGGTTGACCTACTGGTCTCAGGGGCCAGGCCGCGAGAAGCGATTCTGAGTACGTTATCGGGGACGCCGGTCTGCATTGAACCTATATGAGGAGAATCCTGCACGTGGATGACGAACGCTCGCCCGAGACCCGCCGGCCCGGCACGGTCGATGAGAATCAGGCCTATGACGCCGCCGACATCACGGTCCTCGAGGGCCTCGAGGCGGTTCGCAAGCGACCGGGCATGTACATCGGCTCGACCGGCGAGCGGGGCCTGCACCACCTGGTATACGAGGTCGTCGACAACTCCGTCGATGAGGCTCTCGCCGGGTACTGCGACCATATCGAGGTGACGCTGCTGGAGAATGGTGGTGTTCAGGTCGTCGATAACGGGCGAGGAATCCCCGTGGCGATGCACCCGACCGAGGGTAAGCCTGCCGTTGAGGTCGTGATGACCGTCCTGCACGCCGGCGGCAAGTTCGGCAACGGCGGGTACGCGGTGTCGGGCGGCCTGCACGGCGTCGGCGTCTCCGTCGTCAACGCGCTGTCGACTCGGATGGCGACAGAGATTAAGCGGGACGGATCGTACTGGACGATCGGCTACGAGAACGGCGTCACCGTCGAACCTCTCGAGCAGGGGATCGCGACGGACGAGACGGGGACGACACAGACCTTCTGGCCGAACCCGAGCATCTTCGAGACGGTCGACTTCGACTTCGAGACTCTGCGCAAGCGCTTCCACCAGATGGCGTTCCTCAACAAGGGTCTGCGGATCACGCTCATCGACCACCGCCCCGAGGCTGTGCCCGAGGGTGACGAGGTGACGGGCGATGAACAGGGCACGGCGAATGACCCGATCATGGGCCATCGCGAAGTCTCCTACCGCTATGAGGGCGGGCTCCTCGACTACGTCAAGTTCCTCAACGGGATGAAGAAGGTCGAGCTCGTCCACCCGGACCCGATCTACTTCGAATCGGAGGACACCGAGAAGCAGATCTCCCTCGAGATCGCGATGCAGTGGACGGGTGCCTACTCGGAATCGATCCACACCTTCGCGAACACGATCAACACGACTGAGGGCGGTACCCACGAAGAGGGATTCCGGTCGGCGCTGACGACGATCATCAACAAGTACGCCCGCGAGAAGAGTCTCCTCAAGGACAAGGATCCGAACCTGTCGGGCGAGGACGTTCGAGAGGGCCTCACGGCCGTCATCTCCGTCAAGCTCGGCGAACCGCAGTTCGAGGGCCAGACGAAGACGAAGCTCGGCAACACCGAGGCCCGGACCTTCGTCCAGCAGCAGACCTATCAGCAGCTCGCCGACTGGTTCGACTCACACCCGAACGAGGCGCGGGACATCATTCGGAAGTCGACCCAGGCCTACCAGGCCAGGATCGCGGCGAGGAAGGCCCGTGAGGCGACGCGTCGCAAGTCTGTCCTCGAGTCGGCGTCGATGCCCGGCAAGCTCAAGGACTGCACATCAAGGAATCCCGCGGAGTGCGAGATCTACATCGTCGAGGGCGACTCGGCGGGTGGGTCAGCGGTCAACGGCCGCGATCCGAAGCACCAGGCGATCCTTCCCATCCGAGGAAAGATCCTCAACGTTGAGAAGGCACGGCTCGATCGTGCGCTCTCGTCCGATACCATCCAGTCCCTCATCACCGCCTTCGGCACCGGAGTCGGCGAAGAGTTCGACATCAGCAAGCTGCGGTACCACAAGGTCATCTTCATGGCGGATGCCGACGTCGATGGCCAGCACATCGCGACGCTCCTGCTCACCCTCGTCTACCGGTACATGCGGCCGCTCATCGAAGAGGGCCATGTGTTCCTCGCGATGCCGCCGCTCTACCGGATCAAGTGGACGAACGCCCCCCACGACTATGTCTTCTCCGATAAGGAGCGGGAGGAGGCTCTCGAGGCGGGCAGAGCCGCTGGCAAGAGGCTCCCGAAGGACAAGACAGTCGGCGCCATCCAGCGCTACAAGGGCCTGGGCGAGATGAACGACAGCGAGCTGTGGGACACGACGATGAACCCGGAGACCCGCACGCTCAAGCAGGTGGAGATCGGCGAGGCGGCCGCGACCGATGAGACGTTCTCGATCCTCATGGGTGAGGACGTCGAATCCCGCAGGAGCTTCATCCAGCGCAACGCGCACGACGTGCGCTTCCTCGATATTTAAGGGCAGCAGTGAGCGAAGAAACCGAAGTCTACAACCACGGCGCAATCGTCGAGGTCGATCTCCAGCGGGAGATGGAGAAGTCGTACCTCGACTACTCGATGTCCGTCATCGTCGGGCGTGCGCTGCCCGACGTCCGAGACGGGATGAAGCCCGTCCACCGCCGCGTCATCTACGCGATGTGGGACGGCGGCTACCGGCCGACCTCGTCCTTCTCAAAGTCGGCGAAGATCGTCGGCGATGTCATGGGTCACTACCACCCGCATGGCGACTCGGCGATCTACGACACGATGGTGCGCCTCGTCCAGCCGTGGAGCATGCGTTACCCGCTCGTGTCCGGCCAGGGCAACTTCGGTACGGCCGGCGACCTGGGGGCGGCAGCCCCCCGATACACCGAGGCGCGGATGGCGCCGCTCGCTGTTGAGATGGTGCGCGACATCGAGCAGGAGACCGTCGATTTCGAGCCGAACTACGATGGCTCGCTCATGGAGCCAAAGGTTCTCACCGCACGTTTCCCGAACCTGCTCGTCAACGGTTCCGAGGGCATCGCGGTCGGCATGGCGACCCGTATCCCGCCCCACAACCTCCGCGAGGTCGCCGAGGGAGCCCAGTGGTTCCTCGAGAACCCGGATGTGACGAAGGAGGAGCTGCTCGCGCAGCTCATGCTCCGCATCAAGGGTCCGGACTTCCCGAGCGGCGCAACGATCCTCGGGAAGAAGGGCATTGAGGACACGTACCGCACCGGCCGCGGCTCGATCACGCAGCGTGCGGTTGTCGAGGTCGATGAGATCAATGGTCGTCAGTGCCTCGTCGTCACGGACCTGCCCTACCAGGTCAACCCCGACCGGCTGCTCGAGAAGATGGTCGAGGGGATCAAGGAGGGGCGCCTGCCCGGCATCGCCGACATCCGCGACGAGACGTCGGGCCGCGCCGGCCAGCGCATCGTCATCGTCCTCAAGCGGGATGCCGTGGCGAAGGTCGTGCTCAACAACCTGTACAAGCACACGCAGCTGCAGAACAACTTCCCGGCCAACATGCTCGCCCTCGTCGACGGCGTTCCGCGCACGCTCTCGCTCGACGGCTTCATCCGGCATTGGGTGAACCACCAGATCGAGGTCATCCAGCGCCGGACAACCTTCCGTCTCCGGAAGGCGAAGGAGCTTCTCCACATCCTCACCGCCTATCTCAAGGCGCTCGATAATCTTGACGAGGTCATCGCCCTCATCCGTCGCTCGCCGACGGCCGACGTCGCCCGCGAGGGCCTCATCGAGCTTCTCGACATCGACGCGGAGCAGGCGAATGCGATCCTCTCCCTCCAGCTGCGCAGGCTTGCCGCGCTCGAGCGGCAGAAGATTCTTGATGATTACGCGAAGGCCGAAGCGGAGGTGCTCGATTACGAGGACATCCTCGCCCGCCCTGAGCGTCAGCGCTCGATCGTGTCATCGGAGCTCGCGGAGATCGTCGACAAGTTCGGTGACGAGCGTCGGACGAGGATTCTTCCCTTCGATGGGGAGATGTCAGTCGAGGACCTCATTCCCGAGGAGGATGTCGTCGTCACCGTCACCCGCGGCGGCTTCGCCAAGCGTACGAAGGTGTCGGAGTACCGTGCCCAGCATCGCGGCGGCAAGGGCGTGCGCGGAGCCTCGCTCCGCGGCGATGATGTCATCGATCGATTCGGGGTGGCCTCCACCCACGACTGGCATCTCTTCTTCACGAACCTCGGTCGTGTCTACCGGATCAAGGGCTACGAGATCCCCGAGGGAGGACGCGATTCGAAGGGCCAGCACGTGGCGAATCTGCTTGCATTCCAGCCGGGTGAGCACATCGTCACCGCCCTCAACATCTCGTCGTACACCGACGCGGAGTACCTCGTCCTCGCCACCCAGGATGGCCTCGTCAAGAAGACGAAGCTCGCGGATTTCGACTCCCCGCGCACAGGTGGCCTCATCGCCATCAGGCTGCGCGAGCACGTCGATGGGTCGACGGACCAGGTTGTGGCGGCACGGCTCGCCGACGACAGTGATGAGCTCATCCTTGTCTCGAAGAAGGGCCAATCGATCCGCTTCAGCGCGAACGACGACAGCCTGCGCCCCATGGGCCGAGCCACGTCGGGTGTACGCGGGATGAAGTTCCGTGACGACGACTCGCTGCTGTCGATGGACGTGGTCCGCGATGACTGTGAGGTGTTCGTTGTGACAGAGGGCGGGTTCGCGAAGCGGACACGCGTGTCGGAATACCGCAGCCAGGGCCGCGGCGGTTACGGAATCAAGGTCGCCAACCTGGTGGAGGAGCGCGGCGACCTCGTCGGTGCACTCATCACCCAGCCGACCGACGAGGTCCTCGTCATCATGAATTCCGGCAAGATCGTACGATCTGCAGTGGCCGAGGTGTCGTTGACAGGACGCAACACTCAGGGGGTCATGTTCGCTCGGCCCGATGCAACCGACAGGATCGTCGCGATCGCGAAGAACGTCGAGAGCGCCGTTGACCGCCTGCCGGGGGACAGCGCAGAGTCTGCCGGATCGGCGGAATCGACGTCTCCCGCGGACGTCGAGGCGCCGCTCCAGACCGAACCCAACGCGACGACGGACGACGGTGCGGTAGCGTCTGACGTAGACCATGCCGACGATGAGGACTGAGAGTGATGAGCATCGACGAGACGAAACAGGCTGAGGCGCCCGAGGCGAGGCCGGCGAGAACCCGACCCGGCATCCGCCGAGCTCATATGACGATCTCGAGGATCGATCCGTGGTCGGCGCTCAAGGTCTCCTTCCTCCTCGCGGTTGGCCTCGGTGTCATGATCGTCGTGTCGGCGGTTGTCCTGTGGATGGTGTTCGATGCGATGAACGTGTTCGCGTCGATTCGTGATCTTCTCGAGACACTCGGATCGGAACCGCTGCTCGAGCTCATGCAGTATCTCGAGTTCGGCCGCGTCGTCTCCTTCTCGATCATCGTCGCCGTCATCGACATCATCCTCTTCACGTTCCTCGGCGGAATCATGGCGCTTCTCTACAACCTGATCGCGGCGCTCGTCGGCGGTACGCACATCACCATCACCGACGAGTGACCGTCGCCGGCCGCGAGCTGTATGGAATTGCGGTCGACAGACGATCACGGTATGATAACGGCAGTGCCGTGGCCGCCAGTTGAATCATCCTGGCGGCCACGAGACATGTAAGTGTCGGCAGGCTCACGGTCAGCCCGTTTTGTAGGGAAGCGGCCGCTGGGTTAACCTTGTTTGGCACGTTGCAGCAACGTACAGAGGGCCTATAGCTCAGTCGGTTAGAGCGCTTCCCTGATAAGGAAGAGGTCGCTGGTTCGAGTCCAGCTAGGCCCACTCCCAACTGATTGGTGACCATGAAGAAGCTCGTGATGCTCCTCCTCGCCAGCGGCGTCGGCTATGCGGCGTGGCTGAGGATTGCGGCGGACCGTGCCAATCAGGCAGTATGGGAAGAGGTCGCGGACCCGGCTCCGACGATCTAGGGGGCTATGGCGCAATTGGTAGCGCATCTGCTTTGCAAGCAGAGGGTTCGGGGTTCGAGTCCCCGTGGCTCCACAGGAAAGCGCGGCACTTCGGTGCCGCGCTTCTGCATTGTCGCCGGGGCACGCTCGAACGACCGAGCCGTCCTGGCAAGCGCCCTGACGGTCGCAACATTCCCCACGCACCATTGAAGCTGTGAGCGTGGCACGACGATGATCCGGCTTCGCCGCGATCGGCCTGCGGCATGCTCGGCGGCGGGTACAGGGCGCGCCCGATAGTTGTCGCCGCATGGTTGCGTCTCGTGATGGAAGTTACAGATGTGGCTCACTTTGTCGCTAAGCTTGGCACCACCGTCAGACAAAGCGAGGTTCGCACATGATCCAGTTCCGTGAGGTGGGCAAGACGTACCCGGATGGAACCGTTGCCGTCGACAGCTTCACCTACACGGTCGACGATGGCAGGATCGTGGCGCTCGTCGGATCATCCGGCTCAGGCAAGACCACACTCCTGCGTATGGTCAATCGGATGGTCGAACCGACTCGCGGCAGTGTGCTCGTGGCCGGCAGGGACGTGGCGAGTCTCGACAGAGTCGCCCTGCGCCGCTCAATCGGGTACGTCCTCCAGGCGGGCGGACTCCTGCCGCACCGAACTGTTATCGACAACGTCGCGACTGTGCCGATTCTCCAGGGTGTGAAGCGGAGGGAGGCGAGGTCGGCGGCTGCGGAACTTCTGGAGCGCGTGGGCCTGAGCGCGGCGATGGGCCGGCGCTACCCGGCACAGCTGTCGGGCGGCCAGCAGCAGAGGGTGGGCGTCGCCCGGGCGCTCGCCGGCGACCCCACGGTGCTCCTCATGGACGAGCCGTTCGGAGCCGTGGATCCGATTGTGCGCCGCGACCTTCAGGATGAGCTGCGGAGGCTCCAGCGGGAGATTGGAAAGACCATCGTCCTCGTCACCCACGACATCGACGAGGCGTTCAACGTGGCCCACGATGTTGTCCTCCTTCGTCAGGGTGGGGTCATCGCGCAATCAGGGACGCCGGAGGAGATTCTGGCCAATCCGAAGGACCAGTACGTGCGCGACTTCATCGGAGCGGACCGGGCCGACCGGAACTTCTCGGTGAGGGAGATCGGGGGGCGCAGGATCGTCGTCGATGGTGATGGCCGCCCGGCGGGGCTCCTGCGATGACGTGGCTCTCACACTCCTGGGGCCGCATCGGAGAGCTGCTCCTCACCCACCTGTCGATCGCGATCCCGCCGATCATCTTTGCCATCCTCCTCGCTGTCCCCATCGGTCGAATCGCATTCCGCCACCCACGGGTCGGCGGCCCGCTGCTCTCGGCCGCGACGCTGCTGTACGCCATCCCGGCGCTGCCCCTCCTCATCGTCATCCCCGTCGTCTTCGGCACAAGCCTGCGGTCGCCGACGACGATCATCATTGCGCTGACCGCCTACGGGGTTGCCCTCCTCGTGCGGAGCGCGGCGGACGGCTTCGCGTCGGTCGAGACGACGGTCCGTGAGGCGGCGATCGCGGTCGGCTACTCGAACCGGCAGATGCTGTGGATGGTCGACCTGCCGCTCGCCACCCCTGTCATCATCTCCGGAGTCCGCGTCGTCACGGTCAGCACGGTCGGCTTGACGACGATCGGGGCGCTGGTCGGCATACCGAGCCTCGGGAGCCTCTTCACGGATGGTTTCCAGCGGGCGATCCCCGCCTCCGTCATCACCGGCATCCTCCTGACGGTCATCGTCGCGCTCCTCCTCGACGGCATCGTCCAGTACGTCGGTCGGCGGATCACGCCATGGACGAGGGCGACATCGGCGGTGCCGGCATGATCCTCGAGGACACGATCGCCTGGCTGACCGATGCAGACCGCTGGACGGGGGCCGGCAGCATTCCTCAGCGCCTGGCCGAGCACGTCGGCATCACATTCCTCGTCGTCCTCCTCGGCGCGCTCATCGCCATCCCAGTCGGCATCCTCATCGGGCATTCGCGGCGCGGGAAGACCGCGGTCGTGGGCCTTGCTGGCGCGCTCCGAGCCATTCCATCTCTTGGCCTGCTCACCCTCGTTGGCCTCTATCTGGGGATCGGGCTCAAGGCCCCGATCGTCGCCCTCCTCGTCCTCGCCATTCCGTCGCTCCTCGCGGGGGCCTACGCGGGTGTCGAATCCGTCGACCGGCAGACGGTCGATGCGGCGCGGGCGATCGGCATGAGCGAGTGGCAGATCATCACGCGGGTGGAGCTGCCGCTCGCGTCCCCTGTCATCATCGGCGGGATCCGCGCCGCCACCCTCCAGGTCGTGGCCACGGCGACCCTGGCCGCGTATGTCTCTGACTATGGGCTGGGTCGGTATGTATTCTCAGGCCTCAAGGGTGGAGACTATTCGCCCATGCTCGGCGGCGCGATCCTCGTCTCGGTTCTCGCCATCGTTCTTGAACTCATCCTTGCGGGCGTCCACTCCGTCTCCCGCAGACTCTCCGATCCGGCAAGCACAGCTACTGCAAAGGGAACATTATGAAACGCATCATCGCCATCGCAGCCGTCCTCGGACTGGGCCTTGCGGCCTGTTCGGATGACGACCCGCTCGAGTCTGGAGGGGAGCAGCAGGCCGACGCGATCGTCATCGGCTCCCAGGACTACTACTCGAACGAGATCATCGCCGAGATCTACGCCCAGGCGCTTGAAGCGGAGGGGTACGAGGTCAAGAGGGACTTCCGCATCGGCCAGCGCGAGGCCTACGTTCCCGACATCGAATCCGGCGAGATTGACCTGTTCCCCGAGTACTCCGGGCCGCTCCTGCGCTACTGGGAGGGTGAGACGGACGTGAGGGAGGCCGATGAGGTCTACGAGGCGCTCGGCGGCGCCGCGCCCGATGGCATCCGCCTTCTCGACTACTCGCCGGCGACCGACCAGGACGCCTACTTCGTGACGACGGAGTTTGCGGAGGAGTGGGGCCTCGAGTCGCTCGCCGACCTGGCCGATGTGGATGTCCCCATTGTCATCGGAGGCAACTCCGAGCTCGAGACGAGGCCGAATGGTCCCGATGGTCTCAAGGAGTTCTACGGCGTCGATGTCGGGTTCACCCCGATTGAGGATGGCGGGGGCCAGCTGACGGTCAACGCACTCGAGGCCGACGATATTCAGATGGCGCTCATCTACACCGCCGATCCGAAGATCGCCGATCTCGACATCGTCATGCTCGAGGACACCGAGAACATGTTCCTCGCCTCGCACGTCGTGCCCATCGCCTCCGAGAACGTCGACGAGGGGGCCGAGGAGATCATCAACAGGATCAGCGCGGCAATGGATACCGACGCGCTCGTCGCACTCAATGCGCGCTCGGTGAACGAGCAGCTGCCGGCCTCGACGATCGCCGCAGACTGGCTCGCCGAGCAGGACCTCTGAGTCCGATCCAGCCCAGCATACGAAGGAGGAGGCCCGAATCATCGGGCCTCCTCCTCGTCTCTGACTAGCTGTTCTCGGGCTTGCCGAGATCCGACCTGCGGTCGGCATCGGCCAGACCGGCCTGTGCGGCCGCCTCGGCCTCGCTCAGCGGGGGCGTGTCGACCTTCTCGCCCTGGACGGGGTCGTTGACGACGGCCTGAGCCTCGGCGACCGGGTCGACCGGGGCGGGGGGCGTCGGCTCAGCGGCACGCGCGGCGGCGTCCTCAGCGGCGATGTCCTCCCAGTAGGCCTCTGCCCACGGGTCCTCGACGGGCTGGCTGCGCTTCCAGACGACGTAGCCGATGCCGGCGGCGGATGCGGCGACGACGAGCCAGCCGAAGCGCATGCCGCGCCTCTTCTTGGCGGGCGGCGTCGTGAGGGCCTTGGAGGACGCGGCGGAGATGGCCTGCGCCCTGCTCTTGAGGTCACCCTCCTTGGCGGCTTCAATGCGGGCGGCCTCGGCGGCCGCGCGCAGGCGCGGAAGGTAGTCCTGCTCCCACATCTCGCCCGCGTGGTGGGTGGCATCCTGTGCCCGGCGGGACGCCGTCTCGATCTTCGGTGCGGCCCACTTCGCGCCGTGGTCTGCGTAGCGCTTGGCCTGCTTGCTCGCGCGGGTTGCGTAGACGTTGGCCTCGCTGCCCGCCTTCTCCGCGAAGTGCTTCGCGTGCTCGCTGAGGCTTCCCGCACGGGTGCCGAGGAGCTCTGCCCACTCGTGCGCCTGGCGGCTCAGCACGTCTCCCAATTCCCCAGTCTGGGACTTCGCCAGCTCTGGAGCGCTCTTCTTCTTGCCGAACATTCGACACCTCCATGTGGATGGTAGTAACCCAATGAAGTCTATCTCTCATCAAACACCTCTGCTGGCCTTGAGGAAACTTGGCAGTGAAATACGCCGATGGCGCAAGGAGATGTTGGGACGGGGGGCTGTTAGTGGGAAGATGGTCCACATGAAAGCAACACTGCATACGAATCATGGCGACATCGTCGTCGAACTGTACCCCAACCACGCCCCCGCGACAGTCGCCAACTTCACCGAGCTCGCGACCGGCGAGCGCGAATGGCAGGACCCGAAGACGGGCGAGCGCACCTCCGAGCCGCTGTACAACGGCGTTGTCTTCCACCGCATCATCCCCGGCTTCATGATCCAGGGCGGCGACCCCCTCGGCACGGGCACCGGCGGCCCGGGCTACAACTTCGACGATGAGATCCACCCGGAGCTCACGTTCACCGAGCCCTACGTGCTCGCAATGGCGAACGCGGGCAAGATCCAGGGTCGCGGCACGAACGGCTCGCAGTTCTTCATCACGGTCGCCCCCACGACGTGGCTGCAGGGCAACCACACGATCTTCGGCCGCGTCGCCGACGAGGAGTCGCGAGGCGTCGTCGACGCCATCGCAGCGGTCCCCACGAACGCACAGGATCGCCCGCTCGAAGACGTCGTCATCAACTCCATCTCCGTCTCTTCATGACCGACGATCCGGATCCGGTGCCGGCTGACCGCACGCCGGATCCGGATAGACGACCCCGACGACGGCGGCCCCTCCCGGTCGTCACCATCGCGCTCATCGCGATCTGCGTGGCGCTCTACGGAGTGGGCCGGCTGTGGTCGGAGATCGACTCAGCCCTCATCTTCGCGCCGTGGTTGGGTGAGGTCGAGCCGTATCGGTTCATCGGCTCCGCCTTCATCCACGCCGATTTCTGGCATCTCATCTTCAACATGTATGCCCTCTGGCTTGTCGGCCAGGCGATCGAGCCGGTCCTCGGACGATGGCGCTTCATCGGGCTCTATGCACTCTCCGCGATCGCGGGCAATGTCGCCGTGCTCGCCCTAGCCGACCCGACGGGGATCAGCTACTACACCTTCGTCGTCGGTGCCTCAGGCGCAGTCTTCGGGCTGTTCGGCGCGCTCTTCGTCATCGCACGCGGTCTCTCCCGTGACACGACACCGCTGCTCATCCTCCTCGCCATCAACCTCGTCTTCGGATTCATTGTCGAGGGGATCTCGTGGCAGTCCCATATCGGCGGACTCCTCATCGGAATGCTGCTCGCGTACATCTATACGAAGTCCCAGAAGATGTGGACCAACATCGCAGCAGCGGGAGCTGTGCTGGCGGGCCTTGCCTGTACGGCCTATTTCATCTATCTCTGAGCGCTGGGACGTTCCTCCCGAATCCGCCCTGTGGGGCGGATTACTTATTTCTTTCCCACAACACGGTTTCTCACACCCTCCCTCGCTTATCCACAGAGTTGTGCACAGCTGGGGATAGTTGCCTCATCGAACTACCGTCTAACCGCTGGCAGATCGCGGAATTACATGGGTGTACTTATCCACCTGTGGAGAGATTCTGTGGATAACTCTGGAGAGCTTCCACAGGGGTGGATGAGTTTGTGGGTAAGACGTCCGTGTGCTAGTAGCAGGCCATGCTCGCGACGCCGACCGTTTGCGTGCCGTTCACCGGGACTCGCCGAGAACGATCCACCGATCGCCGCGGGTGCGGGCGAAGAGTGTTGCGCTCCGCAGGCCCATGAAGATGCTCGCGTAGCCCGCCCAGAGAAGGATGAGGCCGAGCCGGCCGAGGTCGCTGCCGGGACCCGCGAGCAGTGCGGGGACCGGGGCGTAGGCGAGTAGCGCGACCAGCATCATCACCGCGAGGTGTCTCATGTCGCCCGCTCCGATGAGGACGCCGTCGAGCATGTAGGCGACCGCCGCGATCGGCAGGCCGATCGCGCAGACGATGAGACCGGCCCGGGCCCAGTCGACCACCGCGTCCGAGGAGGAGAACGCCTGGGGAATCCACGCCGAGCCGAGGGCGAGGACGAGGCCGAGGAGGATGCCGACGCCAATACCCCACTGCAGGCATCGAGCAAGGACGGCCCGGACCCTGCTCTCAGCTCGTGCCCCGAGGGCCTGCCCGACGAGGGCCTGTGCGGCGATCGCGAGAGCGTCGAGGCCGTAGGCGGCGAAGTTCCATACCGCGTTGATGATCTGGTGGGCGGCGAGGGCGGTCGTACCGAGGGCCGCCGCCGCTGTGACGGTGAGGAGGATGGAGGCCCGGAGGCTGAGCGTGCGGATGATGAGGGGAACGGAGTCGCGAAGGGACCTGAGCACGCCCGCCCCGGAGGGGAGGAGGGAGGCGCCCTCCCGTGAGGCCTCTCGGACGACGACGGCGGCGAGAGCGATCCCCATGCCGGTCTGTGCGAGCGCGGTTCCGTAGCCCGCTCCCGCGGTCCCGAGTCCGGCCGGGTAGATGAGGAGGTAGGAGAGCGGGATATTGGCGAGAGCACCGATTGTCGCGACGGTGAGTGGCGTTCGCGTGTCGAGCATGCCGCGCACGGTTCCGGTGGCCGCGAGGACGGTGAGCATGCCTGGCAGTCCCCACGCGCTTGCGGCGAGATAGGAGCGGCCCTCGATCAGCACGGCCTCCTCCGGATTGAACCAGCCGAGGATCGTCTCTCCGCCCACGAGGAGGGTGAGTCCGAGCAGCGCACCGAGCCCGGCTGCGAGCCAGAGACCATCCACACCGAGCCGCAGCGCCTTCTGCCGGTTGCCTGCGCCGAAGTGGCGGGCGGTCGACGCGGTCGTGGCATAGGCGAGAAAGATGCAGATTCCGACGATCGTCGTAAGGATCGTTGAGGCGAGGGACAGCCCCGCGAGGGGGGTGACTCCGAGGCGGCCGACGAGTGCCGTATCGACGAGGACGAGGGTCGGTTCCGCGAGGAGTGTCGCGAGAGTCGGCAGGGCCAGCCCGAGGATCTGGCGGTCGAGGGTGTTCTTCACGACCCCACTGTAGGACGGCCTCAAGCTGGCCTTGAAGGTCGCAGCGACCTTGGAGTGTTGGTCATCTGTCCCCACTTGACGTTATCCACAGGTGTGGAGAGAACTGGGGATGATTTCCGCGAATTAGCGGCCTTTCCAGCGGTTGACAATGAGGCTCGGTGTCTTTCTGTGGAAAACCGGCCGTTGTGTCCCCAGGTTATCCACGGTCAGAATGGCGTGTCTCCACTGACAACGTGCGAATGTCCACAGGTTATCCACAGTCCGAAGGTGGGTATAGTCCACGTAGACGGAAAAGGAGACACATGAGCGAATCTGGCGGTTTCGAGCGGACCCCGCCGCAGAATATTGAGGCTGAGATGTCGGTTCTGGGCGGCATGCTGCTGTCCAAGGATGCGGTCGCGGACGTGACCGAGATTCTCAAGCCCGACGACTTCTACAGGCCTTCGCACAGCCTCATCTTCGAGATCATCATGCAGTTCTTCGGCGAGGGCCAGCCCGCGGACGCGGTGACGGTCGGCAGCGAGCTGCAGCGCCGCGGGGAGCTCGAGCGCGTGGGCGGACTGCCCTACCTCCACTCCCTCGTCGCCTCGGTCCCGACCGCGGCGAACGCCTCCTACTACGCGACGATCGTCCGCGAGCAGGCCCAGCTCCGCAGTCTTGTCGAAGCGGGGACACGAATCGTCCAGCTCGGCTACTCGACGGATGGCGCTGAGGTCGATCAGCTCGTCAACATGGCGCAGTCCGAGGTCTACTCGCTCACCGACACGGCCGAGAACCGCGAATACGCCGCCATGGAGGCGATCGTCAATGACCTCGTCGAAACCCTCGAGCACAACGAGTCGAGGGGAGGGGAGCTCGATGGCATCCCCTCGGGATTCCGCCCCGTCGACGACATGCTCAACGGCTTCCGCGGCGGTCAGATGATCATCGTCGCCGCCCGCCCCGGCGCCGGCAAGTCAACGTTCGCGATGGACGTGTGCCGTGCCGCCTCCGTCCACAACAACCTGCCGTCTGTCTACTTCTCCCTCGAGATGAACAGGACGGAGCTGTCGATGCGCGTGCTCGCGGCCGAGTCCAGCGTGTTCCTCGATCGGATGATCAAGGGGAACATGACGGCCGATGACTGGCGCCGCGTCGTTGTCGGTCTCGAGCGGATCTCGAAGGCCCCCCTCATCGTCGACGATTCTCCCAACCTGACAATGGCGGAGATCCGGGCCAAGTGCCGCCGGCTCAAGCAGCAGCACGACATTCAGCTCATCGTCATCGACTACCTCCAGCTGCTCACCTCCGGCGCGAAGCATGTCGAGTCCCGTCAGCAGGAGGTCTCCGACTTCTCTCGATCGATCAAGCTGCTCGCCAAGGAGCTCAACGTCCCGATCATCGCCGTCGCCCAGCTCAACCGCGACTCCGAGAAGCGCGAGACGAAGAAGCCGATGGTCTCGGACCTGCGCGAATCCGGCTCGCTCGAGCAGGACGCGGACGTCGTCATCCTTCTCCACCGCGAAGACATGTACAAGTCCCGCGAGGAGCAGCCAAGTGGACTCGGCGAGGTCATCGTCGGCAAACATCGTGCCGGCCCGGTCGGCTCGATCATGCTGAGCTTCCAGGGCCACTACGCCCGGTTCGTCGAGGCCGCCGAGATCTAGGCTCCGCGGAGGGGGATGTCCGAGGCGTCGGGACCCGCACGCTCACCCGGGGGTCAACCGTCTCCTCATCGCCCGCCCACCCCAGAGAATGAGGGCGCCGATCTCGCGAAGGACGGCCCTTGGGCTGGTGGGGTGATGAGCGGCGACTGCCCGGGGGACAAAGCCGAGCGTCCTCGCCATGAGGAGCGCGCGGGGCAGGTGGTAGGAGGACGTCACGATCGTGACGGGTACACCCTCCAGTGAATACTGGGCGAGCGAGGCTGGATTTGGGGCCTGCTCGAACGGCCGTCCCGCCCACGCGTCAGGGAAGCCGGGATCCGTGAGAATGGCACGCAGGTGGAGCAGATTCTCCTCGGTCGTCCCCGAGCGGGCCTCTTCGATGAGGACGGAGCGGGGGATACCATGCTGCTCGAGCAGGGAGGCCATGACGCGGGCCTCCGGCTCGCTGCCATCGCCCCCGCCGAGGCAGAAGACGTAGGGCTCGATGCCATGGGCGGCGGCTGATCTCCACTGCGCGGCCGCCGCAGCCACCCGGGAGCGCAGTGCGGGCGAGGCAACCCCGTCCCGCACCGTGCTCCCGAGAACCGCGATGATCGGTCTAGTGCGAGTACGCACCCTGCCACACGGTGTCGTACGGCGGGTGGGCGACGATCCTGTGCTCAATGCCCGCCGTCACCATGTCCTTGGCGACCTGCACGGCCTGCTTGAGCTCGGTGCCCTTCGCCAGTTCGGCGGTGATGGCGGCCGCGAGCGTGCATCCCGCGCCGTTGACGCGGTGTTCGCCGACCTTCGGTGCGCGGTAGATCGTGGCCTCGCTGCCGTCCCACAGGACGTCGATCGCCTCATCGCCCGGAAGGTCGATGCCGCCCTTGACGACGACCGCCTTCGGTCCGGTGTCGGCGATCCGCTTCGCGGCCTCAATGAGGTCGTCGACCGTCTCGAGGGAATCCATGCCTGCGAGCGTGCGCGCCTCGAAGTGGTTCGGGGTCGTCACAGTCGCCTGCGAGAGGACCTCGCGGCGCAGCGCGGCATCGGTGTCGAAGGCCTGACCCGGCTCCTGACCCTTGCAGATGAGGACGGGGTCGACGACGATGTTCTTCCACGGCTGGGAGCGCAGCCCCTCTGCCACCGTCTCGATGGTGGGAACGGTGCCGAGCATGCCGATCTTCACGGTGTCGAGGTCGAAGGCCGCAGTGGCGGCAGCGATCTGCTCGGCGATGAGGTCGGCGGGCATCGGCGTGAAGCTGTGGTTCCAGTCGTTGTCGGGATGCAGGGCCACGACGCATGTGATCGTGCTGAGTCCGTAGGTGCCCAGCTCGTGGAACGTCCGGAGATCGACCTGGAGGCCGGCGACGCCGGCCGATTCAGATCCTGCGATCGTGTACGCGAATGTCATGATGTCCTTTCCGATCACAGCCGATCCATCGTGCGAGGGTTCGAACCCTGTCGGCCCTCCTCGCCACGGTCGAGCGCTGTGATGTTCTCATAATCCTGCTCGGTGAGCGGTACGTCAAAAATGTCCATATTGGAGATAATGCGCTCGGGTGTGACGGACTTGGGGATGACAACGTCGCCACGGTGGATGTGCCACGCGAGGACAACCTGCGCGGGGGTGGCTCCGATCCGCTCCGCGATCCGGGCGATGACGGGGTCACCAAGGGCGGCGCCCCGGCCGAGCGGGGACCACGCCTGCGTGACGATCCCGGCCTCGGCGTTCTTCCGGCGGGACTCCTCGTTCGTGAAGTAGGGGTGGACCTCGATCTGGTTGACGGCGGGGACGATGTCGCTGCCGTTCAGAAGGACGTCGATGTGTTCGGGCAGGAAGTTCGAGACGCCGATCGAGGTCGACCTGCCGTCCGCATAGAACTCCTCGAGAACCTTCCACGTCGACAGGAAGTCGCCACCGTAGAGGGTCGGCAGGGGCCAGTGGATGAGGAAGAGGTCGACGTAGTCGGTCTGGAGATCCTCGAGGGATTGGGCGAACGAGGAGCGGGCGGCATCCGCCTCATGATTCGTATTGTTGAGCTTCGTCGTCAGGAAGATCTCGCTCCGGGGAATCCCGGACTGGGCGATGGCCTGACCGACCTCGGCTTCGTTGCCGTACATCTGGGCCGTGTCGATGTGGCGGTAGCCGGCCTCGAGTGCGAGCGTGACCGCGTGGACCGTGTCGGAGGGTGCGATCTTGTAGGTGCCGTAGCCGAGCTGGGGGATGGAGTGCCCTGTGTTCATCGTCAATTCAGTCATGGCCCCATTCTCTCCCGCCCCGGCCGAATGCGACAGCGCAGAGAAACAGCCATCAATCGGACACCGTGCTCACTGAATGAAACTGCAGGTCATTCGTGCGCCACGACCGCATCGCACTTGCTAACTTTGTGTCATGCAGATCATACCGATCCTTGTCGTCGACGATGTCGAGGAGGCTCTGGACTTCTACACCAGAGCCTTCCGCGCTCGCGTCTACAAGGTCGTCGGCGACATCACGGCGATGCAGGTGCAGGATCAGGCATTCGGGGTCCGCAGAGGCGATGAGGACGAGCTCGAATCGTCCTGTGACCGAGTCCGCCTCGTCATCGAGACCGCCGCCCCGGAAGTCCTCCAGGAGGCCGCGCTCAACTTTGGCGCGGAAATCATCGAGCCCGTCGACTACCGTGATTCAGGCGTCCGCGCTGGGCGCTTCATCGACCCGTTTGGATTCCAATGGACAACGACAACACCCGTCCCCCGCTAGGCGGGGTCTACGACCTCGGATTCGCGACGCTGTCCGTCTTCGTCGACGCCGGCGGCTCCGTCATCGCCTCCAGCTTCAAAAGCCTCGACGAGATTGCTGCGGGCCGGCCCTACACACGAGGTGATCTTCCCGAGCATGTTGCACAGGCTCTCGACGCGTGGAGGGAGGGCTACTTCGAACCGCTCATGGAGGTCCCGGTCCGGATCACCGGGACGCCGCGGCTCATGCAGATGAGGAGCGCACTGCGGAGCGTGCCGGCGGGCGAGGTCATCACCTACAGCGACCTTGCCGAGAGGGCCGGTCTGCCTGGCCTCTCTCGCCTCGCGGGCCGGGCCTGCTCGGAGAACCCCTGCCTCCTCTTCGTCCCCTGCCACAGAGTCGTTGCCGCCTCCAACGTCGGCCCGCCCGTCATCGCCGGCTCCTACGCGGGCACCGGCGAGGTCAAGCAACTCCTGCTCGAGCACGAAGGAGTGGCCGTGAGGAGTGGCCCCGCCCCGCGCGACGACGCATCCGGCTTCTGAGGCGCGACCGCTCGAGGTGGTGACTCGGGGGATAATCACCCCATGGCACTTGAGACTGACACCTATCGGATCGCAGCGGACACGTTCCTCGACCACCGGATCAGCGTCCCGCTCGACCGGAGCGGAACAATCCCCGGCGGTATCACCGTTTTCGCGCGCGAGATCGTGCGCGACGGGGGCGAGAAGGCACCGCGGCTGGTCTTCTTCCAAGGCGGCCCCGGATCGGCGGCGCCCCGCCCCGCGGCCGTCGGGGGATGGATCGAGTGGGCACTCGGACACTATCGGGTGGTCCTCATCGATCAGCGCGGCACGGGAGCCTCCCACCCAATCGACGCGGCCGTCATCGGCGAGCAGGGCGACCCGCAGGCCCAGGCCGATTTTCTCGCCTGCTTCCGAGCGGACTCGATCATTGCCGATGCGGAGGACCTGAGGCACGAGCTTCAGGGTGACGAGCCGTGGCACGTGCTCGGCCAGTCCTACGGCGGCTTCATCAACACCGCCTATCTCTCCCGTGCGCCCGAGGGCCTCGCGTCGGTCATGATCACCGCCGGACTGCCGTCTGTCACGCGGCACGCGATCGAGACCTACCGCCTCACGTGGCCGCTGACGGAGAAGCGCTGCGCGGAGATGTACAGGACATTCCCCGGGCTTCGGGACCGGGTGTGGGATGTGGCCGTCCATCTTGACGAGCACGACGAGCGCCTCGTGACGGGCGAACGGCTGAGCGCGGCTCGCATGCGCATGCTCGGACTGCTCCTCGGCTACTCTTACGGCCCTCAGTCCCTCCACTTCATGTTCGCCGACCCGTTCGTCACCGTCCGGGGCGAGAAGCGGCTGAACTCCCGATTCCTCATCGAGGCCTCCGAGCACCTGTCATTCGCCGCCAATCCCATCTACGGAGTGCTCCACGAGTCGATCTACGCAGGCACCGCGGCTGGCCCCACCGACTGGGCTGCGCACCGTGCCCGCAGCGAATTCCCCCAATTCGCGCTCCCGGGCACGCCCGACTCGCCCTTCTCCACCGAAAGAGAGGTGCAGGACGCCGGAACCGACCTTCTCTTCTCGGGTGAGCACGTATTCCCGTGGCAGATGCGCGAGGATCCGGCCCTCGCCCCGCTCGCCGAGGCGGCGCACCTTGTCGCGGCTCGCCCGTTCGACTCCCTCTACGACCTCGATGTGCTCGCGGAGAATACGGTCCCCGCCTCCGGCTGGATCTATTGGGACGACATGTTCGTTCCTGCAGCGCTCTCCCTCGAGACTGCGGAACAGATCCGGGGATTCCAGCCCATCATCACGAACGACTATCACCACGACGGGCTCAGGGCCGATGGCGCGAAGCTGCTCGAGAGAATGCACGTGCTCAACTCACGGACCTGATGATTTCGTGTCGTTCGGCGGGGCGAGTGTCGCCTCGCCTGGTGACGCCGTCGCGTGAATCACGGCGAAGGGCAGTCAAACTGTGTTGGACTTCTACAGTGAGAACACGACGCGCACAGAAGGGCGACTAGACGATGGCACCGACGATCCCTCAACCGGTGGTCGACCGGCTGGCCCTCGACGTTCCCGCTGACCTGGCTCCCGACGGCCGACCTGCCTACGTGGGTGAAGCCGGCGGTATCGAGGCATATCGCTGGGGCAGCCTCCTCATGCGGCTGCCGACGTCGGATGAGGCCGTGAACTCGATCGAGAATGAGAGCCGATGGCTCGAGGAGGCGACGGCCGGACTCGTCCGGGCGGGTATCAGCGCGCCGATCCCCCGATACCGGGGCAGCCCGAGCGCTGCTTTCACCCGCCCCTGGCTGCTCGTCGCCGTCGACGGAGAGCCGCTTCCCACCGTCCCGGTGGATGACCGGGGGCGGATCGCTCGCGACCTGGCGGTCGGGCTCGCCGCGCTCCACGCGAAGGCCCCAGCCGCCGCTCCGGCGGTGGCTTCGCTGAACGCAATGGCGGAGGCCCTCGAGGAGGCCGTGGCCGGAAATCCGCAGGCCGACCGACTGCGAGCTCTCTTCGCCAGGGGAGTCGAGGCGGACCCTTGGGAGGGGGAGCCCGTCTGGTGCCACGCCCGCCTCGACCCGGGCAGTCTGCTGACAGCGGGAGGGCGGCTCGTCGGCGTCGGCTTCACCGGCATCGGCCGCGGCGACCCGGCAGTCGACTATGCGATCTTCCATCTCGGTTTCACAGCCCAGCAGAGAGCGGATGCCCGCGTCATCCTCCGCGCCCTCGGCGCAGCCGACGATGGGGCGCTGTGGACGCGGGCGGAGGGATGGGCGGCCTACAGAGCGGCGAGTCTCGTCGCGTCTGGTGAGCCGCTGGCGCGCGACTACGTGGACCTACTCCTCGCCGACAGCTGAGCGAAGGGCGCGGGCGGGGAGAGGACTGCCCCCGGGGGAGAAATCTGCCCCCCGGGCAGTGGCTGATACCACCGACACCCCATCGGGACCGAGGGGCGTCGTAAACTGGAGGAATGGCTGAAAACCTGTCCCACCATGCGCGGGATCTCTCGGATGAGGATCTGGAGGAGATCTTCGACGTCCGGACGATCGAGCGCGGACGCGGCTACAGTCGTGACGGCCGCGTCGAGTCGATCTCGGACGACGACCAGATCGTCGCCCGAGTTCGGGGGAATGGCCGAAGCTACCTCGTCGTCATCGAAGACCTCGACCCGTTCGAGGGGCAGTGCACGTGCCCGGTCGGCCACCTGTGCAAGCACATGGTCGCGACGCTCCTCGTGCTCGGGGCAGGGGGTGACATGGGCTGGCGTGGCCTCCTCACCGCCATCACGGCCCAGCGTAGGCCCAATGGGATCAGCCTCGGACTCGGCCTCGGTACCCGACATGACGGTGTCCCGCTCACCCCTTACCGCAGGTCGGGAGAGCACTGGGTGAAGCTGCCCTGGCCTGACCTCATGAACAGCAGCTGGCAGTCGACGACGGACGGTCTGAATGGCGAGCAGGTCGCCGTGCTGCGCCACCTCCATCGCACCGCCCGGCGCACCCGCCCCTGGAACTCGCCGTCCGACATACTCCTGTCGGACCTCGGTGCCGAGGCAGTCTCCTTCCTGCGGCAGGTCGCCAGTTCGGGGATGACGGTGCTCGACCCGGACATGCAGGCCGTCGAGCTGGCGGACGACGCGTGGCATGTGCGGCTTGAGATTGAGGGTGAGACCGACCTGACGGCGCGGCCGGTGGCGGCCCGCCCCGATGGGATCCGCGCCTACGCCCTTCCGGGCGTCGTCCCCGCGATTGCCCTGTCCCAGGGCCGGATCGCCCCCGTCGACACGGCCGTGCCCACGCAGATCCATTCGATGATCGCGGCGAAGAGCAGCATCCACGTGGACGATGCGGACAGGCTCGAGTTCGAGGCCGACTTCATTCCTGCACTCGGCGGCGTCGAGCTGCACTCGCCGGACGGCTCGTTCAGCCCGACAGAGTTCACTGAGCCGAGGCTCCATCTCCACGTAACGAGGGCGGGGCCCGCGTTTCGGCTGGAGTGGCGTCAGGCGAGGAGGGCAGCCGGCCATGCGGAGCCCCTCATCACCGACCTCGGTGTGCGGCTCGACGAGGACGCCGCCATCGTCGATACCTTCTGGAGGGAGGCGGGCCTACCATCGCAGGGTGCGATCCCGGCCCCACGGCAGATCGGTCCCGAGCATCTCGGCGCCTTCCGAGAGGTCTTCGTCCCCGCGCTCGAAGAGCACGGCATCGGCGTCACCTTCGGAGAGCGGGGCGACATCACCTTCGTCAACTCTGCCCCGAGCTCAAGGTCAATGCGGCGAGCGAGCGGGATTGGCTCGACCTCGCCCTGACGGTCGAAGTCGAGGGTCACAGTGTGCCCCTTCCCGTCCTCTATGCGGCCCTGGTGGGCGGTCAGCCCTACCTCGAGTTCGGCGATATCCTCATCAAACTCGGCGCCGAGTTCGATCAGCTGCGGGCCCTGCTCCGAGAGGCGGCGATGCTCGGACGGATTAGGGGCAAGACGATCAGCGTTCCCACCCCGCAGGCGCATGCACTGAGTCTGCCGGATGACCTGCTTGAGGGAATTCTCGCCGACAGGCTCAGCCGTCTCGATCGACTGGCTGAGCCCGTCGCTGTCCCGCAGGGACTGGAGGGCACGCTCCGTCCCTATCAGGTGTCGGGATTCTCGTGGCTGGCCCGACTCGCGGAGGCGAGATACGGCGGGATTCTCGCGGACGATATGGGGCTGGGCAAGACCATCCAGATCCTCGCCGCCCTCGCCCACCTCAAAGAGACGGAACAGCTGGCCGGGCCGGTCCTCATCGTCGCACCCACCTCCGTCGTCTCGACGTGGGCGAACGAGGCCGCCCGCTTCACGCCCGGACTGACCGTGAGGACGGTCGATGCGACGAGGAAGAAGCGCCGTATCGGCCTGGCTGAGATGGCGGGCGCGGACATCATCGTCACGTCCTATACGCTTCTGCGGCTCGAGGGCGACGAGTACGGCGACATTCAATGGACGGGACTCGTGCTCGACGAGGCGCAGGCTGTCAAGAACCCCCGGACCGTCGGCTACCGGGCGATCATGTCGCTCGATCGGGAGTGGGCCTTCGCGGTGACCGGCACCCCGGTCGAGAACACCATCGGGGACCTGGCGGCGCTCTTCGCCCTTGTCAGCCCGGGGCTGCTGCCCGGCTCGGAGCGGTTCGCGGAGAAGTTCCGGCGTCCGATTGAGAGGACGGGGGACCCTGCTGCTCGCGCACTTCTCCGGAAGCTCACAAAGCCGTTCCTTATGCGGCGCCGCAAGGACGATGTCGCGCGAGACCTGCCCGAGAAGGTGTCGACAGTTCTAACGGTACCGATGGATGAAGCGCACGAGAGGCGCTACATCAAGCAGCTGGAGAGGGAGCGTCAGGAGGTCCTCGGCCTCATCCGGGACCCTGACGGCAATCGGATCTCCATCCTCGCCTCGCTCACCCGCCTGCGGCGCCTCGCCATCGACCCTGGACTGCTCGAGGCGCGGAAGACACCGGCGGCGAAGACTGAGGTGCTCATGGAGCACCTGCAGTCGCTCCTGCCCTCGGGGCACCAGGTTCTCGTCTTCTCCCAGTTCACGAGCTACCTCGCCCGGATCGCCGAACAGCTCGAGAAGGAGAAGATCCCCTACGCCTACCTTGACGGTGCGACCCGCAACCGGGACCGGGCGATCGACTCCTTCAAGTCCGGGCAGAATCCGGTCTTCCTCATCTCCCTCAAGGCGGGCGGTGTCGGACTCACCCTCATCGAGGCCGACTACGTGTTCGTCATGGACCCGTGGTGGAACCCGGCCGCCGAGGAGCAGGCGATCGACCGCGCCCACCGTATCGGCCAGGACAAGCACGTCCACGTCTACCGGCTGGCTTCAGCCGGCACAATCGAGGAGAAGGTTCTCGCCCTGCAGGAGCGCAAGCGAAAGCTCGCCGGATTCATCGACGAGGGTGCTGGTTCCCAGATCAGCGCCGACGACATTCGGGCGCTTCTCGAGGCGTAGTGACGATGCGTTCGGTGGGTTGCGGCGCGCGACAGAGTCGTGAAAGCGGCGCCGCTGTGCTCCGGCATGGCAGAGTCAGCCCGCAGGCCTCAGGTCATCGGGTGATCGTCGGCCGGCCGGAGCAGGTAGGCGGCGGCCTCGGGATCCGTCTCGGCGCGCAGCCGTGGCAGTGAGGTCTGCTCGGGCTTGAAGCCGCGCTTGTCGCGGTAGAAATCGCGGATCGCCTCCATGTCGGCGTCGATATCCCACGTTGGGTAGTAGGTGGGACCGGTGCCGAAGGTCTTCGTCACCGAGTCGACGAAGCCGAAGGTGAGCGGCAGATTGTTCTCATACGCCATCCGGTAGAAGCCGGACTTCCAGTACTCCTGCTTCGACCGCGTGCCCTTGGGGGTGATGCAGAGCGTGAACGTCTCGTTCTCGGCGACCGCCTGGGCGATGCCGGAGGTGATACCGGTCGACTGACGCCGGTTGACGGGAATGCCGCCGAGCCAGCGGACGAGCGACTTGAGCACGGGATACTTCATGACCTCGTCTTTGACGAGGAAGTTGAAGGACCGTCCCTCGAGCCACATGATGATGACCATGAGCACCGCGTCCATGTTCGACGTGTGGGGTGCGCCGAGGACGATGGATTTCGCGGGCCAGGACTCGATGTGCGGCGTCCACGGGGTGAGGGCCGTCAGGCCCTTGGCAATGCTCTTCTTCAACGCTTTACTGACCACTGCGCACCGCTGTCGAATAGTTCCAGACCTCGGAGGAGATGCCGACAGGGCGCTGGCCCTCGGGTCGGCCGTGCCCCTCCCGGAAATTCGGCGAGTCCCGCCATGCAGCGAAGGAATCCTCGTCCGCCCAGCGGGTGATGACGAGCCACGTCGCGCGGCCGTCCTCCGGGCGGAGCAGCTCGAAGCCCTCAAAACCCGGCACATCGTCCATGGCACCCGCCCGCGGGGCGAAGCGCTCGGCAAGCGCATCGCCGGAGCCCTCGGGCACGTCGATGGCGTTGATCTTCACGACAGTCATGATCAATCCTTCCCGATGCTAGGCTAACCTGCTCTCCACCAACTCGAGGAATTGTTCTTCGGGGAGAGCTCCGGGAACGAGCGTGTCGTGGACGATGAAAGTGGGGGTGCCCGTGACGCCGAGGGCGAGCGCCTGCTCCCGGGAGGTCATGATCTCGGCGAGCGAGTCGGCGCTGGTCATGGCAGCCCGGAAGGCGTCGATGTCGGGCACGCCGACACGCTCCGCCACATCCTCCAAGTAGGCACCGTCGTAGGCAGGGTTGGCCTCGTCGTACACATCCTCATAGAGGGCGTCGCGGTACTCCCAGAATCGCTCCTGCTCACCGGCGGCTCGCGCGGCGAGCGCCGCGTAGACGGAGGCATCTCCGCGCACCGGGTGGTCGCGGTATTCGATCCGGACCTGTCCGGACTCGATGTAGGGCTCGAGCGCCTGCGAGACCTCGACATGCCACTGGGCGCAGTACCAGCACCGATAGTCGGCGTACTGGACGATGACGATCTCCGCATCGACATCACCGCGCGCGTAGGGATCGTTGGGATCCCTTGTCGCCTGCTGGAGCAGCAGCTCCTGTGATGATTCGGCATCGAGCGGATCCGAGGGTGCGCGCCCCGTGCCGTCACGCGGCGGCTGGGCGCCTCCCTGACCGGGGGAGTCGGCCGGTGGCGGGGCAGCGGACGAGACCTGGTCGAGGGTCGCGGTGCTCTCGGACGCCTCCGGTGCCCCATCGTCGCCGCCCAGTGCGAGGACGAGTCCGATCGCGAGTGCGATAACGGCGACGATGAGGATGGAGATGGCGGTGACGAGGCCCCGGTTGGAGGGGGCCGCGCCACCGCGCGGATCAGATGTCACGAAAGCCAGGCCTGCATCTGGGCGATCGCGTCGTCCGGCTTCGCGAGGCAGGCCGCGAAGGTGTCGAGGTCGACGTTGCCGCCCGAGAGGACGACGCCGACACGGGAGCCCCGCTCGATCCTGCCGTCCGCGACGAGCTTCTTGATACCGGCAAGGCCGAGCACGCCGGTCGGCTCGGAGACGAGCTTGAGGCGATCTGCGACGAGCTTCATCGACGTGAAGATCTCCTCATCGGGGACGGAGACGATGCCATCGACCTTCGCCTTCATGATTTCGAAGGTGAGCTCGGAGATGTGGCGGACGCGAGCGCCGTCAGCGATCGTCATCGGGGACGGGATTGTGACGATCTCGCCCTTCTCGAGCGACTGCTCGGCATCGTTCGCCGCGGCGGGCTCGACACCCCAGACCTTGACGTTCGGGTTGAAGACCTTTGCGGACAGGGCCGAGCCGGAGATGAGGCCGCCGCCGCCCACGGGCACGACGACATCATCGAGGTGACCGACCTCGCGGACGAGTTCCATGACCGCGGTGCCGTGGCCGGCGATCAGTTCGGCGTCGTCGAACGACGGGATGACCGCCCAGTTACGCTCCTTCGCGATCTCGGCTGCCATGGCGATGCGGTCGTCCTTCTCGGGGTCGTACATCATGACCTCGACACCGTACGACGTCGCCATGTCGACCTTGACCTTGGGGAGTCCGTCGCCATGAGGACGACGACGGGGATCTCCAGCTGGTACGAGGCGAGCGCCATGGCCTGGCCGTGGTTGCCCGACGAGTAGGTGACAACGCCGCGCTCCTTCGAGACGAGGCCGCGCTCGGCGCGGGCGAGGACCGCGTTGAACACACCGCGGGACTTGAACGACCCGGCTCGCTGCTGGTTCTCGCACTTGATGAGGACCTCGACGCCGAGGTACTTGTTGAGCAGACGAGAGCCGACGACGCGGGTCTCGTGGATGTACGGCTTGATCCGAGCTGCGGCTGCCGCAACATCTTCGAACGTAGGCATATCGGTCATTTCTTCTCCTTCAGAGCAGGAAGCTGAACGCGGGGGTGTCCGGTTCGAGTTTCTCTATTACCAGCGGCGATGCCTTCATCCTCTCCAGGAGGGAGGAGATGCGGCTCGGAACGTCGATCTCGATGCCGACGAGGGCCGGACCGGTCTCGCGGTTGTTCTTCTTCGTGTATTCGAAGAGGACGATGTCCTCGTCGTCGGAGAGGACGTCATCGAGGAAGTGGCGCAGCGCGCCCGGCTGCTGTGGGAACGTGACGAGGAAGTAGTGGCGCAGACCCTCGTGGACCGCCGAGCGCTCGATGATCTCGTCGTATCGGGACAGGTCGTTGTTGCCGCCGGAGACGATGCAGACGACGGGGCTGTCCTCGGCCGTGACGAGGCCGAGCGCCACCACGGTCGAGGCGAGCGCACCGGCGGGCTCCGCGATGATGCCATCCGACTGATAGAGCTCGATCATCTCCGTGCAGACGGCCCCCTCGGGGACCTGGACCACCTCGTCGACGAGGTCGCGGATGATGGGGAATGTGAGGTCGCCGACCCGGGCGACGGCGGTGCCGTCGACGAAGCCGTCGATATCGGGCAGGTAGACGGGTTGGCCCGCCTCGAGCGCCGCCGTCATCGATGCCGCTCCGGCCGGCTCGACACCGATGATCTTGGTGTCGGGAGCGTTCTCCGCCACCCAGATTGCGGTGCCGGCGGCAAGGCCGCCGCCGCCGATGGGGACGATGACGGTCTTGGGGCGTGTCGAGGCCTGCTCGAACACCTCTTTGATGACGGTGCCCTGGCCCGCGATCGTGCGGGGATCGTCGAAGGGGTGGACGTAGACCGCGCCCGTCTTCTCGGCGTACTCCTTCGAGGCGGCTGAGGCCTCGTCGAAGGAGTCCCCGGTGATGATCTGCTCGATCCAGGCACCGCCGATGTCCTGGATGCGGCGGCGCTTCTGGCGCGGCGTCGTCGTGGGCAGGAAGACCTTCCCGTGGATGCGGAGCTGACGGCAGGCGAAGGCGACTCCCTGGGCATGGTTACCGGCAGATGCGCAGACCACCCCGAGGGCGCGCTCCTCCTCCGTTAGTGTGGAGATGAAGCTGTACGCGCCGCGTACCTTGTACGAGCGACCGACTTGGAGGTCCTCTCGCTTGAGAAGCACATCGCCCTTCAGCAGGCCCGACAGCCGCAGCGAGAGCTCGAGCGGCGTCCGTCGAACCATGGGTCCGAGACGCCCCGCCGCGGCGGTGACGTCTGTTCCAGTTGGCTGTCGCATGTCTCCATGGTGCCACGCAGAATCTGAAGAAGGATGGCACTTCGTCCCATATGCACCGGAATTCAGTAAAGAGAAGATGAGATGGATATCGACCCGATAGAGCAGATCTTCGAGTTCGAGCGGAAGTTCTTCGTCTCCGCTCTGCCCGACATCGTCGAGCACGCCAGTCACACCCTCATCATCCAGGGCTATGTGTTCGCTGAGGATGGCTACGCCATCCGCGTGCGCGTCACCGTCCCCGACACGGCACTCTCCTTCGAGGGTTTCGACCCGGAGGTCGATCGGTTCGGCGCCTACGAGCGTCGGATGCTGGCCGGGCTGACGGCGAAACTCAGCGGCGCGTGGATCACGGTCAAGTCCCCGCCGATCTCCGGCCAGCGCTATGAGCTGGACCAGCAGCTCGATGTGAGCGTTGCCGTCTCGATCCTCCAACGGTCCCATCGGATCGTCATCAAGAACCGCCACTCGCTGTGGCTGGGCGAGGACGGGTGGGAGATCGACGAATTCGGCGGGCA
The DNA here is from genome assembly GCF_003952265.1 of Flaviflexus salsibiostraticola. Classification (NCBI taxonomy): domain Bacteria; kingdom Bacillati; phylum Actinomycetota; class Actinomycetes; order Actinomycetales; family Actinomycetaceae; genus Flaviflexus; species Flaviflexus salsibiostraticola. Next base: position 1,831,500 of record NZ_CP034438.1, read on the forward strand.
GAACACCGGCCTCGTCATCGCCGAATGTGAGCGGACCGGGCCGGTCGTCGACCTCGTCATTCCCGACTTCTGCGAGACCGAGGTGTCATCGGACCTCAGATTCACGAATGATTATCTCTCGCGTCAGCCCTGGGTCGGGTGGGGTGCGCAGTTCCTCGCCGAGCTCGCCGCTCGAGGACCCCACTTCGAGGACAGCTGATGGTCCGCCACATCGTCTGCATGGGAGTATCGGCCACCGGCAAGACAACAATCGGCAGGCTCCTCGCGCAACGCTTCGGAGACATCGAGTTCCTCGAGGGCGATGACCTCCACAGCCAGGAGAACAGGGACCGCATGGCCCGGGGCGTCGCTCTCACCGATGAGGATCGTGCCCCCTGGCTCGCGAGGATCAGGGAGTGGATGAACGACCGGGGTCGGTCCGGGCGGTCCACCGTCGTCGCCTGTTCGGCGCTCAAAAGAGGCTATCGGGACGTGCTGCGGGAGGCGGAGGGCGACGTCGTCTTCGTCCATATCAGCCCGCCCGAGGATCTCCTGCGGGCGAGGATGAGGGAGCGGACCGGGCACTATATGGGGCCCGAGCAGCTCGACGATCAGCTGGCGACACTCGAGCCGCTCGGCAGCGACGAGGCGGGCTTCACCGTCGACAACCGGCAGGGGCCCGAGATGGTCGCCGACGAGATCGCCACCCGCCTCACTGCCCTGTGAGCCCCGGTCTCGCGGCGTAGACTGGAGTCGGCAAGCGAAAGGCTCCCATGAACTTCCTGTTGAACGTCATCTGGCTCGTCTTCGGCGGCTTCATCCTCTTCCTCGAATACATCGTCGCCGGGGTGCTCGCCGTCATCTTCATCATCACGATTCCCGTCGGCGTCGCCTGCTTCAGGATCGCCGCCTACGTCCTGTGGCCGTTCGGGAAGGTCGTCGTCGCCAAGCCGGGCGCGGGCGCCGGCAGCACGATCATGAACGTCCTGTGGTTCCTTCTGCCGGGCTGGGTGCTCGCGCTCAGCCACTTGGTCACCGCCTTCTTCCAGGCGATCACCATCATCGGGATCCCGCTGGCCATCGCCAACCTCAAGATGATCCCGATCACGTGCTTCCCGTTCGGGAAGGACGTCATGTCCGAGGACGAGGCCAGACGCCGACGAGAGCACGTGCTGCTCGTCGGCCCCCGCGCCTAGTTGTGATGGAGGACGGTCATCGTCGGTTCCGCGAGGAACGCGAGCGTCGCGATCGTGAAGGCGTTCATCGCCGACAGCGCACGCTCACGATCGACGCCGAACTGATCTGCCAGCCAATCGGCCGCGACCTCGAGTGACCAGACGTCGACGTCGAACACGTCGACCCCGCCGAGGCGATCGAGTGTGTTCTGGTCGATCGTCGTGCCCTTCTCGTGGTTGACGACGATCGCGATCTCCGAGTGGACCCCGCGGAGCGGTGTGACGCGCGAGCCCGGGTCCTCGTGGAAGATGCGATAGATGCCGGCCGAGTCGAGAGCCTCCCCCGTCAGGGAGGCGAGTGGGTAGGTCGTGGGCACCCGCATGTCGAGCGCCTCGGCGCATTCGCGCACGAGTGGTTCGGTCTCGTTGGCGAGGGCGATGATGTCGGGAGCCCAGTCGAGGGCGCCGCACCCGCTCGAATGATCATCGGGGCCGGTGTGGATATGCGGCTCCATCCCCGCCTCGGTCAGCCGCGCCGCGAGCTCGCCGGCACCCCACATGGGGTCGGCGATGCCGCGGGTCGCCGCAAGCCCGATGAGGAGGCTGAGGCTCGCGCCGGGCGCGCACGGAGCGATGGTCTGATACGGGGTTGTCGGACGCCGGCCGTCGATGCAGCGCCCGGGGAGGAGTTCGTCGGTCGCCGTGTAGAGCGACCCGTCGGCGTCGGCCAGCGCGAGCGGGCCGAGTGCCGGGTGATCGGGATCAGGTGCTATCGACCCGCGTGCCAGCTTCGCAAACTGCTCCATCGATCACTTCCATCCGAGTGTCATGAGGAAACCGACAAGCATGACGCCGAAGCCGACGAACAGGTTGTAGTTGCCATTGTCGAACGGGATCGGCCAATTGCCGCTGGTCACGTACGCGGTCACGACGATGATGAGTCCGAGCACCATGAGACCCACCATCAGGGGGGCCCACCATCTCGGTGAGGATGTCGGCTCACGGCCCTTTTCGATCTCGACCTCTCTCTGGGCGCGCTTCTTCTCGACTGCGGCCTTGCGGTGCCTCGACTCGGGCATGTTCGCTCCTTCGGATTGGGGTGGCATAATCTTAACCGGACAACCCGCGAATTGAGGAGGCGGCGATGCGGCACAGCGCCCCTGCCAGGCCATCTGCCCTTTCGCGCGTGCTCGGCGTGGTCGGCGAAGTCCTTCTCACCGCCGGAATCATCGTCTTTCTCTTCCTTGTGTGGCAGCTCTGGTGGACCGATGTCATCGCCAGCCGCGAGCAGTCCCGGCTCGTCGAGAGCTTCTACGACGAGAACAATGGCATGGGTTCGGACGGTGATGCGGCGGAGAGGGTCCCCGCCCCCGAGTACCGGACGGACCCGCCGTCCGCCGCGGGCACCGGCGCCATTCGCGACAGCGTCGACACGAACGAGCTGTGGGCGGTGCTCCACGTTCCGGCCTTCGGCGACGACTACCAGGTCGGGATCGCCGAGGGCATCGACCTCAAGTCCGTGCTCGACCGGGGGAGCCTCGGCCACTATCCGGAGACCCAGCTCCCCGGGGAGGTCGGCAACTTCGCCGTCGCCGGGCACCGGCAGTCCTATGGCGCGCCCCTGTGGAACCAGCCGAACCTCGCAATCGGCGCCCCCCTCATTGTCGAAACCTCCGATACCTACTACGTCTACCGGGTGACCGAACACGACATCGTTGCCCCCAGCGCCATCGAGGTGCTCGCGCCCGTCCCCATGCAGCCCGGCGCACCCCCGAACGGCCACTTCATGACGCTGACAACCTGTCATCCACCGTTCGTCTCGAATGAGCGCTGGATCACGTTCGCCGAGCTCGACTACTGGGCGCCCCGCTCCGAGGGCACCCCGAAGGAGATGCTGTAGATGTACTCCGCGCTGTACCGATGGCTGCCCGGACCGACCTGGCTGAAGATCATCCAGGTTCTTCTCCTCCTCGCCGCCGCCATCGTCCTCCTCTTCGGCTGGGTGTTCCCGTGGGCGGCCGATAATCTTCCGATCACAGACAATACGGTGGGCTGATGAGCAAGATTCTGATCGTCGACAACTACGACTCGTTCGTCTACACGATCGCCGACTACCTGCAGCAGCTCGGCGCCGAGGTCGACATCGTCCGCAACGACCAGGTCGAGCCGGACGAGGCGGCCGACTACGACGGTGTCCTCATCTCCCCCGGCCCGGGTGCGCCGGCGGACGCAGGAGTCTCGCTCGACATGATCCGCTACTGCTCGGACGCGGGGAAGCCCCTCCTCGGGGTGTGTCTCGGCCACCAGGCTCTTGCCGAGGCCTTCGGTGGGACGGTTGCCCACTCGCCGGAGCTCATGCACGGGAAGACTTCCCAGATCGCCCACTCGGGCGACGGGGTGTTCGATTCCCTGCCGAGCCCGCTCGAGGTGACCCGCTACCATTCCCTCGCGATCGAGGACGGCACGGTCCCCGAGGATCTCGAGGTGACGGCCAGCGTGCTGACTGCCAACGGCGAGGTCATCATGGCAGTCCAGCACCGCTCCCTGCCGCTGTGGGGCGTCCAGTTCCACCCCGAATCCATCCTCACCCAGGGCGGCCATCGGATGCTGGCGAACTGGCTCGCCCTCACGGGTGACGAGGAGGCAGTGGGGGCCTCAGCCAGCCTCGCTCCCCTCATCAACCGAGGCTGACACACGGAGGTTCGTGCGTGCCCGGGCGTCCTGAAGGACGTTAGCTGGGTCGTGAGCACTCCTCTACTGGTCCGCTGCTGAATCCCGGCGCGGCATCCGTCGCCACCCACATGGGCCTGTGTCGAGGGATCACCTCACGCGCCCAGCGTTGCGATTAAAAGCGGCGATATGACTGCGACCGCCGCAGTCCTCATGCTGCGGCGGTCGCTCGTCCGGATTCTCGTGACCGGGAGTGATCTCCGGCTAGTTCCCGCGGCCGGGATTCGTCTCCGGCGGCCCTGTTGTCGTCGCCCGCGGGTTGCTCTCCTCATCGGTCGGGTCCGTCGTCGGATCCGGTGAGGGCTCCTCGGTTGTCGGCTCGGGAGTGGGCGACGGGGTCGGCGGTGCGACGGCGACCGTGATGGTGATGCGCTGGCCCTGGTCGACGATTGATCCCTCGCGGAAGTCCTGGCCGATGACGGTATCGGGGTCCGCCTCGTCGGTCGGGGATGATTCGATCCGGTAGCTGAGCCCGCGAGCATCCAGTTCGGCGGTGGCGATCTCGACATTCATGCCGAGAAGGTTTGGCACCGTCACGCGACCCGACGAGACTTCAGCATTGACGACCGTTCCTCGGGCGACCTGCTCGTTCGGGGCTGGGTCGGTTGACACGATCTCGCCCTCGCTGAACTCCGGCCTGTTGTCGACCGTCGTCGTCGATCCCCACGTCAATCCCTCGGCCTCGATCGCCCGGCGGGCGGCATCGACGCTGAGGCCAGTCACGTCGGGGACGGTCGTCTCGCCGACACCGGCGGAGAACACGACCTCGACGGTCGACCCGGTCTCGACCGACGTTCCGACCGGCGGATTGGCCGAGACGAACAGACCGCTCTCGACCCCGTCGGTCTCGACGGGCTCCCCGATCGTCATCTCCAGTCCGAGGTCGCTGAGCGCGGCACGCGCCTCCTGTTGGTCCATCCCCGCGAGGTTCGGGACCTCGACGAGCTCGACGGTCGGTGTCGGCTCCTCGGGGGAGTCATTGCCGGCGAAGACCTGGAACGCGATGAAACCGAGAATGGCGAGGAGGAGGACGATGATCGCCCAAAGCCAGCTGTTGCTCCTCTTCTCCCTCTGGGCGGGGAGTTGGCCCGTCTGGTACGGAGGGTAGCTTCCCGTGGCGGGAGCGCCATCGGCCGCCGCCGGAATCGCGGCGGTCCCCATGAGGGCCGTCGCGGCCGCTGCGGGGACCGCGTACGCGCTTGTCGCCGGTGCGGTGACCTGCTGGCCGCGCACGGCCGAGAGAAGATCACGGCGGAAGGCCGCGGCGGTCTGGTACCGGTCCTCGCGGTCCTTGGCGAGGGCCTTGAGGACGACGCGGTCGATGGTGTCGGGGATGTCGGCCGTCACCGACGAGGGTGGGACCGGTGCCTCTGAGACGTGCTGGTAGGCGACGGAGATCGCCGTGTCCCCGGTGAAGGGGGGCTTGCCGGTCAGCATCTCGTACAGCAGGCACCCGGCGGAGTAGAGGTCGGAGCGCGTGTCGACAACCTCGCCGCGGGCCTGCTCGGGGGACAGGTACTGGGCCGTGCCGACGACCGTATTCGTCTGTGTGACGGACGAGTGGGCGTCCGCCATGGCGCGGGCGATCCCGAAGTCCATCACCTTGACGGACCCGTCGGGGGTCAGCATGATGTTGCCCGGCTTGATGTCCCGGTGGATGATGCCCTCACGGTGCGAGTACTCGAGGGCCGAGAGAACGCCCGCGGCCACGTGCGCGGCCTCGTCGATCGGAATCGGGTCCCCGTCCGCGAGAAGGTCGCGGACGGTCTGCCCGTTGACGTACTCCATGACGATGAAGGGGAGAGTGACCAGCCCGTGGCGGGTGTCGATCTCCTCCTCGCCGGTGTCGTAGACGGCGACGATCGATGGATGGTTGAGAGCCGCGGAGGATTGGGCCTCTCTCCGGAATCGGGCGAGGAAAGTCTCGTCCGCCGCCATGTCCGATCGCAGGATCTTGATTGCGACGGTGCGGGAGAGCCGCGTGTCGTAGGCGATGTACACCTGCGCCATGCCGCCGCGCCCGATCAGCCGGCCGACCTCATAGCGGTCAGCCAACATCCGGGGGAGTTGATCCACCATGTTCAACCTTTCCTATTCCGACAGCGCTGCCTGGAGCACTGAGCGCGCCATCGGGGCGGCAAGTGAGCCGCCATCGGTACCAAAACCTTGATAGCCACCATTCTCCACGACGACGGCGATCGCAAACTGCGGGTCCTCGGCCGGGGCGAAGCCGATGAACCAGGCGTGCGGCGGAATCGACGTCGAGATCTCGGCGGTGCCGGTCTTGCCGGCGACATCGATGCCGGGGATCTGGGCGCGGAAGCCCGTCCCGTTGGCGACCACGTCGACCATCATCTCCGTCATCTGCGCGGCGCTGTCCTCGCCCATGGCGACGGAGAGCTCCTCCGGGTCGGTCACCCGAAGGACGTCGAGGTCGGGAGACAGCGTGCGCTCGACCAGGTAGGGCCGCATGAGAGAGCCGTCGTTGGCGATCGCGGAGGCGACCATCGCCATCTGCATCGGCGTCACCCGGACGTCGAACTGGCCGAAGGCGCTCTGTGCGAGCTCCGCCTGCGTCGTCGCATCCGGGAACCTCGACGGGGTCACAGCCATGGGGATCGCCAGCTCCTGGCCGAAGCCGAATGCCTCCGCCTGCTCCCGCATCGTCTCCTCACCCATCTCGACCGCCGCGATCGCGAAGGGCGTATTGCAGGACTGGCGGAGCGACTGAAGGAGCGTCGCCTGGCCGGACCCGTCACCGCAGGTGGCCTCGCCCGGGTTGTTGATCGTGTGGGACGTGCCGGGCGGCGAATACTGCGTGGGCGCGTCGATCAGCTCATCGGGCTCGTAGCCGTTCTCGAGCATCGCCGTCGCTGTCACGACCTTGAAGGCCGATCCGGGTGCGTAGAGGTCGCCGGCGACGGCACGGTTGATGAGGGGGCGGCTCTCGTCCGTTGATAGGGCCTCGTAGCTCTCCCGCGCCGCAGCCGCATCGTGCGAGGCGAGCAGGTTCGGGTCGTAGCTCGGCACCGACACCATCGCGAGGATTCTGCCCGTGTCCGGTTCGAGGACGACAATCGAGCCCCGCTGACCGTTGAGCGCGTCGACGGCGGCCTGCTGAATCTGCGGATCGAGGGTCAGTTCGACGCCGCCGCCGCGCGGTTCATTGCCAGTGACAAGATCCCGAAGGCGCTGCAGAGCGAGCGACTGCGAGGAGCCACCCAGGACGTCGTTCTCTAAGCGCTCGATCCCCGTCATCGAATTGAACGCGACAGAGAAGTACCCGGTCGAATGGGCGTAGAGCTCACCCTGACCGTAGGTGCGAAGGAACTGATAGACGTCATCGGCGGGTTCGGACGAGGCGACGGTCTGGTCGGCGACGATGATGGGGCCGCGCTCGCGGCCGTACTCTTCGTAGATCGTCCGCGCGTTCCGGGAGTCGGCTGTGAGGGCCGGGGCACGGACGAACTGGATCATGGTCACGGCGATCATGAGGGCGAGGAACATGAGGAGCGCGAGGGTCGCGACGCGTCTGATGGGCTGGTTCATGGCATCCTCATCGCCTCGGTGTCGGCGCGATCGGCCTCGGTCGGTTCCGATGCGGCCTCGGGGTTCTCAGCCACGCCGTCATCGTCCCAGGCGGAGGGGATCGGATCTGCGGAGGGGATGTTCGGCCGGCGGGCGGCATTCGAGATCCGCAGCAGCAGGCCGATGACGATCCAGTTGAGGACGAGGGAGGAGCCGCCGAGGGCGACGAGGGGAAGCGTGAGCCCCGTTAGGGGGATGAGGCGGGTGACGCCGCCGACGACGACGAAGACCTGGAGCGCGATCATGAAGGACAGCCCGGCGGCGAGCAGCTTGCCGAAGCCGTCCCGGACGTAGGCGGCGCTGCGCAGGCCGCGGATGACGAGGACGAGGTAGAGGGCGAGGATCGCGAACACCCCGGCCATGCCGAGCTCCTCGCCGATGCTGGCGATGATGAAGTCCGAATTCGCCTGCGGCACGATGCTCGGGTAACCCTGGCCGAGACCCGTGCCGAAGAGACCGCCCGATGCCATCCCGAAGTTGCCCTGAACGACCTGGTAGGAGCCGAACGGCGCGTCGTAGACCTGCGGCTCCATCGCGTTCAGCCACACGTTGAACCGCGCTGTCACATGCGGGAACAGTTGGAACACGACGAACCCGCCGCCGAGTGCGAGCAGACCCCCGATGATGATCCAGGACAGCCGGTCGGTGGCGACGTAGAGCATGGAGACGAACAGTCCGAAGAAGAGGAGGGACGTGCCGAGGTCCTTCTGGAAGATGAGGACGGCGATGCAGACGAGCCAGGCGAGGAGGAGCGGCGCGAAGTGCCGCAGCTGCGGCAGTCGCAGCCCCAGCACCTTCGGTCCCGCCAGGGCGAGGTTGTCTCGGTTGACGACGAGGTAGCCGGCGAAGAAGATCGCGAAGAAGATCTTCGCCGCCTCAGCGGGCTGGAAGGAGAACCCGGCGACGTCGATCCAGATCCGCGCCCCATAGATCTCGCGCCCGAGCCCGGGAATGAGGGGGAGGATAAGGAAGACCGATCCGACAACGAGAGACGTATACGTGTAGCGGCGGAGGATTCGGTGGTCGCGGATCGTCATGACCGTGAGGACGGCGAGGGCGATCCCGATGAGGGTGAAGATGGCCTGGGAGGATCCCTGCGTGGATCCAAGGGCGATGTCGATCCGCTCGATCATCCCGAGCCCGATTCCGTTGAGCGCCAACGCGGCGGGGAAGAGAACGGGATCCGCATAGGGCGCGGCCCAGCGGATGAGGAGGTGGGCGCCCAGGGCGGCGCCGGCGAAGATGACCGCCGCGGAGGCCATGTTCTCCGGCATTGCCCCATTCGCGCCCAGGTGGACGAGCGCGTAGGCGCCGAGTCCGATCATGACAGAGACGATCGTGAGGGCCAGCTCGGGGAGCCTCCCCGGGCGGGCCGCCTGCTGAACAGCTGCCATCAGGGAGTCTCCTCCGGCTGGCTGCCGCTGTCGCTCCGGTCCGGCGGAGTCTCAGCCTCAGTCGGATCCTCCGTCGGCTCATCCGAGCCGTCCTCGACCACCTGGTCGCGGAGGAACTGGGCCTCGAGGTCGGCGACGAATCTCTCCGCATCCCTCCGCGAGGAGTGTGTGACGGGCTCTCGGAGCCTGCGCTGGGCGGTGTCCGTCAGATCATCGATGGCGAGGCTCGATCTCTCCTCCAAGTGGGAGAGCTCGATGGGACCGAGCGACTGCGGAACACCGCGGTAGATCGCGACGTTCCCCTCCGCCTCGTAGACGTAGTACTGGGACTGGGTCCAGAACCATCCACCGAAGATCGCCCCCGCGGCGAGAAGGACGAATCCGATGATGACGGCGAGTCGGGCAGGCCATCGGCGCCTCTTCGCCGGTTCATCCCCCCCATTCCCGTCGGCGCCCGGTCCGCCGACGGAGCCGGGCAGCTGAGACGCCGCCGCGCCGACGACGATCGGAGTCGTATCGGGCGCCGTCGACTGGGTCATATGACGATCGTCGAGGACGTCGGCCACGACGACTGTCACGTTGTCGGGAGCGCCCCCCGCCAGTGCCAGTTCGATGAGCCGGTCCGCGCACTTCTCGAGGTTGGCGCAGTGGAGGAGGGTGTGTGCGATCGTCTCGTTGGAGACGACGCCGAAGAGCCCGTCTGAGCAGAGCAGCCAGCGGTCGCCGACGACGGCTTCGCGGACGGACTCGTCGAGCTCGACCTCGCCCTCCGTGTCGCCGAGCGCCCGCATGATGACATTCCTCTTGGGATGGTTCGCCGCCTCTTCGGGGGTGATCTGGCCGTGGTCGAGGAGGTATTGGACGAGCGTATGGTCCTTCGTCACCTGGATGAGGGACTCGCCGCGCAGCAGGTAGGCGCGGGAGTCGCCGATGTGGACCATACCGAGCTTGTTTCCGGCGCGGAGGATGGCGATGCAGGTGGTGCCCATGCCCTTGAGGGATCTGTCTCTGCCCGCCATGGCGATGAGCTCCTCGTGGGCGTCCGTCACGGCCTTCCGCAGGAGCGGCAGCAGGTCATCGGCTCGATGGACATCGTCGAGAGGGGCCAGGAGCGACACGGTCGTGCTTGAGGCCGTGTCTCCGCCGGCTGCGCCGCCCATGCCGTCCGCGAGGACGAGCAGATGGGGACCTGCGTAGCCCGAGTCCTGGTTGCTCTTCCTGATGGAGCCGATGTCGGAGCGGGCTGCGTACCGAAGCTGAACTGCCATGATCCCCTACCGCTGCATCGTCATCGACGTCTGACCGACCGTCACGCTGTCGCCCGGTTTCACAGGCGTCGGCTGGTCGATGCGCTGACCGTGGACAAAGGTGCCGTTCGTCGACTGGAGGTCTTCGACATACCACTGGCCCTCTGAGTGGAAGAAGCGGGCGTGCCTGGCGGACGAATAGGAATCATCGAGAACCAGTGCGGAATCGGGTGAGCGTCCGACGATGATCGACGAGGCACCGAGCGGTACTGTCGTCCCAGCGAGCGGCCCGGCCGACACGACGATCTTCGTCGGCACGCCGCGCTGCGGCTTGGGGGCGGCGGACTTCCGGGGACGCGCGTACGACACGGGCGCCGCCGCGGCGGTCTGCCGGCCGCGGGCCTTGATGCCGTAGATATCGCGACGCAGGGTCGCCATGACGGCAAGCACGAAGACCCACAGCAGGACGAGGAACGCGATGTGGAGGATTGTGAGGACCAGATCGCTCATGCGTAGGTCTCCGGATTGGTCCAGAACATGATCCTGGTCCGACCGATCGTGATCGTATTGCCGTCGACGAGTGTGGCGGCCGTGATGCGATGCCCCTCGACGAAGCTGCCGTTGGTCGAATTGAGGTCCGTGGCGATGACTCCGCGCGGGGTCACCCGCAGCTCGAGGTGGTGCCGGGAGACCCCCGTGTCGTCGACGACGATGTCGGCGTCGGAGCCTCGGCCGATGATCGTCACCGGCCCTGTCAACAGATAGCGCTGGCCCTGAACATCGATGATCGGGTTGGCAGGGGAGGGGGCGGATGTGGTCACGGGTGCAACAGCTCCTCGCACGGTCTGGGAGTCGACGCGGACAGTTCCGGTGCCCGCCTCCTCATTGGAGGTGAACGAGACCGTGAGTGGTCCCAAGAAGGTGTATCCCTGCGATGTCGCATACTTAATGGCGTGATCGATGAGTTCGTCGGCGATTGATTCACGGCCCCACTGGTCAAGCCGGGCGTAGTCATCCGGCGAGAGAGTCACCGTGAAGACGTTGGGGGATATCGTCCGTGAGCGGGAGTAGACGGCGGCGCCCTCGTCCATCGCGCGGTTGATCGCCGAGGCGATCTCGACCGGCTTGATCTCGGACTTGAATGCTCGACCGAAGACGGAGTTGACGGCATTCTCGATGCCGCGTTCGAACTTGCCGAAGACACCCACGTTTCATCTCCTTCCAGAGACAGTCGGCCGTTTGAGCTGCCCACACGGTAGTGGAGACTCGCGTCCGCCGGTCCGGCGACAGGAGTTCCGCGAGGTTCTCCCGTACCTGACCCTACCGCTCTGATGCCTGATTCTACTGCCAGCGCGGGTCGGCGCGCGAGGAGCGGGGTGCGGGTGGGGCAACCATGCCCCTGGGGACGCTGGCACGTAGGCGTCGTCACAGTAGGTCGGCTTTGAGGGAGGGACCGGCGCACGCTAGACTGGGCAGGCTGGAAGCAGCGCGCGCAAGTGGCGGAATAGGCAGACGCGCACGGTTCAGGTCCGTGTGCCCGAGAGGGCGTGGGGGTTCAACTCCCCCCTTGCGCACCAGCAGAGACGGCGACCATCGGTCGCCGTCTCTCTTTTCGTTGCGGTGGGGATCGTGGTGGAGTCGCTAGTCGAGCAGACGTGGACTCGCTCGATGGTCATGCCCCGCACGGTCGATATCGCTGCCCGCACAGATCCTCGCGCATGGCGTGCCCGCGATCACCGTGCCCGATAGACTGGTCTCATCCACTGTGAGGAAGGTTAATGATGACGATCGAGGATATTGGCCCTAAGCCGCACGCTTTCGATATCGAGACGGCGACGCGGAAGAACGAGAACTACAGAACGACGGTCTGGACCGGCAAGTACCTCCAGGTCACCCTCATGTCCATCGAGCCCGGCAGCTCCATTGGACTTGAGAAGCACCCCGACACCGACCAGTTCCTCCGTATCGACGCGGGCGAGGGTAAGTGCGTCATGGGGGACTCCGAGGACGATCTTGACTTCGAGCAGGCCGTCTCCGACGGCTGGTCGATCCAGGTTCCTGCCGGCAAGTGGCACGACGTCATCAACACGGGTGATGAGCCGCTGCGCCTCTACACGATCTACGCCCCCGTCCACCACGCCCAGGGCATCATTCACAAGACCGCCGAGGACTCCGAGCGCGACGAGGAGAACGGTGTCGATGTTCCGCCCGAGTGGACGGTCCAGCCCGACAGCTCCTCCGAGGACGAGCACGCCTGATCGCTGCCGACGTCGATAGTGGAATGCCCCCGACATCGGGGGCATTCCACTATCTTGACCTCCGAGCGGGTGATCAGCGGGTGATCGCCTTGAACGCCTCGGTCTGGGACTTGATGCCGCGCTCGGCGGCGAAGCGCTCGATCGATGAGGCTCCGAAGAAGCCTGCGAGCTCGGGCAGAGCCTTGATGACGTAGGCGGCATCCTCGGGCTCGGCGATGGGGCCGCCATGGCAGATGACGAGAATGTCGGGGTTGACCTCGCGGCCGGCGGCAATGATGTCGCGGATCCTCTCGATGGAGTCGTCGAGGGTGAGGGCGGTCTGAGCGCCGATCGTGCCCTTCGTCGTCAGTCCCATGTGCGCGACGAGGATATCGGCACCAGCATCGGCCATTGCCCGCGCGTCGTCCGGCGTGAAGACGTAGGGGCACGTGAGCATTCCGAGGCTGTGGGCCTCCCGGATCATCTCGACCTCAAGGCCGTAGCCCATGCCGGTCTCCTCGAGGTTCTGGCGGAACACGCCATCGATGAGGCCGACGGTCGGAAAGTTCTGGACGCCGGAGAAGCCCTGCGCCTTGAGGTCGCGGAGGAAGTTCGGCATGATCCGGAACGGATCCGTGCCGCAGACCCCCGCGAGGACCGGCGTGTGCTCGACGACGGGCAGGACCTCGGAGCCCATCTCGACAACGATCGCGTTCGCGTCCCCATAGGGCATGAGACCCGAAAGGGATCCCCGTCCCGCCATCCTGAATCGGCCCGAGTTGTAGATGATGAGGAGGTCGGCTCCGCCGGCCTCGGAGAACTTCGCGGTGATACCGGTCCCGGCGCCGACGCCGAGAAGGACCTCGTTGCGGGCGACCTTCTCCTTGAAGCCGGCGAGGACCTCGTCACGAGTCAGGGTGTTCATCAGTGGGTTCCTTTCGAGGTATCGATGAGATCAATGAGGGCCTGAGCTGCGGCCTCTGCGAAAACGGGGTCGTTGATGTCGGTGTCCAGCCGGTGGAGGGTGACGTGCTCGTTGTCGATGCCCTTCTCCAGAGCATCGAACAGCGCCTCGTCGGCCCTCCTGTCATAGAAGGGGCCGCCCTCGACTGCGATGGCGGAGACGCCCTTGAGGGGGATGAAGACCTCGGTGGACTGCGTGGCCCGATTGAGCTTCTCGGCGAGCTTCTCCCCGAGCTGCCTGTTCTCGTCCGCCGTCGTCCTTATGAGGGTGATCTGCGGGTTGTGAGGGTAGAGGTTGCGGCCCCGGTAGTGTGCGGGAACTGTATCGGGGCTGCCGAAGTTGACCATGTCGAGCGCGCCGAGCGACACGACCTGGGGGACTCTGGCATCGATCGCTGCTTCGTGGCGATGAGGACCGGCTGCGAGGATGCCGCCGAACAGCTCATCGCACCACTCGGTTGCGGTGATATCGAGGACCCCGACGAAGTAGCCGTCGCGGATCAGCTGCTCCATCGACTTGCCCCCGGCCCCGGTCGCGTGGAAGACGACGACCTCGTAGCCGCGGTCCTCAAGATACTCCTGCGCCCGGCTGACGCAGGGTGTGGTCACGCCGAACATTGTGGCCGCAATGTGGGGCTTGGCATCGGCATCGTGGCCACGCTCGACGGCGAGCATGCCGACCATGGCGCCGACCGCGTTCCTCAGAATGGTCTGGAGGATCGAGTTGAGACCCTGCACATCGACGATCGAGGGGATCATGACGATATCGGACGTGCCGACATATTCGGAGACCGTGCCGCCCGCCATGGTCGAGACCATGACTTTCGGGACCCCAACCGGCAGTGTCCTCATGCCGGCAGTTGCGAGCGCGGTTCCGCCGGAGCCGCCGAGGGAGAAGACACCGTCGATACTCCCCTCCGCGTAGAGGGTGGAGACGATCGACGTGACGCCGAGCGTCATCGCCGCCATCGCGCGTCCTCGATCCTCGGTGAGCTCGCCGAGGTCGGCGCCGCCGGCCCTGGCGACGTCGGACCCATCGATATCGACGGGTATGGTCGCGGGGCGAGTGCCCGCGTGGATCATGAGCGTCTGGACGCCCTGCCTGTCGAACAGGTCCCGACAGAAGTCGAATTCCCGCCCTTTGGTATCGAATGTTCCTACTATTGCAACGGTTGCCATTGATCCTGCCCTCGCCTTTGAATGACCTGATACAGGATCAACGTTACCTGAGTCACGCCGCCGGTCCGGATGGAATGCGGCGCCTCACTCAGCAGGTCACCTCCACCACGTGTCGGACACGTCGGCCGGCATGCGCCGCTTGTGGCGGGAGCGGTTGAAATACCACTCGATCCGCTCGGCGGCCGCTGTGGCGACCTCCTTACCCTCGAGGTAATCGTCGATGTCGTCGTAGGCGAGACCGAGCTCGTCCTCGTCGGTGCGGCCCGGATCATCATCGAGCAGGTCGGCTGTCGGGACCTTGTTCCACAGCTCCTCCGGCCCGCCGAGCTCCTTCGTCAGGAGGCGGACCTGACGCTTGGTGAGACCGGCGAGCGGCAGGACGTCCGCCCCGCCATCGCCATACTTTGTGAAGAAGCCCGTGACCGACTCCGCCGCGTGATCCGTGCCGATGACGAGAAGCCCCAAGTCGCCGGCAATCGCGTACTGGGCCATCATCCGCAGGCGGGCCTTGGCATTGCCCTTGTTGAAGTCGGACATGCGCCTGTCGGTGGCGAGATCATGCTCCTTCTCGAATGCGTCGACGGCGGGGCCGATATTGAAGGTCATGCGACGGTCGGGGTCGACGAAATCAAGAGCCGCCTGGGCGTGGTGCTCATCGGCCTGAACATGATGGGGGAGTCGAACGGCGAAGAACTCGGTCGACAGTCCCTGCTCGCGGGCCCGCTCTGCCGCGAGCTGCCCGAGCCTGCCCCCGAGGGTCGAGTCGACTCCGCCGGAGATGCCGAGCACGTAGCCCTTGGCGTTGGCGGCGATGAGGTAGTCGGTCAGGAACCCGACACGCCGCTCGATCTCCTCCTGAGGGTCGATCGTCGCCTTGACGCCGAGTTCTTCAATGATCTTCGCCTGGAGTTCTCGCATGACCAGAGACTACTACGCAGGCACCTGAGAAGTCTGTGGAGATAGTCGAGAGAACTGTGGATAAGTGTCGAAGAGTCGTGGAAAAGTGCCGGTTTTCCTGTGGATGTGAGGCGTTCCGCTGTGGATACAGCTGTGGACGGTGTGGGGACCGGTGAATGACACCAGTGTTTTTCAGGAGGTGACGACGGCACCGGATGTGGACGAGGCAGGAATCGAGAGTCCTGGGCCCGGTGCCTCGACCTCATCTGTCACTCCTCGTCGAGCCGACCCCAGTTCGCCTCGATGCCGCGCAGCCGGTCGAGCTCGCGGCGCTCCTTCTTCGTCGGGCGGCCGGTGCCGCGATCCCGAGAGAAGACGGGCGGGATGAAGACGCGTGGCCGCTCCGGCGTGTGGTTGATGTAGCACTCCTGCGCGAGCGGCGCACTCGTCCTCTTGAGGATGAGCTTCGTGACCTCGAGGATCCGGTCCATCCCCTCGATTCGCAGCCGCACCTCATCGCCGACCTTGATCTTGTGGCTCGCCTTAACAGGGCTGCCATTGACTCGGACGTGACCCGCCCTGCAGGCGCTCGTCGCCATCGTGCGCGTCTTCAGCTGGCGCACGGCCCACAGCCACACATCGACCCTGACGCTCTCGCTCATGGCGCCAGTCTAGCTGTAGTTCCCAGTGAGGTTGTGAACACGGTCTGAGGGAGTCTGTCCTCCGATTCCGGTGTGGGGTCGGTGATGATTGTAGTGGTGGAGCCAGGTGCTGTACGTTGCGGCCCTGGCTCCGTCGCTTTCGTACATCTGGGCGTAGGCCCACTCGGTGGCGAGGGTGCGGTTGAAACGTTCAACTTTCCCGTTGGTCTGGGGCCGATACGGACGAGTTCGACGATGTTTCACATCAGGTCCGAGCGCGGCTGCGAACGTTCGAGAGCGGTAACAAGACCCGTTATCGGTCATCACCGCCGCAACGGTCACTCCGGCCTGGGCGAAGAACATGCGCGCTCGGTGCCAGAACGCGGCGGCTGTTTCTTTCTTCTCGTCGGCAAGGATCTCGGAGTAGGCCAGACGCGAGTAGTCATCGACCGCGTGATGCAGAAACGCGTACCCGACGCCATGGCGACGGTTACGCTTGCCGTTGGCGCGTCCGAGCATGCGATGTCCACCACCGTCAGGGATACGGCCGAGCTTCTTGATGTCGACATGCACAAGCTCGCCCGGACGCTGTTTCTCGTAGCGCACAGGGCGAGGCTTACGGACGGGCAGCCCGGTTGCTTGATCCAGATGTGCCAGCAGAGGCATCCGGTACCGGGCAAGGACGCGTTCGACCGTGGACCGCGGGATGCCCAGGTGGTAGCTGATCCGGTGCGGTCCCCACCGGCGGGTGAACCGCAGGCTGATGATGCGGTGCTCGCGCCGCTCCGCAAGCCTCATGGGTGAGTGATGCGGGCGCGAGGAACGATCCACGAGAGGTTCACCCGCGCGGTATCGGGACGCCCATTTCGATGCGGTGGCAGGTGAGACCTGGAATCGCTCCGCTGCGCGTCGGATCGACCATCCCTGATCGACGATCAGAGAAGCCAGGCGCTGCCTGCCCACAGGGGTCAATGGTGCGTTAGCGTGGGACATGAAGACCTCCGGTTACTGGATGCGAGTGTGGTAACCCACATCCTGCCGGAGGTCTTCATCTAACTCGAGCGTTCACAACCTCCCGAGGAACTACATCTAGCGGCACGTTCTGCGGCGCACGCGGCCCTCAGCGCGCCCACCCTTCACCGGACGTCAGCAGACTCCTCACACGCACGTCATACTGCGTTCATCTCCATCCCGCACAGTGAGGGACATGCGCCGTGCAGGGACCGTCGAGCGGAGGCTCATCGACGAGACCATCGTCGATGACTTCCGCGCTCTTGTGGCGCGCCTCGGCATCATGAGCACCGTGTCGAGCCTCTATGGCGGCGAGCCACCGTGCGACGGAGTCGAGCTTCCGAACAGGCCCATCCGCCTCCATCACTGCACCGCTGACGGCAGCGCCCGCTGGCTCCTGGTCGCGGGCTCCTCCGACGCCGACCCGTGGGCCCATGTCGATACGGCACCCCTGTGGGTCCAGGAGCGGTACGACATGATGCTGCGCCCCGGGCTCGTCGCGTGGGGGAGCCCGACCGCGTGGGAGGTCTCCGACGGACGGAGGGTTCTCGAGCACGACGGTGTCCTGCCGGTCGTCGACATCGCGCGCCCGTGGCTGACAGACGGGATCAGGACAGTTGTCCGCTCCGCGCTATCCGATGGGGCGACGATCGCCCACCTGGGGGAGATCCTTCCCTCCGACGAGCCGGACGTGCGGGCGGACGCCGATATTCCCGCGCTCTCCGTCGCGCTGTGGAATGCCCTGACGTCCCCTGCCATCACGAACAGTCCCGAGAGGCTCGCGGGGTCCCTGCGCGCCTCCGCCACCCACGTCCGCCTCCATCCCGTCACTGGGGAGCGCATATCGAAGGCCCGGGCCCGTGTCGACCTGCTCTGGAGAAGCCTCCTCCCTGAGCAGGATCGGCCCGTGGGGCCGGTCGACGGCCCGCTGGCCGTGACGCCGCGGCGAGGGGACATGGAGCGGCAGGTCATCGCGCGCAACACCGCCCTGCTCCGGGGATGGGCGACGGCGGCGATGGCGGAGGCCGCCCGCCAGGTCCCGCTCGCCGAGCGACGGTTCGGCTTCGACGAGCGCGGACTCAGCGTCCGCGACGGGTCCTCGTGGGCCCGGCTCATCGGATTCTCAGAGGATCGACTCGCGATCGTGGGGGACGGCCCCGCCCGCGCCCCGCACAGTAGCCCGGCCTCGACGAGGCCGGGCTGGCTCCCTGATCTTTCGGAGTTCGGCGGGACTGTCGCGTGGACGGTGCGCGGTTACTGGCGCGGTGACCGGCTGACGGGCCCGCTCGAGACGATCCCCGAGTTCGCCGCTCTTGCCGCAGTGAAGCCGGATCGCGAGCCGAATCTTGCGGCCGCATTGGCGCGGGTTCCGGAGCCGGTCGGCGCGGATGCGCGGGATGAGGTGCTGGGGATGATGCGGGGGCTGCAGGACTTCACGTGGAGCGGCGCGATTCTCGCCGCGTCACCGCCATTCGGCGGCGCACTGACCGTCTATCCCTTCGAGGGCCGCGTCAGCCGCGCATAACGACATCCGCGGTGAAGCGGTCCGCCTCGTCGTCATCGGACACGACGGCGATGTAGAACGCATCGCCCATCCCACGCCGGTACTGCTCGGGGTTGCGGGCCACGAGGCGAATGCGATCACCCCATCGTTCGGCGAGATCCTGAGGACGGTGCCGATAGCTGACCCCATCACGGCGCGACACGTAGATGGCGATCTGCTCCTTCGGCGGGGGAGACGTCGGCCCAACCGACAGGCGCACGTCTTGGCGGGCGACCTCCGCGGCGTAGATCTGGTACGTGTCGATGTCCCCCGCGTAGTTGTACATGTCGAGCGTGAAGGCGGGCGGCGCGCTGCGGGACACGCGGATGATCCGCGGCTCAGCACCTGGCGGGAACGCGACCTGGACGTGGAGGAAGGTGAGCCGAGCGCGGAGCGCCTCGGCGGCCTGGCGGCCGAGCCGGACGACGGCCGGCGGCAGCGGCACGACGGTTCGATACGCGTACTCGCTCGCGGAGATCAGCGGCCACGCGGTCACCCCCTCGAAGAGGACGGTCCTGTCGTGGCCGATGATCGCATCCCAGGAGTAGACCTGACCGGCCGAGTCGCCGACCGGCAGGCCCGCCTCGGCGACGGCCTCGAGGGAATCGCTGTCCGAGGCGCTCCAGGTGATGCCGCTGATGTTGAAATCCCTGCGCAGCCTCGCATCCTGGCTCAGCCAGTGGCTGTTGTTCGAATCAAGGTGATCCGGCTTGCCGTGCCTGTGGGCGAAGTAGGCGACGGCCCGGTAGACCGCGTCGTAGTCATCGAGGGTATGGACCTGGCGGTAGTCGTGCAGGTGATGGACCAGGCGCCGGTCCAGCCCCGCGGCATCCGCGTCACCGATCCCGATCACCCGCACTCCTGCGAGAGCGAGATGTTCGCACAGGTTGACATTGATCTGCGGGAAATCGGGAGAGATGAAGATGAATGTGCTCATATCGCCTCCGGTCGACTCCCTTGATCTTATGCCGGACGATCGCCGGGGCGCTCCAATGCGTGCGAAAGGACATGAGTGCGAAAGGAGAGGAGACCGGGGAGGTTCGTTCGCGCGCTCGCCTGCTCCTCGGACGAACGGGTCCGCCGTTGCAGGGCACCACGAACCACCGCCGCGAAACGACGGTGAACCGGAGCGATCGCCGGGGCTGGATACCGGCGATCGCCTCTCAGTCGGCCCTGCTGGCGGCCTTCTCCGCGAGGTCCCTCTTGTAGAGGATCTTCTCGTCGATCGGGGCCTCGTTCGAGGCGCGGTGCCGGCGGTAGTACTCCGCCGCCTGGGCCTGCCGCTCGGCCTCGAGTCCGGACGAGATCGGGGCACGCCAGTGCTCCTGCGTGTATCCGAATGCGGCGACAAGGTCGAGCGCGTGCGGGCGGATCTTCGTCAGCAGCCGGTTGATGTAGTCCCGCAGAGTGCGCGCCCTGCCGAGCGACAGGTGCCCGTTGATGACGTACCAGGAGAGGTTCTCCTCGATCGTGGTCAGCGCGAACAGGTCGCGCAGTCGAACGAGGACGGCCTTCGTCGCATCGTCCCCAATCTTCTCCAGGCCTTGGTTGAACGCGGTGAGGAGGATGAGGTCGACGTGGGCCTTCGCGGCCTCGATGAGCTCGAGCTGGTGGGAGTTGACGAGCGCGGCAGCATCCTCCTTCGGCATGTTCGGGGCCTGGCGGAGGTTGAGGCTGAGCTCCTCGACCATGGATTCGGCCCGGGTCGACAGGAGCTCAAGCTGCAGCTCCGGGTCGCGCAGCGAGGCCGCTGTACGGCGGACGGAACCGAGGTCCGCAGCCGACTGAAGCAGGCGACGCCACGGGGTGTGGCGGGTCGAGAACGCCTCGGCGCGGGAGGCGATGAACTTCGTGACGTCGCCCGCGTCCATCCCCTTGAGCGACTTCGCGTACTCGCCGAGGAGGCGCTTGCCGACCAGCTGGAGGAGCACGTGGTTGTCACCCTCAAAGGTTGCGTACACGTCGAGGTCGTCGTGAAGGCCGACGAGGCGGTTCTCTGCCATGTACCCGGCCCCGCCGCAGGCCTCGCGGGCCGTCTGGATGGTCTCGAGGGCCAGCCATGTGGAGTTGGGCTTGAGCGCCGCCGCCATCGTCTCGAGGTCCTCGCGGTTCTCGTCGGTGTCGCCCTCGCCGCTGAACACCTCGTGGTAGGCGTGCAGCAGATCCTCCTGCGCGAAGGCGGCCGCGTAGGTCCTCGCGAGGAGCGGGAACAGACGGTGCTGGTGGAGCTGGTAGTCGAGCAGGACAACCTCGTTGACGCCCGTGAAGTCCGCGAACTGTCGGCGCTGGCTGCCGTAGGTGATGGCGATGCCGAGGGCGAGCTCGGCGGCGCTGATCGCGGCCCCCGACAGCGAGACGCGGCCCTGGACGAGGGTGGTCAGCATCGTGAAGAAGCGCCGGCCCGGGGAGGGGATGGGGGAGGAGTAGGTGCCGTCGGCCGCGACGTCCCCGTAGCGGTTGAGGAGATTCGTGCGCGGCACACGGACGTGGTCGAATGCGATCCGGCCGTTGTCGATGCCATTGAGGCCGCCCTTCTCCCCGTCGTCCTCGATGGTGATGCCGGGGAGGACCTTCCCGTCCTCCCGGATGGGCACGAAGAAGCAGTGGACGCCGTGGTTGACGCCGCGGGTGATGAGCTGGGCAAAGACGACGGCCGCGTGGCCGTGGAGGGCGGCGTTGCCGAGATACTCCTTCGTCGCGGCGCGGAAGGGCGTCGTGATGACGAACTCCTCCGCCTCCTCGTCGTAGACGGCCGTCGTGCCGACGGCCGACACGTCTGAGCCGTGCCCGATCTCCGTCATGGCGTAGATGCCGGGGATCTCGAGGCTCATCGTCTTCGCCAGCCAGCGGGAGTGGTGCTCCTCGGTGCCGAGATGAAGAATGGCCGAGGCGAACAGTCCGAACTGGACGCCTGCCTTGATCTGGAGGGACGGATCGCTGGCGACGAGCTCCTCGAAGGCTGCGAGATTGCCGCCCGGGTCGTTCATCCCGCCGAGGGACCCGGGCAGCATCTGCGCAGACCAGTTCCGCTTGGCGAGCTCCTTGAGCCTGGCGAGTGTGAGCTCCCTGTGCTCCTCGCGCGGCATATCGATCGGCCGGGCGAATGCCGGGTCGGCCGAGATCTCCCTGCCCCAGGCCCGCATGTGGGCCCAGCGACCGTCGAGGATCTGGGTGAGTCCGGGGACGTCGATGTGGTGGATGTCGTCGACGTGGAGGTGGGATTCGGCGGGGGATGCGTTGACGTGGTCGGCGGCGATCGGTCCGGCCGAGTTGGCCGCGAGGTCTGCGCCGTCAGAGGTCTCCCCGGAGGGTACCGGGGGAATCGTTGTCGTCATGGGGGACTCCCGAAAGGATCGAAGTGAGGATGAAGTCGGTGATCTGTTCTCTGCTCATGGTTCTGTCTGAATCCATCCACGACCGGAAGGCGGCGTTGACGAATCCGATGACTCCGGCAGACCAGGCATCGAGCCGGTCGGCGGGGAGCCTGCCCGCCATCGACTCAGCGACGAGTCGGGCGCAGTCATCGAGGAACTGCGACAGTCCCTCGGAGGGCTGGGTGACGAAGTGGTAGACGTTGACTGAACTGGCTGCCGCGTCGACATACATCCGCACCATCGTGCAGATCGACTCCTCGGGCGTCGACCCGGCCCGAACCCCCGCCTCCAGCCTGTCCCGCATGCGGGACAGGATCGACTCGCCCAATGCCTGCTTGAGCTCGTCCTTGTCCTGGAAATACCGGTAGACGATCGACTTCGACGTGCCGCTGGCGGCGGCGATCGCCGCCATCGTCACATCGGGACCATCCGTGTGGATGAGCCGGCGGGCAACATGGATGAGCTCGGCTCGCCGCTGTTCGCGGTGATCA
Source organism: Flaviflexus salsibiostraticola (assembly GCF_003952265.1). Taxonomy (NCBI): domain Bacteria; kingdom Bacillati; phylum Actinomycetota; class Actinomycetes; order Actinomycetales; family Actinomycetaceae; genus Flaviflexus; species Flaviflexus salsibiostraticola. Next base: position 1,853,949 of record NZ_CP034438.1, read on the forward strand.
GCCCAGCGCGTAGTCCGCCTGTCAGTCGAAGTGGTGGGGTTCACAAAACCGACGGTATCAGATACTCTCGGTTCTGCATACCTTGTCATCTTGATCGGAGAACTCGTGAATCATCCTCGCAGAGCGGCCATCCTGGGCGGCAACAGAATCCCCTTCGCGCGCGCAGGCAAAGCCTATCGGAACGTCAGCAACCAGGACATGCTGACCGCCGCCCTGGACGGGCTGGTCGCCCGATTCTCCCTCCAGGGGGAGCTGCTCGGCGATGTCGCCGCCGGCGCAGTGCTCAAGCATGCCAAGGATTTCAACCTCACCCGTGAGGCCGTCCTCGGATCCGCTCTCGACTCGCGCACGCCCGCCATCGACCTGCAGCGCGCCTGCGCGACGGGCCTCGACGGCGTTGCGCTCGTCGCCAACAAGATCGCCCTCGGCCAGATCGAGGTCGGCATCGGCGGCGGAGTCGACTCGACGTCAGACGCACCGATCGAGGTGAGCGGCGATCTGCGCGCCATCCTCCACAGGGCGAACTCGGCGCGCACGACGAAGGACAGGCTCAAGGCGCTCGCGGCGATCCGCCCCAGCCATCTCAAGCCCTCTGCGCCCTCGGCGGCCGAGGTGCGCACGGGCCTCAACATGGGCCAGCACCAGGCCCTGTCGACGGAGCGCTGGAACGTCACCCGCGAGGAGCAGGACGAGATCGCCTTCGAGTCCCACAGGCGGCTCGCCGCGGCCTACGAGAAGGGGTTCTTCGATGACCTCATGACCGGCTACCAGGGCCTCGCGCGTGACGAGAACCTCCGCGAGTCGACCATGGAGAAGCTCGCCTCCCTCAAGCCCGCCTTCGGCGGCCCCGAGGGGACGATGACGGCCGGCAACTCGACACCGCTGTCCGATGGCGCCTCGACCGTCCTCATCGCTTCCGAGGAGTGGGCGGAGAGGCACGGCCACCAGCCCCTCGCCTACATCCGCGATGTCCACACCCGCTCGGTCGACTTCACGTCCGGAGCCGACCTGCTGTCGGCGCCCGCCTACGCCGCGCCGGAGATGCTGGCCCGCAACGGCCTCACACTCGAGGATATGGACTTCGTCGAGATCCACGAGGCCTTCGCCGCCACCGTTGTCATGATCCTCAAGGCCTGGGAGGACGAGGAGTTCGGCAGGAATGAGCTCGGGCTCGAGGGCGCCTTCGGCACCGTCCCGCGGGACCGCCTCAACGTCTACGGATCGTCGCTCGCCGCGGGGCACCCCTTCGCCGCGACGGGCGGACGCATTGTCGCCACCCTCGCGAAGACCCTGTACGAGGCCGGCCCCGGCAAGCTCGGCCTCATCTCGATCTGCGCCGCCGGCGGTCAGGGCACCGTCGCCCTCCTCGAATCGGCTCGATGAAAGGCAATCATGAAGCTCGACTACACGACATTCGTCCGATCCGCCCCCGGCCGGTTCATCGCCGGTAAGACCGGCCTGCCCCAGCCGACCGATCTGCCGCGGTACGAGGACAGGGCAGAGCCGATCCTCGGCCCCGTCCTCGTCCTCGGCACGTCCGATGAGACGGAGAGGATCGCCGAGCAGCTCCTCGCGTGGGATGGGGACGTGCGCAGGCACGGCGACGATCTCGACAGGATCGGCACGATCGTCGTCGTGCTCGACGAGATCGCGACCCCGACAGATACCTCAAGCATCCTCCGCGGCCTGCCCGCCGCGTACAAGAAGATGAGGGTGGGCGGCCGGATCGTCACCATCTCCCGCACGGCCGACAGCCCGGAGCCGGCGGTCAACGCGGCCCGGGCCGGCGTTGAGGGCTTCGTCCGCACCCTCGCGAAGGAGGCCCGGAAAGGGACGACAGCGAACGGCATTGTCGTCGATGACGGCGTCGCTCTCACCGAGTCCTCGGTGATCGGTGCGCTGCGCTTCCTCCTCGCCGCGAAGTCAGCCTTCGTCTCCGGCCAGACGCTGCGCGTCTCGGCCCCGGGAGGCGGCCTTCCTGCCCGGTGGGAGGCCCCTCTCGAGGGCAGGACGGCCCTCGTGACCGGTGCCGCGCGCGGGATCGGCGCATCGATCGCGCGCACACTCGTTCGCGACGGCGCGAAGGTCATCATCCTCGATGTGCCGGCCGCCGGCAGTGCGCTCGCGGACCTGGCGAACGAGATCGGTGCAATCCCGATCCAGATGGACATCACGGCCGCCGATGCCGGTCGTCGCATCGTCGACGAGCTGACGAAGAGGGACCTCGTCCTTCACGTCCTCGTCCACAACGCCGGCATCACCCGCGACAAGTACTACGTCAATATGGATGAGGAGCGCTGGAACTCCGTCATCGACGTCAACATCGCGGCACAGCTCCGCATCAACGACACCCTGCTCGATTCGGACCGAGTGGGCGAGGAGTTCAGACTCGTGTCGCTCGCCTCGACCTCGGGGATTGCGGGCAACGCGGGTCAGGCGAACTATGCCTACTCGAAGTCCGCCGTCATGGGCATGGTCGCCGCCCTCGCCCCGATCCTCGCGGAGCGCGGCGGCACCGCCAATGCTGTCGCCCCCGGCTTCATCGAGACGGACATGACGCACAGGATCCCGCCCGTGCAGCGGGAGATCTTCCGTCGGTCCAACTCGCTCAAGCAGGGCGGTCTGCCGGTCGACGTCGCCGAGACCGTCTCGTTCCTGTCCAGCCTTCCCGCCGGTGGCTGCCTCGGCCAGACGCTGCGCGTGTGCGGTCAGAATCTCGTGGGACGGTGACCATGATCAACCACGATGAGCTGCCGTCCTTCGGCAGGACCTTCGGAGCGGCCGCACTTCAAGCGGCGAGAATGAAGGTGCGCCCGAGCAGGTCAGGAGAGCTTCCCGGTACCGAGGCCCGTGCGGTCGTGGCCGCGGATGCGGCGACGCATGCCGACTTCGTCCACCTTGTGGGCGACACGGTGACGGACCACCTCCACCCGGGCTACGTCCACGTCCTCGGATTCCCGCTCACCATGTCGCTTCTCGTGCAGAAGGACTTCCCGCTGCCGCTGCTCGGCATGATCCATTTGACGAACCACGTCACCCAGACCCGCGGCATCGAGCTCGGCGAGGAGATGGAGATGATCGCCTCGATCGGGAACCCGAAGCCGCACTATGCGGGCACCGTCCTCGAGTCCGTCATCCGCGTCCTCGTCGGCGGCGAGGAGGTGCTGGTCGACACGGCCGGCTACCTCGTCCGCGGGTCGGACCTCGGCGGACCGCGCCCCGAGCGGCCTGAGCGCGAGGAGTTCGTTCCCGGGCCCGCCACGGCCCAGTGGCGTCTCGGTGCGGACGCCGGCCGGCGCTACGCGAAGGTTTCGGGCGACGCGAATCCGATTCACCTGACGAAGCTCACCGCCAAGCCCTTCGGCTTCCCCCGGCCCATCGTCCACGGGATGTATTCCGCCTCGCGGGCCTACTCCGCGACCGGTATCGGCAATGACGGTCCGCGCGAGTGGTTCGTTGAGTTCGAGGCCCCGGTGTCGCTGCCCGGCACCGTCCAGTTCGCCGCGGAGCGGTCGAACGGGCGGATCGAGTACGCGGGGTGGCGGGCGGCTCGAGGTGAGAAGCCCGCGCGGCGCCACTTCACCGGTTATGTCGAGTGACAAGGATTCGGGAGGGATTCCGGCAATTATCAGTCAACTCTGATTAGATGAACGGTATGTGGAAGAGGTGGGCTGCGGCAGCGCTGGTGCTGTCGGTCGCGGGCTGTGCGACTACAGACGACCCGTATATTCCCCCCTCCGCCACCGCCGAAATCGACACCTCGCCCGGTCCTGCGAACACAGAGATCTTCTCGGTGATCGAGCGGGCCGAGTCCGTGGTCGACGGGAGCGCGGTCGGCGTCGAGGCTCGGCTCGACGCCTATACGGTCAAGGTCCTCACCGATGGGCGCCTCGCCGAGGTCACGGTCGTCGGCACGGGGATCATCATCAACAGGCTCGGGGATGCCGACGATGATGTGGAGGCGTTCGTTGAATCGACCGTTGTCACCCTCGCGGATGCGATCGACGCGGCGGCGAACGCCTACCCCGGGAGGGTCATCTCGGCCCAGGTCGACCTCGACGGGGGCCCGAGTTTCGTCGTGACGATCGAGGCCGACGGAGATACGGTGCCGGTCACCGTGGACGGCTCGAGCGCCGAGGTGAGCATCCCGTCCGAATCGTCGTGATTATCCTAATATTTGGGACAGATTCAAGACACTAGTTGTAGTTCCTCGGGAGGTTGTGAACGCTCGAGTTAGATGAAGACCTCCGGCAGGATGTGGGCTTATAGGACATAACGTGTTGCTGGTGGGGTTGGAGGTTCGGGGTCAGTAGTCCTGTTGGAAGGGGCTGCTGTGGTGGAGGTCGGTCCAGTTGACGGCAGTGCCCCACCGGTTGATCTCGTGTTGGGCATGGGCTCGGTGATCTGCGGCGGTGAACAGCGCAGTGATCTGCTGATCGGTTGGCGTGGCGGTAAGGATCTGCGCTGGCGTCAAGGGATATTCGGTGCGTGCGTACAGCCACCAGCACACGGACTTGATCTGGTGGGTCAGTCCCATTCCGCGGTGGTGGCGCAGCAGGTCACGGATACGACTGTTGAGCCCTTCGATCCGATTCGTCGTCGCGGGCACATCCAGGCCCGCGAGGTCCTCGCGCAGGTAGGTGAACAGGGTGCCACGCCGGGCGAGAGTGTTCAGCGAGTTCTTCGCTCGCACGAGCCGGTCATGGGTGTTGACATAGCTGCCGTCGGGCAGACGCGTCTTCTGCGCGAGGAAGCCCTTCCACCGGGCGTTCCACGCCGTGAGCTCGACCAGCCAGGCCAGGGATTCCTCGCGGGTGCGGATCGCCAACAGGCCCCTGGCGAGCTCATAGAGCTCCACTCCGGCCTGGGTACGCGGCCGGCTGGTGGTGTAGCGCTTGACCACGCTGAACGCGTGGAACGTGCAGCGCTGAACGTGGGTGGTGGGCCACTGCTGGGCAAGGGCCGAGACAATGCCGCTGCCCCCGTCGCACACGACCACATCAGGGGCGGCAATCCGGGAGAACAGTGCCGCCCACGCGTCCGTGCGCTCGGTGCGGGCCACGTACCAGCCCACTACGTGCGTGGGCGTGCACGCGATCAGGATCGCGGCCCGCCGGTGCAGATAGATCGCGTCCACGAACACGACCGGGTGAACCTCGTCCACCAGTGGCGATAACGGCCACAGGCTCCAGAACGGGGCGAATCGTCGTCGGGCCTGCCGTCCACCTCCGGGCAGGTCGAGGTAGGTGCCCGTGCCGGTGACAAACCTCAAGAACGCAGCGAAATCACGGGCCCGCGTGTCGAGTCGTCTTGTGCCTGTGGCCGAGCAGGCCTTGCATCGGAAACGTTGTCGGCCTGAGGCGGTTTTGCCGTGACGGATCATGACCCGGCCGCACAAGCCGCATGAAGGATTGCCCATCCCTCAATTCAAACCGACTCCGACACCGACCTTTCCGCATCACACCAGGCAAAAATGGGTCTTCCAGCAACACGAAATGTCCAACCAAGAACTCAGGCCAAACCGACTCCGAGCACCGAAAACCGCGCCACCACAACGAAAAACCCGGATCCCAGCAACACGAAATGTCCTATAAGCCAGGATGTGGGTTACCACACTCGCATCCAGTAACCGGAGGTCTTCATGTCCCACGCTAACGCACCATTGACCCCTGTGGGCAGGCAGCGCCTGGCTTCTCTGATCGTCGATCAGGGATGGTCGATCCGACGCGCAGCGGAGCGATTCCAGGTCTCACCTGCCACCGCATCGAAATGGGCGTCCCGATACCGCGCGGGTGAACCTCTCGTGGATCGTTCCTCGCGCCCGCATCACTCACCCATGAGGCTTGCGGAGCGGCGCGAGCACCGCATCATCAGCCTGCGGTTCACCCGCCGGTGGGGACCGCACCGGATCAGCTACCACCTGGGCATCCCGCGGTCCACGGTCGAACGCGTCCTTGCCCGGTACCGGATGCCTCTGCTGGCACATCTGGATCAAGCAACCGGGCTGCCCGTCCGTAAGCCTCGCCCTGTGCGCTACGAGAAACAGCGTCCGGGCGAGCTTGTGCATGTCGACATCAAGAAGCTCGGCCGTATCCCTGACGGTGGTGGACATCGCATGCTCGGACGCGCCAACGGCAAGCGTAACCGTCGCCATGGCGTCGGGTACGCGTTTCTGCATCACGCGGTCGATGACTACTCGCGTCTGGCCTACTCCGAGATCCTTGCCGACGAGAAGAAAGAAACAGCCGCCGCGTTCTGGCACCGAGCGCGCATGTTCTTCGCCCAGGCCGGAGTGACCGTTGCGGCGGTGATGACCGATAACGGGTCTTGTTACCGCTCTCGAACGTTCGCAGCCGCGCTCGGACCTGATGTGAAACATCGTCGAACTCGTCCGTATCGGCCCCAGACCAACGGGAAAGTTGAACGTTTCAACCGCACCCTCGCCACCGAGTGGGCCTACGCCCAGATGTACGAAAGCGACGGAGCCAGGGCCGCAACGTACAGCACCTGGCTCCACCACTACAATCATCACCGACCCCACACCGGAATCGGAGGACAGACTCCCTCAGACCGTGTTCACAACCTCACTGGGAACTACAACTAGTCCCAATGTCACGCGTTCTCCCGTGCCTAGGCTTGTGCCATGGAGACACGGGATGGTCGTGAGAAGGGGGGCATGGACATCCCCCTGGAGAAATGCAGGAAGCTCGAGGAGATCCACTTCATCCTCGGCAAGCGCTGGATGGGGCCGATCGTCGATACCCTCCGGCAGCGGCCCGCCCACTTCAACGAGCTCTCCCGGGTCCTCGACGTCTCGCGCCGCATGCTCTCCGCTCGCCTTAAGGAGCTCGTCGCCATCGGCGTCGTCGAACGCACGGAGGAGAACGGGACGATCACGTACGCCCTCACGCCCTCGGGTGAGGAGCTCGGTCCCTCCCTCGACATCATGAGGGAATGGGCGATCCGTCACCTGGATCGCATGGAGTCGTAGTCCGCTACACTATCTGTCGGAGCGGAGCGATCCGCTCCACGCGCGATGCGCGGATCTCGGTGGTGGCAGCGCCGGATCATTTCTGCAATCGTCTTCCAGAGGTGTTCATGTCTGCCCGTTTCGCCCCCGTCCGCCGGAGCCACTACGACCTCATCGTCGTCCTCTTCGTTTCGTTCCTCCTCCTGTCGAACATCGCCGCGACGAAGCTCATCGAGATCGATGTCCTCGAATGGAGCCTTGTCTTCGACGGCGGCGCGATTCTCTTCCCGCTCACCTACATCCTCGGCGACGTCATCTCCGAGGTGTACGGGTTCAAGCCGGCGAGGCGGGCGATCCTGCTCGGTATGGCAGTCTCCATCCTCGCCTCCGCCGTCTTCTACCTCGTCCAGATCGCACCCCCCGCAGCCGATTATGAGAACCAGGCGGCGTTCGAGGCCGTACTCGGCTTCGTGCCCCGGATCGTCGCCGCCTCGGTCATCGCCTACGCCGTCGGCCAGCTCATCAACGCCTGGGTGCTCGTCAAGATCAAGGAGCGCTACGGCGAGGGGAACCTCTGGGTGCGCCTCCTCGGATCGACCGTGGCCGGCACCGCCGCAGACACGGCGATCTTCTGCACCGTCGCGTGGGCCGGTGTCATGCCGGTCGGCACGATCCTCAACCTCATGATCGTCGGCTACGTCTACAAGGTCGCCGTCGAATTCGTCCTGCTGCCGCTCACCTACCGTGTCGTCGCCCTCGTCAAACAGAACGAACCCGCCTACCAGGAGATCGCGTGACCTTCACTGTCGGAGCCCGCTTGGACGGCCTCGGCCGCACCGGGACCATGACCACCCCGCACGGCACCGTTGAGACCCCTGCCTTCATCCCCGTCGGCACGAAGGCGACCGTCAAGGCCGTCCTGCCCGAGACGGTCAAGGATCTCGGGGCTCAGGCCGTGCTCGCCAACGCCTACCACCTGTTCCTCCAGCCCGGCTCCGACATCGTCGACGCCGCGGGTGGCCTGGGCCGGTTCATGAACTGGCCCGGCCCGACCTTCACGGACTCGGGCGGATTCCAGGTCATGAGCCTCGGCACCGGGTACCAGAAGGTCCTGTCGGAGCAGTTCGCCGGGACGGGGCAGAAGGGCCGGGACGGGTCCGACCTCGAGGTCGCGGAGAACAAGATCCGCCGTGCCCACGTCGACGATGATGGCGTGACGTTCCGCTCCCACCTCGACGGGACGAAGCACCGCTTCACCGCCGAGGTGTCGATGAGGATCCAGCACGAACTCGGAGCCGACATCATCTTCGCCTTCGACGAGCTCACCACTCTGCTCAACTCGCGCGCCTACCAGGTCGAGGCGCTCGAGCGGACGCGGCTGTGGGCGGAGCGCTGCCTCATTGCCCATCGGCAGCTGACCGAGGAGCGGGCCGACAAGCCCTATCAGCAGCTCTTCGGTGTCATCCAGGGCGCTCAATACGAGGACCTCCGCAGGCAGGCCGCACGGGACCTCGGCTCGATGGAGATCGATGGGCAGTCCTTCGACGGCTTCGGCATCGGCGGAGCCCTCGAGAAGGAAAACCTCGGCACGATCGTCGGATGGGTGAGCGAGGAGCTGCCCGAGAATAGGGCCCGCCACCTGCTCGGCATCTCCGAGCCGGATGATCTGTTCGCCGCAGTTGAGGCGGGGGCCGACACCTTCGACTGCGTCAACCCGTCCCGCGTGGCCCGCAACGCCGCCATCTACTCACCCGACGGCCGGTTCAACATCACCCGCTCCGAGTTCAGGCGGAACTTCACGCCGCTCGTCGAGGGCTGCGGCTGCTACACGTGCACGCACTACACGAAGGCCTACCTCCACCACACGTTCAAGGCGAAGGAGATGATCTCCTCGACCCTCGCCACGATCCACAACGAGTACTACACGGTCCAGCTGGTTGACTCGATCCGCCGATCGATCATCGACGGCTCCTTCGACGAGCTCAAAGAAGAGACCCTCGGCAGGTTCTACGCGAGGACCGCGACGAGGGGTGTCCGCTCTGTCGCGGGCACCCCTCGCTGATCTTGATCCGATCCCGATCAGTTTCCCAACGGATCCCGATCGGATACTCACCGGACGTCCCAACGGTCGATGCGCTGATTGTTCAGTCGTTGCGCCGGTAGTCCGAGGTGAGGATCTTCGTCTCGATCGGCTGTGAGGCGCTCGCCGCGGCGAGGCACAGGACGAAGCCGGCGGCGATGGCGCCGACGAGTGTCGGAATCCCGCTCATCTCCATACTGAAGTCCGGGGTGTTCGCGACCATGGCATAGAGAGTAAGGAAGCCGAGGGGGATGACGATCCCGAGGGTGACGATGAGGGGGAGGAGCACCTGCCGGTGACGGGCGCGGTTGAGCACCCTGCGCGGGGTCCCCATTCTCGTGAGGGCGACGGTCTGGTCCGCTCGGTCGACCGTGAACGACGCCTGGTTGATGAGGGTCGAGGTGGCGGCGACGATGAGACCGATGAGGAGCGTGATCGTGGCTCCCGTGCCCACGTCCGTGATCTGCAGGTTGTAGATCGGATCATCGGGAACCTTCGGCATCCCCGAGACAAACGCGGCGATGAAGCCGATGAAGGCGAGCGCGGAGATATTGCGCCATGCCTCGCGCGGCTGCGCGACCAGTCTCCTCGTGGCCAGTAGCGTCGACGGGCTCGACGTACGGGTGAAGGGCCGTGCGACGAGCTGGATGATCCAGGGGCCGATGAGGTTGACGGTGAAGAGGATGAGGAGAAGCATGCCGGAGATCGCCGCGATGAGAAGAGCATCGGATTCTCGGAGGTTGAATGTGCGAGAGGCGACGATGAAGACCGCGACGGCACCGATGAAGGCGATGACCCGCCAGAACTGCAGCGCCTTGGGCGTCTCCCGGCGGGCGACTCCGAGGGGGCTGATGACGACCTGCTGAAGCCCGATCGCGGTCGACAGGGCGGACAGAAGGACGATGAAGACCATGACCGCGGCAATGACCCACCAGGGGGCGATCATCTCCGACGTCGCAATCGGCTCGTTATGGAAGGACACGAACTGCCACAGCGGCAGGCTGGAGAGGTAGAGCACCGCGCCCAGTGCTGCGCCGGCGAGCGTGAGAACAACCGATTCGATGACGGACATGAGGACGACCTCGCCGCCGGTCATGCCGATGAGGCGGAGGGAGGCGAGCCGGCGTGCTCGGCCGGACGCGCCGAGGCGGGCCGCGCCCCCGCCCAGGCCGAAGATCGGCACGACGAGGATCGCGCAGGCCGTTGCGGCCAGGAACACGTAGGTCTGGGCGAATTCCTCAGCACTCCAGTAGCTGTACCTGTTGTCGCTCGTCATATCAAAGAGCGCCTGCGGCGGGCTGTCGAACCGGTCGACGAACATGCTCGTGCCGCCGGCCACCGTGAGAGCAAGCATCGTTGTCACCGCGAAGGCGGTGATGGCGAGCAGGTCGAGGCCCGAACTGTTGGTCTTGATCCGTGAGAGCGCGAGGCGCGTGGAGAGCGCGATCATCGGCCGACACCCAGCTTCCGATCGTCGTGGACGACCGCATCCCTGATCTCGACCAGCCGGTTGCACCACTTCGCGACCTCCATGTCGTGCGTGACGACGATGAGCGTCGCGCCCGACATCTGGCAGACCGTCGTGAGGATCTGCATGACCTCATGCCCGGTCGCCTGATCGAGAGCGCCGGTCGGCTCGTCCGCGAAGACGACGGCGGGCCGGTGGACGAGGGAGCGGGCGATGGCGACGCGCTGCGCCTGACCGCCCGACATCTCGCCCGGCTTCCTTGACTCCATTCCCGACAGGCCGAGCCGCTCGAGCCACCGGGAGGCCTCACGGAGCGCCTTCGACCGCTTCCAGCCGGCCAGGAGGAGGGGGAAGGCCACGTTCTCCGCCGCGCTCAGCTCGTCGACGAGCTGACCGTCCTGGAAGACGAAGCCGAAGCGCTCCCTGCGCAGGCGGGACCTCTCGTGGTCCCGCAGGCCTGTCACGTCCGTATCGCCCAACCACACGGTGCCGGAGTCGGGGCGCAGGATCCCGGAGAGCACGTGGAGGAGGGTCGACTTGCCGGAGCCGGAGGGGCCCATGATGGCGAGAGACTCACCCGGCTCGACCGTGAGCGATACTTCGGCGAGCGCGCTCACCGGACCGTATGTCTTGACGAGGTTCGTTGACCTCAGCGTTTCTTTCATAGCCACAATTCCACCCGTCCTCCGCCCTGCGCACCATCCACCTGTGTACCGAACCGGAGTGGACTCAGCTCTACTCCCGTCGAGAGCGAACCCCACTAGGATAGGGCCATGCGCGCCAGCCCACTCAACCTTGCCATCGCCCTCGGCGTGCTCGGCATCATCGCGGCCCAGCTCCTGCTCGGCCACCCCTATGCAGGGCTCTTCACGGCCTTCGCCGTCGTCCTCACCCTCGGACTGCAGCGTCGCCCGCCCGCTGAGCAGGCGGGGACGGTCGACAACCCTGCCGAGCTGAGGCGCTCGCGGAGGGAGATTGTCGGCGCCTTCGAGATCGAGCGCCGCCGCATCGAGCGCGACCTCCACGACGGGGCGCAGCAGTATCTCGTGGCGGCGACGATGAAGATGGGAGAGGTATCTCTTGGGCTCGACCCGGACAGCCCCGAGGGACGGCTGTTGAGCGCGGCGCAGGAGGATGCGGGGCGGGCTATGAAGGCGCTCCGGGAGACCGTCCACGGCATCCACCCCCAGGTGCTGACCGACATGGGCCTCGAGGCGGCGGTGCGGGACCTCGCCGACCGCTTCGACGGGGTCGAGGTCCGCTGCCCCCATCCGCTGCCGTCACTCCCCTCCGGCATCACCGCCTCCGGCTACTTCTTCGTCTCCGAGGCGCTGACGAATGCGGCGAAGTACGGCGGGCCCGCCGTTGTGCTTCTCGCCGCCGACAGCTCCCTCCACATCACCGTCACCGACCGGGGCCCCGGCGGTGCCGTCATCCGGCCCGGCCACGGACTGTCCGGCATGAGGGAACGGCTGGCCGCCTTCGGCGGAAGCCTCGAGGTGTCGAGCCCGCAGGGCGGGCCGACAGAGGTGCGGGCACGGATGCCGCTCCTGCTCAACGTCGGAGAATCGGGGTATGTATGCGACTGATCATCGCCGACGATTCGGCGCTCCTGCGGGAGGGTCTCATCGGCCTCATCGAGCGGCAGGGCCACGAGGTGCTCGCCGCCGCGGAGGACGCGCCCGGCCTCATTCACGCCGTCCAGAGCGCGGTCGCGGCTGGAGATTCTCCCGACGCCGTCATCGCCGATGTCCGGATGCCGCCGGGGATGGCGACGGACGGGCTCGATGCGGCCGTCAGGCTCCGCGAGGACCACCCCGATCTCGGCATCATGATCCTCTCTCAGTACGTCGCACCGGCGTACGCCTCCCGTTTCCTCAATGGATCAGGCGGCGGGTTCGGGTACCTGCTCAAGGATCGGGTGGCGAAGGTGGGGGACTTCCTCCGGTCGCTCTCGGTCGTCGCCTCGGGCGGGATCGTCATCGACCCGGAGGTCGCCACGCAGCTCGCCCGAGCGAGGTCGGGTCCGCTCGACTCGCTGACCCCGCGGGAGCGGGAGGTTCTCGCGCTCATGGCGGAGGGTCTGTCCAATACCCAGATCTCGGAGAAGCTCCACCTGTCGGCCGGCGCGGTCTCGAAGTACGTCGCCGCCGTGTTCCTCAAGCTGGGGCTGCCGGTCGGCGAGGAGAACCGCCGCGTCCGCGCCGTCCTCGCCTACCTCACCGCGAGCAGGTGAGTCAGCCGTCGATCTCCGGCAGGCGCCAGATGATCTGATCGTCAAGGCTGACGACGGCCGAGTCGGCGGTCAGGTCCAGATCGACGGTCATCTCCCGCCCTTCTCCGTGGACCCGGTACGTCATCGTCGTATTGCTGAGGTCGGCCGTCTCCACCTGAGCATTCTGCAGCCAGGTGTGCTCCCTGCGGAGGTTCGCGCCCCAGCGGTAGATGGTGAGGATCTGCTCCGAGGCCGGATCGATGGCATCGGCGGGACTCGGGGGGAGCGGGGGTCGCAGCGGATCGTCGGCCGCGAAGCCCTCGGCCTTCGTGCCCAGCCACCCGAACTCGTCGCCCGCGTAGATCGAGGGGATGCCGGGCAGAGTGAAGAGGAGCACCGCTGCCATGGCGGCCCGCCGCTGGCCGAGCGTCGATGCGATCCGCTCGACGTCATGGTTGCCGATGAACGTGTTCGGCGTGAAGGACTCGAGCAGCTGGGCGTGGCGCTGCAGCGTCCAATCGAGCTCGAAGAGGTTCTCATCCGTCAGGCTCGACCAGATGGCCTTCCACAGCTCATATTGAGTGATGGAGTCGAGGCGGTCGATCCCCGTGAAGCTCGGGTAGTCGCCGTGGATGACCTCACCGAGGAACCAGGCGTCGGGGAAGGCCTTCTTGACCGGGGGAAGGATCCGCTCCCAGACGGAGGGCTCCATCCGGTACGCGGCGTCCATCCGCCATCCCGCTGCGCCCCGCTCGAGCCAGTGGGTGAGGGTGTCGGTGATGTAGTCGATGACGACGGGGTCCGAGTGGTCGAGCTCGAGCAGGCCGCCATGCCCCTCGAACAGCCTCGGCGACCCATCCTCATTCCGCGCCACGTGATCCTCGAGGGGGTGGCCCTGCGCAATATGGTTGAAGACGCCGTCGAGGATGATGCCCAGGCCGAGCTCACCGGCGGCCGCGACGAGGTCATCGAAGTCGGCCTCGGTGCCGAGCCGGGGATCGATGGCCCGATGGTCGAGCGTGTCGTAGCCGTGGCTGCTTGATGCGAAGATCGGGCCGAGAAGAAGGCTGTCGGCCAGCCCGGCCGCGTGGCCGAGCCACGGCAGGAGCCGGCGGAGCCGATGCTCATCGGCCCCCGCCTCCGACCAGTCGCGAATCGGTGCACCGGTCGCACCGAGGGGATAGACCTGCCAGATAGTGTTCACACCTCCCATCTTCACCCATTCGACATCAACCGCAAAGAAGCGACAGGCGCCTTGTGGCGCCGAGGAACTCGTGCTCTAGACTGTGCGCGGAAGTGATGTTGATAGAGGACAGGCTGGTGAGCGTCGTGAAGTCGAGTAGGGCCCAAGCGGCGGCAGCCGCGTGTCTCCTCGCGGTCTCCGCGTGCAGCGCGGTGGAGACGGACCGGGCGGAGGGATCCGTCACGAGGAGCGTGGCGACCGAGGAGCAGGATCAGGCGCAGGTGGCGGAATCTGCCGGCGTCACGCACACCGTGCAGGTCACAGTCCCCGACGATTGGTATGAGATTGAGCCGAAGGAGGGCTTCGAGTACCAGTACCTCTGGGAGGGGAACGACTGGGACGACATCCTGGCGCAGACATTCGCCGCGGAGTCCTTCACCTTCAGCCCGGACTTCTTCGTCGGCCTCCTCAGGCCCAGCTTCGGCGACCAGGCCACCATTGAGGTGCGTGAGGATGTCGCTGACATCAGCGGCTACCCCGCCATCACCATCGACATCGTCTACGACTCAGGCTCATTCACCTCGTTCACCTACGTCGACGTCGACGGGCGGCTATGGGAGTTCACCGTCAACGCGCTCACCCCCGAGGGATTGCGCCGCGGCGAGGAGATCAACGCGACCGCAGAGTTCTCGACCGGCACCTGACGCCCACCGGGGTGCGAGACCCCGCATCAATCGCAGACCCCGCGCCAGCCCCAGACCCCGCGTCAATCCAGGCCTGAAGGTGCGCGACACAGGCGTTGCTCCAGTCAGAGGGCGTCCCGCCACACCGCCAGCGCATCCTCCGAGAAGAGGACGACCCTGGCCAGGGGGATCGGCCCCGCATAGGACGACAGGGCGTCGAGGCCGATGCGGGCGACGTCCGCCATCGTCCACCCGTACACTCCGGCCGAAATGGCGGGGAAGGCAATCGATTGGGCGCCGAGGATCTCGGCGGCGCGCAGGCTCTCGGCGAAGCACGACCGGAGTAGAGCGGGATCGGTCTCGCCCGCGCCCCTGTTCGGGCCGACCGTATGGATGATCCACCGTGCCGGCATGCGAAAGGCCGGTGTCGCCACGGCTCTGCCGACCGGCAGGCCATCAACCCACAGCTCCCGCAGCCCGCGGCAGGCGGCGAGCAGTTCTGGGCCTGCGGCCCGGTGGATCGCGCCATCGACCCCGCCGCCGCCCAGGAGCGACGAGTTCGCGGCATTGACGACCGCGTCAACATGCTCGGTGGTGATGTCCCCAGAGACCAGTTCAATCTTCATGGGGTCACCCTAGCGGCTGGCTACAGGCGCTGGAATGCGGGGCGCAGGATGAGCCCCGCTGTGAGGACCCCGGCGCCGGCGATGACCGACCCGGCGGGCAGGGAGAGGGCGACCGCGAGGCAGCCGACGAGGCCGAGTGCCTGCAGCCATCTCGGGTAGCGCCGGTAGTCGGTCTGCGTCCACGCGCTGAGGTTGGCGACCGCGTAGTAGAGGAGCACCCCGAAGGAGGAGAAGCCGATCGCGCCCTCGAGGGGAACGAAGAGGACGAGGAGGACGGTGACGATGAGGAGGAGCAGCTCGATCCGGTGGGGCACGCCGCGGGGATGGACGGCGGCGAGTCCGCCCGGCAGGTCCCCCTCCCGTGCCATCGCCAGCCCCGTCCGTCCGATGCCGGCCATGAGCCCCAGGAGCGAGCCGCTGCAGGCGGCCGCCACTCCCGCGGTGAGGATGACCTGGACTGCCGGGCTGTCGCTCAGGTCGGCGAGCGGGTGTGTAGAGCCGGCAAGCGCGTCGATTCCGAGGAGCGTGACGAGGCTGAAGGCGACGAGTGCATAAAGGGCGAGGACGAAGCCGAGCGCGGTCATGATCGCACGGGGGATCGACCGCTCGGGGTCCTTCACCTCTTCACCGAGCGTCGCGATCCTCGCGTAGCCCGCGAACGCGAAGAACAGCAGGCCCGCGCCCTGGAGGACCCCGAGGGCGGAGGAATCGACCGGCGCGCTCGCGACCGCGGTCCGCTCGCTCCAGCCGGCGCCGAGGACGACCGCGAGCGAGGTGAGGGTGATGACGAGGATGACGGCTGTGGCTCCCGCGGTGCGGGTGATGCCGGCGTGGTTGATGCCGGCGACAACGAGGAGGATGAGTGCGGCCGCGATCTCGCGATGGTCGGGGGCGACATAGTGACCGAAGGTCAGCGCCATCGCCGCCACCGATGCGGTCTTTCCAATGAGGAATGACCACCCGGCCGCGTACCCCCACCAGGGGCCGAGCCTCTCCCGCCCGAACACGTACGTCCCTCCCGACGTCGGATATTGGGCGGCGAGCTGGGCCGATGACGTCGCGTTGCAGAAGGCGATGATGGCGGCGATGACAAGAGAGAGATAGAGGAGGCCGCCCGCGGCTGCGGCCGCTGGGCCGAATGAGGCGAAGAGCCCTGCCCCGATCATGGATCCGATGCCGATGACAGTGGCGCCGCCGAGCGAGAGTCGGCGCTTCAGTTCACTCATAGGACCAAAGTACCGACTTTCCGACCGTGAGTCAGATTGCGGCTGCCTTCTTGCGCCGCGGCCACGGCAGCTCGAAGAAGAGCCACTTGATGGGCGGCACGAGGTTTGCGAGGTGAACGGTGAGGGCGGGAATGATGAGGCCGATCGCCATCATGAGCAGGAAATGACCGGCCGCGCCGATGTCGAGATGGCTGCTGATCGACCACGAGTAGATGAGGAAGAGGTGGAAGTGCATGACATAGAAGTACAGCGAGTTCCTGCCGATGAACTCGAGCGGCTTCGTCCATGCGGACGACGTGATCGATGGCGCGAAGGCGAGGACGAGACCGATGAAGGCGAGAGGGCCCCAGATGAACTCGAGCCGGTAGCGCACCGGGGTTCCCGAGACGTAGAGGTAGGCCGTGACGACGAACATGGCGAGCAGGGTAAGGGCGATGAGCGGCCGACGGCAGACGCGCGTGATGGCCTCCCGGTGCTTCATCGCGACCGCGCCGAGGAAGAAGTACGTCATGAGGTTCGCGAAGCGCAGCTCGGTCGTGCCCGTGTCGACATCGGCGATGAGCTGGGCGGCGCTGATGCCGACACCGAGCGCGGCGCCCGACCACAGCGGCAGGCGGAGCCACGCGAGGGCCTGGGCGATGAGGTAGTAGAAGAACAGGTTCCGCAGATACCAGAGGGCCGTCTGATTGGGGTCCTCCGGCCAGAGGATGTTCATCGGGATGACGGACAGGGACTGGTCCCGGTAGATCCACAGGATGACGAAGAAGAGGGCGATCCACACCGCGTAGGGCCACGCGAGCTTGGTGAACTTGCCGGGCAGGAAGCTCCGCCAGCCCTTCGCGAGCGAGCGCGGCACAAGCATGCCCGAGAGGAACATGAGGAGCGGCATGCGGATGAGGACGAGCACCTGGTTGGAGACGAGCATCCAGTCCGAACTGGCGAACACAGTCTCAACCCGGCCAACGGCCTCCGTGTGGCCGTAGATGACCGCAATGATGGCGAGGCCGCGCACCACATCCATCCAGATCGCGCGCGACCGGACCGCCGCTTGAGGGCGGGCTGGCTGAGTAGTCGTCACGGGGACGAGGCTACCAGCGCGCATCCCCGCTGGGACATGCATGAGAGACGGTTAACTGGCGCGGGCCTTCTTCATCTTCCGGACCGCCTTCTCGAGCTTGAGCTGCGTGCGGGGATCAGAGATCACGCGCGCGAAGTGGGTGGCCTCGAGATCGAGAACGTCGGAGATGTCGACCCCGCGGCCCTTCCGATTCGGCGGCGGGAGCTCCTTGAGGGCACGCTTGACGCCCTTGCGGTCGGTGCGGTCGATGACAGCATCGATGAGCCCGTACTCGAGCGCCTTCGTCACGCCCAGCAGCTCCGAGGACTGCATGAGCTCATCGGCGAGCTCCGTGCCGATCTGGCGCCGGAGCAGCTCGTGCGTACCGAAGTCGGAGGGGAGGCCGAGCTTCGAGTACGCGGTGATGAAGCGGGACCGGTGGGTGGCGAGGCGATAGTCGCAGGCGAGGGCGATCCCGAGGCCCGCCCCGGCGCAGGAGCCGTCGATGAGCGCGACCGTAGTCGAGGAGGAGAAGAGGAGATCCTCGATGACATTCCCGCCGCGGCGGACAATATCCTCCACGCCCTTGGCATCGTCCTGAGCCTGCTCGGCGAGCGCCGCGACAGTCGACAGGCCGCCACCCGAGGAGAAGCTGCCGTTCCTTCCCGTGAGGACGATGATTCCGTTGGGGGCATTCTCGATCGCCTGTGTCAGCGCACCGACCAGCGGCAGATCCATGGCATTCTTCGTCGCGGGATCATCCATCGTGATCCAGAACTGGTCTTTGTCCTGGACGGCGGTGACCCGAGGATCGCTCAGCGGGGTTTTCACACAGCCCACAATAGCCCGTTACGCCGCGATTGTGGACGCCTGAGGTTCAGAGCAGGGACGGCTCTGCCCCGACGACCGGCCGTGGTCAGCGCGACCGTTGCGCGAATGGGAGGTCGGCGATCGCCGGGATCCCGGGCAGCGATGTCGCTGACCTGACCCCGTCGAGGACGGCGAGGCGCGCGGCCTCCGCGGCGAGGAAGCAGACGGCGTTGGTGTGGGCCTGGACGGTGCCGGTCGACACGGCGAAGATCGTATCCCCATCGTCCATCGTGTGGACGGGGCGGATCGAGCGCGCCAGACCGTCGTGAGCGGACGAGGCGACTTTCGTCGCCTGCGGCTTCGTCAGAGCCGCATTTGTCGCAACGATGCCGATCGTCGTGTTCGTGAGGCCCCCGCTCGTTCCCGCATACATCTCAGTCGGCAGGAATCCCGACTCGCTGTGCGTGCCGGCGATCTTCTCTGCGCCGTCGTAGATGTCGCCGAGGGCATTGACGACCACGGCGGCGGAGACGACGATGGTGCCGCTGCGGACGGCCGCCTGACCGAGCCCGCCCTTCATGACACCTCCGGTGGGGCCGAGGTGCTTGCCGATCGTGGCCCCCGTGCCCGCGCCGACATTCCCGCGGCTGCGGTCGTCTGCCGCCGACTGGACAGCGCGCCGGCCGAGGTCGGGGGAGGGCCGGGCGCCGCCGGTGACTGGAAGGTCGAAGATGACGGCGGCGGGGACGATGGGGACGAGACCGAACCCGGTGTCGAGGCCGCGCCCGGCGCTCTCGAGCTCCGCCATCACCCCATCCGCTGCCGCGAGCCCGAAGGCGGACCCGCCGGTGAGGACGATCGCGGTCACCTGTTGGACGGCTGCCGTGGGATCGAGCAGATCGGTCTCACGCGTGCCCGGAGCCGAGCCCCGCACATCGACACCCGCTGTTCCACCGGTGTCGATGACGGCGACGGTCACTCCGGTGCCGCCCTCGCTCGCGTGTCCGAGCCGCAGCCCGCCCGCATCGGTCAGTGCCCCGTTCTCAAGGATCTCCATGGGCCGACCCTACCGGGTGGGATCCGAGTACGGTGGAGTGATGTTCGAGTTGGATCTGCCGGTCGGTGCAGCCCTACCCGAGTTGGGGCGGGCGATGGAGGATGTCGGTGCGGCTGTGCTGTCCGCACCTCCCGGCTCCGGCAAGACCACCCTCGTTCCGCCCTACCTCGCGTCGATCACCGAGGGTACCATTCTCGTGTCCCAGCCGCGCCGCATGGCGGCGCGGGCGGCCGCACGGCGCCTCGCGGGCCTTCTCGGAGAGAAGGTGGGTGAGAGCGTCGGCTACTCCGTCCGCGGCGACACGAAGAGGTCCCGCGCCACCCGCATCGAATTCGTCACCGCTGGTGTCCTCCTGAGGAGGATCCTGGCCGATCCGGACCTGGATGGCGTCGGAGCGGTCGTGCTCGACGAGGTCCATGAACGGCACCTCGACTCGGATCTCTCGGCGGCGCTTCTCCTCGACATCCGGGATCTGACGGGACTGCGGCTCGTCGCCATGTCCGCAACCCTCGCCGCCGATGTGTGGGCGCGGCTGCTCGACGCCCCCATCGTCGAGGCCCACGCACGGACCTTTCCCGTCGACGTGCTCCACCGGCCGGGACCTGCACCTCTCGGCGTGCGGGGAGTGGAGCGGGACTTCCTCGCCCACGTCGCCGCCGAGGTCCGGTTGGCGGCCGATGAGCAGGAGGGGAGCGTCCTCGTCTTCCTCCCGGGCCGCCGCGAGATCGAGACCGTCGCGGGCATGCTCGACCGTCGCGTCAGGGTTCTCCACGGTTCGGTGCCGGCGCGGGAGCAGGACGAGATCCTGGCCGGCGGCCCACAGCAGCAGATCGTCCTCGCCACCTCGATCGCCGAATCCTCGCTCACCGTCCCGGGCGTCACGCAGGTCGTCGACAGCGGGTTGGCCCGAGAGCCCCGCACCCGCTACCAGTCGGGGATCACCGGCCTCGTCACCGTCTTCGAATCGAAGGCCGGAGCTGCTCAGCGTGCGGGCCGTGCCGGTCGTCTCGGGCCGGGCACGGCCCGGATCCTCATGAGCCAAACAAGCTGGTCGCGGCTTGCCGACTATCCCGAACCGGAGATCCGCACGGCCGACCTCACGGATTTCCTCCTCTCCGCGCTGCGGTGGGGAGATCCCAGCGATCTGCGGCTGCCCGATCCTCCCCCGGAGCCGGCACTCCGCTCCGCGGAGCAGATCCTTCGGCGCTTGGGCGCGATCGACGGCGGGATCACCGAGTTCGGTCGGCGCATCTCCGCCATCCCCGCCCACCCCCGCACGTCCGTAGCCCTGCTGCGGCTCTACGACCGGATCGGCACTCGGCGGGCGGCGGAGATCATCGCCCTCCTCGAGGAGGATCAGCCCGTGCCCGGCGCGGACCTGGCCGCCGCGTGGCGGGACATGGTCCGCCGCCCCACGCCGTCGTGGCGCCAGTCGGTCAGGCGCCTGTCGGGGCTCGTCCCGGACGCTGCCGGATCGCCAGTGACGGCCGATGAGGCGGTCGGCGAGGTCGTGGCCGCCGCCTACCCTGACAGGATTGCCGTGCTCCGGTCGGGCACGTATCTCACAGCTGCCGGGACGGGTGCTGTTCTGCCGCAGGGGTCGCCGCTCACGGGATCGGAGTGGCTGGCGATTGCCGATCTCGCCGATTCGGGGCGGGCGGATGCGATGATCCGCTCCGCCATCCCCATCAGCCGCGACCTCGCCTCGGATATGGGCGGGATCGAGGAGACACTCCACGAGATCGCGGGACGGCGCGTGCGAGCCTGGCGGGTGCGCCGCCTCGGAGCGATCGAACTCAACCGCTGGCCGGCCGACATCGACCCCGACGCGGCCCGCCCCCTCCTCATCCGCTCCCTGCCGGACCTGCTCTCCTGGTCGGACAGCGCTCTCCACCTGCGCCAGCGGCTCGACTTCCTCCACCGCACTCTCGGAGCGCCGTGGCCGGACGTGAGTGACGAGGGGCTGTCCGACCGTGCGGAGGAATGGCTCGGCCCGGAGCTCGACCGATGGAGCAGGGGCGGTGCGATCCAGGCGGATCTGGTCGACTGCCTGCGACGCCTCCTGCCGTGGCCGGAGGCGGTTGACCTTGAGAGACTTGCGCCCGCACGGATTGAATCGCCCGCCGGCGGCACCGCGAAGATCCACTACGACGCCGAGAAGCCGTATTCGGCGATGAAGGTGCAGGAGTGCTTTGGGTGGCAGGACTCGCCCCTGCTCGCCGGGGGAGTCCGGCTCCAGATCCAGCTGCTCTCGCCTGCCGCCCGGCCCCTTGCTGTCACCGACGATCTGGCCTCGTTCTGGCGCGGCGCCTATTCTCAGGTGAGGGCCGAGAACCGGGGCCGCTATCCGAAGCATCCCTGGCCAGAGGACCCGCTGAGCGCGACGCCGACGAGGAAGACGACGAGGAGGGCCACGTGAGCGACTACCGGGCGCTGAAGAGACAGGCTGAGGATGCTGTTCGTGAGATGAGGGACTGGCTCGTGAGGGACGGCCAGGACCCCTCGTCCGTCGAGGTCCTCGGCCGCATCAACGGCCCCGGCGTCACGTTCTTCGCCATGCGGTTCCGCCTTCCAGGTGTCGAGGACTGGCTGCTGGGCGTGGCGGGCGGATACCTGGGCGACACGCTCACGCTGACCGGGCACACGCTGACCGCCTACGAGCCGGTGACCGACAGCTTCGGCGAGGACGCAACCGCCCTCATCACCGCAATGGACAGGGCGCTCACGGCCGGAGCTGTGGCCGAGGGTCGCTCCGTGGCCGATTCACTCACCGCGACACTTCTGCTCCGCCATCCCATCGACGTGGCAGCCCTCCAGCGGACCCTCGACGGCGAGCTGCGGGACGGGACGCTCCACCGCGGCGCCTCGCTGCTCCGCCCCGCTCCGGCGATCGATGACCTCACGCCGATCGCCGAGCGCGCCTACCTGTGGCCGCGGGCAGTCGAGGAGACGTCCCAGCACACCGCGAGCCTCGTCATCGACACGTCCGGGGAGGACACGGCTGCGCGGGCCCGCACCCACACGGAGCTCGTCGCCTCCCTCATCGACGACCACGTCCTCGGCATCCACGCGAACGGCACGGTCTACGAGCCGGGCTTCTATCGGCAGGTGGTTGAGACCACCCCGCCGGGCTCCCCGCCCGTGCTCGCCCTCGTCCACCTGGGTCTCGCCAAGCGTCTCGGCAGGCTCTACGGATTCACCGAGGGACTGGTCGATGTGGGGAAGGATGAATTCCTGCTCACGGGCACGAGCCCGGAGGTGCTTCAGCAGGTGCTGCTCGAGCTCGCCTCGCATGTCCTCGTCACGGGAGTCGTCATCCCCGATGGCACCGACCTCACTCTGTCGACGGGCGCAGTGCTCCACCTCAACCGGCAGGGCACAGGCGAGAAGGCGGTCCTGGCGGGATCGCTGTAGAAGCGGCCCTCGAACGTCCACAGGCCCAGGGCTCGCCCTGCTCGCAGCCAATCAGGCGGCTGGTGTCGAAGCTCCCACTGCCGAGGCTGCGTACTCGAGTCAGACATCACAGCTATCGCCGCATTCAGTGCGTACGAGGGGGACGCCAGCGGTGCTGGCTGAGCGCTTGGCGTTCTTGAGCGCGTCAGGACTGTCAGTTCACCTCCCGCGGACACGATTGCCGCTGGGCTGCGCCTCATGTTAATTTGTGCCTGACAAAGTGTACGTGCACTGGGGGCGGTGAAATTCCGCGCCGGCGGTTATAGTCCGCGACCCGGCCACAGCCAGTGGCCGGTTGATCAGGTGAAAATCCTGAACCGACGGTGAAAGTCCGGATGGGAAGCGCGCGTATCGGACGGCGTTTGCCGTACCGTCGTGCCCCCTCGCCTGCGCGCCTGCCGGAGGGGACAGATGATCGTGACAGCGGCCGAGGATGCGGCCATGACCCGAGCGCTTAGCGTGGCGTCGTCTCCCGACTTTCGACCGGGCCCCAACCCGCGGGTCGGATGTGTCTTGCTCGATCCAGAGGGTGCGACGGTCTCTGAAGGGTGGCACCGAGGAGCAGGGACACCACACGCTGAGGCCGACGCCCTCTCCAAGGCCGGCGCGTCAGCTCGGGGCGCCACTGCCGTCGTCACTCTAGAGCCCTGCGATCACTCGGGCCGGACGGGACCATGCACACGCGCGCTCATCGACGCCGGTGTTTCCCGTGTCGTCTTCGCGCAGTCCGACCCGAACCCGCAGGCCTCAAAGGGCGCGCAGGCTCTTCGCGCGGCGGGCGTCGATGCTGTCGGCGGCCATCGCTCTGCTGAGGCCGCGGAACTGAACCGTGCCTGGTCCTTCGCCGTCACACACGGCCGGCCCTACGTCACATGGAAATATGCCGCCACCCTCGACGGGCGCAGCGCGGCAGTCGATGGCACCTCCGCGTGGATCACCTCTCGCGCAGCCCGTTCAGATACTCATCGCCTGCGGGGCGAATGCGATGTCATCATGGTCGGGACGAACACCGTGGTCGTGGATGACCCTCAGCTCACCGTGCGCGATTCGGATGGTCGCGCCGTCGCGCATCAGCCGCTTCGTGTCATCGTCGGTGAGCGACCCCTCAGCGGCAGCCACCGAATCTTCGACGACGCGGCCGACACCCTTCACCTGCAGACTCGAGATCCCGCAAGGGTGCTGGAAGAACTGCACCGCCTCGAGCGGCGCCACGTCTTTCTCGAGGGCGGACCCACCGTGGCTGCTGCTTTCCTTCGTGCGGGTGTCGTCGATGAGATCGTCGCCTACCTTGCGCCAGCTCTCCTCGGAGCCGGTCGGTTCGCCATCGGCCCGCTCGGCATCGAGTCCATGACCGACATCCTCAGATTCACGATGACCGACGTCACGGTTATCCCTCCCACCATCCCCACGGACGAAGCCAACATTCGAGTGACGATGCGCGGCTCCGTCCAGCAGCACAACGAAGAAGGTCCCTATATATGTTCACCGGAATAGTCGAAGAGCTTGGCTCTGTCATCAGCCTGGACGAGCAGAACGATGCACTGCGCCTCACCGTGCGCGGTGCGCTGGCCACGTCCGATGCGGTCCCCGGTGACTCGATCGCCGTCAACGGCTGCTGCCTCACCGTGACGTCGTGTGACGGTGACGAGTTCACCGCCGATGTCATGAGAGAGACACTCATGAAGACCTCGCTGGGAATCCTCGAGCCCGGGAGCCGGGTGAACCTCGAGCGCGCCGTCACGCCGAGCACGCGCCTCGGCGGGCACATGGTCCAGGGGCACGTGGACGGCACCGGTCAGATCCTTGACCGGCAGCCCAGCGAGCACTGGGAGATCGTGACGATCTCGGTGCCCGACGCCGTGAGTCGCTACATCGTCCGAAAGGGGTCGATCGCGGTCGACGGCGTCAGTCTCACCGTCGTCGACACCGCATCCAACGGTCCGGCGGGAGCATCGTTCACCGTGAGCCTCATCCCCGAGACGCTGGCGAGGACGACGCTCGGGTTCAAGGAGCCAGACGACACCGTCAACCTCGAAGTGGATATCATCGCCAAGTACGTCGAGAAGCTGGTGGCCCGATGAGCGCCGCGACGGTCCTGCGCCTGGATACGGTCGACCACGCGATCCGCAGCATCGCGGTTGGTCACGCCGTCGTCGTCACGGGCGGCGAGAATGAGGGCGGAGATCTCGTCTTCGCGGTCTCTCAGGCCAAGCCGGAGCTCATCGCGTTCGCCCTTAGGCATTCGCGCGGGCAGGTCGACCTCCCGATGCCGGAGGAGACGCTCGACCAGCTGACAGCTGAGCTCTTGTCACGAGACAATCCCGCGAGCACAGATCCCGCACGGTCACGGGGCGCGAGCGTTGAGGCCACCGATCGTGCAAGCGCGGCGATCAGGGCTCTTGCGTACGAGGTGAAACGCGTGTCGGCCGACACCGGCCGACTCCGTCCGATGCGGACTCTCACCGGCGGCGTCCTCGCGCGCCGCCGCTCCGCGGAGGCCTCCGTCGATCTGGCTCGTCTGGCGGGCGCGGCTCCCGTCGGCGCTGTCGTCCGCCTCGTCAACAGCGACGGCACGAGGAAGGACGGCCCTCAGCTGCGTGACTTCGCTGACGAGCATGACCTGCTGGTAGTGTCCATCGACAGTCTTCTCGCCCACCGGCATCTCCGCGAAGAGCTCGTGCGGAAGACAGGGGGGACGAGACTCCCCACCATCTATGGCGACTTCACCGCTCACGGGTACAGAACGAGCGTGGAGGGAGTCGAACATGTCGCTCTTGTCCTCGGTGATCTTCGGGGCGACGACCCCGTGCTGACGAGAATCCATTCCGAATGTCTGACCGGTGACGCCTTCGGCAGCCGCCGCTGTGACTGCGGCCCCCAGCTTCAGCAGGCGCTCGAGAGGATCCACACTCGCGGACGAGGCGTCGTCGTCTACCTGCGCGGCCACGAGGGTCGCGGAATCGGACTGGCCGCGAAACTGCGGGCCTACCAGCTTCAGGACGCAGGGTTGGACACCGTCGATGCCAACCTTGAACAGGGCCTTGCTGCAGATGACCGGCACTATGGCGATGCCGCCCAGATTCTGCGAGATCTCGGCGTGGAGCGCGTCGACCTGCTGACGAACAACCCGGACAAGTCCAGTGCACTCGAGCAATTCGGAATCGGAGTAGCACACCAGGTGCCGTCCGCTGTCAGCCCTAATCCCCACAATCTCGCCTATCTCATCACGAAGCGCGACCGCATGGGCCACACGCTGCCTGGGCTGGACGAGCTGTGCACAACCGCTGGAGGACGCTGACATGAGCACGACCAAGACCCCTGCCCCTACTCCCAACCTCGACACCTCGGGCCTGAGCGCTGCGATTGTTGCGGCTACCTGGCACGCCCGGTTCATGGATGGCCTTATCGCCGGTGCGGAACGGGCGTGCGCTGATGCGGGGATCGAGCCGCTCCTCGTGCGTGTCCCCGGGGCCTTCGAACTCCCCGTCGTCGCCGACCGTCTCGCCCAGACCTACGATGTCGTTGTGGCACTGGGTGTTGTCATCAGGGGTGAAAGCCCGCACTTCGACTACGTGTGCCGAGCTGCGACTGACGGCCTCACACGGGTTGCCCTCGATCGTGCGACACCCGTCGGCTTCGGTCTGCTCACCTGCGACAACGACCAGCAGGCCTTCGATCGCGCCGGACTCGATGGTTCGCGTGAAGACAGCGGATATGCGGCTGCCATCGCGGCTCTCGAAACCGCGGTGGCATTGCGCCGGCTTCCGTAATTGCGCCCAGCAGCCTCCCGCTGGTGAGAGCCCCGCACGGAGGATGATCCAGCCGGAGTGCGTCTGGGTCGCTCACTCCGACCGTGCGGCCGAGATCAGGACCTCCATGTGGTCCGTGTGCGGGAACATGTCGAAGACCTGGGCGCGGAGGGCCGTGAAGCCCATGATCTCGAGATCCCTCGCCGCCGAGTCGAAGCTGCAGGAGGAGTAGAGGACCCGGTCAATGTCGGAGTCGCGGATCCACTCCGCGAGGTCGCCGATGCCGCGGCGCGGAGGGTTGACGATGAGGAGATCGGGGGTCGTCTCCTGCTCGCGGGCCCACTCTCCCGCGTCGGCCGCGACGAATGTTGGGGCCCCGCCGGCGGCGCGGACCGCATCCTCCGACAGCTCCACCCCGCGGACGGTCCGCCACGGACGGGCGACGGACTTCGCGAAGCCGCCCACCCCGCAGTACAGATCCCAGATTGATGAAGGGTCGATCTCGTCGACCCACGCGGCCGCAGTCGCATAGAGGACGCGGGTGATGTCGGTGTTGGTCTGGAAGAAGCCCTGCGGCCTCAGGTTCAGCTCGAGTGGGCCCAGGCTCATGTCGAACACCTCCGGTCCGAAGAGGTGGATCTCCGTCGGACCCTCGGGGAGCGCCACGTGCTCCGGCAGGAGGTTGGCGGTGGCGGTCGTGAGAGGGATCTGCTCGGCCAGCCACGGCAGGTGCTGGCGGATCGACGGAATAGAGGCCTCGGAGCGCAGGACGAAGCGGACGAGGAGCCTCCCCGCCGGATTGACGGTGACGAGGATCGACTTCAGCTCACCCGACCGGTGGGGCACCGAGTAGGGGACGAGGCCGGCGCGGGTGATGAACTCGGTCAGCGGGCCGTGAGCGTCGGTGATGGGAGCCTCGTAGAGGAGGCAGTCCCGGAGGTCCTGCCCGTAGCCGTTGCGGAGGATCCCGAGAGTCGGCTGCTCCGTCGACCCGGCGACGATGATCTTCGCCTTATTCCGGAAGCCGTACTCGGCGCTCGCAACCGGCGGCAGCCACTCCGCGCAGGGAAGCAGGGACTCGGCGATGGACTGCTTGGTGGACAGCTGATCGGCGTAGGGGACCGCGAGGTGTGTGCACGAGCGGCACAGACCCTCGTTGAAGTAGGAGCAGCGCGTCAGGCTGCCGGGAACCGTCACGCAGACATCGTAGCCGACCGGCTGGGGGCGGCAGGGACGGGTGTGCGATGCGACGGGACCGCGTGCATGACGGCGGGATGGACGATGCCCCGCTCATCGAGCGGGGCATCGGGTCCTGTCAGGCCTGTGGCGGATTGACGGATCAGGCCTGAGGTGGATTGATCGGATCAGCCGATCGCGGCGAGCGTTCGATGATGTTGCCATCTGCGTCGAGGTGACGGCTGGAGGCGGTCTTCGCCTCGTCGACATCCCACACCTTCGTCAGGCGGACAGCCTGGTCGAACTCGGTGTTGATCTCCTCCTGGATGTCCGCCGGGTACGGGGTCATCCTCGAGACCAGCCACGTCACGAGCAGGGCGGTGAGGAAGGCGGGCACCATCTCGTAGAGGTCGAAGATGCCGCCGTCGATGTTGCCCCAGACGATGACGATCGCGGCGCCGGTGATCATGCCGGCCATCGCACCTCGTGCCGTCAGGCCCTTCCAGAACAGGGCGAGGATGACGATCGGCCCGAAGGACGAGCCGAAGCCCGCCCATGCGAATCCGACCAGGTTGAGGACGGTGTCGTTCGGGGTGATGGAGATGCCTGCGGCGATGAGGGCGGTGATGAGAACCGCGATCCTGCCTGCGCGGACGCCGCCGGTGCGCGACATCCTCTTCTTCGTGATCCCGGAGTAGACATCCTCGACCATCGCCGACGAGCTCACGAGCAGCTGGGAGGAGATGGTCGACATGATCGCGGCGAGAACCGCGGCCAGGATGAGGCCGCCGATGAGGGGGTGGAAGAGGGCGGCGGTCAATGCGATGAAGACGGTCTCCGGGTCGCTCAGCGGATTCGTCTCAGGCTGGAAGTAGGAGATGCCGACGATCGCGGTGAGGACGGCGCCGCCGACGGAGATGATCATCCAGCTGATGCCGATGCGGCGCCCGTAGACGGCGTCCTGCGGGGTGCGCAACGCCATGAAGCGGACGACGATGTGGGGCTGGCCGACGTAGCCCATGCCCCAGCCGATCGCGCCGAGCACCGCCATGACGGTGAGGCCGGCGAAGGGGTCGAGGCCATTCGGTATCCCGGAGCCGGTCAGGATCTGATCGTTGACAATCGAGGCGACGTCGCCTGGGCCGCCGGCCTGAATGGTCACGGTGATGGGAACGATGAGGAGGGCCGCCATCATGAGCAGACCCTGTGCCATATCCGTCCATGCGACGGCGATGAAGCCGCCCGCGAAGGTGTAGACGACGACGATGACGGCGATGAGGAGCATGCCCCAGATGTAGTCCCAGCCGAAGGCGGACTCGAAGTACTTGCCCGAGGCCACGAGCTGGGACGAGATGTAGAAGATGAAGAAGATCAGCGTGATGATGCCGGCCGTGATCGTCAGGCCCCGACCCGTTCCCGCCAGGCGGGCGTTGAAGAAGGAGGGGATTGTGATCGAATCGCGGGCGATCTCCGTGTACGAGCGGAGCCTCGGGGCGACGAACTTCCAGTTGAGATACTGGCCGATCGTCAGGCCGACGGCGATCCAGCCCTCGACAAGGCCAGCAGCGTAGATCGCGCCGGGCAGACCCATGAGGAGCCAGCCGGACATATCCGAGGCGCCTGCCGACAGCGCGGCCGGGAACGGGTGGAGCCTGCGCCCGGCAAGCATGTAGTCGTCGTAGTTCTTCGTCTTCTTGAATCCCCACACTCCGATGAGGATCATGGCGAGGAAATAGACGATCAGTGCGATCGTCTGTCCTGTTATCTGACTCATTATCTTCCCTTTCTCAGGCGCGGCGGTGCGCCGAGTGGTCACCTCTCCCAAGCGGCGGTGCAGAAGCCGAAAGCGGTCGGCGGGAGAGACCTACGCCACTTCTTGATATCGAGATACTAGCGGAATGCAAAGCCGTGCACGGCTGTGTTACCAAGTTGCGCCTTTGGGTGAGCCTACGACTCGGGCGACGCGATTGGTCGGCGGTCTCAGATTTTTCCATAGGAAAAGGCGCAGAAACGGAACAAAACGGTGTAAAAGTGGCGAATTCCCGGCTCGGAGGTCCAAAACCGTCCCGCTGAGCATCAATACCGCGGGTACTCGCGCGGTTATCTAGTACTTCGGTCCTAGGAAAACGTGCGTGTCCGATGAACGCGGTCCCTCGAATGTCGTGACATGCGGAAGGGCCGGGACTCGCCCGGCCCTTCCCGCGATGCCTCAGTTGGCGTCGATCGTGAAGCGGTCCTTCACATCGGGGTTCTCATCGAGCCACTCGCCGACGGTCTCTGCGGTGTCGCGATCAGCGTTCTCGTTGAGGGCGTAGTTCTCCAGGTCGGAGAGCTCCTCATCGGAGAGCGTGAAGTTCGAGAGCACCTCGGCGACCTCCGGGTAGTCGTCCATGAAGCCGCTGCGGCCGAAGGATTTGATGTCCTCGGCGGCGCCGTAGGCGCCCTCCGGATCCTCGAGATCACGGATGTCGTAGGCGCCGTACGCCCAGTGCGGCGACCAGAGGGTCACAACGATGTTGCGGCCTTCGTTCATCGCGCCCTCAAGCTCGGCGAGCATCGCGGCGGTCGAGGAGATCTTGAAGTCCATGCCCTCGAGGCCGTAGGTCGGGATGACCTCTTCCTGGGTGATGCGGGTGATGCCGGCGCCGCCGTCGATGCCGATGATCTCGTTGTTGAACTCGTCGGCGCTGTCGGCGAGCTCGTCGATCGACTGGATTGGGGCATCCCCGTTGACGGTGAGGGCCAGCTTTGCCTCCTCGTACCAGGTGCCGAGCTCTTCGATGTCATCGCCGTACTTTTCGAGGTAGGTTGCGTGTGTGACGGGCAGCCACGCGTCGAGCAGGAGATCCATGTCGCCGGTCGAGAGGCCCGTGAAGATCACGCCGATCTCACCATTGACGAGCTCAACGTCGTAGCCCTGCTCCTCGAGGGCGATCTCTGCCATGTGGGAGACGACGACGCCCTCATCCCATCCAGCCGGGACACCGATTGAGATCTCGCCGGTCGCGGCGGTCTCGCCGCCGGCGTCCGTTGTCTCATCGGCAGCGTTGTCGTCGCCGCAGGCGGCGAGGAGGGACATGGCGAGGGCAGCGGTGAGCGCCGCGCCGGCCTTCTTTCGAATCATCATTTCTATTCCTTCTTTCGTTGGGATCGTGCCTGGTGAGAGCGCGCGACTCAGGAGTCTGAGTCGACGGTGAAGCGCTCCTTGACCTCGGGGTTGTCATCGAGCCACTCGGAGACCGCCGTGTAGGTGTCGCGGTCCGCGTTCTCGTTCATGACGTAGTTGCCGGCCCTGCTGAGGTCGTCCTCGGTCAGGTGAACCTCGCCGATCATCTCCGCGACGTCGGGGTAGTCCGCGGTGAAGCCGTCCCGAGCGAAGGTGTGCAGCTGATCGGGCTCGCCGAAAGCCAGCTCGGGGTCCTCGAGGTTCTTGATGTCGTAGGCGGCGTACGCCCAGTGCGGCACCCAGAGGGTGACGGCGATGTTGCGGCCATCCGCCATCGCACCGTCGAGCTCGGCGAGCATCGCGGCGGTCGAGGAGATCTTGAAGTCCATGCCCTCCAGGCCGTAGGTCGGGATGACCTCTTCCTGGGTGATGCGGGTGATGCCGGCGCCGCCGTCGATGCCGATGATCTCGTTGTTGAAGAGATCGGCGTTCTCGGCGAGCTCGGCGATGGAGTCGATCGGAGCATCCGCGTTGACCGCGATGTTCGAGATGTTCTCCTCGTACCAGTAGCCGAGATCCTCGGTCGTATCGCCGTAGGCCTCGAGGTAGTTGGCGTGGAGGGTCGGCAGAGCGACCTCCATGAGCAGGTCGAGGTCGCCGGTCGAGACGCCGGCGAACATCATGCCGATGTCGCCGTCGGTGAGCGAGACCTCGTAGCCCTGCTCCTCCAGCGTCACGGCTGTCATGTTGGAGATGAGGACACCCTCATCCCATCCTGCGGGAACGCCGATGGCGATCTCGCCCGCCGGGGACTGAGCGTCCCCCGCGTTGTCATCATCGCTTCCGCATGCGGAGAGCACTGCGGCAGCGGCGATGGTGGTGGTCAGTGCAACGGTCCGTGTGGTCCGTGAGATCATAACTTCCTTCCCCGTCGAAACGGGTTGTTGTGTGTTCTTCTCGTGGATCTGCGTTCTGGATCTGCGTTCTGGTTGTGTTCTGGTTGTGTTCTGGTTGTGTTCTGGTTGTGTTCTGGTTGTGTGGGTCCTAGTTCGCGAGCTGTTCGTGCTTGGATGTGCCGAACGCGGCCGTCACCCGGTCGAGGTACATGGCGAGGATGACGACGGCGATACCGGACTCGGCGCCGAGGGAGATGTTGACCTGCGTCACCGACGTGTAGACGTCCTGTCCGAGGCCACCGGCGCCGACCATGCCGGCGATGACGACCATCGAGAGCGCGAGCATGATGACCTGGTTGACACCGCCCATGATCGTTGCGCGTGCCAGCGGCAGCTCGATCTGTCCGAGAATGCGACCGGGGTGCGCGCCGAAGGCGTGCGCCGCCTCGACAACCTCCTTGTCGACCTGCTTGATGCCGAGCTCGGTGAAGCGGACGGCGGGTGCGATCGAGAAGAGGATCGTGGCGACGATGCCGGGGACGACGCCGATGCCGAAGAGCACGACGAACGGGATGAGGTAGACGAAGGCGGGCATCGTCTGCAGGAAGTCGAGGATCGGTCGAACGGCGGTCGAGACGGCACGGTTCTTGGCCGCGAGGATGCCGATCGGGATGCCGAGGATGATGGCGATGATGGACGCGACGAGGACGAGGGCGAAGGTTGACATCGCATTCGTCCACTGGTCGACGCCATAGATGACGGCGAAGCCGATGAGCGAGCCCAGCGCGAGACGCCAGCCCTTCGTCGCGAACGCGACGAGTACGAGGAGCGCTCCGATCGTCCACTCTGGCAGGTTATCCACGCCGTGGATCATGGCGCCGTCCTCCGCCACCCCGTTGACGAGGAACCACTGGTCGATCGCGAAGGCGAGCGCGAGCGTGAAGATGACCGCGAGGGCGACCCGAAGGTTCGTCCAGAAGTAGGCGCCGACAGCAATGGCTGCGAAGACGATTGCCACGACCCACCACGGGAGGGCGAGGCCGCCGCCGGTGACGAATTCGTTGAGAAGGTATCCGAGTGCGACGGCGCCCGCGGTCGCGGCCCCTGCCTGCCAGCCCTTCCACAGGGCGAGGATGATGACGAGGATGACGCCGATCGAGAGGAAGTCGGGGGTGGTGAGGAGGTTCGCGAGGAACCTGTACATCGGCAGGAGCAGATCGTCGGAGAGCCAGTCGAAGAGGCCCTTGAGATTCGCGGTCAGCCAGTCGACGGCGGACCGGGCCCAGGATCCGAGGGGGATCTCAAAGAGGAGTTCGTTGGACATCAGTTCTTCTCCTCCGCATCGGCAGTGGGCTCTGAATCAACAGCTGAGGGGGCGCTCGCCGCAGAGGCGGCGCTGAGGTCGACAGGCATGACGACGTCATCCTGGCCGAGCGCACGCAGCAGCGTGACGTTGGGGATAACGCCGAGCAGTCGATTGTCGTCAGAGACGACAGGGACCGTGAGTCGGTCGCCGGCGGCGGGGGCCACCACCTGGTTGAGCGGGGTGTCGGGGCCGACACCGGGGTGCATGGGGTGAATGAGGTCCTCGATTGAGTTGAGGCGCGGGTTCCTGCGCAGGGCTGAGACGATCTCATCGACATAGACGGAGCCGACGAGGTGCCGCGATCCGCCCTCGGTCACCCAGCCGCCCGGCGAATCGATCTCCGCGAGCTTCTTGAGGATGACGTTGGGACCGTCGCCGCGGTACAGACGGGTGAGCGGCTTGACCATGATCGAGGAGGCGGTGATGACGCGGGACCGGTCGACGTCCTGGACGAATCGTTCGATGTAGTCGTTCGACGGGTTCGTGAGGATCTCCTCGGCCGTGCCGATCTGGTCGATCGAACCGTTCCGCATGACGGCGATGCGGTTGCCGACGAACATCGCCTCGTTGAGGTCGTGGGTGATGAAGATGATGGTGCGGCGCTTGACCTCCTGGATCTCGAGGAGCAGCTCCTGCATGTCCCGCCTGATCAGCGGGTCGAGCGCTGAGAACGCCTCGTCCATGAGGAGGATCGGCGCATCCGCCGTCAGTGCGCGCGCCAGACCGACGCGCTGCCGCATACCGCCGGACAGTTCGGACGGGTAGTTGTTCTCCCAGCCCCGCAGGCCCGTCGTCTCGAGGGACTCAGCCGCCCTCTCGAGACGCTCTTCCTTCTTCACGCCCGCAATTTCAAGGGGGTACGCGGCGTTGTCGATGACAGTCCGGTGCGGCAGCAGTGCGAAGTGCTGGAACACCATCGACATCGAATCGGCGCGCAGCTTACGCACAGCCGACTTCGACATCGCGGTGATCTCGTCATCTCCGATAAAGATTTTCCCGCCCGTCGCCGGTCCCAGAGCATTGAGTGTCCGCAGGAGCGTGGACTTGCCGGAGCCCGACAGTCCCATCACGACAAAGATCTCGCCCGGTGCCACCTCGAAGCTCACATCGTTGACCGCGACGGTCACGTCCTCTGGAATCTCATCGAGGCTCGCGCCCTTCTGAAGCATCTTCGTCGCTTTGGCCGCGTCCTTTCCGAATACCTTGTAGACGCTTTCGCACCGAAGGCCCTTCATCTACTATCTCCACTCGTACGGTTCATATTCTTCTTACTCGTTCGTGAACTGGGGCACAAAAATCACATACCTCACAGACCTTAACCAGAGTCCCAGCATCGGGACCTCACATCAAGTAACGATTTTGTAACGAAACTGGGGTTCGATTCTGGGATATCCCTGGGATAACAGGCTTTGTGGCGAAGGCCGAGCTCGCTCAGTTTTCGTAAATTGTGATCCATGAGACGAATGTTCATTCATGTTTTCAAGGTATATGCGACGATTATGCGCCCACATTGCCGGGCTGTGGCGGGGATCGCGCCGTGAAATGAGCCCGCCGAGCGAGGCTCAAATGGCGAGGCAGGGGTGTAGGGCTCGCCCTTGGCTCTATTTTATGCAACTAGGTCAGCGCCGTGGGCAGCGGGAGCGTCTGCACTCGCGATCGCTGACTAACGGGAGCGAGTTTCCTCAAATGATCGTCGGGAAACGGTAAAGAGGCGGATGTTCGGGAGGTGCTCTCGAACATCCGCCTCGCCATGGACGACTCGGCCGGCAACAAGGGTGATCTTTAGGGCGACCCGAAGCCGTAGGTGTACTGGCTGGTGGTCCAGTTCATCGTCGCGTTGTAGTTGTAGCCGGATTGTGAACCGTTTTCGTCGGGCTCCGTCGTGATGACAAAGCAGTCGAAGACGGTTGTCTGTTCTGCAAGATCGTCGAGTGAGCCTCCGGCGACCGGCGAGCAGATCGCTTCCAGGATCGGCCCGTCGATCAGTCCGCTCGCGGCGTGCTCTTCGGCCATTGTCACTATGCTGGCCTCGATCTCATCAACACTGTCTCGTCGTGCGTCCCGTTCCTGTTCCTGCCGGCGCTCCGCGCGCTCCTCTTCTTCTCGGACGCGCTCAGCCTCCTCGGCCGCCTCGATGCTGGCGGCCTCCTCTGCGGCCGCGATGCTGGCGGCCTCCTCTGCGCGGGCAGACTCCTCTGCCAGAGCACGGTCTCGATCGGCCTTGAACATGAGGCCCACAATAATGAGGCCCACAATGACGGCTGATGCGATGCCTGCCACCAGCCATGCTCGGACGCGGCGAGAGTTGCCCTGTCGGCCCGACTCCGGCGCCGGGATCGACAGCCATGTCGTTCCATCCCAATAACGCTGAACTCCGTCCGGTCCGGGATACCAGCCCGGCTCCGCAAGGCCGTTTTTGTTCTCCATGAGTGCCCTCTCTTGCGGTGGATGTCCGCCAGTCGCCTTTGACACTCCGAGTATGTCAGCTGGTGAGGAACAAAACTGGCATTGAATCGGCGGCTCCTGCGATGCCGATTGAGCCGGGAACGGAAGATCCCCTCAGGCAATGCCTGAGGGGATCTCGCTGGTGATAGTCACCTGGCGCGCCCGGAGGGATTCGAACCCCCAACCTTCTGATCCGTAGTCAGATGCTCTATCCGTTGAGCTACGGGCGCCAGTCACTGGGACGTCATTCATCATAACGCGCTTTCTGCAGACTATGCGAATCGCGGATAGATGAAAGCGGTCACGATTTCTTAGGCCGCGTCGGAGTCGGTGTCCGTTCGAGCCCGACGCGGCCCGGAGCGGATCAGCCGATCGCGCCGAGTGCCTTGGCCAGCAGGGGCCGGATCGGGGCCTCCCACGTGCCGACGAGCTCCTCGACATCGCCCTTGAACTGTCGCTTGAAGTGGAGGACACCAGCGTCGGAGGCATCCTCGGTGAAGTCGCCCGTGATGCCGAAGGTGTTGTAGCGGTCGATTCCGTGCTCGACCGCCCATTCCAACATGGCGCGGTGGACGAGGTAGATGCCGTAGTACGACTGGTACTCCCGGTAGGAGCCGGAGAGGAGATAGACGAGCTCGTTCGGGCAGGCGATGAAGAGAGATCCGGCGAGCACGATCTCGTTGCCAGCCGTCGCTCGGTGAGAGCGGGTCTCCTCGGCGCGGCGCTCGAGCACCTCACGTCGCGATTTCGCCTCGTTGCGGGCGGTGCGCTGCTTCTTCGCGAGGTTCTTCCCCTCCGCCTCGAGAGCCTGCTCGTGCTCGTCAACAGCGGCGACCTTGGCGGTGAGCTCGGCGGTCTCGGTGGCGATACCGGCGAGGTAGTCGTCGCAGTTGAGGACCGCGACCGGTGCGAACACCTTGTCGGGGCTGACTCGCTTCATCCCCTGGTAGAACGACATGGCGCCTGTGGAGATCTCCTGCATCTGCGACCGGTCGGCGGTGTGGGAGAGGATGTCCTCAAGGATGTGGAACTCGTCGGCCTCGAGGAACCTGACCTCGACACCCGGGGTCCCCGCCCGGTTGAAGCCGGTGCGGACGACCTGATCGACGGACTTCGTCAGGTCCTTGAACGACATGCCGGCGATGTCCTTCGTGTAGAAGAAGCGGGCCTGAATGTCGGCCGACTCGTAGAACTCCTTCTGAAGGTTCGTGATCCCGAGCTCCGCCATCGCCGCCTTGAACGTGCTCGCGACGGGATTCGGCCCGGTTGGAGTGATGTCGTCATAGAACCGCTCCGCAAGGAGCGGATTGAAGCGCAGCGCCAGCATCCGCCGGTCCTTCTTGAGGTGGGTGATGAGGCTCTCGAAGAAGAACGTGACGAGCCGACGGTCGGAATAGTCCATGACCGGGCCGTAGGCAATATTCGCCCGCGTGAAAGCCCTCTTCCAGGGCTGATGGCGCACGAGGGCTGCGGCGACGACTCGCTCCTGCCCGTCGACCGTGTCGACAACCCCAACTTCGTGGACCTCGGTACCCTCGCCGCGGCGCTGCTCCGCATAGAGCGGCAGCTGGGGGAAGAGCACACGCTCCTGCTCCTCAACGAAGCGGGCGTATGCGGACTGGGACAGGCGGGTGAATCGCATACGCCTATTGTGCCCAGAATGCGATCAGAACGCAGTATCGGAGGGGCTCGGGTACGAGGAGATGAGGCTGCGCAGCTGATTGAAGTCCGCGGCATAGCGGTAGGCGAACCGCTTGACGTTCGGATCTTTCCAGTAGGAGAGCGGGTGAACGGGAGGGCGGCGCAGCATGAGCGACATGAGGTGGCGGCGCAGCTTCCTGTCGCGGACCCAGCGCAGGATCGTGAGGGGCGGAACGAAGGCGTAGATCCCCTCGCGGTCACCCACCCGCGGGGTGAGGGCGATGCCATCGATGAAGTCGGCGACCATCGCGCGCGTGAGATTCACTCCGCCCACTGCCGCGTAGTAGGAGCCTCGACCCCAGCGGGGGTTGACGTCGAGCACGTAGGGCTCGCCGGTGCGGGAGTCGATCTTGATATCGATCGCGAAGAAGCCCCGCAGGTCCAGAGCGGCGATGACGTTCTCGGCGATGCTGCGGAGCTCCGGGTTGTCGATGACGTGGATGATGCCGGCGTTGCCGATGAAGGAGGACTGGTGGAGGCCGAGGATCTGGCGGCCCATGGAGATGCCGGTCACGGTGCCGCGTGAATCGACGTATCCGGAGGCGATCCACGAGTACGTATCGTCGCCGACGACCATGTCCTGGACGAGCATGGTGCCCGTGAAGCCCGCTCCCTCGATCATCGTGAGGATCGACAGTGCCTCTTCGACGGTCTCTGCCGTGTAGACCTTGCGCTGGCCGGTGAACTGGAGACGGCCGAAGGCGGTGCCGCCCTCCTTCGGCTTGATGACAGCCGGAAACGTGATCTCCGCGAGGCCGGCCGACCAGACCGCCCGGTCCTCGCTGAGGTTGGCCTCGACCGTCGTGACCGTGGGCAGTCCGAGAGATGAACAGACCTCGTTGAGGACGCCTTTGTCGGTGGCCCGCTCGACGACGTCGTTCGACGCGAGGGGAATGATGTAGCCGGCCGCCTCGAGCTCGCTGCGGTGGCGGACGACGAGGTCGACGTCGCGGTCCATGAACGGCATGAGGATGGGGGTGCGATCCGTGTCGGCGATGTCGATGAGCGTCTTGATCATGAGCTCGTCGTCGAGCGTGCCGCCGCGGCCGACGTAGACGTTGTCGATGATCGACGAGTAGGAGATCGACCCTCTTGACAGGCCGGAAACGGTGACTGACCTGCACCCGAACGCCTCATGGAACATTCGGGCGCACGAATAGGTGCCGACGTCGGTGCCGAGAAGAACGGGCATGAGCTCCGGCCGGGGTGTAGAAGTCATATTCTGAGTGTGCCACAGCGGATACGGGACCCAGGCGCGGCCCGCTTTCCGCTGTCGGTCACAATGGCTCGGTCACCCAATGACCGTCCATTACCATGTTGCATATTCAACTACGAGATGGGCGGCTATGAGCACGAACCTCACAATCGATCTGTGGACCGACCTGGTCTGTCCTTTCTGCTACATCGGTGAGGCGCGCCTCCAGAGCGCGCTCGAGGCGGAGGGCGTGACGGCTGAGATCCACATCCGCTCCTTCGAGCTCGACCCGGGCATTCGCGAGCCCGTCGGCAGCGTCGACCGGCTCGTCGCGAACAAGGGCATGCCCCGCGAAGACGTCGAGCGGATGGAGGGCCAGCTCAAGCAGATGGCGGAGGGTGAAGGTCTCACCTACGAGACGGATCGCCTCATGGGGACGACGATCCCCGTGCATCTCATCGCCCAGTACGCCAACCAGCAGGGCCTCGAGGTGGGGGAGAGATTCTTCCGCGAGATCCAGACCGCCTACTTCTCGGGGGAGATCAACCCCTTCAACGATGAGGAGCTCATCGACTTCGCCGAGCGCAGCGGCCTCGACCGCGAAGGGGCCACGGCTGCGCTCCAGGACCGGGAGCTCCTCAACATCGTGCGCGGCGACCAGCAGATCGCCCACAAGCTCGCAGTCTCCGGCGTCCCCTACATCCTCCTCAACAAGAGGCTCGCCATCCCCGGTGCCGTGGCTCCCGAGCGCTTCCGTGAGGCGATCAGGCAGGCGGTCGCACTGTGACCGACTTCGACTTCACGCAGATCATCACCGTCGATGCCGAGGGTGACGTCTGCGGTCCGGACGGTTGCCTTCCAGCTGAGGGGCCCGATAAGTCTGTGACAGAATCCGTCGGCGACGGGCAGAATTCCTAGGCGGCCGCAGCGACCGATTCTTGAGGTTCTCGGATGATCAGGCGCACGGCGAAGCGCGCGAGCGTCAGCTTGGCGATGAGGACCGTGACGGCGTAGAAGCCTCCGAGCGAGACCGAGCCGGCGAAAGCCGCCTCAGTTGCCCAGAGGATGACAAATTTGCTCCCCGGCAGCAGGAGGAGGATCGCGACGCCCGCGACCGCTCGGGCTGCGAGGGTATGTGCGCCCGTCAGTCGAGCGACCGCCCGCTTCTTCGCTGACATGATGATCTCGAGGGCGACTTTCATGAGAAGCGCCGTCAGGAGAGTCAGTGAGAAGGACTCGGAGATGACCTGGGGGAGCAGCTGGACGAACAGTCCGAGGACGACGACGTAGACGAGGATGTCGACGAGGTCGACAGCCCGGATGCTCAGTCGGTGCGCGACCATGGCACCTCGATTCAGTGCGTGCTCTCTGACCAGCTGCGAGGGCTGTGCGCTCCACTGTACTCCTGCGATAAATCCTGCTGAAGCCCTCCTGTGACCCTTCGGAACGAGCAGTGATCCGTGCGCCCAGCGGGGAGCACCCGCGGCGGCGGGAAACCGGCCGCGTGTTTTCCTAGGAGCCGCCGAGGGAAGATGCGGCTAGGCTTCTGTACCAAAGCACGAGGGGCACATCATGTCGAACAACTTGAATGGCACAAGCATCTACGCCGCGATCCCCGAGCGGGGTCAGCAGGTCCAGCCGCTCGCCGCCGGTGACTTGGTGGACGTGCGGGTTCTCGCCCGTGAACGATTCGCCCTCTTCGCCGAGCGTCCTGGTGGCCGCATCATCCACGCCGATCTGCCCGGTGCCAAGGACTATCCGGAATGGCCTTCCCTCATGTTCCGCTGCCTCATCGTCGGAGAGACGATCCTCCGCGTCGTCGAAGAGCTTCCCGATTGGCTGGTCTTCGGCCCGCGCGGCAAGGCGATCGAGGATCTCGTCGACCAGTACCTCTTCCTCGACGATCAGGGCAAAGCCTCCTACCACGGGGTGGAGCGACTCGGTCGATCGGCGCTTCGCGACTACGCCATGGAGGAGGAGAACGGAGATGCGTTCATTGAGTCCGTCTTCGACGGAACCGTCTACGGCGGCGAGTACGGAATGGCGTGCCGCGCACTGTACTTCCTCGCCAACTCCTCCTCCGCGCAGGGACCGCTCGCACTCGCCATCGCCATCGTTCTCCGTGATGGGCTCGGCGAGCACGCCTACCAACGGATCGTGGAACCCTACCGCGAGGCCGGTATCCCCTTCATGGAGCGCGTCGAATAGTCGGCCGCCCTACGCCTTCCGGGCGGGCGGGGCGATCTCGGCGTCGGGGTCCGACCCTTCGCTGAACTGGGACATGTAGAGGCGGTGGTAGGCGCCCTCGCGGGCGAGCAGCTCGCGATGGGTGCCCTGCTCGACGATCGCGCCATGCTCCATGACGAGGATGAGATCGGCCTGCCGGATCGTCGAGAGCCGGTGGGCGATGACGAAGGATGTCCGGTCCGAGCGCAGCGCGGCCATGCCCTGCTGGACGAGCAGCTCCGTGCGTGTGTCGACCGAGGAGGTCGCCTCATCGAGGATGAGGAGGGCCGGGTCGGCGATGAAGGCGCGGGCGATCGTG
Source organism: Flaviflexus salsibiostraticola (assembly GCF_003952265.1). Classification (NCBI taxonomy): domain Bacteria; kingdom Bacillati; phylum Actinomycetota; class Actinomycetes; order Actinomycetales; family Actinomycetaceae; genus Flaviflexus; species Flaviflexus salsibiostraticola. The sequence goes on from NZ_CP034438.1 coordinate 1,895,016, forward strand.
ATGAGCTGCCGCTCGCCGGCGGAGATGTTCTCGCCGCCGTTCTCGATGAGCGTCTGGTAGCCATCGGGCAGCGTGTGGACGAAGCGGTCGACGTAGGTCGCCTTCGCGGCCGTGATCACCTCCTCGTCGGTCGCATCGAGGCGGCCGTACCGGATGTTCTCCATGATCGTGCCGCTGAAGAGCACCGCATCCTGCAGCACCATGCCGATCCGGGACCGCAGCTCGCCCCGCTCGAGGCGGGACGTATCGACCCCATCAAGGCGGATCTGCCCGCCCTGGATCTCGTAGAACCGCATGATGAGGTTGACGAGCGTTGTCTTGCCGGCCCCGGTCGGGCCGACGATGGCGACAACCTGACCGGGCTCGGCCCGCAGCGAGAGATCGGTGATGAGGGGTTCCTCGGGCACGTAGGAGAATGCGACGTGGTCGAACTCGATCTGTCCCCGGACCGGCTCCGAGAGTGCGGCGGGCTCCGCCGCCTCGCCGCGGGCGGCGAGCTCGGCGAGGTCGGGCGTCTGCTCCTCCGCGTCGAGCAGCTCGAAGACCCGCTCGGCTGAGGCAACGCCGGAGATGAGCATGTTCGCCATGCCGGCGACCTGTCCGAGCGGCTGGTTGAACTCGCGGGAGTACTGGATGAAGGCGGTGACGGCACCGAGCGTCATCTGCCCGTTGGCAACCCGCAGGCCCCCGATGACGGCGATGCCGACGTAGCCGAGGTAGCTCACCCACTGCATGATCGGCATGATCATCCCCGAGTAGAACTGGGCCTTGAATGAGGCGGCGTACAGCTCCTCATTCCGCGTGTCGAAGCGCTCTCCCATCTCCTGCTGGCGCCCGAAGGCCGTGACGAGCTCGTGGCCCGTGAAGGCCTCCTCGATGTGGCCGTTGAGCCGGCCTGTGTTCCGCCACTGGTGGGTGAACAGCCGCTGGGACTTTGTGCCGATGATGCCGACGACGATGCCCGAAAGCGGCAGGGCGATGAGGGCGATGAGGGCGAGCTGCCAGGACAGCGAGAACATCATGATGATGATGCCAATGATGGTGAGCACGGAGTAGACGACCGAGGTGAAGGCCTGCTGGAGCGCGGCCTGGACATTGTCGACGTCGTTCGTCGTGCGGGAGAGGATGTCGCCGCGGGAGTTCGAGTCGACGTAGGACAGCGGCAGCCGGTTGATCTTCTTCTCGATGTCATCGCGCAGGCGGTAGATCACCCGCATGACGACATCGTTGAGGAGCCTGCCCTGCAGCCACATGAAGACCTGGGCGACGGCGTACATGGCGAGGACGATGCCGATGAGCACGCTCAGTCGACCGAAGTCGATGCCCTCGCCGGGTGTGAAGTCCATGCCCGACAGCATGTCGGCGAATTGGGTTTGCCCGGCGGCGACGAGGCCCTCGATGACCTGCTCGCGAGTTGCGCCCTCCGGCATCTGAGCCGAGATCGCTCCGCTGAAGATGACATCCATGGCCTCGCCGAGGATCCGCGGCGCCCACACGGAGAGAACGACGGCGATGACGACCATGATGAAGACGACGACGAGTGCAGTCTTCTCGGTCGCGAGCTGGCGCAGCAGCCGCATCGCCGACGGCCAGAACGCCTGGGCTCGTCGGGGTGGGGCGCTGTCGCCCCACATACCCATGTCGACCGAGTCCTGGAACTCCTCGATCTCCTCCTCGGTCAGGTCGCCCTTATCGGTGCTCATGCGATCTCCTCCCGGCTGATCTGGGATGCGACGATCTCCTGGTAGGTGGGTGAGGACGCGAGGAGCTCCTCATGGGTTCCGCGGGAGACGATCCGGCCCTCCTCGAGGACGAGGATCTGGTCGGCGTCGGTGATCGTCGTGACCCGCTGGGCGACGATGATGACGGTGGCCCCCTCCGTGTAGTCGGTGAGGGCGGCTCGCAGCTTCATGTCGGTCGTGACATCGAGAGCCGAGAACGAGTCGTCGAAGAGATAGATGCGGGGGCGGGCGACGAGGGCGCGGGCGATGCAGAGGCGCTGCCGCTGGCCGCCCGACACGTTCGTGCCACCCTGCGAGACTGCGGACTCCAGGCCTTTCGCGGCACTGTCTCCCGATCCCGTGCTGCGGACCCGCACGAAGTCGCTCGCCTGAGCGGTGTCGAGGGCAGCCCACATGTCATCCTCGGTCGCGTTCGGTGCGCCGAAGCGGAGATTGTCGGCGATGCTCCCGGAGAAGAGGTAGGGGCGCTGTGGAACGATTCCCACTGCTCCGCTCAGATGCTCCCGCCCCAGCTCGTCGACCGGTACGCCATCAATGAGGACCGTGCCCTCGGTCGCGTCGTAGAGGCGGGGGATGAGGTTGATGAGGGTGGACTTGCCGGACCCCGTCGACCCGATGATCGCGGTGGTCTTCCCCGGCTCGGCGGTGAAGGAGATATCGGCGAGCACAGGCGCCTCGGCCCCCGGGTAGGCGAAGGTGACGTCCCGGAACTCAACGGACCCGGCGTGGGACTCCGGCTGCCGCGGGGAGGCAGGCTCGCGGACGGAGGATTCAGTGTCGAGAACCTCGCCGATGCGGGCCGCGCAGACGATCGCGCGCGGGAAGATCATGAACATGAAGGAGCCCATCATGACCGCGACGAGGATCTGGAGGAGGTACTGCATGAAGGCGGTGAGCGCGCCGACATCGACGAGGCCCTGATCGACTCGGTGCCCGCCGAACCACAGGACCGCGGCGGTCGCCAGGTGGAGGATGAGAGTGACGATCGGACCCATGAGGACGAAGAGGCGGCCGATGCGGACTGAGATGTCCGTGAGCGCCGCATTCGCATCCGCGAACCGCGCCGTCTCGTGCCGCTCCCGGCGGTAGGCGCGGACGACGCGGATGCCCATGATCTGCTCCCGCATGATCCCGTTGATCGCGTCGATCGCGTCCTGCATGCGCTGGAACAGCGGCATGAGCATGCGGACGAGGATGAGGAGGATCGTGAGGAGGACAGGCACTGATGTCCACACGAGCCAGGACAGGCCCGGGTCCTCCCGCACCGCCATGATGATCCCTCCGATGGACATGATGGGGACCATGACCATGAAGTTGAGGGTCATGAGGACTGTCATCTGGACCTGCTGCACGTCGTTCGTGCTGCGGGTGATGAGTGTGGGGGCACCGAATCTGCCCACCTCTTCAGAGGAGAATGAGTCAACCTTCGAGTACACGGCCCTGCGCATGTCCCGGCCGACCGACATGGCGACCTTTGCTCCGAACCAGACGGCGGCGACGGCGGTGACGAGCTGGACGAGGGCAACGATGAGCATGATGCCGCCCACCCGCCAGATATGGTCGACATCCCCCACGGCGACGCCGTTGTCGATGATGTCGGCGTTGAGGCTCGGTAGATACAGGGTGGCCAGGGTTGTGGCTGTCTGCAGGATGACGACCGCGAGCACCCACGTCCGGTATGGCGCGGCGTAGTGGCGGACCAGCTTCCAGAGCATGGAATCCCTTTCGGCGAATGGGGGAGAGTAGGCCTGTCAGCGTGGGCGGAACTCGCAGCGACAGTCAGCCCGCGGGGCGTGCGTGCGACAACATTCTGCTCCCGCGTAGGCCTTTAGTCCATTCCTGTCTTCGGGGAGGATCATGCCGGTGTTGTGAATCGCATCAATGTTCCCGAAAGTGGCCGTGACACGCCAGGTGATGCCACAGGCGGGGAGGGCGCCGCGGACAGTGGGGAGGGGATGCGCACTTCAGTGGCGATGGGCCGAGGATAAAAATGTCGGGACCTCAACGAGGTCCCGACATTCGCGAGCGGAGATGGAGGGATTTGGGTTATAAGGCTTAAAACGTTGCTATCTCGCGGTTTCGCTACTCAGCGAAAGCAATAATGATACATATAATGATACACGGCGTTTTGGTAAAATAGTCATAGAACCTCCTCGGCCCCTGCTGCTTCTCTCTCAGCGGGGGCTTCTCTTTGCACTCTTTATGTGATGTTGATCACACTTTTGGCGCGTTCTTTTTGTCGGTTTTGGGTGATCCCCGAATAACCCTGGTAGAGCCTAATGTTTTTGGTTTTTGCTGCTCGGCTTGGTCGTTTTGGTCTTTCTGATATTAGAAGTAATCCCTTGGAGGTCAGGGGGTGAGAGATCGAAGGATAGAAAAAATGAGAATTGAAACTAATGGTTTGCCTGGTGTGGCTTTTGTGTCTTTGCTGCCTGTTGCTGCTGGCGAATTTGAAACCAAAACTTTTACTGATCGTGCTACTGAAAAAACTGAGGTGAAAACTGCTCCTGATGGTCGCCCGGTCTTTAGAACGTCGTTGAAGGGTCTAACGCTCGATGACAGCGGTAAGCCCTCGAAAGAAGAGCAAAATCTGACGCTTGCGGTGATCGAGCCGTGTGATGTGTCTGCTGGTGTGCCGATGGTGGCTGCTGGTCGTGTTTGGACCACTCATTATGTGGCAAACAATGGCCGTCTCGGGGTGTCGATTATTGCTGAACGCCTGGAGCCGCTGAACGCTGCTAACCCCTTTGTGAAGAAGGACTGACTGAGATGGGGCGGGGAACTACCACTCCCGCCCCTTGGGGGTGTGCGAGATGAAAGAAGTCTATGACTACCGGGCCACTCGCTTTGAGCTATTTTTACAGCGCTTAGCGGCGCTCTTTACGGGCGAAGAAGTGGTTATAAGGGAACGGGTCGAAGTTGAGCATTTGGGGCCTACTTGGCCTGACCAGATATGCGGGAAAGCGCCTGAGCCGTCTGACGCTGAACCTGCTGCTGCTACTGATGAAGAAGGTTTTTCTTTTTCACGGGGAAAAACGCCCGGGTCGTCGCTTAATCGGGATTGGGAAGAATTTTTAGGGGGGAAGGAGCTGAAATGAAAGAGCTAATGAGAACTGGTGAGATTGCTGCCAGGCTTGGGGTGTCGTTGCCGACTGTAAGGAGATTGCTGCGCGCTTATGACGTGCCGGTCTTTGTGCTACAGCAGGCGTGGCGTGTGCGGAAAGAAGATGCCGAGCGCTTTATCGAGGCGGTGCTGAGCAATGCGCCTAAATCCTTGGGGTGATTATCTCGGCCTTTTGGGCTGGGATCGCTGGATCACGACTGAAGAAGCGCTACACGGGTGCCCTCCAGGGACGACAACTCAAACTATCAGGCGACTGATACGGCGCTTTGGGATGAAAACGGTGAAGGACGATAAAGGGCGTTTGCTGGTGAGGACATCAGATGCCTGGGCAATCGAGGATTACCTTAACCACAATTTGAGTATCCGGCCTGTTTAGAGCCACCTGTTCGTGTGTCGGGGAGCCGGCTATGGCGCGCGTGAGAGCCAGTGACTGGCGTTGTTGGGAGCCACCGGCTCTCACGCGCATGTTTAGAGCATTATTTGTGCTTGGTGTTCTCTCATGTTGAAGGTCCCGGTCTCGATCCACGTCGTGTTGTGAACGATGCGATCCATGATCGCATCAGCATGGACGCTGCCGCCGAGGCGGGTGTGCCAGTCCTTTTTCGGATACTGCGTGCAGAACACTGTTGAGGCTGCGTCATAGCGACGCTCGAGCAGCTCCAGGAGGAAGCTCTGAAGCGCTTCATCAGGTGGGTCGAGGAGCCATTCATCGATCACAAGCAGAGTGAAGTTACTCAGCTTCTTGAGCAGCTGTGTCTTCCCGTGGGGCTTATCGGCTGCGACGCTGATGAGCTCTTCCAGGTCCGGCATCCGTACATAGTTGGCGCGGATCCGGTGTTGGCAGGCTTGGTTGGCAAGGGCGGAGCCAAGATAAGACTTGCCCGATCCGGTGAAGCCTTGGAAGACGATGTTGTGGTGCAACTCGATGAACCGGCAAGTTCCCAGCTGAGCCAGCATGGCCTGGTCCAGTCCGCGTTCGGTGAGCATATCGACCCTACGCAGGTCCGCGTCGGGGTAGCGCACTCCTGAGCGGCGCTTGAGGCCTTGGATCTTCGCGTGAGTGAACACGGCGTGGGCGTCATCAACAGCAAGCTTGAGCTTCTCCTCAAACGACAGCCCCAGCGTGAGCCCGTCGTCAAGAGCGCTCAGGGCATCGAGCAGAGGTTCGGCTCCCATGTCGCGCATTTTGTTCTTCGTTTCAGTATCGAGCATCGTCATTTAGATCGGCCTCCGCCATAGTAGGCCGCCCCGCGAACATAGCCCCCACCCTCACTTTGAGAAGAAGGGGCGGCAGTTCCGGTTTTGTCTTGTCCGGTATCGAGGATCGGGCGCACGTGGCTATAGCGTGGGGAGCGAATATTGGCCTCCAAGGCAATCTTGCAGGCGGCCTCGACCCGACCGGCAGTAAATCGCCTCGATAGGCGCAGGACTGCCAGCGCGGGGTCCAGGCCCTGCTCGGTGACTGGGACAGCAGCAAAGATCCGATCAACGACCGTGAGCGTGTTGGCTCCGATCCTGGTGGCCCAGTCACGGACGCGGTGCTCGTCCCAGGGCTGATAGCCCTTCCCGCCGGGCAGGTCACCGTCATGCGTGCGGTATACCCCGCTGGTCCCGGTGGGGACGCGGACGTGACTGGTGAGCCGATCATGACCGTCGTAGATCTCCACCATCGTCGGTGTGATCCGCAGGTCAACCGTTTTACCGATATTGGGGTACGGCACGGAGTAGGAGTTCTTCTGCCACACCACATGAGAGTTCTTGGCGACTTTACGGCCATAGACCCAGGTAGCAATCTCATAAGCCACTGCTGGCAAAGGCCGCAGCAGGGGCTCCTCCTCGGTGCGGAAGACACTCGCGCGAGAGCCTGCACGCTTCTGAAACGGTTCAGCATTATAAGTTTCGAGCTCAGCGCGGATTGCTTGGCGCAGCTGCGCAAGAGAAGCGAAGGAATGCTCTCTGAGCTTGGCGTTGATTCTCGTGGCCACGTGCCAGACCGTGTTCTCCACGCTCGCTTTGTCTTTCGGTTTTCCCACCCGGGCGGGGAGCACGGCTGCCAAGTAGTGGCCGGCGAGCTCACGGTAGGAATCATTCAAGACGATCTCGCCCTCCCGGGGCCTGGTGATGACACCGGTTTTCAGGTTGTCACAGACGATCCGCGGGACGCTGCCGCCGAAGTAATCGAACATCGCTACATGAGCGTTCAACCAGGAAGTCTGTGTCATATCTGCGCAGGGTTCGACAAACGCGTACCGTGAGAACGGCAGGCAAGCGATAAACAGATAGACCTTCTGCTCCGCGCCAGTGACGGGATTTGTCAATGTCATGGTGGGGCCAGCCCAGTCCACTTCCACTGCTTGTCCGGCCTTATGCCCTACCCGTGAGGCGACCCCGGTGAGGTGGACATGATGTTGATATCGTCGGCAGAACCTGTCATAACTCATCGCCAGACCGCCCTCGTCTTTCACGAGGTCGACATACTCGCTGTGCAACAGTTTCAATGTCACCCCGACCCTGGCAAGTTCGCGGTGCACGCGGGTCCAATCCGGTTGGACATAGACGCTGGTGTGTTCTCCACGTCCGGGAAACAGCCGCGCATAAACCTCCGCTTCGGGTACCTCGGCTATGTCGTCATACGACAGGCCTTCGCGGTCGGCGGCTTCAAATACTTGGGCGATGCTATTACGTGACATCCCGTGGGCGGCCGCGATCGCGCGGCCTGATTGTCCCTGGGAACGAAGCTCTAAAATCAGCTTCGACTTAATCTTTCGTACCATGGGTACATGCTCCTTTCGTCGCGCGACCGATCCACGCGACGGAAGGAGCCTAACCAGGGCGGCTCTCCAACACGCCATAAACGGCTCTCACCGACACCATCGGCCTAGACGTGGACTGGCTCTGGAAGGCACCACGAGTGGCTCCCACAACCACGAATATTCAATTAAGAAGGCGTGTGGATGCGGGGCCGCTGATGAGCTTCGGGGAAAACAAGCCGACGCGGACATCCCGACGATAGGAAGGGATGGAAGCGCGGCGCGGGATGACCCGTTTGTTTGTCAGCGAGCCCCGCAGGGCGGCGATAGCCGCCTGTTAATTGAGTAAGTATTACCTCAATTAACTTTTGTGTCTGGGTATAAAACCACTGAAAAACCCTGATAAAACCTAATGTTTTTGAACACAGAAGTGGATGTGTCTGGCTGTGTCTGTTTTTGGGGTGATCCCTGAATAACCACGGTAGAACCTAATGTTTTTGAACACAGAAGTGAAATCAAGAGAAAGCCAAAAAATCGAGAGATTGAGGGCCAAATGAGGAGTTAGAACAATGAGCACAACGAACAGGTCAAGGAGCTGGATACTGACTTTACCGGCTGACACTTACGATCAGGATTATGTCGAGAACGAGCTGAAAAACTACGTGTATGTCGGTCAGTTAGAACAGGGTAAGGGTGAAAACGCTTACGAGCACTGGCAGATCTACATCGAGAACGAGAACCCGATCAATTTCTCGACGCTCCAGAAGAAATTTCCGCGTGGGCACTTTGAGACCCGAATGGGGACTAAGAAACAGGCTTATGACTATGTGAGCAAATCTGAACCGTCTTCGGTTTGTTGCCGTTGTTTTGTGAGTCTGAGAGAGAATGGATTTATGCCCAGACGCATTCCTGAAGAAACAAAACAACGCGCGATCCGCTTGGTCTTGAACCACCTAGACGAATACGCGAATCTGACCGAGGCCTGTGTGAAGATCGGCGGGCAGCTCGGGATCGGTAAAGAATCTCTACGCCGGTGGGTACGCCAAGCCCAGATCGATGGCGGACAACGAGACGGCACATCCTCAGATGTCCTTGAGGAGAATAAACGCTTGCGTAAAGAGATCCGGGAGCTGGAAGAAGCTAACAGTATTTTGCGCGACGCAGCGGTTTTCTTCGCGGGGGAACTCGGCCCCCGATCCCGATGACCATCGCTTTCATCGACAACCAACGCAGCAAGGGCCACCGAGTCACCCAAATCTGCGACGTCCTCACGGGCCAGGGCCTACAGGTCAGCGCACGGACCTACCGGTCCTGGAAAACCGCCACCCCCAGCCACCGCGACCTTGATGATGCAATCATCATCGACGCCCTCCTGGCCACGGTCGGCACACCGGAAGGGATGTATGGCAGACGGAAAATGGTGGCCTACCTACGCCGCCACGGACTGGTTGTCTCAGCCCGGCGGGTTGACCGGCTGATGCGTGATCTCGAGATGAATGGCCGGGTCCGCGGCCAAGGAGTACGCACCACGATCCCCGACCGGAGTGCCGCCCGAGCCCCTGACCTGGTCGAACGTGACTTCACCGCGCCCATACCGAATGAGCGGTGGGTTGCTGATTTCACCTACGTGCGCACCTGGGCCGGCTTCGTCTACGTCGCCTTTGTCATTGATTGCTTCTCCCGCGCGATCGTGGGCTGGCATGCCTCGGCGTCAATGACCACACCCCTGGTGACCAACGCGCTACGGATGGGATTGTGGCGCCGTGACCAGGCCGGACACCCTGCAAACGCAGGTTTAATACACCACAGCGATGCCGGAGCTCAATTTACATCCGTGAGCTTCGCCGAGACGTTGGCCATGGAAGGCATCGCTGCCTCGATCGGATCGATCGGCGATGCCTACGACAATTCGCTCGCTGAGTCCACAATCGGTCTGTACAAAACCGAGGCGATCCGAGATGATTCACCGTTCCGCAGCGGCCCGCTCAAACAGCTCGAGGACGTTGAGTGGGTCACGGCGCAGTGGATTGATTGGTACAACACCACGCGCCTGCACTCACGCATCGACGACCTCACACCCGATGAATATGAATACCTCTACTACGCTAACCTAGAAACGCCCGCCCACACGGAGCTGGCACCCGTATAACACCGGCAAGAAACCGAAGACGGTTCAATCAGATACCTCGATGGGTGTGAAAATCAGTAATGGCGAGATTGATTTGGCCGATGATCAGGGTAAAAGAAGTGATCTTGTGCGGCTGGAGAGCGAGATCCTGCTGATGGGGCGGAAGGCTTCAGAGCTGATACTGACGGAGCCTGGGGCTGTCCGTTATGCCCGTTATTTAGACCGTCTGGAGCGTGAAAGGGATAGGGCTGTGTGGAGCACTCGTGAGCGTGATCCGCTGGTTCATTATTTGAGTGTCGGCGGCAGTTGAAAAGTGAGCAGTTTCGGCATTTGAAAAGTGAGCACTTCGATTAACGATGTGGAGTGTGATTTCAATGCACGATTGGGAAAAGATCCGGGTGCTTGCCCGCGAGGGTGTACCGAAGGCTCGTATTGCTGCTGAGCTGGGTATCTCACGCAATACGGTGGATCGGGCGGTGAAGTCTGATCAGCCGCCGCGTTATGTCCGCACGAGGACACCGACGAAGTTTGGGGAGTATGAGGCCCGGATACGGTGGCTGCTGGAGGAGTGTCCGACGATGCCGGCCTCGGTGATCGGCGAGCGGGTGGGCTGGCCTTACTCGGAGAGGGCCTTGCGGCAGAATGTGGCACGGATCCGTCCTGAGTATGCGCCACGACGTCTCGATCCTGCGGACCGGTTGGAGTGGGAGATCGGGGATGTGGCTCAGTGTGACCTGTGGTTCCCCAATGTTGATATCCCGATCGGGAACGGCAAGACGGCACGCTTCCCTGTGCTGACGATGATCCTGGCCTGGTCAAAGTATCCCGTTGCCTTGATGATCCCGAGCCGGCAACGCCCGGACCTGCTGTTGGGCATGTGGGACGGGATCAGCACCTTTGGCAGGGTTCCTCGACGCCTATTGTGGGACAACGAGGCCGGAATCGGACGATACGGCAAGCTCGGGCAGGAAGTCGCGGAGTTCTGTGGAACCCTCGGAGTGAAGCTCGTCCAAGCCAAACCCTATGACCCGGAGACCAAGGGCGTGGTCGAACGGTTCAACTCCTACCTGGAAACCTCGTTCCTGCCCGGGCGGACGTTCGCCAGTCCCAAGGATTTCAATGCTCAACTCGCCGGCTGGCTCGAGGTGATCCGAGGGAAGAAACCACGAGGGAAAGACCAAACTCGGGGCCAGGGCCTGACCGTCGAGCTCGAGCATATGGGTGCGTTGCCGCCGGTTGATCCCGCAGCGAGGTGGACTGTGCAGACGCGGTTGGGACGTGACTACTACATCGAGATCGGCGCGAACGCCTACAGTGTTGACCCCAGGTGGATCGGGCACCGCATCGACGTCACCATGGACCTGTCGACGGTCCAAGTCAGTACGGGCGGGAAGGTCATCACGACTCATGAGCGTCTTTGGGGCAGCGGCGGTCAGGTGACCGACCCTGACCACGTGGAGACCGCTCGGAAGCTGCGTGCGACCTTTCAGCAGCGCCAGGGCCTGCCCGGCTACGGAGTGACGGTCCAGGGCGGGGACCTGGCAGTATATGACCAGATCTTTGACATCGAGGTGGCCTAAATGGAGGCGATCAAAGACGTCACGTACTACACGAGTGCGTTGAAAGCACCACGTATTCAAGCTTCTTTCGCTCGCCTGGCTGACACTGGGCGGGCACAGGGCTGGACGTTCGAGGAGTACTTAGCCGCGGTTTTGGAAGCCGAGGTCACCGCCCGGGAAGCATCTGGGGCCGAGATACGACGGAAACGAGCACACTTCCCGTCCATGAAGACGATTGAGGACTTCACCTTCGATCACCAGCCCCACCTGCGCTCAGACGTTCAAGCAGCATCACGCTCGACCTGGATCCACAACGCGGAGAACATGATCCTTCTCGGCCCACCAGGCACCGGGAAGACTCACATATCGATCGGGCTCGGCATTGCCGCGACCAGGGCCGGAATCCCGGTCCTGTTCGACACCGCAGCCGGCTGGATCCAGTCGCTCACTGCCGCTCACAACAAGGGAGACCTGACGAAAGAGCTGCGGCGTATTCGCCGCTACAAGCTCATCATCATCGACGAGCTCGGCTACCTCCCCATCGAGCCAGAAGCCGCGAACCTGTTCTTCCAGCTCATCTCGGACCGATACGAGCAATCATCCATCCTGATCACCTCAAACCTCGCTTTCGGGTCCTGGTCCACGATCTTCCACGACGAGACGATTGCGACAGCCATCATCGACCGGCTCGTCCACCACGCCCAAGTCCTGACCACGAAAGGAACCTCCTACCGGATCAGACACCGACAAGAACAAGGAACTGTAAACTAAAACCGCTCAGTTTTCGATCGCCGGAAATGCACCAAATTCAACTGCCGCCGACAATTTGAGCGGGCCGTCGCGTTCGGGTAAAACTCGTGGGCTGCTTTCTCGCTATGGCGCTAATGCTTTTAGGATCACGGATTACACTCATCCTTTTGATAGCTACAACGGCGAGGGCGTGCTGATTATTGATGAGTTCAGGTCTCAATTGGACTTTTCGCTGATGTTAAATGTCCTGGCGGGTCAGCCTTTTGAACTGCCTGCGCGTTATGAAAATAGGTGGGCTGCTTACAGTGAGGTGTGGGTGGTGTCTAATCGCCGTCTGGAGCAGCAGTATAAAGATGTTCAGCGCGAACATCCGGAGGACTGGGACGCTTTCGTTAAGCGCTTTCACACAGTTGAAAGGCTCGATCACAACGGGGTGATGGAGGACGTTAGTGATGAATACGACTTGGATCACAGTGCTCGTGTGCGCTTGGGTGTCTCGGGGGCCACTGATCTGCTGGCTATGTGAGTAGGGCTTTCTCCAGGGAGGCCGCTGCCTTGGTCTTGCTGTTGCGGGTTAAGTGGGTGTAGTGGAGTGTCATCGCTCGATCTGAGTGGCCGAGGATTTCTTGGACAACTTCGAGGCTGACGCCTTCATCGAAGAGGATGGAAGCACACAGGTGCCGGATAGCGTGGGGTCGAATTGTTTCGCTTTCGTCTAAGGGCTTGGGGTGGTCTCTCTTGTGGTTGATGTAGGCCGTGAGGACTTCGTAGTAGGTGTCATAAAAGGTTTTGTAGGTCCAGGGGCTGCCGTTGGGTCGGACGAAAATAAGATCGCTGGATATAGCGGTGCTGCGGCGTTGTTTCTTCTTTTCTTCAATGAGGGCTAACCGCCACCGTTCGGGTAGGCGGATACTGCGGGCCTTTTTGCTTTTGGTCGTGGGCTTGATGTAATAGCCGGTTTGGCCGCTGTGCTTTTCGTGGCGGGAGAGTTGCTGTTTAATGACAATGCTCGCGTGCCCTTTGCGGGTCAGCTGGTTAGCGCACGACCATTCGAGGCCTAGGATTTCGGCGCGTCTGAGGCCTAAGAAAAGCATTAGGAACAGCGGATAAACGTCGTGATATGGGTTCTCTGGCTGCCCGATCCACCTAAGCAGGCCCTTGGCGATGCTGATCCTCTTGTTGATCCACTTCGTGTCGCTCTGCTCCACCACGCTGGTGTGCTGTGGCTCTGGAACAAAATGGAGGGGGCTTGCTTCAATGAGGCGGCGCTTGACTGCAAAATTCAGCATTCCCCTGAAAGTCCTGTAAGCGTGCTTGCGCGCGCTGGTGCCGATGGTGTTTAGGTCGCTGTAAAAGAGCTTGTGGCAGCGCTCTTCGGTCAGCGTCTCGATGGTCTCGCCTTTGAGATGGGGAAGAATGTGGATCTCGAGATCTCTGCGGTATTTGCGTAGCGTCTCAGGCCCTACAGTGCCGTCTAACGCGCTCAACCATAGGTTCAGTAGGGTGGTAGCGCTTGTGCCTGTGCGGCGTTCTACGGGCCGTTTAGACACCCTCTGGGACAGGTTTTTGCTGCGGTTGGCTATCGCTTGCTGAGGAGTTGCGCCGAAACCTCGAACAAACCTGCGCTTGCCCTCGTGCCAGTAGGTCGATGAGGCGCACCACACGAGCTGGCCGTTGTTTTTTGTCTGGAACACAGAGCCTTCGCCATCTTGGCGCTGCTTAGGTTTTGCCATAGAAATAATGATACACACAATGATACACGCGGGGGTGTTTTTGACAAAAGAAAAACCCTCCAATCGCTGGTATTTCAACGATTAGAGGGCTCTTCGCGGAGATGGAGGGATTTGAACCCTCGAGGGGCTATGCACCCCTACCTCCTTAGCAGGGAGGCGCACTCGACCTGACTATGCGACATCTCCAGGTGCTATGAGCTAGCGTCAACCATTTTACAGGTCAAGCACCCTAATCGCTAATGAGCGAGTGGTGTGCACCGCCATACCGCCATCCGTGCTCCGCAGATGGCGGACTTATATCTATCGCGGGGCGGCGTGGGACTCAGAGTGAGACGTGATGGCGGACTGCGTCGAGGATACCCGCGCGGGCATTATCTCCGAGGCGAATGAGCCGACTGGCCTGGGCCTGAATGTCGCGGATGCGGGTGAGGAGCGCCGCCACCCTCTCCTGATCCGCGAGCGGAATGAGGGGGATCTCCATGTCCTGAAGGCGGATTCGGCTGAGTGTGGAGTCGACTCGGAAGCGCTCGTTCCAGGCTCCCGTCAGCGCGAGGGCGAGGTAGTCCGGTGCGAGCGCGGACCGGTCTGTCACACGCAGGTGTTCGACGCTGAGGCTCACACGATGGTCGCCGTCCCAGTCGACCATTGCATGCGTGCCGTGGATCGTTGACAGAAGCACGTCGCCGGGCTCGGTCTCCTCGGGGGAGTTGAGGGTGGGGTTCTCGCACTGGGGCGGGAGCGACTGGTCTCGCAGATGCTTGGCGTGGATGACGCAGGGGTCATCCTTTTCCGGGGCCTGCCCCATGCGGCTGGGCACCCGTTCCACCACCTTCATCTCCAACAGCTTCCCCACGGTCGTGATCTGGGGCTCGGGGAGCCCATCGAGGCCCAGGGGAGTCAGTGGCGACGCCGCCATCTCCCCGATAATCGCGGACAGTGCGGCGGTGGAGTCGATGGCCGCCGCCCTGATCGCCGCGGGGTCGACGTCCCGCACGCCGGTCCACGGCGCGGGAGTGAGATCGGATCCGGCTGCGAGGAGGGCGGTGATGTCGACGCGGGCATGAGGTGCGTCGATCCGGTCTCCGCCGAGCCACGAGGGAATAACGTTCTGAGGATCCGTCACCTCCCGGGCGTCGATGAGGAGGACGGGATCGGCCGGGCCCGGGTTCCGAAGCACCCAGAGGGCCGGTGCCGTCGCCGTGTAGGTGAGCGTGCGGCTCGGCAGGCTGACGATGGCCTCGACGCAGCCGGCTGTCAGCAGGCTCGCGCGAATGTCCTGCTCGTTGCGCCCCCGCCGCAGCACGGTGTGCGAGGTGAGGATGTACGCCCGGCCCTCGGGAGCAAGGTGGGCGAGGGCGTGCTGGATCCACAGCAGCTCGCTGCCCAAAGAGGAGGAGATCCCATGGGAGTACCGCGGGTCGGCCAGCATCTCCGTCGGGTCGATCCGCAGGGCCAGCGGCGGCTCCGCAATGATCGCATCCGCCTTGAGTCCCGGCACAGGATCCTCCGCGAGCACATCGCCCAGCGTGAACGAGACGTTGACGCCGCTCAGCATCGTCCGCAGGCACGCGATGGTGAGCGCTCGCGGGCTGATCTCCGAACCGACAAGGGAGGTGGCGCGGTGATGGGCTGAAACCTGGAGTAGGGCGTCGGCGATGCCGCTCGCGGGATCGTAGACCGTTCCCTCAACATCCCGGACCAGCGCCGCGAGGAGGGCGGATGAGCCGGCCTCGACGCTCCCGTGGACATTGCCGAACCGGTCCGACCGGGAGAATCGCCCGATGATCTCATCTGCATACTCGGCGATCCGTCCGACGGCCGCCGAGCCGATCGCCGTGAGGAGCGGGGTGATGGCTGCGGGGCTGACGTCCTCAAGAAGGTCGGCGAGATCGAGCCGCAGTGCGGCTCGATTCCTCTCATCGATGGGATAGAGGCCGCGGAGCTCGGCCTCCGCCGCCGCAAGGAGCGGCAGTCGCCCGTCCACCGGTGCGCTCGCGATCTCATCGAACTCGTCGGGCAGGTACTGGCGGATTCCGAACAGGAGCAGGATGAGGATCTCCGCCTCGTCCACCTCCATCACCCCCCGCAGAACATTGAGGGATGCCCAGATCTCCGTGACGGTGTCGGTCGTGACCGTGTAGTCACGCGCGGTCAGCCAGGAGATGATCTCGTCCCGGGAGAAGAGTGGACGGGAGTCGGTGCCCCCGACAGGCTCCGGGAAGTCGTCATAGCGCCTGCGCCAGTTGCTGACGACCGGTCGGCTGACCGACGCGAGCTCGGCGATGTTGGTGGGGGAGAGGAGCTGGTCAGACATTACGCCGCCTTCACGTAGGTGGAGAGAAGTTCGTCGAGGATGATGACTCCGGAGGCCGCGGCCACGAGGAGTGGTGAGAGGCCGCCCCGCCAGGAGGCCACTGTCACGGGCGTGCCCCCGCCGACAAGGCTGCGGACCGTCTCGGCGAAGCCGTGATCGCCGGTGACGAGGACGATCTCGGTGAAGCGCTCACCGAGCTCCTCGTCCTCCAGGACCTCAATGAGTGCCTCATCCGCAGCGTCCGGGCCTGTGCCGGTGCCGACCACCCGGGCGCCCGCCCAGGCGAGCTTCGTGTTGAGGTGGCCCTTCTCGCAGGCTCCGATGATGACATGCTCATTGGGGCGGATGGCGAGGACGAGCTCGAGGATCGCCCGGCCCCACGCGGCCTCGTCGACGGTCATGGCCGCTCCTCCAATGATGTTCTCGAGATCGACGAGGATGGCTCGTCGATCGCCGTACTGGTTGGTCTTCTTCCGACGCTGTGCATTCGTGAACATCTTAGCCTCCCATGGCCGCTGTGAATCAACTTTTCATCTGTTTTCAGACTACGGGTGCGCCCGGACACAATTTTCTGTGAAATACGTTCACAGGGAGAAAGCTCGACTGTGAGACGTGGAGATGAGTCCCACTCTCATCCCGACTTTTCCCCGTCATACCTGTCATAACGGGACCTGCTGGCAACACGAAATGTCCGACCAAATAGATCACCGCATAGGGATTCCTCGTTCTCGAGTCCGGCCGCAAAGCAGGCGGGAAGGCCGAATGCACGGGAAAGTCCAACAAGCCGCGCTGGAGTACAAGAAAGTCCTGAGCCGGAACATCGTCTGTCAACGACGTCCCGACTCAGGACACTGGCGGAGGGTGGGGGATTCGAACCCCCGATGCGGGGTCGCCGCATAACGGTTTTCAAGACCGTCTCATTCGGCCGCTCTGACAACCCTCCAAGCCCGCTCATTCTACTGATTCCGCTATGGACATGCACATCGCTGTCACAATGGGGCAATGACTGAAACGATGCGCGCGATGACTGACGAGTCCCTCGATCTTCGGGAGGTGCCGATCCCCACCCCCGGGCGGGGCGAGGTCCTCATCCGAGTCGACTTCGCCGGGATCAACCGGGCCGATCTCAGCCAGGTGGCCGGAAGCTATCCGCCCCCTCCAGGTGCCTCGAACATCCTCGGCCTCGAAGTCTCCGGCCACCGAGTCGACACGGGTGAACGGGTCATGGCGCTGCTCTCCGCCGGAGCCTACGCCGATTATGTGGCGGTGCCCGAGGGGCAGGTCATGACAGTGCCGCACACCATCGACCAGGCCCACGCCGCCGCCATCCCCGAATCGCTCGCGACCGCGTGGTCCAATCTCGTTGATGTGCTTCGAGTCGGCGACGGGACCACCGTCCTCATCCAGGGCGGCTCGGGATCCCTTGGGACGATCGCCGTGCAGCTCGCCCGCGAGCTCGGAGCGACGGTGATTGCCACCGCCGGCGGGGAGGAGCGGTGTCGGGCGGTCGAGAGCCTCGGCGCCATAGCAGTCGACCACCACGGTGATCTCGCCGAACAGGTCAGGCATCACGCGCCGGACGGTGTGGATGCGGTGCTCGACATCATGGGAGCCGACGTCGGCGAGTTGCTTCCGCTTCTCGCAGCCGACGGCAGGATCGCCGTCATCGCCCTCCAGGCCGGCGCCATCTCGGAGATCAATCTCGGGCGGATGATGGTCAAGAGACTCTCCGTCCACGGTACGACCCTGCGCGGCCGGCCCACGGAGCAGAAGGAGGCGATCGTCCGAGCAGCGGCCGACTTCGCTCTGCCGCGCCTATCCGCCGGCCAGATCGTCCCCCTCGTCGCCGAGCGATTCCGCCTCGACGAGGTCGAGGCCGCCTTCGCCTACGTCACGGAGTCGAAGCCGTTCGGCAAGGTCGTCCTCGACGTGGGAGCGACAAGGGACCAGCGGAGGTAGGGCGCCGCCTTCCGTCCGCAACGAGTGGGCCCGCCGATCACTCGGCGGGCCCACAGCGGCAATTGACGTCTGAGCGTCAGAGAAGTCGTTCGAGGACGATGGCGAGGCCATCGTCGCCCACGGATGCCGTCTTCGCATCGGCGGCCGCATGGACACGGTCGTTGGCGTCTCCCATGGAGATACCGGTGCCGGCCCAGCCGAGCATCTCGATATCGTTGTCGCCATCGCCGACGGCGAGCACATTCGAGGTCGGCATACCGTACTCCTGGCGCAGCTTCTCGAGCGCGGTCGCCTTCGAGACTCCGAAAGGGGAGATGTCGAGCCAGGCGGTCCAGCCCACTGCGTATTCGACACCATCGAGACCGAGACCGTCGATCCGATCCTGGAGCTGTTCGGCGCTCAGGGAGGGGGCGCGCACGGTCAGCCGTGTCGCATCATCGCCCGCGAGCTGGTGCGGGGGAAGGATGACCGAGCTGCCGACCAGTTCACCGTGGGGGAACGGCGCTGAGAGGCGCCGCGGTCCACGCGCCGGTTCAACGGCAAGAAGCGCCTCCGGCACGTACGTCATGATCGTCTCGATCTCTCCGGCCGGATTGAAGGTCGTGTAATCAAGGAGGCGGGCGCCGGGGTAGATCCCGGGCTCGACGACGCCCACTTCGCGGGAGAGCGTGATCGCGCCGTTCGCGCAGACGGCCATGCCGTCCGGCAGTTCGAGCTGTTCGGCGACGAGCATCATGGCGTCGATGCCGCGGCCCGTCGCGATGACGATGTGTGACCCCGCCTCGAGGTGAGCGTGGATCGCCTGCGACACCCGCCGTGAGAGCGAGGTGTCGTGGCGGATCGTCGTCCCATCGAGGTCGAGGGCGACGAGAAGTTCAGGGCCCGCTCCGGGAAGGCCCGACAGTGCGTCGTCGAGCCTCGCCACATCTGCTGCGCCGAAGACCGTCACGTGGTGGCGATCAGCTCTCGGCCGCCGAGGTAGGGGCGCAGGCCTTCAGGGACGTAGATGCTGCCATCCTCGCGCTGATGGTTCTCGAGGATCGCGACGAGCCAGCGGGTGGTGGCGAGGGTGCCGTTGAGGGTGGCGACGATCTGCGTCTTCCCATCGACCCGCTCGCGCACGCCGAGGCGCCGTGCCTGGAACGTCGTGCAGTTCGAGGTCGACGTGACCTCCATCCACCGCTCCTGGCTGGGCAGCCACGCCTCGCAGTCGAACTTCCGTGCGGCGGAGCTGCCGAGGTCGCCCGCGGCGGTGTCGATGACGCGGTAGGGCAGCTCAACCTTCGCGAGCATCTGCTCCTCGAAGTCGAGCAGTCGAGCATGCTCATCCTCGGCCTCGGCCGGGGTGCAGTAGGAGAACATCTCCACCTTGTTGAACTGGTGGACTCGGATGATCCCGCGGGTGTCCTTGCCGTAGGAGCCCGCCTCGCGGCGGTAGCACGTCGACCAGCCGGCGTAGCGCTTCGGCCCCTCGGACAGATCGATGATCTCGCCCGAGTGGTAGCCGGCGAGGGCGACTTCGGAGGTGCCGACAAGATAGAGGTCGTCCTGCTCGAGATGGTAGATCTCGTCCGAGTGCGCGCCGAGGAATCCGGTGCCGCCCATGATCTCCGGCTTGACGAGCGTCGGCGTGACCGTGAGGGTGAAGCCGTTCGCCTCGGCCAGGTCGGCGGCCGCGGTCAGCAGGGCGAGTTCGAGGCGGGCGCCGATGCCGGTGAGGTAGTAGAAGCGCGATCCGGACACCTTCGTGCCGCGCGCCATGTCGAGGCCGCCGATGCCCTCGGCGAGGTCGAGGTGATCCTTGACCGGGAAGTCGAATTCGGGGACGTCGCCGACGTGCTTGAGGACGGTGAAGTCGTCCTCGCCGCCGGCGGGAACGCCGTCGATGATGATATTCGCGATCGACATGGCGATCTGCTCGTACTCGGCATTCGCGGCCGACGCGGATTCCTCGAGCTCCTTGACCTTCGCGGCAAGAGCCTGAGCATCGGCGAGGATCGCGGGGCGCTCCTCGGGGCTCGCCTTCCCGACCGTGCGGGAGAGAGCCTTCTGCTGTGCGCGGGTCTCTTCGGCGATCTGGAGGGTCGACCGGCGAGCCTCATCTGCCGACAGGAGCCTATCCACGAGTGCCTCATCGGCACCGCGGGCGCGCTGCGAAGCCCGCACCGCCTCAGGATTCTCCCGGACATAGCGAATATCAATCATGTGAATAGTCTAGCCCGCACGGCTAATGTTTCCGATATGACCTGGGATTCATGGCTGGCCATTGCCGCCCTGCTCGTGGCGCTGAGCGCCCTCACCATCGCCCTCGGAGCCCGACGGGCGCTCGCCGCCGTATCGGGCCGGCGGCCCGAACCGATATCAGAGGAGGCCGCGGTAGACGATCTGAGGTCCCAACCGGTCGTTGTCATCTACAACCCGGTCAAGAACATCGACGTTCCCGTTTTCACCCGGATGGTTGAGGACATGGCGGCAGATGCCGGATATGTCGACGTGCGCTTCGTCGAGACGACGATTGAGCACCCGGGCGATGATCAGGCGAGGCAGGCCGCCGCCGACGGCGCCGGCCTCGTCATCGCCGCCGGCGGGGACGGGACCGTCCGTGCGGTGGCGGCGGGCCTTGCGGGCAGCAGCGTCGCCCTGGGCATCGTCGCCCTCGGCACCGGCAACCTCCTCGCCAGGAACCTCGATCTCCCGATCAACTCGTCGGAGGAGATGGTGCGGACCGCCCTGACGGGTGGCACCCACTCGATGGACCTGGGCTTCCTCGAGGCTGATCCGCTGACCGAGGCTGAGATCGAGCAGATCCGCAGCGACGATGAGGTTGCGGTGTCAGTCCCGGAGGGCGAGCATGCCTTCGCCGTCATCGCCGGTCTCGGCTTCGATGCGGCGATGGTCGGCGACGCCGATGATGAGCTGAAGTCGAAGCTCGGATGGTTCGCCTACATCGCCTCCGCGGTCAAGAACATGGCGACGACGAAGATTCGGGCGACGGTGACGACGGGGGTGGCGCAGGAGGTGCCGATCGACGCTCGATCGATCATGTTCGCGAACGTGGGGCGGCTTCCTGGTGGGGTTGTCCTCGCGCCGGACGCGAAGCTCGATGACGGCTGGATCGACCTCGTCGTCATCGATACGAAGGGCGGACTCGTCGGCTGGGCGGATCTCGTGCGTCGGATGGGATTGGCGGGCATGGGCGTCACCCACGATGCCCTACCGGAGACGGGCCGGATCGACCTCAAGAAGACCCGCGCAGCGAGCGTCGTCACGCGCGAGCCGGAGCGCGTCCAGGTCGATGGGGACGTTCTCGGCTATGCGACGACGATCAGGGCGAGGGTCGAACCGGGCGGACTGCTCGTCCGCTTCTGATCAGCTGTTCGGAAGCAGGCTGGCCACCCACGTGCGGGCCGCGGCGAAATCCTGGTCGGCCGTCCCGGGCCGAAGCGTGATCGGTACCTGTGTCGCGCTCGGGTAGGAGCCGAAAAACCGGACGAGCGGGCACGTCCTGTGCAGACCGATGAGGACGGCCTGGATCCGCTCATCCTCGACGTGACCCTCGCAGTCGATGGAGAACTGGTACCGGCCGAGGGAGTCCCCGACAGGGCGGGACTCGATGCGGGACAGGTTGACTCCGCGGGTCGCGAACTGCTCGAGCATGGCGAGCAGTGCCCCCGCCTCGTCCGAGGGGAGCTGAACCTGCAGCGTTGTCTTGTCCGAGATCGTCCGCTCGGGCAGGGGGATGTTCTCCGGGCCGACGCAGATGAAGCGGGTGACAGCATCCGGGTTGTCCGCCACGCCCTCGGCGATGACCGTCAGACCGTACTGCTCGGCGGACAGCGGGTTGCACAGGGCCGCATCGAAGTTTGCGTTGCCCTCCGCCATCGCCGCGGCGGCCGCCGCCGTCGATGTTGCGGGCACATGGGCGACATCGCCGAGATTCTCGGAGATCCAGTTCTGGCACTGCGCCCATCCGTGCGGGTGCGTGCCGACCCTCTTGACGTTCTCGAGGCGGGTTCCGGCGGGTGCGGCGAGCACAAACGTGATCGGCACGAGCATCTCCGCAACGATCCGCAGCGCGGTCCCGTTCGACAGGGAGTCGATGGTGGCATTGACGCCACCCTCGACCGAGTTCTCGATGGGGACGACGGCGAAGTCGGTCTCGCCGCGGCGCACCATGCGCAGGGCGGCGGGGACGTCGATCGCAGGCACATGCTCCGACTCATCCTCGGAGATCTGCATGAGCGCCATCTGCGTGAAGGTGCCGCGAGGGCCCAGGTAAGAAAACCGCATGATCGCCATTGTAGTACTGCCGGGGACCGGCCTGTCCGGTGTCCATATAGGATCGACGCATGAGAATGCCAGCCGTCGTCGCCGCGATGCTCGCGTGCGCGCTGGCTCTGCTGCTCCCACCTGCAGCCGCATACCCCGAGGATCGGCCGACCGTCTTCATCGGCACCGGCGGAATCATGTGGGACTACCTGGACGAGGCCACCACCCCGAATCTCTTCCGCTTCTCCAACCGGGCAGATCTCGGTGCACTCAACGTGCGCGGTGCCCACCCGCGGGCCTGCCCGGCCGACGGCTGGCTGACACTCGGGTCCGGCGAGCGGGCGGGCGATGGCGTGACCGACTCGGGTACCTGCCGCGTCCTCGACGAACCGGTCGACGGCCGTGTCCCGCATTGGGATGAGTACGAGGAGGCCGCCGAGCGCTCAGCCTACGATCCCGAACTCGGGCGGCTGGGCGAGCTGACCGACTCGATCGAGACGCTCGCGCTTGGGCCGGGCGCTGCGATCGCTCTGGCCGATAGCGACGGCCACATCGACGACTATGGCCGCGTGGACGACCTCGCCCGTCTCGCCCCCGGCAAGGACCTTGTTCTCGTCGATCTCGGTGCGCTGACGGAGGATGAGCCGCGGGTCTTTGAGAGCACCCAGGTGCGGCCCACCGCCGACCCACCCTCCGTCAACTTCACAGGTCCGGACTGGGATGAGGGGCGGATCAGGGCGGGGATGCGCGAGTTCGATGAGCGGCTGGGCGCCGTTCTTGCCGATGTCGAACAGGCCCTGCCCGGCGCCGACATCATCATCGCCTCCCTCGCCGACTACGGGGAGCCCTCCACCCTCCAGGTGATGATGCGAGGTTCGGATGAGCCCGGGCTGCTGACCTCGCAGGCGACCCGCCGTGCCGGGCTCGTCACCAGCACCGACCTCCTTCCGACCCTTGCTGAGCAGGCGGACGGCCAGGGCGTGACCTCGATCGAAGGCAGCTCAGCCGAGGCGAATCGCTCAGCCGTCACCGACCTGACCGAGCTGAATCAGTCGATCAGGCCCGCGACCGGCCCGATGTATGTCGCCTGGGGTGTCCTGTGGGGCCTCACCCTCATCGCCGCACTCATCCTTCGCAGAGGAGGTGCCTTACACACCGCCGCGCTCGCGGCCGCCGGCTTTCCCGCGGCGAGCGTGGCGATGAACCTGCTCCCGTGGCACGAGGCCGGGCATCCCACGGCCACCCTCATCGCCGGCTCACTCCTGCTCAGCGCGGCTTTAGGGGCCGGCGCTCATCGGGCGCGCCGGTTCGGGGTCGAGGTGCCGGCCGGGATCATCGCCGGCCTGACGCTGGTGGCCTTCCTTGGACCCATTCTTCTCGGGAGCACGCTCGCGCTCGACTCGGTGTTCGGCGCCCAGCCGCAGGTGGGCCGCTTCTATGGGATGACGAACATGATGTTCGCGATCTCAGCGTCAGCGGGCCTGGTCCTGGCGGGAGTCCTGGCAGAGCGGGTGACCGACCGGCGCCGCGCCGCGCTCCTCATCGGACTCGTCGGGGCCGCGGTCATCATCCTCGACGGTTCACCCTGGCACGGCGCCGACTTTGGCGGACCGGCCGTGCTGACGTTCGCCTTCCTCCTGCTGGTCCTCCTCGTTCTGGGAGTGAGGATGACGGTGGTCAAGGCAATCGGGATGGCGGTGGCGGGCGTCGCCGTCACGGCCGTCTTCGCCGGCATCGACTACCTGAGGCCGCCCGATCAGCGCACCCATCTCGGCGACTTCGCGGAGTCCGTTCTCGACGGGTCCGCCATGACCGTCATCGCTCGGAAGGCGCTGCAGGTGGCAGGGCTGTGGCCCCTCATCCTCGCTCTCGTTCTCGTCGCGGTCGGGATCATCGTTCTCGTGCGGGCGCGAGGGATGCGGATCGGCAACCCGATCAGCCCTGATGGGAGTGTGTGGTCGTGGGTTGCGGCAGCGCTCGCCGTCGCCCTGGTCGGCGGCATGCTCCTCAACGACTCCGGGCCCATCATCGTCCTCGTCGGAGCCCTTGTCGCCATCCCTCTCATCGCCTCAGCGGGGATGGGGGAAAGGCAGGGGAGCCGACCGCGCGCAGAACCTGCTGACGGTCAGACGGCTCGGACGCGATAGGCGTTGAAGGGCTCGCCGGGGCGCTGGCTGCTCGGGTCGACCCGGAGGTTCGAGGGGATGCGGACGCCGCGCAGGCGCCGCAGATTGACGGCGAGGGAGACGTCCCGATACTGGGCCGCGCGGTGCAGCTGACCGGAGAAGTCGTTGCCTGTCGGGCGGTGCTGGAGGTCGCACGGAACCTCGAGAAGGGTCATGCCGGAGACGAGCATGTCGATCGTCATGGCCGTCTCGACACCCCAACCGCGCGCGAGAGGCTTCGCGGACTCGTACGCCTCGCGAGTCATGCAGCGCTGGCCCGAGAGCGGCTGTGTCGGTGACCAGCCGGTCATCGTCGAGATCGCCCGGCGAGCCATTCCCGTGACGAGACCGTGGCCGCCCGCGCCGCTCTGCTTCGGGAGGACCGCAATCGTGCAGTCCACCTCCCCGGACAGCACTGGGTCAACGAGGGGGGCGGTCTGGACGGCGGTCTCGCCGAGATCGGCATCGATGAACATGAGGAGCCGGGGCTGGCGCCCCTCCGCGTCCCTCATCGCGACGACCGAAGCTCCCGTTTCGAGGGCCGAGGCCTTGCCCCGGTTGACAGGGTGGCGGACGACGGTCGCGCCCGCCGCGCGTGCGGCCGACTGAGTATCATCCGTCGACCCATCATCGACGACAACGATGAGGTCGACGTGTGGGATCGCGCGCGCGGAACGGACGGTCGATGCGATCAGATCGACCTCGTCCTTAGCCGGAATGACGACGGCCACGTGCACGCGAGAGGAGTTCACAGATTGAGTTTAGCGTTCTTGTGCTGAGAGATTCACAACAGTCCGGATCCGGCTCCGGTTGGATGCCGGATCCGGGTGCGTGATCAGCGCAGGGTGACCTGACGCGAGACGATCCCCGACCGGGTCCGCTTCTCTTCAGGGGTGAGCGGTTCCGTTGACGCGATTGCGGCGGAGAATTCGGTGTCGAACTCGGCCATGGGGCCCGCAAGCTCGTCCGCCTCGGTGCCCGGGGCGAGCTGCCAGACGGGGATGAGGAGGCCGCAGGCGCGGAAGGCGCCGACGAAGCGAGCGTCCTTGTCGAAGCCCTCGGACCGGGCCGTCTGGAGGCGAGCTAGGCCATCGAGCACCCTGTCCTGGTCCTCGGTCCGGATCCAGCGGATGAACTCGTTCGCCATGCGCACCCAGTAGGCGCCGCGGACGGAATCAACGGCAACCGTGGGGGAGACGTTGTCGCGGGTCTGCTCGATCGCCTGCCTGACGTCGTCGCGCTCCTTCTCCTCCTCGCTCACCCAGTACGCGAAATCCTCGTACAGGGTCAGCGTGAGCTCCTCGTCGACGAGGACGTCCTGGAGGCGCGGTCCCGGCTCGGGGAGCGGGGCCGACTGGATGACCCCACCCGGTTCGAGCTTGAGGGCGTCGATGATGAGGGCGGCGAGGTCGCGGGAGGCGTCGCCCGAGCCCGTGACGGTCTGGACCGCGACGAGCAGGTCGCCGTTCTCGCGCCGGACAGCCGCCGACACGTTGGGGAGGAGGGTGACGAGGGTGATCTCGCGGTTGCCGTATTCCTCCGTCGTCCTCACCGTCGTCGTCGCTGCCGGGATGATCTCGCGCATGGCGACGAGCTCGACCTCGGCCTTGAGGCCCTCGTACGGGCGATCGACGAACGGCACCCGCTTCTTCTTCGGCGCCCTGTCCTTGAGACGGCTCTTCTTACCCATGGCTCTCCTTAGGCGATCGTCGGGATGTCGCCGTCAGACGACACGAGGGGGAGTCCGTTGTTCTGCCAGGCGGCCATGCCGTCCGTCAGGTCCCAGGCCTCGATGCCGTTCTCGGCGAGGATCTGCGCGGCCTGTGCGCTGCGTCGGCCGAGCCGGCAGACCACGATGATGTCGGTGTCCGGGATGTCCTCGATGCGGTCAGCCAGCTCATCGAGAGGGATGTGGACCGCGCCCGGAGCGTGCCCCGCATCCCATTCGTCCTCGCTGCGGACGTCGACGAGTGTGAATCCCTCCGGGATGGGATCGTCAGCGTCGAGGTCGGTCGTGACGATGGGTCCCGGATTGAGTGGAATAGCCATGCGTCTAGAGTACGGTGAAAGGATGTTGGGACGAAACTTCTCACCGGTCATGCTGTTGGTCCTCGTCGCCGGATTCCTGTTCGGCGCAGCCCCCGCCCAGGCGCACGACACTCTCATCGCCGTCAGCCCAGAGGATGGGTCGCAGGTCAACTCCTCCCCGGCCGAGGTGGTGTTGACCTTCTCCGGCGTCCCACTCGATGTGTCCCCCCAGGCTATTCTTCAGAGGGACGGCGAGACCATCGACACCGAGCCGGTCACCATCGACGGCTTCGACGTCATCCTGCCGCTGCCCAAGCTCGAGGGAGGCGACTACACGGTCATCTACTCCATCGTCTCCTCCGACGGGCACAGAATCGACGGGACGACCTCGTTCTCTGTCGCCGGTGGCGGAGGTCAGTCTGGCAGCACCGGTGCGGCGCCCGATGAAACCGGCGCACCTGCGCCCGCCGAGACGACGGCGGAGGATGAGCCGGCGACGGACTCGGATGGCACGGACACCGACAGCACGGAGGGGGAGGAGTCCGGCACCGATGACGGCGTCGTCTCCGGCATCCGCTGGGCCGGAATCCTCGTCGTCACCCTCGGCATCGCCGTCATCATCTCCCGCTCGCTGCGCAATCGGAAGTAAGTTACGGGGTTGGGGCTCCCGTGTTAGCAGGATCTCCATCTCCACCACTTAGCACCGTCGAGATTCGGGAGTATGTTGTCCTGTTAGGCGGAGATGAAGGGGAGCTGTGAAGAAGCGGGATAGGGACTTGACCTCGAGGAGAGCGTATCGAGGGATGACCCCCGAGCAGGCTGAAGCAGCGGATAGGAAGCACCGGGAGGTGCTCTCGATTCTCACCGGGCTTCTGCTCGTCCAGTTCCTCGGCATGCTCGCCAATACGATCGTGTCGAATGCGATGCCCGTCATCGTCGCCGAGATCGGCGGCAACCAAGCCCACTACACGTGGATCCTCACGGCCGGCATCCTCGCCAACACGGTCATGACTGCTCTGACCGGCAAGCTCGCCGACCTGTTCGATAAGAAGCGGCTCTTCATCGCCTCGATGCTCATCTTCATCGTCTCGTCCGCCCTGTGCGGGGCGGCGACCAGCCCGGAGATGCTCATCGCGTTCCGCGTGCTTCAGGGCCTGGGCATGGGCATGCAGGTCATGATGTCGATGGTCATCATGGCGACCATCATCCCGCCCCGCGAGCGCGGGCGGTACAACGGCTACATGGGCGCGACACTGGCTCTCGCCACGGTCTCGGGCCCCCTGCTCGGCGGCCTCATCGTCGACACCCCGTGGCTCGGCTGGCGCTGGAGCTTCTGGTCGATGATCCCCTTCATGCTCGCCGCGATCTGGGTCATCGTGCGCAGGCTCGAGGTGCCGAGCGTCCGCAGCGGCAAGGTGCATCTCGACATCCCCGGGGCCGCCCTCATCGCCGCCTCGGCCGTGTCGCTCCTCCTGTGGGTCTCCCTCATCGGCCGCGGCATCCCCTTCACCGACACGGGTGCGCTCGTGCTCCTGGCCATCGCCCTTGTCACGGCGGTCGCCTTCGTCCTCGTCGAGAAGAGGAGCCCGGAGCCCCTCATCCCCATGGACATCCTCACCCACCACAACACCGTCCTCGCGATCATCGCGGTCATGGGCGCGGGCACGATGATGTTCGGTGCGTCGGTCTTTCTCGGCCAGTACTTCCAGTACGGCCGCGGGTACTCACCCTCCGCGGCTGGCCTTCTCACCCTGCCGATGATGATCGGCATCGTCATCGCCTCGACCTGGATCGGCCAGCTCATCACCCGCAAGGGAATCTGGAAGCGGTACGTGGTCTCAGGTATGGCGCTCATGACCCTGTCGGCCGCCGCCCTCACATTCACCCGGCAGGACACGAGCCTCATCCTCATCGGCCTTGCCCTCTTCGCGGGCGGCTGGGGGCTCGGTGCCGCGAACCAGAACCTCGTCCTCGCCGTGCAGAACACCGTTCCACTGAGGCAGATGGGGGCGGCGACCTCGACCGTCACCTTCTTCCGCAACCTCGGCGGCGCTGTCGGCATCCAGATTCTCGGTGCCGCCTACAATGCGGCGACAGACAGCTACATAGTCCGTGAGCTCGGGGAGGTCCCAGCGGCACCCGCCGGCGGGGCGGGCGCCCTCGACCTCAGCGCGCTTCCGGACTCGATCGAGTCCGTCGTGCGCTCCGCCTTCGGGAACTCCCTGTGGTCCGTCTTCGCCGCCTCCGCCGTTCTCCTTCTCGTCGGCACGATTGCGGCAGGTTTCATGAAGGGGACCTCCCTGCGTGACACCGTCGATATCGAGAACACCGTGCACCGGTCCCTCGTCAAGGAGGACGCCGATGAGGGGCAAGAGTTGGGGGCGGGATTGTCTGGCGAGCGCTCAACTGGGGAGGGTGTCAGCCTGGAGGAGCGGCCTGCGCTGCGGCCCGACCGTGACCATCTGTCCGATCGCCGCGTCACCGGCCTCACGCCCATTCTTCCCAACGACGAGGACGAGCCGAAGACCGACAAGACCGACTGATGTCGGCGTGCAGACCGTGCCGACAAGGACGCACGCTGCGAGGATCGTGCGTCCAGTGCTTGAGGCGCAGATAAGGGTGGAGGGCCGACAGATGTCGGCCCTCCACTGTCAGTCTTCTGGGATCAGTCGACGACTCCGTAGAGACGGTCTCCGGCATCGCCCAGGCCGGGAACAATGTAGCCCTTCTCGTTGAGCCTCTCGTCGACGGCAGCAAGGACGACGGTGACGTCCGCGCGGTCTCCGACGTGATCCTCGAGGGCCTTGATGCCCTCGGGTGCGCCGAGGAGGCAGATCGCCGTGACATCCTTCGCGCCCCGCTCAAGGAGATAGTCGATGGAGGCGATGAGCGTGTGGCCGGTGGCCAGCATGGGGTCGAGGACGAAGCACTGCCGGTTCGACAGGTCATCGGGCAGACGGTTCGCGTAGGTGACCGCCTCGAACGTCTCCTCGTCCCTCTTCATCCCGAGGAAACCGACCTCAGCCGTGGGCATGATCCTCTCCATGCCGGACAGCATGCCGAGGCCCGCGCGGAGAATGGGGACGACGATTGGGAGCGGGTTCGATAGTGCCGTGCCGGTCGTCTTTGCGACCGGGGTCTCGATCTCGAGCGGCTCGACATCGATATCCCTCGTCGCCTCATAGGCGAGCAGCGTCATGAGCTCTTCGACGAGCTGCCGGAATACCGGCGACGGTGTCTCCTTACGGCGAAGGGCAGTCAGCTTATGGGCGACAAGGGGGTGGTCGATGACCTGCAGTCTCATGTCTACTAATCTAACGCAGTAATAGCGTCGACGCAGGGAACGGAGGGCCCATGTGGCCTGAAAGAGTCAGAGATTACGAGACTCATATGCGGCGATGCCTCGACCTTGCCCAGGAGGCGGCGGACCGATCCGACATTCCGGTAGGGGCCGTCGTCATCGACGAGAGCGGCATCATCGGCACCGGCTGCAACACCCGGGAGCACGACCACGACCCTGCCGGGCATGCGGAGATCGTCGCCCTGCGCGAGGCTGCACGGGCGAAGAAGAGCTGGCGGCTGGACGGGTGCACGCTCGTCGTCACGCTTGAGCCGTGCACGATGTGCGCGGGCGCGATCGTCCTCTCCCGCATCTCCACAACAGTCTTCGGAGCATGGGATCCGAAGGCCGGTGCGGCTGGGTCGGTGAGGGATGTGCTGCGAGATCCGAGGCTCAACCATCAGGTCGAGGTCATCGGCGGCGTGCTCGAGCAGGAATGCTCGTCGCAGCTGGCAGCCTACTTCAAGTCGCGCCGATAGGTCCGCCACATTCGCGCGCTCTGATTTGTGAAAGCGGCCCACCTGCCAGTAATCTGAAGTGCGCTGGTGGAGTGTCCGAGCGGCCGAAGGTGCAGCACTCGAAATGCTGTTTGGTGAAAGCCAACGTGGGTTCAAATCCCACCTCCACCGCCAATTTCCCCCGGAATATCTGTGAAAGATGCTCCGGGGGATTTCCTTCTTCTCAGAGTCCCGCCTGATCAACCCCGAAGGTTGCCTGCTCGAGCGTGAATCCTTCGTAGAGGAGTTGGTCGATGAGTCCCTGCCGGGAGAAACCGCTGAACTCCAGGTAGGACTGCGCCGACTCCGCGGCCTCCTGATTCCAGTCGACGACGAGAGAGTCGACGCCGTAGGTTGCCTGTTCGAGCGTGAAGTCTTCGTAGGTGAGCTGGTCGATCAGACCTTGACGCGAGAACGCCGTGAAGCTGAGGTACGACTCGGCAGATCCGATCGCCTGCTCATTCCAGTCGATGGACATCGTGTCGACCGCGAGCTGCGCATCTGCGTTTGAGTAGCCTTCATACTCGAGCTGGCCCACCAGACCGCTCCTGGAGAAGTTCATGAACTGGAGATAGGACTCTGCGGAGCGGACGGCGTTCTGCTGTTCGAGGGAGAGGCTGGATTCGGGCGATTCAGCCGGCTCTGCCTCGACTGTCTCGACGACGGGCTCCTTCGTCTTCTGCTTCTCTTCGACGACGGGTTCGGTGTCCTCTTCCGATGGCTCCACATCGGGGCTATCTGTCTCGTCGACTGCCTCGGATGTCAGTTCTTCTGTCGGTCCAGCACCCTCGGTCGCCTCGTCGCCAGAGCATCCAGTGACAATCCCGAGCGCAAGCAGCGCGGCGCAGGCGCCTCGTGCGATCTTGAAGTTCTTTGAATTCTGCATAGTAATCCGTCCTCATCAGCGCTGGACCTCGTAATGGTTGCGTTCTGGTGACCCAGCGCTTTGCTGCTGCGGCCCCATTGCCGCTCAGACACAACGATACTGATCCGATGGGGCGAAGTTTCGGTTTTCAAGTGAGTCGAAGGCGAATGGCGAGTGGATCAATGCCCGACGTCGCCAGACTGACGGTGACGAGAGCTCCTGATGAATACCCGACGAATGCGCGCACACGGCGGTTCTTCCGACGCTGCTGAACAGTGGCGGCCGCTGGATGGTGATGAGGAGGTGCGATAATGCCACCATGAACGACAGAATGGCGGCGAGGGCGCTGGTCATCGACGATGAGCGCGCGCTGGCAAGCATTGTTGCCTCGTACCTTCGCCAGGCACAGTTCGAGACCACGGAATCGCACGAAGGAGTCGAAGGGCTGCGGCTGGCACGAGAACTGGACCCGGCCGTCGTCGTCCTCGACCTGGGCCTTCCGGGTATGGATGGGGTCGAGGTGTGTCGTCAGATCCGGACATTCTCGGACTGTTACATCATCATGCTGACGGCACGCGTCGACGAGATGGACAAGGTGATCGGACTGTCAGTGGGTGCTGATGATTATCTGACGAAGCCCTTCAGTCCCCGCGAGCTCGTTGCACGGGTCCAGGCGATGCTCCGGCGTCCGAGAGGCGGAGCATCTGCTCTTTCCGTCGCCAATCCGACGCGCCGATTCGGCGACCTGAGGATTGATCCTGGTGGCCGAGAAGTCTGGTTGGGCGATGAGATGGTCGCGGTGACGCGTACAGAATTCGACATTCTCGACGCGCTGTCAGCGAATCCAAACCTCGTTCTCAGTCGACGCCAGATTCTCGACGACGTGTGGGGGCCAGGCTGGATCGGCGACGAGCACGTCGTGGATGTGCACGTCGCCAACCTCCGCAAGAAGCTGGAGGCGATCCCGTCCGAGCCGCGGTACATTCTCACCGTGCGAGGCGTCGGTTATCGGATGGGACAGGGCTGATGGCTGAACCGCGCAATCGCCCTCTTGCCTGGGGAACGCGGACATTTCTGGCGTTCACTGCGGTCGTCGTGGCAAGCATGCTCTCGGTGGCAATTGTCGCGCTCATCGTGGGTCCGCCTCTGTTCCACGAGCACCTGCTGGAGCTCAGTCCCGTCGTCGGTTCAGAAGAGATGCGTCATGCCGAGCAGGCGTTCGTCGACTCAGGCGTGCGATCGTTGGCGGCAGGTCTCGTCGTCGCACTCGGCATCGCGATCCTCCTCTCCTGGTGGGAGAGCCGCCGACTCCGCCGCCCTCTCGAAGAGCTGACTTCGGCAGCGAATCGACTCGAATCCGGCGATGCGGGAGTCAGGGTCTCTGTTGATTCGGGCAGTCATGAGTTCAACGCCGTGGGCCGCGCTTTCAACGATATGGCGACGCGCCTCGACTCGACAGAGGAGAACCGGCGCCAGCTGCTCTCCGATGTCGCCCATGAGCTCCGCACTCCGCTGTCCACATTGATGGCGGAGCTGGAGGCGATTAGCGACGGCCTCGTTCCCTGGGATAGGGCTGGCCATGAGCTTCTCACGCAGCAGGCCGCCCGGATCCAGCGGATTGCGAACGACCTCAACGACGTGTCCCGTGCTGAGGAGGGCCGGTTCGAGCTGGATCTGCACCCCGTAGAGATCTCCGCGCTCGTGGACCATGCCATCGCCGTATTCCGCCCACAGTTCAGCGCCAAAGGAGTCGAGCTCACGGCCAGCGCCGGTTGGGGCACTGTCGTCGCGGACGAGCAGCGGGTCGGGCAGGTAATCGGGAATCTGCTTGACAATGCCCTGCGCCACACACCGAGCGCCGGGCATGTGCGCCTCAGCGCTGAGATCGTCGACGGCCGAGCCTCCATCTCGGTCACTGATTCGGGGGAGGGCCTCACCCCGGAACAGATGAGCCGAGTGTTCGATCGCTTCTATCGCACCGACACGACTCGGGCCATGGACGCGGGAGGTTCGGGGATCGGTCTTACGATCTCTCGCAGCATTGCGAGAGCCCATGGCGGTTCACTCGCGGTCGAGAGCCCGGGCCTCGGCGGAGGGGCAGCCTTCATGCTCACCCTGCCCAACGCCTCGATCCACGCGCGCCGGTCCTGAGCAGTTCCAGGAGAGCGGGGTTCCTCTTCTCCTGGTCGATGCAGAGTCGGCCACGCAGAATGGGTGCTCGTCCATTCACGGTCGGGATCGAAAAGCCGTCGAGAGCATTGAAGACGCGGTCTCGGGGGACGTTTCGGAGGCCTTGGCGTCTCAGCTCAGTCCGAGAATCTCCGTGCTCACGTCGAGCAGCTCCTCGGGCTCCAGCCACATGGACGGGTAGTTGCCGTACCAGCGTTGGATGCCCTCGCCGTCGATGAGGACGAATCCGTGACCGGGTAGGCCAGGGTGCATTCCCTTGTCGAGCACGTCGTAGGCCTCAGAGACGATTCCGTTGTCGAGGAGGTACGGCGTCGTCACGCCGAACTGGGCCATGTCAGGGGTGATCTGCTCCGCCGTGTTCATGACGATCGGCAGCACCGTGATTCCGGCTTCCTCGAATCCCGGGTGCTTCTCGATCGCCGCCATCTGAACAGTGCATGATGCGCATCCAGCTCCCTCATTGAAGTAGAGGATGACGGGACCAGGCCGCAGGTCGCTCAGCGTGATCGTGGAACCATCTGTACGTGACAGAGTGAAGTCTGGGGCTGCTGCATGCGTCTCCTGTTGATCGGGAGCAGGTGACCAGAGAAGAGCAATCCCGAGAACCGCAGTAACGACGATGGCGGTGGCGAGGCGCCAGACAAGACGGCGCCGCTTCGCCTGTCTCGGATCAGACGGTCCTGTATGGAGGTCGTGTCGCTGAACGGGCGTGGTCCGGGTCATTCGGTGTCCTCTGGGTTGGAGATGGCGGTCGGCCGGCTGGCGTGGATCTGTTCTGCGTCAGAACCGCAGCAGTCATCCCGTCCTGTCTCGGCCTTCGCGCTGCGGTCGCGGAGAGTCATGAGGACGAAGGCAGCGACGAGCGCGAGCAGTGCGAGCCCGAGCACAGCCTCAGGAATCGGTGCAGTCAGCGTCAGGAGCCAGGCGAAGACCACACTGAGCCACTCACCGACGCCGACCATCGGTGTATCGGCCCCGGTCATCTCGGTTGCGCCGGCTTGGGCGATGACAGCGATTCCCATAGCGACGAAACCGATGGCAACGGCCACATTGACGGTGTTGGTCGCCAGGCTGAAACGGCCAAGGCGCAGGCGAACCGACCGTGCGCGGAAGGAACTCCGCATTCTATCGGGCCGTCGATCCCAGAGCAGGGCCATAACGAACAGCGGGATCACCATGCCGAAGACGTAGGCGGAACCCAAGACAAGCCCGCCAGCCGCCGACCCGGACAGCGCCGACAGTGTCATGACACCGGCGAGAACCGGGGCGCAGCAGCTAGATGCGATGCCGGAGAACACGCCCAGGCTGAAGAAGGTCGCAGAATCGTTGCGAGCCGTGTCCGGTGACCTCAGAAAGGACGGCATTGACCACATGGCGCCGGACAGGGAGAGGATACCGAGCCCGATCATGAGGAGGCCGCCCGCCCAGTAGAGCGCCACGTGGTACTGGGAGATTGCGCCGGCGACGAGACTCACGCCCATGGTAATCGGCACCAGGACCATGGCGAGTCCGGCAGCGAACGTGAAGGTCAGCGGAAGCAGGCGCCACCGGCGGTTCTTTGCGGCAGCGGCGAGATAACTGGGGGCCAGGAACACGATGCAGCAGGGCGCAAACAGTGCAACTCCACCCGCGAGGAAGGCGGCAAGGATCCCGCCGGCGCTCAACAGCTCTGCGCCCATGTCAGCAGGCCTTCAGCTGCTGGACGAGCCTGGCCATCTTGCCGCGGGGCAGGCGCCCGTCATGGAAGTAGCGGCCCTCGACCAGCACAAGCGGGAACATGCCGGGTCGATGGGCCGCGATCAGCTCCCGGCCTCGCTGCGATTCAGCGTCGACGAGGTGGAGCTGGATGTGCCCTTGGCTCTCAAGTTCGCCCAGCCGCTCGTGCGCATCATCGCAGAACTTGCAGGCGGGGGCCGTGACCAGTGTTATCTCGGCAAGGGCTGGACTCGTCGGGGGCGAAGTATTCTCACGCATGCGGTTCACGAACTCAACGCTAGGCCGCCGTTATTGAGTGGGTGTTCAGCGCAGATCAAGATCCGATCAAGGAAGTCGCTTCGGCGCGGATGGGTGATGGTGGTCGTCTCGCATGAGGCCGGCGTACATGGCGTCTGGATAGAGCTGTGCTCGGCCCCTTTGCAGAAGCCGAGCACAGCAGTGTCACCCACCAAGGCGACTATTCGTGGACGGTCCACCCACCGTCGACAACAAGGTTCTGGCCCGTGATTCCCGTGGTGCTGGGCGAGGAGAGGAAGAGCACCGCATTCGCGACCTCATCCATCTCCAGCAGCCGACCAACGGGGATGCGGTCCTGCATGTGGGCGAGCCACTCTTCGTTCTGCAGGTTGTGGGCCGTCATCGGAGTGAGGACATAGCCCGGGCTGACCGTATTGACGTAGATCCCGTGGCGGGCGCCTGCGACGGCCATGTCCCGTGTGATGGCCTGGATGCCGGCCTTCGTCACCGCGTAGATCAGATGGCTGCCATCCGTTGTGTGGGCGCGGTGGGAGGCGATGTTGATGATGCGCCCCGACTTCTGCGTGAGCATCTGTCGGTAGCCCGCCTGAGCGACGAAGAACGCCGCCTTGAGATTCACATCGTTGAGGAGGTCCCATTCCGCCTCGGTGATGTCTTCGTGGGGCGTGCGGTTGGCGAGGCCCGCCGCGTTGACGACGACATCGATCCGCTTGTGGTCCTCGACGATGCGGTCCATGGCGCTGCTGATCTGCTTGTTGGAGCGCAGGTCGCATTCGAACGCGTAGGCGCTTCCCGGACCGGCGGACGTCAGCTCATCGGCGACGGCGACTGCTTTGTCCTTCTGGACGTCGACGATCGCGACGGTCGCCCCTTCAGCGCAGAGGCGGCGGGCAATCTGGGAGCCGATCCCGCTGGCGCCACCGGTGACAACGCAGACGTGGTCTGTGAATTGCATGCTCATCGCTCACTTACTCTCGTGAATGTAGCGGAAGTAGCCGCCGCCGGACAGAGCTTCGTAGCCCTTGACGAAGCGTCCGTACGCCTTGTCGTAGGCCTCGCGGTTCTCGGGGTTCGGCTGGAAGACACCCTTGACGCGCACGGCACGGCTGACTGCGTCATCGAGATCCTTGTAGACGCCGAGCCCGACGCCGGCATGGAGGGCAGCGCCGAGGCAGCCAGTTTCGGAAACCTCGAGGGCTGCGACGGGCACCTGGTACATGTCCGCCTGCATCTGGTTCCATACGTCGGACTGTGTCGCGCCGCCGGCTGCGCGGATCTCCTGGACCTCAACGCCCATGCTTCGGATCGATTCGAGGTTGTCCCTCATCTCCAGGGTGATTCCCTCCATGACCGCTCGCGCCATCTCGGCCTTCGTCGTTCCGAGGTTGAGTCCGAGGAAGGCGCCCCGGGCGAAGGAGTCGGCCCGGGGGCCCGACCCAGCTCCCTGCAGGTACGGCAGGAAGGTCAGTCCGTTGGCGCCGGGTGCGACAGACTCGATCTGCTTGTTGAGGAGGCGGTAGGGGTTGCCGTCTGTGCCGAGCTCCTTCGCCATGGCGACCTCGAGTGAGCCGAGGGTGTCGCGGAACCAGCGGTAGCTCGATGCGGAGGCGATGGAGGCGGCCTCCACCGTGTAGTTCTCGGGGCCCGAGTTGTTCTTGACGATGAGAGTCCCGTTGGGGTCGCGCACCGAATCCTCGGTCGCCACATAGACCGCGCCGTAGGTGCCGATGACCGAGACGGCCGTCCCGTCGTGGACGAGGCCGCCACCTAGCGTCGAGCAGTTCTGGTCCATCGCATCGACGCAGATGAGCGTGCCCTCGGCGAGACCGGTGAGGAGAGAGATATCGCGGTTGATGGTGCCGACAACGGTTCCCGCCTTGACGATGCGGGGGAGTGAGACTCCGGTGAGCCCGATGGCGTCGATGATCTCCTGACTCCAGTCGCCCGCCTCGACGTCGAAGATTCCGGTCCTCGATGCGGTGGCTGTGTCGTTGACGAACCAATCCTCGGCACCGAACTCCTTGAGGAAGAAGTCCTGATGGTGGCTGATCTTGACGATCTTCGCCCAGTTCTCGGGCTCGTTGTCCTTGAACCACATGTATTTCGTCAGGCACGGGACCGTCGCCGCCGGGTACCCGGAGATCTCGTAGAGGCGATCCGGGTCGATGAACTCTCCTCCGCGGATGCGCTCGACGTAGTCGACGCCACGGGTGTCCTGCCAGCCGATGAAGGGGCGGATGAGCGCCTCGTCTTTATCGAGGCCGCCGAAGACGGAGCCCTGTGTTGACATGGCCATCGCCTTGACGTCCTCGGGCTCGACTCCGGCATCGCGGATGGCAGCCCGGCAGGATTCGTACAGAGCCTGTGTCATGTCTTCGGGAATCTGCTCGACCCAGCCGGGGTTGGGATAGTAGCAGGGATACTCGCGGTAGTCGGATCCGATCATTCTGCCTTCGGTGTCGAAGACGCTGGTCTTGCATCCTGTGGTCCCGGCGTCGATGCCGAGGAGGTAAGTAGCCATGTGGTTCTCCTCTAGAGGTTGTGCATTCGATTTCTGCATGGCGGGGCCGCGCGACAGCGTCGTCGCGAGAGCTCCTGCCGTGGTGGGGTTGTGCTCTGTTGCGCAGCTACAGTGCGCAGGCTCCGCCTAAGCGGAACCGCCGGGCGTGCGGACGCGGGCTGCCAGCGGCGCTGCTGGCAGCTCTGCGTCGAACACGCACCGGATGCACTGCGCGAGGTGTTCCCGCGCAGTGCATCCGGTGTGGGTTAGACGGTCATCCCGTTGTCGACGTACTCCGCATACTGCTTGACGAGCTTCGCGGCGGAGCGGGTCCCAATGAGGGAGACCCCGTACTTCTCAATGAGCCAGAGCGAGGCGGGCATCGCGAACGTGCGAGGCACGCCCGACACCTTGAGCTTCGTCTTCGGGTTCGTGATGTTGTCACGCATGATCTTGACCTGTGCCTCGGTGGGGAAGCCCTCCGAGCCGGTCGCTGTCTTCACGTAGTCGATGCCCGCGTCGGAGCACATCTTCGTCAGGGTGGCGATCTCTTCGTCGCTGAGGAAGCACACTTCGTAGATGAGCTTGCTGATCGCCCCACCCTGGCAGCGTTCGACGAGGCCCGCGAGCTCCTTCTCGACCAGCGCGTAGTTCTTGTCGCGCAGTGCGCCGATGTTGAGAACCATGTCGACGGCGGTCGCTCCGAGCTCCAGACCCTCGTCGATCTCAGCGAACTTCATCGCGGTCGACGTGGCGCCATAGGGGAATGAGATCGCGGTGCCGACGTGGACATCCGATCCGGCGAGCACTTCGGCGACGACAGGGGTCCAGTACGAGTTGGTGTAGCAGGCCGCCACGTTCGCATCCCGTGCACCCTGCGCATGTTCGCGGATGTCCTTCTCGGTCGAGCTCTGAAGATGCAGTGCCATGTCGAAGTGCTTGGCATATTCCGCGACGCTTAACGTCATGTTCCTTCTCCTTTGAAAGAATCAGTGTTCATCTGGCCGGTGTCCCGGACCTTAGGGTGATCATATCGCCTATACAAGTATAGTCAAGCGCGTACAGGATGTCCCTGATAGTGAGACGGTGCCGCCGATTCTGAGCGGGTGAGCATCACGCCGCAGGTTTAGTGCCTTCGGTGTGGCCTCAGCATCGCACCGTCGACGGGTGGATCGGTGGGTTGTCCACAGGGCAGGACCGCGCGACGGTGTCGGCTCGCCGGGGCAGGTGGCACGCTGGCGCCGCGTTGGGAGGACTGACGACCGAGGAGCTTCTCAAGTCGTACCCTCCTAGGGGGCGGGGCGGCTTCCGCCTCTCGATTCGTCGGCCGGGTTCGCGCCGCCCAGGTCCGCGCTTCGAGTCGACTCTCCACCGGACCGTTCGCTCGCCGCGTTCTCACGCAGGTCACGTCCGTCCCGGATGAGCTCGTCCTGCTTCTCCCTCTGCTTGTACACCTTCTTCGTGTCGCGCGGGGGCAGCTGGATGGAGTCTTCGGCCTCGATTCCACTCTGCAGCTGACGTGCGCGCTCAACCTCGGCATCGATCTCCAACCCGAGCAGGATCATGATGTTGAAGATCCACAGCGCGAACAGCAGTGCCATGACGGAGCCGATGGCTCCGTAGGAGCTGTAGCTCGCGAAGGAGGAGAAGTAGAAGTAGAGGGCGATGGCGGCGACGATGATGCCGAGGATGGCGACGGCCGAGCCGATTGTCACCCACTTGAATTTCGGCATCCGCACATTCGGCGTGAAGTAGTAGAGCACGGCGATGATGACGATGACGAGGGCGAGGATGACCGGCCACTTGATCCATGCCCAGATCGGCAGGAACGTGCTCGTGAGGAAGTTGAGGACCGAGGTCAACCCAAGAGGTTCTGCAACGGGCCCGAGCAGGCCGTCGACGATTGTCTCATTGAGGGCAATCGAGACGAGGATGAGGACGGCGCCGACGAACATGGCGAGGGTCGTGAGCAGCATGGTGCCGGTCTTCTTGACGAAGCCGCGACCCTCCTCCCGCTCGTAGATGATGTTCGATGATCGCGCGAAGGCCTTGACGTAGGCGGATGCCGCCCAGAGGGCGGTGGCGATGCCGACGATGAGGGCGATGATGCCGCCGGATGCTGAGCCCGAGACGCTCGTGACGAGGTCCATGACGAGACTCTGATAATCATCGGGGACGTTGGCGCTGACGAAGTCTTCAACCGCTGTCGTCACCGAGGAGGCATTCGAGGACAGGACAAGGGTGATGAGGGAGAAGATGACGAGCAGAGAGGGCGCGAGCGAGAGCACCGTGAAGTACGTGAGCATGGCCGCCAGGTCCGTGCCGCGGTCCGAGACGAACTCCTGGACTGCCCTCGTGAGGCCATAGCGCCACGAGCTCTTGTCGAGGTGCGGCGGTGAATCCGGCTTCCTGTCACTGTCGGGCGCGGGCGCGTCCTCTGCCTCAATGGTCCGATCAATATTCTCGCGGTTCGCCATCTCTCTCCTCCTTCATGAGGTGCTGGGGCTGCGGGCAGCGGTCCACAGCCCCAGCCTCGAACTAGAAGCGCTCATCCTTCACGCGGTGACCGGCTCTCTTCGTCTCATCCTGAAGGTGCGAGGCGTGGCCCTGCCCCTGCGCCTTCACCTCCTGGGCGCCCTCGGCGGCGCGGCTCTGGACGGCTTTCGCGGCCTGCTCAGCCTGAGGCTTGAGGTGCCCGCCCGCCTCCTGGGCAATGCTCTTGGCCTCCTCGACCATCGGCTCCGAGTGCTCCTTCACCGCCTGAGCCGCGTCCTGCTCGGCCCTGCTGGCGGGTATCAGCGAACCGACGAGCCATCCGGCGCCGAAGGCGACGAGGCCCGCGGCGAATGGGTTGCCGCGCGTGCGACTCTTGACGCTGCCGGGGGCTCGCCCAACCGCATCTCCCGCCTGATGGGCGAGGTCCGCCGTTCGGTCCCTTACTCCCGGACCTCTGCTCGAGCCCATGACGGACTCGCGGACGTGGTCGACTCGTTCACGGATCCTGTCTGTCTGTCGACCGACTGCCCTCGACGGGCTCACCTTTTCTGCGAGGGCGTCGACATCGTGGCCGACCTCGGCCCGAGTGCGATCGATCTCAGCTCTGATCTCGTTGGGATCACTCATGGTGTCTGCTCCTTCGGATTCATGGTCGGGGGAATGTCTTGAAGGCTCTCCTGCGTCTTCGGCAGGCCCTTGATCTCGTCCATCTGCTTCTTGCCGAGCCAGACGAGGACGGCGGCCGCGATCGCCCAGAGTAGGGCGACGATGAGGGCAGCCCAGCCGGCATGCATGCCACTGGCGAGGGCCCACATGAGGGCGGTGGAAAGGAAGATGAGGAAGAGCAGGGCGGCGACTGCTCCTCCTGCGAACATCCCGATCCCGCTCCCCGCGCGCTTCGCTGACTCGGTCGCCTCAGCCTTCGCCAGGGCAACCTCCTGCCGCATGAGGATGCTGAGGTTCTCGGTCAGGCGCGAGAAGAGCTCGCCGAGGGATTCGTTCCGTGCGCGGATTTCGGCCTCTGAATCGCCCGCGGGGACCGCGCCGTGACCGGCGTCCATCGCACTCATGCGTTCCGCCCCCTGTCTCCCGTACCGAGGATGTCGTCGCCGGGGCGCGGCTCGCCCCCGTAGTCACTCGTGGGCTCCACTCGCGAGCCGGTCCCAACTGGGCCAGGGCCGGGCCTGGGCGCTCCTGCCAGGGTTGGGTCGACGATCGGTGCAGATTCGCCGCCGTAATCCGATGTCGGCTCGAACCGGGTCCGGGTGCCGGTGTCGGCCGTGGAGTCGTGACTGCCGACTGAGTCATCACTGTCGGTGAATCCCCGCGTGAGTCGGCCAGCGGCGATGCCGAGGCCGGCCGCGATCGCGAGGAAGAGACCCGGGCGGCGTGACGCGAACCGGCGGACGTCGCCGAGCAGCTCGCGCGGCTCCTTCGTCTCGAGCTGGTGGGTGAGGCGCTGAGCGCGATCCGCCGCCTGTGAGACAAGTTGGTTGACCATCTCGGATTCCGGGCGCTCCCCGCGCGAAATCCGCTGGAGATCGTCCGACACGGTGCGGGAATGCTCAGCGAGGCGGCTCTGCTGCGTCGAGGCCTGGGCGGACACTTCGTCGCTCAGCGACGAGGCGAGCGACTTCGCCTGCCCCTTGGCCTCTGCAGCAACTGCGTGCGCCTGCTCCTTGACACTTCCGCCCATGTCCTTCGCGGCGTGTGCCGCCTCTGTCTTCACGTGCTCGGCTTCGTGACCCATCTTGGCTGCTTCAGAATTGTCATTCATGATTCGTCCTTCGTATTGGGGTTGACGGTGGCGATCAGAGATCGCGGCGATCGGCCCCGCCGTCGACGGCGCGATCCGTGGCGTCGCGGTCGAGCAGGGTCTCGTCGCGGCTGGCGGAGTCTTGGTCGGGATACGTGTGTCTGCGCAGGCGCGCCCGGTCGGAGAGCTCCCGATCGGCTGCGCCGGTCGTGCCGACGTGTCCGCGCGGTCCAGAACGGTCAGCGGGGGAATCCAGCGGGGTGTCCCGGCCAGTCGCATCGGGACCGCTGTAGTCGAGGCCGTAGTGATCCCAGATCCGGCGCTCTTCGCTGTGGTCGATCGGCCCATCGGCGTCAATGTTCGGAGCGTCCTTGATGAAGCTCTTCTCGTGGGGGACCGTGAGGCCGTCCGCAGACCAGCGCGCGTCCGCAAGTGGAACGAACGTCTCCTTCATCCCGAAGAAGCCGGTGCGCACGGTGACGAATGTGGGTTTGCTGCTCGTCGCGTCGAGGTAGACCTGTTCAACCTTGCCGACCTTGTCGCCGTTCGCATCGAACACCACGGCATCCCGCAGCCTGTCGATTGAGGTGACATCGTTCATGAGCCTCTCCTTCTTCTCTTCACGCAGAGCCTCTGCGTGACCTGCGCTACATTGAGGATTCGGCAAGTGTGGGCCTATGACCAGCGACGATGCAATTTATGCTGGTCAGGTCCGGAGGAATTTCCAAGGGAAGATCCGTCGAATGTCCAGAGTGCCGCGTTGCCTGGATGGGACCTGGTGGCCGTCTGTGAGCGTGAAGTACTCGATCGGCCTCCGGTTGCATCATCGCGGTCAGCGCCGTTCTCGAACGTCGAGGCGGAGAGCAGGTGCCAACGTGGATGGTTCGCCGACGGGTGCGTGAGGAAGCGCGGCAGACGGGACGCGCGACGACGCGCACGCTCGCAGGCGGACTGGCGGTCGAAGACAAAAAAATATGCACTGTCGATGACAGTGCATATTTCGATGATCAGAGGCTACCTGGAGCTGCTCCGGGAGAAGTCCGCAGCTGTGCGGGCCGACCTGCGCTCAGACGTGACGGGTGCCGCGGTGCGGGCGGAGCCACCGCGCCTGCGACGCGACCGGCCGGCCTTCGCCTCGGTCCCGCCCCGCGAGGGGCGATTCCGGTTGTTGCCTCCGGACCTGCCGCCCTGCTGGGCCTGCTGGGGCGGAGCGCCTGCCCCAACGATCTCCGCGGCCCGATCGGCCGACAGGAACACCCGCTTGCCGGGGGCGAGCTCGTCGAGAATCGCGTGGTCCG
The DNA here is from genome assembly GCF_003952265.1 of Flaviflexus salsibiostraticola. Taxonomy (NCBI): domain Bacteria; kingdom Bacillati; phylum Actinomycetota; class Actinomycetes; order Actinomycetales; family Actinomycetaceae; genus Flaviflexus; species Flaviflexus salsibiostraticola. The sequence goes on from NZ_CP034438.1 coordinate 1,938,453, forward strand.
GGTAGGCGTCGGTGAACGTGGGCGTGATCTTCGCCTTGCGGAGGAGATCCTTCACGTCCCTGCGCTGCTGCGGCAGTTCGAGGGTGATGACAATGCCGGCCTTGCCGGCGCGGGCCGTACGACCCGACCTGTGCAGGTACGCCTTGTGCTCAACAGGCGGGTCGGCGTGGATGACGCGCGCAACATCGTCGACGTGGATTCCGCGGGCTGCGATATCGGTGGCGACGAGCGTCTGGACGCGGCCCGAGTGGAATGCGTCGAGGTTGCGGGTGCGAGCATTCTGCGAGAGGTTTCCGTGCAGATCGACCGCGGGCACGCCCGTCTTGAGGAGCTGCTTGGCAAGCTTCTTCGCGCCGTGCTTCGTGCGTGTGAAGACGATCGTGTTGCCCGGGGCTGCGGCGAGGGAGGCGATGACGTCGGTGCGATCATCCGCATCGATCCGCAGCACATGATGCTCCATCGAGTCGACCGGCGACACGGCGGAGTCGGCCTCGTGGGTGATCGGCTTGTGGAGGAACTCCTGCACGAGCGTGGACACACCGGCGTCGAGGGTTGCCGAGAACAGCATCCTCTGGCCGCGTGCGGGCGTCGCCCGCATGATGCGGCGAACGTTCGGCAGGAACCCCATATCAGCCATGTGGTCGGCCTCGTCGATGACGGTGATCTCGATCGCCGAGAGATCGGCAAGCTTCTGTCCCATGAGGTCGAGAAGGCGACCGGGGCAGGCGATGAGGACATCGACACCGGCCTGAAGGGCGCGCGCCTGCGGATTCTGGTTCACGCCGCCGAAGACGACGGTCGACGTGAGGCCGGCCGACTTCTCGAGGGTGACAAGGGACTCGTGCAGCTGAAGCGCGAGCTCGCGGGTCGGGGCGAGGATGAGGGAGCGGGGCTTCCTCGGCTGGCGCGGGCGGTCGGACTCCATGAGCCGGGTGACGAGCGGCAGGAGGAACGCGAAGGACTTTCCGGAGCCGGTGCGGCCGCGGCCGAGCACGTCCCTGCCGACGAGAGAGTCGGGCAGTGTCGCTGCCTGGATGGGGGTGGGGGTTGTGATGCCGCGGTCCGCGAGTGCGGAGACAAGGCTGGCGGGCACGCCGAGGCGTGCAAAGTTGGATGACATGAATTCACCAATCGGGAGTCGTCTCACCGGGGCGATAATGCTGAAGCATGGTGGGCGTCCTGCAGGATTTTGATTGACCTGCGCGCCAGCGATCCGGGGTAAGACTGCGCGGACCGATATTTCGACACTATCAGACACATTCCCGTGCGCTGGTCCACGGTGTCGTTGTTCACCAAGTTCACCAAGGTCGCCCGCGCGGGCGACCTTGGTGTGGGACTACCGCTTCCGGTACAGCTTCTTCACCTGATAGACGGGCTCAGAGGTGACGTAGACGCCGAGGTTCCGGAAGATGTCCTCATCGACCGTCCCGAGGATGGTCGTCGTGTGGACATCGCATCCGCGCAGATTCTTCAGCTCGGCGAGTGCCCGCTGAGCGTGGTCGTCCGTGCTCGCCGACACCGAGAGGGCGATGAGAACCTCGTCTGTGTGGAGTCGGGGGTTTCGCGAGCCCAGGTGCTTCGTCTTGAGGTCCTGAATCGGCTTGATCGCCTCCCGCGAGAGGAGTTGGACGCGATCGTCGATGCCGGCCAGCGCCTTGAGTGCGTTGAGCAGCATCGCCGAGGAGCAGCCGAGCAGCTCGGTGGTCTTGCCCGTGATGATCCTGCCGTCGGCGAGTTCGATCGCCGCCGCGGGCGCCTTGGTCTTCCGTTCGATGCGCAGGGCCGGCTCGACGGTGCTGCGGAATCGGGTATCGATACCGAGCCTGCCCATGATGATCGCGATCCGACCCGACTCGACCGGGTCGAGGTCGTCCCTGTGCTCCGCGACGACTGCCTTGTAGTAGCGGCGGATGACCTCCTGTTTCGCGGCGTCGCGGCACGCCTCATCATCGCTGATGCAGGAGCCCACAAGGTTGACGCCCATGTCCGTTGGCGACTGGTACGGCGACTCTCCGAGGATCTGCTCCAGCAGCTGAGAGAGCAGCGGGAAGACCTCGAGGTCGCGGTTATAGTTGACGGTCATCTCCCCGTACGCGGCCAGATGGTAGTGGTCAATCATGTTGACGTCGTCGAGGTCAGCCGTGGCCGCCTCGTATGCGAGGTTGACCGGGTGATCGAGCGGGAGATTCCAGACGGGGAACGTCTCGAACTTCGCGTAGCCGGAGGGAATGCCACGCAGGTGGTCGTGGTACAGCTGAGACAGGCAGGTGGCGAGCTTGCCGGAGCCGGACCCGGGTGCCGTCACGACGACGACATCGCGGGTGGTCTCGATGTAGTCGTTCTTCCCGAACCCGTCCTTCGACACGACATACTCGGGGTTCGCGGGGTATCCCTTGATCGTGTGGTGGCGGGCCACCTTGAAACCCATCCTCTGCAGCCGTGCGCGGAACGACTTGGCAAGCGAGTTCCCGTCGTTCATCTGGGTCAGGACGATGTTCTCGACGAGGAAGCCGCGCTCGCGGAAGACATCGACGAGCCGCAGAACATCCTGCTCGTAGGTGATGCCGAGATCCTTGCGCATCCGCTGCCGCTCGAGATCCTTCGCGTTGAGGGCGATGATGATCTCGACCTCGTCCCGGATCTGCTCGAGCATCGTGATCTTATTGTCGGGTGTGAAACCCGGAAGTACTCGGGAGGCGTGATTGTCGTCGAAGAGCTTCCCGCCCATCTCGAGGTAGAGCCGCCCGCCTATGCGGGCCTTGCGCTCATCGATGTGCCGCGATTGAAGTTCGATGTACTTGGCACTGTCGAAACCCACTGCTTTTACTGTCATCATGCTCGATTCCACGCGTCTGCTTCGGGGGAGCCCTCAAGAATCTTAGAGCCAAATCGGCTTGAAGGAGAAGAGCGGGTGCCAGCTCACTGCACAGTGGACGGCGACTGGAAGGCGCCTGGACGGCTGATGGCGTCCTCTTGGCAGTCGCCGTGCCGGTCGGGGAGGGTGGAGGAAAGACCAAGCGAAAGGGTAGTCACATGGACCTGACAGGACACAGAATCGCATTCCTCACCAAGAGGGGCGTCGAGCAGCCCGAGCTGACCGAGCCCTGGAAGGCCATCGAGGCGGCCGGCGGAGAACCGGTGCTCGTGAGCGACGAGCCCGGCACGATCGTGGCGATGATCGGCGACTGGGATCACGGCGACGAGTTCACGGTCGACGTCACGCTCGACGAGGCCAACCCGGATGACTATCTGGCGCTCGTCCTGCCGGGCGGCACGATCAACGCCGACAAGATCCGCACGAACGAGAAGGCCCAGGCCTTTGTCAAGGCGTTCATGGACGCGAACAAGCCCGTCGCCCCGATCTGCCACGGTCCGTGGATTCTCATCGATGCGGGAGTGATCGAGGGGCGGACGCTCACGTCCACCACCCGCATCAAGCATGATCTCGTCAACGCGGGAGCGAACTGGGTGGATGAGGAGTTCTGCGTCGATGGCAATCTCCTGTCCAGCCGCAGTCCCCGCGACCTCGACGCCTTCAACGCCGGCATCGTCAAAGCCTTTTCAGAGGCGGCAGCCAGGCAGAACTGACCGACCGGGAGCGGTGGGGGAGCGGTCGTTGCGCCCCACCGCCCAACCCTGTCCAGCGGTTAGGGTCGAGGTGTGAGCCTCCCCGATTTCACGCCGTCCCCGAACCAGGCGGGCGACCCGGATCTCTACGATGTGGAGAACGCCGCGATCGACCACGAGGGCACGCTGTGGCGGGCTCTGCGCGACCAGGCGGACTGGCGTGGTAAGACGCTGCTCGATCTCGGCTGCGGGTCGGGATGGTGGCTGCCTCGCTGCCACGACGCCGCAGGCGTCATCGGTGTCGAACCCGATCCGTCGCTGCTCGGCCGCGCCCGGAGCCGGCCCGGTGGGGGTCGCGTTCTCCACGGGTCCGCCGAGCACATTCCCCTCGACGACAGCTCGGTCGACGTCGTTCACGCCCGCTTCGCCTACTTCTTCCCCCACCCGACCTTCACTCCCATCGCCGGTCTCCGCGAGGTTGAGCGCGTCCTCGCGGACGGTGGGACCCTGGTCGTCATCGACAACGACACGGAACGCGGAGAGTTTGCCGACCTGCTCCGATCGAGCGCCTATGCCGAGCTGCAGGGGAGGGACACGTACGCCCGCGACTGGTGGGCGAGCCAGGGTGCTCGGACCACGGAGGTCATGAGCTCCTGGCAGTTTGACTGCCGCCAGGATCTCGAGCGCGTTCTGCGGATGGAGTTCCCCAGAGATCTGGCGGACGTCTGGCTGAGCGCCCACCCGGACAGCACCCACCTCTCCTACGGATATCTGCTCCATCGGTGGACCCCGCGGGGCTAGAGTCAGACTGTTGAGGATGTCCCGAGCGAGGAGCGAGCATGAGACTCACATACCGGCAGTGGACTCGCCTGAGCCCGGCTGAAGCCCTCGCCCGCATCACCGCCATGCGCGATCACGCCGTCCCGTTCACCGTCATCGACCAGGACGGCAGTTCGGTCACCGCGATCACCCGAATCGGGCCCATTCGCATCGAGGACAACATGGAGATCCGTCCGATCGAGACCAGCGGGACCAGCGCCCGCGGCTCAATTGTGAAGACAGGCCCAGTCCTCGCGGGCACCCTGTCGTTCGCCGCGGTGGAGACCCCGCACGGGACGGTCATCGGCTGGGACCAGGACCTCCACTTCCTTCCGCTTCGGCTCCTCGATCCGGTGCTCGCGATCGTCATGAGGGTCGGCTACGGCATCGCCTTCAGCAGGCTCCTGCGCCCCTGAACGGCCGCGTTGGAAAGGCAGACCTGCTCAACGCAGAGGCTCTGCTCGGCGCCATCTCGTCGCGCGCATGTAGCTCTCGGCTCCACCGGCGCCGGTCCGCTGCCACCGACCTCTCACCGCCGCCGGGGGATCCCGGATGTCGCAGACCCAGCGATACGTCGTCGGCCACCGGCGGAACACGGGGATCACAGTCGTCACGGCCCTCATGAGCCAGGGCAATCGGCCCGGCCGCCACCGCTCATCAACGTCGAGCATGACCTGGGCGCCGGCATGGGTACCGCGGCATCGCCACACGCCACCCGTAAGACGGACGCCGTCGATCCCCACATGCCAGCGACCTGAGGATTCAGGGATGTCGTCTGCCGCGAAGTTGGGCAGTCGTGGCGTGAGGACGAGCCGCGCCTCGTGGCCGGCATCGGACGTGCGAATGGAGAGAACGTCATCCACGTTTTCGATGTCGCAGGGCGCCGCCGCAGCCTCACTCGACGGGTTGACCTGCAGTGCAAGGACCGGGGCGGCGTACTTGATGAGGTGATGGCGGTGGAGCCGGGCCCCGGGGAGTGCCCCGGTCCGAGCATCGATGCCGTCGATCTCAACGAGGGGCGCAGAGTCACCGTGCCTCACCAGGTCGAAGACGGGCATCCACACCAGCAGCAGACTGGAGGGGTGCTCGATGGCCGCACCGACTGGGGCCAGGAGTCCGCCGCGCCGGCGGACTCGACCATCGCGATCATTGACGCGGATGTCCACGTCGCGGCCGTCGACGTCACGGAAGCGGACCTCCGCATCGACCCCGTCGTCCGCCACCATCAGGCGTGCTGAATCGAAGTCGATGACCGACCATGAGCGGGTGCCGCCGCCGATGTCATAGCCCGACGGGTCGATGGTGAGGCCTGCCTGCCTGTAGTAGTCAACGCGGCGGTCCTCCCGCCGTGACAGGAATGCGAGCATCCCCGTCCCGTGGCGATCATCGTCGAACCACTGCAGCTCGAAGCCGTCATACACGGGGTGATCGATCAGCTCCGCATTGAGCATCGCGGCGATGTGGTCGAGGCGGAGGGAGAGCGGGATCAGACTTCCCGCGGGAGGTGGCGGCACTTCTTCAGTCATGATCACTGCCCTCGGGTCTCGGCCAGAACGACATCGACCATGACGTCGGTGAAGCGCCCCGGCTCGTCGTAATTGGGGGTGTGTCCGGATCGATCGAACTCGATCCACTGCTTCGACTCGGCGTCGAGCATGTCGAACCATTCTCGCGCGAGGACCTCTCGACCTTCGGCCTCGTGGGCCCCCTGGATCATGTAGATCGGGACGTCGAGTCGGCGCACGTCCTGCCTGAAGTCGACGTGGCCGAGCTGGGGGTAGAGGACGGCGAACGTCTCGGCCATGGCGGCCATGCCCCGCAGCTGCTCGATGAGCGTGTACTCTGCGGCGAAGAAGCAGAGCGGATATTCCGAGGCAGGGTCGAAGTCCTCCCCGTGGGGGAAGTCGAACCACTCCGGGTTGCCCGTGAGCGCCTCCGTGTAGCCGAGCGGGTCCTCGTACGGCGGGGGGCCCCACTCCTCGAGCCGAGCAACCCGGGTTGCGTCGCCCGTGCGCCGCGCCTGGTCGAGGTTCTCCTCGTACATGAGCGCGTCCGTCTCGAACGGGTCGACCATCTGACCCGTGCCGACGTACGCGTGGAACAGCTCCGGGCGGGATTGGACGGCCCGGACGCCAATAATCGACCCCCACGAGCTGCCGACGAGATAGATGCGATCCTGTCCGAACCGTTCTCGGAGATAGTCGGTGACCTCGAGCGTGTCCTCTGTCATCGACTGAACGGTCAGCGTGTCGGTCGGCTCGAGTGCCGCATAGGACTTTCCCGTCCCCCGCTGGTCCCACGTGACGACGACGAAGTGCTCCTCGAGCGGTTCGCCAGAGCGCCGCATGCGGCCCAGCGCCGAGCCTCCCGGCCCACCCTCAAGAAACAGCAGCACCGGATTGGTGCGATCGTGGCCGCGGATCATGAGGTGCTGATCGTGGCCACCGATCTGCGCGACTGTCAGCTCGCTGATCGAACCTGGCATGGGGGCGCCGGACGCGTCGGTGATGGCCTCGGTGCTGGCCGGCCGGACAAGGCCGATGAGGAGGGCCAGGACGGCTACGGTCCCGATCCCGAGGATAATGCGCGTGCCCACCACGCGGCCCGTGCTGCTCGGCCGTGCGTCGAATCTCCGCCATCGCCTTGACGCCATCAGGCCCCAGCCCGCGCCGACAAGGAGGGCGGGGAGCGTGACGAGGCCGTCGATGCCACGGCCGACGGTGAACATGAGGAGGCCGTAGATTCCGTCCAGGCGCACCCCGTCGACCGTCGGACCGGTGATCGGCAGGCGAGCGGTCTCGTAGGCGGCGGCGAATGCAAGAGGAAGGACGAGTAGCACCCAGCGGGATCGGGCCACGAGCGCGGCATAGGCTCCGAGTAGGAGGCAGCCGATGACAGTCAGCACTGCCTGAAGCGTCGTGACCGCACCGCGGGGGAGTAGCAGCCCGCCGAAGGCTCCCCCCGCCATCGCGAGCCCCGTGGCCAGCGCGAGGCGCCCAGCCCGCGGGGACTGCGGGCTTCTGGAATGCCGACTCTCCCCTGCTCGGGAGGAGCCGAGGCGGCTGTCGGCCGGTTCTGTCGCGTCCATAGCGATCACTCTCTTGCCGGTCGCCGATCGTCGGCGAAGCCGTGGTCATAACCTACGCCTGGGAATCGTCCTCCACCAGTGGGCCATAGTCCCGGCACGAAAGGGCCCCGTGAGAGCCTCGCAGGCCTGGGTCCGGCTACGTGCCGTACCCCTCGAGCGTGATTCCAGCGGCGTGCGCACGCTCCAGCAGGTCCCGCATCGCCGATTCGTCCACGACGTACGGCAGCAGGAGGGAGCGAAGGTGGTCGAGGTCGGCGCGCTCGCCTTCGACCGCGAACATACTGCCCTCCGAATCGAAGTCGAGATGACGGAAGATCGTCGGAGCGACAAAATGGGCCACCCCCTCCCAGAAGGCGCCGTTCGGTTCCTCGCCGGCGGCCTCCACGACCTCATCCGTCGGCAGGCCCCCCAGATCGAGGGTGAGCGACGCCCTGTCCTCGGCCTCATTCGACAGGCGGAAGGGGCCCGCTCCCGGCCCGGGATCGGGTTCTGATCGGCGGGGGCGGAAGCGGTCGAAGAGACCCATGGGCAGAGCGTACATCCAGACCGCGAGCGGCGGAACTGATCTGACGACGCCGGCGTGATCGACGTGCGGGTGGCTGTTTTCAGGCGGCGGGGAACGCCGCCGAGACTCTGATCTGCAGCTCGTCGATCTGTGACTCCGTGAGCGGGCCCGGCCGGCTGAGGAGAGCCGCGAGACGCTTCGGCCAGGAGACATAGACGCGGCGGATGTGGAAGTCGCCGCCGAACATCGGCCAGTCGGCCTCGACGAAGCACAGGACGCCCTTGAGCGGGATGTCCGGGTCGCCGAGGGCGTCTCTGACCAGATCGGTCTGTTTGAGCACGCCGTCGACGAGTTTCGTGCGATCGCGCTTGCCGACGAAGAGCTTCTCAACCCGAGGAGAGAATAATCCGCCCTCGGTCCGTCGCTCAGGACGACCCTTGTAGCGTTTTGCGTCGATGATGAAGATGCCGGTTGGGCAGATGACGATGTGGTCGATGTTGGCCCGGCTGCCGGGGATGCCCCGATCGTGGAGGACCCGCACCAGTGGGCCGGCGAGACTGTCGAGACGCCGGCCCAGCTTCTCCTCGCCGACCGAGCCGACTGCCCACGCCTTCGTGCTCTGCGGCTCCTCTGACAGAGCGAGGATCAGCCCGCCGATCTTTGGATGGCGGCTCCTCACGCGATTCTCGCGAGCGGCTTTGCGTCGCTCGTGCTCACGCCGAGCCGACAGGCCCGGCACACCCTCGCGATGGGCGAGGACAAGCTCTGGCGGCGCCTCGGGGGTCGGGGCAGTCAACGGTTCGGTTTGGGACACCAGCGCCGTCTGAGGACTGGTCTTCTCTGCGTCGGCGGGGGCTGCCGGGTTCACGGCATCCGACCGGGTGAGCGGTCCTGGGACGGCTGAGGGAGTGGGGGCCTCGGGGTGAAGAGGTGCCGTATCCCCAGGCGTCAGCGGAATTGCGCCGGTGTTCAACTGAGTCGGCGGGCTCGCCGCAGCAGGCTGAGGGACTAGTTGTACTGTCCGGGGAGGTTGGTTAAGCGGGTGATTGGGGCGAGCCTGTCGCAGGCTGTGTGGGGTCGGTGATGATTATAGTGATGCAGCCATCCTGGTAGGGCGTCTCGTCGCTCGGTTTCTGAGGTGTAGCAGCGGGCGTAGCCCCACCCGTCTGCCAGGGTGCGGTGGAAGCGCTCGATCTTCCCGTTGGTCTGGGGTCGGTACGGGCGGGTCCGTTTTGCTGTGATCTTCAGCCTGGCGCAGGTTTCGCGCCATAATATCGAGCGGTAGGCCGGACCGTTGTCGGAGAGCACTCTTTCGACGGTGACGCCTCGGGTGTTGAACCAGGCTGTGGCCCGCTCCAACACCCCGACGGCAGTGAGAGCGGTTTCATCATTGTGGACTTCGGCGTAGGCGACGCGAGAGTAGTCATCGATGACGGTGTGGACGAAGGCGTGGCCCATCTTCGGGTTGTGGTGGTGGTTGCGGGCCTTGTCCGGCGTTGCTATGCGGTTGCGGCCTCCCTGTTGGCGACCGACGAAGCGCCAGCCGCCGCCGTCGGGGATGTTGCCGAGCTTTTTCACATCGACGTGAATCATCGAGCCGGGGTGGGGGTGTTCATAGCGGCGCACCGGCTCCCCGGTGGCGCGGTCTACGTGAGCGAGTCTGTTCAGTCGGCAGTGGCGCAGGATCTGATGAACGGTCGAGGGTGCCAGCCCGACCCGGACGGCCAGCTGGACCGGTCCTTCCCGTAGCCGCAGCCGCAGGCTCACGATTCGTCTTCTGATCTTCAACGGGGTCTGGTGGGGCGAGGTCTTCGGGCGTGAGGAACGGTCCTGCATGGACTCACCAGACCTGTAGCGGTCGGCCCAGCGTTTGACCGTCGGCCAGGAGCATTGGAACCGAGCCGCGACCTCGGCAATCGGCACCTGCTGGTCGACGACGAGCCGGGCGACGGTCAAACGGGCGCGAGGGGTCAGGGCTGCATTAGCGTGGGACATACGGAGGGCCTTCCTCGGAGTGCTGGTTTCGCAACTCCCACTCAATCGCGGAAGGCCCTCTCTTCACGTCACAAGTCAGCGCGTGTCATCGCACTGCCTCAACCAACCTGTCCGGTCAGTACAACTAGTCCAGAGTCGGGCTGTGGCGTGGCGTCGTCGACCGGGTCTATCGCTGCTGATGTCGGTGCGGGCGGAATGGTGTCCGCGCAGGGGAGACAGAGTACCGTCTTGGTCGAGCGATCGTAGACCGCTCTCACCGTGGCGGGCAGATCGTCCCCACACTCCCGGCACACTCCGGCATAGCGCAGATTCATTCGTTTCACCGTTCACGCTCCTTCGACGCGGGCATCGTGCACGTCACTGTGCTGATTTCCTGCCTCTTAACCTATCGCCCTTATCGGACACAGGTGGGCGCCACGGAGCCGACCCAGGCGTGCAAGGTCTGCGTGGCGAGCCGTTTCCGATGTCAGCGGCCAGGAGGTTGTTGGTTCAGAAGTAGAATCCGAGCACGCCGGTCAGAGCCGCCCACCCGCCGATGACGATGGTGATGACCAGCGCGATCGAGCCGAGGATTGATCGGTCTGTGCGCCGGCTGCGCAGTCCCAGAATCACTGCGGGGATCGCAACAGCAAGGACGGCGGCCGGGACAAGGATGCGGAGCCACACCGGTCCGGCTTCGTTGCCGCCGTACGTGATGGCGTTGGAGAGGAAGTACGTGGCAACGGAGACGAGGATGATGCCGAGGCCGAGCGCCGTCGCGACCGAGCCGTCCCGACTGCTCGGTGCGAATCGCATTCTGTCCTCCATCGTCTGCTCCTCCGTGGTCGGAATGGACGGACCGTCGGATTCACGGCCGCGTCGTGCCGCTACATCGAGCGGGCCAGGTCGCTGAGCGTGATCCAACCGAGGACGTGCCCAGATGTCTTCCCGTTGCTCGTGACGAAGAGGTCCTTGGCCAGGGGAGCTTTATCGAACGCCCGCCGCGCATCACCGACCGTGGCAGTCTCGGGCAGAGCGATAAAGGTTTCCAAGCCCTGCTTGAGTTCGGGGATCGCGAGCATGCGGGCCACCGTCTCATCGGCCGCCAGGCTGGCGGCACTGCTTCCCTTGGCCTGGGCGTACTTGTCGATGTCGGGTTCGTGGACGACCATGAGCGCCACGCCGGACGTGGTGAGGATCGGGACCCTGCTGTTCTTGCTCTCCCGCATTGAGTTGTACAGGTCCTGGAGCTTCAGCTCTCCTGCTTCACCCTTGTTGGCGACCCGACGCAGGGGGCTGATGCTGCCCACTGAAATCATGACGTCGACGACCTTGGTCTCCTCGCTGAAGACACCGGACAGCTTGAGTGTCTCGAGCGTTGTCGTGCTGGCGGCCTGGAGATTCTCCTTCGCGAAGTAGAACGCGAGGATTGTGCCCACCCATGTGCCGATCAGAGGGAGCACCGATGCGTAGACGAGCCGTGCCATCTCCGGCCTCGATGCGTCGGTGGAGAACCAGAGAAGCACGATTGAAATGGCACAGATCCCCACGACACCTGCAATGCAGACCCACAGTGCCAGCTTCGAGCGAACCGCCGCGTCTTCGTTGACTGTCCGTGCCATCAGCCCGTCCCCTAATCAGTTGTGAGGAACACCAGTGGACAGATTGTAGTGTCACAGATCACTCTGTGCAATAGTGGGTGCGATGTCGATCACCAGGCTGAAGCGTGGTGGCCCGGACTGTCTTGCAGAGCGACTTCGTCTGCTGGTGGCGCTCTGCGCTTCAGCGGCACAGACGGAACCGCCGGTAGATCACTTTCCGTGAAATACCGGCGGTTCCGATTGGTCGGGGTGACAGGATTTGAACCTGCGACCTCTTCGTCCCGAACGAAGCGCGCTACCAAGCTGCGCCACACCCCGTGCAACTCATTCATGATAACGAATGAAAGTCAGTTACCGAAAACGGGTCCCGCGATTCTCAGTGACTGATGCGTCACGCCAGGTCGAGAACCTGCACCTCTGGCCTGCAGGCCAGCCTGAAGGGCGCGTAGGGGGAGGTCCCCATTCCCCGGGAGATCGCGACTCGTGTGCCGTCCCGACCGGACGGCGGCCAGGGGAAGACCCCGGAGACATGGTCCGTGTCGAGATCGCAGTTGGTGACGAGAGCGCCGTAGCCGGGCACGCAGACCTGGCCGCCGTGCGTGTGCCCGGCCATGACGAGGTCGACGCCCTCGGCCGCCATGGCATTGAGCACCCGCGTGTAGGGCGCGTGCGTCAGCCCGATTGCCAGGTCGGCCGTGCTCGGCCCGGGGACCGGATACTCATCGAGGCGGATGTGGGGGTCGTCGACACCGACGAGGCTGATCCGGTGTCCTTGCACCGTGATCTCGTCGCGTCTGTTCCGCAGATCGACCCATCCGTAGTCCCGGAGGGCCGCCGTCATCTCCTCATGGGGCAGGTCCTCGGGCTCGGGGAGTTCCTTCCGGAGCGGCGGAATGACGTAGGCGAGGGGGTTCTTCCACACGGGGGCGTGATAGTCGTGCGAGCCGTAGACGAACGCGCCGGGTATGCCCGCAAGCGGCTGCAGCGCCCGCAGGAGCGTCGGAAGCGACGTCGTCGATGACAGCTGGTCGCCGGTGAGGAAGACGGCATCCGGCTTGAGCTCGGCAAGGTCGCGGACGAACTCCACCTTCTTCTCGTCATCGGGGAGCAGATGCAGGTCGGAGATGTTGAGCACCCTCATCGGCTCCCAGCCCGCGGGCAGGATCGAGAGCGGGTAGAAGGACCGCTGATACGAGCGCGCCTCGACGAGGGACCAGGCGGCGACACCCGCGCCGAGTGCGGTGACGCCCGCGGCCAGTGACCAAATCAACCCTCGTCTCCGTTGTCCGGGTTCTCGGGAGGAGGCTCAGGGGCGGGTTCAGGTGCAGGCTCGGGCTCCGGCGGTGGCTCGGGTGCCGGAGCCGGTTCAGGGGCTGGTGCTGGCGCGGGTGCTGGTGCCGGGCGAGGAGCGGGTGCCGGCCTCACCGCGGGGTTGTCCCGCCCCTGCGGAAGCACCGTGACGCCGTCGCGCGACGCGATGGTCTGTAGGTCGAAGGTCTGAGGGGGCGTGCCCTGAAGGATTCGCGAATGGTAGTCCGAGAAGACCATGGCAGGGTAGAGGCCGCCGTAGACCTCGATGTGGTACTGGCCATTGATGGTTGTGTAGAACATGGAGACGTTGCCCTCCATGTGTCCGAGCCAGATGGCTGTGGCCTCGAGCGGCGTGTATCCCATGAACCACGCGTGGTAGTCCATGTTCGCCGTACCGGTCTTACCGGCCGCCTCGTGGCCGGGGACGACCGCCCTGAAGCCGGTGCCGCCGGTGTCGACGACGGTCTTGAGTGCTTCGGTCGTCGTGTCGGCGACCTCCTCATCGAGCACGCGGGTGCAGGACGGGCTGACCTCGGCGATGACATCGCCGTTCTGGCTCTCGATCTTCGTGAACGCCATCGGCTCGCACATGATGCCGCCCGAGGCGAGGGTGGCCATTGAGTTGGCCGTCGACAGCGGGGTCACGTTGTTGGAGCCGAGCACGGAGGAGGGGCGCGGCAGCAGGGGGTCGCCGTTGCCGGTCTCGACTCCCATCTGCGCGGCGACTCCCGTGATGTTGCACAGGTCGAGCTGGGCCGCCATGTCGATGAACGACAGGTTGACGGACTTGCGGGTCGATTCGAGCACGGTCATCATGCCCGAGCCGATGCCCTCGATGTTCGAGGGATTGTAGGCGTCCGCCAGATCGGGCGCGCAGGAGATCGTCCAGTCCTCGCGGGCGTACTCATCCCGCGACGCGTCGACCCGCTCCTCGAGGCTGCGGCCGGACCGGATCCATTCGATGAGCGTGTAGACCTTGAAAGTCGAACCTGACTGGAAGCCCTGACCGCCGCCGCGGGTCATGCCCGCGTTGAGGTTGACCGTGGTCGCGTTCGGATCCTCGGCAGTCGCGCTGCCGTAGTTCGTGTTCTGCACCATGGCGACGATCTTGCCGGTGCCGGGTTCAACCGATGACATCGCCATCTCAACTCCCGACGGATCATTGACCGGCACGTTGGTCGTCACGGACTCGTAGGCGGCCTGCTGCTTGCCCGTGTCGAGCGTCGTGTGGATGATGAGGCCGCCGCGATAGAGCTTGTTGAGCCGGTCCTCGTGCGATTCTCCCCACGAGTCGGACGCGAGCAGGTCCTTGACGACGTAGTCGCAGAAGTAGACGGAGATTCCGGCGGACTCGCAGCCGTTGACGGACGGTGACACGTTGAGCATCTCGTCGATCGACACGTTGACCGACTCACGGAACTGCTCCTCGGTGATGTAGCCGAGCTCGTACATTTTGGCGAGCACGGTGTCACGGCGGGACTTCGCCTGCTCCGGATTGGAGATGGGGTTCCAGCGCGCGGGGGACTGGGTGATGCCGGCGAGCATCGCCGCCTGCGGGATCGTGAGCTCGTTCGCGGGGACCGAGAAGAAGAACTGGGATGCGGCCTCGGCGCCGTACTGCGAGGGGCCGAACATCGCGATGTTGATGTAACCCGTGAGGATCTCGTCCTTCTCCATCTGCTTCTCGACGGCCATGGCCGTACGAGCCTCGGAGAGCTTGCGGGCGATCGTCCGCTCTGTGGCCGCAGCGATGAGCTCCGGATCGTTCGAGTTCCGACCCTCCTCGATGAGAAGGTTCTTCACATACTGCTGCGTGATGGTCGATCCGCCGGCGAGCTGACCGCCGGAGAAGTTGTTGAACGCCGCTCCGATGAGGCCCTGCGGGTCGATACCGTTGTGGTCGTAGAACCGCTCGTCCTCGATCGCGACGACGGCATCCTTGAGGTGCTGAGAGATATCCTCTGAGCCGACGACGACGCGGTTCTCCGCGTAGAAGCGGGCCAGCTCCGTGCCATCGGCGGCGAGGATGACCGACTGCTCCGACGGTTCTGTGAACGTCAGCTCCGTCGGCAGATCGTCGAACAGCGACGTCGACGCGTTGGAAACGGTTCCGGTGGCCGCGACGAATGGCATCGCCAGCCCGGCCAGCACAAGCCCTCCCGCGGTGCACGCGAGGAGGAAGGCCAGCAGGGCCGACACCATTGTGGCAGGTGCCGCCTGTGAAGGTCGGTGAGGGCTCGACATAGTGACGAGTCTAAAGGCTCATGTCTCACTTGTCTGGAACGAGTTGCCCAATCCTCAGCCGGGCGTGTTCCTTTACCAGATTCGATTGAAGAATATCCGCGTTTCCGCGCCGCATTTCACATTTGTCCAGGTGAACAGATATATTGGCGGGACAGGTGACACCGGTCACGCCAACGAAGATCGCCGGAGTCGATGACGCCTCGGGTGAAGGAGCCTCAATGTCGCTTTTGTTAGAAGGACAGACATGGGCCGCGCAAGCCGCGTGCTCAAATGTCGACCCCGACAGCCTATTCGTCAGAGGCGCAGCGCAGAGACAGGTCCGCCAAGTCTGCTTCAGCTGTCCCGTTCGCATCGAGTGCCTCGCCGACGCGCTGGACTCGAATACCACCTACGGTGTGTGGGGCGGACTGACCGAGAGGGAGCGCCGCGCACTGCAGCGCCGCTTCCCGAACGAGCAGAACTGGTATCGCCGCCTGCACACCTCTCCGGATCCCATCTCCGTCGAGCTCCGCGCCGGCCGAGTACCGCGCTTCTCCGCACGGTAGCGAGCGGCCGCGCGTTGGGTACGCTGGTGGCATGACTCAATGGGAATACATGACAGCGCCGCTGCTCATCCACAACACGAAGACGATCCTCGACAACTTCGGCAGGCAGGGCTGGGAGCTCGTGACGGTCATGCCCGGACCGCAGGGCACTGAGAACGTCGTCGCCTACTTCAAGAAGCCCAAGGAGACCGAGTGACGGCTCCGAGCGCCCGGTTGGCCGAACTCGGCATCGAGCTCCCGGCCGTCGCTACTCCGCTCGCATCGTATGTTCCGTCAAAGGTGACGGGTGATACGGTGCGGAGTTCCGGTCAGCTGCCGTTCGTCGGCGGAAAGCTGCTCGTCACGGGGAGACTGGGTGCGGGAGTATCCGTCGATGATGGCTACCAGGCGGCTCGCGCATGCGCGCTCAACTCGCTTGCCGCCGTCGCGGAAGCCGCGGGTGGAATCGACAGCATCGACTCCATCATCCACGTCACCGGCTTCGTCGCATCCGACCCCTCGTTCTTCGAGCAGCCGACAGTCGTGAACGGAGCATCCGATGTCCTCGGCGAGATCTTTGGCGAACGCGGCCGGCACACGCGCTCAGCGGTCGGTGTGGCTGTCCTGCCGATGAATGTCCCGGTCGAGGTCGAGATCACCTGCCGGCTCGTCGGCTGAGAGGTACCCAGCTGATGCACCTCGAGAGTCCGCGCCGTCCGAACCGCGGTGGTTGACCCTCGACATGAATGTGGCGTGGCCCGGAGGCCACGCCATATCTGTAGAAGGGCGGCTGTCAGGAGGCGCGCTTCTCGAGGCGGCCGATCTCGATGAGAGTGACGGCGCGGCCCTCGAGGCGGATCCAGCCGCGGGAGACGAAGTCGGCGAGAGACTTGTTCACGGTCTCGCGGGAGGCGCCGACGAGATGGGCGATCTCCTCCTGTGTGAGATCGTGGGCAACGTAGACGCCCTCCTGGGTGCGCTCGCCGAAACGGCGTGCGAGATCGAGAAGAGCCTTGGCGACGCGACCGGGAACGTCGGCGAACACGAGGTCGGCCATCTGCTCGTTGGTCTTGCGCAGGCGCTGTGCCAGCTGGGCGAGCATGTGCTTCGCCATGTCCGGGTTGCCGTCGATGAAGCGCATGAGGTCGACATGCGACAGCGCAAGCAGCGTGGTCGGGGCGACTGCGGTCGCCGAGGTGGAGCGCTTGCCCTTGTCGAAGAGG
The DNA here is from genome assembly GCF_003952265.1 of Flaviflexus salsibiostraticola. Lineage (NCBI taxonomy): Bacteria > Bacillati > Actinomycetota > Actinomycetes > Actinomycetales > Actinomycetaceae > Flaviflexus > Flaviflexus salsibiostraticola. Next base: position 1,955,309 of record NZ_CP034438.1, read on the forward strand.
GAGAGCTCTCCGATGATCTCGCCCGGGCCGAGGATCGCGATGAGGTTCTCGCGACCGTCATCGGCCGCGTGCCCCAGCTTGATCTTGCCGTCGACAATGATGAACAGGTGCTCGCCGGAATCGCCCTCGTGGAAGAGCGACTCTCCGCGGCGGAGGGTCTCTTCAGTCATCAGCTCGGCGAGCTGCGCTTGATCCTCCTCAGACAGGCCAGCGAATAGCTGTACCGAAGCGATGATGCTGGTCTCCAATGCTTTCTACCTTTCACAATTGTCTAGTCGGCTCTGGCCGGGCGGCCAGGGACGGCAGTTCACAGATAAGAGTATCCTATGTGAGAAGGGGCATAATATAATTCATGACTGGCGAGAAGCAGAAATTTCCTCCCCGCCCACGGTCCAGATCTGCTCGGATTGAGCAGGCTGTGGCGGTCGACGAGGCTCTCGCCGCGGCCTATCCGGATGCGCGCTGCGAACTCGACCATCGAACCCCGCTCGAGCTGCTCGTGGCGACGGTCCTCTCCGCTCAGACCACGGATGCCCGCGTGAATACTGTCACTCCAGAATTGTTCGCGACTTTCCCCACGCCGAAGGCATACGCGGAGGCCGATCGGGAGACGGTCGAGTCGATCCTCCGACCGCTCGGCTTCCACCGGTCAAAGGCGCAGGCGCTCATCGGCATCGGTCGGGCCCTCGTGGAGCGGTTCGAGTCCGAGGTCCCTGACCGCCTCGAGGATCTCATCAGCCTCCCCGGTGTCGGCCGGAAGACCGCCAATGTCGTCCTCGGCAACGCCTTCGGCATCCCCGGCATCACCGTCGACACCCACGTCGGGCGATTGGCGCGGCGGCTCGGATGGTCGCGGAGCACAGACCCGGTCAGGGTGGAGAAGGACATCGCCGAACTGCTGCCGGAGGAGGACTGGACGATGGCGTGCCATCGGCTCATCTTCCATGGCAGGCAGATCTGCACTGCCAGACGGCCGAAGTGCGAGTCCTGCCCGATCATGGACCTGTGTCCGTCCTACCCGCTCATCAAGACCGGCGCGCTCTGAATTCCGAGGCCTGCGCCGCGCGGGCTCAGATGTCGCTGAGGAAGTCGAGCAGTAGGCGGTTGAACTCCTCTGGCTGCTCTTCGGGCACGAAATGGCCGGCGTCCGGCAGGACGACGTGGGTGTAGGGGCCCGTCACATGCCGGCGGGTCCGCGACCAGGCGCGTGACGGCAGGAGCGGATCAAGGTCCCCGCGCACTGTCATAACCGGCGCCGCGATCGGCCGGGAGATCTTCTCGAGGTGGCGTCTGCCCGAACGGCGGCGCGGTGTGGACCACGTCCAGCGCATCTGATGCACCTGGGTCTTGGCTGCGTTCGGTAGCTGGAGGGCATCCGCGTAATGCTCGGCTGCCTCGGTCGCGCCGGTGTTTCCGGGGGCCGAGAACTCGGCGAGGATCTTCTTCAGCATCCCGGGCTTCTGCAGGCCGCTCTCGGCCACGCGCGGAAGGAACGACGTGAAGTAGTGGCGCCATGTCCGGAACGTGACGTGGAGGCCGAGACGGTACGTGTCGACCGGGTGGGGTGCAGAGACAGTGACGAGGCCCTTGATGAGGCTCGGCTCGAGACTGGCCGCCGACCAGGCGAGGTAGCCCCCCGAGCTCGTGCCGACGAGCACGGCCTCGGAGGCGCCGAGGCTGCGGATGACGCCGATGACGTCGCGGGCGAGGGTCGGTGCATCGAAGGTATCGCGGGTGCGGTCGCTCCCGCCCGCCCCGCGCACGTCCATCGCCGCCACGGCGTAACCCGCCTCCGCGAGGGCCGGGATCTGCTTCCGCCAGGCGTACCAGTACTGGGGGAAGCCATGGAGGAGCACGACGAGCGGGGCGCCCTCCCGCATCGTCCCAGCGGTTGCGACGTGGAACTGCGCGCCGCTCGCTCGGACGAGGCGATGCTGCCAGGGCCCGGGCAGCGTCACACAAGAATTATCGACAGGCACAATCCTCCTCAACGGACTGCGGGTGCAGGCAGTGGCCCGCACCCGCACTGGAATACCTCGAGGATAACCTAGGCGTCCGATCTCCTCGAAAGGAGCACGTCGCGGCGTCCGAACGCTTCGCCGCGCTCGGCCCCGTGGCGGCGTGCATTGTGCGAGACCACCCCGGTCATGAGGAGCAGGAAGCCGTACACCGCGAGCCTGCCCGAGGCGAGGTCGTTCGTCAGGTGATGCCCGACATTCCCGGTGAAGTCGTTGTAGGCGGCGAAGTTCTGCATCTGCGAACTCTGGAGGACGTCCTGGGCCACCGTCGGTGCGAAGACGGCGACGAGACCCATGAGTGCGATGATCGCGCCGATGACGATCGGTCCCACGGATGAGAAGCTGGCGACGAACCAGAGCACCGCAAGGCAGAGGAGTGCACCGAGCAGCTCGAGGACGACGATCCAGTCGACGGTGCCCGTGTTCCAGGCAGAGCCCTCCATGCCGCTCAGGCGAACGCCTGCATCGGCGACGAGGTACCAGGCGAGCGGCGCGAGCAGCAGCGTCGCGAAGAACACTCCGACGTGCGCCCAGGCCCGGCCCCGGGGCTCCTCGGGAATCGGCTCCTCAAAGGAGTGACCGAAGCCGCGCTCCGCGGGGAAGGCTGCAGGCCGGTGGGCCTCGGGGGGAGTGGAGGCGAAGGGGCTGTCCTCATCACCCGCAGGCGGGCGGGCGAAGACCGAGGTCCGCGTCGGATAGGAGCCGGTGCCGGTCGGGGGCGCGACGACGGTCGCATCCGGCCCATCCACCGCGTTTCGCGTCGCGAAAGGCGTCGTCCGAGTGTCATCGACGTTCGTGGGGCGCTCCGTCGGCCCGTCGGAGCCGAATTCGCGCTCCCAGCGCTCGCGGTCCGTCTCCTCCTTGGGCTCCTCGTCGAGGAAGTCGGGGCGCCACGAGCGCGTCGATTCAGTCTCGGAGTCGACGTCGAGTCCCGGCGGCTCCTCGTCGTGCGGGCGAGCGGCGGGGGCGTCAGCCTGCGTGCGATCGTGGTCGTCGACCGGTCGCTCGGCGTCGAAGCCCTCGGCGGGCCGGTCCTGTTCGGGAAGCGGGTCGAGAATATCGTCGTTGCCGTCCTCGTGATCGGGCCGCGAGTACGGATCGGTGGGTGTCGACACGGTGACCTCCTAGTTGGAATAAGTCGACGCTATAACGAACGGGCTGTGAATTGTGCACCACGCGCCCGCCGATCTACCGTTGCTGGCATGGTACCTGGAGATTCGCCGCTGGCCAGAGCGCTGGGAGTGCTCGCTGATCTGCCCGAGGCGACCGCCGGTGCGGCGCGCGTTGCGCAGGCTGTCCGGTCCGTCCGCTTCTCGACCGGCCTGCGGCGGGGATGGGAGGCGGCGCGCGCGGAGGCGAGCATCCACTGGGTGGTCTCCGACTGCAGGGCGATGGGCCTCGACGTCGGGGCGAAGGAGCTGCGGGAGCAGATCGCGCGCGATGGAGAGCCGGCCCTCGCCCGTGCTGCGGCGGCGTGGCGCTGCCACAGCGACGTCACGGCGGACCTGCCTCCGCTCAACACGAAAGACACGGCTCCCGCCCCGCACGCCTCCGTGCGGGCGATGCTGGCGGGACTGCATCGCGATGCGTCGTCGGTCGATCCTGTACGCCGCGACCGAGCGGCCATCCTCTCCGCCGAGGACACCGCACGTCAGGAGCTCATCGTCGACATCGCCGAGGCCCCCGCGCCCGCCCTCATCGTCCTCGCGACACTGCTCGGCCAGTGGCTCATCGATCCGCTGACGGTGCAGGAGGACGCGCTCGTGCGGGGCAGCTTCCTCCGCTGGCTCGGCACCGTGCGAGGATTCGAGCCGACGGGCACCGCCGTACTGGATCTCGTCGGCGTCGCCGATCGGGTCGACTCCTACGCCGCCGGGACGCCGGCGGGAATGGCGGAGTGGTTGACCGTAGTCGCGGACATGTATGTCGAGGCGATGAACACCTCGCTCCTCATCTCCCAATCCATTCTGGCCGGGCGTACTGATCCCAGTCTGGGCTGACTCGGTCCACAGCTGAGATTCAGTCCGGCAGTTCCGGCGCGTCGATGGTTCGACAATCGGGCCATGAACGACAGAGTCTCCCACCGCCGCGTGCGGACACAGCCGCTCACGACAGTCCTGCTTCGGGCGTCAACCCCCGAGCTCGTGACGGATGTCGAGCGGCTCTCGCACGTCGCCGGAGTCGACATGACGGCAATCTCGCTCGACGCCGACGCGCCACCCGCCATCCTCACCCTGGCGGAGGAGCCGGGTACCGCCCGCACGGTGCGGGCCAGCTTCAACGAGCTGTTCCAGCCCGAATTCGCGGGCCAGCACGTGAGCGTGAACCCGCGGACCGAACCTGCGGATCTGCTCGAGCTGTTCGTGGCGGCGGGTGCGACCCAGCGCGGCCTCATCGTCGGCGTCATCGGCGCCCACGGCGGGGCAGGCGTGACGGTCCTGTCGGTCATGCTCGCCCGCCAGCTCGCCCACGACGGCACATCCTCGCTCATCGATATGGATCCGCTGTCGCCCGGCTATGGCATCCTGCTCAGCCTCGACGGCAGCGGCAAGAGATGGGCCGACATCGAGAAGGAGAGCGGCACCCTGCTGCCCGGCCGCCTCGTCGACTCCCTTCCGCTGTGGAAGGGCGTGCGGGTGCTGACGGGCGACGAGAGGGGTGCGGCTCCCTCGACGGGCCGCTCCGGGATTCTCGCAGCCTCCGCGGTCTCGCAGGTCAGCGCCGTGACCATCGTCGACCTGCCGAGGTTCGCCCTGCTGCGTCTCAGCTCGTCATCGGAATGGCTGTCGTGGCTCGACCATCTCGTCATCGTCTGCTCGGCCGACATCACATGTCTTGCCGCGGCCGAACGGGTCCTGCCACTGACCCCGCCGAACCTCGCCACGACGGTCGTCATCACGGGCGTGAAGAGCATCGGCCAGGCGGATGATGCAGCCCACCAGCTCCACACGGAGGCATGCCCGCTGCGGTTCGAGCGCACCTTCGACGGGGACATCGCCCACGGGATGACCCCCGGTGACCGGCTCCGATCCGGATCCGCGCGCGACATACGTCGCATCGCAACACGGGTGCTGTCATGAGTCGCGCCTCAGATCTCGCGGCCGCCCGGGCCGCGGTGGTCGGCGGCACCCACGTCGGATCCGTTCTCGCCGGAGCTGCGCCCGATGCCATCTCCATCGCCTCCGTGGCCTCCGTCGGCCAGGGCATCCTCCAGCAGCTGGAGGGAGCAGGACCCGTCCTTCAGCCCCTGCTTGAAGACCCGGCCGTCACCGATGTCCTCGTCAACGGCGCCGAGGGGGTCTGGGTCGACCGGGGCGGTGGGCTCGAACTCATCGCGCACGAGGCCGACGAGCTGAGGGACCCCCTCGAGGTCCGCAGGCTCGCGGTCCGACTCGCGGCGACGTGCGGGCAGCGGCTCGACGATGCGTCGCCGATCGTCGACGGCACCTTCCCCTCGGGCGTCCGGCTGCACGCGGTGCTGCCGCCGCTGGCGGCGGAGGGCACCCTCATCTCCCTGCGCACGCAGCGCTCGGTCGCGCTCACGCTCGATGACCTCGTGGCATCCGGCACGGCGACGGAGTCGATGGCGGCCATCGTCTCCGCGATGATCTCCCGGCGCGCGAACGTCATGATCTCAGGGGCCACAGGCTCCGGAAAGACGACCCTCCTGTCCGCTCTGCTCGGACTTGTTCCGAGCGCGGAGAGGATCGTCGTCATCGAGGAGTCCGCGGAGCTCCGACCCACCCATCCGCACTGCGTCCACCTTCAGGTGCGGCACGCGAACGTGCAGGGTGCGGGCGAGGTGTCGATGAGCGACCTCGTTCGGGCGGCCATGCGGATGAGGCCGGACAGGCTCGTCCTCGGCGAGTGTCGCGGGGCTGAGGTTCGTGACGTTCTCGCAGCACTCAATACGGGTCATGAGGGCGGCTGGGCCACGATCCATGCGAACACCGCGAGCGATGTGCCGGCGAGACTGGTCGCGCTCGGGGCGCTCGCGGGGATGTCCGAGCCGACGGTCGCCGCGCAGGCTTCGGCCGCACTCGACGCCGTCATTCACATCAAACGGACGGCCGGGGGCCGCCGGATTGACCATGTCGCGACGCTGACGCGCGACGGGGCACGCCTCGTGCCGGTCCCAGCCGTCTTCATGAGGGACGGGATGACTGTGCCGGGCCAGGGATGGGATCGACTCTCCGATCGGCTGGGACTCGCCAGGGACCTGTTGTGATGTCGGCGGTGTTGGCCGGCGTCGTGGCCGCCGTCGCAGTCCTTGTCGTGGGCGGCGGACGGCGCCTGCCGAGGCCGCAGGTGCGGCGACAGAGATCGACGAGGGAGATTCGTCTCCCGCGCCGGCACGATATTGACCTCGGGGTTCTGGCCACTGACGTCGCGACGCGGCTTCGGGCGGGCCTCGGTGTCGAGCAGGCCTGGCGGGTGTCCCTGCGGCGCGCTGGCCTGCCCGAGCGGTCCCCCGTGCTCGATGGCGCCGGCTCGCCTCGGGCCCTTGTTGAGCTCGATGCGCGCAGAGGAGCCGCTGATGAGCTGAGAGCCCTCCTCAAGGGGGAGCCGCTCATCTCGAGTGTCACCCGCATCGCCCTGCCGTCGCTTCTGGCGGCGACGCGGCTGACCTGGCAGACGGGAGCTCCGATGGCGGATGTCCTGGATGAATGCGCGGCGGGACTGACCGAGGCGGGCGAAGCTCAGTCCGCTCGCGAAATCGCCCTCCAGGGCCCTAAATCGACCGCTGCCATGCTCGCGTGGCTGCCGCTGCTCGGCGTAGGTCTCGGCGTCGTCATGGGAGTCGACCCGCTCGGCTTCCTCACGGGCACGGGTGTTGGCAGGGTCTTTCTCGCCGCCGGCCTCATCTTCGAAATCGCCGGAATTCTCATCGTGCGTCGGATGGTGTTCTCCGCGCAGATGGAGGGCGCCGTCGGGAGGGCGACATGACCGCCCTCGCCATCGCCCTCCTCATCGCCGCGCTGCTGTGGCCACCACGTCGGCTGCCGCTGCGAGCGGAGGCGCCGGCATTCCTGCCGAAGCCGATCGACGAGGCGATGGTCGTCGACCTCGCTTCGGCACTCGTCTCGGCAGGCTCGGCGATTCCGACCGCGCTCCAGGCGCTGGGCTCGTCGCTGCCCCCGGGGGACGAGGCGAGCGACGCGCTGCGCGCCAGTCGCTCCCTGCTCATGGGGGCCTCGTGGGAGGAGGCCTGGGAGGGGAGCTCAGGCCGACTATCGCGCCTGGCCAGCGCGCTCGAACCGGCGTGGGTGGACGGCGCGCCGCCCGTTGTCATGCTGCACCGGTCCGCCGCCGGCATCCGGGCCCGCCGCCTCAAGGACTCTCAAGAGGCGGCCGCCCGGCTCGGGGTGCGACTCATGCTCCCGCTCGGACTGTGCTTCCTGCCGGCCTTCTTCCTCATCGGGGTCGCCCCCGTCATCATCTCGATGGGGATGAAGGTCTTCGGTTAGAAGAGGGCGACCTTTGGCGCGGGCGGGAAGATCTCGTCCAGCTCGTCCATATCCTCCTGCGTCGGCACCCAGGAGGCCGACTCGGCATTCGTCGTCACCTGCTCCGGGCGGGTAACGCCCGCGATGATCGAGGTGATCGGGTAGGAGGCGAGGAGGAACCCGAAGGTTGCCTCCAACTCGGTGATACCGCGCGCCTTCGCGAACTCCCGATACCTCTTCAGCTGGTCGAAGTCCGTCGTCTCCATGAGCTGCGGCTTCGTCACCGCGAGTCGCGAACCATCAGGGGCGATGCCGTCTGTGTACTTGCCGGTGAGCAGGCCGTTGGCGAGCGGGTAGTAGGGCAGGACGCCGAGGCCGAAGTGGGCGGAGGCGGGCAGCACCTCGAGCTCGGCGCGACGATCGAGAAGATTGAAGTGATTCTGGGAGGCGACGAAGCGCTCCGTCCCAAGCTCGCGTGCCACATGCTCGGCGTGGGCGATCTGCCAGCCCGTCATGTTCGAGTGACCGATGTAGCGCACCTTGCCGGAGCTGACGAGATCGGTGAGAGCCGACAGCGTCTCCTCAACCGGGGTGAGTGGATCCGGGGTGTGGTAGAGGTACAGGTCGATGTAGTCGGTGCCGAGTCGCTTGAGCGAGGCCTCTGCGGCGTTGATGATGTAGCGGCGCGATCCGCGCGCCCCGAAGTCCGGTCCGTTGATGCCCTTGGCGTCAAGACCGAACTTCGTCGCGATGACCACCTCGTCGCGGTGCCCGCGCAGTGCTCTGCCGACATATTCCTCGGACAGTCCCGGCTGCATGCCATACATGTCGGCCGTATCGAAGAGCGTGATGCCGGCATCGAGGGCTGCGTGGATCACTGCCGCCGTGCCCTCATAACCTTCAGTTGCCGAGTTCTTTCGACCGAAGTTGTTGCCTCCCAGCCCCACAGTGGAGACGGTCAGGCCTGAATTTCCCATACGACGCAATTCCATGCATCCACTTTAGTCGGCGGTCCACAGGAGTGTGAAGGTAATGGGCCTCCACAGGGGTTCTTCGGCCCCGAGACTGTTCCGTGCCGCGGCGCGACATTAGAGGCGTGCCCAATCGGGCGCACGTCAACGAAAGGACAGCACCATGAATCCCACAACTGACCGTGAAGACATCCGCTTCGACGATCCAGAGGCCGGCATGGCGACGGCTGAGTACGCGATCGGCACGGTCGCGGCCACGTCATTCGGCGGCCTCCTCATCTGGATCCTCCAGCAGCCGTGGGTCCGGGAGGCGCTCGAGGGCATCTTCAAGGCCATCTTCTCCGGCTTCTAGACCCCTGCGGCTGGCCGCAGGCTGGCCGCGGAGGCACCGATGAGACAGAGAGAAATGTCAGGAGCAGACGACAGGGAGAGGGGCATGGTGACAGCTGAGCTCGCCATGACCCTGCCCGTCGTCGTCGCAGTGCTCTTTCTCGTGCTCAGCTTCGGCCTCGCGCTCGTCACGCAGCTTCGCGTTGCCGATGCCGCCCGCGAGGCTGCACGTGGCTACGCGATGGAGATGGCGGAGGATGATGTTCGGAGCATCGTCGCCGACCGTGCGGGTGCGGAGGCCTCCATCGAGATGGAGTCAAGCGGCGACGTCATCACCGTCACCGTCACCGCCCCGGTGGGTGGGCCCTGGAGCCTCCTCGACCTCACGGCGGAGTCGTCGATGACTGCGTTCGCGGAGGGACGGCCGTGACCGATGACCGGGAGCGTGGCTCAGGCACGGTCCTCTCCGTCTCCCTCATCGCCGTCCTCGCAGGCGTTGTGCTCGTCCTCGGATCTCTCGCCGCGGGATTCGATGCGAAGCACCTGGCGGACAGTGAGGCAGATTTCGCAGCGCTCGCGGGGGCCAGAACACTCCACGATCCGACAGCCTCCGAAGCTCCCTGCGCGGCGGCTGAACGGGTCCTGCGCGAGGCCGAGCTCATCGCGTGCACGGTGCGCGGCTCCCGCGTTGTCGTCGAGACGCAGAAGACCGTCACCTTCGGCCTCCTGGCATCCTGGACGCTGACGGGTCAGGCGGAGGCGGGGCCGAGATGAGCCATGTCCTCGATGAGTGCTCTCCCGAGGAGGAGGGCGCCGATCTTCGACAATGGCGAATTGCCGTTCCCGCACTTCGGGGACTGGATGCACGAGGGGCATCCCTCTCGGCAGTGGCACGACTCAAGCCTGCTGACCGTTGCTCCCAACCAGGATTCCGCCGCGCGGAATCCGCGCTCCGCACATCCGGAGCCGCCGGGGATCGCGTCATGAATGATGATGGTCGGGCTGGCCGTCTGGGCGTGCATGGCCGTCGAGAGTCCGCCGATGTCCCACCTGTCGCACGTTGCAAACAGGGGAAGCAGGCCGATCGCCGCATGCTCGAGGCCATGGAGCGCGCCCGGGAGGATGTCGGGAGTCAGTCCGACATCAGCACACCTCCGCTCCGACAGGGTCCACCAGCAGCCCTGGGTCGGAAGCTGCCGCAGCGGCATCTCGAGCGGCATTCGGCCGAGGTAGAGACCATCTCGGCTGCGACGCGTGTCGTACCCCGTCACGCGGGAGGCGACGAGCACGTCGCCGAAGGCGAGGATGCCGTGCGGCATCTGCCGCTCCTCGTAGGTCTCGATGATCTCCACCGCCGAGTCGGCGACGGCGAAGGTCCGGATCTCCTCCTCGCGGAACGGCTCGACGACGGCACGCTCGTCGTCGAGGGAGAGGACGATGAACGGTTCGCCCTGATGGATGTAGATCGCGTTCGGATGGACCTGCCGGTCAGCCTGGCCCGCGGACACAGTGCCGAGCAGGGCTCCCGTGGTGACGTCGATGATGGAGATCTCCGCGCCACCTCCGCGGATGTCGACCATGTCATGGGCGGAGACTCCGAGCGCCACATTCCATCGCCACGTGCCGCCCCTGCGGGTGAGCAGGCCAGCCTCGACGAGCTCGTCGAAGTGTTCGGTCGATTCGAAGCCGAAGACGGCCGCATCCGCGGCCGTCAGAGGCAGCTCGGACGCCGCCGCGCAGACCTGCGCAGAGATGACGTATGGATTGCCGGGATCGAACACCTGCGCCTCGATCGGCTGTCCGAGCAGGGTGTCCGCATTCTCGGCGAGGTACTGGTCGAGGGGGTCATCGCGGGCGATGAGGACGCCGATGCCCTCTCTGCCGCTGCGCCCCGCCCGCCCGAGCTGCTGACGGAACGAGGCATGGGTGCCTGGCCACCCGGACATGACGACGGCATCGAGCCCCGAGATGTCGATGCCGAGCTCGAGGGCGTTCGTTGTGGCGAGCGCGCGGATCGTGCCATCTCGCAGACCTGCCTCGAGTTCTCGCCGCTCCTCTGGGAGATAGCCGCCGCGGTAGGCGGCGACGCGGTCGGCGAAGGGAGAGAAGCGCTGTCGCAGAGCATCCTGGACGAGCTGGCTCACGGTCTCGGCACCGGCCCGCGACCTGCTGAAGATGAGGGTCGATGCACCTGCCTCAATCGCCCTCGCGGCGACCTCCGATGCCTCCCTGATGGCGGACCGTCTGGGCGGCTCACGCTGGCCGTCGACGACGAGAACCTCATCGCCGGAGTCGATGGTCGGGATCGGCCGTCCGCGAGCGATGAGGAGGCGAGAGGAGGTCTGGGCGGAGTGATCGGTGTCGACGACGGCGACCAGTTCCCGGTCGACGCCGAGGAATCTCGCGACGGTCGCACCGGGATCGGCCGCCGTGGCGGAGAGGAAGATGACGATGGGGTCGGAGCCGTAGTGTCGCGCGATGCGGAGCATCCGGCGGACGACGAGCGCGACTTGGGCCCCCGTCATGCCGCGGTAGGTGTGGAATTCGTCGATGACGATCGCCGTCAGGCCGGACCACATCCTCGACCATCTGGAGTGCCCTGCCATGAGCGAGAAATGCGCGAAGTCTGGATTCGTCAGAATGAGATCGGCGTGGCTGCGGGCCCACCGCCGCAGCTCGCCGGGAGCATCACCGTCGACAGTCGCGGGTTGGGCTGGACTCCTCGTCGCCGTGATCATTCTGGCCAGAGAGTCGAGCTGGTCTGCCGCGAGAGCTTTGGTGGGGGCGAGATACAGCGCCGTCGGGCGCCTGTGGATATCGGCAAGACTGAGCGACTCGGAGGCGTCTGCGATGGCAGAGAGGATGGGGGCCCAGGCGACGAGGGACTTGCCGGATCCCGTACCGGTCGCGATGACCGTGTGGCGGCGCTGATGAATCGCCTCCATGCCCTCGGCCTGGTGTTCCCACACTCGCGATATGCCGAGCGACGACATGCCCTCCGCGATGCTCGGATGGAGCCACTCCGGCCAGGGCTCGCTCACGCCCGCCCGTGCAGGCGAGACGTGAGTGCCCGCCACCTGATCGGCGGTGAAGCCGTCAAGGATCGCCCCCCAGATGCTCATGCGATCAATGTAGTCCCAGCCGGTGCAATTTTGTCCCGAGGGACCTTCGTCCCATGCCGTGGCGACGTGGATCAGTTAATGAGAAAAACACAAGGGATTGTGGCAATCGGGAGTGTCACCACTACATGTTGTGTTTGGTCGGCGTAGCTTGGGGTCATTCGCGTTCGCCGGTGAGCGCGGGGAGTGGAGGGAAGACCCATGGTTGAGAGACCTGTGAAGAATGTTGACGCTATTGCCACGATCAGCGAGTACCTGGACCGATCGGACTGGCGGGTCAACGCCAATGCCAATCAGGATTATTCGCTCGGTGGCATGGTTCTCAATACGTCCGGCAAGGTGGTCGCCAACTATTGGCTGACCGAGGTGTACTCGCCGGAGGCCGCCACGGCCCATCGCGAGGGTGACGTCCACATCCATGATCTCGACATGCTCTCGGGCTACTGTGCGGGCTGGTCGCTTCGCCAGCTCATCGAGCAGGGGTTCAACGGAGTCCCTGGCGCGATCGCCTCGAAGCCGCCCAGGCACTTCTCGTCCGCCTGCGGGCAGATCGTCAACTTCCTCGGCACGCTTCAGAACGAATGGGCGGGCGCGCAGGCGTTCTCGTCGTTCGACACGTACATGGCGCCCTTCATCCGTCTTGACTCGATGACCTATAGCGAGGTCAAGCAGAGCATGCAGGAGCTCGTCTTCAACCTCAACGTGCCATCCCGCTGGGGCAGCCAGTGCCCGTTCACGAACCTCACCTTCGACTGGACCTGCCCCGAGGATCTCGCGGACACCCAGCCCATGATCGGCGAGGAGATCTGCGACTTCACCTACGGCGATCTCGCCGAGGAGATGGCGATGATCAACCGGGCGTACATGGAGGTCATGATCGAGGGCGATGCCGACGGCCGCGTGTTCACCTTCCCGATCCCGACGTACAACATGACGAAGGATTTTGACTGGGACAGCGACAATGCGGACCTGCTCTTTGAGATGACGGCGAAGTACGGGCTGCCGTACTTCCAGAACTTCATCAACTCCGACCTCGACCCCGGCATGATTCGGTCGATGTGCTGTCGGCTCCAGCTGGACATGCGCGAGCTGCTCAAGCGTGGAAACGGTCTCTTCGGCTCTGCCGAGCTGACAGGTTCGATCGGTGTCGTGACGGTCAATATGGCGCGCCTCGGCTACCTCTACGCGGGTGACGAGGCGGGTCTCATCGGGCGGCTCGACGAGCTTATGGACATGGGGCGAGACACGCTCGAGGCGAAGAGGGCGACGGTCCAGACGCTCATGGACGGCGGCCTCTACCCGTTCTCCCAGCGCTGGCTCGGCACCCTCGACAACCACTTCTCGACCATTGGCGTCAATGGGATGAACGAGATGGTCCGCAACTTCACCCTCGACGAACACGACCTCGCGGATTCGTGGGGTCAGGACATGTGCCTCCGCATCCTCGACCACGTCAACGAGCGCCTCGTCTCCTTCCAGGAGGAGACCGGCAACCTCTACAACCTCGAGGCAACACCAGCCGAAGGGGCGACCTACCGATTCGCGAAAGAGGATGCGAAGAGGTTCCCAACAATCCTGCAGGCGGGCACCGAGGAGAATCCGTACTACACGAACTCTTCGCAGCTGCCGGTCGGCTACACGGATGACGCTTTCGAGGAGCTCCTTCTCCAGGACGAGCTTCAGAAGAAGTACACGGGAGGCACGGTCCTTCACCTGTATATGAACGAGCGGATGAGCTCCGGCGAAGCCTGCAAGCAGCTCGTCAAGAGGTCGCTCACGCGCTTCCGGCTGCCCTATCTGACGATCACGCCGACCTTCTCCATCTGCCCCACCCACGGGTACCTCGCGGGTGAGCACTTCACGTGCGACCGGTGTGCGCAGCAGAACCCCTCAGCGCCCCCGGTCGAGTGCGAGGTGTGGACGCGCGTCATGGGGTACTTCCGGCCTGTCCAGTCCTTCAATATCGGCAAGAAGGGCGAATACGCGGAGCGCGTGATGCTGACCGAGGCGGCCATCGGTTCGCGGCTTCCAGTCGAGTCGGGACGATGACGGCGACGGTCGCGGCGGATCTGTCCATCGCGGGACTCGTCCCGCTGTCGACAGTGGACTGGCCCGGCCAGCTCGCCGCGACCGTCTTCCTCCAGGGATGCCCGTGGTCGTGCGGCTACTGCCAGAATGCCGAGATCCTCGACCCGAGAACCCCGGGAGTCGTTCCGTGGGAGGCGGTGATGAGCCTTCTGTCTCGTCGTGCGGGACTTCTGGATGGTGTCGTCTTCACCGGTGGGGAGGCGACTCGGCAGTCCGCCCTGAGCCCCGCCATCGACGACGTCCGCGACGCTGGCTTCAAAGTTGGTCTGCATACTGCCGGTGCGTACCCGGCGCGACTCGCCGCCGTCATCGATCGCATCACCTGGATCGGGCTCGACATTAAGGCTCTGTCAGAGGATTACGGAGCCGTCGTCGGTGCTGACGCGGGCGCGAAGGCGTGGGACTCCCTCGATATCGTGCTCGCCGCCGATGTCGACTATGAGGTGCGGACGACTGTCCACCCGGGTGCGCCGGCGACGCACCGCTTCGAGGAGCTCGTCCACCGGCTGCGTGCGCGTGGAGTGACGAGCTTCGCCCTTCAGGAGGCCCGACCGACTGGGACGCGCGCACCCTTCCGGGAGGCTGCTGGGACCTGGGACCGGCGTGCGTGGAGTATTCGGTTCCGAGAGATGACGGAGGTCGTCGAACGCGCAGGATTCGACCGGTTCGAGATCCGGGCGTAGCTCAGACCGAGTCTTCGCCCCGGCCGCGAATCGCGTCGTACAGAGCGATGATGAGGGCGAACGTCATGAAAATCATGATGAGGCCGAATCCCCACAGGAGTGCGACGTCGTAGCCCGCCGACACGTGAGAGAAGAACAGTGCGGTGACCGCCGCCGTTCCCATCGCCGTGCCGATTCTCTGTCCCGTCTGCATGATTCCGCCGGCGGTGCCCCCGTAGTTCGGCGGGACCTCCCGCAGGGTGAGCGTCTGATTCGGCGAGGTGATCCAGCCGGCGCCGAAGCCGATCGGAAGGACGCTGACGGTCAGCAGCCACACGGGCGCACCGTTCATGATCGCGAAGGCCGCGGCGACCGTGAGGGCGAGGCCGATCATGTTGAGGACGAGACCGATGACGACGAGCCACCGACCATACCTCATGACGAGCCGGCCACTGACGTACGACGTATAGACCGACAGGATCGCTGCCGGCAGGCCGACCATGCCGGCGATGAGGGCCGTCTGGCCAGCTCCCTCCTGGACGAACTGGGCGATGATGACCCAGATCGTCGTGGTTCCTGCGAAGAAGACGGTGATCATCGCTGTGCCGAGGGTGAAGGACCGGAAACGGAAGAGGGACAGGTTGACCATGGGGGAGCGGCCGACCATCCGGTAGTGCTGTTCCCAGGCGAACCATGAAATGCCGATGATCGCTCCGAGCAGCAGGAACCACCACGCACCCGGATGCTCATCCGCCAGCATGAACGGCAGCATCGTGAACAGCACCGCGAGGCCGAGGAGGATGGCTCCGATCGGATCCAGGTCGTGCTTCATACCCTTTGAGCGGGGTGTCTTCGGCAGCCACATAAGGGCGAGGACTATCGACAGCAGGGAGAGGGGGACGTTGATCCCCATCGTCCACCGCCACCCCACGTCCACAGGGAACCAGCCGATGATCGCGCCACCGAAGACGGGACCGATCGCCACGGCGAAGCCGACGACTGCGCCGAAGATCCCGAAGGCGCGGGCACGGTCCCCACCCCGGTAGTACTGCTGGATGATCCCGGTCGTCTGGGGGTTCATAATGCCAGAGCCGACGCCCATGAAGGCGCGGGCGATATTGAGCACGATGGCGTTGGGCGCGAGCGCGGCGATGAGTGAGAACAGGCCGAAGATGGCGACTCCGGCGATGAAGAGCCGTTCGCGACCGAGGAGGTCGCCGGCCCGACCCGCGGCGACGAGCACGATGCCGAAGGTCAGCGAGTAGCCGGAGAGCACCCACTGGAGGTCGGTCGATGTGGCGCCCAGACCCGCCTGGATCGACGGGAGGGCGACATTGATGATCGACACGGCGACCAGCGCGGTGAAGAGGGATGAGAGCAGGACCACGAGGACCTTCTTGCGCTCCTGCGGGGTCAGCGTTTCGTCCACAACTCGATACCCTAGCCCTCTGCGCTGAACAGTATTCGGTTACTGAGGTGGACGGCACCAAAAATCCGCTACCATGCCGGGTAGTGCAAAGAAATGGTAAAGATTGCGGTTAGGAGTGGCAATGGAACTCTTGGGTCTGGCGGACCGACTGAGGCGCGAGCTCGACGGGTATACGGCCGCCTCCGTGGCAGAGGCCGTGGGCAGGGTCGGGCTGTCGGCCATTGACCGCGAGCAGCGAGCACCCGCAGTCCGGCACGCATGCACCCAGCCCGGGCGTATTCCACTCCTCACGCGGCTCTTCCTGCTCGGGCACCAGCTCTCGGAAGAGGAATACGCGGAGGCGATGCCGACGGTGCCCCTCGAGGAGGCGATCGAGTCCGGTCTCATGACGAGGGACGTCAAGGCGACCATCGCCATCCGCCCCGTCGCCATCCCGGACCGGCACGGCGGCGGGGAACTTCTCATCGCATCCGACCTCGGCCCGCTCCAGGACTGCCTCCCGGCCCACGACCATGTCATGCCCGTCGGCGGGGCAACGAAGACCCTGGCGGCGATGACGGCCTTCGAGCCGGGACAGAGTGTGCTCGACCTGGGTGCGGGATGTGGGTACCACGCCCTCGTCGCGGCACGGTCGGGTGCTAGGTGTACTGACCGGACAGGTTGGTTGAGGCAGTGCGATGACACGCGCTGACTTGTGACGTGAAGGGAGGGCCTTCCGCGGTTGAGTGGGAGTTGCGAAACCAGCACTCCGAGGAAGGCCCTCCGTATGTCCCACGCTAATGCAGCCCTGACCCCTCGCGCCCGTTTGACCGTCGCCCGGCTCGTCGTCGACCAGCAGGTGCCGATTGCCGAGGTCGCGGCTCGGTTCCAATGCTCCTGGCCGACGGTCAAACGCTGGGCCGACCGCTACCGGGCTGGTGAGTCCATGCAGGACCGTTCCTCTCGCCCGAAGACCTCTCCCTACCAGACCCCGCTGAAGATCAGAAGACGAATCGTGAGCCTGCGGCTGCGGCTGCGGGAAGGGCCGGTCCAGCTGGCCGTCCGGGTCGGGCTGGCACCCTCGACCGTTCATCAGATCCTGCGCCACTGCCGGCTGAACCGACTCGCCCATATGGATCGCGCCACCGGGGAGCCGGTGCGCCGCTATGAACACCCCCACCCCGGCTCGATGATTCACGTCGATGTGAAGAAGCTCGGCAACATCCCCGATGGCGGCGGCTGGCGCTTCGTCGGTCGCCAACAGGGAGGCCGCAACCGCATAGCAACGCCGGACAAGGCCCGCAACCACCACCACAACCCGAAGATGGGCCACGCCTTCGTCCACACCGTCATCGATGACTACTCTCGCGTCGCCTACGCCGAAGTCCACAATGATGAAACCGCTCTCACTGCCGTCGGGGTGTTGGAGCGGGCCACAGCCTGGTTCAACACCCGAGGCGTCACCGTCGAAAGAGTGCTCTCCGACAACGGTCCGGCCTACCGCTCGATATTATGGCGCGAAACCTGCGCCAGGCTGAAGATCACAGCAAAACGGACCCGCCCGTACCGACCCCAGACCAACGGGAAGATCGAGCGCTTCCACCGCACCCTGGCAGACGGGTGGGGCTACGCCCGCTGCTACACCTCAGAAACCGAGCGACGAGACGCCCTACCAGGATGGCTGCATCACTATAATCATCACCGACCCCACACAGCCTGCGACAGGCTCGCCCCAATCACCCGCTTAACCAACCTCCCCGGACAGTACAGCTAGGGCCGTCGCCGCCGACATCTCGCGCAGGGCCCTCGACTTCACCGAACTCAACGCGGCGATGGCCGGGCTGACGGTGGAGACGCGTCTCGGCTCGCTCTTCGATTCGTCACCGGAGCGATTCGATCGGATCGTCGCCAACCTGCCCTTCGTCATCACCCCGCCTGCAGTGCGGGAGGTTATCGGCACATACGAGTACCGGGACGCGGGCGCCGACGACGACGAAATCCTTAAGGACGTCCTCGTCAGCATCGGCGACCACCTGGCCCAGGACGGCGTCGCCTGGCTGCTCGGCAATTGGCTCATCGATGCCGAGGTGGACTCCGGTGACTTCGCCGAGGCGTGGGCGAAGCCCGTCGCTGACGCCATCGGCGCCCGCGAGGCGTGGGTCGTGCTGCGGGATGCGGTCGATCCCGCCCAGTACGCGGAGATGTGGCTGAAGGACGTCGGGATCACGGGCTCGGCCTTCTCGATGGCATACTGCCGCTGGCTCAAGAGCATTGAGGCAGGCTCGATCGGTTTCGGCTGCCTCACGCTCGGCGCCGTTGACGGCCCGCAGCGCTTCGAGGACTACCGAGGACCGGTCGGGGACTCGTTCGGGGACGCGTGGCAGAATCGTCGGCTCGCAGCTGCCCCAGAGAACGAGCTCCTCAAGACCCACCTGGTCGGGAACGGTCTTGTCGAGAAGAGGCTCCACACGCCCGGCGTCGCCGACCCGTGGCACATCGCCCTCCTCGGCCTCGGCAGGGAGATTCCCGTCTCGGGAGAGGTCGCGGGCTTCGTCGGGGCATGCGACGGGGAGCTGAGCGCAGGGCAGATCATCGGTGCCCTCTCCGGCCTGCTCGACACTCCGGTGGAGGACATGAGGGCGGCAATTCTGCCCATGGTTCGCGAGCTCATCGGTGCGGGAATGCTGGTGGAACACCGCGGTTAGGGTGAGCCGAGATACCTGGCGTGAGTTGCTGGCGGGGCCTCCACTCCTTATATATTGTGGTCAGTCCCTCCCGAGGGCCCGTCAACCGAAGGAAGTCCATTGACCAAGCTTGTCATCGTCGAGTCCCCCGCCAAGGCGAGGACCATCGGAGCCTACCTGGGCCCCGAGTACGTCGTGGAGGCGTCAATCGGGCACATCAGGGACCTCGCGGAGCCCCGAGACCTTCCTGCGGACATGAAGAAGGGCCCCTACGGGAAATTCGCCGTCAACACCGAGGATGGCTTCGACCCGTACTACATCGTCGATTCGGGCAAGAAGAAGAAGGTGTCCGAGCTCAAGGCGGCGATGAAGGATGCCGACGAGCTCTACCTCGCAACGGATGAGGACCGCGAGGGTGAGGCGATTGCCTGGCACCTCCTTCAGGTCCTCAAGCCGAAGATCCCCGTCAAGCGGATGGTGTTCCACGAGATCACCCGCGAGGCCATCGACCGGGCCCTCGAGAACACCCGTGAGATCGACACCCAGCTGGTCGATGCCCAGGAATCCCGCCGCATCCTCGACCGTCTGTACGGCTACGAGGTCTCGCCAGTGCTTTGGCGCAAGGTCAACCAGGGTCTGTCCGCCGGCCGCGTTCAGTCCGTCGCGACACGGCTCGTCGTCCAGCGTGAGCGTGAGCGTATGGCATTTGTGACAGCCTCCTACTGGGGTGTGCGGGTCAAACTGAGCGGCGGCGACGAGGGGGCTGTCGAAACCTTCAAGGCGCGTCTGTCCAGCCTCGACTCCCGACCTGTCGCCCAGGGCCGGGACTTCGGCGACGACGGCAGGCTGGTCTCCTCGGCGGCCCGCAAGGACGTCGTCGTCCTCGACGAAGAGGCCGCCACCGCGGTCGCGGAGGCGATGAAGGCAGCGCCGGTCGGCGTGACCGGCGTCGAGTCGAAGCCGTCGAAGCGCCGCCCCTCGCCGCCGTTCACGACCTCGACGCTCCAGCAGGAGGCGTCCCGCAAGCTCGGCGTGAACTCCCGCGAGGCCATGAGCACGGCCCAGCAGCTGTACGAGAACGGTTTCATCACCTACATGCGTACCGACTCGGTCGACCTGTCGAAGGAGGCCATCGCCGCCGCACGCTCGCAGGTCAAGGAGCGCTACGGCGCGGAGTACGTGCCCGATAAGCCCCGCTTCTACTCGAAGAAGGCGAAGGGCGCGCAGGAGGCCCACGAGGCCATCCGTCCCGCCGGCGATACCTTCCGGACCCCGGAGCAGGTGCGGTCCTCGCTCAACCCCGCACAGTTCAAGATGTACGAGCTGATCTGGAAGCGCACGCTCGCGTCCCAGATGGCGGATGCGAACCTGCTGACGGTCTCCGTGCAGATGGCGTCGACCATCGACTCCGCCGGTTTCAGCCGCGCAGGTCTCACTGCCTCGGGCACCGTCGTCACGTTCCCCGGATTCCTCGCTGTCTACGAGGAGGGCCGCGACAAGTCGCGCCACGAGGAGAAGGACGGCGAGTCGAGGCTCCCAGACCTGCACGAGGGGGATGTCGTCGACGTCCTCGAATCGATCGCCGAAGGCCACGAGACGAACCCGCCGCCCCGGTACACGGATGCGTCGCTTGTCCAGAAGCTCGAAGAGCTCGGCATCGGCCGACCCTCGACGTACGCCTCGACCATCTCCGTCATCAACGACCGCGGATACGTCGAGCGCCGCGGCCAGGCCATGATCCCGACGTGGACCGCGTTCTCCGTCGTCCGCCTCCTCGAGGAGAACCTGCCCGGCTACGTCGACTACGACTTCACGGCGCAGATGGAGGGGGAGCTCGACTCGATCGCCCGGGGTGATGCCGACCGGGTCGCGTACCTCAAGAGCTTCTACTTCGGGGACGATGACCGTCGGGGGCTGCTCCACGATGTCGAGAACCTCGGCGAGATCGACGCCCGCGCGCTCAACACCGTCCCGATCGGCGACGGCATCGAGCTGCGCGTCGGACGGTTCGGTCCCTACGTGCAGAAGCAGGAGGGCGAGGGTGACCCGATCCGTGCGAGCATCCCCGAGGATGTCGCCCCGGACGAGCTGACGATCGAGAAGGCGCGGGAGCTTCTCGAGCAGGGCAGGGAGGACGGCCGCGTCCTCGGCGTTCACCCCGAGACCGGACTTGAGCTGACCGCCAAGAATGGCCGCTTCGGTCCCTACATCCTCGAAGAGTTGCCCGCCGATGCCCCGAAGGGCGCCAAGCCGCGCACCGCATCCCTGTTCAAGTCGATGAACCTTGCGACCGTCACCCTCGACCAGGCCGTCCAGCTTATCGAGCTTCCCCGCGTCGTCGGCAAGGACGCGGAGGGCATCGAGGTCCTCGCGACGACCGGACGCTACGGCCCGTACATCAAGAAGGGCTCCGAATCGCGCAGCCTCGAGAATGACGATCAGATCCTCACCATCACCCTCGAAGAGGCCGAGAAGCTACTCGCCCAGCCGAAGAGCCGCGGCCGCGCCGCGGCCGCGGGCCCGCTCAAGGAGCTCGGTGAGGACCCGGTCTCCAAGCAGCCGGTCGTCCTCAAGAACGGCAGGTTCGGGCCCTACGTGACGGACGGCGAGCTCAATGCCTCCCTCAGGGTGGCCGACTCCATCGAGACGATCACGAACGAGCGCGCCTACGAGCTGCTCGAGCTCCGGCGCGAATACCTGAAGAACAATCCGAAGAAGTCGCGGAAGGCACCGGCGAAGAAGAGCACCGCGAAGTCGACGAAGTCGACGACGAGGAAGTCCGCAGCCGCCAAGAAGAGCACGACCACCAAGAAGAGCACGACCACCGCGAAGACCTCGACGGTGAAGAAGCCCGCCGCCAAGAGGACGACGACGAAGAAGGCGGGTTCGTGACGGGACTCTTCATCTCCTTCGAGGGAGGGGACGGAACAGGCAAGACCACCCAGATCGCCCGCCTGGCCGAGCACCTCAGGGCCGAGGGCGCCGAGGTGGTCACCACTCGCGAGCCCGGCGGGACCGAGCTCGGGCGGGAGATCCGGCAGGCTCTCCTCCACGGCGAGGACCTGTCTCCCCGGACGGAGGCGCTCCTCTATTCGGCCGACCGGGCACACCACGTCGCGACGGTCATCCGTCCCGCCCTCGACCGCGGCGCCACGGTCATCACCGATCGGTTCGTCGACTCGTCGGTCGCCTACCAGGGATCGGCTCGGGAACTCGGCATCGACGAGATCCGTTCGCTCAACGACTGGGCGGTCGGTGGGCTCGTGCCCGATCTGACCTTCCTGCTCGACCTCGACCCCGCCGTCGGGGCGGCCCGCCTCAATCGGGAGAAGGACCGCCTCGAATCGGCCGGCGACGACTTCCACAGACAGGTGCGCCAGACGTTCCTCGAGATGGCGGAGGCAGAGCCGGATCGTTTCGTCGTCATCGACGCGAGCCGATCGATCGACGAGATCGCTGCGGATGTCAGGGCAGGCTATGAGCGTCTTCGATGACCTTGCGGGACAGGACGCCGCGATAGCAGTCCTCACGCGGGCCGCCGAGGCGTCCCGCACCGGCACGGCCGGGATGACGCACTCGTGGCTCTTCACCGGCCCGCCCGGCTCCGGCAGGAGCACCGCGGCCACCGCCTTCGCCGCGGCACTCCAATGCACAGGTGATGAGGTCGGCTGCGGGGAGTGCGAGGGGTGCACCCTCGTCCTGGCCGGCTCCCACCCGGATGTGGAGACGCTCGCCTCGGAGGTCACGACGATCTCGGTGGCGTCCGTCCGCGAGCTTGTCTCCCGAGCGCAGGCGACGCCCACGCTCGGGGCGTGGCGCGTCCTCATCGTCAAGGAGGCCGACAGGATGCTGGAGCGGACGACGAACGTCCTGCTCAAGGCAATTGAGGAGCCCCCGCCGCGAACGGTATGGATCCTGTGCACGCCCTCGCCGCGCGACGTGCTGACGACCATCCGGTCCCGGTGCCGCGGACTCAACCTTGTCATTCCCACGGCCGAGAAGGTGGCCGAGCTGCTCGTCCGCCGCGACGGCATCGATCCCGAACGCGCCCTCATCGCCGCCCGCGCTGCCCAGTCCCATGTGGGCGCCGCGAAGGCATTGGCAACAGACCCCGAGGCGCGCGAGCGCCGCGAGCAGAACCTGCGGGGAGCGTACGGTGTGCGGACAACCGGTGACGCTGTCATCGCTGCCAAGGCCCTCGTCGACCGCGCGGAGGCGCAGGCGAAGAGCACCGGCAGCGACCGCGGTGAGCGGGAGGAGGCCGAGCTGCGCAGAACGCTTGGCCTGACGCCGGACGAGCGGGTGCCGCCGCAGATGCAGGGGCAGTTCAAGGCGATCGCGGATGCGGCGAAGAAGCGTGAGACGCGGCAGAAGCGGGATGCACTCGACCGGGCGCTCATCGACCTGCTGTCCTTCTACCGCGACGTCCTCATCGTCCAGCTCAATGCCGGAACCGACTTGGTCAACATGGATTTCGTCAGCGAGATCGGCGAGATCGCCGACTCTCTGACAGCCCCGAGAACGATTGAGATCCTCGACCAGATCTCGCTGGCCCGGGAGCGCATCAGCGCGAACGTCGCGCCACTGCTTGCCGTGGAGGCCATGATGGTCTCCCTCCGCCGCTGAGCCGCTCGCGCCGCACGGCCCGACTGGTCTAACCTGAAGCCGTGAAACGAACTCTCGCGGCCCTCGCCTCCCTCGCGCTCCTCCTCGGCGCCTGCTCGTCGACAGCCGAGGAGACGGCCTCCGACACGGCGGACTCACCCGTGCCGACACAGCCGGCCCCCGCAGGGTTGGAGGAGTTCTACAACCAGAGTCTCGAGTGGGGCGAGTGCATGGACGGGACGTCCGCCGAGGCCGAGTGCGCGAAGGTGAGGGTTCCGCTCGATTACGAGGATCCGAGCGAAGCGACGATCGACATTGCCGTCCTCCGAATTCCGGCTGGCGGCGAGGCGCAGGGCTCGCTCGTCGTCAACCCGGGCGGCCCGGGTGCGTCGGGGATGGACATGGCCGACAGCGCGGGCGCCTACTTCAGCCGCGACCTCGTCGAGTCTTACGACATCATCGGCTTCGACCCCCGCGGCGTCGGTGAGTCGGCCCCCGTCGACTGCCTGCCCGACGAGGAGCTCGGCGACCTCCTCGATAGGGCCTACCCGGACACCCCCGAGGGCGAGGCGGAGGCCCTGAGGGACACGAAGACGATCATCAGCAGCTGCACGAAGGCCAGCGGCCACCTGCTCGAGCACCTGAGTACGATCAACACCGCGCGCGACATGGACATTATGCGAGCCGCCCTCGGCGAGCCGCACCTCGACTACCTCGGCTTCTCCTACGGCACCCACCTCGGCGGCCAGTACGCCGACCTGTTCCCGGAGAACGTCGGCCGCATGGTCCTCGATGGGGCCATCGACCCGGCGATCTCGTCCCTCGACTCGTCGTACTTCCAGGCGGTCGGCTTCGAGAAGGCGCTGGAGGCCTACCTCGAGTACTGCCTCGAGGACGAGGATTGCCCGCTCGAGGCGGGCACGGTCGACGAGGCGAAGGCGCACCTGCAGTCCGAGATCGAGGCGAGCCTCGAGAGCCCGATCCCTACGAGCATCGACGACCGCTCAGTCAATCCGGCGATCTTCTACACGGGCATCGCTACCACCCTCTACTCGGAGGACACGTGGCCCTTCCTCACGGAGGCGCTGCGGATGGCGATCGAGGACGGCGACGGGACGCTGCTGCTGACATTCAACGACCTCATGCTGGGCCGGGATACCTTCAGCGGCGAGTTCATGGATAACTCGCTGGAGGCCCGGTGGGCGATCAACTGCCGGGACTTCCCCGCGGAAACGAACGCGGCCGCAGTCGAGGCGAATGACGCCCGGTTGAACGAGGACGCCCCGACTTTCGCCCCCTTCTTCGAGGGCGGGGACATCTTCTGTGCCGGGTGGCCGTACACGGCCGACGAGGTGCCAGGACCGTTCGTCGCCGAAGGCTCCAACCCGATCGTCGTCATCGGCACCGAAGGAGACCCCGCCACCCCGTACGAGGCCTCCGTCAACCTGGCCGAGCAGCTCGAGAACGGCATCCTCGTCACATGGGAGGGCGAAGGCCACACCGCCTACGGCACGGCGGGGGAGTGCATCGATGACGCGGTCGACCGCTACTTCATCGACGGCGAGCTTCCCGAGGATGGCCTGAGGTGCCCCGCATAGGTCAGAAGCTGGGCCTTCAGTCGGTGCCGTGGTGAGCGTCATAGGATCCTATTTGAAAACGCGCGCCCGGCTTCGGTAGGCTCGTCCTGCTGATATCAGCGCCGCCTTAGCTCAGTCGGTAGAGCGATTCACTCGTAATGAATAGGTCAAGAGTTCGATTCTCTTAGGCGGCTCCGAAAGAAATCCCCACCACATCAACAAAAGATGTGAGTGGGTTTTCTCTTTCACGGCACTAGATCGGGGCTTATAGGACATTTCGTGTTGGTTTGACCCTGATCTTTTGTTGCTGTGCCGCCATTAGGCCGGTGTTGAAGTTCGTGCGGCTGAACTTGATGGGTGGACATTTCGTGTTGGCTTGACCCCGACCTTTGGTTGCTTTGACGCGGAAAAGTGGGGGTTGAAGTTGGTTTCACGGGGCCGGCTTATAGGACATTTCGTGTTGGTTTGATCCCGACTTTTCGGCGCGTTCTCACCGAAAAGGCCGGGTCCAAGTTGCCTGATAGGAAGGGTGAACACTCCTTATTGCCGCCCGTGCGAGCAGGCGATGACACGCTATGGAAAGACCAGTACGGGACGTCAGCGCTACCGCTGTGCCGGGTGCAGGACGAGTCGCGTAGCGGCGATCGACACCTCCGCGAAAGACTTCGCCCTGTTCTTGTCCTTTCTGTTTTCCCGCCAGCGCCAGCGAGACCTGCCCGGGGCGGGACGGACCTTCCGTCGGCGCACCGCACGGTTCTGGCAGCTGTGGCCCACCCCCGAGGTGGTCGACGAGGTCCACCGGGTGATCTACGTCGATGGGATCCACCTCGGACGCAGCGCCGTGATCCTGATCGCCTCCACCGACACCCATGTCGTGGGCTGGTACCTCGCACGCAGCGAACACAGCCAGGCCTGGGGTGCGCTGCTGGCCCGGATCGCACCGCCACAGGTAGTGGTCACCGATGGTGGATCAGGCTTTGCCAAAGCCCGCCGGGCGCACTGGCCCACCACGAAGGTCCAGCGCTGTACGTTCCATGCTTTCAGCCAGGTGCGTCGCCAGACCACGACCCGGCCCCGCACTCAGGCCGGAGTGGAACTCTACGGCCTGGCTAGAGCGCTGCTCCACGTCCGCGATAACACCGGGGCCGCGGCATGGCTGGCCGCTTACACCCAATGGCGCGCCACATGGGAGGCCTTCCTGGCTGAGCGCACTCGACTCGCCACGGGGCAGGTCGTACTCACTCACCAGCGTCTGGTCACGGCCCGCTCAGCCCTCGATACGCTGATCCGGACCAAGACCTTGTTCACCTACGTCGATCCCGCCAACTTCCCGGTCGGCGCCTACCTGCACATGCCACTGCCAGCGACGAATAACCGGATCGAGGGTGGGATCAACACTCAACTGCGGGCCCTGCTACGCGATCACCGCGGGATGAGCCTGGACAGGCGGATCAAAGCGATCATGTGGTGGTGCTACATGCACACTGAATACCCTGCCAGTCCCGCACGCATCCTCAGGACCATGCCCACCGACACCCAGATCCAGGCCTACTACCGAGCTGCGGCCAGCCGCGGCGAACACGCCCGGGACATCGGCCTGCCGGGCATCGGCACCGCAGCCGTCTGGAACGAGCTGCACCACTCGACCAGCTACATCACAACCTGGGACTGACACCCCTCCGATCGAACAAAACCAACACATTTTGTCCTATAAGCCTAGATCGGCTCCTGGTAGCCATTGTGGTAGCCATGGCGCTCCGGCGCCACATTCCGCGTAGCCACCGCCTCCGGGTCATACTCGTCCTGCCGGGCGTGGAAGCGGGCCTTCGCCTCCACCGCAACGTCACAGAGCCGCGCCACGTCCGGCGTCGGCTCCATCCCTTGTAGTATCGTGTGATCTTCGTCAAGCCGAAGGGTCCCCATCAGCGCGCCCAGTAGTCGAGCATCGTCTGTCTGTCCGTGCCCTCGATCGTCGCCGCGGGCCGGGACGGTTGACAAGTGGGTATAACCGGCATGATTACACGGCTGTCAGACGTCGCGATAGCCTGCTCTTAAGCGAAGAGGAGGTGACATGGAGAACTGGAAACTCACTTATGACGGCAAGGAATACTGGGTGACCAAGGAAGCGGCACAGGAACTACGAGATGCGGATACGTCCGGTGAAGCCGGGCCGGCATGGTTTGGTGTTCGAACATCTGCTGAGCGGTGGCTACATATTCGCTTGACTCATGGCGTCGGTATGACTCTTGAGGAGTTCTGAGGGTCTGGGAATCTCTGGCTTTGAGCCCTTGATACACGTAAAGCGCCCCACCATCCCGTAGGAAGGTGGGGCGCTAAGTGGTGTGGCCGTGGCTAGTCTAGGTCAGAGTCGTGCGGGGAGTCGGACGGTGAGATGGCCCGCGAGCCAGATCGCCGACTGCTCGGCCTGCTGGTTGGTGAGGGTCGCGTGGGCGACGAGGATCCCGGCCGTGTCGGCGGGTGCCCAGGCCAGGTTCGTTGGGAGGGACCTCCAGCCTTTGCCCCACTCTGACCGGTGTCATTGACGATCGCGTCCCATGCGGCTACATCCGTCGTGTCCCTTTATTTTGTGAATGGCCCGTTTACAATGGCGTATACACGCGCAACAGGGAAGAGGGAAACTCGGCCTATGAACGACATGCCAGAACCGTGGAGTAGCGCAGCCAGCAACGTTGGACTGAACTCTTACCGCAAGATCGCTGATGCCGCCGGCTTGTCCCCTGCCACGGTGTACCGCATCTTCGCAGGGCATCGCCGTTCTGTTCACCCCGACACTATCGCTGGCCTGGCACGTGCCCTGCGTGTGGACGAGTCCTGGGTATCCGAACAGCTCGGCATGGGCCAGCAGACGATCCAGCCCTATACGCCACCGGCCGAGGCGGACATGCTCACTCAACGCGAACGCGCAGCAGTCGACGAACTCATCCGCCTCCTCGTCATGCCACGCCAAACCGCAGGCGCCATGCGTCTCGGCGATACCATTCTCCCCACCACCCCGGATGCGGTCGCGTCTTACGAGATCGCCCGCGCCAAGCTCGCCGAGGTCGAACAAGCCGACTACATGCCGGCGGCGTCACCGCATGAACAACCGGACCCCCACAACGGTGTGGAAGAAGATGGTCAGGGTGGCAATGAGTAGGGCTGGAGGAGCTCGCGTCTCGGCCAATAGGACCCGGACACGGCGGCGGCTGTCGACTATCTACATCGACGAATCTGGAAGCAGGAATTCACGCGGAGGATTCTTCGTCGTCGGCTTTGTCAAAGCTCGAGACTCGCACCAGCTGGCGCGGTCCATCAGGCACATTCGGCAAAAGCATCATTATCACGACGAGATCAAGTTCTCGTCCATCCAGAACGGCTCCTTGCTCTTCTATTTCGACGTCGTGGAATGCCTCGCCGCCGCTGACGTTAGAGTGGGAGGGTCCGTCTACGACGCCGCCGCAGGATTTGAAGCTGACCTTCCGACATGGGAGCAACAGGCGCGCATGGCACGCCGGCTTGTTCAGGGGAACACCAACAAAGACGAGAACATCATCGTCTTCTTAGATCTGGTGCAGACGCCTCAAGGGGAGACTGTGTCTGGTCGCGTGAAGAGGCAGGTGAATCAACGTTTGAAGGGGAACCCGATTGTCGAAGCATATGACGTCGACTCGCGGGCAATGGATCTTGTGCAGCTCGCCGATCTTGTCGCAGGCTCCATCCGGCTAGGTAGAGCGAAAGACCCGGCACCAGAAGGGAAGCGCGACTCCGCCAAGATGAAGGTGGCAATGAGGTTCCGGCGCGCTTTCGAGCTCGATTCGTTTGAAGATGTGAAGGCAGGAAAGGTCAATATTTTGACCATGGGTGACCTAGTCGATGCCGAGCCGATCCCCGGATTAGTTGACAATTTGTAGACTCGTGGCGAGAATTGAGCTGTTAGTGGCCTTGGCCTAACCCGCCAGCACCCATCTAACCCAGTCGCGAGTGGTACTCGCTTCTAGGATCGCGCATATAGGTTTTGCGCTTACACACGTATACGTTCTGCCCTTCCGTCTGGAGGGGCAGAACTTTTTTATTTGGTCCGCTTCGGCACATACGCGTGTGACTGAATCTGATCTCATCGCCGCCCTCGAAGTGGCGGGTGTGCATGTGGTCTTTCTGCCGTACCCAAGGCCTGGTGTCTACTGGCATGCTAAGCGGTTGATCGAGATCGACGCACGTCTGTCCCCGCGGTGGCAGCGCTGCTCGACGTGACCGACTGGATCCCCCGCGCCCGCCAGCGCACGCTACGCGAAGTGGCGTGAAAGGTCCATCTTTACAGTGTTCCGTGCTCCCGCAATGGGTCTTGCGGGCCAACAATCGGGTGAACTGTGTCCAGCTTTGGAATGAAGTCGTCCCGGTGTTGCTTAGCATCATGATTGCCGTGACCGACGCTATATGCTCGCGAAGCTTCGGGTGTCCGACTTCGCTGGTCAATAACTGGTGGAACTTTACTTTCCGCTTTTCTCATCCTTTTCGCGTTTTTTCTTAATTTCATCGAGAACGCCTGGCGCTAGGTGTACTGACCCGGAGCGTTGTTGACTTGAGGGAGACCTCCGTAGTCGAGTTGGAGCTGTCTAGTTCCCCTACTCGTACTCACGGAGGTCTCTTATGTCCCACGCTAATGCCCGTCTGGCTCCGGCCGGAAGACTGATTATGGTTCGGCGTATTCAATCGGGGCGTGCTGTTGCGCACGTCGCTGCCGAGATGGGTGTCTCTCGAACGACGGCATGGCGGTGGTGGCGCCGCTTCCGCGAGGCTGGCCTGGCGGGACTGCAGGACCGCTCCAGCGTGGCCCGTTCCCACCCTCGACGCACGGGCGGGTGCGTGGAGACTCGGGTGCGGATCCTGCGTCATTTCACGCGTCGCGGGCCGGTGTTCATCGCCGGTCAGCTTGGCATGCACGCCTCGACCGTGGGACGGGTGTTGCGTCGTCATCAGGCCCCGCTGCTGCGCGAGCTGGACCCGGTGACGGGGACCGTGATCCGGGCCCGGCGCCGCTCGGCTCAGCGTTACGAGCACGACTACCCAGGATCACTGATCCATATGGATGTGAAGAAACTTGGCCGGATCCCCGACGGTGGCGGCTGGCGAGTCCACGGTCGCGGAGCGCGCCCGAGTGGCAGGCGCGGCCTGGGATATGACTACATTCATGCCGTGATCGATGATCACTCCCGGGTCGCCTATGCGGAGATCCACGACGATGAGAAAGGCTGCACCGCTGCCGGAGTCTTGCAGCGTGCGATCGCGTTCTACGCCCGATTGGGAGTGCGTGTTGAACGGGTGATCACGGACAACGCGTTCGCATACCGCAAGTCCGCGGCGTTTCGTGGCGTGATCGACGCTCATGGCATCAGACAGAAGTTCATCAAGCCCCACTGTCCATGGACCAACGGCAAAGTCGAGCGGTTCAACCGAACCCTGGCTGGTGAATGGGCGTACGCCAGACCCTGGGACTCCAACACCCAACGCACCGCGCACTTGCAGTCCTGGCTCGATTACTACAACCTAGACAGACCCCACCTCGGCATCGCCGGAATCCCACCAATCAACCGAATCAACAACGGTCGAGGTCAGTACAGCTAGGCGCTCATAGACGATGTTGTTGGTTAATTTGCCAAAGTAGCGGGGCTTCTTCATCGAAGCGGGATCAAATGGAAGGCCGCGGAGCCGGAACAATTGCTTGTAGAAGCTCACGTCGAAGGTCTTGACCCAAGGCTGGAGTTCGGAAGCCACATACGCCTCTCTCGCCCAGCTTCGGCGGCGGCACCGCGAACACCGACGGCGGCACTGTATGTCCTTCGGCGAGGGCCGCTTTCAAACACTGCCGGAGCACGGAGTGGGCGCGGACCGCGGTGGAGGCGGCGCGCTTCGCGAGGACAGCATTAATGACCTGGCGGACGTGGGCGGCGGTGAGGCGTTCGAGGCGGACGTGTCCGATGGTGGGGATGATCCACGTCGTGATCGCTGACCGGTCCGCGCTGTAGCCGTCCTGGCGGACTTGGCTGACCCGGATGTCGAGCTATTGCTCGGCCCATGCTTTAACGGTGATGGTGCGTTGGGTGCCTTCGGTGGGGATGCCGGTGCGGGCGATCTCCCGCTCCTTGCCGTGCAGCATGCTCAGGGCTTCGCGTTTGGTGGGGGCGATGACGCGGATGCGGCGCCGGGTGCCTTTCGAGGTCCATCCGGCTTCGAGGGAGCCGACCCAGCGGCCGGGCCTCTCTCCTCGTAAAAGGATCCTGTTCCTTTAGGTCTCGCCACGGTCGTCCGCCCCTTCCTTGGTGGGCCATTAGGTGGGCCATTGCCAGCCCTAGCTTGCCCCTGCTGATCAGTTCGAATCCGCTAGATATCACCGCTTCCTCGATTCCCGTCCTACCTGAATTGACCACTCGTAACGAGTAGATCAGGAGCTCGATTCTCCTGGGTGGCTCCACCCCGATTCCCCGCTACGCCGTGGCGGGGAATCTGCATCTCTCGCCTCCGACGACGCTGCTCGTTCTTTCGCTTCACGATCAATTGACCGTGCCACCAGCGGCGATCCCATGGACAAAGCACCTCTCGAGCGTCCTCAGGCTGTTCACAGAATGGGACGGTCATCCCGTCCCCTGGGCGGCCTTCTACTATGTGGAGTTACACGCTCGCCGTGTCGTCGGTCAAACACATGGATCAAGACAATGCGGTCCGATCCCCGTCTGATGGCGAATGCTCCCACGAAAGGACACACCGTGAAGAAGACGCGACACCTGCTCGCACTCGCGGCCAGCGCTGCGCTTGTACTCGCTGGATGCGGCTCCGACTCCGATTCCGACTCCGAGACCACCGCTGCCGGCGGGGAGTCCTACTCCATCGCCGTCACCCAGATCGTCACCCACGCCTCGCTCGACGCGTCGATCCAGGGATTCAAGGATGCAATCGAGGACGCTGGCCTCGATGTCACGTTCGATGACCAGAACGCCAACAACGATCAGACCATCGTCGCCTCCATCTCCGGCGCCGTCGCCTCGCGCGACTACGATCTTGCGCTCGCGGTCGGCACGCCGATGGCACAGGGCCTCGCACAGTCCGTCACCAACATCCCGGTGCTGTTCACCGCCGTGACCGACCCGGCCGGCGCCGGCCTCGTCGACACGCTGGACGCCCCGGGCGGCAACATCACCGGCACCTCCGACGCGAACCCGGTGGAGGAGCAGATCGGCCTCATCAAGGAGATCGATCCTGATGTCGAGACGATCGGCGTCATCTACCACTCGGGCGAGCCGAACTCGCAGGTGCAGGTCGATTGGGTGAAGGAGGCCGCCGCCGATCTCGACATCACCGTCGAGGAGGCCACGGTCATCAACACCTCCGAGGTCCAGCAGGCAGCGAACTCCCTCGACGTTGATGCGATCTACGTACCGACCGACAACACGGTCGTCTCCGCACTCGACTCTGTCCTCCAGGTCGGCGAGAGCAAGGGCATCCCCGTCTACCCGGCGGAGGGCGATTCGGTCGCCAACGGCGGCCTCGCCACCTACGGCATCTCCTACTACGATCTCGGCTACCAGACGGGCGAAATGGCGGTCCGCATCCTCGTCGACGGCGCCGATCCGGCATCGATGGCGGTGGAGACGCAGCAGGACCTGCTCGTCTACCTCAACCTCGACGCCGCGGAGCGCATGGGCGTCACCATTCCGCAGGCGGTCATCGACCGTGCGGAACCTGAGAACATCATCGAATAATCTCGTGGAGGCGGGCGCACATGCGCCCGCCTCTATCGTGGAAGGAGCCTGAATGGTCACCGCCGTTGAACTTGGACTGCTCTACGCCATCATGGCGCTCGGCGTCTATCTCACGTTCAGGATCCTCGAATTCGCCGACCTGACGGTCGATGGAAGCTTCACGACCGGTGCCGCGGTCGCGGCTGTCGGCATCGTCAACGGCTACCACCCGCTCGTCGCGTCCGTCGCCGCCTTCGTCGCGGGGATGATGGCGGGCTCTATCACGGGGCTCCTCCACACGAAGGCGAACATCGACGGGCTGCTCGCCGGCATTCTCACGCAGATCGGTCTCTATTCGATCAACCTGCGGATCATGGGCGCCGCCAATATCTCGCTGCTGCGCGAGGACACGCTGTTCTCGGGCCTGCGTGAGTCGGGCCAGATGGGAAGCGGATCGTGGGCTGGCCCCGCCATCCTCACGCCCGTGGCCCTCGTCGTTCTTATCATCATCATCTGGTTCCTCCACACCGACCTCGGGCTCGCCATGCGGGCCACGGGGGATAACGCGGAGATGATCCGCTCCTTCGGGGTGTCGACCGATACGCAGAAGATCCTCGGCCTCGCACTGTCGAATGGTCTTGTGGCCCTCTCCGGCAGCCTCATCGCCCAGTATCAGGGCTTCGCCGACGTCAGTATGGGCATCGGCATGATCGTCGCCGGTCTCGCCTCCGTCATCATCGGCCAGGCGATCCTCGGCCGACTCACGGTCTTCCGCGCGGCGACGGCGGTCGTCCTCGGCGCGGTGCTCTACCGCATCGTCATTCAGCTCGCGCTCGAGGCGGGCCTGAACCCCAACGACATGAAACTCATCTCCGCCGTGCTCGTCGTTCTTGCGCTCGTCCTGCCGCAGATGAAGCTCTTCAAGCGGGTGCCCTCGCGTTTCAAGGTGTCGACCGGCGGTGACTCGAGCGAAGCGGCCGCGGTCCCTGCGCCGGTCGCCCCGGCAGATCCCGACGCGCCCGCACCGGGCGCGAATGTTCCCGGAAAGGCACTCTGATGCTTCACCTGACCGGCATCAACAAGACGTTCTTCCCCGGCACGGTCAATGAGCGCCGCGCGCTCGTCGACGTCGACCTCGAGCTCAAGGAGCGGGACTTCGTCACCGTTATTGGCTCGAACGGCGCCGGAAAGTCGACCCTCCTCAATATCGTCTCCGGCTCGATCAAGCCGGACACGGGCTCGGTCGAGATCGATGGACGCGCCGTCACCAAGCTGACGGACTACCAGCGGGCGGCTTACATCGGCCGCGTGTTCCAGAACCCGTCAGCGGGCACGGCGCCACATATGACGATCGAGGAGAACCTCGCCATTGCCTACATGCGCGGCAAGCGCCGCGGCGTGCGCCGGGCGGTCGCGAAGGGCCGCCGCGACTACTTCAAGGAGCAGCTGGCCTCACTCGAGCAGGGGCTCGAGGATCGCCTCGACGATTGGGTCGGCCTGCTCTCGGGCGGGCAGCGGCAGTCGCTCTCCCTGCTCATGGCGACCTTTACGCACCCCAAGGTCCTCCTGCTCGATGAGCACACGGCGGCGCTCGATCCGCAGCGGGCCGCCTCGGTCACGAAGCTGACTGTCGACCTCGTCGAGCGGCACAGCCTCACCACCCTCATGGTCACCCACAACATGGAGCAGGCGCTGTCGATGGGCAACCGCCTCATCATGATGCACGAGGGCAGCATCATCATGGATGTCGCCGGCGCGAAGAAGAAGTCGATGACGGTCAAGGACCTGCTCACCGCCTTCTCGAGCATCCGTGGTGCCGAACTGTCGGACAGGACGCTCCTGAGCTGACGGTCGCGAGGCCGTGACTGACACTCGTCGCTCAGCTGCCCTCGTCCGGCACCCACTCCAGCAGATCGCCGGGCTGACACTCGAGGACTTCACACATCGCTGCGAGCGTGCTGAAACGCACCGCCTTGGCGCGCCCGTTCTTGAGGACGGAGACATTGGCCGGCGTGATTCCGACCCGCTCGGCGAACTCGTTGACAGACATCTTCCGCTTGGCGAGTTGGACGTCGATGCGAACGACGATGCTCATCAGATCACCGTGTCCAGTTCGGCGCGCAGGCTTGTTGCCTGGAGGAGAAGACTGCGCATGACGACCATGAGCAGAGCCAGTCCGATTCCGGCGAGGACTCCGCAGATCAGCAGGAGCATCCATCCAGGCGGCCCAGCCACTGTGGTGGATTGATAGACGAAGGTAGTCAGGCAGACGAGTGAGCCGGCGAGGAACGCTCCAATGATGCCATCGACCCAGCGCAATGCCTGGCGAGAGAAGACCTCGTCGCGCAGGGTGAAGCCGAGGAGTCGCAGTGTGCAGACGATCCCCACCTCGACGCAGCCAAGCCCCAGAATGGCAAGCGCCAGGATCGGCCACCGCATGTACGCCTCCGCTGGGTACTCGTCAGCCATGACTCCCGAGAGCCAGGGGAGGGCGATGACCTGGAGGGCCAGAGTGGCCGCGAAGGCTCCGATCAGAAGAATCCTCAGCAGCATCACAGCGGTGCGATTGTTCATATATCGATTGTCGATATGAAAATATCAAAAGTCAATATGTTGGCTCGTTTGGTGACGCGCGCCGGTCGCCGTGGGGGTCAGTGCGCCCGTTACGTGCGTGGAGGAGAGTGCGCAATCCTGTTGTGCTGCCCGCGTCGGGGACCTCTGTCTACGGAGCCCGGCGGGCTCTCGAGCGTCACGGTAGACGCGATGATCGGCCGTACGCATCAGTCGGTCGCGAGCCACACCTCGATGAGCGATGCGTCGGGCCCTAAGTAGATGGACTCAATCTGTGAACCTGACGGAGCGACGAGGTGGGTGTCGACCTCGACGGACTGGCGCGGCTCAAGTAGACCACCAAGTGCCTCCTCGACCATGAGGTCATTGATGGTGACGAGAGCAGGGTCGCCCTCGCCATACAGGCCATTGCCGACAACCACGCCGCTCGGCGGGGTTGGCCGGCCGGGGATGGTGCCGATGTTCTCGTAGCTGACGGTCGCGGTGCAGATCTCCTCGCCGACTCGGAGGATGAGTGGATCGACAATTTCTGCTCGGTACTCCTCATTGAGGGCGGGGGCTGCGGTGGCCCCGCACTCGACGGCAACAAGGGTCGGCGCCCACTGGAACGGCTCGAACTCACCCTCCACGAATGTCGACCGATAGGCGGCGCTGCCGAACGGAATGACCTCAGGCGGCACAGCACCATCAGGCCCCGGGGCGACATCCCCGTCCGGTGGTGGGGATCCATCGTCAGGCGGGGGTATGGTGGCCGTCGGCTGTGTGGCGGGCTCCGTGCGGTCCCAGTCGGAGTCTGACGTCTGAGGTTCCGAAGGTTGGGCTGTGTCGGATTCGTCGGCGCCACAGGCGCTCAGTGCCAAGGCTGCGGCCGCGACCAGGGAGACGAGCTTCATTGCTGCCATGCGGCCAGGATAGGTGGGTGGCGCCGAGTTTTCTCGTTGAGAGACAACATCCGATGCGTCGTGGCACTGCCAGAGGACAAAACGAGGCCCGTCCGATCGGGACGGGCCTCGCCAACTATGACACTTGGGAAGTAATGTCGTGACTTCACTGTAGGCCCCTGACCTGCGTTGATAGTGGGACTTAAGCCTAGGGTAGGCGTACTACTTTCGGTTCTCTTTTGATACCTTCGGTTCTTGTCGCGTATTGAAACGGTATCTATCGTGAATTAAAGGCTGCTGAGGGCAGTCTGGTCCTCGTTTTTCGTGGGTCATTCCGGTTGAATGCTGGCAACACGGGGCCCACGTATTCACCATGTGAAGGATTCCTGCGCCGCGAGCAGTCGCACGAGACGGAGCGAGTAGGCTCTCCATCGAGGGCTGGGCGCTCACTTGTCGTGCGCTCTGCCGTGGATACGAGATCGAAGGGCCCCATGGAAACCGAGGATGAACAGATGCAGGACGTCCTGTCCCGATCGGAGCGCCTTGAGCGCCTCCCGTTCACGAAGAAACTCGGCAAGCTTCTCGGCACCTCGGGCGTCGGCTGGGCGCTGGATGCGATGGACGTCGGTCTCATCTCCTTCGTCGTCGCCGCGCTCGCGGAGCAGTGGGGGCTGACGGACGCGGAGCGATCATGGATCATCTCGGTCGGCTTCATCGGTATGGCCATCGGCGCCACCTTCGGTGGCCTTCTCGCCGATAAGATCGGCCGCCGATCCGTGTTCGCCCTGACTCTTCTCATCTACGGTCTCGCAACGGGAGCCTCGGCACTCGTCGGATCTGTTGCCGTGCTCCTCATCTTCCGCTTCATCGTCGGCCTCGGCCTCGGCGCGGAGCTGCCGGTCGCCTCCACCCTCATGTCGGAGTTCGCGCCGAAGAACATCCGCGGCCGGGTCATCGTCTGGCTCGAGGCGTTCTGGGCGCTCGGCTGGATCGCCGCAGCCCTCATCGGCTACTTCGTCGTCGCGGGCTCCGATGACGGGTGGCGCTGGGGCCTCCTCATCGGAGCTGTCCCCGCGCTGTACGCCCTCATCATCCGTCTCCATACGCCCGAATCGGTCCGCTTCCTCGAGACGCAGGGGAAGTATGACGAGGCGGAGGGAATCGTTCAGGACTTCGAGGAATCGGCGGGTCCCGACTATGCGTATGCGGGTCCGACAGTCCAGTCGGCCGAGGACGCCGAGCGGCTGGCGGTGCCCCAGCCCGACAAGAGCGAGACG
The DNA here is from genome assembly GCF_003952265.1 of Flaviflexus salsibiostraticola. Lineage (NCBI taxonomy): Bacteria > Bacillati > Actinomycetota > Actinomycetes > Actinomycetales > Actinomycetaceae > Flaviflexus > Flaviflexus salsibiostraticola. The sequence continues at coordinate 1,992,680 of NZ_CP034438.1, forward strand.
ATCTGGTCCCGGACCATGAGGAAGCGGACCGCCGCGCTGTGGACGATCTGGTTCGCGATCAACTTCTCCTACTACGGCGCGTTCACGTGGATCCCGTCCCTGCTGACCGCGCAGGGCTTCTCCCTCATCAAGTCGTTCGAGTTCACCCTCATCATCACCCTCGCCCAGCTGCCGGGGTACTTCGTCGCCGCCTACCTCATCGAGAGGATCGGCCGGCGCAGCACGCTTGCGATCTTCCTCGCCGGCTCGGCGCTCGCCGCAGTCCTCTACGGACAGGCGGCCGCTGACTGGCAGATCATTGGAGCCGGCATGATGCTGAGCTTCTTCAACCTCGGTGCCTGGGGCGCACTGTACGCGATCGGCCCGGAGCTCTACCCGACTACAGTGCGCGGCACGGGCACGGGTGCGGCCGCAGGCTTCGGCCGCATCGCCTCGATCATCACCCCGCTGCTCGTCCCGGTCTTCCTGTCGCTCGGCGGGAACGTCCTCGTCTTCACGATCTTCTCTATCGCGTTCGCGATAGCCGCGGGCGCGGCCTTCTTCCTCCCGGAGCAGAGGGGCAAGGCCATTCTCTGAGCCGCCTCCAGGAGTCAGCGCTCCTCGACTGCAACACCAGTCCGCCCGCCTGTCATTCAGGCGGGCGGACTGTTCGTGGAGGGGGTTGGCTCTGCATGCCCAGCGCCAACCCCGGGTTCTGCGAGTCGTCAGGCGGTGGTGTCGAGGTTCTGGCCGACGGCGGTGAAGACAGTGAGCAGGACCTCGGCGTCACCGGGCGACAGGTGGTTGAGGAAGTACTCCTCAACCTGACACGAGTGGAGCTGGGCGGCGGCGCGGAAGACCCGGCGGCCCTCGTCGGTGATCGTGGCGAGGGCGCCCCGCCTGTCGGCATCCTCGGACTCTCTGATGACGAGACCTCGGTCGGCCAGGTCGCGGACGCGGTATGTGATCCGGGACGGCGCGAAGACCATCCGGTTCGCGAGCTCGCCCATCCTCATCGACCCGCCCGCCTCGACGAGGAGGAGGAGCAGGTTATAGTCGGTCAATCGCAGGCCCGTCTCATCCTTCAAGGATTTCTCGAGGCGGTCCCGCAGGAGGGCTGTCGCCTCCCAATAGGCCCTCCACGCCTGGCGCGGCGTGTCGACCTCGCGATGGTCAGGGGTCGCCGCGCGCGACCACAGGCTAACCGTTGAGGAGCTGCTCAAAGGGAATCACCTCGAGCTCGTCCGCGGCCGATGTCTTCCTGCGGGGCCGGGAGGGCCGTCCCTCGAGGAGGGCCGCGAGGCTCTCTCCGGCGCTGGCGATCCGCACGTGGATCGGCTCCGTCTTCGTGGACTCGGCAGCGCCCTGGGCCTCACCCCAGTCGTCGGAAGTCGCGAACACGGAGACAGGAGCGGTCACCGCCTTGAGGTAGGCGAACAGCGGCCGCATCGCCTGGTCGATGATGAGGGAGTGGCGGGCGGTGCCGCCCGTTGCCCCGAGGAGCACGGGGGTGCCGGCGAACTCCTCCTCGTCGATCAGATCCCAGAACGACTTGAACAGACCTGAGTAGGAGGCCTTGAAGGTCGGGGTGACGGCGATGACTCCGTCCGCCTGCAGGACCTGGTCGATGGCGTCCTGCAGTGCGGGGGAGTTGTTGTGGGCGATGAGGGCGTCGGAGATGGCGGTGGCGAGGAGCCGGAGCTCAATGACGTGGACCTCGGGCACGACCCCGGATCGTGAGAGCGCTTCCGTCGTCGCTTCAGCCAGCCTGTCGGCCAGCATCCGCGACTGCGAGGGGTCGCCCAGCCCGCCCGAGACGACGGCGATATGGCGGGCCTCCGGCGTGAACGGATCGGTGTTCTCAAATGCGGCGTCGTAGTCCATCAGTTGCCTCCCTGTGCGGCAGCGGCTGCCTCAAGCTTCTCCAGGCGCTCCTGGGCGTCCTGCCAGGCGCGCGAGCCCTCCCTGCCGCCGGCAACGGGAGCCTCGCCGCGCCTGGCGCGCTCGACGAGGAACTCGTGCGTCGGGGCCTCCGGCACATCGGCCGGGCGGTTCTTCGCGAACTCCTCGCGCAGGACGGGCAGGACGTGCTCACCGAACATGTCGATCTGCTCGAGGACGGTCTTCTGGGGGAGGCCTGCATGGTCGATGAGGAACATCTGGCGCTGGTAGTCGCCCACCCACTCGCGGAATTCGAGCGTTCGGTCGATGACCTGCTGCGGGGAGCCGACTGTCAGTGGTGTCATCTTCGAGAAGTCCTCGAGTGACGGGCCGTGGCCATAGACCGGAGCATTGTCGAAGTACGGCCTGAATTGACGGACCGCCTCCTGGGAGTTCTTGTGCATGAAGGCCTGGCCGCCGAGCGCGACGTACGCCTGGTGGGCCTTGCCGTGGCCGTAGTACTCGTACCGCTGACGGTAGAGCCGCACCATCTGGACGACGTGCTCCTTGTTCCAGAAGATGTTGTTGTGGAAGAAGCCGTCACCGTAGTAGGCGGCCTGCTCGGCGATCTCAGGCGACCGGATCGACCCGTGCCAGACGAACGGGGCGACGTCGTCGAGGGGCCGCGGCGTCACCGTGAAGTTGTTGAGGGGCGTACGGAACTGGCCCTGCCAGTCGACGTTCTCCTCGCGCCAGAGGCGGTAGAGGAGGTTGTAGTTCTCGACGGCGAGCTGGATGCCGCTGCGGATGTCCTTGCCGAACCACGGGTACACGGGGCCGGTGTTGCCGCGGCCCAGCGTCAGGTCGACACGGCCGTCGGCCAGGTGCTGGAGGTATCCGTAGTCCTCGGCGAGACGGACCGGGTCCATGGTGGTGATGAGGGTGGTCGCGGTCGAGAGGATGATCCTCTCGGTCTGCGCGGCGAGGTAGGCGAGCAGGGTCGGCGGGTTGCCGGGCGCCACGAACGGCGGGTTGTGGTGCTGCCCCGTTGCGAAGACGTCGAAGCCGGCATCCTCCGCGTGCTTCGCCATCTCGACCGTGGCCTTGATGCGGGCATTCTCCGTGGGGGTCTCCCCGGTCGTCGGGTCCGTCGTGATGTCGCCGATGGTGAAAATTCCGAACTGCATGCTCTCTCCTGCACCTCTGAAGAAGTAATTTAAATTTGAACTACTAGGGCTAACGCGGTCCATCTCGAAATATTCCCGCACCGAGCAGGCAGTGCCCGAGCGGGTCCGGCAGGCCGGGTGCGAGCCGGCAGCCACGGGAGTGACGCCCAGGGCGCCGCGGGGGAGGTGGAGGCTCCGCCGACCGTTGCCCGGTGGGCGAAATGAGGGTCCTGCCGGGATATCCGTGACATACCGTGAGAAGTGGATCCTCCCGCAGGGGGAGGTCAGAAGGAGAGAATCGTGATCTTCATCGTCGTCAAGTTCCCCGTCAAGCCCGAGTACGCCGACCGCTGGGGAGAGATCTCCGCCGACTTCACCGAGGCGACCCTGGCCGAGCCCGGCAACAAGTTCTTCGAATGGTCGCGCTCCCTCACCGACCCGACCACGTATGTCCTCGTCGAGGGCTTCGAGGACGATGCCGCCGGCCCGCACGTTCAGTCGGACCACTTCAAGACGATGCAGGAGGAGTTCCCGCAGTACCTGACCGCCACTCCGAAGATCATCTCCCGCCAGATCGAGGGCGATGACTGGGATGACATGGGGGAGCTCACGGTCGCTTGAGGGACGTTCGCCTCTACGAACAGGACCATCGCGTCCGATAGAACTGAGACATGAGGCCGCAGGGCCGTGGAGCGGCAGGCAGCCGTCGGAGGCAGGAGGAGCAATGGAACCGCGTCTACCGGGCGCATTGACAGGGACGAAGCCCGCACTGATCGTGCCGGTCTTCGGCGCGCCGGGCGAGATTTCCGGCCTGGCCGAGCGCGCGAGCGCCGCCGGCGCCGACATCATCGAATGGCGGGCCGATCTCTCGGAGGACTGGGATTCGTGCGCCGATATCCTTGCCGACTCCGAGCTCCCGACGATCGCCACGGTCCGCTCCGACCGTGAGGGCGGCCGATTCCCGGGCACGGGCCACGACTACGCCGCTGCGGCCATGAAGATCGCGGCCATGGGCTTCGACGTCCTCGATGTTGAGATCAAGCGCTCCTCCGCCTTCCAGATCTTCCCCGTTGCCCACGATCACGGCATCCCCGTCATCGCCTCACACCACAACTTCAAAGAGACGCCGCGCGACGTCGAGATCATTGAGATTCTCGAGGAGATGGTCGAGGCGGAGGCCGACCTCCTCAAGGTGGCCTTCCAACCCGCCCACGCGGATGACACGTGGCGGCAGATGGAGCTGAGCAGGGGCCTGCACGGCCGGTTCGGCGTCCCCATCATCTCGATCTCCATGGGCCACGACGCCGCCTGGAGCCGACTCGCGGCCCACGCCTGCGGATCCGCGGCAACCTTCGGCACCGTTGGGGGAGAGTCGGCTCCGGGCCAGCTGGACGCCGCCCTGGTCCGCTCTGTTCTCGATGCGCTCGACCGGTAGGATGGTCCGCGTGGAGAACCTACTCGCAGTCCTGCCTTCCATCCTCGCCCTCGGCGCTTTCGCGGCGGTCATGAAGCTCGTCATGAACTCCGACCGTCTCGAACGTAAGGCAGAGGCCGAGCTGGACGCGCTGGAGGCGGCAGAGTCTCATCCGGACGAGCAGGCAGGCTAGGCCCGCGGTCCCGAATCCACGACATCACACATGGAAAGATAGATATATGGTCTACAAACTTGTCCTGCTCCGCCACGGCGAGAGCGATTGGAACGCAAAGAACCTGTTCACCGGCTGGGTCGACGTCCCGCTGTCCGAGAAGGGCGTGGAAGAGGCGAAGCGCGGCGGCACGCTGCTCACCGAAGCCGGCGTCACCCCCGAGATCCTCCACACCTCGCTCCTGCGCAGGGCGATCTCGACCGCCAACCTCGCACTCGACGTCGCCGACCTCCACTGGATCCCCGTCAAGCGCAGCTGGCGTCTCAACGAGCGTCACTACGGCGCTCTCCAGGGCAAGGACAAGAAGCAGATCCGCGACGAGTACGGCGAAGAGCAGTTCATGCAGTGGCGCCGCTCCTACGACGTGCCGCCGCCCCCGATCGAGGCCGGCTCCGAGTTCTCGCAGGACACCGACCCGCGCTACGCGGGCGAGCCGATCCCCGCGACGGAGTGCCTCAAGGACGTCCTCGAGCGTCTCCTTCCCTACTGGGATGAGGAGATCGTCCCGGACCTGAAGTCCGGCAAGACCGTCCTCGTCGCCGCGCACGGCAACTCGCTGCGCGCCATCGTCAAGCACCTCGACAACATCTCCGACGAGAAGATCTCGGGCCTCAACATCCCGACCGGCATCCCGCTCTACTACGAGCTCGATGAGAACCTGGCGCCGATCACCCCCGGCGGCACCTACCTCGACCCGGAGGCAGCCGAGGCCGCCATCGCGGCCGTCGCCAACCAGGGCAAGTAGCACCAGACAGTAGAGGAGAGGCCCAGTTCGAATGAACTGGGCCTCTCCCTCTGTTCTCAGAGCCTCATCAGGCGCTCAAGCGCTCAGCGCTGCTCCTCCGCGGCCTCCGCGATCTCACGGATGGTCTCATCGCGCTCGGCGATGTGGCCGGTCACGAGGAAGGTGATGCGGCGGGCGATCGACACGCCATGGTCGCCGAAGCGCTCCATGTAGCGCGCGAGGAGGACTGCGTCGATGATCTCCTGGCGGGAGAGATCGAGCGACTCGTCGAGGATGAGGGAGAACGACTTGTGGTGCAGCGCGTCGAGGACGTTGTCCTCCTCCTCGATCATCTCGGCCAGCGACAGATCGTGCGTGTCGAGAAGCTGGGCGACGCGCTGGCCGACGACCGTCGCGTGCTCGGCCATCTCGACGAGAAGGTCGTAGATGGGGCCCGAGTTGACGCGCTCGGGGTAACGGCCACGGGCGACATAGGCCACGTGCCTGGCAAGATCGCCCATGCGCTCAAGGGTGGACGAGATGCGCAGAACCGAGACAACGGTGCGTAGGTCGGCCGCGACGGGCGCCTGGCGGGCGAGGACCGAGATCCCCATCTCGTCGAGGTTGCGCTCGAGCGCATCGATCCGCTTGTCGGCATCGATGACCTGCTCGGCGAGCGCGATGTTCGCGTCTTTGAGCGACTGTGTCGCGCGCTCCATTGATCGGGCGGCTTCGCGACCCTGCTTGAGCAGGTCGTCGCCGAGCTGCTGCATTTCCTGCCTGAAGATCTCGCGCACATTGACTCCTGGTGTTTCGAAGGGCTGTCCGCCGTGGTCGACGGTTTTCCTCGGTCACCCCATCATACCGAGGTTAACGCCCCGTGATCTTCTGGTGAACGCTCGTGATGAGGCTATGGGCGGTCTCGGTGGGCCCGTTGAAACATGTCTATCCTGGACCCATGCCAGACATCGGTATCGTGCAGCTCCTCGTCGCCGCGCTCGCGGGCATCGTCATCGGCGTGGTCGCCATGTGGGCGCTCAACCGGTCGATGACGAGCGTCGAGGAGATCGACACCGTCTCCGCCTCAGTCGCCGACAGCGACATCCAGTCCGTGCTGACGGCCGTCCCCCAGGCCCATATCCTTCTCAACGCCGCAGGCGACGTTGAACGGGCCTCGACCATCGCCTACTCCCTCGGCCTCGTCCGGGGCTCGCGGATCATCCGATCGGAGATCGTCGCAGCCGTCCACGAGGTCACCGCGGCGGGGGAGCCGAAGGACATGGAGCTGTCGCTCCGCCGGTCGTTCGCGAACACCGGGCGCATCGTCCTCTCGATCCGCATCGCGCCCATGAGCGGGAACCGCACGCTCATCCTCTTCTTCGACACAACCGAGGCGAAGCGGCTCGAGGAGACGAGGCGCGACTTCGTCGCGAACATCTCCCACGAGCTCAAGACCCCGATCGGCGCGATTGGGCTCCTGGCGGAGACGATCCAGGACGTCGCCGACGAACCGGAGAACGTCGTCGCATTCTCGGCCCAGCTGCAGCGCGAATCGGTCCGGCTCGCCTCCCTCGTCCAGGACATCATCGAGCTGTCCCGGGTCCAGGACGGCGCCGCCATCGCCCACGGTGAGCTGGTCTCCGTCGATGATGTCGTCGCCGAGGCGATCGATCGGTGCCGGATCGAGGCGGAGAGCCGCGGCATCATTCTCGCCTCGGCGCAGGCGCCGGACGCCCAGGTGTTCGGCGACAGGCCGCTCCTCACGACCGCGGTGCGCAACCTCGTCGACAACGCGATCCGCTACTCGAACCGGGGCGGGCGCGTATCCGTCGGTGTCACGTGCTTCGAGGGTGATGTCCGCATCGCCGTCGTCGACCAGGGCGTCGGCATCCCCCCGGAGCTGCGGGAGCGCGTCTTCGAGCGCTTCTTCCGGGGCGATGATGCACGCACCCGCGAGGAGGGCGGCACGGGCCTCGGTCTCAGCATCGTCAAACATGTCGCGGCGGACCACGGCGGCCGCATCGAGCTCTGGAGCGAGCCCTGCAAGGGTTCGACCTTCACCTTCATCATCCCCGAGGCGTACGCGCCGGACACCGAACAAGAGGAACAATGACAACGATTCTCCTCGTTGAAGACGAGGCGGCCTACCGCGATACTCTCACCTTCAAGCTCAACCGCGACGGATATGATGTCGTCGCCGTGGGCAACGGCCAGGAGGCCGTCGACAGGTTCGAGCGCGCCCGTCCCGACCTCGTCCTGCTCGACCTCATGCTGCCCGGCCTGTCGGGCACCGAAGTATGCCGGCAGATCCGCCAGAAGTCGTCCGTCCCCGTCATCATGCTGACCGCGAAGGACTCGGAGATCGACAAGGTTGTGGGGCTGGAGATCGGCGCCGATGACTACGTGACGAAGCCCTACTCCTACCGTGAGCTCGTCGCCCGGATCAAGGCGGTCCTCCGCCGGGGTGCGGCCGAGGAGGAGGACTCACGCGAGTCGACCCTGCGGGTCGGCCGGGTTGCGATGAACACGGACCGCCACGAGGTCGCGATCGACGGGGAGAAGGCGGCCATGCCGCTGCGAGAGTTCGAGCTGCTCGAGCTGTTCATGAGGAACCCCGACCGTGTCCTCACCCGCGCGCAGATTATCGACAGAATCTGGGGCCCGGACTACATCGGTGACACGAAGACCCTCGACGTCCACGTCAAGCGCCTCCGCTCGAAGATCGAGGTGGAGCCGTCGAAGCCCACCATGCTTCAGACCGTGCGCGGGCTCGGCTACAAGCTCGTCTCGGACTGAGCCTGCGGCTGACAGGATGAGGCCGGGGCGTCAGCCCCGGCCTCACGCTTCGTCACGAACTGGAGGCCACTCAGTCGCAGTCGGCCTCGAACGGGAACGCATCGACGTAATCGGTTGAGCAGGCGGAGATAACGGGGATGGCGGCGGGCGACTGGGCGCCACCGCCGCTCACCGTGGCGCGCAGATTCGAGCCCGGCGCGAAGTCACCCTCGAGGGTGATGAGGGAGCCGTCCTCGATATCCTGCATCGTTCCCAGGTTGATGGAGTCGCGCGCGTCGACGGAGAAGGTCTCGTCGATGTCGTCGGAGGAGATGACGGCCTCAACATCCTCGGCGCTGCGGTTGCTGATCGATCCGTAGAGCACGCCCGAACCGGATCCATCCGAGACGACCATGAGGTTCTCGAAGATGACATCGGATTCGAGGTGGACGCGGATGCCGTCCGAGGGTGCGTATGGCATCTGGGTGATGGCCTCGGTCGTCAGGTTGCACGACGCGAGCATGAACAGCGCGCCCCCGGCGGCGATCGATCGCAGTAGGTTCACAGATCCTCCTAAGTCAGTTACCAAGGGTAGCCTAATTCCTCGGAGTGCGGCATGAACACGGGGAAAACCAGCATCTGCCCGAAGCCGCTAGTGCCCGAGGTGGTAGAATAGGTGCCTAGTCGGGCTCATTCCGTGAAAGGCTGTCCATTTATGTCGCTCAAGATCGGCGAGACTGTTGTCTACCCTCACCATGGGGCTGCGTACATCGAAGATATCGAAACTAAGGTGATCGACGGCGAAGAGCTCCGGTACCTGACGCTTCGAGTCATCCAGGGTGACCTGGTCATCAAGGTTCCCGCCGCCAGCATCGAAGATGTCGGCGTCCGCGACGTCTCCAATGAGGCTCAGCTCGAAGAGGTCTTCGAGGTTCTCCGGTCGGAGGCCGCCGAGGAGCCGCAGAACTGGTCACGCCGGTTCAAGGCCAACGGTGAGAAGCTGACGAGCGGCGATGTCATCAAGGTCGCCGAGGTCGTCCGCGATCTCACGCGCCGCGACGAGGACCGCCACCTGTCTGCAGGTGAGAAGCGCATGCTGACCCAGGCCCGTCAGATCCTCGGCTCCGAGGTCGCCCTCGCGAAGGACATCGACGAGGACGAGGCATCGGACCTCCTCGACGAGATTCTCGGCTGACGTGACCACCGCCGTTGTCGTGACGGCCGCAGGCATGGGCACCCGACTCGGGTTCAACATGCCGAAGGCGCTCGTCCCCCTGGCAGGGCGCTCCCTCATAGAACATGCTCTCGATGGCGTCGCCGCCTCCGGCATCGCCGACCGTGTGGTCGTGACGATCCCTCCCGGCACCGATGATATCTTCGCGGGCCTCGTCGGCCCCGAGGTCACTCTTGTCGCCGGAGGTTCGACCCGACAGATCTCCGTCAAAGCCGGCCTCGATGCGGTGCCGGACGCCGACATCGTCCTCGTGCACGATGCGGCGCGATGCCTGACCCCGCCCTCCGTCATGATCCGCGTCCGCGACGCGGTCGCGGCCGGCCACGCCGGTGCCGTGCCCGCCATCCCCGTCACCGACACCATCAAGGAGGTCGTGCCCGGCGGGCCCTATGAACCCGTCGTCGACACCCTCGATCGGGGAGTGCTCCGCGCGGTCCAGACCCCGCAGGGCTTCCGCGGCGACATCCTCCGTGACGCCCACCGGGTCGAATGGCCCGCCGAAGAGGGGGCGCCGGACGATGCCAGCCTGGTCGAGCACCTCGGCCATTCCGTCGTGCTCGTCGAAGGCAGCCACATGGCAGTCAAGATCACGACCGTCCTCGATCTCAAGCTCGCGGAGCTGCTCCTCGAGGAGCAGGAGCGTGTCCACCTCCGCGATGCAGGCCTGACAGGGGAGCGGCGATGAGGGTGGCAACCGCGCTCGACGTCCACGCCTTTGCCGACGAGCCTCGGCCCCTCATGCTCGCCTGCCTCGAGTTCGCGCCCACGGGCGGGCTCGCCGGCCACAGCGACGCCGATGTTGCTGCCCACGCGGCCGCGGACGCCCTCCTCATCGCCTCCGGGATCGGCGAGCTCGGCACCGTCTTCGGCACGGACCGCCCCGAGTGGGCAGGCGCCTCCGGATCGGCTCTCCTCGGCGAGGCCGTCCGCCTCGTGCGCGAGGATGGTTGGCAGATCGCCAACATCTCCATCCAGATCATCGGCCAGAAGCCGCGCTTCGCGCCCCGCCGGCTCGAGGCCCAGGAGGCCATGAGTGCGATCGTCGGCGCGCCCGTTCTCATCGCCGCCACGACAACTGATGGCCTGGGCGCGCTCGGCCGCATCGAGGGCATCGGCGCCCTTGCGACAGCCCTGCTCACCGACTGATATCCCGCCGCCGCGCGCGAGCGTTCCAGAACGTAAGCGCATGTCCTGCGGCCGCGATGGATCACGAGGACTCGGTCCGCAGAAGGATCGATCCGAGGCACCGGCCAACACAGTCGACGAAAGGGTGGGACCAGTCGGTCGACCACTGGCCTCTCGGGACTGCGTCACGCCGGCCGGCGTGGGCGCGGGGCCAGGGTGAGTGGCCCTCCCGGCGGTCTGGCCGCAGGGAGGGCGGCTCTGCTCCGCTCTACCGTGACCGGATCAGCCGATGTTTCCCGGCGAGGAGCCCACGGTGTCGTACCGAAGCTTCTGCTCGGCGGGCCGGACGAGGATGAAGGAGACGAAGCCGATGAGGAGGACGAGGACGATGCCGAGGATGCCGAAGTAGGCGGCCTCCCGCTTCGAGGAGTCGAGGAGGGTGGCACCGAGGATGATGAATGTCGAGTACATGAATGGGGAGAGGAATGAGACGGCGCGGCCGGTTGTCGCGTACAGACCGAAGATCTCTCCCTCCTCGCCCGGGGGGATGATGCGGGCAAGGTAGGTGCGGGAGCTCGACTGGGCGGGGCCGACGAAGATGCAGAGCAGGAGGCCCGCGATCCAGAACACCAGCTGGCCCTGGTCGTGGAGGAAGAAGATCGCGAGGCCGAGGGCGACCATCGAGCCGAGCGAGAAGAGGATGACCGGGCGCGAGCCGATCCTGTCATCGACGTAGCCGAAGGAGATCGTGGCGATGCCGGCCACGAGGTTGGCGATGATGCCGAAGATGAGGACCTCGCCCGAGCTGAAGCCGAATGCCTCACCGGCGAGGACACCGCCGAAGGCGAAGACACCGGCGAGCCCATCGCGGTAGATGGCGGAGGCCATGAGGAACCACACGATCGACCGGTCTCTGCGCCACAGGCGGGCGATCGAGGCGAAGAGCTGCCGGTAGGAGCCGATGATGCCGATCCGCTCGGTCGTCTTCGGTGCGGTGTCCGACGCGGTGAGCATGAGCGGGAGAGAGAAGACGAGCGTCCACACCGCGCACAGGATCATCGCGACGCGAATATTCATCCCGTCCTCGGAGGTGACGCCGAACCAGCCCACCTCGGGGCCGATGACGCCGACGTAGAGGATGAGCATGAGGACGATGCCGCCGACGTAGCCGAGCCCCCAGCCGATACCCGAGATCCTGCCGATCGTCTTTGGGGTGGAGATGTCGGCGAGCATCGCGTTGTAGACGACCGAGCCCGTGTCGAAGGCGACGTTGCCGACGGCGAGGAGAAGCAGTCCCAGCCATAGGTACGATTCCTCCGGGCGAACCAGGGCGAGCGCCGCGGTCGCGATGATGGTGATCGCGGTCGTCGAGGCGATGAGGCCGCGCCTCTTGCCGCTGCGGTCCGTCCACTGGCCGACGACGGGGGCGATGATGGCGACGAAGATGCCGGCCGCCGTCATCGTCCAGCCGAGGGACGCATTCGCGCTGTCGCCGAAGAGATCGGCATTGGCGATATAGACGGAGAAGACGAAGGTTGTGACGACGGCGTTGAACGCGGCCGAGGCCCAGTCCCACAGCGCCCATGCTGTGACCCGCCCGCGTGTCGATCCTGGCGTAGTGCTCATTGGAGCACCGTAGCCCGGATGGGTGAACGGGAGGTGGACAACAGCGAAAAGAATCGCACCGTGGCGTGTCGGTTGAGCCCCCGGGCCAGGTAGCCTAGACGTGTGACTCTGGAAATTCATGATTCGGCAGCAAAATCCCAGCGCGTGTTCGAGCCCCGCGTGCCCGGCCGCGCCAGCATCTACCTCTGCGGCGCGACAGTGCAGGGTGCCCCCCACATCGGGCACCTGCGGTCGGCGCTCGCCTTTGACGTCCTCACGCGCTGGCTCACCCGCTCCGGATACCGGGTCACGACCGTTCGGAACGTCACCGACATCGACGACAAGATCCTCGCGAAGTCGGCCGAGGCCGACTGGGAATGGTGGGCGTGGGCGTACCGCTTCGAGCAGGAGTTCGCCGCCGCCTACCGCGCGCTCGGCGTCCTGCCGCCGACGTACGAGCCACGGGCGACCGGGCACATCACCGACATGATCGACCTCATCGCCGCGATCATCGATCGCGGCCACGCCTATGTCGGCAGCCCGGGCAACGTCTACTTCGATGTCCGCTCCCTGCCGGATTACGGCTCGCTCACGCGTCAGGACCTCTCGAACATGAGTGTTGACGAGGAGGAGACGGAGCCGGACAAGAGGGACCCGCACGACTTCGCCCTGTGGAAGGCGCCGAAGGAGGGCGAGCCGGAGACGGCCGCCTGGGACAGCCCGTGGGGCCGCGGCAGGCCGGGCTGGCACATCGAGTGCTCGGCCATGGCGGGCCGCTACCTCGGCGATGCCTTCGACATCCACGGGGGCGGCATCGACCTCCGCTTCCCCCACCACGAGAACGAGCAGGCCCAGTCCCACGCCGCAGGCAGGGACTTCGCGAAGTACTGGATGCACAATGCGTGGGTGACCGTCGACGGCGAGAAGATGAGCAAGTCACTCGGCAACTCCCTCATCGTCTCCGAGATCCTTAAGACCGTCCCGGCCCCCGTGCTGCGCTTCGCACTGACGACGGTCCACTACAGGTCGACCGTCGCGTTCTCGCCCACCACCCTCTCGGAGGCCTCCTCGAACTGGGAACGCCTGTCCGGCTTCCTCGCCCGAGCCTCCGAGACCGTCGGCGAGGCGGACGCGGCACGCGTCGCCTCGCTCACCGCCGATGAGCTGCCGACAGAATTCCGGGAGGCGATGGACGACGACCTCAACGTGTCGGCGGCCATGGCCGTCATCCACGACCACGTGACGAAGGCGAATGTCGCCCTCGGCGCTCGCGACGATGTCGCGGTCGCTGACGCGCAGCTCACCATCCGGGCCATGCTCGACGTGCTCGGGCTCGACCCGCGCTCCGAGCAGTGGCTCGGCAGCAGCGGCAGCTCGAACAGCGACGCACTGGCCGTGCTCGTCCAGGACGTGCTCGACCGCCGCGCACAGGCCCGCGCCGATAAGGATTGGTCGCTGGCCGACAGTCTTCGCGACACTCTTGCGGAAGCTGGAATCATCGTCGAAGACAGCGCAGACGGCGTGCGCTGGCACGTCAAGGAGAACTCATGAGCAACCATCAGCCCGCCCGCAAGAAGGGCCCCAAGGTCGGTTCCGGTGGTGTCCGCAGGCGCCGCCTCGAGGGCCGTGGCCCTACGCCGAAGGCCGTCGACCGCGAGTACCACCCCGCCTACGCGAAGAAGAAGGCGAAGGAGGAGCAGGAGCGGAAGGCTGAGGCGATCAAGATCGCACGCGCCGGCGGCAAGCTGCCCTCCTATCTCAAGCTCGAGCCCGGCCATGAGCTCATCGTCGGCCGCAACGCAGTCGTCGAGGCGGTCCGAGCCGACGTCCCCCTCACCCGGGTCTTCATCGTCTCCGGAGCGGTGGACGAGCGGATGGAGGAGGCGGCCCGCGAGGCCGCCGACCGGGGTGCCCCCGTCATCGAGGTCAGCCGCGGCCACCTCGATGTCATGACGGAGAAGGCAGCCCACCAGGGCATCGCCATCGAGGTCCCGCCCTATGACTACACCGACATCGACACGGTCACCGCCGACATCGAGGCGTCGGGGCGGACGGGTCTCATCCTCGCCCTCGATTCGATCACCGATCCGCACAACCTCGGTGCTGTGCTGCGGTCGGCCTCGGCGTTCGACGCCGATGCCGTTCTCATCACCGAGCGCCGTTCGGCGAGCGTCAACGCGACGGTGTGGAAGGTGTCGGCAGGCGCGGCCGCCCGCGTCCCCGTCGCCCGTGAGACGAACCTCGTGCGCACCCTCAACAACCTCAAGTCGCGCGGCTACTTCATCGTGGGCCTCGCCGGCGAGGGGGACGTCATTCTCGACGATCTCGAGCTGGCCGATATGCCGCTCGTCCTCGTCACCGGCTCCGAGGGTCGGGGACTGTCGCGGCTCGTGCGTGACACGTGCGACCAGGTGTGCTCGATTCCGATCTCTGGTGAGATGGAGTCGCTCAACGCGGCAGTCGCCACCGGGATCGCCCTCTACGAAGTCGACCGCCGCCGAAGGAAGGCAGGACAATGACGATGTGGCGCCCCGTCAGCGGGGATATCTACGGGCTTGACCCGCATCTCTTCGACGAGAAAGCGTTCCAGCAGTTCTTCGCCGAGGAGCGGGTCCTTGCGCGCGGGAAGAACATCGAGAACGGCCACTACGAGATCGAGCTCGCCGTCACCGGCCGTCGACGCCGTGTCGCTCTCCTCGACGATGACGGCTACGTCCATCCCGGCATGCCCCTGTCCGAGCTTGTCGACACGATGGACGCGAAGCTCCGCAAGGTTCAGATCATCATTGAGGATCAGGTCCGGTACGGCGACATCAACCTCGGCTCCGTCGCTCCCGACGTCGAGGCCGACATCGCCGTTTTCGAGGAGGACGACGCCGCGGAGACCCTCGAGGTCGAGGGAGGCGAGACGGACGGTGAGCCCGCAGAGTCCGAAGGGACCGACGAGGAGCTGCCCGACGTCCCGATCCTCATGCTGAGCGACCTGGCTCTCGCCGAGCTTCCGGCGCTTGCCGCCGTTACCAAGGTGCCGATGGCGGTCATCCCCCACGGGAACCTCCGGGCAGTCGTCGCCGCCCGCGCGGTGGACGTGAAGAAGATGATCTTCCCCCGACCGGTCTTCCACCTCACCCTGCGGACCCAGGGGGAGGGGGCTCCCATCCTCACAATCGGTCTCGACAACCAGCGGGTGCTCACGTGGACGTGGGATGAGCAGCTGCCGGTCATGGACTGGATGACTGAGCACGGGGCGGCGATGGAGTTCGCCGACGAGCATCTTGGCGCCGGAGCGATTGCGCTGCGCTGCGTCCTCGAATCGAAGCACGGCTCCGCCATCGAGGTCCGCAAGGCGCTCCTGTCCTCGAAGGTCATGGGCCCTGCGTTCTTCATCCAGGCCATGGGCCTGGGTCCCGAGATCCTCGACGTGCTCGAGGGCCGGATGGACGTCAGCGAGATCCCCGACGCGGAGGTCTTCAAGCAGGCGTCGCTGTCGGAGACGATCCGCGAGGTCATCGCCCTCGAGATCTCCGGCCATGGCGTCGCCAAGCCGAAGCTGTGGGAGAACTACCGCAGGCTGTACCTCGACAACCCGGGGCTCATGAACGCCCTCGCGTCGATTCAGGCCGCGGTCGGCGGCTCCGTCTTCGTCGGCTCTCTCCAGGCGAAGGGGCGGAAGGGCCGCTGGGGCGCCGGGGTCGGCGCGCTCCTCATGATCAACTCCCTCTCCCGGATCCTCACCACCCAGTACATCCAGAAGTCGCTCGATCATTCGGATGCGGTGAAGAAGCTCGCCGAGGCCGCCGCCGAGGCTGAGGCGATGGAGAAGAAGATCGAAGCCGAAACCGAGAATCCAGCTGATGACTGACAGGATCGAAGCGTTCTGGAACCGCGCCATCCTCAAGGCGCGGATCAACCAGCTGGAGGTCGTGACCGGGCCTGATCGCGATTCCGCCCTCATGCCCCCGACGTGGTCGATGGACGACGCGAGCGTTGCCGCGGCCCTGAAGAACGGGACGACGGTGCTCGCCTCGCTCGCCACCCAGCATGAGGTCCTCCCCGAGGTGGGCGGACTGTCGATCCTGCTGTGGCAGGACGGGACACCGGCCGCACTCCTGCGGACCACCGAGGTCTCCGTCCACACACAGGCGGAGCTCGACGGCGACGGCGAGGATGCCGGCGACTGGGCGCAGGTGCGCGACTCGGCCCCCGAGGGAGTCGACATCGTCATCGAACGCTTCCGCGTCATCGCCGACAATGCGTAGAGCCCTCCTCCTCGTCGGCGTGCTGCTTCTGGCGGCGTGCGGTGGGGAGGAGCTCCCGGAGCAGGCCGCATCCCCCGCCACGGAGTCGGTGTCTCCCTCCCCATCTGAGTCAGCGCCCGATTCGGATCCTCAATCTGAGCCGCTCACTGTCCTCCTCGTCGGACTCGATGAGGACACCGGCTCACAGCGGGCCGACGTCATCCTGCTCATGCGCGCCGACGCGGAGCGGGAGCACTCATCCATCATGTCGATCCATCGGGACACGTGGGTGACGATCCCCGGCCACGGTGAGGGCAAGGTCAACGCCGCCTACGCCTTCGGCGGCGATGAGCTTCTCGCCGACACGGTGGGTTCGATCTACTCGACGACAGTCGACCACACCGTCACCCTCGACTTCGATGCATTCGTCGCGGTCTCGGAGATCCTCGGGCCCATCACCGTCGACACGGCGGACGGCCCGGTCGAGCTCGTCGGCGGCGAAGCCCTTGACTTTGTGCGCGAGAGGGCGGCTCTGCCGGGTGGGGACTTCGACAGGGTGCGCCGGCAGCAGGCCTACCTGGCCGGCGTCGCCGACGCCCTGCGGTCGGCGGGCCCGGGCCAGCGCGCCGAGGTGATGCGGGCCGTGGCCGAACACGTGACGGTCGACGGGCGCCGTGGGGCAGCAGCCCACCTTCTTCTCCTCGACCTTCTTGCCCGTGTCGAGGGCTCTGAGACGACGTTCTTCTCGAGCCCGCACGGTGGGACCGGATGGTCGCATGACGGGCAATCGATTGTGCTCCCAGGCGACATCGACTCGCTTGCGGATGCGTATGAGGGGGACACGCTCGACGAGTGGCTGGAGACGGTCGGCGCCGAGACGCTCGACAGCCGTCCGGTCGAATGACAACCGCCGTCAGCGGTCGACGACGACGCAGTCCTCGGGGCTGGTGAGCTCCTGGCCGGGGCCGAGCTGCGCGAGCTCCTCCTGCGGCTTCATCTCACCGAAGCTCTGACCGAGCACGATGTCGAGAACCTCGGTCTCCGTCGTGCCATCGAGCAGGACGACGGCCGAGGGGAACAAGCGGGCGACCGTGTACGCCTGGCCGAGCGCGTTCTGGGATGAGTAGATGACGACCGGCGAACCGGGCTCGGCGCCGCCCCAGTTCTCCTGCTCGGAGACGGTGATGCCCTGCTCGATCAGCTGCCCGCTGATGGAGCTGGCGAGACCGGTCCTGTTCGAGGCGTTGTAGACGTTGACGGTGATCGTCGAATACTCGACCGAGGGGGTCCCCTCCGGCAGGCACGGGACGACATTGCTCTGAGCATCATCCGGCCGGGAGGAGAACTCCCGGGAGAACGGCGAGGGCAGGACTCCTGAGAACCACAGCATGCTCACCAGCATGAGGAGGGCGAGGACGATGGCGATACTGCCGAAGATGACGGTCTGCCGCTGCTGAAGCCGCCGCTGGTAGCTGATCCGAGGATTGTCGTTCACCCTCCAACGGTAACCCACCCAGTCTCTGGCGGGGGATGCGACATGGGAGGCCGGCTCAAGGGAAGGGCTCCCCAGCGCTGCCCGTGAGGGTGCTGAGGCACCGCTTTACGATAGGGGAGATGTGGAACGGATCGGTGAGACTACGGCTCCTGCTGGCGACAGCAGTGATCGCCCTTGGCGGATGCGGGTCCATCGCCGATGAGGAGGCGACGGGCACCCTCCTCGAGGGCGGATCATCTGCAGCCGTCTCAGGCGGCTCCGCAGTGGAAGATCCGGGGGGCGAGGCTCCGATCGCCCCCTTCAACCCGGGTTTCCGGCTCGGGGAGGAGTTCGCGAACGACGATGGGACGTTCCGCAGGCTGATCATGCCGGACGATTACGAGGGCATCTACAGCCCCGATATCGTCTCCGAAGCCGACGTCGGCGTTTCCGCCGATGAGCTCGAGGAGGCGCTCCTCCTCACGGGCCGCTTCGCGGCCGAGGAGCTCGCCACATCCGAGCTCGCCTTCGACTATTCGGTTGGCGGCGCCGAGGCGTGGTTTGACGAGCACGAAGACCTGTTCCTCTATCCCGACCGTGCTCGGACCGGGCTCCTCACTACTGGCGAGCCGAATCAGTCCCTCGCCCTGCTCTACACGGACAACGGATGGGACCGGGGTAAACCCGAACGGTTCGGACGATTTCAGAACCTCTCGGTCGATCTCGTGGCACTTGAGGAGGAAGGCGAGCAGCTCATCATCAGCCACCTCGTCGCCCTCGACGCCCGGGTGTGGGGGCCCGGGGGAGTGGAGGGTGCGTTCATCGAGAAGACCCTCCTCCACGCGACCTACACGGTTGAGAAGGTCGACGGGCAGTGGAAGATCGCCGATTACGAGACGATCTGGGACACGCGCTATTGACAAGCCCTCCGCAACCGCCGTCTCTGTTCCGGGAAGCGACCGGCTTCCGAATCCCTCCGAATAACGTCATCGGTGATGAACGTAAATCCCGAGAAGTGGCTTTTGATGTGTTCTGATTGGGGGACCTTCAGCACACGGCTTCCGTCCACTTCGTCCCTACTCTGGGAAAAAACACGAGGGAACGGGGACAAATGTCTACGACGATCGACAATGGAGTCAGCCGCAGAACATTCATGAAGTGGTCCGGCGTTGCGGGCGGCTCGACGGCGCTCGTCGCCACCGCAGCCCATCTTGGAATGCCGAAGGCGCGGGGCGAGAACGGCGATGAGGATGTCGACGCGACCATCTGGTCGGCCTGTGTCGTCAACTGCGGCTCGCGGTGCCCGCTGCGTCTGCAGGTGAAGGACGGCACGGTCGTGCGGGTGCTTCCAGACAACACCGGCGATGACACGCTGTGGAACAGACAGATCCGGGCCTGCGTCCGCGGCCGTAACATGCGCGAGCGCATCTACAACCCTGACCGCATCAAGAAGCCGCTCAAGAGAGTCGGCGCGAAGCGCTCCGATGGGGAGTTCGTCGAGATCTCGTGGGACGAGGCACTCGACCTCCTCGCCGATAAGCTTCAGTACACGTATGACACGTACGGGCCGGAGGCCGTCTACAAGCAGTACGGATCCGGCGTGTGGAATGCCCACATCGCCAACTCCGGCGGGTGGGGCCGCCTGTTCAACCTGCTCGGCGGCTACCTCGGCTACTACGGCAACTACAGCTATCTCCAGATCTCCCAGTGCACGCGATACTTCTACGGAAGCCCGGACGAGCAGATCTCGAACTCGATTGAGGACTCGATCGAGAACTCGCGGCTCATCGTCTGGTGGGGCAACAACCCCCTCGAGACCCGCATGTCCGGCGGCGGTGTTCTCTACACAGCCACCCTGGCCAAGGAGGCCGGAGTCCGCCAGATCGTTGTCGATCCCCGCTACTCGGAGAGTGCCGCCGTCCTCGCGGATGACTGGATCGCCCTCCGGCCGGGAACCGATGCCGCCCTCGTGGCAGGCATGGCGCACGTCATGATCAGTGAAGACCTCCAGGACCAGGACTTCCTCGACACGTACTGCGTCGGCTTCGACGAGGACCACATGCCGGAGGGGGCTCCGAAGAACGCCTCCTACCGCGCCTACATCGAGGGCAAGGGCCCCGACGGTGTCGAGAAGACTCCCGAGTGGGCGGCCGATATCACCGGTGTGCCCGCGTCCCAGATCAGGCAGTTCGCACGCGACGTGGCCACGACGAAGCCCGTCAACATCGCCCAGGGCTGGGGCCCGCAGCGCCACGCCAATGGCGAGAACCAGGCGAACTCGATCTACCTCCTGGCGGCGATGACCGGCAACGTCGGCATCCCCGGCGGCGGCACGGGCGGACGCGAGGGCTACCTCTGGCCGTCGACCCCGTGGCTCGATGATGGAGTGAACCCGGTCGCGACGACCATCTCCTGCTACACGTGGACGGATGCGATCGACCACGGGCCGGAGATGACGGCGCTCGCCAACGGCGTCCAGGGGAAGGACCGGCTCGAGACCGGCATCAAGTTCATGCTCGTCTACGGCTCGAACATGCTGGCCAGCCAGCATGGCGACATCACCCGGACGCGGGAGATCCTCGATGATGACACGAAATGCGAGTTCATCGTTGGTATGGACAACCAGATGAACGCGTCGATGAAGCTGTGCGACCTCGTCCTGCCGGACACGACCACCGCGGAGCGGTGGGACATCGTCCCCTCCGAGTACACGGGCGATATGGCGTACGAGATCATGGCAGCCCAGGCGATCGAGCCGCTGTATGAATCCCGCTCCTCCATCGAGGTGACGTACGAGCTCGCGAAGCGCATGGGTGTGGGCGATGAGTTCTCTGAGGGGAAGGAGACGAGCGAGGACTGGGCCCGCTGGGTTCAGGACACCGCCCGCGAGAACAACCCCGGCATGTTCCCCACCTTCGACGAGCTCCAGGAGAAGGGCGTCTTCCGGTACACAAGCCCGGATGGACCGACCGTGCCGCTCAAGAGCTTCCGCGACGATCCGGAGGCGAACCCGCTGGCCACACCCTCGGGCAAGATCGAGATCTACTCGTCCACGCTCGCGGAGATGGCGGACACGTGGGAGTTCCCGGACCCGGTCGCCGGCGATGAGATCACTCCGATTCCCGCGTATGTCGCGACCCGTGAGGGTCCGGAGGAGGCTCGCTCACAGGAGAAGTATCCGCTCCAGTGCATCGGGCATCACTACAAGGCGCGCACGCACTCGACCTACGGCAACCTCGAGACGCTGCGCCAGGCGCATCAGCAGCGCGTGTGGATCAGCCCGAAGGACGCCGCCGCGCGCGACATCACGAGCGATGACCTCGTCCACGTCTACAACGATCGCGGCCGGATCGCTATACCCGCGATGGTGACCCCGAGGATCATGCCCGGCGTCATCTCCGTCCCCCAGGGAGCCTGGATCGAGCTCGATGAGGACGGCGTCGACCACGGTGGGGCTGTCAACATGCTGACGAGCCTCCGAATGACACCGATCGCGAAGGGCAACGGCCAGCACACCAACCTGGTCCAGGTCGAGAAGGCCTGAGTGTGTGGCCAGCAGACTGCTGGCCACACCTATCCCCAGGACCTGGCTCTTGCCAGCCCTGTCAATGGTGCCCGCCGGATATCCGGCGGGCACCCTGTCACTCTGGGCGGGGCAGCGAGTCAGGATCCTCCGCGGGATAGATCGCCCCTTGGTATCGGGGGTTCATGAGGCTGTCGTGGGAAAGGAGTTCGTCGAGACGCTCCGGATCGACCAGTCCCATCTCCACCACGACCTCCTTGACGGTCCTGCCGGAGCGGGCCGCCTCCTTGCCGACACGGTCGCCGTTGTGGTGGCCGATGACGGGGTTGAGGTAGGTGACGATTCCGATCGAGTTCATGACGTTCCGGAGTCCGACCTCAGGGTTCGCGGTGATGCCGACGACGCACTTGTCGCGCAGGGTCGTCGTCGCGTTCTGAAGGAGTGAGATCGATTCGAAGAGGACGTGGGCGATGACCGGTTCCATGACGTTGAGCTGGAGCTGACCCGCCTCGGCCGCCATCGTCACCGTCACATCGTTGCCGATGACGTTGAAGCAGACCTGGTTGACGACCTCGGGGATGACCGGGTTGACCTTGGCCGGCATGATCGACGAGCCCGCCTGCATCTCCGGCAGGTTGATCTCGTTGAAGCCGGCCCTCGGCCCCGAGGAGAGCAGCCGCAGGTCGTTGCAGATCTTCCCGAGCTTGACGGCGGCGCGCTTGATTCCCGCGTGCATCGACACGTACGCCCCAGCATCCGACGTCGCCTCGATGAGGTTGTGGGAGAGCACGATAGGAAGGCCGGACACCTCGGCGAGTCGTTCAACTGCGAGCTCGGCATAGCCTTCGGGTGCGTTGAGGCCCGTGCCGATCGCGGTGGCGCCGAGATTGACCTCGAGGAGCAGGCTCGCCAGGCTGTCGAGATGGCGGACCTCTTCACGAAGGAGCACGGAGAAGGCCATGAACTCCTGCCCGAGCGTCATCGGCACCGCATCCTGCAGCTGAGTCCGGCCCATCTTCAGGTGGTCGGCGAACTCATCTGACTTCGCCTCGAACGCGTCGGCAAGGCTGTCGATCTCCTCCCAGAGCGCGCGGACGCTCGTGTAGAGTGCCAGCCGGAACCCTGTCGGGTAGGCATCGTTCGTCGACTGGCTCTTGTTGACATGATCGTTCGGGTTGACGACGTCGTACCGGCCCTTTTCGAGCCCCATCGACTCGAGCGCCAGATTGGCGACCACCTCGTTCGTATTCATGTTGACCGACGTACCGGCCCCGCCCTGGAAGACGTCGACCGGGAACTGGTCCATGCAGCGGCCGCCGACCAGGATCTCGTCACAGGCCGTGAGGATTGCGTCGGCAATATGGGAGGGGATCGTGCGGAGCTCCCTGTTGGCAGAGGCGGCCGCCCGCTTGACCTGGACCATGGCGCGCACGAGGGCTGGAACGTTATTGATGGTCAGGGGGCTGATCTTGAAGTTGTCGATGGCACGCTGGGTATGGATGCCGTAGTAGGCGTCTGCGGGTATCTCACGCGTGCCGAGCAGATCTCGCTCAGTTCTGGTCTTCAACGGACTGTGCTCCTCCATCGCCCGACTTGTGGCCGAGCGGCATGTATGACCCGCCCGTGGATGGTCGAGCGGGGTGCGGATGCTTCGCGACTTTCAGTCAAACAGAACGCCGATCGCATGTCCCGAGAACCCCGCGGTCCGACCATAGGTCCCGTGGGAATGCACGAGTTCGCAGGCCGATTGTCGCTCGCGGCTGACCGCGGCCCCTATGGGCGGGCGGTCAGCGCAGGAGCGGCTGGGCGATGACAACGTTGTCGACCTCGTCGCGGGTGGGCGCGTAGGCGCCCTCCTGGCTGACGGTGAGACCAGCGGTGACGACGCCGCGGTGCAGGGCGGGCTGAACATCGTGCCAGCGCACCCGCCGCAGTTCAGCCTTCGCTGATGCGCTCCCGAGGAGGCCGGCATCGAGCAGCCCCGAGAGCAGGCCGGACATGAAGGAGTCGCCCGCACCGACCGTGTCGACCACCTCGACATCGAGGGCGTCGATGACGAGCATGTCCCGGTCGCCCGCGAGCCTCGCGTACGAGCCCCATGGGCCGCGGGTGACGACGATGAGGGCCGGACCCATGGCCGCCCAGCGCCGCATGATCTCTTCGACAGGAGTATCGGGATAGAGCCATTCAAGGTCCTCATCGGATGCCTTGACGACGTCGCAGTGCCCGACGATCTGTTCGATGCGGTTCCTGACAAGGCCGGGCCGCTTCATGATCGCAGGGCGCAGGTTCGGATCGTAGGAGACGGTTCCCTGGATCGCCATGCGCTTGACGGCCGCGAACACGTCCATCGCGCCCGGCTCGAGTGTGGCGCCGATCGAGCCGACGTGGAGATGGGAGATCTCCTTCGGTGAGGGCAGCGTCGGCACCTCCCAGAGGAGATCGAACTCGTAGGAGGCGCTGCCTGTGTCGTCGATCGTTGCCGTCGCGACCGACGTGCGCTCGGCGCGGTTGCTGCCGTCGATGACATCGATGCCGTATTCCGCCGCTGTGCGTTCGATGAGGTGGCCGTGTGCGTCACCGCCCCACCACGAGGCGAGTGAGGTGGGGTGGCCGAGCCGGGCGAGTCCCGCCGCGACGTTGAACGGGCTGCCGCCCACGTGCTCGGAAGTCTTCCTCCCTCGGGTGACGACATCGATCAGCGCCTCACCGACACATAGAACCTGTTCACCCGGCGAGATCATTGGCGCTCCTCCTGCTCGAAAGCGACGGGTCCTCGGTGACCCGTCTGCACCCAGACTAGTCCAGGATCATGGTCGAGTTGTGGCTGTGGCCACACTGATTATTGGTCGAGCCGGGGCGGCGGCGGGTTGAGTGTGCCGAGCCAGAAGAGCCGGCGGAAGTAGATGTTGGCGATGGAGCCGACGAGGAGGGCGGTGATGACCGTGCCGAGGCCGATGCCGCGCAGCTCTCCGAAGAACGCGAAGGAGCAGATCGCGGCGATGGTGATGAGCGTCCAGTCGAAGATGACCTTGACCGTCCCGAAACGCACCTTGGTCACGATCCCGATCGCCTTGACCGCGCCCTCGCCCGGCACGACGAGCACGCCGGGCGAGACCTGGAGTGCGATGCCGAAGGCAAGGATGGTGCACCCGATGACGACCACGAGCAGCTGGAGCCACATCGCCTCTGGATTCATCCAGCCCAGCGCCCACAGCGAGATATCGATGAACCCGGAGAAGATGACGTTGACGAGGAGCTGGAGCCACTGGATCGGCGGGAACCGCCGCCGCAGGAGGACTGCCTGCAGAACGATGAAGAGGAAGTTGAGAACGAAGGTGAATGCGCCGATCGAGGGTGGGAAGCGGAAGCTGGCGACGTAGGACAGCGAGGTGATCGGGGTGGTCCCAAGTGAGGCTTTCGTGATGAACGCGATTCCGAAGGCCGTGACGACGACGCCGACGAGGAATCACATGTACCTGGCGAAGAGGGAGGGACGTTTTACCACTGTTCGACTTTAGTCCCGTTTCGTGCTGTTTTCCGTCGTCTGTGACCAGATCGTCCCTGCGTGAGGCTGGGCTGGCGGGGCTGTGACCTGGGTTTTCGGCTGGTGAGGGTCAGAGGTCGACGAGTGTGAACTATCTGTGAGTCATCGGTGTCGAAAAGGTGAAGTGAGCGTGACATACTCGTTCTGGCAACCTGGACAAGAGCGTCCAGCCGGATGTTATGTGGAGTGGCATGGCGACCCGATCACCGAAGCCGAACTCAGCCGAAACGCTGGCGTTCCGTGACGTTCTTGAGAAGAATACGGGCTGGAATATAGGTTTCGCTCTCTTGATGGGTGTCTCCTTCTATCTCTTTGTGAGATGGGGACTGGACTACATTGCCCCGGATGCGAGCGTCCCACTCTTCCTCCTGTCGACGCTCTTCGGTCTCTTCATGGCCTTTAACATTGGCGGGAATGACGTCGCCAACTCCTTCGGCACCTCCGTGGGTGCTGGAACGCTGACGATCAAACAGGCTCTGCTCATCGCTGCCGTGTTCGAGGTCAGCGGCGCCGTCATCGCGGGCGGTGAGGTCACCGATACGGTGCGCAGCGGCATCGTTGATCTCAGCGCGGTATCCATGAGCGCGAACGATTTCATGTACATCATGATGAGCTCGCTGCTCGCCGCCGCGATCTGGCTCCTCTTCGCCTCGAAGAGGGGCTATCCCGTCTCGACGACGCACTCGATCGTCGGTGGCATTGTCGGTGCCGCCGTCATGGTCGGTGCCGTCACCGGCGCAGACAACGCGTTTGACATGGTCCAGTGGGGCCAGATCGGCCAGATCGCCATCTCCTGGGTGCTGTCACCGCTGCTCGGCGGGCTCGTCTCGTATGTCATGTACCGGTGGATCAAGAAGCACATCCTCCAGTTCAACGACGCGGCGGACGAAGCGCTGGCGGCGCTGGGTCAGCGGCGCCAGAAGCATCTCATGGAGCACAAGCGTGCCTTCGAGGTGCTCAGCGACCTGCAGGGCATGGCCTACACGGAGGCTCTCGAGCGCGACGAGAGGCGTGTGAAGACCGGCGACTACAAGCTCGACGAGCTCGAATCCGAGTACTACCGCGAGCTGGAGCTCATCGACCGCGAGGCGCGGAAGATCGACGCCCACCGGGCCCTGGAGAAGTGGGTGCCCGCCCTCGCATCCTTCGGCGCACTCGTCATCGCCTCCATGCTGATCTTCAAGGGCCTGTCCAACCTTGAGCTGGGACTGACAGCGGAGATGCAGTTCGGAATCCTCGCCATGGTTACTCTCGGCGCGTGGATGGCCACGTCGATCCTTGTCCGTCTCCTCAAGCGCAAGTCACTCCAGCGCTCCACCTTCCTCGTGTTCTCGTGGATGCAGGTGTTCACGGCCTCCGCCTTCGCCTTCTCCCACGGCTCGAATGACATCGCCAACGCGATCGGTCCGTTCGTCGCCATCCTCGACGTTCTCCGAACAGGGACCCTCGAGGACATGGCACCCGTTCCCACGGCCGCGCTCGTCACCTTCGGCGTCGCCCTCGTCGTGGGCCTGTGGTTCACGGGTCGCAACGTCATCCGCACCGTCGGCACGAGCCTGACGAAGATGCACCCATCGTCGGGTTTCGCGGCAGAGCTGTCGGCCGCCATGGTCGTCATGGCCGCATCGGTCCTCGGGCTGCCCGTCTCCTCGACCCATATCCTCATCGGCGCCGTCCTCGGCATCGGCGTCGTCAACAGGGCGGCCAACTGGAAGCTCATGAAGTCGATCGGCATCACCTGGGTCGTCACTCTGCCGGTCGTCTCGATCCTTGCCGCCATCATCGTCATCGTGCTGCGCATGGTCTTCTGATACGTGTCAGCTGTCAGCAATCTTCCCGGCGTTCTCCAAGCAGGCATGCTTAGACTCGAGGGAATTCGACAGCGACAACGTAGGAGACGAACCATGAAACTGAGCAACGCGATTCTCCGGGGCATTCCCGGTGCATTCATCCTCAATTCGGGCGTAGGCAAACTCGGCATGGACGAGGGCACTGCCGAGCATCTGCAGAACATGGCGAAGGTGGCTGTGCCCGCACTCGGCAACATGAGCCCCAAGGAGTTCGGCAGGTTCCTCAGCTACGGCGAGACCGCCGTCGGTGCGGCCCTCCTCCTACCCTTCGTGCCCACCCGGATCGCAGGCCTCGCCCTCACGACGTTCGGTGCTGGCATGGTCGCCAGCTACCTCAAGCTCCCGGGCATGACACAGGAGGATGGCATCCGACCGACGGACGATGGCATCGCCCTCGCGAAGGACAGCTGGCTCCTCGCCATCGGCGCTGCACTCGCGCTCCGCGGCTCAAAGTAGTCCCACCCAGAATCAGTGAAGCCGCAGGCCGATGGCCTGCGGCTTCACTGATTCTGCGTTCCTCTCCCCGTGGTGGTCTGCTCAGACCTCCCATCGCACGTCACCGGGTGCCTTGTCCTCGCGCCACCCGCGCCACACGGCGTGGCGCACGCTGCCGCCTCGAGTCCGACCGGCAATCGACACCTCGGCGACGAGTTTCGGCGTCACCCACCACGCGTCCCTCCTGTCAGCGTCGGGTATACCCGCGATCGGCGGAGTCTTCCGTCTGATCCGTTCCAGCCGCTTCTTGATCTCCGCCAGCTGGGCCTGGGTGAATCCAGTGCCGACCCGCCCGGCGTAGACCAGATCCCCCTCCCCGTCCGGGACCGCGACGAGAAGGGACCTGATCCGGTCTGGATTGTCCGCCCCGTGCCGGGCGCCGACGATGACGACCTCTTGATGGATCTGGAGTTTGAGCTTGATCCAGGCGGAGCCTCGCTGGCCCGAGAGATACGTGGAGTCGATTCTCTTGGCGACGACGCCCTCCAGGCCGAGCTCGCGGCTCACCCGCTGGGCGAGCTCAAGCCGGCCGGTGTGTGCGGGTGGGATGGCAATGGCCTCCCCGGCGGCAAGGGAGTCCAGCAGGATCTCCCGGCGCTCGCGGTAGGGAGTCCTCACGAGGGAGCGGCCCGCGCCTGGACCGGGCGGCCCGAGTTGGAGGATGTCGAAGACCATATAGCGCAGCTCAGCGGCCTCGCCATCCTTGATCGAGGCCTGCAGGAGCCCAAAGTCGGGCCGCCCCTGCTCGTCGAGGGCGACCAGCTCCCCGTCGAGGACTGCTCCGCCCTGTTCGCCGGCCTCACCCTGCAACAGCTCAACGAGCTCGATTCCCGCGGGGAAGGCGTGTGTCAGGTCTTTGCCGTTCCGACTTGCGAGGGCGAGTCCGCCTCCCGTGTCAACGCCGGTGATGATGCGGTAGCCGTCCCACTTCATCTCGAATGCCCATTCCTCGCCGTCGGCGATGCTGCGCGCGATCTCAGCGGGTGTGCCGCGGGTGGCGAGCATGGGCGCCGGAAGGTCGCTCACGCTGACGGTCGGCTGGGGGTCAGTCCGCGGCCTGTCCGAGGGCTTCGACCGGGGACCCGTGGCCGTTGTAGACCCCGTGTCCTTCGAGGTGCCCGTGTCTGTGCCGTCAGAGGCCGAGGTGTCTTCGTCCGGCTGATCGTTCATGAGTCGGATAAGCCAATTCTTGTCCTCGCCCATGCCCGGAGCGTTGATAAGGGCGTAGCGCCGTGGGACCCCGCCGAGCCCTCCATCTGGCCTGCCGTGGAGGACAACGATGACCTCTTTGCCCTCGCGCCACTTCTCACGCTCATAGACGCCCGCGTCCCAGATCGTCACCTCCCCGGCACCATATTCGCCCGGGGCGATCGTGCCCTCGAACGTGCCGTACTCGAGAGGGTGGTCCTCGGTCATGACCGCCAGGCGGTTGGTGTCCTTCTCGAGCGGAGGGCTCTTCGGCACCGCCCACGAGACGAGAACTCCCGAGTGTTCGAGACGGAAATCCCAGTGGAGGCGCCGGGCGTGATGCTCCTGAATGACGAAAGATGGCAGGTCGCCCTCGTCAAGGGTGCGGGGTCGAGGGGGATCCGCTGGTACGGGCTCAGCCGTCTTCTCTGGGTTCCTCATCGACCTGTACGTGGTGAGCCGATCAACCGTCTCCGCTTCTGATCCCGCAGCGAGCGGCGCAATCGGGTCGAACCCGTCGGCCAGGCGATCGAGGACCTGTTCCATCACCAGATGGTCGAGGTCGGGCTCATCGAGCTCCTCCCACGTGCGGGGAGCGGCGACGGTCGGCCTGAGGCGACCGCGGAGCGAATAGGGGCTGATCGTCGTCTTCGAGGCGCTGTTCTGGCTCCAATCGACGAAGACCTTCCCGGTTCGCTTCGCCTTCTTCATCTCCGACACGACGAGGTCGCCATGGTCGGCTTCGAGGGCTCGGGCAAGCTCCTTGGCGACGGAGGAGATCGCGTCAGAGTTGTGGGCGCCCTCGAGCGGGGCGTACAGGTGAATCCCCTTCGAGCCCGAGGTGACCGGGTACGTCTCCATCCCCATGTCATCGAGGATCTCGCGGCACCAGCGGGCCACCTCCGCGCATTCGATCAGCCCGACGCCGGGTCCGGGGTCGAGATCGAGGACGAGCCGGTCGGGATTGCGGGGCTGGCCGTTCCGGCCGAATCGCCACTGCGGCACGTGCAGCTCGAGGGCCGCCACCTGAGCGAACCACGCGAGCGTGGCCGGCTCCTCGACGAGCGGGTAGCGGTTGATGCGACTCGAGTGGGTGATCTTGCCGACCGGGATCCAGGAGGGCGCGGAATCCTCGAGATCCTTGCGGAAGAAGACCTCGCCGGGCTCCTCGGCGGTGCCGACACCGTCGACCCATCGCTTGCGGGTGACGGGCCTGCCGCGAAGGAGCGGGAGAATCGCGTCGGCCACGGCGAGGTAATAGTGGATGACCTCAGCCTTGGTCGTCCCCGTCTCGGGGTACATCACCTTGCCCAGATTGGTGACCGACAGTGAGCGCTCGCCAACCTGGAACTTCTTCCCGTGGGCCACGGCCGTTCCTTTCTCGAGCGTTCTCTGAGAGTAGACTCCATGTCTTTGCCGCTCAACCTTTCGGCAAGGGGGCGGTCTGTCTAGGCTGTGCGACATGCGTGCAGTGTGGACGGGTGCAATCACCTTCGGCCTCGTCAATGTTCCGGTCAAGGCCTACAGCGCGGTGGAGGATCATGACATCCGTTTCCACCAGGTCCACAATGCCGACGGCGGCCGAATCAGGTACGAGCGCAAGTGCGAAGTGTGCGGCAAGAAGGTCGAATACAAGGACATCGACAAGGCCTATCAGGAGGGTGAGGACACGGTCGTCATCACCGAGGAGGACCTGAAATCCCTGCCCTCCGCGGAGAACCGCGAGATCGAGGTCGTCCAGTTCGTGCCGGGCGACCAGGTCGACCCCATCATGTTCGAGCGCAGCTACTATCTTGAACCCGAGGGCAAGTCGCCCAAGTCCTATCTGCTCCTTCGCCAGACGCTCGAGGACACCGACCGTATCGCCATCGTCCAGTTCGCGCTGCGCCAGAAGACCCGCCTCGGTGCGCTTCGCGTCCGCGGCAAGGTGCTCATCCTCCACGGCCTCCTGTGGGCCGATGAGGTGCGCGAGATGGACTTCCCGAATGCGAAGTCGAGGGCGAAGATCAGCGACCAGGAGCTTAAGCTGTCGGCCGCCCTCGTCGACCAGTTCGCCTCGGACTTCACACCAAAGGACTTTGAGGACGAGTACCAGATCGAGCTGCGCAAACTCATCGACGCCAAGCTCAAAGAAGGAGACACCCTCGACACGGCCGCGACCTTCGGGGAGCGGGAGGAGCATGCTGAGGATGAGGCCGACGTCATCGACCTTATGGAGGCGCTCAAGGCCTCCCTCGATAAGAAGCGCGGCTCTGAGCGCAAGTCGAAACGAGGCAGCGGAGGGAAGAATCCCTCGAAAAGTGCGTGAGGAAAGGGTTCGCACGCGGGACCGATCTGTTGACAGGTCCAGCCTCCATGATCGTTCAGTGCAGCGCGAACCCGTCGCTCGCCGTTGCCAGGACTCGCGCCCCAGCACGTTGAGCGTATGCCCTCACGGGCTGGAGCGTATGACCGCGTCGCGGTCATACTGGGCTGGAGCCCGGCCAACGCAGCGCCGACATCAGCCCGTCGATGAGGTGGATGCCGATCGTGACGGGGCTACAGGTGTTCATCGACATGCTGGGCTCCGAGGCGGTCCCCGCGGCCTACGGCCACAACTATGGCAATGTCGCCCTCGCCGGCTGGCAGCAGATCACGCCCGATTTGGGCCTCGACAGGGAGGTGTTGGCGAAGATTCAGGCTGAGATCGAAGCCTATGCGCCGATTCCACTCTTCGAGGAGTAGAATTTCTGGCTCATCTCATCGCCCTGAGAACGCCGGATCAGTCTGTCGCCGGCGGGCCGACTGGACTTTCGGCCCGCCGGCCCGCGCAGGACAGTCGAGGATCAAGGCTGGCGGCCGGAGCGGACTGCCGCGGCGGCCGCGCCGTTCTGGCCGGCGCAGCTGTAGGTGCCCCTGGCACTGGTCGTGTCGGAGTACCCGAGCGAGATGGCGATGCAGGATGCGTTCTGTTCGAGACCGCGGGTTCCGCTTGTTCCGTAGATTGCGTTGAGGCGAGCCTGGGCGGTGGCGTAATCGTAATTGAAGGCGCGGGCCTGGAGGACATGGCCACACTCATGGGCCGCGGCGAAGCGGAGCGCACCCTGAGGTGTACCCGGGTGCGAGTTGAGGCGGATGATGTTCGTACCCCAGCGATTCATGCCGAGGTAACCGGCGCCGAGGTTCTCCCACTGGACGGCGGCGCCGCAGACCTGGGCGGCGACACTCTCCGCAGCCGCGCGGCCTGACGGCGCAGGTGCCGGGGCGGGAGCGGGAGCAGGTGCTTGGGCCGGGGCTTGGCGAGGTGCCGGCGCAGGTGCGCCAGCCGAGGAGGCGGTGGTGGCCGGCGCAGCCTGCGGTGCCTCGGTCTGTTGGGCGACACTCTGTCCCCATGCGACGTGAGTCTCCATGGCGGCCTTCGAGACGTTTCCGTCCTCATCGATGAGACGGGGATTTGAGAGCACGATGTCATAGTAGGCGCGGGCGGTGCCGTGCCAGCCGGGCTCTGCGTCCGAGCCGGCCTCGATCAGCTGCCTCATCTCCGGGCTGAGCTCATCGAAGGTGAGAATCGTGACCGGCTCTTCCGTCTTCTCGGCGGGCGGCTCCTTGGTCTCAGGCGTCGGCTCCTCGTCGGGGACCGGGCTGGCGGTGGAGGTTGAAACCTCTTCGATGGCTGACGGGGCCGGTTCGGGCTCTGCGGGCAAGGGGCTGAAATCTGTGGAGAATGCAGTGACGGCGAATGCGGCCGCCACGCATGAGATGAGAATCTTCTTCATGGCTCTTTCTGTTACGAGGGCAGCGGACAGCAGGCCCTGGCTGGCATATTTTTTGTTTTGGCACCCCGAGTACGCGTGTGATACAAGGAGCCATTAAGAATATAATGCATTGTACGACGTTTCGTGTGAAATGGAAGGCCAATTCACGCCACATCTCGTTATAGACGCCAACTAGATTGAGAGTGCTCAGTCGACAACTTCGCGGCATGGAGGGGGTCGAAGTCCGGAATACGAGAGGCCGTGCGGGAGGAGAGTCTGTCGGGGGGCAGGGAGAGGGGTGACAACTCTGGTCGCCTGCCACCGTTCTGGCCCGGCGAGGCCGACGGTGGTGCGACTGAGGGCCGACGCGCGGACCTGCCGCACGAGCCCCACGCGGCTTATAGGACAAAATGTGTTGGTTTTGTTTGATCGGAGGGGTGTCAGTCCCAGGTTGTGATGTAGCTGGTCGAGTGGTGCAGCTCGTTCCAGACGGCTGCGGTGCCGATGCCCGGCAGGCCGATGTCCCGGGCGTGTTCGCCGCGGCTGGCCGCAGCTCGGTAGTAGGCCTGGATCTGGGTGTCGGTGGGCATGGTCCTGAGGATGTGTGCGGGACTGGCAGGGTATTCAGTGTGCATGTAGCACCACCACATGATCGCTTTGATCCGCCTGTCCAGGCTCATCCCGCGGTGATCGCGTAGCAGGGCCCGCAGTTGAGTGTTGATCCCACCCTCGATCCGGTTATTCGTCGCTGGCAGTGGCATGTGCAGGTAGGCGCCGACCGGGAAGTTGGCGGGATCGACGTAGGTGAACAAGGTCTTGGTCCGGATCAGCGTATCGAGGGCTGAGCGGGCCGTGACCAGACGCTGGTGAGTGAGTACGACCTGCCCCGTGGCGAGTCGAGTGCGCTCAGCCAGGAAGGCCTCCCATGTGGCGCGCCATTGGGTGTAAGCGGCCAGCCATGCCGCGGCCCCGGTGTTATCGCGGACGTGGAGCAGCGCTCTAGCCAGGCCGTAGAGTTCCACTCCGGCCTGAGTGCGGGGCCGGGTCGTGGTCTGGCGACGCACCTGGCTGAAAGCATGGAACGTACAGCGCTGGACCTTCGTGGTGGGCCAGTGCGCCCGGCGGGCTTTGGCAAAGCCTGATCCACCATCGGTGACCACTACCTGTGGCGGTGCGATCCGGGCCAGCAGCGCACCCCAGGCCTGGCTGTGTTCACTGCGTGCGAGGTACCAGCCCACGACATGGGTGTCGGTGGAGGCGATCAGGATCACGGCGCTGCGTCCGAGGTGGATCCCATCGACGTAGATCACCCGGTGGACCTCGTCGACCACCTCGGGGGTGGGCCACAGCTGCCAGAACCGTGCGGTGCGCCGACGGAAGGTCCGTCCCGCCCCGGGCAGGTCTCGCTGGCGCTGGCGGGAAAACAGAAAGGACAAGAACAGGGCGAAGTCTTTCGCGGAGGTGTCGATCGCCGCTACGCGACTCGTCCTGCACCCGGCACAGCGGTAGCGCTGACGTCCCGTACTGGTCTTTCCATAGCGTGTCATCGCCTGCTCGCACGGGCGGCAATAAGGAGTGTTCACCCTCCCTATCAGGCAACTTGGACCCTGCCTTTTCGGTGAGAACGCGCCGAAAAGTCGGGATCAAACCAACACGAAATGTCCTATAAGCCGGCCCCGTGAAACCAACTTCAACCCCCACTTTTCCGCGTCAAAGCAACCAAAGGTCGGGGTCAAGCCAACACGAAATGTCCACCCATCAAGTTCAGCCGCACGAACTTCAACACCGACCTAATGGCGACACAGCAACAAAAGATCGGCTTATAGGACAAAATGTGTTGGTTTTGTTTGATCGGAGGGGTGTCAGTCCCAGGTTGTGATGTAGCTGGTCGAGTGGTGCAGCTCGTTCCAGACGGCTGCGGTGCCGATGCCCGGCAGGCCGATGTCCCGGGCGTGTTCGCCGCGGCTGGCCGCAGCTCGGTAGTAGGCCTGGATCTGGGTGTCGGTGGGCATGGTCCTGAGGATGCGTGCGGGACTGGCAGGGTATTCAGTGTGCATGTAGCACCACCACATGATCGCTTTGATCCGCCTGTCCAGGCTCATCCCGCGGTGATCGCGTAGCAGGGCCCGCAGTTGAGTGTTGATCCCACCCTCGATCCGGTTATTCGTCGCTGGCAGTGGCATGTGCAGGTAGGCGTCGACCGGGAAGTTGGCGGGATCGACGTAGGTGAACAAGGTCTTGGTCCGGATCAGCGTATCGAGGGCTGAGCGGGCCGTGACCAGACGCTGGTGAGTGAGTACGACCTGCCCCGTGGCGAGTCGAGTGCGCTCAGCCAGGAAGGCCTCCCATGTGGCGCGCCATTGGGTGTAAGCGGCCAGCCATGCCGCGGCCCCGGTGTTATCGCGGACGTGGAGCAGCGCTCTAGCCAGGCCGTAGAGTTCCACTCCGGCCTGAGTGCGGGGCCGGGTCGTGGTCTGGCGACGCACCTGGCTGAAAGCATGGAACGTACAGCGCTGGACCTTCGTGGTGGGCCAGTGCGCCCGGCGGGCTTTGGCAAAGCCTGATCCACCATCGGTGACCACTACCTGTGGCGGTGCGATCCGGGCCAGCAGCGCACCCCAGGCCTGGCTGTGTTCACTGCGTGCGAGGTACCAGCCCACGACATGGGTGTCGGTGGAGGCGATCAGGATCACGGCGCTGCGTCCGAGGTGGATCCCATCGACGTAGATCACCCGGTGGACCTCGTCGACCACCTCGGGGGTGGGCCACAGCTGCCAGAACCGTGCGGTGCGCCGACGGAAGGTCCGTCCCGCCCCGGGCAGGTCTCGCTGGCGCTGGCGGGAAAACAGAAAGGACAAGAACAGGGCGAAGTCTTTCGCGGAGGTGTCGATCGCCGCTACGCGACTCGTCCTGCACCCGGCACAGCGGTAGCGCTGACGTCCCGTACTGGTCTTTCCATAGCGTGTCATCGCCTGCTCGCACGGGCGGCAATAAGGAGTGTTCACCCTCCCTATCAGGCAACTTGGACCCGGCCTTTTCGGTGAGAACGCGCCGAAAAGTCGGGATCAAACCAACACGAAATGTCCTATAAGCCGGCCCCGTGAAACCAACTTCAACCCCCACTTTTCCGCGTCAAAGCAACCAAAGGTCGGGGTCAAGCCAACACGAAATGTCCACCCATCAAGTTCAGCCGCACGAACTTCAACACCGGCCTAATGGCGGCACAGCAACAAAAGATCAGGGTCAAACCAACACGAAATGTCCTATAAGCCAAAAGATCAGGGTCAAACCAACACGAAATGTCCTATAAGCCCCACACGCTCCGTGACTCGACCCAGAAACAAAAATCCTGAGCCGGATCATCGTCTGTTGACGATGTCCCGACTCAGGACAGATGGCGGAGGATGGGGGATTCGAACCCCCGAGGGCTTGCACCCAACCCGCTTTCCAAGCGAGCGCCATAGGCCACTAGGCGAATCCTCCTCGCACGCTGCGAAGCCGCAACATGCCCACTCATCGTAACGGACAACGGTTCGGCCCGCGAAATCTCGGGCCAGTCGGTCGCCATGATTTGGCACACGGAGGACCCTAGGCTGCCCGGGTGGCCGGCTCCGCCCGTCTTTCGAGCGCTCGCCCCGTGATGTGAAGGCACGACTGTGTGCCAAGGAGTAGGTACGAGCCCCAAAGCGAAAGATGTGATCTGCGCCAACCGTGAGACGCCTGTACAAAGCAGACATCGCCCTGCCAGAATGGCAACGCACGCGAAGATTGACTTCGAAACTACCGGGAGGAGGGGTCATGGCCGACAGTCGCACTGCCGTCCCGCCGCTCCTCGACCACATTGTCGTGGCCACTTCCGACCTTGACGGCCTTGTCGCCGAATTCGAAGCAGCGACCGGCATTCGGCCCGAGAAGGGCGGCTCGCACGAGCAGCTCGGCACGAAGAACTATCTCGTGAGCCTGGGCGAGGATTACTACCTGGAGCTGCTCGGCATCGACCCCGACCTGCCAGAGCCGGAGAATCCCCGACCCTTCAATATCGACGATCTGACCGAGACGGTTGTGTCGACCTGGGTGATCCACCCGGAGGATGCGGATGCTGCGGTCGCGGCTGGCCGCGCGGCCGGCGTTGACGTCGGCGACCTCGCCCCTGCCTCTCGCCGCAGACCCGATGGCGAGCTTCTCTCCTGGCGCCTCACGCCCCCGCTTCATGGGGGCCTGAACGGCGCCATTCCTTTTGTCATCGACTGGCAGGATTCCACATCTCCTGCGGTGACGACCCAGGCGCAGGCGCGCCTGGAGTCTTTCGTGATCTGCACCGATGACCCGGATTCGCTCCGAATGTCCCTGGCTGCCCTCGGCACCCAGGCGTGTTGTCGCATGTGTCCGAACGGCGAGTGTCAGGGCTGTATGCCGTGCCTTGAACTGGCCGTGAGTGGACCTGCAGGCACCTGGACCATCTGAGTTCCAGAACCGCCGCCGCACTGCGGCACGCCTGTATCCAGAACGCTGGACAGCTCTGACTCACGGCCACGCCACTCGATTCATCCCTTTCGCGTACCTTCGCACCCCTGAGGAGATCCATTGACCACAACCATGAGAGCCGTTGTCCTTCGAGAGCACGGCACCGTCGACAGCCTCACCTATGAAGAGGACTACCCGAAGCCCCAGATCGAGCCGGGCAAGGTGATCGTCAAGGTCCGGGCCACGTCGCTCAACTACCATGACATCTTCACCGTGCGGGGCATGCCCGGCATCACCATCCCCATGCCGATCGTCCCCGGCCTCGACATCGCCGGCACCGTCGACGAGATCGGTGAGGGCGTGACCGGCTTCGAGGTCGGCGATCGAGTCGTCGTCAACCCCCTCGACTCGGGATTCAACCTCATGGGCGAGGTGCAGGACGGCGGCCTCGCCGAGTACTCCCTCGTCGAGGCGGGCCAGCTCATCCCGCTCCCCGACTCGGTGTCGTTCGCCGAGGCGGCGGCCCTGCCGGTCGCCTACGGCACGGCCCATCGCATGATCGTCGGCAAGGACGCGGTCAAGGAGGGCGACAAGGTGCTCGTCCTCGGCGCCTCGGGCGGCGTCGGCACGGCCTCCGTGCTGCTCGCCAAGCAGCTCGGCGCCACGGTGGTCGCGGCGGTCGGATCGGATGAGAAGGGACAGACCCTCCTCTCGTACGGCGCGGACGAGTACTTCAACTACCGCGAGATCGCGATCGACACGTGGACCCGCGAGAACGTCGGCAAGCCCTCCCGCAGCTCGACCGAGCCCGGCTTCGACGTCATCGTCAACAACACGGGCGGCGACACCTGGCACCCGACCCTGAAGTCGACGAAGCTCGGCGGGACGATCCTCGTGTGCGGGGCGACCGCAGGCTTCGACCCGAAGGAGGACCTGCGCTACATCTGGTCCTTCGAGCTCAAGGTCCAGGGTTCCAATGGCTTCGGGCGCGAGGACATCGAAGCGCTCGTCGCCCTCATCGATGAGCAGGACTTCCACCCCGTCATCGACTCGATCGTCTCGCTCGAGGAGGCGGCGGACGCGCTGCGCCGCCTCGAGGACCGCGGCGTGACCGGCAAGGTCATCATCGCCCCCTGGGGTGACGAATCATGACGATCGACGCAGTCCAGGCCGCGATCGACTCCGGCCCCTACAACCGTTGGCTGGGACTCACGGTCGCCGACCTGACGAAGGACAGCATCACGATCGAGGCGGAGGCGACGCCCGAGTGGACGAACGCGACGGGCAACGCCGTCGTCCACGGCGGCATCATCTCAGCCCTGCTCGACGTCGCCGCCTGCTTCTCGCTCGTCGGCTCACTCGGCGGGACCGCACCGACGATTGATCTCACGACGCACTTCCTCCGGGCGGTCACGCCCGGGAAGATCATCGTGACCGGCAGGCTCATCAAACCCGGCCGCGCCATCGCCATCGCCGAGGCCGAGCTGTCGAACGAGGGCGGCAAGACCGCCGCCATCGCCCGCGGCACCTTCGCCGCCTCAGCAGTCACACCCGTGGAGATCCCCCAATGACAGTCCACCCACCCAACGGCGCTCGACGCGGTGTCAACATCGGCGACGCCATCAGCGCCGCCGAGCCCGACGCGATCGCGATCGCTCAGACGGACGGTCAGCAGGTGACGTACGGGGAGTTCCTGGCCCGCGTCCTCGCCGTCCAGGCCGACCTCGCCGCCCGCGGGATCGTGCGCGGAGATCATGTGGCGATCATCGGTCTCAACTCGATCGACTGGCTGGCGGCGTTCTACGGGGTCATGAGGGCCGGCGCCGTCATCATCCCGGTCAGCCACAGGTTCCCCGCACCCGTCCTCGAGTACGTCCTCGACAACAGCGACCCGAGTCTCATCCTCGTCGACCGCGACGATCGGACCACCCGACCGGCGGTCCGTTTCGGCGAACTCGGCGCCGAGCCGGGACCCGGCCAGCAGCCCGCGGCGGCCGATGTCGGATGGGATGATCCGGCGCTCGTGCTCTACACGTCCGGGTCGACCGGCCGACCGAAGGGTGTCGTCCGTTCGCACGGCTCGCACGCGTGGATCCTCGACCAGGGGGAGCGGGCCTCCGACGGCGCACTGCGGACCATCCTCGTCGCCGCGCCGCTCTACCACATGAACGGGCTGGCGACGGTCCAGGCGGCGCTCCTCCACGGGGACCGCGTCGTCCTCCAGCCCGCCTTCGAGGCGCGTGGCTTCCTCCGCGCCATCGCCGAGCACCGCGTGACGAAGACGACGGGTGTGCCGCCGATGATGGCGCTCGCGCTGCGCGAGAAGGACCTGCTCGCCGAGCTCGACCTCAGCTCGGTCACCGAGCACAGCTTCGGCTCGGCGCCGCTGACGGACGACCTCATCGATGACATCGAAGCGGCCTTCCCGAACTCGGCCCTCTCGATCAGCTACGGCACGACCGAGTCTGGGCCGGTGGCCTTCGCCCCTGTCGAGGGGAGGCCGACCCCAAAGAACTCCGTCGGGGCAGCCCACCCGGCCGTCCGCATTCGCCTCCTGGACGAGATTGGCCGTGTCATTGTGAGCGATGGCGCGGACGCGAAGGGCGAGGCCTCCGAGGCGCTCGGCAGCCTCTCGGTCAGCTCGCCCGCCACCTTCTCCCACTACCTGGGCGGCCCGGCCAGCCCGGTCGATGAGGAGGGCTTCTACCCAACAGGGGACCTCTTTCTTCGCGATGCGGAGGGCTTCTACAGCTTCGCCGGGCGAGTGGACGACATGTTCGCCTCCGGCGGCGAGAACGTCCATCCCGCCGCCGTCGAGCGGGCGCTCCTCGAGCATCCCGCCGTCGAGGAGGCGGCCGTCGTGCCCGTGCCGGACGCGGTGAAGGGTGCCAAGCCCGTTGCCTTCGTTGTCACCCGCACCGACGTCACCGAGCAGGAGCTCAAGGACTGGTCGCTCGAGCGGATGGAGCCGTATGCACACCCGCGGCGGGTCTTCATGACCGATGCCCTGCCGCTCTCCGGCACGAACAAGATCGACAGGAATGCGCTCGCGGAGCGGGCGGCCGCACTCATCGGGGGTGGCGCATGATGCTCGACTATCGCAGGCGCTCCGTGCGGATCGGGCTTCCGCTCGCCACCGCACTGCTGCTCCTCGTCCTCTGGCAGCTCGCGGCGATCACCGAGGTGATCCCGACGAGGTTCGCGCCCGCACCGACGCAGATCCTCTCCCAGCTGGGGAGCATGCTCGGCTCCGCCTCCCTGTGGAGCGCGGTCGGAGCGACGCTCTACGCGTGGGGCCAGGCACTCCTCATCGCCGTCGTCCTCGGCACGGCGGCCGGGCTCCTGCTCGGCTCGTCGAGGCACCTGTCGGCGCTGTTCGGGCCCGTCATCGAGTTCCTCAAGCCGATCCCCTCGATCGCCATGATCCCGCTCGTCATCTTCACCCTCGGCACGGGTAAGAACGCCGAGGTGTTCATCGCGACCTACGCGGCGCTGTTCCAGATGCTCATGTCGGCGATCTCGGCGACGAGGACCATCGACCCAGTCGCGCGGGATACGGCTGCGGCCTATTCGCTGGGATATGGGGCGCGCCTGCGCCACCTCATCATCCCGTCGATGCTCCCCCAGCTTATGACGGGCGTGCGGATTGCCTCCAACACGGCCCTCATCTTCTGCATCACCGCGGAGCTGCTCATGGGCATGGCGGGGCTGGGAAGCTCGCTCGGCGCGGCCGATTCGGCCGGCAATCTGCCGGTCATGTACGCCTACATCCTCGTCATCGGCCTCGTCGGCTTTGGCCTCAACACTGTCTTCCTCACCATTCAGCGCCGGGCACTGTCCTGGCACGAGTCCTACCGGAATGAGGTCGCATGAGAACGACGACTGTCTCGCTCGGGCTGCTCGGCACCGCGATCGTGCTCGCCCTGTGGTGGGTGACCTCGACGAACTCGACCGAGCTCTACTACCCCGACGCGCCCGACGTGCTCGAGTCCGTGTGGACCTACTGGTTCACGGGGGAGGGCAGACCCGATCTGCTGTCGAGCCTCGCGAACCTCGCGGTCGGCCTCCTCATCGGCATCGTCGGCGGCTTCGCGCTCGGCCTCCTCATCGGCCAGGTCCCCTTCGTCCGGTACGGACTGACGCCGACACTCGAATTCGTCCGCGCCATCCCCGCCACCGCCCTTATCCCCTTCGCCATCGTCATCTTCGGTCTGGGTGACCAGATGAAGGTGACGATCATCGCCCTCGGCACGCTCTTCCCGGTCCTCCTCAACGTCATCGACGGCGTGCGTGCCATCCCCCGGGAATCGCATGACACGGCGAAGAGCTTCGGGATCACGGGATGGACGAAGCAGGCCTTCGTCGTCATGCCCGCGGCCCTGCCGCGGGCGGTCGCCGGGATCACCGTCGCCATCCCCCTCTCCCTCATCCTCGTCGTCACGAGCGAGATGAGGGGCTCGCGGGAGGGGATCGGCGCCTACCTCATCACCGCCTCGAACTCGTTCGACCAGAGCGCAGTCTGGGGCGTCATCATCCTCCTCGGCGTCCTGGGCTTCGCGCTCACGACCGCCTTCAGGTTCATCGAACACCGACTGCTCGCCTGGGATCGGGGCCTGCACGGAAGGGACACGCTATGACTGACGTCCGACTGCGGATCGACGGGATCCACAAGACCTACCCGCCCCGCGGGCGCCGCGACAGCGGCACCGAGGTGCTGCGCGACATCACCCTCGACGTCTACGACGGTGAATTCCTCACGATCGTCGGGCCCTCCGGGGCGGGAAAGACCACTCTCCTCCGGACGGTGGCCGGGCTGCTCGAGGCGACGAGCGGCCAGGTCCTCCTCGATGGGAAGCAGATCGACGGCCCGCCCCGGGAGATCGCCCTCGTCTTCCAGGACTACTCCCGCTCCCTCTACCCGTGGATGAGCGTGGCGAAGAACATCGCCCTGCCGCTCAAGGCCCACGGCGTCGATCGCGCCGAGATCGACAAGCGGGTCGAGGCGAGCCTCTACAACGTCGGCCTCGCCGGCGTGGGTGAGCGCTACCCGTGGCAGCTGTCGGGCGGCATGCAGCAGCGCGTCGCCATCGCCCGCGCCATCGCCTACCGCCCCGAGGTCATGATCCTCGACGAGCCCTTCGCCTCCGTCGATGCTCAGACCCGCAATGACCTCGAGGATCTGCTCCTGCGAGTCAAGGAGCAGATGAACTCGACCTTCGTCTTCGTCACCCACGACGTCGACGAAGCCGTCTACCTGTCCGACAGGGTCGCCATCCTGTCGAAGACGCCGAGCAGGATCGAGAAGATCATCGACATCGACCTGCCGAAGGAGCGCAGCCAGCTCGAGACCCGAGCACTGCCCGCCTTCTCGAAGCACCGCGCCGAGATCTTCGGTACGATCCGCAACCTTGTCACCCCCACCGATCAGGGCCCGCTCCCTGAGTACATCATCTGAAGAAAGACACCCATGAAGACACTTGGAAAAATCTCCGCGCTCGCCGTCGCCGGCCTGTTGGGCCTCGCGGCGTGCGGCTCCGACGCTGAGGAGACGGCTGATGGCCTGACCCCGCTCACCGTCTACCACATCACCACGGTCGACTCG
Organism: Flaviflexus salsibiostraticola; assembly: GCF_003952265.1. Classification (NCBI taxonomy): domain Bacteria; kingdom Bacillati; phylum Actinomycetota; class Actinomycetes; order Actinomycetales; family Actinomycetaceae; genus Flaviflexus; species Flaviflexus salsibiostraticola. The sequence goes on from NZ_CP034438.1 coordinate 2,034,930, forward strand.
ACGCCGCTGTACCTCGGCGTCGAGGAGGGCTTCTTCGAGGAGGAGGGTCTGGATGTCGAGGTGAAGATCGCCGAGTCCGGCTCCGCGATCATCCCCTCCGTCGTCAACGGCGAGAGCCCGATCGGCTACGCGAACGTCGTCTCGGACCTGGCCGCCATCGACCAGGGACTCGACATCAAGTTCGTCTCGAACTGCTGCGGTGTCGCCGGCGAGGATGAGGAGACCTCCTCGCGCGTGTTCGTGCTCGAGGACTCCGAGATCCAGGGCCCCGAGGATCTGGCCGGGAAGACGATTGCCGTCAACTCGACCAAGAACCTCGGCGACGTCACCATCCCCGTTGCGCTCGAGAACCAGGGCATCGACACCTCCGGCATCGAGTACGTCCCGATGAACTTCTCGGACATGTCAGCCGCCCTCGAGCGGGGCGACGTCGACGCGATCTGGATGGTTGAGCCCTTCCAGACCATCGCCTACAACAACGGCTACCGCCCGGTGCTCGCGAACTTCGCGGCAGCGTTCCCGAACTCGACGCTCGGCTACTACATCACCTCGGGCGACTACGCCGAGGAGAACCCCGAGACGGTGGCCGCCTTCCAGCGGGCGATGAGCAGGGCGAACGAGTTCGCCTCCGAGAACCCGGACCGCCTGCGCGAGCTTGCCGTCTCGGAGATCGGCCTCGAGGAGGCGGTCGCTGAGAAGATCTCCTTCGCGACGTTCACGCCGGGCCTCGATACCGAGTCCGTCGAGGTCTACGCCAAGGCCGCCGTCGAGCTCGGCGTCATCGAGGAGGAGCCGGACTACGCCACGCTCTTCGTCGCGCCTGACGGCGAATAGTCACCGGTGCGGGGTGATCGTCAGCTGATCGACTGCTGAATCGGAGGGCGCCCGAAGCGCCATCTCAATCGCCCATGCGACCGAATCGGGGGACATGGCGGTGGAGGGATCGAAGTCACGTGATTCCTTCTCCGCCATGTCCCTCTGCATGTCGGTGTCGATGCGGCCCGGGGTCACGGTGCTCACCCGGATCGCCCGCTCCTCGGCTCGGAGCACAGCGGCCGCCTTCTCGAGGGCGGCCTTGCTTGTTGAATAGGGGAGCCACCCCGCGAAGTCGAGGTGGGCCGCCGTCGACCCGACATAGACGACGGTGCCGCGGGCCCGCCGCAGGCGGGGCAGGAGGCCGCGGGTGAGGAGGATGGGGGAGAGGACGTTGATGGCGTAGACCTCCCGGAGGAATTCATCCGTCATCTTCTCCAGGGGCGCTGCGCCCTCGATGCCGGCGCAGCTGACGAACGCGTCGAGCCCACCATCGCCCAGCAGGGCGTCGATGCTTGCCGTGATCGATGCCGCGGCCGACTCCTCAGACAGGTCGCCCGTGACGATCGAGGCTGCGGGGTGGCGCGCCCGGAGCGCGGCCGCGCTGTCCTCGCCGCGGGCGAGGAGAATGAGGTGCCACGAGTCGGCGAGACGGTCGGCGAGCGCGGCGCCGACGCCGCGGCCCGCCCCCGTGAGAAAGAGTGTCTTCATGCCTCCAGTATCCCGCACCTCCGACCGGCCTCAGGTCGGTGCCGTTTATGGCGGCCGGGACGGTTTGCGCTAGACTGGTCGCGGCTCCCCACGTGACGCCACCTCGTATACCGCCCCAGGGTCGGAAGGCAGCAAGGCAATACGGGCTCTGGCGGGTGCGTGGGGAGTCCTCTATTCCCCCGCGCACGGGACCGCCGTGCCGCCGGCAGTGACCCGTCTGGGCACCCGACCGTTCGAATAAAGGCTGGCAGGGGAACTAGACTGTGCCCGTGAGCATTGCACTGTATCGACGCTATCGGCCAGAGACCTTCGACGAGGTCGTCGGCCAGGAGCACGTGACCGTTCCGCTCATGGCCGCACTCGAAGCGGACCGCACGAATCACGCCTACCTGTTCTCGGGCCCGCGCGGCTGCGGGAAGACGACCTCCGCCCGGATCCTCGCCCGCTGCCTCAACTGCGCGGAGGGTCCGACGGCCACCCCCTGTGGCGAATGCGAATCCTGCATCGAACTCTCCCGCGGCGGGACCGGCTCCCTCGATGTGGTCGAGATGGACGCGGCCTCGCACGGCGGCGTCGACGACGCGCGTGAGCTCCGCGAACGGGCGAGCTTCGCGCCGCTGCGGGATCGCTTCAAGGTCTTCATCATCGACGAGGCCCACATGGTCTCGAACCAGGGTTTCAACGCCCTGCTCAAGCTCGTCGAGGAGCCGCCCCCGCACGTCAAGTTCATCTTCGCGACAACGGAGCCGGACAAGGTCATCGGCACCATCCGCTCCCGCACGCACCACTATCCGTTCCGTCTCGTCCCGCCCGGCACCCTCGAGGATTACCTCGCCGACCTTGCCAAGCAGGAGAACGTCGACGTCGGGGAGGGGGTGCTCCCGCTCGTCGTCCGCGCCGGCACCGGCTCCGTTCGCGACTCCCTCTCGGTGCTCGACCAGCTCATCGGCGGCGCCCCGGACAGCACCCTCGACTACCAGACGGCCGTCTCTCTCCTCGGCTACACGGACGGCGCCCTGCTCGATGCGGCGGTCGATGCGATCGCCGACGTCAACGGCGAGGCGCTCTTCGGCGCCGTGGCCGATGTCGTCGAATCCGGGCACGACCCGCGCCGCTTTGTCGAGGATCTCCTCGATCGGCTCCGCGACCTCGTCGTCATTGCCCTCGCGGGCGACGCCGCGAGGGACGTTCTGTCGACCATCCCCGAGGACCAGCTGGGTCGGATGAGGGAGCAGGCGGAGCGTCTCGGCGCCGCCCGCGCCACCTCGTGCGCCGACCTTACGAACAGTGCGCTGTCCGACATGGTCGGCGCGACCTCGCCGCGGCTTCAGCTCGAGCTTCTCTGCGCCAGGCTCCTCCTCGCCGCAGGCAGCGCCGCGGCACCCGCCGCAGCAGGCGGCCAGGCGCCGGCCGGCGGCGACATCGCCGACATCCGTGCAGCGGCCCGCAGCTTCGGCAGGAAGCCGGAGAAGCAGGAGAGCAGGCAGCCGTCGCGGCCGCCGGCCCCGCCGGTGAAGGTTCCCTCGGCGCAGGATGCTCCCGCTCCGACGCCCACCGAGCAGCCGCAGGCGCCGGAGCGCCTCGTCCCGCCCCCGGTCGAGACTCCCGCCCAGAAGCCGGTCGAACAGGCGCGTCCGCAGGACCCGGTTCCCGCCGCCGTGCAGCCCGGCCATGACCATGCCACCGGCGCGGACGACCGCCAGCCCGACGAGACGTCGGGACGGGGGGACGCACAATCGACCGCGACGTCGCGGGCCGACCAGACATCGTCTGCCGCCCCGACATCATCTGCCACCCCGACGCCACCGGCCGAGCCGACGCAGTCGGACGATGAGAAGCTCGCCGTGCTGCGGGGACTGTGGCGTGATGCCATGGCCGACCCGCGGGTTCCGCGGGGCACATCCGACTTCATCCGGCACCGCGAGGGCAGGGTCTCCGTCGCCGACGGTGTTCTCTGCTTCGACTTCCCGACCCAGGATTCGGCCGATGCCTTCACCGCAGAGAAGCGCGCCAGCGGCCTCGAGGTTGTGTTCAGTGAGATGCTCGGCAGGCCGCTGACCGTCCGTGTCGGCGGGCCCGCGAGGCCGACGATGCGTGAAGCGGCCGACGATGCGGAGGGTGATTCACGCCAGGAGGTAGTGTCACCCGGTGCCTCAACCCCAGAGCGCGCCCTGGGCAGTCCGGCTTCGGCGGCAACCGCCGAGCGCGCAACACCCAGGGGTTCGTTGTCGGCGGTTCCAGACCCGTCGCCGCTATCGGCACAGAGTCCGGGCGGACCACGCCCTCCCGCGACCGGCGCGGCCGCGACCGGCGCTGCGGCAGCCATCGCCCGCGCCTCGGCCCACTCCGGGGCCTCGGCCCCGTCGCCCGCCGAGAGCAGGCGGGGCTCGGCAGGCCCGACGAGGGCCGAGTCGCGCCAGTCTCACCCGTCCTCGCACTATCCCGAGCCCGTCCCGCCGGACGAGGATGAGTACGGGGAGTCCCTGCACGACATGGGCCAGGGTGGGCCGGCTGGTCTGCCCTCGGGCCTGCCGTCGGACCTTCCCGACATCGTCATGGAGGATTTCCCGGCCCCGCCGCCGGCGGCGATGCCGTCGTTCCCCGCTCCACCCCCGCGTGAGGCGCCGAGCATGGCACGGCCCGGCGCCGCGCCCAGCGGCACGAGAACCTTCGCCAGGCTCGCCGAACATCGGGGAACCCCGGAGGCCGTCGAGGAGGTCATCGATGTCGAGACTGAGCATGAGCTGGTCTCGCGGGATGATCCGCTGGCGCTCGACGCGCACGGCATCGGTCTCAGTGTTGTGCTCGAGGTTCTCGGCGGCAGCGTCATCGAAGAAGCGGAAGAGGAGTCGTAGTGGCGGGAGTGTATGACGGGGCCGTCCAGGACCTCATCGACGAGTTGGGCCGCCTGCCCGGCATCGGCCCGAAGAGTGCCCAGCGGATCGCCTTCCACATCCTCTCCTCGGAGGAGGCGGACGTGCAGGCGCTCATCGATGCGATGAGCGCGGTCAAGGCCAAGGTTCGCTTCTGCGAGATCTGCGGCAACGTGACTGAGCAGGAGATCTGCCGGATCTGCAGCGATACACGGCGGGTTGACTCCGTCATCTGTGTCGTTGAGGAGGCGAAGGATATTGTCGCTGTCGAGCGGACCCGGGAGTACCGGGGCAAGTACCACGTGCTCGGCGGCTCCATCAATCCCATCGAGGGAGTGGGCCCCGAGGACCTGAGGATTCGACAGCTCTTCACGAGGCTGGCCGATGGGAAGGTGCAGGAGATCATCATCGCGACCGACCCGAACATCGAGGGGGAGGCGACGGCCTCCTACCTCATCCGGTCCCTCGCCCCGATGGGGGTCAACGTGTCTCGACTCGCCTCCGGACTGCCGGTTGGCGGCGACCTCGAGTACGCGGACGAGATCACGCTCTCGCGTGCGTTTGAGGGCAGGACCATGGTCCACCGATCGAGCGGTGGGACGGCCGAGTGAGCGCCGAGCGCCTATTGTTCTCCTCACCATCCGTATCGTGAGAATCGCATGACTGGGTATGCTCTGCGACAACAGGTCTGTGGACAATAGAGGACACCCAAGGGACGGAGTCACAGTGAGCCTGATCGTGCAGAAGTATGGCGGATCGTCCGTATCGGACGCAGACGCGCTCAAGCGCGTCGCCGCTCGCATCGTCGCCACCAAGAAGGCCGGGAATGACCTTGTTGTCGTCGTCTCGGCGATGGGTGACACGACCGACGAGCTGCTTGATCTTGCAGCCCAGGTGACCGACAGGCCGCCCGCACGCGAGATGGATATCCTCCTCACCGCGGGGGAGCGCGTCTCCATGGCGCTGTTGGCGATGGCGGTCAACGACCTCGGCGTCCCCGCCCGCGCCTACACCGGCCAGCAGGCGGGCCTGCGCACAGACAACCAGTACGGCAAGGCCTCGATCGTCGGCATCGTCCCCGAGAGGATCGCGCGGGACGTCAAGGAGGGGGCCGTTGCCATCATCGCCGGCTTCCAGGGCGTCAATGAGCTCAATGACGTGACAACCCTCGGCCGCGGCGGCTCCGACACAACCGCGGTTGCGCTTGCCGCCGCCATGCACGCGGACGTGTGCGAGATCTATACGGACGTCGACGGCCTCTTCTCGGCCGATCCCCGGATCGTCCCGACCGCGCGCCGCGTCCAGAACCTCGACTACGAAGAGACCCTGGAGCTGGCCGGGCAGGGAGCGAAGATCCTGCACCTGCGTGCGGTCGAGTTCGCCCGCAAGTACAGCGTGCCGCTGCATGTGCGGTCCTCATATTCCGAATTGGAAGGAACCTGGATCATGAACACGGACGAGAGGGACATGGAGTCCCCCATCATCACCGGCATCGCCCACGACCGTTCGCAGGCGAAGCTGTCGATCCTCGGTGTCCCGGACGTGCCCGGCAAGGCCGCGAAGGTCTTCGGCAGGGTCGCCGAGGTCGGTGCGAACATCGACATGATCGTGCAGAACATCGCCGCCTCCGACCCGGGCAAGACCGATATCTCCTTCACCCTCCCGCACGACAGCGGCCCCGCCGCACTCGCCGCGATCGAGGACATGAAGGACGACCTCCAGTACCGCGAGGTCACCTACAACGAGAAGGTCGGCAAGCTCTCCCTCATCGGCGCAGGCATGCGCTCTCATCCCGGCGTCTCCGCGAAGCTCTTCGGAGCGCTGGCAGACGCGGGAATCAACATTGAAATGATCTCCACCTCCGAGATCCGCATCTCGGTCGTGGTCAATATCGAAGAACTGGATAAGGCGGTCCGCGCGGTCCACACGGCATTCGATCTCGATGCCGAGGACACGCAGGCTGTCGTCTACGGAGGTACAGGGCGATGAGCATCACTCTTGCAGTAGTCGGAGCAACCGGTCAGGTGGGTCACGTCATGCGCACCCTCCTCGAGGAGCGCGGCACGAAGGCGGACACGGTGCGCTTCTTCGCCTCTGCACGCTCGGCAGGCAAGGAGCTCACCTTTTGCGGTGAGCAGATTGTCGTCGAGGACGTCGCCACGGCCGACTTCTCCGGCATCGACATTGCCCTCTTCTCGGCGGGCGGCGCCACCTCGAAGGAGTACGCGCCGAAGTTCGCCGCGGCCGGTGCCGTTGTCGTCGACAACAGCTCCGCCTGGCGCAAGGACCCCGAGGTCCCGCTCGTCGTCTCCGAGGTCAACCCGGGTGCACTGGCGAACCGCCCCAAGGGCATCGTCGCGAACCCGAACTGCACGACCATGGCGGCCATGCCCGTCCTCAAGCCGCTCCACGACGAATCTGGCCTGCGCCGCCTCATCGTCTCCTCCTACCAGGCCGTCTCCGGTTCCGGTGTCGCCGGTGTCCAGGAGCTGACCGACCAGGTCAGGGCCGGCGCCAAGCAGGATCTTCCGGCCCTCGCCACGGACGGCACCGCCGTTCAGCTGCCCGAACCGCGCACCTATGTCGCCCCGATCGCCTTCAACGTCGTCGCCCTTGCCGGCTCCCTGACCGACGATGGCAGCCTCGAGACCGACGAGGAGCAGAAGCTCCGCTTCGAGTCCCGCAAGATTCTCGACATCCCCGAGCTTGCGGTCTCCGGCACCTGCGTCCGCGTCCCCGTCTACTCGGGCCATGGCCTCGCGATCAACGCCGAGTTCGACAGCCCCATCGACGTCGAGAAGGCGAAGGAGCTCCTGGCGAATGCCGAGGGCGTCCAGATGGTCGACGTCCCCACCCCGCTCGAGGCGGCCGGCAAGGACCCGTCGCTCGTCGGCCGGATCCGCGTCGACCAGTCCGTCCCGGAGGGCCGGGGCCTGGCGATGTTCGTCGTCGGCGACAACCTCCGCAAGGGTGCCGCTCTCAACACGATCCAGATCGCCGAGCTCCTCATCGACGAGCTCACGGCCTGACAACAGCGCCCCGTCGGGGCCCAATACAAAGGACTGCGGCCTCTCGGGGCCGCAGTCCTCGTTTATGTCCGCCCGCATGCGCAGCCCCCGCATGAGCTTCCGTCGCCCGCAAGTGGCCCCGGCATTCAGATCCGCCCTATGCCCGCGGCCGTGCCTATTCCGGCTGTGTCAGCCGTCGCTGAGGATCGCCCCGAAGAGGGCCTTCTCGTCGGGACGGTGGACGAGGATGTTGTCGATGTAGGAGCGGACGGCGTAGTTCATCGACACGTCGTGGCCGGCCTTCTCCGACATGTACCAGCGGTGCTCGAGGAGTTCGTGGAACATTTCGGCCGGCTGCAGGCGGCCGCGGAGGTGGACGGGAATCGAGTTGACGGCGGGCGCGAAGACGGTGGCCATCCAGTCCCGTGCCACGTCGATCAGAGGCTGATCGCCGAGACCGGCCAGGGCGCGGTGCGACTTGATGTCGTTGAGGAGGCGGCGGGCCTGGTTCTCCTCGACCTGGAGGCCGGTCAGGCGCATGATCTGGCGGTGGTAATGCCCGGCGTCGACAACCTTCGGCTGGACGGACAGCGTCGTGCCGCCCGCCTGCGTCGTCACCGACAGCTCGCCCACGTCGAAGCCGAGCTCGTTGAGCCTGTTGATCCTGTCCGCCATCCGCCAGCGCTCGTTCGAGGCGAAGGAGTCGATACGGGTGAGCTCACCCCACAGGGTCGTGTACCGCTCCTCGAGCCGGTCGCCGAGCTGGATGACATCGACATCCTCGTCGAGCATACCGCCCGACTGGAGGTCCATGAGCTCGCCGATGATGTTCGTGCGGGCCACGTCGATATCGTAGGCGCGCTTCCCATCCGACAGGTTCGCGTGCAGCTCGCCCGTCTCGGCATCGACGAGATAGGCGGCGAATTCCCCGGCGTCCCTCCTGAACAGGGTGTTCGACAGGGATACGTCCCCCAGTAGAAGCCGAGCAGGTGGAGCTTGACGAGGAGGACCGAGAGGGCGTCGATGAGGCGGTCCGCCGTCTCGGGCCGCAGGTTCTGCCCGAAGAGCGCCCGGTAGGGGAGGGAGTAGGGCAGGTGCTCGGTGACGAGGACGGCGGCCAGTCTGTTGCCGTCCTCGTCACGTCGGCCGGTGATGACCGCGACCGGGGTGACCGCGGGCGCGTCAAGCCTGCCGAGGTCCCTCAACAGCCCATATTCCCGATGCGCGACGACCTTCCCGATCTCCTTGACCGCGATGATCCTCCCGGCAAGGTGCACGAAGCGCACCACATGCCGGGAGATCCCGCGGGGCAGGGCGGCGATGGTCTCCGTGGGCCAGTCCTCGAGAGGAAGGTGCCAGGGAAGGTCGAACAGCTCGGGTTCGACGGTTGCGGCGGTGATCTCAAGGGAAGGGGACACAGTGACCATTCTGGGCGCTTCGCGCCCGGCTATCAGCGGCCGTTCAGCGCGGAGCCGTCGGCGTGACTGAAGAAGTGACCGCCGTGATTCTTCAGCGCCACGTTGAAGACCTCATCGGGTTCGGGGACCTCGTTGGGTGGGATCCGAACGACGACCTGATCGGATCCGTCGCCGGAGCCGAACGTTTCGTGCTCGCGATCCGAACCGACGATCTGGCCGTAGATGTAGGCATCCGATCCCAGCTCCTCAACGAGGGTGACCTTGATGGGGATGCGCGAATCGGCGCCCTCGGCGGCACGCTCGAGGTTCTCCGGGCGGAATCCGACGATGACCTTGCCGTCGTCCTCGGGGCGGAGGGCCGACACGACCTCGTCGGAGAGCGTGATCATGGCGTCGCCGAACGTCGCCTGCCTGCCGTTGACCGTCCAGGAGCCGATATTCATGGCGGGGGAGCCGATGAAGCCGGCGACGAAGCTGTTGGCGGGGCTGTCGTACATCTCCCGCGGTGTGCCCACCTGCTGGAGGAGGCCGTCCTTGAGGACCGCGATCCGATCGCCCATCGTCAGCGCCTCCGTCTGGTCGTGGGTGACGTAGACGGTGGTGATGCCGAGGCGGCGCTGGAGGGAGGCGATCTGGGTGCGGGTCTGGACGCGCAGCTTCGCGTCGAGGTTCGACAGCGGCTCGTCCATGAGGAACACCTGCGGCTGACGAACGATGGCGCGGCCCATGGCGACGCGCTGGCGCTGGCCGCCCGACAGGGCCTTCGGCTTGCGCTCGAGGTACTGCTCGAGGTCGAGGATCCGGGCTGCCTCGAGGACGCGCTGGTTGATCTCCTCCTTGGGAGTTCCTGCGATCTTGAGGGCGAAGCCCATGTTCTGGGCGACGGTCATGTGCGGGTACAGCGCGTAGTTCTGGAAGACCATGGCGATGTCGCGGTCCTTCGGCGTGACGTCGGTGACGTCGCGGTCGCCGATGAAGATGCGGCCGGAGTCGACCTCTTCGAGGCCCGCGAGCATGCGGAGCGAGGTCGATTTGCCGCAGCCCGAAGGGCCGACGAGAACGAGGAACTCCCCATCCTTGATATCGAGGTCGAGCGCATCGACCGCAGGCTTATCTGAGCCGGGGTAGACGCGCGTGGCCTTCTTGAAAGTCACAGTGGCCATGAATGGTCCCTTCACCGGCAGGTACGTGCCGGACGATCCGTAGTGAAGAAGCCGGTGCCGTGTCGACACTGACATCGCCGCGGCAGACGGAGACGGACTTCTATGTCCGGCTCGACCGAGCGGCCTCCTCAATCTTGCCGGTTCCACCCATGATTTATCAAGTGATGACCCACTCATGGGAGCGTTTCGCGTGGCCTCGGGTAGCGTAGAGAGCGTGCAAGACCGTGAGGAGATCGGCGGCTACCGGCTGGTCGAGAAGATCGGCTTCGGCGGCATGTCGACCGTATACAGGGCGCTGGACGGAGGCGGGCAGTCTGTTGCCCTCAAACTCCTCCACCCCTCCATCTCAGCCGACCCCAACGCGCGGGACCGGCTGCGCCGCGAGGTGCGCACCCTCCGGCAGGTGACCGGCCCGTACGTTGCCCACGTCATCGACGCCGAGACGGAGGACGACGAGGCCTTCATCGTCACCGAGCTCATCGATGGCCCCACCCTGTCGATCGACGTGTCCGAGAACGGCGTGTTCGACGGCAGCGATCTCGCCGACCTCGCGAAGGAGCTCGCGGAGGCCCTCCAGGAGATCCACGACAAGGGCGTTCTCCACCGAGACCTCAAGCCTTCGAATGTCATGATGAGCCACCGCGGGCCCGTCCTCATCGACTTCGGCATCGCCCAGATCGCAGAGGAGTCGAGGCTGACCGCCACAGGCCTCCTCGCCCACACGCCCGGATACGCGGCCCCCGAGGTCCTCAACGGCGAGGACCCGACAGCCTCGGCCGACTGGTGGTCGTGGGCCGCGACCCTCGCCTACGCCGCGACGGGGCACGCCCCGTTCGGGACCGGCCACAGCCCGAAGGTGACTCGGCGCGTGCTCACCGGCGAATGCGATCTCGCGGGAGCCGACCCGGTTGTCGCCTACGCGCTCGAGGCGGCCCTCAACCCCCGCCCCGAGCGGCGTCCCTCCCCGCAGGAGGTCATCGGCATGCTCGACGGGTCGATCGAAGTCGACGAGGACGCGCTCGAGCTCGGCCCCCGCTACGCCGAGCGCGTCGTGCCGCCCGACGGCAGTGCCTACCCACCGGACGTGAGCGCCTACCCGGCAGGCCCGGGTGCCCACCCGGCAGGCGGCTACCCGGCCGATGTGGGCATCCACCCTGGAATGGACCCGTACCCCGCACATACCTCTCCCGATCCTGTTCGCGCTCCAGACTCGACCCGTCTGTCGACGGGCCCGATGGCCACACCCCCGCAGTACCCGCCTCACGCCGGGCCGCACCACCCCGAGGGGAGGCCGGCCGAGGTCGTCGCGCGGAACCCCTACGACGTCGAGGGACCAGCGGTCTTCCGCCCCATGCGCGAACCGGCCGTCGTCGCCCAGGCGCGCTTCGATCCGAGGTTCACCCCTGCTCCGGTGCCGGACTGGCTCCGCCCGGCACCCCGGCGCCCCGGCATCGTCCTCATGCTGTGGGTCGTGTTCGTCGCCTGGGCCGGTGTGCTGCCGACCTACTCGCTCATCGTCTTCGTGCTCTATGCCGTCATCACCTCGACGGTGGGGGTTGCGCGCGACAGTCTCATCCGCACCCGATTGGAGAAGGGCGGGCGGTTCAGGGCGGAATCGATCACCGTGATCGGGCGCCTGCCGCTCTCCACCCTCGGCGGGCTCGCGCGGACCGCGGCCTCTGTCGGCTCCGGCATCGTCGTTGGCGGCGGCTTCGCCTGGTTCCTCCACAGCTTCCTCTTCGTCGAGGACGTCGTCGCCATCGCCGGAGGGTCGATGCTCGGCTCCCTTCTCGCGTGGCTCTATCCGACGAGCAGGCCCTCCCGCGAGACCACCCGTCACCTCATCGCGACGATCGCTCCGAGCTCCGGGTACCGACTGTTCTGGACCGTCCTCGCCGTCGCCCTCATCTCGCTCGCCCTGGCAATGTACTCGGGCGGGGTTGAGCCGGACTGGAGCCCGCTCTCGAAGCCGTTCCCTTTCGACTAGACTTGCGCCCATGAGTCCCAGGATCCTCCTCGCCGCAGCGCCCATGTCTGCGGCGGCGATCCTCATGCTCGGAGCTCCCTGCGCGCCGTCGGCGCACCCCGTCTTCCTCTACACCGGCGTCGTCCATGCCGATGCCGAGTGCGGCAGCGGTGTCGCCCTCGGGCCCGGTGCCCTGCAGCTGCTCGGCATCGCAGCCCTGCTCCTGGTGACCGCCACAGCCAACTCGGCGCTGGTCCGGGACACGGTGGGATCGTTCGTCGGTCGGCTTCGCCAGCAGCCGCTTCCCGTGCGGATCCCCGCCGCGCAGCCCGTGTCGTCCTCCTATCGAGGTCGGTTCACGTATGGCGCAGAGCGTCGCACGAGCTCGCGCGACCCGCCCTCTGTCTGATCCGCCCCAGCCGACAGATCACGACAGATAAAGAAGGACCGCAATGGCAGAGAAGAACATGACGAAGGCAGAGCGCCGCGAGGCGGCGCGCGAGAAGGCCAGGAAGCTTCAGGAGGCGGAGGCAAAGCGCGCGAAGCGCAATCGCCTCATCACCATCGGCATCATCCTGGCGGCGATCGCCCTCGTGGGCGTCGTCATCTGGTCCATCGTCAGCAATGGACGAGACAATGGGGAGGACGGTGCCGGAAGGCAGGAGTGGGACCCGGTCGCGGTCCAGGTCGAGCCCGTCGTCAAGGACGGCACCGACATCACGACCGGATGGTCGGTCATCGGTGACGGTGCCGAGCTCGCCGCCGACTCCAACCGCCTCGACATCTACTTCGACTACATGTGCACGTACTGCAATGACCTCGAGCAGTTCAACGGCGGCGACATCAACGACATCATCGCCGAGGGCGATGCGGAGATCGTCTACCACCCGGTCGCGATCCTCCGCAATGACTTCTCCGCGAAGGGCGCCGCCGCGTTCAAGTACATCGCCGAGAATTCGCCCGAGCACCTGGCAGCCTTCCACAAGAACGTCTTCGAGGAGACGGATGCCGTGCTCAACAACCGGGCCTCGTCCCTGCCCGATTGGGGCAGCATCGAGGACGCCGCCCGCGACGCGGGCGTGCCTGAGGATATCGCCTCCACCATCGAGGAGGAGGCCGACCTCGAGTGGGTGAACACCGCGACGCAGGCGTTCCTCGAGAACTACCGGGGCACGCCGACCGTCCTTCTCAACGGTACGGAGACCACCGCGTGGGCCGCCAACGACTTCCCGGCCATGCTCGGCCTGGCAGAGCCGAAGGCAACGCCCACCGAATAGGATCACAGTGTGCGGGTTGGCTATGCCAGGCGGGTGTCTGGCAGAATTGACCCGGCACGTCGCCGCCTTAGCTCAGCTGGTAGAGCACCCGCCTTGTAAGCGGACGGTCGTCGGTTCGAATCCGACAGGCGGCTCCACGGGGCCCTGATACGCCACAAGCGGACCCAGGGCCCCGTATCCATTCCTGCCGGTCAGCAGGTGGCGGGCAGCCCGGCCCAGTGCGCTGATCATGCACCTCTCGCGGTGCGAGATGAGAACCTGGACCTGCAGTGAGCATCGGCGCTCGACCAGCGCCTCCGCCGCTTAAACAGAAATGAGGGGCATTCCCGCATTCGGAATGCCCCTCACCCCTGGTGTGGCCAGTTGAAATGGTACAACCAAAGTCAGCCGTGCGCAGACCCTGTGTCTCACAATCCCAGGCCATAGAATCCCGAATGTGCACGAACCGGACGACTGACTAGACCAAGCTCACACCTATTCAGACACAGTGACGATAAATATCTATGTTTCTACGTCTGTGCCCCGAACAGCGTTCGGGGCACAGACGTCGATGTGACAGTGATCAGCCGGTGTTCCTCATGCCGGCGGAGATGCCATTGATCGTTGTGAGGAGCGCTCGCTTGAGATCCTCGCTCGCCTCGGGTCCGGCTTCGCGGATGCGGGTGAGGAGGTTGACCTGCATGTAGCTGATCGGGTGAAGGTACTGGTCGCGCACCTCGAGGGTCCGCTTGAGGACCGGGTTCGAGTCAAGCAGATCATCGCAGCCGGTCAGCGCGGTGAGCTCCTCAATCGTGATGGCGAACTCCTCGCGGATGAGATCGAACAGCGGCCACAGGCGCTCCGGCGCAAGCGAGCGCACGTAGTGCTGCGCGATTGCGAGGTCGGTCTTCTTCGCCGTCATCTCCACGTTTGAGATGACCGCCCTGAAGAAGTGCCAGCTGTCGAACATGTCCTTGAGCTCGCCGCCGAAGCCCGCCTCGCGGGCCGCGCGCAGCGCTGTTCCCACGCCGAACCAGCCGGGCACGATCTGGCGGGACTGGGTCCAACCGAACACCCAGGGGATGGCCCGGAGTCCGTCGATGCCGCTCTCCGCGGTCGTCCTCTTGGCGGGGCGCGAACCGATGTTGAGCATGCCGAGCTGCTGGACCGGGGTGGTGGTCACGAAGTACTCGGGCAGGTCCGGGTCGTCGATGAGCTCGCGGTAGCGCCGGAACGCGGCCTCGGAGATGAAGTCCATGAGCCGATCGCGAGAGGCCTGAACATCGGCCGATGCTCGGGCAGCGCGATGGAGCGAGGACGCCTCCATAACGGCGGCCACGGTGAGCTCGAGATTCTCGCGGGCCAGCTCGGGGTGGAGATACTTGTCGGAGATGACCTCACCCTGCTCGGTGAACTTGATCTCCCCATCGAGCACGCCGTACGGCTGGGACAGGATCGAATCGTAGGTGGGGCCGCCGCCGCGGCCGACGGACCCGCCGCGGCCATGGAACAGCCGCAGCTTGATCCCGTGCTTCGCGGCGACGTCGCGCAGGCGACGCTGGGCCTGGTGGATCTCCCACTGGGAGGTCAGCACGCCCGAGTCCTTGTTCGAGTCCGAGTACCCGAGCATGACCTCCTGGAGGTTGCCCCTCATGCGGACGATCGCCCGGTAGGAGGGGTCGGCGAACAGGGTCTCGAGGATCTCATCCGCGATCCGCAGCTCGCGGACCTCTTCGAGGAGCGGCACGAAGCCGATCGTCGCGTGCCCCGAGGTTGTCCCGTTCGGGATGCTGATGAGGCCGGCCTCGCGGGCGATGACGGCGGCGGCGAGGATGTCGTGGGCGCCGTGGGTCATCGAGACGATGTAGGTCTCCGCCACGTCGGGACCGTAGATGCTCTGAGCACGGGCGACCTCAGCGAAGGTGTCGTACGTGCGCTGCGCGGAGTCGGTGAGGCCGAGGGTGCCGTTGACGATGCCGGGGCCCGCGAGCGGGCGCTTCGAGGCCAGCTCGTGCGACAGCAGCTCGGTGAGCTCCTCCTCGGACTTCTCGCCGTAGGCGCTGCCCTCTCCGCCGAGCCGGGCGTAGAGCTGCTCGAGCAGCTCGTGGTGCTTCGACGAATGCTCGCGGACATCGATCGAGGCGAGGGTGAGGCCGATGCCGCCGAGAGTGCGGCGAATATCGCCCGCGAGGCCCGTGACGACCCGGCCGGAGCCGGTGCGGTCGAGCGCGTCGGTGATGACGGCGAAATCGCGGCGGATGTCCTCCGTGCAGGAGTAGTCCGCGCCGGGCACGTGCTCGGTGCCCTCGTTGATCCGCGCCTTTGTGCGGAGGAACTTGCCCTTCATGAGCTCGATCTTGAGCCGGAACGGCTCGTCGACGAACAGCTCCTGGACGAAGCGGGGGAACTTCGTGAGGGTGGCCAGGTCGGCCTCGATCGACGCGCGGAGCTGCTCGTCGGGCTCGACGAGCTTCGTCGAGATCGACAGGACGTGCGACGCGTAGGTGAGCTTGTCGATGGCGACATCGATCGCCTCGTTCGCCTGCATCCGCAGGATCTCAGCGGTCACCTCCGGGGTGACGAAGGGGTTGCCGTCGCGGTCACCGCCGATCCATGAGAACAGCTGGAGCGGCTCACTGCCCGGTTTGAGCTCGGCGCCTGCCGCCTCAAGCTCGGCGGCCAGCACCGACACTGTCTCGGGCAGGGCGTCGGTGTAGAGCTCCTTGAGGTAGTAGAGGAGGTTGCGGGCCTCGTCGACCGGGGTCGGTGCGGTGCGGCGCAGCTCGTCCGTCTGCCACAGCAGCTCGATGATCTCCTCGAGCTTGCGGTCCTGACGGCGGCGTGCCGCCGTCCCCTCCTCGGTCGTCTCTGAGAGGACATCGAACAGGCGACGGAGCTTGCCGAGCAGGGCTCGGCGGGAGGCCTCGGTCGGGTGGGCGGTGAAGACGAGCCGGATGTCGAGCTTCTCGGCAATGCGATTGAGCTCGTCCGTGCCGAGCGAGTCGCCGATCCGGGCGACGGCACGAGAGATCCACTCCTCGCTCTCGGGTCGGCTCTTGCGAACCCGGGCCCGCTGGTTCTGCTCCGCCGTGTTCGCGAGCTGGAAGTAGAGGGTGAAGGCGCGGACAAGGTCCGTCACGCGCTCCATCGGGAGATCGCGGAGTTCGTCCGCCATCTCCGCGAAGACCTCGATGCGGCTGGTCGACAGCCGCGCGTCCTTGGCGAGCTGGCGGATCCGCTCGACCTGGTCGAGAAGGTCCTCGCCCTTCTGCTCGGCAAGAATCTGGCCCAGCATGCTGGCGAGCCGGCGCACGTCCGCGCGAAGTTCGGCATCGCTGTCTGCATGCCGCTGAATGTTATCTGTCACATGTCCTCCTCTAGTTGGACGAAGAAGACTTTAGTGCACTGCTGGGTGAGGCGCGCTTCCGTCCATCCATTCTGTGGGACAAACGTCCCGTTGGCATATACCCCAAGGGGTATAAAGTGGACATTGCTATACCCCAAGGGGGGTATCCAACCGAAGGGAAGAGCACATGACCACGACTGAATACCAGGTGACTGGAATGACCTGCGGCCACTGCGAGCGCCACGTGACTGAAGAGGTCACCCAGGTCGAGGGCGTCGAGTCCATCGAGGTCTCGCACGAGACCGGCCGCCTCGTCGTCACCTCCTCGCAGGAGATCTCCGACGCCGCCATCGTTGCCGCCGTCGACGAGGCCGGCTACGAGGCCGTTCGCGCCTGACCGCCACCCGCTCCCTCGACCCGAAAGGCCCGTCCATGACACAGATGACCGCAGCAGACTCCGTTGAGCTGGAGGTGGGCGGGATGACGTGCGCGTCGTGCGCGGCGCGCGTGGAGAAGAAACTCAATCGGCTCGAGGGAGTGTCGGCGACCGTCAATTACGCGACCGAGAAGGCGAAGGTGGAGATCCCGGAGGGCTTCGACACCGACCTGCTCATCGCCCAGGTTGAATCCGCCGGGTACACGGCGAAGCTCAAGAAGCGCGAGGTGCCCGCAGGGGCTCTCGAGCTCACGATCGGCGGAATGACGTGCGCGTCGTGCGCGGCCCGGGTCGAGAAGAAACTCAATCGACTCGAGGGAGTCTCGGCAACCGTCAATTACGCGACCGAGAAGGCCCGCGTGGAGATTCCCGATGGGTACGACACCGACCTTCTCATCGCCCAGGTCGAATCCGCCGGGTACACGGCGGCGCTGCCCGCTCCGCCGTCCGCGGACGAGACGTTCGCCGAGGCGGACGAGCCGGATCGGGAGATGGAGAGCCTGCGCCAGCGTCTCATCGGCTCCGCCGTCCTCTCGATCCCCGTCATCATCCTCTCCATGGTCCCCGCCCTCCAGTTCACGCACTGGCAGTGGCTCGTCCTCACCCTGACGGCTCCGGTCGTCGTCTGGGCCGGCTACCCGTTCCACAGGGCGGCGTGGTCGAACCTCAGGCATGGGGCGGCCACGATGGACACCCTCATCTCCCTTGGCACGATCGCGGCCTTCCTCTGGTCGCTCTACGCCCTCTTCTTCGGCACCGCCGGCCACCCGGGCATGACCCACGGGTTCGAGTTCGCTCCGAGCCGCGCGACGGGCGAGGGCAACATCTACCTTGAAGTCGCCGCCGGCGTCACGATGTTCGTCCTGCTCGGCCGCTACTTCGAGAAGCGCTCGAAGCGCGAGGCGGGTTCGGCGATGCGGGCACTCATGGACATGGGTGCGAAGGACGTCGCGATCCTGCGGGACGGCGTCGAGGTCCGCGTCCCGATCGGCCAACTCAGGGTCGGCGACGAGTTCATCGTCCGCCCCGGCGAGAAGATCGCGACGGACGGCGTCGTCATCACCGGCAGCTCGGCGGTCGATGCCTCGATGCTGACCGGTGAGTCCGTTCCGGTTGAAGTGGTCGTCGGCGACAATGTCACCGGTGCGACGGTCAACGCCGGCGGCCGCATCGTCGTCCGCGCCACACGGATCGGCTCCGACACGCAGCTCGCTCAGATGGCGCGGCTCGTCGAGGAGGCGCAGACCGGCAAGGCCGAGGTCCAGCGGCTCGCCGACCGGATCTCCGGCATCTTCGTCCCCATCGTCATCATCATCGCCATCGTCACCCTCATCGCCTGGCTCGCCACGGGCCACGGTGCGGACATGGCCTTCACGGCGGCTGTCGCCGTTCTCATCATCGCCTGCCCCTGCGCCCTCGGACTCGCCACCCCGACCGCGCTCCTCGTCGGCACGGGCCGCGGCGCCCAGCTCGGCATCCTCATCAAGGGCCCGGAAGTCCTCGAGCAGACCCGTGTCATCGACACGATCGTTCTCGACAAGACGGGCACGGTGACCACCGGTGTCATGACGCTCGAGGAGGTCCACCTCTCCGGCGCGGACCGCCAGACCCTGCTGAGCATTGCCGGCAGCCTTGAGAACGCCTCCGAGCATCCCATCGCCCGCGCCATCGCCCAGGGTGCCGCGGCGGAGATCGGCGCTTTCGCCGAGGTCGACGACTTCAGGAACCACGAGGGTCACGGTGTGTCCGGTCTTGTCGATGGCAGGCACGCCCTCGTCGGGAAGCCGTCCCTCCTCGCCGACCATGGCATGGCGCTCGGTGACCTCGAGGCCGCCTTCGAGGCGGCCCAGGAGGCCGGCAAGACCGTGGTCGCGGCCGGCTGGGACGGCGCAGTGCGCGGCGTCCTCGTCGTCGCGGATCAGGTCAAGCCCACCTCGGCGGAGGCTGTTGAGCAGCTGACGGGCCTTGGCCTCGAGGTGATCCTGCTGACGGGCGACAACGACCGGGTGGCCCGGCACATCGCCGCCCAGGTCGGCATCGACCGCGTCATCTCCGAGGTCCTCCCGCAGGACAAGGTCGAGGTCGTCGAGCGGCTGCAGAAGGAGGGCAGGAGCGTCGCCATGGTCGGCGACGGCGTCAACGACGCTCCCGCGCTCGTCCAGGCCGATCTCGGCCTCGCGATGGGCACCGGCACGGATGTTGCCCTCGAGGCGGCCGACATCGCCCTCGTGCGCGGGGACCTGCGCAGCGCGGCCGATGCGATCCGGCTTTCGAGGAAGACCCTCACGACCATCAAGGGGAACCTGTTCTGGGCGTTCGCCTACAACACGGCGGCGATCCCGCTCGCGGCCCTCGGCATGCTCAACCCGATGATCGCGGGCGCCGCCATGGCATTCTCCTCCGTGTTCGTCGTGTCAAACTCGCTGCGGCTCCGCGGCTTCACGTCCACCGCGCGCCAGCGCGAAGAATCCGTCGAAGCACCGCGGGTGCAGGAGGAGGTATCGGCATGACCGAGCAGATGACGGAGACCGCCGAAGGCCAGTGCTGCGGGTCGGAGCATCACCACGGCTACCACGACAGCAAGGCGAAGTACCTGGCGCGACTGCGCCGCATCGAGGGCCAGGCCCGCGGCATCCACCGCATGGTCGACGAGGAGGAGTACTGCATCGACATCCTCACCCAGATCGCCGCTCTGACGAGCGCGCTCGAGAACGTCGGACTCTCTCTCCTCAAGGACCACCTCAGCCACTGCGTCATGGACGCCGCGAAGACCGGCGGCCAGGTCGCCGACGACAAGATCGATGAGGCCATGGCTGCGATCACGCGTCTGGTCAAGTCCTGATCGACGGTCCTGACCGTCAGCCGGTCCCTCCGTGTGGGGCGAGGATTCAACCCTCGCCCCACACGCATGTCTGCCTACCTCTGGCAGCCGGGGCACCAGAACAGGCGCCGGCCTGCCATGTCCGCCTCGGCGACGGCCGTGCCGCACCGCCAGCAGGGCCGGCCGGAGCGCTGGTACACGGCGAATCTGCGGTCCACCTCGTCCAGGGGATCCTCCGGGGCGAACTCGGGTGGGTTGGTGAGGATGATGCCATCGCGCTTCCCCTCCCGCATCGCCCCCACGAGATCGTCCCAGAGGGCGCCGAGACGGGCCTCGGAGACGCGGCTGCCGGGACGGAACGGATTGATGCCCACCCGCCACAGGCAGTCCGCCCGGTAGATGTTGCCCGGGCCGGCCGCGATCGCCTGGTCCATGACGAGTTGGCCGACGGGCGTGCGCCGCCTCCGAACGAGTGCGACGAACTGCTCCCGATCCCCCGGGTCGTTCCTGATCGGGTCGGGGCCGAGCCGGCGCAGCACCTCTCGGACGCCGCCGCCATCGAGGATCCGGCACTGGTTGGGTCCTGTCAGGTCCGCGACGCCATGGTCCTGCTCGAGGCGGACCCGCACGGTATCGCGCGGCAGGGGAGGGTTCCACACGCCCGCCGTTCCGTCGGCGCCGATCTCCCGCTCGCCGATCCGGCGGCGCGGGGCGCCGATCGTCTCATCGGCGATGAAGTGCTCGTCGCCGTCGAAGGACCACGAGCCGTAGAGGCCGAGGTGGACGTGGAGCCAGTCGGGGCCGTCCTCGCCGAGCTCGACGGAGCCCGGCTCATCGTAAAACGGCATGAAGAAGTGCTTGCCCCGCGCATGGGCCGGCAGGGCGACCCTGCCGTCGAGGAGTGCCGCGCCCTGGGCGAACCGTCCCTGCGGGGAGGTCACGGTCGGGCGGAGGCCGGAGAAGAGCTCGGTCAGGGCTCCCGCAAGTCGGTGAATCGTGTGCCCCTCGGGCATGTGGTGCTCCTCGCAGCTGAATGTCGGCGGCCGATCGTCTCCCCTTTATCTAGGCCATACGGCGCATGTCACGCAAAATGCGCGTGATAATCTCCAGGAAGAACCGTGAGTATTAGGGGAGTTTCCATGTCAGTGATTCCGGTCGGCGGCCCCAGGCCCATGGCGGAAGCGCTCAACGAGGCCACGCCGCTGACGCGCCAGCAGCGCCGCCTGCTCGACCTCTTGGCCGATCTTGGGCGAGCCGTCACCGTCGTTGAGCTGTCCGAGACGCTCGACTCCCACCCCAATACGGTGCGCGAGCATCTCGCCGTCCTCGAGGGGCACGGCCTCGTCAACTCCTCGACCGTTCCGGGCAAGGGCCGCGGCCGACCGCGCAAGGTGTACCGGACGAACGCGGGCGCTCGCGGCGCCCCGGCCCGCCATCTCGTCGGACTCGTCACCGCCGCCCTCAAGGCACTGCCCGAGGAGACGGCCCGCGCCGACGCCTATCACTGGGGCGAGACCTGGGGCGATGACATCGCTGCGAGCCGCGTCTTCTCCGCTGAGAACGGACTCGTCGAGGGAGTTGCGTCCCTCATGGCGGACATGGGCTTCGCGCCCGAGCCGACGGAGACGTCGGATACGTGCATCAACCTCACGCAGTGCCCACTGCTCACCTCGTCACGGACAGTCCCCCCGGGCCTGTGCGAGATCCATCAGGGCATGATCGATCGCCTCCTCGAAACGGAGGCGCCGGGCAGGCGCGGGCAGGTCGAGCCCTTCGCGGAACCGCACGCCTGCAGGCTCACACTCCACATGTGACAACAGTCCTGGCCCTGCCTCTCCCCAATTTAGTACGGTTAATACCGTGGGAAATATGGCAGGGCCGATTCCAGCATGGATGCGCTGGCCCGTTCTGATCACCGGAGGCGTCTGTCTCCTCATCGGGCTCAACCTTGCCCTCAGCCTGCTGGGAGTGTGGGCGCCCGTGCCGTCGGGCGGTGATGCCGCCATCCACGGCCAGGTCATGACCTTCGGCTTCGCCGGCACCCTCATCTGCCTCGAAAGAGTTATCGCCCTTCGCGAGAAATGGGCACTCATCGCCCCCGCCGCCCTCGGCCTCGGCGGCATCCTCCTCCTCGTCGAGCCCACCGCCGGACGGGCCCTGCAGGCGCTCGGCATGGCAGTGCTGGTCGCGGTCTATGCGCGGCTCGCCCGTCGCGGACTCACCGTCGCCCTGTCGATCCAGATCCTCGGGGCCCTCGTCGGACTCGGCGCCGTCCTCCTGTGGTGGTCCGGCGCGGCCACGTGGGCGGTGATCCCTTGGATCGCCGGCTTCTTCGTCTTCACGATTGTCGGGGAGCGCGTCGAGCTCGCCCACATCTCCCTCCCGCCAGGCGCGGAGCGCCTGGCCTGGGGGCTGTCCCTCGCCCTCGCCTTCGCGATCGTCGCGGTGCTCGCCGCGGGCCGCGGCGGTGAGTTCGTCGGAGTTCTTCTCCTCGCGCAGGCCGCCTGGCTCGCGCGGTACGACATCGCCCGGACCACCGTCCGCACGTCCGGGCTCCCGCAGTACTCGGCCGCCAACATGATCGCCGCCATGGTCTGGCTCGCCGTCGCCGGCATCGCCTGGGTGCTCGGTGGCGGGCTCGCCGCCTCGCCCGTCTACGACACGGTCGTCCACTCGATCACGATCGGCTTCACGATCTCGATGATCATGGCCCACGCCCCGATCATCCTCCCCGCCGTCCTCCGCCGCCCGCTGCCCTACCGGCCCGTCTTCTGGGTGCCGGCCGTGCTCCTCAATGCCGGCCTGCTCATCAGGCTGATCGGCGATGTGCGGGGCCTGGGGCTCACGTGGCAGATCGGGGGAGCGCTCCTCGTCGTCACGATCCTCGCCTTCGTTCTCACCGCGGCCGTGTCCTCGGCCGCAGGCCCACCGAAGCGGCGGGCGCCAAAGCGAGGTGACTCGGCTGAACCCACGGACCAGTCGACCGTCAACCCGAGGCCCGCCGGCGGCCTGTCGATCGGCCGTCCCGACGGCGGGAAGGGGCGATGATGGGGCCGCGCTCGATCTGGCACCGCGGAGTCGCCGCGGTCGTCATCTTCTGGATGATCGCGGCCGCCGCCGCGATCACCGCTCACCGCTTCATCCCCGAGGCGACCTGGATCATGGTCCACACGTTCACGCTCGGGGTCGTGACCAACGCTCTGCTGATCTGGACCAACCACTTCGCGGTCGCCGTTCTGCGCTCGCGGCCGGAGAGCCGCCGCGGCGAGGCCGCGACCCTTGCTCTGCTCAACGCGGGGATCATCACCCTCGGGGTCGGCATGATCGCGGGCAGTGACGGGGTGACGGGCGCGGGGTCCCTCGTCATCGGCGCCGCCATCCTCACCCACATCCTCAGGCTGTGGGGCAGGCTGCGCAGCGCGCTGCCGGCCCGCTTCGAGGTCGCCGTGCATGCCTACCTGTGGGCGGCGGTCCTCTTCCTGCCGGGCATCCTCCTCGGCTATCTCCTCTCCCTCGACTCCTGGTCACCCGAGGCCTCGGTCGGCATCCGCGGCGCCCATGTCGCCCTCAACGTGCTCGCCTGGGTCGGCATCCCCATCGTCGGCACGCTCCTCACGCTGTGGCCCACGATCCTTCGGGCGAAGCTGGCGCCCGGGGCGGAGATTGCGGCGAAGCGGCACCTGCCGCTGCTCGTCGGCGCGGCGCTCGTGGCTGCAATCGGCGGCCTCCTCATCCCCCTTACCCCGCTCGGCGGGATCGTCGCCGGGCTCGGCTACCTCGCCTTCGCGGGCGTGGCGGTCTTCATGCTGGCCCCGCTGGCGGGGACGACGTGGCGGATGGCGGGGGGCAGCTTCGCGGCCCTGTCGGTCGCCGCCGGTGTGCTCTGGCTCCTGGCGACCGTCGTGACGATCGGCCTGCGGCTCCTCGTCGAGAACCCGCTCGCCGTCATCGGCAACCTCGGCCCCGTCGTGCTGCCTCTGCTCGGCGGCGGTGTCGCCCAGGTCGTGCTCGGCGCCCTCAGCTACCTGCTCCCCGTCGTCGTCGGGGGTGGACCCAAACATGTCCGAGTCCGCACTGTCCGCGCCGATGCGGGATCCCCGTGGCGGATCATCGTCCTCAACGCGTCCCTCATCCTCTACGTCCTCTCGGAGGCGAGCCTCGTCCTCGTCCTCACGTCTCTGGCGGCCCTCGCGGCCGCGCTCGGCACCGTCTGGTGCCTCATCTGGGCGATTCTCCCGGTCCGGGAGAAGCATCTCGAGAATGCTCCGCCGCCCCTGACCGATCGGGAAGGAAACGTGACGCCCGTGTCCCCACAGCGCGGCCCCATCCTCATGTCCGTCGGAGCCGTCGCGCTCCTTGTCATCGCCGCCGTCGCGGCCGACCCCGCCTCCTCGGGCGTGGTCCGCGCACCTGCCGGCTCGCAGGTGGCGGCAGCGCCTGTCGACGCCACCGGCGAGGTGACGGAGGTGGCGATGGACATGGTCGACATGCGCTACATCCCCGATCTCGTCACCGTCCCGGCCGGCAACAGGCTCGAGGTGACGCTGACGAACTCCGATGGTCAATCCCACGACCTCGTCCTCGAGAACGGTTTCAGCTCCGGCCGCATCGCCCCCAATGAGACCGTTGTCCTCGACCTCGGCGTCATCGACCAGAGCCTCGACGGCTGGTGCTCGATCGCCGGCCACCGGCAGATGGGGATGGTGTTCACGATCGAGGTCGAGGGCGGTGAGGGGTCGGGGTCGGATGCGGGCGGCGATTCCCATGCGGGCGGCGATTCCCATGCGGGCGGTGATGAGAGGCCCGAGCCGACGTTCGACCTCATGGGAGAGATGGATGACAGCAGGCACCAGGATCCGGCCCTCGAGCCGCTCGACCGGGACGAGCCGACCGAGCATCGGCTCACCTTCACCGTCAGTGAGATGGAGAAGGAGGTCGCGCCCGGACTCACCCAGAACCTCTGGCTGTTCAACGAGACGATGCCGGGACCGACCCTCCACGGCAGGGTGGGCGACACGTTCGTCATCACACTCGTCAACGACGGGTCGATGGGGCACTCCATCGACTTCCATGCGGGTGCGCTCGCCCCGGATCGGCCGATGAGGACGATCGAACCGGGCGAGGAGCTGACCTACACGTTCACCGCCGAGCGGGCCGGTGTGTGGATGTACCACTGTTCGACAGCTCCCATGTCTCTCCACATCGCCAACGGCATGTACGGCGCTGTCGTCATCGAACCCGACGATCTGCCCGAGGTCGACCACCAGTTCCTCATGGTCCACGGCGAGTCCTACTACGGCCCCGAGGGCGATGTCGCCGACTCGGCCAAAATCGCCGAAGGCGATCACGACACGGCCCACTACAACGGCTACCCCAACCAGTACGTCCAGCACCCGCTCGAGGTGAAGGTCGGCGAGCGCGTGCGCTTCTGGGTGCTCGACGCCGGCCCGAACATCGCGACCAGCTTCCACATTGTCGGCGGCCAGTTCGACACCCTGTGGAAGGAGGGGGACTATCTGCTCGGGCCCGAGTCGGAGACGGGCGGCGCGCAGGCGCTCGGGCTCCTGCCCGCTGAGGGCGGCTTCGTCGAACTCGTCTTCCCCGAGGCGGGCAATTACACGCTCGTCAACCACATCATGTCGGAGGCCGAGCGGGGTGCGAAGGGCGTCATCCACGTGACGGACGACTAGTGGCCAAGAGCCTCACCCTGGAACCGGATTCGTCCGCTCGGCAGGGGACCGCCCGGAGGCGCCACTTTCGGCCGAGCCTTCCCGTTGTTCAGTCGCGAGGGAGAGGGGTGGTCATCGGACCCGCCAGTCGATCGGCGCAGCACCCTGCTCCTCGAGGAGGGCGTTCGCGCGGCTGAACGGGCGCGAGCCGAAGAACCCGCGCGATGCTGAGAGGGGGGATGGGTGGGGGGAGGCGATGATGGGGACGCCTTCCAGCAGATGGGTCATCTCCTGCGCCTGGCGCCCCCAGAGGATGGCGACGAGTGGGCCGCCGCGGTCCGCGAGCCGGGTGATCGCATGCGAGGTGATCGCCTCCCAGCCCTTCCCGCGGTGGGATCCCGTCGCGCCCGGGCGAACCGTGAGGACCCTGTTGAGCAGCATGACCCCGGCCTCCTGCCACGAGGTCAGGTCGCCGTTCGCCGCGGGCGGTATGCCAAGGTCCGACTCGAGCTCGCGATAGATGTTCGTGAGGGACCGGGGGAGTGGCTGGACGGACCGGTCGACCGAGAAGGACAGACCCATGGAATGCCCGGGAGTGGGGTAGGGGTCCTGGCCGACGATGAGGACCCGGACGTCTGCCATCGGCGCACGGAA
Organism: Flaviflexus salsibiostraticola; assembly: GCF_003952265.1. Lineage (NCBI taxonomy): Bacteria > Bacillati > Actinomycetota > Actinomycetes > Actinomycetales > Actinomycetaceae > Flaviflexus > Flaviflexus salsibiostraticola. Next base: position 2,061,064 of record NZ_CP034438.1, read on the forward strand.
TGCCCGGAAGACATTCTTTCCGGTGGGGAGGAAGCCGTGCCCGGCGTCGGTCTCTGCCCGCAGAAAGTCGCCCATTCGACGGATCTGGTCATCGACGGGGGCCATGGCGGCCGCCCAGTCGGGGGCCATGAGGTCAGCGAGAGGTTCCACCATGCCAGGCTACGATGTTTCCCGTGGAGTCGAAGAAGAGGGAGCTCAGCAGCGAGGACCTGGCTGTTCTCGAGCTGGAGGAGACGTGGCAGGAGACATATGCCACGAAGGTCGAGGCCATCCGGGCCACCTTCGGGTGGTCGAGCGCCAAGTACCACATTCGGCTCAATCGACTGCTCGACGAGGCCGCGGCGATCTACGCCAAGCCTGTGACGGTCAGTCGCCTGCGGCGCCTGCGGGAGGCCCGGACTGCAGAACGCGGTGGCGCCGGCTCCGACCCGGTCGGCTGACAGGCTAAAGTGGGGGCCGTGGAGCAGTACCCCCGGGATGAATTCGATGAGCTGGCCGACGCGCGGCGCCTGCGCGGCTCGCACCGCAGGAGACCCCACTGGCTGGCCACCATCGCACCCCTCCTCGCCGCCGTCATCCTCGCGCCCCTCGCCGGGTGGGGCATCGTCGAGATCATGAGCCAAGACGGTGTCGCCAACCCATTCGCGACGCAGAGCGCCGAGCAGTCGGCCACCCCCGAGCCGACCGATGAGGCGACGACGGATTCGACGGAGAGCGTCGAGGCCACTGAACCCGAGAGCGAGCCGACCGACGAGCCCACCGAGGAGCCCGCCGACGAGCAGACCGAGCCGACCGAGGAGCCGATCGAGACGGACCCGCCGATCTCAGGAGTCGTCTACGACGCATCGATCGAGCTGCTCGATGGTGGGGGAGCGGCGCAGTCCGCCGAGTCGGCGCTCCTGACGGCGGGCTTCACCGGGATCGCCAGCGGCGACTTCGCCGGGACGAATCCCGCACAGAGCGCGATCTTCTTCTCCTCGCCGGACCTCTACACGACCGCGCAGAACATCGCACGAATCCTCAATATCGATTACTGGGCGGAGAACGCCGCGATGACGGGCGGATCCGACATCGTCATCATCGTCCGCTGACCTTCGCTGACAGCGTGAACTTCTCATCCGTCTTGCACTCGGCGGGTGAGAGTGCCAGAATCGTGTTAGCACTCTCCAGGTGAGAGTGACAGATTTCGGCTAGTGAGGTCATGACGCCCCGGAGAGTCCGGTGTCTGATTGATCGTCCGTCGCGGGCATTGGCCGACCACCAGTGGAGGTTTAACACTGCTATGGCAAAGACCATTGCTTTTCACGAGGATGCTCGTCGCAAGATGGAGAGGGGTCTCAACACCCTCGCCGACACCGTTAAGGTGACGCTCGGCCCCAAGGGCCGCAATGTCGTGCTCGACAAGAAGTGGGGCGCACCGACGATCACGAACGACGGCGTCTCCATCGCCAAGGAGATCGAGCTCGAGGATCCCTACGAGCGCATCGGCGCCGAGCTCGTCAAGGAAGTTGCTAAGAAGACCGACGATGTCGCGGGCGATGGCACCACGACCGCCACCGTCCTGGCACAGGCCCTCGTCCGTGAGGGTCTCCGCAACGTTGCAGCCGGAGCCAACCCGATCGCCCTCAAGAAGGGCATCGACACCGCGGTCACCGCGATCACCGAGCGTCTCATCACAGACGCGAAGGAGATCGAGACCAAGGAGCAGATCGCCGCGACCGCAGCGATCTCGGCCGGCGACAAGGAGATCGGCGAGCTCATCGCCGAGGCACTCGACAAGGTCGGCAAGGAGGGCGTCGTCACCGTCGAGGAGTCGAACACCTTCGGCCTCGACCTCGAACTGACCGAGGGCATGCGCTTCGACAAGGGCTACCTCTCGCCGTACTTCGTCACCGACCCCGAGCGTCAGGAAGTCGTCCTCGAGGATCCCTACATCCTCCTCGTCGAGTCCAAGATTTCGAACGTCAAGGACGTTCTGCCCCTCCTCGAGAAGGTCATGCAGACGAGCAAGCCGCTCGTCATCATCTCCGAGGACATCGAGGGCGAAGCCCTCGCGACCCTCGTCGTCAACAAGATCCGCGGCACCTTCAAGTCCGCTGCGGTCAAGGCACCGGGCTTCGGCGACCGCCGCAAGGCCATCCTCCAGGACATGGCCATCCTCACCGGCGGCCAGGTCATCTCCGAGACCGTCGGCCTCAAGCTCGAGAACGCAGATCTCGACCTGCTCGGCCAGGCCCGCAAGGTCATCATGACCAAGGACGAGACCACCATCGTCGAGGGTGCGGGCGCGAAGGACGCCGTCGAGGGCCGCGTGAGCCAGCTCAAGGCCGAGATCGAGAACGCCACCTCGGACTACGACCGTGAGAAGCTCCAGGAGCGTCTCGCCAAGCTCGCCGGTGGCGTTGCCGTCATCAAGGCCGGCGCCGCGACCGAGGTTGAGCTCAAGGAGCGCAAGCACCGCATCGAGGACGCCGTCCGCAATGCGAAGGCAGCAGTTGAGGAGGGCATCGTCCCCGGCGGCGGTGTCGCACTCATTCAGGCCGCCAAGGACGCACTCGCCGACCTCAACCTCGTCGACGATGAGGCGACCGGCGCAGCGATCGTTGCCTGGGCCGTGGCCGCACCGCTCAAGCAGATCGCTGAGAACGCAGGCGAAGAGGGCGGCGTCGTCGCAGCCCGCGTCGCCGAGTCGGAGAAGGGTGTCGGCTACAACGCCGCCACCGGCGTCTACGAGGATCTCCTCGCCGCGGGCGTCAACGACCCGGTCAAGGTGACCCGCTCTGCCCTGCAGAACGCGGCCTCGATCGCCTCGCTCTTCCTCACCACCGAGGCAGTCGTCGCCGACAAGCCGGAGCCGGCAGCCCCGGCCGCAGGTGCGGGCGATGACATGGGCGGCATGTACTGATCCAACCGCTGACGCGGTAAGACAGACAGCACTGGGGGGAGCGCGAAAGCGCTCCCCCAGTCATATTCATTCCGACACCGATGCGGAGCGCAGCGGTGTCGTCGGTGGTCAGAAGTCGGGCTCCCGTTCGAAGCCGGCCTTCGCGGTGTCGACCTCTTCGGTCCACTCGGGAGTCGAGGCCGAGGGTGCGGTCGGGCTGGGTGCGGAGGACCTGTCGGGTGCCGCAGGCGGCGTCTCCGCCGCGGGAGTCTCGGCCGCGGGCGTCTCCTCAACGGGCAGGCCGGCCTGGCGGCGGGCGATGCGCTCCTGCATCTTCCGCGCGATCTCCTGGCGCTCGGCCTTCTTGGACTGCTCCGGGTTGAGGGCGCGCGGCGGTGCGCCCGGCTCGGCGACCTCCGGGATCGTCTCGAGCGAGGAGCGTCCCGTCTCATCATCGTCGTGCTCGGGCGCCAAGAGAGGGTGGTTCATCGTCTCCGTCCGGGCCTTCGCGAGATCCCCGGGCGTGAGCGCGCGCGGCTCCGACCTTTCGGGCGTGGGCATCGGCTCGGCGTCGGGTGAGGCGGCCGGGTGACCCATCGCCGCCAGGCGTGCCTCGATCCGTTCAAGCTCACCCTCGAGATTGTCCCGTGCGGGGGTCTCCCACTGGCGGCCGAGCGGGGTGAGGAAGATCTGGCGCCGCGCGAGCAGCTTGCCGATGATCTCCCGGCGAGCGAGGAGGAAGTCCTCCTCGGGCACGTGCCCGTACTCCTTCGCGACCTGGCCGAGGTACTTCGTGTACTTCTGAGGGCCTGCCGCGAGCGAGCCGAGATGGGCGTCGCGCAGCGCGAGCTTGTCGATGTCGATGGTGCTCAGTGTTGTCGATGCGCTGGGGTCCACCTCCTTCGGCTGCTTCTTCAGACCCTCGACGAGAGCGGCGACGCGCTCGACGGTCTCCTTCGGGATTCCGATCGCGCTCAACTCCTCGCGCGCCACTCGAGCGGACTCGATCTCCTTCTCCCCGCCATTGCGGGTGTACGTATCCTTATCGGCGGTCGAGAAGACGCAGCCGTGGTAGAAGGCCGCGAGGAAGACGAGTTCCGGTTGGTGGGTCTCCGTGGCGAGGGTGGTGATGCGGGACAGCATGTCGCACAGGTGGTGCACGTCGTGGTGGTGCCGATCGGGTGCGCGCCACCGTGCGATGAGCCGCTCTGCTGCGGCTGTGATCTCCTCGTCTGACGCCGTCGCGCCAGCCGCCCGAGCACTGCGGATATAGGTCGTGAGAAGCCACTGAGGATAGCCCATGGGGATCTGAAGCCTTTCTCTGGTCACGGGAAGTCTAGACCTTCGCGGCACGTTAGGCACAGACCCGGTGGAGCGCAACCTCTCACCGTGCATTAACCTGGAGTGGTCACTAGTAGGAAGGTCCCATTCCATGGCTCAAGGCTCAGGAACCCGGCTGCGTGGGCGGGCGCTCATCACCGGCGGAACATCCGGGATCGGTCTCGAGTTCGGCCGGCAGCTCGCCGATCGCGGCCTGGACCTCGTCCTTGTCGCGCGCGACGCCGAGAGGCTCGAACGGACCGCGACCCTGCTGGAGTGGCGGCACAGTGTCCACGTCGAGACGATCGAAGCCGACCTTGGGACGGACGAGGGCAGGGAGGCCGTCGCCGCACGGCTTGCGAGCACCGACGCTCCGATCGAGGTGTTCGTCAATAACGCGGGCGCCGGACTGTACGAGCCCCTCGTGACGACGAACCTCGAGCCCCACCGAAAGGCCCTCGACGTCATGCTGTGGGCGGTTCTGCGCCTCGGCGCGGCGGCCAGCGTGGCGATGAAGGAGCGCGGGCACGGCGTCATCATCAACACCGCCTCGATCTCAGGCCTCGTCCCCATGGGCGGGTACTCGGCGATCAAGTCGTGGGTCAAGACCTACTCGGAGTCGCTCCACCTTCAGCTGCGCGACCACGGCGTTCACGTGACCACCTTCATGCCCGGCTGGGTCCGAACAGAGTTCCATCAGCGAACCGGCGTCAAGACATCGAACATCCCCGACTTCCTGTGGCTCGACGCGGACCGTGTGGTCCGCGAGTGTCTCGCCGACACGGAGGCCGGCAGGGTCCGGTCCACCCCGTCGAAGCGCTTCAAGGTCATCGGATTCCTCGCCGAGCGCGGCCCCCAGAGGGCAGTGCGCGCCGTCGTCGACAAGATCAATCAGGGGCGTCGATGACCACCCTGCACCCGCTCACCCAGTACACGTCGACGAGCCATCGGATGGCACGGCGGTTCATCCGCCGCTTCATCGCGCGCCCGATTCTCTCCAGCGTCGTCGCCCCCTCGGTCGAGGGGCAGGAGAACGTCGCGGGCCTCGAGGGCGCCTACATCGTCGTCGGGAACCACTCGAGCCACCTCGACGCCCCCATGATGTTCACGCTGCTCCCCAGCGATATCACCGACAATCTCGCCACCGGTGCCGCAGCCGACTACTTCTACCGGCGGCGCTTCGTCTCGAAGCTGACGGCGCTCTTCTTCAACACGTATCCGATCGAGCGCAAGGGCAAGATCAAGAAGTCCTCCGGCCGGGGCCTCAAGACCCAGGACGGTCCGAGCCCCGCCGCCGGTATGACCGGGCGCCTCCTCAAGGCCGGCATCCCCATCCTCATCTTCCCCGAGGGCACGCGCTCGCGGGATGGCCGGATGGGAGAGTTCAAGGCCGGTGCTGCGGCACTGTCCCAGAAGCTCGGGGTCCCCATTGTCCCCGTCGCCCTCATCGGCGGCTATGACGCGATGCCGGTCGGCACATTCTGGCCGAAGCGCGGGCGCCACCGCGTCAAGCTCGTCATCGGCGCCCCCATGCACGCGGAAGTGGATGAGACCGTCGAGCACTACAACGCGCGCATCCGCGCCTGTGTGGCGGCGATGCGCGCCACCGGCCACCCCCACACCGGTGAGGGCGCAGAAGCCGCCTGACAGGCGGCTTCACACATTCTCAATGGGCCTCGGCCCGAGTTCAGCGGCGGCGCCACGGGAAGGTCTGGGAGGCCTTGGGGGCTCGTCCGACGGCGGGCCGCAGCCCCTGAGCCTGCGGGCGCTTCTCCTCCTGCGGTGCGGCCGGAATCGGGAAGTTGAGCGAGACGGTCGTTCCTCCGCCCGGGGTCTCGCTGATGTTGGCCGAGCCGTGGTGAGCCGCCGCGATCGACGACACGATGGCGAGGCCGAGCCCCGAGCCGCCAGAGGCGCGCGAACGGGAGGAGTCGGAGCGGAAGAACCGCTCGAAGGCCTTGGCCTGATGCTCGGCGGGGATGCCGGGGCCGTGGTCGCGCACCTCGATGACCGCCATGTTGACGGTCCCCGTCACGGCGTTCATCTGCTCCACGCCGACGGCGACCTCAACGGGAGTGCCGGCCGGAGTGTGCTGGCGGACGTTGCTCAGCAGGTTGCTGATGACCTGCGAGATCTTGTCCTTGTCAACCCAGGCGACGGCGCGCGACGGCTTCTCCCCATGGAGCCCGGTCACCTTCGCCGGGTACTCGGGGGCCCTCGCGTGGAAGTCGAGGACCGTACCCTCCGCGATCTCGACAAGGTCGGCCGAGGTCATGGTGAGGGGCCGTGATTCGTCGAGCCGTGCCAGCTGAAGCAGGTCCTCGACGAGCCCGCCCATGCGGCGCGCCTCCGACTCGATCCGGTCCATGGCTGTCCCGATCTTATCGTCCGGAATTCCGCCGATCCGGTACAGCTCCGCGTAGCCGCGGACGGAGGCAAGAGGGGTGCGCAGCTCGTGGGAGGCGTCCGACACGAAGCGTCTCATCTGCGCCTCGGAGCGCTGACGGACCTGCATGCTCGCCTCGATCTGGCCGAGCATGATGTTGATCGATCCCGCGAGGTGGCCGACCTCGATGCCGAGATTCTCCGTCGGTACACGCTGACTCAGATCGCCCTGCGAGATCTTCCGCGTCGTGTGCTCGATGATGCGGAGCGGCTTGAGGGAGTGCTGGACCATGAAGTACGAGACGATCGCGCCGAGGGCGACGATGCAGGTGGCGATAATGAAGAGGATGAGCATCATCTGCGCCTTCGTCTGCTCCATCGTCGCCAGCGGGTAGGCGATGGCAACGGCCGGGAACTGCTCCGAGACCGTGTTGAGGTACATGACCCGCCACGTCGAATGCTCGATCGTGCCGGGCACGGTGATGGGGCTGGCCGGCTCCTCGCTGAACACGGGCGATACGTCGAGTGGGCGCCCGTAGCGCTCCTGCATCGACGGCGACATGAACTGCCAGTCGGCGGCCGCCTCGTTGCGCACGTAGATGTAATAGGGGGAGGGGACGACCTGGATGTCGGTCCCCACCATGGCGCTGAAGGTCTGCTGAGCGATCGTGGCGCCTGACGAGCGCAGGTCATCGTCGACCTGGTTCATGAGAACCTGGTTCATGACCGTCATCGTGCTGATGAAGACCGCCCCGAGCGCAAGGCTGAGGATCAGCACGTACAGGGCGACGAGCCGCCCGGTCAGACTCCGTTCGCTGCGCACGGCTACTTCTGTTCGCGGAGCACGTACCCAATCGCGCGCTTCGTGTGGATAAGGGGTGAGACCTCGACCCCGAGCGTCTCGGAGGAGTCGATCTTGCGGCGGAGGTAGGAGATGTAGGACTCGACGATCGAGATCTCGCCGTTCCAGTTGTAATCCCACACGTGATCGATGATCTGCTCCTTGGACACGACCCGTTCGGCGTTGACCATGAGATAGCGCAGCAGCTTGAACTCGGTGGGGGACAGCTCGACGTTGACGCCTGCGCGATACACCTCGTAGGAATCCTCGTTGAGGACGAGATCGGAGTAGACGATGTTGCCCTCCTCCCGCTCATCCGTCGTCCGACGGAGGATGGCGCGAATGCGGGCAACGACCTCTTCGAGGGAGAACGGCTTCGTCACGTAGTCGTCGCCGCCGACCGACAGCCCGCGAACCTTGTCCTGGATGTCGTCCTTCGCGGTGAGGAAGAGAACCGGCAGTCCCGGTTCATGCTCCCGCAGCTTCTTGAGGACCTCGAACCCGTCCATATCGGGGAGCATGATGTCGAGGACGACGAGGTCGGGGTGGACGAAGGACACTTGGGAGATGGCCTCGTGGCCATCCGCCGCCATACGGACCTCAAAACCCGCGAACGACAGCGAGGCGCTGAGGAGTTCGCGGATCGAGGGCTCATCGTCGACGACGAGAATCTTTGCTTCTGAGCTCATGGTCCCCATTATCTTGATAGCGGCTGGACGTTGACTGGAAATGGCGGCTTTTCAGCTTCCAGCGCGAGAACAGAGCCACCGAGGCGTTGGCCAGCCGCTGACGCGGCTGGCCAACGGATACTCAGTAGATGGTCGTGTTCTCGCCCGACTCGATCTCGCCCTGCGGCTTCTGACCGGCCTTGAGCGCGGCCAGACGGGCCTCGATCTCGGTGTCCTTCGAGTGGTCCTCGAGCTCCGCGAACTGGTCGGCGAGGGAGGAGCCCTGGAGCTCCTTCCGTCCCGCGACGACAGCCTCCTCGCGGCGGATCTGCTCCTCGAAGCGAGAGATCTCCGACGTCGGATCGAGGACGTTGATCGACGCCATCGACTCCTGGACCTTCGCCTGTGCGGCGACGGACTTCTGGCGGGCGACGAGCGAATCCCTGCGCGACTTCAGCTCATCGAGCTTCTGGTGCATGGTCTGCAGGCCGTCCTTGAGCTGATCGACGACCTGGTTCTGCGAGTCGATCATCGGCTCGGCTGCACGGGCCTCCGACTCGGCGGCGATCTGCTTGGAGATCGCGACCTTGGCGAGATCGTCGAACTTCTTCGCATTCACCTCATCGCCGCCGGTGCGGAACTGCTCCGCACGGTCGGAGGCGGCGATGGCCTTGCGGCCCCAATCCTCGGCCTCGCGAAGATCCTCAGCGTGGTCGGACTCGGCCAGACGGAGGTTGCCGATCGTGACGGCGATGGCGTCCTCAGCCTCGGCGATCGAGTTCGTGTAATCGCGGACGAGCTGGTCCAGCATCTTCTGCGGGTCCTCAGCGCGGTCGATGAGGGCGTTGATGTTGGCTCGGGTGAGCTGGCCGATACGGCCGAGGATGGACTGTTTTTCAGCCATGGTGAACCTTTCGTTGGGGACTGTCGTGAAACCTGTTGTGATTGAAGGGTCAGAAATCGATGCCGCCGCCGAAGCCGCCGCCGCCACCTCCGAAGCCTCCGCCTCCGCCGCCGAAGCCGCCGAAGGATCCGCTGGAGAAGCCGCCCCCGCGGCTGCCGCCGCCGAAGCCGCCGGAGAGGATGGAGCCGAGGATCATGCCCGTCATCATGCCGTTGCCGCCGAACCCGCCGCCCTGACGGCCGCCGAAGTAGTCCGGCTGCTGATGGCGGCGGATGTCGGACTGCGCCTGATCCTCGGCCTGGCGGGCGTAGCGCTCCGCCTGCTGATAGTGGGCCAGCTGCTCGTCAACCGAAGAGGCTCGTTCGCCGGCCGCCCTCGCGGACAGTGCCGTCGAGAGGGACGTGCGGGCCTCGGAGCCGACCGCGCCGCGGTTCGAGTCGATGAGGACGTCGGCGGCGTGAATCTTCCGGTCGGCCGAGCTCTTCGTCTTCTCGACACCGGCCATGAGGCGGCGACGGTTCTCGTCGGCCTGACGGACTCCGACGAGCGAGGCATCGATCGCGGTCTCTGCCTCTTCGAGCTGGTCGAGCGCGAGAATCGGGTCCGCGCTCGAGTCGACGGCGTAGGACAGGGCACGCTCGGCGGCCGCGCGGCGCTCCTGGATCGTGGGATCGCCGCCGCCGAGACGCTTCGCGTCCTCGACATCGGAGGACAGCGAGGCGATGGCCTTCTGGAGGTTCGCCCGAGCATCGAGCAGCGTCTGCTCGGCGTCCGACACGTCGTCGAGCAGGTGAGCGGCCTGCTGGACGTTCGTCTCGGCGATCCGCGCGAACACGGACGCCTGGCTGCGCTGGCCGGCCGCGACCTGCTCCTGCCCGCGGGCAACTGCCTCCTTGGCGGCGGCGAGGAACTCGCCGATCTTGCCCGGGTAGGTCTGGAGTGTTGCGAGCGCGGCCTGGGGGAAACGGTGGCGGAGGCTGTCGATCTGTGCCTGGGCGGTGGGGATGCGCGGACTCAGCTCCTGGATCCGTGTCGAGAGGCCTGCGAGGATCTCGTGGACGCGGGCGTTGATGTCGCGGAGCCTGGCGAACTCCTCCTCCTGGGCGGCAATCGCCTCCCGGGCCTTCGTCGTGTGCTCGAGAATCGCCGTGTAGTACGTGTGCCTCTCCTGGTCCGTGTCCGGAATGTTGTCGTCGAGCTTCTTGCGATACTCGAAGGCCTCGCGGACCTCCGCGCGGGCCAGTTCGAGGGCCTCGTCGAACTGAACGGTCGCCTGGAGCCCGAACTCGGCCTTCGCGAACTCGAGCTCGGCGGCCGACTCGCGCACCCCATCGTCGGCGACGATGAGGGCGTTGGCGGCGCGCTTGCCGAGGGCCTCGAGGCTCTCGGAGCGCTTCTTCTTCTCGGCCTTGGATCTGCGGCTCTTCCGGACAACGGTGAAGGCGATGAAGCCGCCGACCAGGAGGAGGGCCACGCCGGCGAACGTGAAGAAGCCCGTCGTGTCGGTGCCGCCGCCGAGTCCCTCGCCGTCGGACGTGAGGTCCTCGGTGATCGTCGTCAGCGCGGCGTCCCAGTCGCCGTCGCGCAGCTCGGGCCGGGCGAGGATGATCGCCTCTTCGACATTGCCTGCGACCTGCTCGTCGAGGGACCAGTAGCCCGCCTCGGTCGTCTCGGTGGCGAAGGCGATGAGGGCGTCGCCCTCGTCGATGACCGCGCTGCTCGCCTGCTGGGCCCATTCGCTCGGCCCCAGGTCGCCGAAATCGCTGACGAAGATGACATAGAGCTCGTCCCCGGCCTGATCCGCGAGCGAGTAGAGGGCCTCCTCGGCGGCCTGTGGCTGCTCGAGGACGCCGTTGGGATCGCTGAGAAGGTCGGTAGGGCGGAACGGCTCCACGCTCATCGGGAGGGCCCCGTCGATGTCGGTCATGCTTCGTGCTCTGCTTCCAGTCGTCTATCCCGTCAGGGGAATGCTGGCCTCAGTGTAACGGTTTTGTGTTCTGGAGCACCCTGCGGCAGGTGGTGAAGTGACGATGTTTCGCGGGCGGCGGAGGGGTGGGCCTGCAGTCGCTGTCGTTCGCGACTCCGGGGCGATAGTCGAGGCGGTAGAGTAGGAGGAGTATCTCTGCAGAATAGAAGGAGCTGTCGTGCCAACGGGCAAGGTTAAGTTCTTCAGCCAAGACAAGGGTTTCGGCTATATCACCGGCGATGACGGCCGCGACGTCTACTTCCCGGCGTCCGTCCTGCCCGCCGGGGCCCGCCCGCGGAAGGGCGCGCCTGTGGAGTATTCGGTCGCAGAGGGCAGGCGCGGACTGCACGCGCTCTCGGTCGAACTGAAGGAGGCTCCGGTTTCGCTCGCCAAGGCGGCGAGGCGCGAGCCGGAAGACATGGTCCCGATCATCGAGGATCTCATCAGGCTGCTCGACAGCGCCTCAACCCAACTCCGCAGGGGGCGCTACCCCGAGGGCAGCCCCCGCATCGCACAGGCCCTCCGTACTTTGGCAAGTGAGTTCGACGCATGACCCGTCTAGTCCCTGTCCAGACCGTCACGAAGGAGAAGACTCTCGCGCAGGCCATCGAGCCCGCGCGCGACGCCCTTCTCGACATCACGACGCCCGAGATGATCGGTGATCACGTCGGCGTGGTCCCCGAGGGGGATCGCGTCCTCACGCACGCCTTCACCTGCCTGCATCCCGGCTACGTCGGATGGTTCTGGGCGGTGACACAGTCCCGGGCGCCGCGCTCCCGTAAGGTCACCATCAACGAGCTGTCGCTCAAGCCCGGCCCGGAGGCGCTCGTCGCCCCCGATTGGGTGCCGTGGGCCGACCGGCTCGAGCCGGACGATATCTCCGGCACCGAGCCTCTGCCCTACCGCGAGGATGACCCGAGGCTGGTTGCGGGCTTCGAGGACACATCGGAGGATGCCGACCAGCTGAGGGAGTTCGAGCTCGGCCTCGGACGTGCCCGTGTGCTCTCCCAGGAGGGTCGCGCGGAGGCCTTCAATCGCTGGTACAACTCCGATCGCGGCCCGAACAGCCCCTCGGCCAAGGCGGCCAAGGCGAACTGCTCGACGTGTGCGTTCATGATGCTCATGGCGGGTTCGGCCCGCAGTCTGTTCGGCGTGTGCGCCAACGAATGGTCGCCCGATGACGGGAAGGTAGTCTCGCTCGATCACGGATGCGGTGCCCATTCGGAGACGGACGCCCCGAAGCAGAGGAAGCTCTGGGACCAGTCGGAGCCGGCGCTCGATGACGCGGAGATCGAAGTGGTCGAGGGTTAAGTGGAGAGGCTTCGCGGAGCGGTCAAGGATTACGCCTGGGGTTCGACCAGTGCGATTCCGGCCCTGTTCGATACGGTGGAGAGCGAGACCCCGGTGGCTGAGCTGTGGCTCGGCACCCACACGGCGGGTCCGGCGACGATCGGTGATGGTCTCGCCTACAGCCCCGAGGCGCCTCCTGCAGAGACTGACCTGCGCACGTACGTCCTCGCGGACCCGCAGGGTGCGCTCGGCGATGACGTCGCCCGCATGGGCAACACACTCCCGTATCTCCTCAAGCTCATCGCCCCCGCGAAGCCGCTCTCTCTCCAGGTCCATCCGTCCCGCGAGCAGGCGGCGCAGCGGTTCGAGGATGAGGAGCGCCAGGGTGTGCCGCTGTCCGATCCGACCCGCTCCTATCGCGACCGCAACCACAAGCCCGAGCTGCTGCTCGCACTCGACCGCTTCGAGGCAGTCGCGGGCTTCCGCGCCCCTCGTCGTGTCGCCGACGTCATCACCGGCCTGCCGTGTGAGATCGCCGAGACGATGCTCTCCTACCTCCGCGAGGATCTCAGCGCCGAGGGTATACGGCGCTGTTTCGAGTATCTGCTGAGCGAGGAGTCCCGTCCGAGCTCTGACAAGGTCGCTGCACTCGTCGCCGGGTGCCGGGCGAGGCTCGAGCGCGGTGAGTCCCCGTCGGAGCGCGCCGACCGGATCGTCACGCTGCTGGACAGCCATTACCCGGGCGACCCGGGCGTGGTCGCCTCCCTTCTCCTCAACCCCGTGACCCTTCAGCCCGGGGAGGCCCTGTTCGTCCCAGCCGGGACGGTCCACGCCTATCTGTCGGGCCTGGGTGTGGAGATCATGGCGAACTCGGACAATGTGCTCCGAGCCGGTCTCACCTCGAAGCACATCGACGTGCCCGAACTGCTCGCGACGGTCGACTATGTGGCCGCGCCACCCATCCGGATCGCCCCTGAACACGTCTCCGAGGTCACGCGCACCTACTATGCGCCCGTCGAGGATTTCGAGCTGTCGGTCGCCGACCTCCGCACGTGGAATGACACTCGATCGCTGCCCGGCCGCGGCCCCCGCATCCTCCTCGCCCTGTCCGGAGCCATCGAGGTGGCGACAAAGGAGCAGAGAATCACACTCAACCATGGCGAGGGCATCTTTGTGAGGGCGGACGAGGGAAAGCTCCAGGTGCGCGGAGTGGGGAAGCTGATCCAGGCCGACGTCCCATAGCCTTCATCTCACGATATGGATGGTTTTTATTCCACCATATGAAACGGCGTCGATTTGATCCGGGAAACCGCCAAATATCAGGGTTGTGAACGATTTACTTGAGCGCACCATGCCAACCCGTTTCCTTGATCGCACCTTCAAGCTGACCGAGCGCGGCTCGTCGGTCGGCCAGGAGATCCGCGGCGGGCTCGTCACGTTCTTCGCGATGAGCTACATCCTCGTCCTCAACCCGATCATCCTCTCCACCCCGGATTCGACGGGTCACTTCCTCGGCGGCGGTACCGAGGGCGCCAACACCCCGGCCATCGCAGCCGGCACGGCGCTCGTCGCAGCCATCATGTCGATCCTCATGGGATCGGTCGCCAACTTCCCGATGGCGATGGCGGCGGGCCTCGGCCTCAACGCGATGCTGGCCTACACGATCGTGTCCCTGCCGGGCATGACCTGGGCAGACGCGATGGGCATCGTCGTCCTCGAGGGCATCCTCATCTTCCTCCTCGTCATGACAGGCCTGCGCGAGGCCATCTTCAAGGCTGTCCCGAGCTTCCTCAAGACCGCCATCTCGGTCGGCATCGGCCTGTTCATCGCCCTCGTCGGCCTCGTCAACGCCGGCATCGTCCGTCCCGGCGCCGGCACCCCGCTCGATCTTGGCATCAACGGCTCGATCGCGTCGTGGCCGCTCGTCGTCTTCATTGTCGGCCTCCTGTCGATCATGGTCCTCATGGTCAAGCGCGTCCGCGGCGCCATCCTCATCGGCATCGTCATCGCGACCGCCTCGGCGATCGCCCTCGAGTCGATCCTCAAGCTCGGCGGCCAGACCCCTGACGGCTCGAACCCCGGCGGCTGGGGACTCACCGTCCCCGCGCTCAACGGCTCGCCCGTCTCGGTGCCGGAGTTCTCGACACTCGGCACGTTCTCGATCACCGGCCCGTTCGAGAAGATCTCGATCATCGCCGTCCTCGTTCTCGTCTTCTCGCTCATGCTCGCGGACTTCTTCGACACGATGGGCACGATGGTCGCCGTCGGCTCCGAGGCGAACCTTCTCGACGAGGATGACAACCCTCCCCGCATGCGCCAGATCCTCGCCATCGACTCCCTCGGTGCGATCGCGGGCGGCCTGGGCGGCGTCTCCTCCAACACCGCCTACATCGAGTCGACGACCGGTGTCGCCGACGGCGCGCGCACGGGCCTGGCGAGCATCGTCACCGGCACGCTCTTCCTTCTCAGCACCTTCCTCGCACCGCTCGCCGGCATGATCCCCTACGAGGCGGCCACCCCGGCGCTCGTCATCGTCGGCTTCCTCATGATGCAGCAGGTCGCGAACATCGACTGGAAGGACCTCGTCATCGGCATTCCGGCGTTCCTCACGATCGTCTTCATGCCGTTCTCGTACTCGATCACCGTCGGCATCGGCATGGGGTTCATCTCCTACTCGATCCTCGCCGCGGTCTCTCGCCGCCGCGTCCACCCGCTCCTCTGGATCGTCAGCGCCCTGTTCGTCCTCTACTTCGTGCGCGGCCCCGTCGAGGGAGCGCTCGGCCTGTGATCGAGTAGACCACCATCAGCTATGGTTTACCCCGTTAACCATTTGTTACAATGGAGGCCGTGGTAAACAATGCTGAAGTCGCCGATTCTCTGAGATTCGCCGTGCTTCACCTATCCCGCGGACTGCGTGGATCAGGGAGGCTCGGCGAATCTCGTTTCTGCGTCCTCACCGTCCTCGCACAGGGCCCGATGACCGTCAGCGAGCTCGCCTCGCACGAGCGCGTCTCCGTCCCCTCCATGTCGAAGCTTGTCTCGGCCATGGCGGAGGCGGGTCAGGTCCGTCGGGAGCGGGACGCCGTCGACAGCCGGCGGACCGAGGTCACGATTACGGATGAGGGGCGCGCGGCGCTCGATGCCGCGTCGCTCGAGGGCGCGGCTTGGCTCGATCAACAGTTCGGAAAATTGGAAGGAGATGACATCGCCACCCTCGGCCGAGCGGCGAGGATCATGCGGGCGATGATCACTAGGTGAAGCGGACTTTTCTCTCACTCAAATACGAGAACTATCGGCTCTGGTTCTTCACTGCCATCGTGGCGAACACGGGCACCTGGATGCAGCGCGTGGCGCAGGACTGGCTCGTCCTCACTGAGCTCACGGACAACGATGCCTTTGCGGTCGGCGTGACGACGGCCCTGCAGTTCCTGCCCCTGCTCCTCATCACCCCCTATGCCGGCGTGCTCGCCGACCGCTACGACAAGCGGAAGATCATGTACGTCACCCAGTCCCTCATGGGACTGCTCGCCGTCGGTCTCGGCGTGCTCGTCCTCACGGGCCATGCGACCGTCGAGATCGTGTACGGCTTCGCGCTCGCGCTCGGCACGGTCTCTGCCTTCGATACGCCACCGCGGCAGGTCTTCGTCTCCGAGCTCGTCGAGCCCAAGCACCTGACCAACGCGATCGGCCTCAATTCGGCCAGCTTCAACAGCGCGCGCCTCATCGGCCCCGCGCTCGCGGGCCTCCTCATCGCCCTCGTCGGCACCGGCTGGGTCTTCGTCATCAACGGCATCTCCTTCGGCGCCACCCTCATCGGCCTGGCCCTCATGAAGGCTGCGAAGTTCTACCCGATCAAGCATCAGCCCCGAGAGAAGGGCCAGATCCGGCAGGCGGCCCGCTACATACGCCACCGCTCCGACATCGTCGTCATCCTCGTTGTCGCCGGCGTCATCTCCAGCCTCGGCCTCAACTTCCAGCTGACGAGCGCGTCGATGGCGAGCGAGGTGTTCGGCAAGGACGCGGGGGAGTACGGTCTGCTCGGCTCGATCATGGCGATCGGATCGCTCACCGGCGCGCTCATGGCCGCGCGGCGGAGGGAGTCACGCGTGCGGCTCGTCGTCCTCGCCGGCTTCGGCTTCGGCATCACCGCCGGCATCAACGCCCTCATGCCGACCTACTGGACCTACGCGATCTCCTGCATCCTCGTCGGCTACTTCACGCTCACGCTGCTGACAAGCGCCAACATGGCGATCCAGACCTCGGTCGACCCGATGATGAGGGGGCGGATCATGGCCCTCTACCAGGTGGTCCTCATGGGATCGACCCCGATCGGTGCCCCGATCGTCGGCTGGATCGCGTCGAACGTCCATCCCCGCTGGGGGATCGGCATCGGCGCCGTCGCGGCCATCCTCGTCTCGTTCGGCGCCCTCATCTGGGTGCGCCGCCACTGGAACGTCACCTTCGAGTACCGTCGCCACGTCAGGCCGCATCTCGTCATCATCGGCCCCGCCGAGCATGCCGAGCGCCGCGAGGCGCAGCGGAACGAGCGGCGCCGCCGGGAGCGGACGCTCGATGCGACCACGCAGGAGCAGGCCGCGCTCAGCTCCGGGGTATCTGCTGTCCCACCCAGGACAGCGACTCCAGAAGAGCCGTGACGTCGTCCGGCTCCACGGCCGGGAAGGTTGCGACCCTCAGCTGGTTGCGGCCCAGGCCGCGGTAGCCGTCGATGTCGACGATGCCGGAGGCGCGGCAGGCCGCGCTCACCTCGTCGGCCGGCAGGTCGATGTCGATCGTCGCGACAACCTGGGACCGGTGGCCCTCCTCGACGAAGGAATGTGCCCATTCCGTGCGCGCCGCCCAGTCGTAGACGAGATCGGATGATCTCGTCGTCCTGGCGTCCATCGCCGACAGTCCGCCCTCCTCAAGCATCCAGTCGAGCTGGGCGAGCATGAGGTGGAGGGTGGCAAGCGCTGGGGTGTTGAGCGTCTGGTTCTTCCTCGAGTTATCGAGGGCGAGCTGGAGGTTGAGGATGTCCGGGACCCAGCGCTGCGCGGTCAGCCGTCCGATGCGCTCGATCGCCGCCGGAGACAGGGCGGCGAACCACAGTCCGCCGTCTGAGGCGAAGCACTTCTGGGGGGAGAAGTAGTAGACGTCAACCTCGCTCGCGTCGAAGTCGACCCCGCCCGCTGCCGACGTCGCGTCGACGATGGTCAGCGCACCCGGCCCGCCGATTCTCTTGACCGGCAGCATCGCTCCGGTCGAGGTCTCGTTCTGGGGATAGAGATAGGAGTCGATCCCGTCCGCCGCCTCGGGGAGCAGGGCAGTGCCCGGCTCCCCGGCATCGACGATGGGATCGCTGACGAAGGGATTCGCCCGGAGCGCCTTCGCCGCCTTGGTCGAGAACTGGCCGAAGGTCGCGGCGCGGGACCGGTCCTCGACCAGGCAGAACGGAATCGCGTCCCACAGGAGCGACGCGCCGCCGTTGCCGAGGGCGATCTCGTACCCCTCCGGCAGGCGGAAGAGCTCGCCGAGTCCTTCGCGGATCCTGCCGACGACATCCTTGACGGGGGCCTTCCGGTGGGAGGTGCCCATCCAGGCCGGATCAAGGGTGAGATGGTCGGCCGGCACCTTCGAGGGACCCGCACCGAATCGGCCGTCGCGTGGAAGAATCTCAGTGGGAATCAGCATGGTTCAACTCTCCCAGATTCGGACGCCCATCTCACGGCCGTCCAGATAGAGTGGAGTCATCTGTGCAGGAGGAAAAGTGGCTGATCTGATCGATACCGGCGAAATGTACCTGAAGACGGTCTACGAGCTTGAGGAGGAGGGGATCCCGCCCCTTCGGGCCCGCATTGCGGAGCGACTCGAGCACTCCGGACCCACCGTCTCGGAGACCGTCAACAGGCTGTCCCGGGATGGTCTGCTCACCATCGGACCCAGCCGGCAGATCGAGCTCACCGTCGCCGGGCGCCGCAAGGCCACGGAGGTCATGCGCAAGCACCGCATCGCCGAGCGTCTCCTCATCGACGTCATCGGTATGGACTGGGAGTACGCCCACGAGGAGGCGTGCCGGTGGGAGCACGTCATGTCCGACCGCGTTGCGGAGAAGCTCGAGGGTGTTCTCGGAGCGATCACCCACGACCCGTACGGGAATCCGATCCCGTCCGCGGCCGAGGGGCCCGGCAGCCTTGCCGCCGGGCACTCCGGCCTCGTCGCCGTCGCGGATGTCAGCGGCCCCGTCATCACCGCGACACTCCGGAGGATCGCTGAGCCGCTGCAGGTCGACGTCCAGCTCCTCGCGGAGCTGAGGTCGGCAGGGATCGGCCCGGGGGTGACCATCACTGTTGAGAAGACGCCGCGTGGACTGACTATCACGGGCCCCGGCGGGGTATTGGAGCAGGTCGCCGACGCAGTCGGCAGGCACCTCTTCATTGATGCGTAGGTCACACCTTCTGTGATTTATGGATCACAGACTGTAATTGTTCGTGACATATTCGTTATCTTCCGTTACTCTCTTGATCTGTAAGGAAAACTTCCTGTCAGGAGAGATATGTCCAACCGTCGTGGCCGTCACGTCGCCCCCAAGGTTCGACCTTCATCCGCTTTCACTGTTGCCGCGGTATCCGCTGCATTCGGAATGACGGCTACCGCTGCTGTTGCTGCGCCCGAGACCGAGGCTGTCGCCAAGACCGTCTCCCTCGCCGCCCCGCAGGCACCCGCCGTCATCGGCGTCGAACTCCCTGAAGAGGCCGCTGTCGAGCTGGCCCCCATTTCTGTCACCTCCGAGGCCGCCCCCGAGCCGGTCGTCGAAGAGGCCCCCGTCGAGGTCGAGGCTGAGGTCCCGGCCGCTCCGGCCGCAGCTCCCGCTCCGGCTGAGGCCGCGCCGCAGGCCGCCGCCGCACCGGCTCAGACTCAGGCAGCCCCCCAGGTCGCTGCCCCCGCACCGGCTCCCGCCGTGTCCTCGGGCAACCAGTCGGTCGTTGCGATCGCTCGCCAGTACGTCGGCGCCCCCTATGTCTACGGCGGGACCACCCCGGCCGGCTGGGACTGCTCCGGCTTCACCTCTTATGTCTTCGCGCAGGCCGGCATCTCGCTGCCGCGCTCCTCGAGTGCGCAGCTCTATGCTGGCCGCACCATCCCCGCCTCGCAGGCGCAGCCGGGTGACCTCGTGTGGTGGCCGGGTCATATCGGCATCTACTCGGGCAACGGCATGCACATCGCCGCCCGCAACCCCTCCTCGGGCACGTACGAGGGTCCGGTCTACGGCACCCCCACCTACGTCCGCGTCGGCGGCTGACCCAGCCTTCGACGTGAGAGCGGCCAGCGCTGAGCGCTGGCCGCTTCTTCGTCTCCACGAGTGAGTCAGTGAGTTCGCGCCCTGCGCCAGACACCTGTCGAGGTGCTGCCACCCGACAGGTGTCGGGGCTGAGGCGCGCCCACGAGTCTTGCCTCGTGGCCCCTAGCCTGACTGCCTAGGTCCTCCCAAAAGCATTCGTGCTGGCCAGGGGAATGTGGGACCCGGGTGACGAGCGGGCACTGCCCTCTCCGCGTGTCAGCCGCCCGGCGCGTGGAGCACATCCTCGGAGCCGATACACGGAATTGTCACGACCGGAAGTGCGAAGTGGGACACAGTTATAACATTCTGTGACGCGGGTCGCGCTACTTTCCCCCGTCATAGCAGGGTTTTACGATCGGGCCGCTGACCAGCCGAAATGCGTTGTTATCGAAGCGTGACATTTCCGTTTCACTATTGTTATAGTTTTTGAAGTTCGCCCAGCGGACGGGTGTCAACCAGATGCCAAGCAAAACTGAAAGACCAATGAAGTAACCCGCGGGTTCCCCCGCTTGGAGAAATCAATGATCAAGTCTCAGCGTTCCGGCCGTCACGTGGCTGTCCCTGCTGTCAAGCCCATGGCCGCCGGCGTTGTCGGTGCCGCAGCCGCGACGACGGGCCTGCTGTTCAGCGCAGCTGCACCCGCCGCCTTCGGCACCGAAGAGCAGATCGGCGCTTCCGAGCGTATCGACCTCGCCGCACAGCCCATTGAAGAGGCGGTCGCTCAGTTCACGGTGAAGACCGAGGGCTCCGCCGACTTCGCGCTCGACGAGGTGACCGTGACCGCCGTGGCCCCCGAGCCCGAGCCCGAGCCGGAGCCGGTGGTCGAAGAGGCCGCCCCGGTCGCCGTCGAAGCGCCCGCCGAGCAGGCCGCGCCCGCCGCCGCCCCGGCACCCGCCGCACAGGCTCCTGCCGCTCAGGCCGCACCGGCCCCCGCGCCCGCAGCTGCCCCGGCTCCTGCCGCGTCCGGTGTCGGCGCCCAGGTCGTCGCCATCGCCCGCTCCTATGAGGGAGCCCCCTACGTGTGGGGCGGCACCAGCCCCGCGGGCTGGGACTGCATCGGCTACGCCGCGTTCGTCTACCGTCAGGTCGGCGTGTCCATCCCCGCCTCGTCCTCGGCCGCACGCTTTGCCGGCACCCAGGTGCCCGCGTCACAGGCACAGCCCGGCGACCTCATGTGGTGGCCCGGCCACGTCGGCATCTACACCGGCAACGGCTCGCACATCGCAGCCTGGAACCCGACCATGGGAACCAAGGAGGCACCGGTCTGGGGCAACCCGATTTACCTCCGCGTTCTCTGATAGCGCGATAGCAGAAGGAGCAGTCCAGTTGGACTGCTCCTTTTCTGTTGCCCATGGCGGCGCTCTCCGGCCAGAGGTGAGTCGTTCGCGTGATCTGCGACCGCATGGCAAGCCTGACCGGGGCGAATAGGAATCTGCCGGTACGCAAACGGCATTCCAGCGGTAAAGTGAGGACAAGACCTGAGAAGGAGGCCGTCATGACGCATGACAACGTTGTCGCCGTAGGTATCGATGGTTCAGAAAGATCAGATATCGCCCTCACGTGGGCGATCGAACAGGCAAAGCGGAGGCAGGCGCGGCTCCACATCGTCACGTCCTATGAGCTGCCGACGTACACGGCCCACACATTCGAGGGCGCAGGGTCCTCAATCGACTCGAGGCTGTTCGAAGCGGCGGACGAGTTCCTCGACATCGCCGTCAAGCGTGCGGAGGGCGCTGGCGTGGAGACGTCGTCCTCGTTGGAGACGGGCGACCCGGCCGCGGTCCTCGTCGAGCTGTCCAAGAAGGTCGCGACGGTCGTCGTCGGCTCCAGGGGCCGAGGGTCCTTCGCGGATAGGCTGCTCGGCACGGTCTCCAGCGCGGTTCCCGCACACGCCTATTGCCCGACAGTTGTCGTCACCGAACAGTCGGCAGGCTCCTGCCTGCCGATCCGCCACATCGTCGTCGGCGTCGATGGATCCGAGGCGGCGAACATCGCGCTCGAGCGCGCCATCTGGGAGGCCGAGCGCTGGCAGGCGAAGCTCACCGCGGTCGCTGCGGTCAACATGGGCTCGATCGCGTGGATGCCGGGGGCGGGGTACTCGGTCGACGTGCTGGATGATGTGCGCTCCGGCCTCGAGGTTGTTGTCGAGGAGGCCACGCGCGGCTTCGATATCGATGTTCGCACCCATGCCCTCGAGGGCAACCCCGCGGCCCTGATGGCAGAGTTCTCGACCGCTGTCGACATGCTCGTCATCGGCACCCGCGGCCGGGGCGGTTTCGCGGGTCTCCTCCTCGGTTCGACCTCGCAGGCGATCCTCCACCATTCGACCTGCCCGGTCATGGTCGTCCCGAAGCGGATCAAGCCCGGGGATGACATTCCTCCCACGCCGCCGAGCGTGACGGACGTCCCGTGGAATAGGCCCGAATGAGTTCATTCGCTAGAATGTAGGGCGTTGCCCTTGTAGCTCAGCGGAAGAGCAATCGCCTCCTAAGCGATAGGTCGTTGGTTCGAATCCAATCGAGGGCACTGCCCATGTGGCCCGGCCCGAGCATGACGCTCGGCCGGGCCGCTGTCGTTCCCGAGGTGAGTGCGGCCGCGGGGGTGAGTTATAGGCCAAAAAGTGTGTCTGGGTTGGGCGTGTCTAGCGTAGTTCTGTCCAGTCCAGGGCGGTGTCGTATTGGCGGGGCTGGTTCTGTTGGTGTGCCGCGTCGGCGCGGATGTGGGCGTGGTGGTCGTGGTAGCGAGCGGCTGTTGTGGCGGGGTCCTCGGGGGCTTCGGTGCGGTAGTACAGGTACCAGTCGGTCAGGGCGCGTTGGTGAGCTGGTGGCATTCCTCGATGTGTGGCGATCAGCGCCTTGAGGGGTGAGTTGATTCCGCCCTCGAGCCGGTTTGTGGTGCGCGGTATTGTGCCGGTCACTGCGTGGAGCTCTGGGTTGAGGTGGGTGAACAGGTCACCGGCCCGTGCCCGTGTGGTCAGCACTGCGAATGCTCGCCGTGATCGCAGGTGGGTGTAGTCCGTTGTGGGGTGGCCGTATCTGTCCCGGCTGATGGTTCTTTCGTTGAGCGTGGGCTTGTGGTGGGCGTGGACGCGGGCGAGTTCTTTCTGCCAGGCGATGGCTTCGTCGCGGGTGGTGACTTGCATGAGGGCTCTGGTCAGAGACAGGGCGTCTTTGGAGGGCCCGAACACGGGCCGGAACGTGGTCTGTCGTTTGACGTTGAGGAAGACGTGGAACAGGCAGCGTTGGATGTGTGTGGTGGGCCAGCTGGCGCGCAGGGCTTTGGCGATGCCGGAGCCGCCGTCAATGACGACGATGCGTGGTGGGGGCAGGGTATCCATCAGTACCTGCCAGGAGTGGGCGTTCTCTTGAGTGGCCCAGTGCCAGGCGACGACATGGGTGGGGCTGGAGGCGATGAGGCAGACCATGTTCCCGATCCATGTCCCGTCGAGAATGAGGACGTCATGGACTTCTCCGGTGAGGATTGGGCGCGGCTGGATCTGCCATAGGTGTGCGATCTTGCGCCGGAACGTGCGCGGTGAGATCCCGACTGTTGCCGGGTCGAAGCTATCGAGGAGCCAGGACACGAACCAGCGCAGCACGTGCCGGTCGGTCAGGGCCGGCTTGGTCAGGGTGGTGGAGCTGCCGCAGCGAGTGCATCGGAACCGTTGGGCACCTGCTGTGGTGTAGCCATTCTTCTTCAGTGAAGCAGAGCAGATATCACACGTACGCCGGTAGGTGGGAGAAGGCATGGATTTAATACTCCAGAAGTATTAAATGTCAGACCTTCTCCCATGCCCTCAACGATAAACCAGGATCAGAGACACACTTTCTGACCTATAGCTCGCGGGGGTCGCCCGAGCACTCCTGCGATGCCCATGGCCGGACCTCTGCAGTCCTGGGACCTTTCCCCCCCAGGCGGCCTTGAATGGCGGAATTTCGGGCAGAACCTGTTGTCAGCCATGATGTTCTCTGGGAGAACCCTGGCGGAAGTGGCGGATTCGCGCCGAAATCTCGCTATGAGGGGAGAAATCCACTGTTCTCCGGTCGCGATCGAGTACCGTCGACAGCACACTAGAACGATCAGGCCGTTACAGCCAGTGACGCAGCCACCCGTCGGAGTTCCCCTCTTCGGCATTGGACCGTCGCATCGCGACAACCGCACCCAAGGAGAGAATCATGTGGTTAGCACTCATCGTCATCGGTATCGTCATGGTGCTGTTCGGCGTCTTTGTCGAAGCAGCTCAGTTCCTCATCTGGCTGGGAATCATCCTCCTCGTCGTGTCCCTCGTCCTGTCGCTCATCGGACGATCACGACGGTAGTCGACTGAGAAGAATCCCCCGATCATCCGATCGGGGGATTCTCCGTTCTCAGGACGCGGGATTTTTCAGAAGAGGGGGCGGAGGATGTCGACGAGAGCGCCCGGTTTGGCGAGGGTGTGGTCTGGTTCGACAGGTACGTGGAAGGGGCGCGGGGGAGCGTGCGGGACGGGGGTGAGGATGACGGCGGCGACGCCGGCCCGTCGGCTGCAGAGGACGTCACGGTCGATTCTGTCACCGACGTACCAGCAGCGGCTTGCCGAGAGCCCGAGGCCGGCGGCGGCCGCGTGGATGAGGGCGGGGTTGGGCTTGCGGACCCCCGCCTCATCGGAATAGACCTGGGCTGTGATGTGGCGGCTGAAGCCGAAGTCGTCGAGAGCCTCGCGGTGGACGGAACCGCTCAGAGCATTGGAGGCGATTGCCACGGGCAGGCTGCGCTCGCCGCACCAGTCGAGCAGTCGTGTGATCCCGGGGCGCACGGTACGGGTGACCTGGGTGCGGGAGATCGCCCGGCAGATCGCGGACTCGTGGCCGACGAGACGATTCCGTGACGCCGGTGGCCAGTCGGCGGCGATGAAGTCGCGGACGTACGATTCGTGGCTGAGCTCGACCGGTTCCGCGGGCCGCGACATCGCATCCCGCCAGAGTGAATACGCTGTGTCGGCCGCGTCGAGATCATCGGCGATCCGGTCGAGGGGGAGGGGTGCATCCCCCAGGAGGGCGAGGATCTCCTCCGCCACACGCTGCTGCCAGCCCGCGTTCTTCCGGGAGAGGGCGATGACGCCGCCGAAGTCGAGTATCACGCCATCTGGCCTCATCACGTGCCCTTCCGCCTCGCCGGTGCCGACCCCAGTCTAGGCGGATCTGCACGGGCGAGGCGGAAGCGGGATTGTGGCGATGGTCAGCGGCCCTCAGGAACTCACGTGAGGTCTCCCGACTCTCACATGGAGTCTTCTGACACTCACATGAGGTCGGGTGCGGGCATGCCGACGTAGACGGTCTCGAGGTACTCCTCGATGCCCTCCTTGCCGCCCTCGCGGCCCATGCCGGACTGCTTCATCCCACCGAACGGTGCGGCCGTATTGGAGATGGTGGCGCTGTTGACGCCGAGCATGCCGATCTCGAGCTTCTCGGCGAGCCGCAGGATCCTCGGCAGGCTGTTCGTATGGAAGTAGCCGGCCAGACCCACTGAATCGGCGTTGATGATGCGCACGAGGTCCTTCTCGTCGGAGAACCGGACGACGGGGGCGACCGGTCCGAAGATCTCGGTCGTCATGATCTCGGCATCGTGGGCGATATCGGTGATGACGGTGGGCTCGAAGAAGAAGCCCTCCTCGCCGATCCTCCGGCCGCCGGTCGTGATCTGGGCACCGGCCTGGACGGCGCGGTCGACGAGGCCGCTCACGTCATCGAGCTGATGCTGGGAGACGAGCGGGCCGACGTCGACGCCGTCCTCCGTCCCATCGCCCACCCTCTGGGAGGCGAGGGCCGTCGTGAACTTCTCCGTGAACTCGTCGTACACGTCATCGTGGACGAAGAAATGGTCGGCGGCGTTGCACGCCTCGCCCATGTTCCGCAGCTTCGTCGCGACCGCGGCCTCGACGGCCCGGTCGATGTCGGCATCCTCGAAGACGATGAAGGGGGCATTGCCGCCGAGCTCCATCGAGGTGCGCAGAACGTTGGCGGAGGCCTCCTTGAGGAGGGCCTTGCCCACGGCGGTCGAGCCGGTGAACGAGAGCTTGCGCAGCCGCGGGTCGGCAATGAGGGGGCCGGTGATCGTCCGGGAGGACTTCGAGGGGATGACGGCGAGGACCCCGGCGGGCAGGCCCGCCTCGTGCATGATCTTCGCAAAGAACAGCGAGGTCAGCGGGGTCTCCTTCGACGGCTTGAGGATGGCGACGTTGCCCGCGGCGAACGCGGGGCCGGCCTTGCGGGTGGCCATGGCCAGCGGGAAGTTCCAGGGTGTGATGAAGAGGCAGGGCCCGACGGGACGGCGGACGACGATCGCCTGGAGGTGCCCCTCGGGGATGCGGAAGTAGTCGCCCCGGATCCTCGTCGCCTCCTCGGCGAACCAGCGGAGGAACGACGCCCCGTAGGTGACCTCGCCGTCGGCCTGGTCGAGGGGCTTGCCCATCTCCAGCGTCATGAGGAGGGCGAGATCCTCGCGGTACGTCGTCGTCGCGAGGTCGAAGGCGCGGTAGAGGATGTCGGAGCGGGTCCGCGGTGGCGTGGCGGCCCAGGCCTCCTGGGCGGCGACCGCGAGATCAAGCGCCTCGGCGGCATCCTCCGGTGCCGCGCTGGCGACGGTCGTGAGGACCTCGCCGGTGGCCGGATTGTAGACATCGAAGCGCTCGCCGGAGCGGGAGGGCCGGAATTCGCCGTTGATGTAGAGGTCGGTGGGGATAGAGGTCAGAAGCTCGTCGATTCTGGACATGGTCACTTCTCCTTCGAAGCGGGAGGGCTGCACCCTCATCATCAGCTGATCCCACCGGGCCAAGGGAACGCTGCACGTTCGTGCGCCGTAGCCAGAGAAAGCTCGCGGGAGCAGTTTCACATTTTCAATTGACAACCATGCGATGGCAGATCATGATCATATCTCAGATCGTATACGAAACAAGATACGACCAACCAGGTTTCGGAGATATTCACTGAACCGGCGACCTGGATGACTTGCAAAGGAGCAGGCGTTGAACACCATCTCGGACACGCTCGGCCATCCCGTGGGGAAGGTCATCGCCGTTCACCTGGCGTACCCCTCCCGGGCGGAGCAGCGCGGGCGGATCCCGGCGGAGGCCTCGTACTTCTTCAAGGCGCCGTCGTCGCTGGCCGGCCCGGGGGAGGTCGTCCGCCCCGAGGGCACCGAGCTGCTCGTGTTCGAGGCCGAGATCGCCCTCGTCATCGGCACCGCCGGCCGGAACATCTCGGAGGAGGACGCGTGGAGCCACGTCGGGTGGGTCACCGCCGCGAATGACATGGGCCTGCTCGACTTCCGCGCGGCGGACAAGGGCTCGAACGTGCGCTCGAAGTCAGGCGACGGCATGACGCCGATCGGGCCGCGCCTCATCGACGCTGCGACCGTTGATCCCTCCGCGCTGCGGATCAGGGCCTCCGTCGACGGTGAGGTCGTCCAGGACGATTCGTCCAGCACCCTCCTCTTCAGCTTCGCCCACTTCATCGCCGACCTGTCGCGCTTCATGACCCTCGAGCCCGGCGATGTCATCCTCACCGGCACTCCGGCGGGATCCTCGGTTCTCGCACCGGGCCAGAGCGTCACAATCGAGCTCACATCCGAGACCGATCCCTCCATCACCTCCGGCGAGCTGACGACGACGGTTGTCGCCGGCCCGCCGCTCGCCGACATCGGCTCCGCGCCGAAGGCCGACGATCGCCAGCGCATCGACGCCTGGGGCAGCCGCGAGGCGGCCGGCCTCGAGTCTTTCGAGCTGACGCCGGAACTGCGTGAGCGTCTGTCGAAGGTCGCGGTGGCGACGCTGTCGTCGCAGATGAGGCAGAAGGGCTACCCCAACGTCTCCATCGACGGCGTCCACCCGATGAAGCCGGGCACGACGCTCGTCGGCCGGGCGCGCACGCTCCGCTACGTGGCCCACCGCCCCGACCTCTTCAGAGCCCACGGCGGTGGATACAACGCGCAGAAGCGGGCCGTCGACACGGTCAACGAAGGCGAGGTCCTTGTCATGGAGGCCCGCTCCTTCGAGTTCGCCGGCACCCTCGGCGACATCCTCGCCCTGCGGGCAAAGGTGCGCGGCGCAGCCGGCATCATCACCGATGGGGCAGTTCGGGACTGGGGCCCGGTCGGCGACGTCGATCTGCCGGTCTTCGCGCAGGCCGCCCACCCCTCCGTACTCGGCCGCGTCCACATCCCGTGGAGCGTCGATGACACGATCACGTGTGGAGGGGTGACCGTCCAACCCGGCGATGTCATCGTCGGTGACGATGATGGCGCCCTCGTCATTCCCCCACATATGGTCCTCGAGATTCTTGCCGCATCGGAGCAGCAGGAGGCCGAGGAGGAGTTCATCGCCCTCATGGTGGCCGACGGCCATCCGGTCGAGGGTCTCTACCCGATGAACGCCGCATGGCGTGCGCGCTTCGAGGAGTGGGCCTCGGCCCGCTGACCTCAGTTCAACGTGACGGCGAGTGCCGTCGAGAAGGAGAGACAATGGCTGACAGGCCTGCAGGACTTCCCGAGCGGATCCAGCACTACTACGGCGGTGCGCTCCACGATTCCGTGTCCGGGGAGGAGTTCGACGTCCTCGAGCCGACGACGAACCAGAACTACATCACCGCCGCCGCCGGCGGCGCCGAGGATGTCGACCGCGCCGTCGCGGCCGCGAAGAAGGCGTTCGACGAGGGCCCGTGGCCCCACATGCTGCCCCGGGAGCGGGCGACGATCCTCAACCGGATCGCCGACGAGGTCTCGAAGATCAACGACGAGCTCGCCGCCATCGAGTCCTACGACTCGGGCCTGCCGATCCGCCAGGCCAAGGGCCAGGCGAATCGGGCGGCCGAGAATTTCCGCTTCTTCGCGGACCTCATCGTCGCCCAGGTCGACGGCGCGTTCAAGATGCCGGGGCGGCAGATCAACTACGTCAACCGCAAGCCCCTCGGCGTCGCGGGTCTTATCACCCCGTGGAACACCCCGTTCATGCAGGAGTCGTGGAAGCTCGCGCCGGCGCTGGCCTCGGGATGCACGGCCGTGCTCAAGCCCGCCGAGTTCACGCCCGTCTCCGCCAACCTCTGGGTGGGGATCATGGAGCGGGCCGGAGTGCCCGAGGGCGTCTTCAATATCGTCTACGGCGATGGAGCGACGGCGGGTGATGCCCTCGTCAAGCACCCGGACACGAACCTCATCTCCTTCACGGGCTCGCTCGCGACAGGCAAGATCGTCTACGCGAACGGCGCCGAGCACATGAAGCACCTGTCGCTCGAGTTGGGCGGCAAGTCGCCCGCCATCATCTTCGAGGATGCCGACTTCGAGAAGGCCCTCGACTCGACCCTGTTCGGCGTCTTCTCCCTCAACGGGGAGCGCTGCACCGCGTCCTCCCGCATCCTCGTCCAGCGCCCGATCTATGAGCGGTTCCTCGAGGCCTACGCCGAGCGCGCGAACCGCATCGTTGTCGGCCCGCCGTCCGATCCGATGACCGAGCTCGCCGCGCTTGTCCACCCCGAGCACTACGAGAAGGTGACGAGCTACATCGAGATCGGCAAGAGCGAGGCCCGCCTCATCGCCGGCGGCGGCCGCCCGGGGCACCTGCCCGAGGGCAACTATGTCGAGCCGACGGTGTTCGCCGATGTCGCCCCCGAGGCGCGGATCTTCCAGGAGGAGATCTTCGGCCCGGTCGTCGCCATCACCCCCTTCGACACGGAGGAGGAGGCGATCCAACTCGCGAACGACGTCGAGTATGGTCTCGCCGCCTACGTGTGGACCAATGACATCGCCCGTGCGCACAACGTCGCCGGTGCGATCGAGTCCGGCATGGTCTGGATCAACTCCCACAATGTCCGCGACCTGCGCACCCCGTTCGGCGGTGTCAAGGGTTCCGGCCTCGGCCACGAGGGCGGGTACCGCTCGCTCGATTTCTACTCCATCCAGCAGTCCATCCACGTCACCCTCGGTGACGTGCACACGACCCGCTTCGGTGCCTCCGGCTATTCCGAGAACGATCTCGGCCTCGGCGGCCCCAGCGCCTGATGTCCATCCGCCCGACGGCCGAATCGGCCGTCGGCCCGACCGCGGCGGGACCGCCCCGCCGCACTTCACCCCATACTTGTCTCAGACAGGCAAAGAATAAGGAGACTGACATGTCGAAGAAGACATTCACCAGCCCTGACGTTCCCGCGCCGGATATTCTCCGCTGCGCCTACATGGAGCTGGTCGTCACCGATCTCGCGAAGTCACGCGAGTTCTACGTCGATATCCTCGGGCTCGTCGTCACCGAAGAGGACGAGGACGCGATCTACCTGCGGTCCTTCGAGGAGTTCATCCACCACAATCTTGTCCTCCGCAGGGGCGACGAAGCCGCGGTGGCCGCGTTCTCGTACCGGGTGCGCAGCCCCGAGGATGTCGACAGGGCCGAGGCCTACTACCAGGCCCTCGGGTGCGAGACCCGCCGCGGCGATTTCACGAAGGGCATCCGCAACGCCCTCCGCGTCGTCGACCCGCTCGGCTTCCCCTACGAGTTCTTCTACGAGGTCGACCACGTCGAGCGTCTCGCCTGGGCGTACGAGCTTCAGGGCGCCGGCGCCCTCGTCAGGCTCGACCACTTCAACCAGGTCTACCCCGACGTGCCCTTCGGCGCGGACTACCTGGCGGACCTCGGATTCCGCAAGACCGAGCAGATCGCCGACGAGAACGATGTGACGTACGCGGCGTGGTTCGCCCGTAAGTCCACCGTCCACGACACGGCGCTGACCGGCGGCAGCGGCCCGGCCATGCACCACGTGGCGTTCGCGACCCACGAGAAGCACAACATTCTCTACATCTGCGACAAGCTCGGCGCGCTCCGTCAGTCGGACAAGATCGAGCGCGGCCCCGGCCGCCATGGTGTCTCGAACGCCTTCTACCTCTACCTGCGTGACCCGGACGGGCATCGCGTCGAGATCTACACGCAGGACTACTACACGGGTGATCCGGACAACCCGACCGTCACGTGGGATGTTCACGACAACCAGCGCCGCGACTGGTGGGGCAACCCCGTCGTGCCGTCCTGGTACACCGATGCCTCGCGGGTCCTCGACCTGGACGGGAACCTTCAGCCCCTCCAGGAGCGCACGGAGGCGAAGGAGATCGACGTCACCATTGGAGCCGACGGATTCTCGTACACCCGCAAGGGTGACGCCGTCGCCGGATTCAAGTTGGGTGAGCAGGTCTGATGACACAGGTGAAGCCCGAGATCATTCTCAATGAGAGAAAGCCGGAGGACCGCAGGGTCGCTGTCGGCACGCTCGTAGGAACGGCGGTGGAGTGGTACGACTTCTTCATCTACGCCAATGCTGCGGCAATCGTTCTCGCCCCGCTCTTCTTCGATCCCTTCGTCGCGAGCTCGGGCGAACTGGCAGGACGACTCGTCTCGTTCGCCACCGTCGGCATCTCGTTCTTCTTCCGGCCGCTCGGTGCGGCGGTGGCGGGACACTACGGCGACAAGATCGGCCGCAAGTCCATGCTCGTTGCGACCCTCATACTCATGGGCGCCGCCACCTTCCTCATCGGCCTGCTGCCGACGTATGCGCAGATCGGATTCTGGGCGCCCGCACTCCTCCTCGTCCTCCGCATCGCCCAGGGCTTCGCGGCCGGCGGTGAGTGGGGCGGCGCCGCCCTCATGGCGGTCGAGCATGCGCCCGCGAAGAAGCGCGGCCTGTTCGGCGGTTTCCCGCAGATCGGCGTGCCGCTCGGCATGCTCATGGCCACGGTCGCCCTCTGGGCGGTCGACAGCCTGACGACCGAGGCTCAGTTCCTCTCGTGGGGCTGGCGCATCCCCTTCCTCTTCTCGATCGTTCTCATCGTCATCGGCACCGTCATCCGCCTCGGCGTGTCCGAGTCGCCGGTCATGGAGGAGATCGCCCAGAACGAGGAGCAGGTGCGACTGCCCATCGTCGAGATGTTCCGCACCTCGTGGCGGCCGCTCGTCCGCATGGCCCTCATCTTCATGGGCAACGGCGTCGCCGGGTACATGATCGCGGGTGGCTACGTCCTGTCCTATACGGTCAACGATCTGGGGCTGGAGCGGGAGACGATACTGACCCTCATCTCCCTCACCTCCGCCTCCTGGATCGGGACCACGCTGCTCGCGGCCTGGGCGTCCGACAGGATCACCCGCAAGACGACCTACCTCATCGGCTTCGGCTCACAGCTGCTGTGGGTGTTCCCGCTTTTCATGCTCATCGACACCGAGAGCTACCTCCTCATCGGGCTCGCCCTCATCGTCCTCTCGTTCCCGCTCGGCTTCACCTACGGCCAGCAGGCCGCGACGTTCGCCGAGGCGTTCCCCGCGAAGATCCGCTACTCGGGCGCAGGCCTGGCCAATGCGATCGGCGCGATCCTCGGCGGCGCCTTTGCCCCGCTCATCGCCACCGCCCTCCAGGCGAACTTCGGCACATCGATGGCGGTCGCCGCCTACATCTTCGCCGTCACCGTCATCGCCCTCATCGCGACGATCACGATGAAGGACATGACGGGCCGCCCGCTCACGAGCGAGGCCGACGGCGAGCTCAACCAGATAATCGAGAAGATCGCCGCGGAGACGGACGCAATCCCCGTCACGTTCGAGCGTGGCGCAGGCTTCTGATCCCCACCCACCACCGTGTTCTAGACTGAGGGGCAGGCCCTGCGGTCTGTCCCTCAGCAGAACTCGGTCCCTATGAAAGTGACGGCATGCCCAGAACGGCAGTATCGGCATCGAAATCCGATCAGGTCTACCACAGGCTGCGCACCCGCATCATCGACGGGTACTACAGCCCGGGGTACCGCCTGGTGCTCTCCTCCCTCGCGGTGGAGTTCGGAGTGTCGACTGTTCCAGTGCGCGAGGCGATTCGCTGGCTGGAGTCCGAGGGGCTCGTGGAATACACACACAATGTTGGCGCACAGGTGTCCCGCGTGGATGCCTCGAGCTACGCGGAGTCGATGAGCGTCCTCGCTGTCCTCGAAGGGTCGGTCACCGCACTGTCGGCGCCGCACCTGACGGAGGCCGACCTGGAAGAGGCGGAGGCCTACAACCGGGAGATGACGCTCATGACGCAGGCACCCAGCTTCGACTCCAATGTGTATCGAAGGCTCAATGGACACTTCCATCGAGTCCTCTGCCTCAGATGCCCCAATGAGCGCATGCATTCACTGATGACAACCGAGGCCGAGCGGGTCAACCGGATCCGCAGGACGTCCTTCAGGTTCACCTCCGAGAGGTCTCGACTCTCGGTCGAGCAGCACGATCATCTTCTCCACCTCATCCGCATCGGCGCGGACTCGGGCGAGATCGAGTTGTACGCGAGGAACCACAAGCTGGATTCGATGCGCGAAGCGCTTCTGACCGACGACGTCTAGTCCGGCGGCATTGCCGCCACTCGCCTCATCCCACTCTGCACAGAAGGATGATCATGAAATTCCACCACCACGGCTATGTCTCAGAAGACCCCCGTGTCACCCAGCCCGCCGGTGTCGGCATCAACCGCAGCCCCGAGCTGCCAGACGAGATGGATGTGCTCATCATCGGAGCAGGGCCCGCAGGCATGCTGGCCGCCGCCCAGCTCTCCGTCTTCCCCGACATCCGCGCCCACATCGTCGAGCGGCGTCCGAGCCGCCTCGAGCTCGGCCACGCGGACGGCATCCAGGCCCGCACGGTCGAGACGTTCCAGGCCTTCGGCTTCAAGAACGAGATCGTCGACGAGGCGTACCGGATCACGGAGACGGCCTTCTGGAAGCCGGACCCCGAGAACCCGGACCACATCGTCCGCACCGCGATCACGGAGGATGATCCGTACGGAATCTCCGAGTTCGAGCACATCATCGTCAACCAGGCCCGGGTCCTCGACTACTTCCGCGAGTTCATGGCACGCCAGCCCTCCCGCATGGGAGTGAATTTCGGGTATGAGTTCGTCGGCCTGACGATCGACGACTCCGAGTACCCGGTCGAGGTCGAACTCATGGCGACGGCCGGCCCGGACCAGGGCGAGACCCGCAGGGTCCGAGCCAAGTACGTCCTCGGCGCCGATGGGGCCCGCTCGAAGGTCCGCAGCGCGATCGGGGCCACCCACCAGGGCAAGATCTCCTACCATGCGTGGGGCGTCGCCGACGTCATCGCAAAAACCGACTTCCCCGACATTCGCCTCAAGTCGATCATCAACTCCTCGAAGGGCAACATCCTCCACATCCCCCGCGAGGGCGGCTACCTGTTCCGCACGTACGTCGACCTGGGCGAGGTGCCCGAAGACGACAACCACGAGATCCGCAAGACCCCGCTCGAGGAGATCGTGCGGCGCGGTAACGAGATCATGGCCCCCTACTCGTTCGAGGTGGAGGACGTCGCCTGGTGGTCCGTCTACGAGGTCGGCCACCGCGTCACGGACCGGTTCGACGATGTGGCCGAGCCGAGTGACGAGGCGACCCCGCACGTCTTCATCGCCGGCGACGCCTGCCATACGCACTCGGCGAAGGCCGGCCAGGGCATGAACGTGTCCATGCAGGACGGGTTCAACCTCAGTTGGAAGCTCGCCCAGGTGCTGCGCGGCTACTCCTCGGAGCGGCTGCTGCGCACCTACACGCAGGAGCGCCAGAAGATCGCCCAGGACCTCATCGACTTCGACCTCGAATGGTCGGGCCGCATGGCGGGCCGCGGGGACGGCGAGTCGATCGAGGAGTTCTACGTGCGCACGGCTGAGTTTCCGGCCGGCTTCATGACCCAGTACGAGCCGAGCCTCCTCATCTCCGATGAGGCGAAGCAGGAGCTCGCAACCGGGTACCCGCTCGGCAAGCGCTTCAAGTCCGCCCGTGCGGTGCGCCGGGCAGATGCGAACGACCACCACATCGGCCACCAGCATCGCGCCGACGGCCGGTGGCGGATCTACGTCTTCGCGGACGCCGCCCACCCGGCCGAGCACTCGACGGTCGACAATTTCGCGCAGTGGCTGGAGAACGATCCGTCCTCACCGGTCGTCCGCCACACGAAGCCGGGCGATGATCGGGATTCGGTTTTCGACGTCAAGGTCATTTACCAGCAGCCGCACCGCGAGTTCAATGTGACGGATGCTCCGGCGGCGTTCCGCCCCGAGTGCGGACCGCACAGGGTGGAGGACTGGAACCTCGTGTACGGCACGATCCCCGGCGAGGACATCTTTGACCTGCGCGGGATCTCCCGTGACGGCGCCGTCATCATCGTCCGCCCCGATATGTATGTCGCCCACATCGCCGGCCTCGAGGACACCGACTCGATCGCCCGGTTCTTCGAGCCCATCTTCGACCTCAGTCAGAGCGCGGACGCGCAGCCTCGTACGAGGGAGCTCGACCATGTTGGCTAGAGACGTCATCGAGGAGATCGCCGCGGAGCTCGCGGAGGCGGACGGGTCGAAGGAGCCGATCCGTCGGATCACGGCCCGCCACCCCGAGGCAACGGTCGAGGACGCCTACGCGATCCAGGGCGTGTGGCGCGACAGGCAGGTCGCGGCGGGGCGCAGGCTCGTCGGCCGCAAGATCGGCCTGACCTCGAAGGCCATGCAGGCCGCCACCGGCATCACCGAACCCGACTACGGGGTCCTGTTCGATGACACGGTGTACGAGAACGGCTCCATCATCGAGTACGACCGCTTCATGCAGGTCCGCATCGAGGTTGAGCTCGCCTTCGTCCTCAAGGACGCGCTCGAGGGCCCGGCCTGCACGATCTTCGACGTGCTGCGGGCGACGGAGTATGTCGTTCCCGCGCTCGAGATCCTCAACTCCCACGTTGAGCTCGAGGGCCGCACGATCGTCGACACGATCTCCGACAACGCGGCCTACGGGGCGATGGTGCTCGGCGGCAACCCGGTCGCCCCCGACGCCGTTGACCTGCGGTGGGTCTCAGCACTTCTCTATAAGAACGAGACGATTGAGGAGACCGGCGTCGCCGCCGGTGTCCTCAACCACCCCGCCACCGGGGTCGCCTGGCTGGCGAACAAGTTCGCCCAGCACGGATCGCGGCTCGAGGCGGGCGAGATCATCCTCGCCGGTTCGTTCACGCGGCCGATGTGGGTCGAGCGGGGCGACACGGTGCTGTGCGATTACGGGTCGATGGGGACGATCTCATGCCGATTCGTCTGACCCTGCCGCCCACGTTCGGCCAGCGGCTGCGGGATTCGGACCGCGCCCAGGTCGGCATGTGGGTGAGCTCAGGCAGTCCCACCAACGCGGAGATCTGTGCGGGATCCGGGCTCGACTGGCTCCTCATCGACGGCGAGCACTCGCCGCTCTCGCTCCAGTCGATCCAGGATCAGCTGCGGGCCGCCGCCCCCTACCCGATCACCCCGGTCGTCCGGGTGCCGGCGGCCGACACGGTCCTCATCAAGCAGCACCTCGACCTCGGGGCGCAGAACCTCCTCATCCCCATGGTCGACACCGCCGAGCAGGCCGCCCACGCAGTGGCCGCGACGAGGTACCCGCCGGAGGGTGTGCGGGGAGTCGGATCGGCACTGGCCCGCGCCGCCCGCTGGAACCGGGTCGACGGCTACCTGGAGAACGCGAACGCCGAGCATGTCTCCGTCATCGCCCAGATCGAGAGCGCGACCGCAGTCGACAATGCGCTCGAGATCTGCCGGTCGGGGGTGGACGCGATCTTCATCGGTCCGTCCGACCTGGCCGCCTCCATGGGCCTCATCGGCCAGCAGGCCCACCCTGAGGTCGTCGAGAACATCTACCGAACGATCCGAGCGGCCCGCGAGGCCAGCATCCCAGTCGGCATCAATGCCTTCGACCCGGGCCTCGCTCGCGGCTATATCGAGGACGGCATCGACTTCATCCTCGTGGGAGCCGATGTCGCGATCCTCGCCCGGCAGTCAGAGGCGCTCGCGGATTCCTATATCGGCGGTTCGGAGGCGGAGCGCTCCTCCTACTGACTCCATGCCGGTTCCGGCATGGTCTCGAATGCTCGGGCGGACCTCCTCCCGCCGGCCATTCCCAGGTCCCCCTGCGGTTCGTCCTCTGCCGCAGGGGGACCTTCCCCATCGCCGCCATCCGTGTTTGAGTAGTGCCATGGGGGAGATCACGGACCACGACCGCAAGTACCTATTGCGCTGCGCGGAGCTTGCGCGCCGAGCGCTCGATTGCGGGGATGAGCCGTTCGGGGCGATCCTCGTCGACGGGGACGGGCATCAGCGGATCGCGGACCGCAACCGTGTCGCCGGTGGCGATGGCACCCGCCACGCGGAGCTTGCGATCGCCCGCTGGTCGGCCGAGCATCTCACGCCCGAGACGCGTGCTCGATCGACCGTCTACACGTCGGGGGAGCCCTGCCCCATGTGTGCGGCCGCCCACGCCTGGGTCGGCCTCGGCCGGATCGTCTACGCGTCGAGCACCGAGCAGCTCATCTCGTGGTACCGGGAGTGGGGCATCCCCGCGGGGCCGGTCGCGCCGCTGTCGATCAGCGCCGTCGCCCCCGGCGTGCCCACCGCCGGCCCCGACCCCGAGATCAGTGCCGAGGTCAAGGAGCTTCACCGGCGGCGGCACGGGATCGAGTGAAGCTTCCCGGGCAGGACCGTCCTGCATTCCCACCGACACGTGGCAGGATTGATGCCGTGGTCGAGATGACGGAAGACGAGTTCGAGCAGGCCGTGGCGGATGCTCTGGACATGGTGCCCGATGAGCTGATGGAGGCAGTCGACAACGTCGTCATCCTCATCGAGGACGAGCCGCGGCCGGACATGGTCCTCCCAGAGGAGCTCGACGAGTCTGGTCAGGCACAGCTGCTCGGCCTCTACGAGGGCACGGCCCTGACGGATCGCGACGATGGATGGGCGGGGGCCCTTCCGGATACGATCTTCATCTTCCGGGGCCCGCTCAGCCGCTTCTGCGAGACCCGCGAGGAGCTCATCGAGGAGATCGCCGTGACCGTCATCCACGAGATCGCCCATCATTTCGGCATCGACGACGATCGGCTCCACGAGCTCGGCTGGGCCTGAACCGCCAGCGCGGGAGCAACGATTCTGCCAGAGTGGGGGAATGGACCTCACTCACATCATTGCGGTCGGAGAGCCACGCGGGACGATCCTTCTCCTCCACGGGTATGCGGAGCACGCGGGACGCTATTCCTCGCTCATCGAGACCTTCGCGGCCGCCGGCTATGACGTGTTCTTCTACAACCAGCCCGGCCACGGCGGCGAGCCGGGGCCAGCTGCCCGCGTCGACGTGGCCGAGCTCATCACCCTCCATCGGAGGGCGCGCGCCCTCGTCGCGGAGCGGATGAGGACCGACAGACTCATCCTGTTCGGCCATTCCATGGGTGGGGTCATCACCGCCGCATCTGCCCTCATCGACCCGTCCGGCCTCGCCGCCGTCATGCTCTCGGGCCCGGCCTTCCGGGCCCGGCCGGAGCTGCCCGGCGGCATCGCCCGCCTCGGCTACCGCCTCGCGATCTACCTGCCGTTCCTTCCCGTGACCACGCTCGATCCGACGAACATCAGCCGGGACCCCGACGTCGTCCGCGACTATAAAGACGATCAGCTCGTCTATCAGGGACCGGTCTCGCTCCTGTCTGGGGCGTCAATGGCAGTCCACGGCCGGAGGGCGCTCGATCACGCCCACCGCTGGGACACGAGTGTTCCGCTCTTCATCGCCCACGGTGATGCGGACTCGATCGCGAACGTCGAGGGCTCCTGTGAGTTCGCGGCGGCGGTCCGCCGCGCGGGCGGCTCAGCCCACCTTGTCACGGTCCCGGGCGGGTACCACGAGATCCTCCGCGACCCCGGCCATGAGCTCCTTGAACGGCAGATGGTCGAGTGGCTCGATCTGCACGGCCTGCACGCGCGCGCTTCAGTGAACTGAGCCTCCCGAGTGGGTACGGTAAAGGGGTGAGCCCACTACCGTTCTTCCGCAAGAATCGCCCGTCCGACCCGGCGCCCTCCCCGCAGTCCCCGGCTGAGATGGACGAGGCGCTGCCCGAGGCCGAGCCGGTCGTCGACACCGAGACCGACTTCGGCCCCGCCATCGAGGCGCGCCGCCAGCCGATTGATTCGGAGGAGGCCTACGCGGCCGTCACGGAGGCCTTCGCGGGGTGGCGGGCGACCCTCGCCGAGAGGTCGAGCGACATCGTCCTCTCGCCGGACGAGCCGGACGTCGTCGACCTGTCGCACGTCCACCCGACCGGTGCGGCGGGCTTCTACTCGGGCAGTCCGACGCCGCTCACCTCCCTCTTCCGTGAGGCCGATGCTCTGGCGACGGCACGGACGAAGATCAACGCACTGCTCACACGCCAGCGGAGCCTCGAAGAGGCGTACGGCTCCGCCCCGATCTCTCTCATCCACGGCACGCTCACATGGACGGAGATGAGGCCGCGCCAGGCCTCGACGACGGATGTCGTCGACGATGAGGTCGAACTCGGCGCAGCGTTCGACGAAACCGGCCAGATCCGCCTCGACGATATCGAGAAGGAGGCGGAGCCGACCGGCCCGCAGATCATCGAGATGACCGAGCCGGCGCTGCGCCGCGGCGTCCACATCGCGACCTCGACCGCCTCCGATCCCGTCCTCACCCTCGGCGAGGAGACCGACATCTCGAGTGCCGTCCTCGATGGGCTCCGCCGACACGGGGCGCCCACGGAGGCCGTCGAAGAGGTGCGGAGCCTGGCCCGCAGCGCCGACACCCAGGAGGCGGCGCTCGCCCGGCTGCGCGACATCGCCCGCGTCTATCTCCCCGGTTGCGTTGTCGGGGGTGGGACTCTCCTCGCCCTCGCCTCGTCGCCGTCCGCGATCCTCCATGATGATCTCGTCGTCATGGAGCCGCAGGTCCGCGCCTCCCACTTCATCGCCGACCTCGTGCTCGGGCGCAGCTCCGACCGTGAGATCACAGCGGATCCGTACGACCGCTCGCCCCAGGCCGAGCGCGGCGCCGGTCAGCTTGATGTGGCCGAGCTCGACATCGTGGAAGCGGTCGCCGAGGGCACCTCGGTGTTCATCGACGCCGCTCCGGGCACCGACGTCCGGCGTGTGCTCGCCTCGATCGCGGCTGACCGTGCCGCGTCCCAGAAGCATGTCATCTACGTTTACGGCAGCTCCTCCGCGCATCGCTCCTTCACAGCCCAGCTCGAGCGGCTCCGCCTCGGGGAGGCGCTCGCCGACTTCTCCTCGATCACCGACGTTCCGCTGCGTCTCCGGACGGGCCTGCGGCAGAAGTCCCCATCCGTCGACAGCGAGACGGTGACCGAGCGCAACGCGCAGCTCGAGGCGGACCGTGAGAGGCTCACCGAGTTCATGACCGCGCTCCACGAGACATCGCCGAAGTGGGGTGTCTCCGCCTACGGGCTGCTCATCAAGATTGTGGAGATGTCGGCCGAGGAGGGAGGCTCGCCCACGAAGATCCGTCTCGGCGAATCCGTCGTCGGCGCGCTCGCGGACGACGAGAGTCGGAGGGAGGCCGCGACGAAGCTCGATGAGGCACTGAGGCTCGACCAGCGTGCATCCGAGTCGAACCCGTGGGCCGGGTCGACCATCTATTCGGCCGAGGAGGCCGAGGCGATCCACGAGCGGGTCACCCATCTCGCCGACATCAGCCTCCCCGCCCTCATGGACCAGGTCCAGCGAGCATCGGCCGAAACCGGGCTCCGCCGCGCCGAGAGCCTCGACGCCTGGGCGGGCCAGCTCGAACTCCTGTCGGACATCGCCGACA
This sequence comes from Flaviflexus salsibiostraticola, assembly GCF_003952265.1. Classification (NCBI taxonomy): domain Bacteria; kingdom Bacillati; phylum Actinomycetota; class Actinomycetes; order Actinomycetales; family Actinomycetaceae; genus Flaviflexus; species Flaviflexus salsibiostraticola. Next base: position 2,101,331 of record NZ_CP034438.1, read on the forward strand.
CCCTCGACACGTTCCGCCCCCATATCTACGAGCGCTCCGTCACCGACATGATCATTGCGACCGCCTCGAAGGAGTGGCGCAGGGAGCACGGGGCCACAATGAAGATGTCCGAGAGGCGCCGCCTCAAGAAGGAGGCCCGGGACATGGTCCGCCCCGGCCAGGACGTGCCCGAACTCCACACCGCCCTCGCCCAGGTTCAGCGTGAGCGCGAGACGTGGCGACTCCATTCCGAGCCGGGCTCGTGGCCGTCGATCCCCGAGGGGGTCGACCAGCTGCGGGGCACCTACGGCGAGGTGAGGGCCGAGATCGACGAACTCGCCGACGTCCTGCCGGACGGCGGGGATCTCACCTCCATGAGCCTCATCGACCTGCGCAGGCGCTGCCAGGCGCTCGCCCGGGAGTCGGGTGACCTCACCGACCTGCCGCGCCGCAACGTCCTGCGCGGCGAGATCGAACAGGCCGGTCTGGCCGCGCTGCTCGACGATCTCCGGGTTCGGTCGGTCAGCCCCGACCGGGCAGGTACGGAGCTCCACGCCGCGTACCTCGCCTCCGTCTTCGAGCTCATGTTCTCCTCGACGCCGGCGCTCGCGGCCGGGGCGGGCAGCCGCGCCGGGGACCTCATCGCCTCTGTCGTGCGGCAGGATCGCGACCACGTCGAGTCGATGCCGGACTACATTTCCCGCGCCATCATCGCCTCCATGCGGGCCACGATCACGAAGAAGAAGGACCAGACCCTCGAGGTCGATGCTCTTCTCGCGGAGCACGGCGCCGCCGGGCTCCGCGAGGCGATCGCCCGCCATGGTGACATCCTCAAGGCCGCGCGTCCGATCTGGGCGATGAGCGCGGTGACCGTGGCCCAGTACATCCCGGCGATGGAATGGGCGGACGTCGTCATCCTCGACGGGATCGACTCCATCGATCTCGCCCAGCTTGTCCCCTCCCTGCTCCGCGGGCGCACGGTCGTGGCCTGCGGCCGCGTCCAGGGCCGCGGTGAGGCAGTCTCGGCTCTCGCGACGACCCTGCCGGTGGCGAGCCTGCCGACGCACTCCTCCCGCCACGATGAGATGACGGCGCGCTTCCTCGCCGACAACGGATTCTCCTCCGGCCTGCGCGTGTACCCGAGCACCCCCTCGCGCCCCGCCCCCCGCCTCATCGTCGTCGAGGGAACCGGTGTTCCCAGTCCTCGCTCGGGCCTCGTCGAGGGCCCCGAGAAGGAGGTCGAGGCAGTCATCGACGCGGTCGTCGATCTGGCGCTGTCGCGGCCCGACGAGTCGATCGGCGTCATCGCCCTCAACGCCGTCCACGCCGAGCGGATCCGAACAGCGATCCGCACGGTCGCCCGCACGTCGTCGGCTCTCGCGGCGCTCACGGATCCGACGGTGCGCGAGCCGTTCGCGGTGGTCGATGCGCTGTCATCCGGCATGCTGCGGCGCGACCACATCATCCTTACCGTCGGCCTCGGCAAGACCGTCCACGGGCGCGTCCTCCACTCGTTCGGCACCCTGTCGACGGAGGCGGGCGTTGAGGGTCTCGTGACTGCGCTCGAAGCTCCGAGGAAGTCGCTCACCGTCATCTCCTCGTTCGAGGCGTCCGACATCGACCGCAATCGGCTCGGGGCGCCGGGCTCGATCCTCCTCGTCGATCTGCTCGATGCCTACCGGAGGAACCGCTCCGACAGCGATGAGGAGAGCCAGCCCATGGCACTCATCGCCGACCTCGCCGCACGGCTGCGCGATCGCGGCTACGAGGCGAAGGCAGGATACTCCCGCAGCGGTTCCCTCAGCATCCCCCTCGTCGCCGGTCATCCCGACATCCCCGGCACCTGGGCCGTCGCCGTCACGATCGACGACGAGACCTACGCGTCTGAGAAGTCGCTCCGGCGCCGTGACCAGTTCTGGCCGGCCATGCTGTCCGGGCGCGGCTGGCGGGTCGTGCCAACCGTGTCGGCCTCTGTCTTCTTCGAGCCGCAGAACGAGGTCGACCGGATCATCGCCGCCGTCGATGTAGCGCGGGACGAGGCCCGCCGGGCGGCGAGAAGTGCCCGCACGAGCAGGCCCCTGCCGGCCCACCTCGACACCGACACGATCGACGATGACCTCGAGCAGGAGCGGCTCCCGCGCGGGCCCCGCCCGAAGGTCTCACCGGGCATGCCCCTCGCCGCCTACTCGGATGATCAGCTCGATGAGCTCGTCGTCTGGATCAGGAGCGACGGCGCGCACCGCACGGAGGATGAGATGGTTGAAGAGCTGCGGTCCGAGCTGGATCTGCGGCGCCGCGGCATCCAGGTCGATGTCGTGCTCCGCAATGTCGTTCGCCGGCACACCGCGCACGCCGGGGAGGAGGCGGAGCTGTGAGAAAGCGTCGCCGGGCGGTCTATCTCTCCCGGGTCGACCGGGAGCGGCTCGAGCGGGGTGAGATCTCGGCCCCCGAGGAGGCCCTCCACAAGGATGACCCCGTCCCGACCCCGCCCGTCGGGTCAGAGGGTACTGCGGGCGCCCCGAAGAAGAAGGTCACGGGCCTGTCGGCCCGCGACCGGGAGATCCTCGCCGAGCGCCCGCCGCACTGGTGATCAGGATTGCGGCCGGGAGGTCTCGCGCAGCAGGTCGCGGATCTCGGTGAGGAGGGCGATGTCCTCGGCGGGGGCCTGCGGCTCCTGCTCGATGCCGGCGGCGCGCCGCTCGGCCAGCCTGTTCATCGGCATCACAATGAAGAAGTAGAGGGCGACGGCGACAAGCAGGAAGCTGACGAGCGCGGTGAGGATGGCGCCGGGCAGGATCTCGGCGCCGTTGATCGTGAACCGGCCGACCGAATCGAAGTTGGGCTCGCCGAAGATGGCCCCGACGAGCGGGTTGAAGAACTTGTCGACGATGGCGTTGACGACACCTGTGAAAGCCGCCCCGATGACGACGCCGACGGCGAGGTCGATGGCGTTGCCGCGCGAGATGAAGTCTTTGAAACCCTGGATCATCACTGTCCCTGTCTGTTGAGAACGGCCAGGAGCGGCCGCTGTGTGCTCATGCCAAGGACCAATGTAGCGTCATCGACTGGAACGGCGACATACGAGTACGTGAGCTCGTCGCTCCCGAATCCGCTTGAACTCTCCGACTCGGAGTACGCGAGGATCGTCGCACCCGTCGCCATCTGGTGCGCGGTGCCCGCCTCGTCGGCCACCCACAGGTCGACGAGCGACCCGACAGGAGTGAGCTCCTGCGGGGTGGAGAGGATGAGGGGGATGACGACGGTGCCGTCCGGTGCGGAATCGGCGAGCGTCGGCCCGATGAGGATCGGCGTGGTCAGGGGAGTACCCTCGGGCGCCGCGATCGCCAGCCGACTGTCGCTCACGTCCTTGATCAGCAGATCGCCGGGGATGACGCCCGAGGGCGCCTCGACCCACCTGATATCGGACTCGGTGAGGACGTGGCCCGCGGACAGATCGCGCCCTGCCACCATCATCTCGACGGGGGTGACTCGGCCGGACGCGCTGATCGAGGCGACGACGAGGGCGAGACAGAGGGCGATGAGCGTGGCGGCGATGAGCCTGCGCCATCGCCACAGCATCGCGCGGAGAGTCGGGCGAGAGGACATGCGCCGATCGTAGGCGGCAGTGGATGCGGTGGGGTGGAGGGCCTGAGCGGCCTGTGGACAGGGCATGCGAAGGCCGACCTGTGCAAGCACGGTCGGCCTTCGGAGGTGTGGGGCTCTGTTCTCAGCCGCGGCGGGCTGAGCGAGCGGAATTCTGAGGAGGGTCAGCTCGCGGCGGGTGCTGCTGCGGCTGGCGCCGGAGCATCGCTCTTCGGAGCGGCCGCAGGCTTGGAGTCCTTCGCCGTCAGGCTCGAGGAGGTTCCGCGAGCATCGTTACGGTAGAAGCCGGAGCCCTTGAAGACGACCCCGACGGAGTTGAAGAGCTTCCGAAGCTCACCTCCGCACGCCTCGCACATCGTGAGCGGGTCGTCGGAGAATGACTGCTGAATATCGAATTCATCGCCGCAGGACCTACAGCGGTACGAGTATGTGGGCATATGTCACTCCAATGGACGAAGGTCTGACCACAGGCCATAGTACGCCACCGACTCTCGGCAGGTGGCCGAGCGTGGCGCGGATGACACGGGGGAATGAGCCCTGGTCAGGGGGTCTCGACGATGTCGCCGGGCAGGAGCGCCCAGGGGATGCGGACATCCTGCTCGTCGTGGGGGAGAGGGACGGAGACGAGCTCCCAGGGGTAGATGAGGGCGCCGACCCGGTCCGTCACGTTCTGCTTGAGGATGCGGTCGTACCAGCCGCCGCCCTGCCCGAGGCGGATGCCCTCACGATTGAGCGCGAGGGCAGGGACGATGATCGCATCCGCCTCCTCAACGGCCTCGCTGGGAAGGGCTGCCGACGTCGGTGAGGGCGGCCGGCCGGGCGCCTCGACCTCGAGACCGTCGCGGCCGTACTCCGCCCACATGCGAGCGAGTCCCGGCCCGAGCTTGGGCAGGAGGACTCGGACGCCGCGATCGCGCAGAATGTCGAGGGCGCGCAGCGTGCTCGGCTCGTTGTTGACGGAGACGTAAAGGGAGATGATCTTGGCATCGGCCGCGAAGTCGAGAATCGAGTCCGTGAAGCCGCCTGCATAGCCCTCGACGTCTTTGGCGGTCAGCTTCGACCGCCGATTGCGCAGAGCACTTCGCATCAGCTGTTTCGCATCGACGACGTCGATGCCGGAGATATCGGGCAGTGCCACTTCAGCAGTGGTCATGGGCTCATTATCCCACGCAGTCCCGGCAGTTATCCATTTGTCCGCGCCTGCCGCAGTCTAGACTCGTCGGCAGGAGGCCACTTGTGAAACGCGTATCCGAATTCATCGATGACTGCCTGGCGGTCCTGCAGGAGATCCCCGCCCTCGAGGTGCCGCTGGCCGACGCGGTCGGGTCCGTCCTCGCGGCCGATGCCGTGTCGCCGGTCAGCCTGCCGCCCGCCGACGTGTCAGCGGTGACCGGATACGCGGTGCGGGCCGCCGACGTGGCGGGAGCCGGTGAGGATCAGCCCGTCGGCCTTCCGGTGACCGGGGAGATCGTCGCCGGCCAGGATTCCATGGATGTGCTCCCGCCGCGCACCGCGATCCGCGTATCGTCCGGCGCCCCGATCCCCCGCGGCGCGGACGCGGTCGTCCCCGTTGAGTGGACGGATGGCGGTCGTGTCACGGTTGCGATCACGCGCCCGGTTCAGGCCGAGGACAACATTCGGTTCGAGGCCGAAGATCTCGAGGCCGGTCTCGTCGCGCTGCCAGCGGGCACCCGGATCGGTCCGCGACAGCTCGCGCTCCTCGCCGCAGCGGGCCTCGGGGCCGTCCCCGTCAAGCCCGCGCCCCGCGTCGTCATCATGTCGATCGGCGATGAGCTGATCGAGCCGGGCAGGTCCGGCCACCCCGGAACCGTCTACGACGCCAACTCGTTCGGCCTCTCCACTGCCGTGCAGGAGCTCGGCGCCATTGTCTTCCGCGTTCCGCGAGTGCCGGATGACAAGAAGGCGCTCCGCGAGGCGCTGGAGGATCAGATCGTCCGAGCCGATGTCATCATCACAACCGGCGGCATCTCCGGCTCGCTCAAGGAGGTCCTCTACGACCTCGGCCACGTGCGGTTCGATCGTGTCGCGATGGCGCCCGAGCGCCAGTACGGGGTCGGCACAGTCGGCACGGACGGCGAGATCCCGATCTACTGCCTGCCCGGCAGCCCGGTCGCCGCCATGATCGGCTACGAGCTCTTCGTCCGACCCGCACTGCGGCGCGCCGTCGGCCACTCGAATGTCTACCGCCGCACGATCAAGGCGCAGGCGACGCGAGCGTGGGTCTCCGAGTCGGGCCTCGAGGAGTACGTGCCGGTGCGCATCGCCGGTCGACCCACCGAGGGTTATCGCTTCGAACCGACGGGTATGCCGGGCAGGGAGCTCCTGTACGGACTCGTCAGGGCGAACGCCCTCGCGGCGGTCCCCGCCGGCACTGAAATGGTCGCCGTGGGCGACGAACTCACCTGCCTTATCCTCGACTGAGCTCCTTTACCTTGAAACTTGCTGAGTTTCGAGGCAACACTCCGTGAGACCTCCCGATCCGCTTCGGGGCAAACCTTTACGTTTAGAGTGTGGAGATTCAGGGATATGCACTGTTTGCGGCTGTCATCGTCTTGATGACAGTCGTCTATCCTGCGCTCTCCTGGCGAAGCAGAGTTGCTCTCGCGACTCCAGTCGACGAGAGCGTGTCCGAGAACCTCCGTGTCATCAACTCTGTCGACCGGTGGAGCACCGCACGCTCCGCCAACCGCGGAACCATCCTTCCAAGAGTGGAGTCGAGAATGAGCAGGGTAGATCCCAATAACCTTCGCACGCTCGCAACGAGTCGCGCTCGTGCCCGGGCCAGGGTGTCCCAGCGGACGGCCCGCATGAAGGCGATGGGGATGGGCATCGGCGTCGCAGTCCTCCTCTCCCTCATCGCCTGGATCGCCGTTGTCGCGGCGAGCATGACCGTCGTCCTCGGCATCGTCCCCACCGTTCTCACTGTCGCGGCGGGCGCCGTCTACGCCCGCATTCTCGTCTCCGCACGCGCCGCCAACGCCAAGGACAGGCAGGCGATCGCGAAGCTCGATGCGAAGATCGAGAAGCTGAGTCGGACCGCGCGCGTTCAGGATCGCAAGACCGCGACATCGAAGAAGATGCCCCACAGGGTTGCCCAGGCGCGCCGCGCCTCGGCGGCGTCGGCATTGTCGGCGGCTTCTGCCAACGCAGCCTCCGCCGCATCTGTCCCCTCCGCACAGACGGCGTCATCCGCCGGGACAGTTGCCTCCGCCGGGACTGCCGTCTCAGCACCGACCGTCGCATCTGCCCCCGAGACCGTTGAGGCCCCGGCCGCAAAGCAGCGCGCTGTGCGTAGGGAGATGTCCACGCCGTCCTACACCCCGAAGCCGACATTCTCGCGGCGCACGGTCAAGCCGTTCGAGCCCGCGGAAGCACCGACTGCCCCCGTGCCGTACCGGCCCACCCAGATCGGCGAGAAGTTCTCCAGCGCTCCCTCCGCCTCGTCCGCAGAGGCTGCCCCCGTCATCGCCGCCTTCAGCTTCGACGAGGTTCTCGAGGCCCGCCGCCGCGCCTGAGAGTGATCTACGAGACGCAGTCCAATGCGTGACGCCCATGCGATTTCTGCTAGATTATTCTCCGTAAGGGGCTATGGCGCAGTTGGTAGCGCGTCTCGTTCGCAATGAGAAGGTCCGGGGTTCGAATCCCCGTAGCTCCACCAGATCAGACGTAGTAGAACACCTGACATCGGTTGATGTGGGTGCGAGGGCGGCGAACGGCTCGTTGAGCTGGATCGCCGCTTTTTCGTCTTCGGTGATGAGGATGCGTTGGTAGAAGGCTTGGTTGGCGAGCCGTTTGCCCAGGTCGTCGGTGCGCTCGTACATGGTGGCGCAGTCGGCCAGGAGTCGTAACGCGGTAGCGAGGTGCTGGCGGGGACCTTCGTGGTCGTGCCGCTCAGCTTCCAGACGTTTGGTGACATCGGCCAGCGCGATCCTGATCCGGTCCTGGTGCCGTTTCAGGGTGGGTAGGTCAATGGCGTCGGCGAAGTGGGCTTCGAGGAGCTTGTCCGCTTCGGCTTCTAGCCGGTGCTTGGTGCCGGTGAGGTCGTCGAGGGCTTGGGATCGCTCGGCGAGCCGCTGGTCGAAGGCCGCCTCGACTCGCTGTGCGAGCTGCGCGTAGGTGTGCTCGGTGATGGCGATCTGGTGGTAGCAGTCGGCGACGAGTTGTTCGGCGACGCCAACGAGCACGGCCTTCCTGGTACAGGAGGTGCGTTTCGTGGCTCGTCCGGTGCAGATGTAGTAGGCGTAGCGGATGCCTTGTTTGTTGCGGGCGTAGTCGAGCTGCAACCGCGATTTGCACGTGCCGCAGTACAGGGTTCCCTTCAGATAGTGATCGTGCTTGCGGCGACGTTCCCCAGCGGTGGCGCGGGTATTCAGGAGGATCTGGACCTGTTGCCACGTCTCCGCATCGACAATCGGCTCGTGGGTGCCGGGATAGAGGGCACCCTGGTAGCGGACCTGCCCGATGTAGTACGGGTTGCGCAGCAGCTTGAAGAACGTGGAATGAATCGCTCTGGGTTTGATGGAGGCTCTTTTTATTTGATTCCGATCAGCACGTTGGGGGTGCTGGTAGCAGTGTAGTGGGTGTTCTCGAACTCGATCGGTGGTACGTCTCCGAGGTAGCCGTGAAGGCGTTCAGTGTTGTGCCAGTGGACCCAGCCCAGGGTGGCCAGTTCTAGATCCTCGATCGTCTTCCACGGACCCGGATGTGCCGGCCCGCGCACGAGCTCGGTCTTGTAGTATCCGTTAACCGTCTCAGCCAGTGCGTTGACGCTCCTATATCTGTCAACTCACTTTCTGCAGTGGGATGTCGGCGGCTGGTTGAGCTTTAACGAGGTGGTAGACCTCGCGGATGACGTAGCGCTTGAGGCATCGAATAATGTCGCGTTTAGACTTGCCTTCGGCGGTTCTTCTAGTGACGTAAGCTTTTGTCGGCTCATGGTGTTGCATCCTGACGATGACGGTGCGGTAGATCGCCGCGTTGAGCTGGCGGTGCCCGCCATGGTTGATCCGGTGCCGGCCGCTGGTCTGCCCCGAGCCGGTGGGGATCGGGCTGATGCCGGCGAGTTTCGCGAAGGCTGCCTCTGATTTGATACGTTCAGGATTATCGCCGACCACGATAAGGATCTCCGCAGCAGTATCGGCACCGATCCCGAATTGCTCCAGTAGTGCTGGACGATATTCAGTCACGAGGGCATTGATCTTTGATTCTATTTCTTTGATCTGAGCATCGAGGAAGAGCCAGCGCCCTGCCAAGGCACGTAACGAGTACCGCAGTGTCCCAGCAACAGTAGTCAGATCAGAGGGGCGTAGCCGTGACAGATGGCGGGCGAGCTTGATCTGCGTCATCTTGTTCGTGCTCGCTCTGAGCTGATCATCTGCGTGGACCAGCATGGCTTTGAGCGTGATCATCGCGGCACTGCGGTCTTTGACTGCGGTGCCGTGGACAACCTTGAGCTGGCGCAGCATCTCGACTGTGCCGTCAGCAGTTTTCGGGGTTGCGGTAGCCATGCCTGCCAGTGCTGCCCGAGCCGCATTTTCCGCATCGAGAGTGCCGGATTTACCGTTCATTCTACGAAGCCGGCGATCGGGCCTGCCCGCTTCCACAACACGATGACCCTGACGGCGTAGATAGGATGTGAGTCCGGCCCCGTAGGATCCTGTTCCCTCGATTCCGAAGACTAAGATCTGCCCATAGGTGTGGGCCCACGCGGTGAGCTTCGCGAACCCGGGAGTGTCGGTAGGGATCGTTAAAGTATCGAGAATTCCGGCCACGGAGTCCATGACGGCTGCAACGTGAATGTGTTTGTGAGTATCAACGCCGACGACAACGTATCCGGATCTCATATTTATGGGGGTCTCCATGGCATTTCCTTGCTTGCTAGTGTGGTCTCACACTGTCGCCTGCCGGGTAGACAGGACTGTCACAAGGAATGCGTAATGCTCCAGGCTCCTATGAGGTCACTCCCGGGAGGTGTCAATGCTCTATTCCGTGCCTGTCCGGGTGCTCGACAGTACAACGCTAAGACACCGTTCGGGTCATTCGTATGCTGGAGTCAGAGCCCACCGGTCAGGTCTTCCCGATTCTTGCGGAACCAGGTGAAAACAGTCTGACAGTCGTAGCTATCGCCAACAGTACCGATCGAGGGAACAGCGCCGATCTCCGCTAGTCTCTCGTGTCGGCGGCAGTTGAATTTGGTGCATTTCCGGCGATCGAAAACTGAGCGGTTTTAGTTTACAGTTCCTTGTTCTTGTCGGTGTCTGATCCGGTAGGAGGTTCCTTTCGTGGTCAGGACTTGGGCGTGGTGGACGAGCCGGTCGATGATGGCTGTCGCAATCGTCTCGTCGTGGAAGATCGTGGACCAGGACCCGAAAGCGAGGTTTGAGGTGATCAGGATGGATGATTGCTCGTATCGGTCCGAGATGAGCTGGAAGAACAGGTTCGCGGCTTCTGGCTCGATGGGGAGGTAGCCGAGCTCGTCGATGATGATGAGCTTGTAGCGGCGAATACGCCGCAGCTCTTTCGTCAGGTCTCCCTTGTTGTGAGCGGCAGTGAGCGACTGGATCCAGCCGGCTGCGGTGTCGAACAGGACCGGGATTCCGGCCCTGGTCGCGGCAATGCCGAGCCCGATCGATATGTGAGTCTTCCCGGTGCCTGGTGGGCCGAGAAGGATCATGTTCTCCGCGTTGTGGATCCAGGTCGAGCGTGATGCTGCTTGAACGTCTGAGCGCAGGTGGGGCTGGTGATCGAAGGTGAAGTCCTCAATCGTCTTCATGGACGGGAAGTGTGCTCGTTTCCGTCGTATCTCGGCCCCAGATGCTTCCCGGGCGGTGACCTCGGCTTCCAAAACCGCGGCTAAGTACTCCTCGAACGTCCAGCCCTGTGCCCGCCCAGTGTCAGCCAGGCGAGCGAAAGAAGCTTGAATACGTGGTGCTTTCAACGCACTCGTGTAGTACGTGACGTCTTTGATCGCCTCCATTTAGGCCACCTCGATGTCAAAGATCTGGTCATATACTGCCAGGTCCCCGCCCTGGACCGTCACTCCGTAGCCGGGCAGGCCCTGGCGCTGCTGAAAGGTCGCACGCAGCTTCCGAGCGGTCTCCACGTGGTCAGGGTCGGTCACCTGACCGCCGCTGCCCCAAAGACGCTCATGAGTCGTGATGACCTTCCCGCCCGTACTGACTTGGACCGTCGACAGGTCCATGGTGACGTCGATGCGGTGCCCGATCCACCTGGGGTCAACACTGTAGGCGTTCGCGCCGATCTCGATGTAGTAGTCACGTCCCAACCGCGTCTGCACAGTCCACCTCGCTGCGGGATCAACCGGCGGCAACGCACCCATATGCTCGAGCTCGACGGTCAGGCCCTGGCCCCGAGTTTGGTCTTTCCCTCGTGGTTTCTTCCCTCGGATCACCTCGAGCCAGCCGGCGAGTTGAGCATTGAAATCCTTGGGACTGGCGAACGTCCGCCCGGGCAGGAACGAGGTTTCCAGGTAGGAGTTGAACCGTTCGACCACGCCCTTGGTCTCCGGGTCATAGGGTTTGGCTTGGACGAGCTTCACTCCGAGGGTTCCACAGAACTCCGCGACTTCCTGCCCGAGCTTGCCGTATCGTCCGATTCCGGCCTCGTTGTCCCACAATAGGCGTCGAGGAACCCTGCCAAAGGTGCTGATCCCGTCCCACATGCCCAACAGCAGGTCCGGGCGTTGCCGGCTCGGGATCATCAAGGCAACGGGATACTTTGACCAGGCCAGGATCATCGTCAGCACAGGGAAGCGTGCCGTCTTGCCGTTCCCGATCGGGATATCAACATTGGGGAACCACAGGTCACACTGAGCCACATCCCCGATCTCCCACTCCAACCGGTCCGCAGGATCGAGACGTCGTGGCGCATACTCAGGACGGATCCGTGCCACATTCTGCCGCAAGGCCCTCTCCGAGTAAGGCCAGCCCACCCGCTCGCCGATCACCGAGGCCGGCATCGTCGGACACTCCTCCAGCAGCCACCGTATCCGGGCCTCATACTCCCCAAACTTCGTCGGTGTCCTCGTGCGGACATAACGCGGCGGCTGATCAGACTTCACCGCCCGATCCACCGTATTGCGTGAGATACCCAGCTCAGCAGCAATACGAGCCTTCGGTACACCCTCGCGGGCAAGCACCCGGATCTTTTCCCAATCGTGCATTGAAATCACACTCCACATCGTTAATCGAAGTGCTCACTTTTCAAATGCCGAAACTGCTCACTTTTCAACTGCCGCCGACACTCTCGCCGTAGCGAATGGACGTAAATTGACTGCCTGCATCGCTGTGACACCGAAGCCCGGGCAGGTGAGTCCCGCGCGACCAGCGGGCCATCTCGATCGCATCGAGGACCATGGGTGTGCGCATATGCGAGGCGACTCGCCAGCCGACGATCATGCGGGAGTAGACGTCGATGATGAAGCACACAAACGCGATCCCGGCCCAGGTGGCAACGAATGTCAGATCGGTGACCCACAGCTGATTCGGGCCTGTGGCGGTGAAATCACGGTCGACCAAGTCAGGATGCCGAGGCACAGTCGCATCACGGTGAGTGGTTCGGACTTTCTTGGTCCGTCGTGCCCCTTCGATCCCTGCTGCTCGCATAAGACGGGCGGTCTGATCGCGGCCGATATCGATTCCCGCACGGCGTGCAGCCTTCCACAGCTTCCGCACTCCATAGACGCTGTAGTTCGCTTCCCACAGCTCAAACAGCTGGGGAATCAGCTCCGCGTCCCGGATCGCACGAGCAGAGGGGCCACGTTTCTTCGCGGCGTAGTACGTGCTTGGAGCCACCCGCAATACCCTGCAGATGGACTCGACTCCAAGACGGCGCCCGGCCACAATATCGTCCCTATCTAAGTCGATGAAGGCCACTATTTCTTGTGTTGGCGGTCGAGTTCCGCCCCGAAGAAAGACGCGGTGGATTCAACCGGTCAGCGCAACAGTGCTTCAAGCCTATCGGCTGGGGTATCAAAACTGAGTGTCTTACGCGGTCGTGAGTTCAACCGTGCCGCCACTTTGTTGAGGTCGTCCTGGGTGAGATCTTTCATGCTCACGCCTTTGGGGAAGTACTGACGGAGCAGACGGTTCGTGTTCTCGTTCGTCCCACGCTGCCAGGGGCTGCGAGGGTCTGCGAAATACACGTCAAGCCCGGTGCTGCTCGTAACGGTCTTGTGGTCCGCGAGTTCCATTCCACGATCCCAGGTGAGTGAGCGGCGCAGCTGCTCGGGCAGGAGATTCATCTCTCGTGAAAGGCCCGCAGTCACCGACGCCATATCGCGCCCATCTACGTGAACGAGCACAGTGAACCTCGTCGCGCGCTCGACGACAGTTGCGATCTGAGAAACGCCCCGGCCGAGGAGAAGGTCTCCTTCCCAGTGCCCAGGAATCGCACGATCCTCAGCTTCGGCGGGTCGCTCCGAGATCGATACGGCATCCTTGATCTGTGACCGCCACTGACCGGTCACCGTGTTGTGGATACTGCGCCGGATCGGGCGGCCTGATCGCAGATGCTTCTGCAGTTCCTTTGCTAGTACCCCGCGGGATTGAACATACAGAGACTGATAGATCGTCTCGTGTGACACCAGCATCCTGCTTCCCGCTGGGTAGCGCTTTTTCAGAGTCCCGGCAATCTGTTCTGGTGACCAGTCTTCCCGCAGACGTGCCGCGACGTACCTGCGAAGCACGGGGTTCTTCGCGAGTTTGCACTTCTTTGGTCGTTTGGCACGCCGCCAAGCACGATCGTCAGCGTCAACCGCGCGATACCTTGCCGCCCCTCGATTCTTTGCGATCTCACGACTGATGGTCGATGCTGAACGGCCGAGTCGTCGTCCAATCGATCGGAGCGACTCACCAGCTGCAAGCCCCCTGGAAATCTCTTCGCGCTCATGAAGAGTTAGTGTGCCGGAGCGACGTCTTTGAGGCGGCTGATAGATCCCGCCATAGGGTAACAGGATCGAGAATATTGAGCCTGGAGGGGAGCCCACGGTTCGACCGATCTCGCTGATTGATGCCCCTGTCTTCCACATGTCCCACACTTGCTGCCGTCGATCCGACGGGAGTCCTGGTCTACCGATCTTTGCCACATCACACCTCTGAGTACATTATCGATGGTGTTGCGTTGACCGGTTGAATCCACCGCTGCGCGTTTGAGGATCTCGTTGGCCCGGCGCAGCTCGCGGTTCTCCTGCTCAAGCTCGAGCAGACGGCGGGCCTCATCAGTGCTCACACCAGGGAGGTGGCCATCGTCGATATCGGCCTGACGCACCCAGGTGCGTACCGATTCTGGGCCGTATCCGAGCTGATCGGCAACTCTTTTGACCGTGCCGTTCTTCGTGCCCAGCTCTTTACGTAAGGCGCGAACCATACGCACCGCTGCAGCCTTCTCCTCTGGTGAATACCGCCGCTGCGAGGCGCGTCCGGGATTGTTCATAACTGACATTATTCCATCCTTGTTTCCAAGCTCAGGAATCTCCATCAAACCCAGAGCGATTCAGAACGCCCCACCGGCCCAGATGGTCGCTTCGGCGTCGGCACGGTGGTCAATCCTCGTGCGGTGGCTTCAGCGAGGAGGTCGGGGACGGTGTGCTCACCCTTCGCGTAGGTTTCGAAGACCCACCGGATGAGGGGCGCGCGACCAGGATCGATTTCGACGGTCCGGTACTCCCGGCCTTGGTCATCGGTGCGCCGGACGTTGAGGTAGCCGATCGGAGCCCGGCTCGGGGTGCCGCCGTTGGCGACTTTCTGGGTCATGCCTTTGGTGACTTCGGCGGCGAGGTTGCGGGAGTAGAACTCCGCAATGGAGGACATGATGCCGTGCAGCAGCATCCCCGACGGGGTTTCGTCGATGTTCTCGGTGACGGAGACGAGTTGGACGCCGGCGTCGATGAGGTGGCGGTGGATGTCGACGTCATCGAGGCGGTTGCGGGCCAGCCGGTCGACCTTGTGCACGATGCAGTAGGTGACCTGATGGGTCGCGATGTAGTCCAGCATCCGTTGCAGCTCGGGTCGCTTCGCCGACCGGGCTGACTCGCCCGCGTCAACAAACTCCGCGACCACCTCGGCGCTGAGAGCATCGGCTTTGCGGCGGTTCGCCTCCCGCTGAGCCGGGATGGAGAACCCTTCGTGACGGCCACCAGCGGTGGCTTGTTCCTTGGTGGAGACCCGCTGGTAGGTCACCGCCGTCACCCGCCCCTCACCCGGGACGGTCAGGATCTTCGTGTCGACGGTCGTCGTCATGAGCGGTGGTCCTCGTCGTCGAGTCGGCTACAGGTGCGGTCTGGTCGTGGAGGCGGTAGGCGAGGTGCAGCACTAGCGCGACCAGCCGGTCCATGTCCGGTTCGCCCCGGACGATGGGTTCGGCGATCAAGCGCCGCCCGTTCGGTGTAGTGCGTGCATGCCTCATGCCCCACAGGTGGACGCCCCACCCCCGTGAGAGAGCCGGTGGTGGTGACGGTTCCGGAAAATTTCCGGCACCGTCCCTTCGACTGGAGTCGGGCAGGGCAGTGCCGGGTGGGGTAGTTCACGGCGGGGGAGAATTTCCCCCACCGTGCATCCCAGCCCGAGGATGCACGATCCGCACTGCCTCGCAACGGCCCCCGGTACGGGAGTCTCAGTGATGGCTCACTCTGCAGGTGCGCACCGTGCCCCAGATGGAGCACCCTGGCAGTGGCCTCCACGACTACTCCAGGTAAGGGGCTTGAGTCGAGCAGATCAGTCATGAATGCGCAGATCACCATCTGATCTGCGCGTATCCCAGAAATCGTCCGTGGCGGGCAGCGGCCGCCCGCACCACAAGCAACCCGTCAGATCGTCTGCCGTCTGCCGGGTCCGCTGGTGATACTGGTTGCGGTATGCGGTTGGGGTGACGCCCATGATCTTGGCGAACTGCTCCGCCGCATGACCACGATTCCGCCACCCCACCCGGACCCCGATCTCGCCGACCGTCATGTTCGACTCCCGTAACAGCCGAGCCATCTCCCGCACCCGCAACCGAGCCAGCAGCATGATCGGCGGGACGCCGAACTGCTCCACGAACAGGCCCCCGAGCCGTGACCGCGACGGGTGTGCATCCTGTGCGAGTTCGGCCAAGGTCCACCGATGAGTGAGATCAGCCCGCATCCGGATGACCGTGTCACGGATCTCTGTCCTGGCAGGGCCGAGGCCAGAGCGCTCTGTGGCCGTCATCGGGGCAGCTCGCTTCGCTGTCCACAGCACGGGCATTTCAGGCTTGCTCGTTGGGTCGCGGTGAGTCGGTACGCGGATGGGCTGACCCCGACGATGGCGGTGAACTGTCGTGCGGCGTGGCCGCGGCTGCGCCACCCGACCCGTGTCATGGCGACACCGATCGGAAGGTCGGTTTCGACCAGGAGCTCGGCCAGTCTGTGGGCGCGAAGGTGAGCCAGGTACTGGATGGGCGGCATCCCGAAGCTTTGGCTGAAGACCCTGCCCAGTTGTGACGTGGACAGGTGCACGAGGTTGGCAAGGTCACGAAGTCGCCAATCCCGTCCGGGGTCTTGAGCGAGGAGCCGTGCTGCATGGTGTGCGGCTGTCTCGGTCGGGTACGCATGGCTGGGGGTGGTCTCGTCAGGGCAGACTCGCCACGAGGGGCCGATGCTCATCGCCGCCGCCGTCCTGAGGACGACTGCGTGCGGCGGGACGGTGGCGAGGAGCCCGTGGTCTTGAACAAGTCCACCCATGCCTCGACGGGCAGGTCCTTCGGCAGTCCGGCAGCGGCCATATCGTGGCCCCTCAGCCATGCCTGTGCCGCCTGTGGTGAGCCGAGTGCGGTGGTGCGTGCGAGGATCTGGGCGAGCCCGCGTCCGGGACCGGTGTAGGCGCGGTGGACCAGGGCGTGGAACCGGCGTCGTTCGGCCGGAGTCAGCAGCGGGTGTTCGCGGCGGTGGATGGTGAGGATTCCGCCGTCGACTCCCGGACGTGGGGTGAACGCGCGGGCTGGAACACGACTGTGCAGCGTGAACTCGAACCAGGGCGCCCATTGTGCGGTCATCATCGTGGCACCGCCAACTCCTGCTCTGCGCCGCGCAACTTCCCATTGCACGAGCACGATGGCATCGGTCCATGCGGGTGCGTGCAGGATGCGTCGCAGTATGGCCGTGGTCTGGTGAAACGGCAGGTTGCCGACGAGCACATGCGCAGACGTGGGAAGCCGGTAGGTCAAGAAGTCATCGGCGACGACCTCCACGTGCGACGGGAGCCGTTGGGCCAAGCGTCGGGCGAGCCTGGTGTCGATCTCGACGGCTGTCACCGGTCGCCCGAGCTGGGCCAGCGGCGAGGTGAGTGCTCCGTCACCGGGGCCGATCTCGATGATCGGGCCCTGGGTGGCGGCCACGAGCTGGAGGATCGTGGCGATGGTGGATGGGTCAGTCAGGAAGTTCTGGCCGTGCTCATGACGGCCGCCTCGATAGGTAGGCACTGGTTGCTCCGTGGTTGTTGCGGAGCCGGGCACGCTGAAAGAGCCGCCCGGCCGTGATCACCGGGGGCGGGAGCAACAACGCGTGGAGTGTGCTCGCCGCCGTCAGCGGCTGCGCAGACGCAGCGAAGCAGTGCCGTGGAACAACATGACGACCAGCGTAGGCGACCCCACCGCCACTCGGCGACCCAATAACCCGTCCATGCGTCAAAGACGCGCAGATCCGTATCGCCACAGGCCAGAACCGACTTGCAGGCCGTCCGTGCCCGACGAACCTCCACCTCCGCGGGTGACCCCATAGAGCTGCCACGCGTCTTGCAGATCGAGGACTGGCGCCCCCTGGGTGCCCCGATGATGCTGCACCGGGTGGTCGCTGAAGATGGCTGCATCGACCGGAACCGACCTGGTCGGCACCTCGATCTGCAAGAGGCGTGGCGTTGCTGAGCTGAGAACGAGACGAAGAGCTGTATTGAGCTTCCTGCACACCAAGTCTGAGGGGATACTCCTCTTGGAACCCGCACAATGCCTGCAACGAAGTCGCCGGAGTGCCTGCTGGTGATGAAGCTGCACGTCTCCCGGGATGAACGTGACATCGAAGACGCCGCGGGGCTGTTCGTCCGGCTCGACTAAACCACCGCACAAGACTGTATCGACGTCCTACCGGCCACCAACCCGGTGGGTCAATTGCTGTTCAGGCCCGCTACGTCGCCGAAGACATCGCAGGCTGCGCCAAAGTTCCGCGCGTCGGCGAAGGCGATGCGCCACCGTTGACCGCGGGGCCAACCGTGCTCCAGCCCGGCAGAAGCCCGGACCGTCGTCCCCCCGTTGCCGGACTTCGTCCACGAGCCAGACCGGCTCCCGCGTCGCGATCGGAGGATTGGTCACTCTGGCCCGGTCCCTAGCCGGGGTCAGCCTCGTTTCAGCCATGAGGCGTAGAAGCGCCAAAGCTCATCGACGCAAACCGTTCGGGAAGCTCCCGAACGCGTCTTGGCGTGCACATCCGCGAGCGTACATCGAAGCTGTTGCAGCGTTGAACAGGGCAGCTGCTTCCTGCCTTCACAACTTCGGAGGGCACGATGACTCCTCCGTAGTTCGCCAGAACGCAATACTTCTTCTCCCATGGTTCTGTTGATCAGTGCACTGTTGAAACAATCAAGACGCTCCGAGTGGTCCGTCTCCTGACGGCCACCACAGCGATACCCCTGTTGCCAACTCTAACTCTGATGCTAGGCGGGCGTGAGATGTCACTGCTGGAAACCTAGCGTGTGCGCCAGGCAGAGTTGGTGACGCCTCGGCATGTCATGCCCTAGGTCGGAAGTTCGGATGTGCCGGATCGTGCGATAGAGAACTTCAAACACGTTGAGGCGGATCAATCTGTTAGACTCGGAACGTAATGACGACGAGAGGAGGGTTTTGATGGGGTTCGAGGTGTTCGACAAGCGCATGGCACCGCTGGCGAAGGCTCCAAGCGTGACGATCCAGAAGAGAGGTATCTTCTCGATCAATCGCGTAGCTCACAAGCTGATTGAAGAGCCAGAGACGGTGGAACTGTTGTTCGACAAGGAGAACAAGGTTATCGCTCTGCGCCCTTCAAAGGAGCCGCACGCGTACTCGATTCGTCCGCAGTCGTCGCGGGACACTGGCCAGGTCATCTTGTCAGCAACCGCTTTCACTCAGTATTACGACATCGACACAAGCGTCAGCCGACGGTACAAGCCGTATGAGCAGGACGGCATGCTCTGCATCGATCTGACGGGGCCGAGTGCGGAGGTGCGTGGCAACCGTGCCAAGCGTGTAGAGCCAGCGGACTCAGAGGAGCCCGATGCGCGCTAGCTATAGAAGACTCTGGCCCGACCCCGGTGGTGCGGGATCAGGCCAGTACCGGCCCGAGGGCGCGGTGATGACTTGCTCAGTCACCTCTAGCGTACCGAAGTTTCCTGAGACGCGCTGTCTCTGCTTCTTCCTCGGGCTCCAAACCCAAGGAAGGAGGGCGTCATGCCCACCATCACCACCCACTACGGGATCACGGGTCCCGTTCCGTTCGTCGATGTGGAGGTCACGGCTGACAACCGTCTCTACGTCGACCCTCATGCGATCCGGCTGCGGAGGACACCCCAGCCGTTCGCCAATCAGGCGCTGGAGTGCGTCGACACGTTCACCCACCAGGTGACTGACAGCATCATCAAGGGGGCCGGGGCTACCGGCCGTCGGGGCGAAAGGCTGTTGCAGCGTTTCGTCGAGCCATGGGAGACCCGGCTCGGAATGTCTGCAAAGGGCTTCCACGGCCACGGGGGCGCTGACGTCGTCGGCACCTGGATCTGGGACGTGCTCAACAACGACGTGGAAGCGTTGGTTCGCGTTGGGATCCTCAAACAGATCGAGGACCTTCCGCTGTTCGTCGAGGGCGTGGATCGCGACATCACCTCCGACATCACCACGCGCATCATCTTCGGGCCGCTCGCGCAGTTCACCCAGCTGATGATCGACACGTATCCACAGTTCAACTCTGCTGGACACAAGACCCAGGCGTACCGCAAGCAGATCTGGAATCCGATCATCGGTGACTGGGACGAAGCGGACATGACACTCCCGGTGGTGGACGGAAAGCCGCTCGTGCTCGTCCCCCGGGAGTGGGCCCGCCCGACTCTCCTCATGTCCGCTACGCGCTACTACGAGACAAGTGTGTTGTCGTTTGCGCAGTTGGAGCAGGCGGTGAGGGCGTCGGATGGCAGGTTGATCAAGACCCCCAAAGATCGGCTCAAGAAGCAGTCGGGTCTCGGCCGCGGACGTGGCACCAACATGCGTATCACCATGCGGGCCTTCGACAACGCCGAGGATCTGCTCGCCACATTCAAGGCGTTCGTGGCCGAGCGTCTGGATAAGAACGACTCCGACGGACGGTCGGCCGCGTAGAGCACAGTGGAGGCGGTGAGGGTGCAGTAGCCGCCGGCATCCTCATCGCCGATACCTTGTCGCCGCAGCCTGTTCGGTGCGACGCACCGCCCGCCCAGGCTTACGAGTTCTTCGTCTGCTCCCATACCGTCACCCGGTGCACGCCGAACCGCTTCGCGATCGACAGGACGCTCTCTCCGTTGGTGCGGGCGGTTCGGATTGCGTCCACTTCTTCCGGCGTCAGTGGTGTTCGGGACCGTCGCGTTGGGTTCGAGACCGCCCCCGGCTCGGGCTCAGTCACCAACGGCCGTGCGCTCACGATGCCCGGTTTCGCCTGCTCCCACGCGGCACTCAGTCGCTCCAGCCGCTCCCACGTGTTCGGGCTGAGTCCACCGGCGTCCACCCAGGAAAGTCAGATGTCTGCCCCGCTTCGGCGGGGAAGACATCGTTCTGCCCCGCCAGGATTCGGAATCACCTGCGCGGAGTGTGCTTCTCCGCACGCCGACGGCAGTCAGTCTTCATTTCGCGTCGGCATGGCAGCGCCATGTCGTTGCCGCGCTGGGTCGACATTCAAGCAGAGCGGGGTGTGCTCGACTTGCGGACGCCCTTTATGCATGGGGTGCTGGCAGAGTTGCCGCGGCTCCGGATCCTTGCTGGCTCATTCGTACGTCGGTGGGTGCCTGCGTGAGGTCTTCGCCAGGTCTCTGGCTGCCGACGAGCAGCCACAAGATTCGACACGCGAGGCATCGGAGCCAAGAGGCCGCGATGCTCCGGTGGCAGTGAGAAGGGCACCCCACGTGAATCGCCGGCATGAGCTTCCATGTGTGACTGCGTCGCAGGCATCGTCGGCCAGGACGATGTCGATGCTGAATGCGCCTGCACTGGACCACGTGAGGCTGGCCGAAGCGCTGCTGGGGCCGCTCTGACGACGAGACAGCTTGGCCCAGACCCGCGCCTTGTCGCGGGTCTGGGCCCAATGGGGAGGCTCCGGTGGTTGTCAGCCCAGCCTGGATTCGGCCTCGTGAAGCAGGTCCGCGGGAGCGAGCCACATTGAAGGATAGTCGCCCTGCCAGACCTGAGTGCCCTCGGCGTCGATAAGGACGAACCCGTGTCCGGGGACGCCTGGATGCATACCGGTTCCGAGGGTCCCGTACGCTTCCGAAACGGTGCCGTCGTCCAGCAGGTAAGGAGTGGTCGCCCCGTAGCGCTCCATGTCGGGACGTATCTGCTCCGCAGTGTTCATCACGATGGGCAGGACGGTGATACCGGATTCGGCGAACCCCGGGTGCTTTTCGATCTCAGCCATCTGCACGGTGCACGAGCCGCAGCCGGCGCCTTCGTTGAAGTAGAGGATGACCGGCTGCCCGCGGAGGTCGGAGAGGGTGACGGTGGTCCCGTCTGTCGTCGGGAGTGTGAAGTCGGGAGCTGGCCGGGCGTCCTCGCTGCTGGATGTGCCGGACGTGGCAAGAGCGTTCGCAATGGCCACAATCACTGCGAGGAGAGCGAAAGTCGCAATGATTCTTCGGCGACGGGCCCTGCGCGCCGCCGCCTGCGCCGCCTCCGCGCGCTTCTGCCGTGCCAGGTGGTTCTCGCCGGTGCGGACGGTGGATTTCGTCATGGTGTGGTCAGTCCTTCGTTGTCATGGCTGGTGCGTGAGGCGGAGCCTTGCGAATCGCAGTCGTGAGCGGCCGGATGGACGCGGGTGCTCCGGTCGCGAAGCGTGAAAAGTACGAATGCGGCCGCCAATCCCAGGAGACCGGCACCGAGGAGCGGCTCGGGCAGAGGGCTGAGCCACTCCTGGAGCTGTCCCAGCGAAGAGGCAAGCCATTCACCCATCGCGGCTGGCATTGCCCCGCCCCCGGTCATCTCCGCGCTGCCCGCCAGAGCGATGACCCAGATTCCCATGACGGCAAATGCGATCGCGACAGTGAGATTGACGGTATTGGTGGCGAGCGTGCGGGAACCGAGACGGATTCTGATCAGGCGTGCCCGGAAGAGTCTGCGTTCGCCCAGGCGAGCCTTGTCCCAGACGAGGGCCATGACGAAGAGCGGGAACGTCATACCGAAAACGAACGCGAGGCCGAGGAAGACTCCGCCGACCGCGGAGCCGGAGAGCGCAGACAGAGTCATGACGCCTGCGAGGACCGGGGCGCAGCAGCTTGAGGCGATCCCAGAGAAGACACCGAGCGCGAAGAAGCTGGCTCCGTCTCCGCGGGTCGTATCCGGTGCGCGCAGGAAGCGGGGCAGTGACCACATTGTCCCGGAAAGGGAGAGGCCCGCCAGGGCGATCATGAGCAGGCCGCCAGCCCAGTAGAGCTGGGTGTGGTACTGGTTGATCGCCCCGGACAGCATGCTGACCCCGAGGGTGATGGGGACGAGAACCAGCGCCAGTCCTGCGGCGAAGACAAATGTCAGAGGCAGTATGCGCCAACGGCGGTTCTTCACTGCTCCCGCCAGGTAACTCGGGGCGAGGAAGACGATGCAGCACGGTGCGAACAGTGCGACCCCGCCTGCGAAGAAGGCCGCCAAGATGCTGCCGGTTGCGAGGAGCTCGGTTCCCATGGTCAGGCCGTTCTTGCGCTGCAGGACGAGCTCTGAAGAAGCTTCTCAAGTCGACGCCGGGGGAGGCGTCCACTGCTGAAGAACTCTCCGTCGACCAGGGCGAGAGGCGCCATTGGGGGCCGATGTCTCAGGATCAGTCTCTGTCCCTCGTCAGAGTCGCGCTCCACAGTTCGCACGACGAACTGAAATCGGGCGCCGAGGTCGGTCAGGGCCATTGCTGCGTCATCGCAATAGTGGCAGGCAGGAGCCTGAACAAGTGTTATCACGGGTTTCACTGACAAAGGACCTCTTCTCGATTGGTTGCTGTGCAATCCACTCCCGCCATCATGGGTCTCCTGATCGGGACATTCGGTCGCCGTTCTATGAAGATTTGATGAAGATCTGCAGTGAGAGCCCCTCAATGGGAATGAAGGTGTGCCGCGGGCCATTGCATCCCGTACAGATACCCGGTAGGGGTATACTTATATACCCCCTGGGGGTATAACTGGATAGGGATGAGGAGAGACTGATGGGTACATCTGACAACACGCATGCACAATCTCGGAACGGTCGGAGCGACCCAGATCATCGTCACGCGAACCCGACGACGCACGGACAGGCGATGCCGGCCGGTGACGCGGAGGTGGTGGACGCGATGAGCGCCGCGATTCACGACTCGGCGGCGCATAGCGGACACGACCAGCACGCGGGCCATGATGGACATCGCTCAGATGTGGCCGGAGCGCACGATGCCCACGGTGGGCACGATGCTCACGGCGGGCACGGAGACCATGTGGGTATGTTCCGCCGACTGTTCTGGATCATGCTGATCCTGGCGCTGCCCACGGTGCTTCTGAATGGCATGTTTGCCGATTTCCTCGGCTACGAGCTGCCTGATGTGGCGGGGATCGAATGGGTCTCTCCGGCGCTCGGGACGATCATCTATGCGTGGGGCGGGCGCCCCTTCTTGAGCGGCGCCATCGACGAACTGCGTGCGCGTAAGCCCGGAATGATGCTCCTCATCGGGATGGCCATCACGGTCGCCTTCATCGCCTCGCTGGGCGCCAGCCTCGGGATCTTCTCCCACGAGCTCGATTTCTGGTGGGAGATGGCACTGCTCGTGGTCATCATGCTTCTGGGGCATTGGCTGGAGATGCGATCACTGGCGCAGACGACGTCTGCGCTCGACTCATTGGCCGCGCTTCTGCCGGATGTGGCCGAGCGTGTCGAAGGTGATGAGATCGTCCCAGTCGCACCGAGCGACCTGCGACTGGGGGATGTCGTCATTGTCCGTCCAGGCGGACGGGTGCCGGCCGACGGTGAGGTCGTCGACGGCGGTGCAGATGTCGATGAATCGATGATCACGGGTGAATCCAAGCCGGTGCTGCGCACCGTCGGAGATCATGTTGTCGCGGGCACCGTCGCAACGGACAACTCGTTGCGAGTGCAGGTGTCCGCCATCGGGGATGACACGGCGCTTGCGGGAATTCAACGTCTGGTCGCAGAAGCGCAGGCGTCGACCAGCCGCGCACAGCTCCTGGCAGACAAGGCCGCCGGATGGCTCTTCTGGTATGCGCTGATTGCGGCGATCATCACGACCGTCGTGTGGGCATCGCTCGGCGTGCCGGAGAGTGCGCTCGTGCGAGCGATCACCGTCCTGGTCATCGCCTGCCCCCATGCCCTCGGTCTCGCGATCCCACTGGTCGTGTCGATATCCACCGAGCGCGCTGCGCGCGGAGGGGTCCTCATCAAGGACCGCGCAGCGATGGAGCGCATGCGCTCCGTGAACTCGGTGCTGTTCGACAAGACCGGCACACTGACCAAGGGTGAACCCGCAGTCACCGATTTGGCGGCTGCGGACGGATTCGAGGTTGACGACCTGTTGCGTCTGGCGGCGGCGGCGGAGGCGGAGAGCGAGCACCCGCTCGCCCGGGCCATTGTGGCCGCAGCCGGACACCGCGGCCTCGACGTTCCCCGTGCGACGGAGTTCCGCGCCGCGACCGCTGTCGGCGTGCGAGCCACCGTCGAGGGCCACGAGGTCCACGTCGGGGGGCCTGCGCTGCTGGCGCAGCGCTCCGCTCGCCAACTGCAGGAGAGCGCCACGTGGGCCCAGGCAGGTGCGACGGTCCTGCACATTCTGATTGATGGAGAGGTCGCCGGAGCGGTTGCCCTCGCCGATGAGGTTCGAGAGGAGTCCCGACAGGCGGTGGACGCACTGCATCAGCTGGGCATCCGTGTCGTCATGATCACCGGCGACGCAGAACCAGTCGCGCACGCGGTGGCGGCCGAGCTGGGCATCGATCAGGTCTTCGCCCAGGTTCGGCCCGAGGATAAGAGCGACAAGGTTCTGGAACTGCAGAAGGAGGGTCGAATCGTGGCCATGGTCGGCGATGGCGTCAATGACGCTCCGGCACTCGCACAGGCCGACGTGGGGATTGCGATCGGCGCTGGCACTGACGTGGCCGTCGGCTCCGCCGGGGTCATCTTGGCCTCAGACGACCCGCGTTCAGTGCTGTCGGTCATCCAGCTTTCGCGTGCGAGCTACCGCAAGATGAAGCAGAATCTCTGGTGGGCGGCCGGTTACAACATTGCTGCCGTTCCGCTTGCAGCAGGTGTGCTGGCGCCAGTCGGCTTTGTGCTGCCCATGGCGGTCGGTGCGGTCCTCATGTCGCTGTCCACCATCATCGTCGCCCTCAACGCGCAGCTGCTCCGCCGCCTGGACCTCAATCCGCAGGCCAGCACGGCAGCTGCGTACGGCGCCTGGAAGGCTCCCTCTGGTGACGTTGCAGAGACCGCACTGGAACATACGGAGGAGGTTGCGGTGCAGAGCCGTTGACTCCGGACCGCAGGATCCGACGTCTCTCGACAGTCTTAGCTGCTCGATGCTGGAGTGCCGACCTGCCACTGGCAGGTCGGCACTGGGGGCCATGCGTCGTCGAGGTCGGCATCATAGGTCACGCGCGTATCGGACGTGCTGATGCGGGATGTTCAATCCTCGGTATGGCCCCGCCGCAGGTGGGCGATCACAGAGACTTGAGCAGCTCCTCCATCTCGCCGATCTCTGCCTGCTGGTCATCGATGATCTTCCGTGCCAGGTCGAGCGCTTGAGGGTTCTGTCCGTCGGCGAGCTGATCCTCTGCCATGGCAACCGCACCCTCGTGGTGGGCGATCATGAGCTCCAAGAACCGGCGGTCGAAATCGGATCCGGTCCGTCCCTCGAGTTCCGTCATGGCCTCGTCCTGGCTCATTCCGCCCATGTCCATGCCGCTGTGGCCGCTCATATCCTCGTCCGCCGTGGTCTCTTCATCCCACGCCTCCAACCAGGCGGTCATCTCCGCGATCTCGGGCCCTTGGGCTGCGGAGATGCGCTGGGCGAGGTCTCGGACCTCAGCAGAGTCCGCCCGCTCGAGTGCGAGGTCGGCCATCTCGATCGCACCCTCGTGATGGATGATCATCATCTGCGCGAACATGGCGTCGACGTCATTGTGAGTCTGATCCACCTGACCATCCTGTGGACCGGTGGTCTGGGCAGCTGTCGTCTCGCTGGGTGTATCGACCGCGTCCTGCTGATCTCCGCAGGCGGCCACGAGCAGGGCGATGGAGAGGACGCCGGCACCGGCGGCGCGGCGGGTTGTGATCTTCACAGAGCGACTCCTTGAGTGTGGTGGTTGAAGCCGAGTTAACCAGCAGGCCAGCGACGCCTCCAGCTGAGCCAGACATCTTCATCGAATCTTCACAGAATTTCGTTGACGCCCTTGGGATGTCAATGGCTGAGGTTCGCGTGCCTTCAGAGTTTCTTCGTCAATCTTCTACCGAACGCTCCGGGGACGTGCGCGAAGGTTGGTGGCGAAGGAAGGGACGGACATATGACGGTCATGATCTGGGCCGCGCTTGCTGTCGTCATCCTGCTGTATGTCACTCTCGGCGTGTGGGCTGTGGCGGTGATTTTCCCTGTCCGTGCGGGCGACAGTGGGAGTGAACCCGATGCATGCGGACCCCCGCTGGGAGCTCCTCACCCGCCTGGTGAAGATGATCGGCGTACCGTCTGCCGTGACGGTCGGAGCGAGGTGGTGAGTCAGCGCTGACTGTTTTTCCACAGAGCGTTCACTGGACGTCTGGACGTGACCGAAGCGCAGGCAGAGTGACGGTGAATGCCGCGCCCTGGCCCGGTCCAGGACTGGAGGCGGAGACCATCCCCCCATGGGCGCGGACGATGGCGTCGACGACGGCGAGTCCGATTCCGGACCCGCCGTGGGCGCGATCTCGCGCAGCGTCGACTCTGTAGAACCGATCGAATAGGTGTGGCATATGTTCGGCGGTGATGCCGGCTCCGTTGTCCGTCACCCGAAGCACAATGTCGGGGCCCTCTTGGTCAGCGGTGAGCGTGACCTCGCCGCCTGCAGGAGTGTGCCGCAGAGCATTGTCCAAGAGGTTGGTCAACACCTGCGCGAGTCGGTCAGGGTCGGCCAGCACGCGCGCCTCCGACGCTGCCGCTGAGACTGCCCAGAGCAGTCGGACATCGTGTTCATCGAAGCGGCTCCGGGATGCCGCATGTGCGGCCGCCAGTTGGTCGGCGACATCGAGCTCTCGGCGGTGGACTGCAAGCACTCCCTCGTGTGCTGTCGTGACAAGTGCAATGTCCTCTCCGAGCCGAGACAGGCGAGAGACCTGGTCGCGCAGGATCGCGATTGTCTCCTCGTCGGCGTCTTGCACACCATCGAGAATTGCCTCGAGATAACCGTCGAGAACGGCCAGTGGAGTGCGCATCTCATGCGCGAGGTCTCCGAGCATCCGTGTACGGGTCACCTCGACCTCGGCGAGATCAGCCGCCATCGCGTTGAACGCCTGCGCCAGCTCATCAAACTCGCGTCCAAGCCCAACCTCCGGGACTCGGGCAGAATGATCGCCCGCGGCTACCGCGCGGGCCGCATCAGACGCTGCTGTCAGAGAGTGATTGACCCGCCGCGCCAGAAACAGAGACACCACGACTGAGGCGATTGCGGCTACCAGCAGAGCGCCCGCCCAGGACAGAGCGGAGGCAGATTGGAAGGCCTCCTCGGCATGTTGGACCACCGCCGGCTCGCTCGGTCGGCCCTGAACGAGATGGTCGTGGAAGATGGCGGGACCGATGACAGCGACGACGACCCAGGCGGTCACCCAGCCCACGAAAACAACCACTGCCGTGGCTGCAAGCAGCCGTGCAGCCAGCCCCGACAGCCGAGTCACTCGCCCGTCCCCATCCGGTATCCCACCCCGCGCACGGTCTTGATGAAGATGGGATACGCCGGGTCGTCGCCGAGCTTGCGCCGCAGATGGCCGACGTGAACGTCAACCAGGTGATCATCGCCCACCCAGCCCTCTCCCCAGACGGTCTCAATAAGCTGGCGTCGCGCGAACACCATGTGAGGCCGTGCTGCGAGGGCAGCCAGAACATCAAATTCGGTGCGGGTGAGGTGGACGGGCTCCCCGTTCACGCCCACTTCACGGCCGTCGACATCGATCGTCAGAGGGCCGAAGCGTTTGACGTCCGCGACTGGATCCACGTTCGAACGGGGTCGGCGAAGCATGGCTCGCGCCCTGGCAAGGAGTTCGCGCGGGCTGAACGGCTTTGTCATGTAATCATCGGCTCCCACGGAGAGGCCGATGAGTTTGTCCACTTCTTCCACCCGTGCCGTGAGCATAATAATGTAGCAGTCAGAGAACGTGCGTATGGTCCGACAGACCTCGACTCCATCCATTCCAGGCAGACCCAGGTCGAGGATGACCAGGCCTGGATCGAGCTCTCGTGCGAGGCTGATCGCCTCCCGACCGTTTCCTGTTGTCGTCACTTCGAATCCGTCTCTTTCGAAGTAGCTTGCAGCCAGTCGTGCCAAAGGTTCTTCGTCGTCGACGACTAGTACGCGCGGGAGCGTATCCACCGAATTCATGCCTCCATTCTCGCAAAACGCCCTGACTTTCGGTGAGCAGCACTCCTGAGGGACCGAGTCATGCAGAACTGGCTGAGTTTGGCCTGTCCTGAACTGGACCGGCAGTGCAAGGGCTGACTGCAGGTCCATCTTCGACAGTCGACCTCGTGGCAAGGGACGCGAGCTTTCTCGAACTCTCCTCGTGTGCGCTCAGCAGTGAGAGCGAACAGAATCAAGACATGCACATCCGAGGCGCCGTATGTTGAAGAAGAGCCGCGGGTTCACTCGAATCCGCCTGCGACTCTAGAAGGATCAGTCATGAATGATAACCGCCGCTCGACATCGCGTACACTCACGATCATTGCTTTACTCGTCATCTTCACCGTCGGCGCATGTGCCGCAGGGCAGAACGTCCAAGAGGTCACTGACGGTCTCGGATTCTGGTGGGGGCTGTGGCACGGGATCATCCTGCCCATCACCTTCATCGTTTCCCTGTTCGCGGACACCGTGAGCATTTACGACGTCAACAACAACGGCAACTGGTACGACTTCGGGTTTGTGCTGGGCTTGGCGCTCTTCTCGGGGCCGGCGATGGCCCTGCGCGGGCGTGGATGATCGTCTGACAGCGACTCCGCCAGACCCGACCTACTGCCCGCAGCGGCGATCAGCCGGCTCGCTGTAGTCGGGTATGGGTCGCGAGTCCGCTTCGTCGGCGGTGGATGCAACTCCGTTGCGCTCGATGTCCTCGATCAACCAGTCCATCTCGAAGATCTCCCTGCGCTGTGCCTCGCTGATCTCTACGGCGAGCTCGCACACCCGCACATCCTCCAGATTGGCGCGCTCGGATCGGGTGATTGCCAGAGAGTGATGCGGAATCATTCCGCGCATGAATGCCGTGTCACCGACCGTGGCCTGGCTGCGGTCGAGGAAAGCGCCACCAGCAAGAAGAAGGGCGGAAATCGCGACGACAGCGATGTTCGCCTTGACGTTCTTGTACATGTTGAGCATCCAGGCGAGCATGACGAGACCCATGGCGCCGCCCATGGTGAGTGCCATGAAGATACGGCTCTGGCTGAAGCGGATGTGGCTCAGCTCCCACGAGCCGACGAACATGATTGCATACATGACCACCATCCCGGTGAGGATCATCGCTGCGAATCGGAGATACATCTTGGCCTCCTGGGAGAGGCCTTGGTTATCCTTTTCCTCGTTGTCGGCACGCATGAGTTCAGCTCCTTCTGGTCACGGATTCAGGTTCCTATCTTTATACCAGCGTGAGTGCCGTCCGTCACATGGGAGGGGTTGTTTGGCCCCGACCTGCGACGACTCGAGCCCGCCGAGCCTAGGGAGCTTCAAGCATCCTGCCAGGCCCCGTCCGGACGACGCTGTTTACTATGGTCACCCGCGCTATGGCGCTCGACTGAATGGAGAACGCAATGAGAACGACTGACATGCTCGAGACCTACCCAGGAACCATCAGCATCGACCGCGAGCTTCTTGCGCGGGCGATCGACTCGCTCGTCGCCTGTTCCCAGACATGCACGGCCTGCGCCGATGCCTGTCTGGCTGAAGACTCCGTTGCCGACTTGCGGGACTGCATCAGCTCGGACCTCGTCTGCGCGGAGATCTGCGCGACCACGGCCAGCGTCCTGTCGCGCAGCACCGGCTTCAACGCGGAGGTCGCGGGGGCCCTCCTCCATGCCTGCATTGAGGCATGCCGAGCGTGTGGCGACGAATGCGAGGAGCATGCCCACCACCACGATCACTGCCGGATCTGCGCCGAGGCGTGCCGAGAGTGCGAGAGGGCGTGCAGCGAACTCCTCGCGTCGCTCTAGCGATAGAAAGGCGCAGCCGGCTCGGGACTGCGCCTTTTCATGCCATAAGGATGGCGAGGTCCCGCACCGCGTAGCGGTGATGCTCCCATTCCTCCTCGAGGATGGTGTGAAGGCACGAGCGGACGGGCTTACGCGTGCCGGAGCCGTGGGGGTTGTCCCGGAGCTCGTCGAGCTGCTCCTCGGTGACATCCTCCAGGTAGTCCCGCACGCGGGCCTGCCGGTCGCTCCGTGCCGTGAGGATGTCATCGAAGGACACGCCCTCATCGTCGGCAACGACGTCGTCGACGGGCTCGAGCCCGAGCGGATGGAAGTCATCGCTGCCGAGGATGGCTCTGCCGAGCCAGATATCGGTGGCGAAGACGAGGTGCCGGAGGGTCTGGCTGAACGACCATTCATCGTCGACGCTCTCGGCCAATGCGGACTCGGGCAGAGACAGAGCCTGCGCGACGGTGGCCGACCACGTTGCCTCGAGGGCCGCCCATGCCCGTCGCAGGTCCTCGGGGGCGTGTGCCCGCGTGAGCTCCCGGCCGGGGAAGCGCCGATTCAGCTCCGCGTCGACGAGCGGAATGACGTCAACGCCGTTGACGAGGTGTTTCCCGCCTTGATCAGCCACGGTGAATCGATCTCAACGCTGGCGATTTCGCTGCCGCGCACGACGACGCCGGTGAGGTCGCACGAGACGAATCGTGCGCCGGTGAAGCTCGCGTCGCGAAAGGTCTGCCCCTCGAAGGAATGTTGGCTGTCCATGCCGTCATCGTCCGGGTGACTCGGACGCCCTTCTAAGTGTCAAGCAGCAATCTGCGTCTGATTGATTACCTGGGTTCTGGTTTTGAGCGCGTAGAACATTTCCCGTGCGAGGTATCGTTTCACGCACCTGAGGGCTTCCATTTTGGAGTGCCCTTCGGAGAGTTTCTTCGCCACATAGTCCTGGGTTCTCGGGTCGGTTCTGAGTCTGCCGATCGCGATGATGTGCAGGGCAGAGTTGGCTTGCCGGTCACCACCCCTGTTGAGCCGGTGACGGTGTGTTTTGCCTGATGATGCCGGGATCGGGCTCGCCCCACACAATGCTGCGAACGCGGCTTCTGAAGTCAGCCGGTCGGGGTTGTCTCCCGCAGTGATCAGCAGCTGAGCTGCAGACTCATAGCCGACCGCTGGTTTTTTGATGAGGTCTGGGGCGAGATGATCAACAATGTTTTTGATCATGACATCAAGATCAGCGATCTCATCAGTGAGTTCCAGGTACCTACGTGCAAGGGATTTCAAAGCGATCTTGTACGCGCCAGTGACATCGCGATACTTCGTGAGATCTGGTCGCCATGCGGCTAGGGTGCGGATGAGTTTCATGCGAGTCAGGGTGCGCAGCTGGTCACGGAGTTCGTCTGGTGCTGACACGATGTTCATGCGGATCATCTGTAACGCGACTCGTCTGGCAGCGACCGCAGTTTTACGGGACACTTTCAACACCCGTAGGGATTCAACCAGCCCGTCACGGGTTTTCGGGGTCACGGCACGCACCCGGGCATAGGCTGCGTGAGCAGCATTCTCTGCATCGAGGGTGTCGTCTTTGCCTTTGCGCCTTCGGAGGGCTTGGTCGGGGCCGGTGACTTCGAGTACTTCGATATCTTGTGCGTGGAGGTAGCGCAACAGGCCCGCCCCATAGGTGCCGGTGCATTCCACCCCGATCCTGGCGATCTGTCCGAAGGAGCGTAACCAGTGCACGAGCAGCTTGTACCCATGCCTGGTCGTAGGAAAGAATTCGGTTGCGAGTACCCGGTCGTGCTGATCAACTACCGCAGCAACATGCAGGTCTTTGTGGGTGTCTACGCCACCAACGACAGTGATGAAAGGTTGTGAGGTCATGAGGTTTCTCCAATCGATGTGCATTGTTTGTGGTGCTTTCGTATCGACCGGTAACCTGGACAAGACAGTAAAGAGAAAAGGTGTTCAGGCCCTTCTTGAGTCACATGATCACGGCGAGGCGAAAGCCTCGCCGTGAGTGTTCTCGAATGGTCGACAGGTCCGGGGAAAGACACGCTGGTCGATCAGAGTGTGAGTCAGAACCTTTCGGGAACACTCACGGCACCTGACCGACTGTTCAGGGGTCGATCGCTGTGTGGGTCAAACCATTCGAGAAGATCAGGCACTTCTATTCTTACTATCCGAATGGAGAGGAGAGCAGTGAAAACCCACCGCCCTCCTCGCCGCTGGGCTCCCGAATTCGTAGTCGCAGGACCCGAGCACTCAGCCGTCGCCGGAACCAGGCCCGGTTTCAGCAGGTGTCGCAGCCGCGTTGCGGCGTCTCCACACGGGCTCGACGGCGGCGAGCTCGTCATCGGATGCGACGCGGAAGGGTGCCGTGGCGGGTGCGGGCGGGGCCTGGCGGCCCTGGCCGCGGGTGGCTCGCAGGCTCAGGGCGATCGAGACGCCGATGATCGTCGTGACGACGGCGAGCGAGATCGTTGTGGGGATGTAGAGCAGGTCGACCTTGAGCATCATCTTGATGCCGACCCAGATGAGGACGAGGGCGAGGCCGGTCTTGAGGTAGATGAAGCGGTGGATGAGGTCGGCGAGGAGGAAGTACATGGCTCGCAGGCCGAGGATCGCGAAGGCGTTCGCCGTGAACACGAGGAAGGGCTCGCTCGTGACCGCGAAGATCGCGGGGATGGAGTCGACGGCGAAGATGATGTCGGTGACCTCGACGAGGACGAGGACGGCCAGCAGCGGCGTGGCGACGATGACGCCCGCCCGGCGGACGAGGAAGCGCTGTCCGTAGAACGCATCGGTCATGGGGACCCATCTCCTGAACAGCGCCAGCGCCCGGGATTTCTCCGGGTCGAGGTGCTCGTCCCGCTGGCGGATCATCCGGTACCCGGTCACCAGGAGGAATGCCGCGAAGAGATAGAGCACCCAGGTGAAGTTGGCAATGAGGACGGCGCCGAGGGCGATGAAGATGCCGCGGAACACGAGCGCGCCGAGGACCCCGAGGAAGAGAACCCGGTGCTGATATTCGCGCGGGACCGCGAAGTAGCTGAAGATGATCGCCCAGACGAAGACGTTGTCGACGGCAAGCGACTTCTCGATGAGGTAGCCGGCGAAGTACTGCTGGCCGAATTCCGCGCCGTAGGCGGTCCAGATGATGGCGCCGAAGGCGACTCCGAACGCGACCCAGACAGCCGACCAGAGCGCAGCTTCTCGCACGCTGATGACGTGGGCGCGGCGGTGGGCAATCAGGTCGACGGCGAGCATGACGAGAATGAAGCCGATGACGGCCGCCCAGACCCACAGTGATACTTCCATTGGAAAACCTTCCGATCGATTCGATCGGAGGTCTCTCCCGGCCCATGGGACCCGCTCGCCGGACCCTACTGAGGGACGGAATGACGACGAGGCGTGTGGGGATACTCCCCTCCTGCGCACCAGTTAAACAGACACCCCGCGCCGCGCGCAAGACTCAATTTCTCACCGGTTGCGCACCTCTCAAGACCCTCGGGGCCAAGGACCGGATTGGGTTATCCCGATTCAGGATTCGTGGGGCTGTGGCAGGGCCTTCAACCACGTGAGTGCTTCGTCCAGGCTCTCTCGGACGATGTCGGCGGGGACCGCGCTGGGTGCAGGGTCCTGGAGGCGGCTGGAGACGAGCCCGTAGGCGGCGCCCATGATCATCGCCAGGCGCTGGCTCTCCGGACCCTCGACGGCGAGCTCCTCGCGAACCCGGTTGCTCACGCTGT
Organism: Flaviflexus salsibiostraticola; assembly: GCF_003952265.1. Classification (NCBI taxonomy): domain Bacteria; kingdom Bacillati; phylum Actinomycetota; class Actinomycetes; order Actinomycetales; family Actinomycetaceae; genus Flaviflexus; species Flaviflexus salsibiostraticola. The sequence continues at coordinate 2,135,288 of NZ_CP034438.1, forward strand.
CCCAGACGGTCCAGAGGACGTCCCTGCCGTAGGGGCCGAACGAGGCGTGCTCGCGGCTCAGTCGGAAGATCGTTCCGAGCATGTCGGGCATGCCGCCCTCGAGGAGGTGGTGGACGACCGAGGTCACCGCGGTGAGCGTGTCGCCGTCCTCAGGCGGGACCCAGCTGGCCAGCCGCTCGCGGACCAGGTCGACCGGACGGGCCGCCACCGCCTCCTCCTTGTTCGCGAAATAGTTGGAGAAGGTGCGCCGCGATACGGGGATGGCGGCCGTGATCTCGTCGATCGTCACGTGATCGAAGCCCCTCGCGAGCACCAGGTCATAGGCGGTGCTCGCGAGGGCGCGGCGGGTGGCCGCGCGTTTGGCTTCTCTCAGGCTGGGTGTCATCGCGTCGATTTTACCGGACAGGCTGCAGTTCGGAATCGCCCTTAGGCACGTTCGCCTCGAGGTCCTGGTCGAGCGTCGAGCCTTCGACGTCGAGGTCGGGGAGGATGCGATCGAGCCACGCCGGCAGCCACCAGGCGGCGCGACCCGCGACGCTGATGACGGCCGGCATGAGCGTCATCCGCACGAGGAAGGCATCGATGAGGATGCCGACGGCGAGCGCGAAGCCGAACTGGCGGACCATCATGTCGTCGGTCAGGATGAAGACCCCGAAGACGGAGACCATGATGAGTGCGGCCGCGACGACGACTCGGCTTGAGTGGGTGAAGCCGGAGATGACGGACTCCCGTGGTGCCGCGCCGTGCACGCGGGCCTCGCGGATCGACGTTCCGATGAACAGCTGGTAGTCCATGGCGAGGCCGTAGAGGATGCCGGCCGCCATGATCGGCAGGAAGCTGAGTACGGTGCCCGGCTGGTCGACTCCGGCGATTCGGCCCAGTTCGGCCGTGCCGAACACGGCGGTCGTCAGCCCGAACGTTGCGCCGATCGTGAGCAGGAATCCTGCCGTCGCAGCGATCGGGATGACGAGTGACCGGAACACGAGAGTGAGCACGATGAGGGACAGGCCCGCGACGACGGCGAGGTAGACGGGGATGGCGTCGGCGAGGCGTTCTGAGAGGTCGATGTTGATGGCCGTCAGTCCGGTGACTCCAACATCCTCCGCACCGATGATGACACCCGGCTCGCGGAGCGTGTTGACGAGGAGTTCCGTCTCCTCCGACATGGGCCCGGATTCGGGAGTGACCTCGTACATCTCGACGCTCCGATCGGCGCTGGTCCCCCTGAGTGCTGCGTTGGCGACGCCGTCGATCTCCGTCAGTCCCGCGAGGGTGGCCTGGAGCTGGTGGGTGTCGGGGTCGCCGCCGGACCGTTCGACGGCCACGAGCAGGGGGCCGTTCGCTCCTTCGCCGAGTGCCTGAGCCGTGAGGTCGCTGTTCGTGCGCTCGGGGGAGCCGACAGGCGAGGCGCCGCCGGTCGGCATGCCCAGCCTCATATCGGCAGCGGGGACGGCGAGCAGTCCCAGTGCGACGGTGACGCCGAGCACGGCGATCCAGGGGCGGGCCGTCGTGGCCTGCGCCCACCGCCTGCTCGCCCTGGGCCTGCTGTCGTCCCGTATCATCGCCCGACCGCGGTGCTTGAGGCTGACGATCCTCTCTCCCACCAGCCCGAGGAGGGCAGGCAGGGCGGTGATGGAGATGAGGACCGCGATCGTCACGGTCGCGGCTGCGGCGAGCGCCATGGTCGACACGAAGGTGATGTCGAGGATGAGGAGCCCGAGAAGGGCGATGACGACAGTCAGGCCCGCGAATACGACTGCCGAGCCGGAGGTGCCGACGGCCCTGCTTGTCGCCTCCCTCGCGCTCATCCCTCCAAGAATGAGGGCTCGCTGCTTGTGGAGAATGAAGAGGGCGTAGTCGATGCCGACCGCGAGACCGAGCATGAGAGCGAGGACCGGCGTTGTCGACGTCATTGGATAGAACTCAGACAAGCCGAATGCTCCGCCGACGCCGATGGCGACGCCGACGAGGGCTGTGAGGATCGGAAGTCCGGCGGCCACCAGCGAGCCGAGGGTGAGGACGAGGACGACCGCCGCGACGAGGACGCCGACTGCCTCGTGCCCGCCGATCGGCGGTTCGATGGGAAGAAGGGATGAACTGGGGCTCGCGACGAGCCCGGCGGACCCGACCTCGGACTCGACGAGGCTGATGATGCCCTCGGTCGTTCCGCTCGGCAGGTCATCGAGCTGAGCCGTGAGCTGGAGGGAGTAGACGGCGATCGTGCCATCGTCGCTCACAGTCACCCCGGGCACTGCCTCGCCATCGACGATGAGCGGCTCACCCGTCGGCGCGACGCCCCGCTGCAGATTCTCGAGTTCGGCTGTCATTGTCTCAAGGCGCTCGCGGACGGCCGCGTCGACCTCCGCGATCGGGTCGCTCGAGCTGGCGAGCATCGCGGCCGTGTCGGGTCCCATCGCCTCGTGCAGGAGCGCGGCCGCCTCGGGATCGTTCGTCATACCGTCGAGAGAGGCCATGAGGTCGGAGACCTGCTCGAGCTTCTCCGCCGGGGCGGCGGACTGTGCCGCGTCGACCTCGGTGCGCATCTGTCCCACCTGCTCCATCTGAGAGGAGAGGCCAGTCTCCAGCTCAGGGAGGGCGGTCAACATCGACTGCGGATTCTGGGCCGAGCCCATCATCTCCGCCTGCCACGGCTCGGGCTGCACGGGCGCACCCTGGTCGAGCGCGGCGATCTGGCCGACAACTGTGGCGTGGCGGTCGGCAAGGGTCGCCTCGAGCGTGCTCAGTCCGTCCTCGACCTGCGCGAGCTGCTCATCCATCTGCTCGGCCGCCTGCTCGTAGGCGAGGTCGGTGATCGTTGATTCGAGCTCGGCCATCTGATCGGCGCGCATGGCCATGCGGTCGACGACGTGGTCACCGCTCTCGACGGTGCGGACGGTGCGGGCGATGAGGGCCCGGTCGTCCTCGCTCAGGACGCGGCCGTCGGCCGCGTTGAATGCGATCGACCCCTGTGTGCCCGCCGCCTCCGGCATCTCCTGCTGGATCTCATCGAGCACCTCCTGGGCGGGCGTGCCATCGACTTTGACGCTCGTCTCGATTCTCGTGTCGGACGTGAGCACGAGTCCGATCGTGCCGACGAGGACGAGGAGCCAGACGGTGAGGACGAGGAGCGGTCTCCGGAAGGAGAACGCGCCGAGGCGGGCGAGGAGTCTGGACATGGTGGGGCCTTTCCACAGAGTGACTCCGCCATTGAAACACGCTTGTTGCTCATTGTGCAAACTTGCCGACTGGGCAGAATGGGGATTCCGGGGGCATCTCTCTGCAGATGCAGGGCGGAGACGTGCCGCGTAGATTGTTCCCAGCCGCCCGGGCGGGCGGATTCGAAGGCGGTCACCATGGAGAAGCTTGTTCGAGTCGAGCCGGGTCGCGGCGGCATCACCCGCCGCCGCGCGGGGAGGGGATTCACCTACCTGTCCGCGAACGGCCGGAGGGTGAGGTCCGAGCGGATCCTCTCCCGAATCGAAGCGCTCGTCATTCCGCCAGCGTGGACGGACGTGTGGATCGCCTCCCAGCCGAACGGCCACATCCAGGCAACGGGGGTCGATGAGGCGGGTAGGAGGCAGTACCTCTACCACCCGAAGTGGCGGGAGATGAGGGACAGCGAGAAGTTCACGCGCTCGCTCTCGTTCGCGCAGAGCCTCCCCTCGATCCGCAGGGCAGTGACCCGCGACCTCAAGCAGACGTCCGACGGCCGGACGAGGGCGCTCGCGGCCGCCGTCCGCCTCATCGATCGGGCGGGCCTTCGAGTGGGCGGCCAGGAGTACGCCGATGAGAATGGATCCTTCGGCGCATCAACGCTCCAGCGCCGGCACGTGACCATCGAGGACGACACGGTCCACCTGCGGTTCAAGGGCAAGTCGGCTGGCGATTGGGATGTCGTCCTCGACGATGATCTGCTCCTGGCGTTCTTCGAGGAGATACCGAAGAGCCCTCGCGGCGCGCCGGCGATCTGTTACGCGGTGACGTCCGGGCGCCGCAAGGAATGGAAGGGTGTCTCGGCGGGGGACATCAACAACTACATCGGTGACCTGGCGGGGCCGCACTTCACCGCCAAGGACTTTCGAACGTGGCAGGGAACCGTCATCGCCGCGCGATCGCTCGCGCAGGCGTTCCGCCGGGGCCTCACCGCGCCCGAGGCGCAGCGCGCCGCGATCAAGGAGGCGGCTGAGAGGCTGCACAACACCCCGGCGGTCGCTCGGGATTCCTACATCAATCCGCGGGTCGTTGAACTCTTTGAGAAGGGTCGAGTCGCCGACCTCAAGCGGCAGTCGGATCAGGCGGTGGTCCGGCTGCTCATGAGTGGGTGAGTCAGGAGTCGCGGGTGAGCTCGGAGACCAGGTGGTTGCTCATCGGCTGACCGACGGCCGACATGTCGAGACCCGTCACCAGGGTGTCCCCGGTGAGGCGATACTCGCGCATCATCGCGTCGACCGTTTTCGCTGTGCCTGAGTTGAGCACCCGGGAGCGCAGCGAGATGACGAGGCCACCCTCGGTCTGTTCCAGCGAGCCCTCGGCCATCTCAGACTGCCCGGTGGGCAGGGCGATGACGAACTCGATGACGCCGGGTGCCGGGTGGCGGAGATAGCCCGTCTCCACGTGCATCGGCTGACCCGCGGGCGACCAGGATCGCTGCTGGTAGGCGAGGAAGGGCTTGCCGATGTTCGTGAACGTCAGCTCTTCGGTGTAGCTGAAGGTCTTGATTGTCGGGTACTGGCCGGTCGCGGGTCCCCGCCAGACGCCGATCAGGCCCGCGAGCGGGGCCAGCTGTTCGTGAAGTTCCATACCCTCACTCTAAGTCGAGGGCATGGCTGGCAGGGGTGGAACGGCTGTCGGTGGACTCAGGCGATCGGCTCGGTCGGTTCCGGGGGCAGGGGGATCTGGATGCGGCCGGTGAGGTTGAGTCTCCTCATCTCCACCATCATCTCGCCCGTCACCTCGAACGGCTCTTCCCAGGTGAACGACCATCCGTGGGGGACGATGTCCATCGTGCACGCCCGGCCGGGCTCGGCTGGGTCGAAGTCGATTTCGATCCGCTCGCCATCCGTCCACGCCTCGGTCGGGACCGGGTAGCAGCCCTCGGTGCTCGACCCCTGTGTGTAGACGTGGAAGGTCTCGCCGGGCGTCTCCCACGTGACGATTGCGGGTGACTCCGACATGGGGAGCTCGACATCCGCCTTAAGCTCCTCCGGTTCAGCGGTCTGGCCGTCGGAGCGCCCCTCACCCGCGTCGTCCGTTGGTTCCTCCGAGGTCGGCTCCTCGGTGGGCTCGTCCGAGGTGGGCCTTTCGGTGGCGGGGGCCCGCGATGTGTGGGTGTCGCGATAGTCCTGCACGTTGTTGTCCGAGCACGCTGACAGGAGCATGGCGGCGGCCGCGAGGCCGACTGCTACAGTTCTGATTCTCATCCGTCCCTCACCCCTCTCCGGCGCCCGCCGGTATGGTGACAGAGATTACCAATTCAACCTGCGAAAAGGCAGAGCGAGAAAGTCGCTGCGGCAGGTCTCCTCTCCCCAAGAGCGCTCGTGGTGTGTCGATGGCGGGGCGTTCGGATTCGGCTTCGGACGATATCTGTACAGGTCACAGCCGTGGGAGTAGTCTCGGTCACTACGGCGATAGGGGATGCGATGAAGCTGAGCGTCAATCTATTCATGACCCTGGACGGCGTGAACCAGGCTCCCGGAAGCCCCGACGAGGACCGTCGGGGCGGGTTCCATGAGGGCGGCTGGCTCATGGCGTATTTCGATGAGGGCTGCGGCCGCGAGGTCGATCGCTGGTTCAGCAGGTGCGACGAGCTGCTGCTCGGGCGCAACACCTTTGACGCCTTCTCCTCCTACTGGTCGCAGGTGACCGATGAGGGGGATTCGGTCGCGCGGATCCTCAGCGAGCGGCCCAAACATGTCGTCACCTCGAGGCACCTCGAGGGGGAGTGGGCGAGTACGAGCCATCCCCTGAGCGGCGACTTCCTCAACGACATCCGCCTCCTCAAGAAACAGGAGAGTGAGAAGGAGCTTCAGGTCCACGGCAGCATTCAGCTGGCCCGGGAGCTCCACGAGACCGGCATGATCGATATCTACCGACTCCTCATCGCCCCCGTCGTCGTCGGCGAAGGTGCGGGAATCTTCTATGGATCGGGCCCGGCGTATTCGATGAGGGTCACCCACCACGCGGTCACCGACAGTGGCGTCACCTCGCTCGAGCTCGAGCCCGGTGATTTCGTCAGCGATCGCAGCCCAGCCATTCGCGAAGGCCGAAGCATAATCGAGTAGTCCGCCGCTGACAGAGCGAGCGCCACTCACACGCGAGGGCAGCTTTCCCTTGGCCTTGTCAGCGGTCATGCATCCGCTCGGGAATTCAGCGCCCAACGGTGTCATCGGTCGGGGATCCACGCGTCCATTTGAGCTGACACCAGTGTGCGGCAGAGTCGCGATACGCTGCCAGTGGGCGAGATCGGGTGGATGAGCGACCGTGTCTGCCTCGACGGACTGAAGGGTGCTGTCGCGTCGGCACAGTTCTGGGGCCAGCCGTCAGGCTGGCCCCAGGGTGTCCCCGTCAGCTCGGCTGGCTGGGGTTCGTGGTCTCAGTAGTGGCCGGGCGGGTCGCTGGCAGGGAAGGATTCCTCGCCCCACTCGTCGATGATGTCGTCGGCGTCGTGGCGCAGCTTCTCCCGCTCCTCCTCGAGGGCGATGGCCTTCGCCTCGTCGTCGGCGACGTCCGATGCGTCGGCCGTGCCTGATTCGGGCTCGTACTTGTTGGTCGACTTCATGACGAAATCGGCTGGATCGGTCTCCATGTCCTCACTCCTCATGTCGCTCATCTCCTTCAGAACCCTCCGGGGAGAACGTCGGCACGTCGTCCCGGAAAGCTCTGCCTCGAGCATACTCGTGCACCTCGTCCAGCGCTCTGACCTGCTCCCACACATCCTCCTCGAGGCTTGCGAAGATGTTCGGGTCCAGGCCGAGATCCTCCGCGTTGTCGTGGAGCACCTGCCAGCCGCCGAGCTTGCCGACGACGGCTGAGCGCATGAGCTCCGCCTCGAGGACGAGCGTCATGGGGGAGCGGGACAGGACACGATTGTTGAGCTTGAGTCGGCCCACGTGCTCGCCCACCCAGGCGGCCGCCTGGCGGTAGGGCTTCTGCTTGAACCCGAGATCGTGGATGATCTGCTGGAGCAGGGCGCGCTCGCGGCGGATCTTGTCCGCCACCTGGGAGATCTGCGGATAAACGGGGGTGTCGACGAAGTCCTTCTCCATCCGCTCGATCCGCTCCGTCCCCGCCGTCGCACCCGTCAGGTGATCGGAGAGGTAGAGCTCGATGAGGTCCTTCGTTACCCGGTCGGAGATCCCGGACGCGCCGCGGCCGAACTCGCCCTGGGGAGCATCTCCCCGAAGCGACACATCCTCATCCCCACTCGGTGTCTCCTCCGAGGCGCCCTCACCGACGGTTGTGCGCATGCCCGGCACGGTCGAGTAATCGCGATCGCGGGGCCGCAGCGGGACGGAGTCGCCGCCCTCGCCCTTGATCATGGCGGCGATGAGTTCGCGGAGCGCGTCGGCCGCGGAGTGGGTCGGATGCCAGCCGAGTTCGGTCTTGGCGCGGCTGTTGTCCATCATCGGCACAGACAGCGCCATGTCGATCCAGCCCGCGTCCATCGCCACCATGTTCGTCTTGTGGCTGCCCGCGATCGCGGCGCGAACGAGGCCCGCGGGAAGATGCACGTAGCGGCCCTGGCCGACGATGTCGGCGAGATCCTGCGGGGTGAGAATATCGTCCGCGCAGATGTTGAACGCACCGCCGGCCCGCTTGACGGCAGCGAGCGCGTAGGCCTCGCCGATGTCGTCCGCGTGGACGGCCTGCACTCCTGACAGGCCCTTCGGCAGCGGCAGCACGGGCGGTGTCATCTTGTCGAGCGCCTGGACGGGGACATGGGTGCCGAGGAAGTAGCGCTGGATCTCCGAGGCGGCCGGGGCCTGGAAGATGAGGGCGGGGCGGATTCGGGTAACGGTGATGTTCGGGTAGGCGGCCGAGAAGTCATCGAGCACGCGCTCCTGCGCCGCCTTGTCGACGCTGTAATGGGAGGTCTGAATGCCCTCGGTCGGCCACTCCTCGTCGCGCACAGCCTGCTCGGAATCGGGCGAGTAGGCGGCGACGGAGGAGGCGACAATGAGGTGCTTGACGCCCGCCTCGACGGCGGCCTGGGCGACATGAGCGGTGCCGTGCACATTGACCCTGCGAAGCAGGTCCCGCTCGTCGTTCGGCTGGATGAGCCACGCGAGGTGGATGACGGTGTCGACACCTTGGAAGGCCTCCCGCAGCCGGTCGAGCGCATCCTCCTCATGAATGGCGGCGCCGACATCAATCGACTCCCACTCGCACCCGACATAGGGTTCCGCGTCCATGTCCGGCATGCGGCGGGCGATGCCGAGGATCGAATCGACCTCGTCCTTCTTCTTCAGCGCCCTGAGCACGGATGTGCCGGCGTTTCCGGTTGCTCCAACAACTGCGACTCGCATCTGTCCACTCCTTCACACCCCGGCGCTGCGCCGGGGATTCGTCACGCTAATGCCACTTTCTGGGAATACCTGCAAATACCTCTGGTCCTCTACTGCACCGCCGGTTCCTCTCCGTGAGATCCGGGATGCGCCGCGCCTGGCCGTTTTCTGACGGGGGCCGCGCGGGTGCTGCCACGGAGACGTTCCGGTGCGGAGTGAGGGTCGCTCGCGAGTCGCATCTCCGTCGGGTCGGCCGGGGTTAGGGTCGCTACAGCTGGGTGCGCCTAACGCGGATGTCCTCGCCGGCGCCCCGCAGGCGCACCTGGCGGGCGCGGGCCTCCTCGACGCGGGCGGCGAGGCGGATTCTCGTCTCCTCGTCCTTGAGCGCACGGTCCCGTCTTCGCGCTCGCTCGATACGATCGAACTCGACGAAATCGTCGACCGGGGAGCCGACTTCTATGTCCTTCTCCGCACAGAGCCTCTCGTAGACCTGCTCGGTGTCGCGTGCGACCTGCGGCCACGCGTACCGCTCGCGGGCTCGGGTGATGCCGTGCCGACCGAGTTCGCTCGCAAGGCCGGGATTGTCGAGGAGAAGGGCCGCTGCGGTGGCGATGGCCTCGGGCGCGTGCGGCGGCACGAGCAGACCCGTCAGTCCGTCGACCACCGTGTCGGCGAGACCGCCGACCTTGGCGGCGACGACCGGGACACCGCACGCCATCGCCTCGAGGGGGACGATGCCGAAGGGCTCATACCAGGGCGTGCAGGCGACGAGCGAGGCGCTGCGGAAGATGGCGGGCATGTCTGCCCGCGGGACGTGGCCGCGCAGGAAGACGCGGTCGGCGACGCCGAGCTCCTCTGCCACCTCCGTCAGGCGCATCGCCTCATTGTCGCCGCTCAGGTCGCCGGAGGATCCGCCGCCTATGATGTGCAGCTCGACATCGTCATACCCACGGCGGACAAGGTGGGCGAGGGCGCTGATGCCGAGATCCATCCCCTTGCGGGCGACGAGCCGGCCAACGGAGACGATGCGGCGGGCGCCATTCGTCGCCTCCGGAGTGACATCTGCCCGGAACAGCCTTAAGTCGACGCCGCTCGGGACGACGGTCGTCTTGCCGGCGTCGATGCCCATCGCCTCAAGCTCCCGCACCTCGTCGTTGCAGGTCGCGATGATGTGGGTCGAGTCGAGCCCGACCTGGGGTTCGAGGTGGACGCGATCGGGCGGGCTCGTGTCGAGCGCGCCCTGGTGGCGCCGCTTGACCGTGCCCAGCGCGTGGAACGTGTGGACGAGGGGGACGCTGAGTCCGGCCTGGTCCAGCGCCTCGCGACCCGCGAGGCCCGACATCCAGAAGTGAGTGTGGACGACGTCGGGGATGGTGTCAGGATGCTGACCCCAGTAGGCGGCGATTCCCTGGCCGAGGGCGGGCATGAAGGGAAGCATGTCGTCCTTCGAGATGGAATCGGCGGGGCCGGCGGCAACGTTGACTACCCGCACCCCCTCGGCGAAGGCGACTGTCTCGGGTAGGTCTGCCCGATCGCGCCGCGCGAAGATAGTGACGTCGTGGCCGCGTTCGCCGAGGGCTTGGGCGAGCGCCGCCACGTGGACGTTCTGGGCTCCTGCATCGACCCCGCCCACTGTGGCAAGCGGGCTGGCGTGCTCCGATATCATCGAGATCTTCATGGCCTATCGCCTTTCGTGGCTGCCGCCGGCGCCGCCGGCATGCGGTGAGGTGAGGAGTCGGCTGAGCACCCTGTCCCAGTCGGCGAGGACGCGGTCGAGATCGCGGCGGGCGAAGGCGAATGAGTAGGCCGCCTCGCTCATGCGCCGCGTCTCATCGGCGATGAACCCGCAGACCGCATCGCAACGCGCGGTCGTGGAGAAGTCATCGGTCGCGGGCGGCACTGCCCGGATTGAGATCTGCCGCAATCCCATGGGCGCCCCTCGGGGTCTCTGGATGGCCGTTCGCACGACGGAGTGCTGGCTGCGTACCATGGCCATCCACTGGTGGTGTGATATGGCTCATGGTCCATCGTGACCTGCAGGTTTGCAAGTGGAAGGGGCTTGAATGGGAGCCCGGTTCGTGGAGCCGAAGAGCGCTCTTCTAAGCAATCTGCGGTTTTCGCCGTGAAATATCGGAATAAAGTCTTTCAGGAGGCTCCCAGGACGCGGACCACGTTGGTGCAGGGGCCCAGTGATCGCCGTAGGTGGGGCATGTCGTGGTCCCCGCGTCCGAGGCCCGCCTATGCTTGATGAGGAGAGGAGCGCAGTGATGAATGATCGACTGGCAGTGCTGCCGGACAGCGGGTGGGAGCGGGTGCTCTGCATCGTCGCCCACCCCGACGACATGGAGTACGGGGCCTCGGCCGCGGTGTCCGCATGGACATCGCGAGGCATCGAGGTCATCTACGCCCTGCTGACAGCCGGTGAGGCCGGCATGGCCGAGCCGCCGGAGATCGTCGCACCGCTGCGCCGGGCCGAACAGGAGGCCGCGTGTGACACCGTGGGCGTCAGCGACCTCCGGGTCCTCGACCATCCGGATGGCATGCTCGTCGCCGACCTCGACCTCAGGCGGGACATCGCGACCCTCGTGCGCGAGACGAAGCCGGATGCGGTGCTCACCGCCAACTTCGACTTCGAGGCCTACGGAGGACTCAACCAGGCCGACCACCGGGCCGCCGGCATCGCCGTCATCGACGGCGTGCGGGACGCCGCCAACCCGTGGGTGTTCCGGGAGCTCGGCAGGGACGGACTGCGGGCCTGGAAGACGAAGGCGATCCTCGTCGCCGGGCACCCGGAACCCACCCATGCCGTGCCCGTCAGCGGGCGAGACGTTGAGCGTGCCGTGCGGTCGCTCGAGTGCCACGAGGCCTACCTCGCGCACATCGGAGATCACCCGGAGCCTTCCGTCTTCATCCCCGAGATCCTCGCCGAGGGCGGCAGGGCCAGCGGCGCCGAGCATGCCGTCGTGCTCCGGGTCTACGATCTCGGCGGACTCGGCGACTGAGTCGCGCGGCCTGCTGCCGCCTGGTACGGGCCCGGGGCGCGCAGTCGGCCAGGCGTAGAATGGTTCGGTGCTCCCGGGCGGTGCGCGGAGGAGGAGCTGGCATGGCATTCACGACTGCGAACACGGTCGAGGAGTTCAGGAGGAACCTGGACGACGTTCAGCGGCGGATCGATGCCGCGGCGATGCGTGCCGGCAGGGACCCCCAGAGCATCCGCCTTCAGCCGGTGTCGAAGACCGTCTCGGAGGAGCGGATCCGCAACGCCATCGCGGCGGGCTGCACGCGGCTCGGTGAGAACAAGGTCCAGGAGGCGAAGTGGAAGCACGCCGCCCTCCTCGACACCGGGGTCGAATGGTCGATCATCGGCCATCTCCAGAGGAACAAGGCCAAGGATGTTGTGGCCTTTGCCAGCGAGTTTCACGCCCTTGATTCCCTCCGCCTGGCGGAGGCCCTCGACCGCCGTCTGCAGGCGGCCGGCCGCAGCCTCGATGTCTACGTCCAGGTCAACACCTCCGGCGAGGAGTCGAAGTACGGCATCGATCCTGACGATCTGCCCGAGCTGCTCATGAGCCTGCGGGGCCTCGATTCACTCAACGTACGCGGTCTCATGACCCTCGCGATCTTCACCGACGATCAGGAGGCGGTGCGCCGCTGCTTCCAGATCCTGCGGCGGCTGCGGGACGAGATGAGGGACCTCGATCCTGAGCTGGTCGGGCTCGGCGAGCTGTCGATGGGCATGTCGGGCGACTTCGAGACCGCGATCGAAGAGGGTGCCGATGTCGTTCGGGTTGGGCAGTCGATCTTCGGCGCGCGGCCCACTCCTGACAGCGACTACTGGCCGACTGCCGCGCACTGACGGCGCGCCCGCTCCACTCGGCGTCCATCTTCGTGCGCGGGTGGTCCATGCTCGATGGTCACGCCGGGACGGTTCGAATCGAGGCAACCGGTCGCGCGAACAGCTCCGCACGGGTGCGGATGATCGCCATAGGGTCGCAGGAACATCGCACCCAGAGTAATGTGAAGGGAGACACGTCGAAAGCGTGCCGTGAGTGCGTGAGCCATCGCGCTAGATCCTGACAACAACGAGGTAGTCATGTCACAAGCAAAAAAGATCATGAACGATCCCGAGAATCTCGTCGATGAGACTCTCGATGGACTGGTCGCCATCTCGAACGGGCTGCTGGCCCGCGAACCCGGCTCGAGGGTGGTTCGTTCGACCAAGATCGAACAGGGTAAGGTCGGCCTGCTGGTCGGCGGCGGCTCCGGCCACGAGCCGATGTACGGAGCCTTTGTCGGCCCCGGCCTCGCCAACGCATCCGTTTCGGGCGACATCTTCGCAGCGCCCGCACCCCAGCACGTCCAGGAGGCCATCGAGGCCGCCGACGCAGGGGCCGGTGTCCTCATCGTCTACGGCAACTACGCCGGCGACGTCATGAACTTCGACATGGGTGCCGAGACGGCCGAGGAGGACAGCGACATCGAGTCGAAGACCGTCCTTGTCCGCGACGATGTCGCGACCGACGACTACGAGGGCCGCCGCGGCATCGGCGGCGCCTTCTACGTTGTCAAGGCCGCGGGTGCCGCCTGCGCGAAGGGCATGTCCCTCGAGGAGGCCGCCGAGGTTACTGAGCGCGTCCAGTACAACACCCGCACGATCGGTGTGGCCGTCCGCGCCGGCATCCTCCCCGACACCGGCAAGCGCACCTTCGAGCTCGGCGATGACGAGATGGAGATCGGCCTCGGCATGCACGGCGAGGTCGGCGTCGAGCGGTCGAAGATGATGACCGCCGATGAGGTGGCGAAGAAGATGGTCGACATGGTCGCCGACGATCTGCCCTACGAGTCGGGCGACCGGGTTGCCGTCTACATCAACAACCTCGGCGCGACGACGCAGATGGAGCTCCTCATCGTCTACCGCAAGGTTGCCGAGCTCCTCGCGGAGCGGGGGCTCAAGGTGGAGCGCACCGACATCGGCGCCCACTTCACCTCCCAGGACATGGCGGGCTTCTCGCTCACCCTCCTCAAGCTCACGGACGAGATCGCCGAGCTCATCGACGCACCCTGCGAGTCCGTCCCGTTCACACAGGGCTGAGGCATGGCAGAGACAGTCAACGCTGAACAGCTCCGCCAGATCCTCTCGGCTGCGTGCCAGGCGATCGTCGACGCCCGCGAGGAGCTCGGCGAAGCCGACCGCGCGACCGGCGACGGCGACCACGGCACCGGCATGGCCCGAGGGTTCGGGGCGGCGCTCGCCGCCCTCAAGGACGCCGAGCTGCCGACCGTGGGAGAGGCGTTCAAGACCGTCGGCGCGGCCGTGCTCAACACGAGCGGCGGAGCCTCCGGCGCCGTGTTCGGGACGATGTTCCGGGCACCCGCCAAGGGCCTCGACGGGGACACGCTGGACGATGCCGGGTTCGCCGAGGCCCTCGAGGTCTCGGCCGAGAAGGTCCGCTCACGAGGCAAGGCCGAGCCGGGCCAGAAGACCATGCTCGACGCCCTCATCCCCGCCGCCGAAGCCGCCCGCGGAGCGGTCGGCCAGGGCCTGCCGGCGGTCGCCCGCGCAGCGGCCGAAGCGGCCGAACGCGGATCCGAGGCGACGAAGGACATGGTCGCCAAGGTCGGCAAGGCCAAGTCGCTGGGGGAGCGGAGCCTCGGCCACCGTGACCCCGGCTCGATCTCGGTCACGATCCTCCTCAACGCCATTGCGGAGGGCATCGAGGCCGCATAAACCTGCCGCACACGCCATGAAGGGATGGCGCTGCGGCAGACAGGCGGGGGCAGGTCAATGACCTGCCCCCACCGCTGTCGTGGTGGCTATTTGCACGGGCCGTTGCCACACTGCTGGCTGACATGCGGTTGGTTCTTGCGCGGCTGGGTCTCGCGCGGCCGGTTCGCAAGCGGCTGGTCGCCAAACCGCTCTCTGTGCCGGAGACCGTCCGGGCGGACGTTTCTACGCCGGAGGCTCTGTCTTCTCCGCGTCGAGAATGCGCCGGGCCCGCTCGACCGACGAGTTCACGTGATCGGCTGCAGCGGTCCCGAGGTCATCGACCATGTCCCGCAGCAGCCCGGGAATCATGGCGGAGTCCTTGCCATAGAAGTGGACCTCGCGCACAACCTCCTCGAGCATGTCGGATACCGACTGGGGTTGATGAACGACGCGAACCTCGCCGTCGCTGTTCGCCATGTAGGGGCTCGGCTCGACCACGGTGACGAGGTACCGGAAGATCCGGTGGAGTTCTTGGACTGCTTGAACTGCGGTCGCGGGATCGTTGATGCCGGGGGAGAGGGCTCGGTCCGCGATGTCGACGAGCTGGCGCAGGCCGAAGGCGATGTCCTGATGGAGCTCCCGTTCGGTACGCAGCTCGAAGGCGGAATGGATGTGCCTCAGGTCGGACTCGCTCGGGTCCCCGTCCCACCAGATGCTGAGGAGCGGCTGACCCTCGACAAGGAAGTCACCCACAGGGCGGTCGATGGTCATGACTGCCTCGTTGCGATCGGCCCATGCCATGAGCCTCTTGTAGTTGATCCACACGAGCGAGCCGTGACCGGTTGCCGTGACCTTCGTTCTCGGGTCGCCCGGGCGCGGTGACCATCCCGGACCCTGCGTCAGCCCAGTCTCCTCCTCGGTCACCGGGTACAGGCGTCTCGCGAGCGCCAGCGTCTCCTCGCCGATCTCCGAGATAGCCTGCGACACCTTCATCGACGACGTGATGAGGTGGATGAAGGCGAGGAATAGTCCGATGCACCCGAGGACGAGCAGGAAGGACAGCGTGACAGCGGCGCGCGGGACGAAGGCGGTGATGTCCTCGTCCTCGCTCCAGACATAGCGGAGCACCGTGAGGGAGTAGATGAACGTGCCGAGGAAGATGCCGAGGGTCGCCTGGACGACCCTGCTGGCGAGGAACCCGGAGAGCATGCGGGGGCTGAACTGGCTGCTGACAAGCTGAAGGACGACGAGCGTGATCGAGAAGGTCAGGCCGGTCACCGAGATCGTCGAAGCGGCGATCGTGCCCAGCACCTCCCGAGCCGCATCGGGGCCGCCCTCGAAGGCAAGCGGAAGCGGCTCAGACAGCGCCCGCTCCCACCGCGGCAGGAGGAAACCGACGAGGATCGCGGCAATGACGCTTGCCGCGGGAATCGCCCAGAACCGCGACCACAGGCGGCCCCAGCGGGTCCTCTTCGGAATGTCCGGAATCGATCCGCGGATCCGGTGCGTGTCATCGTTCGCGTCGCTCATGGGGCGATTCTGTCATCCGATGGGAGCGGGATGTGGAGAAACGGCTCCGCCGCTGTTCAGACAGCGGCGGAGGGAATCAACGCAGTGGGGTGACCGTCAGCGGCGGGGTTCGATGAGCACCTTGAGGTGCTCGCCGCCCTTGGCGGCCTCGAAGGCCCTGTCCGCCTCCTCGAGGGGGAAGCTGGCGGTGATGAGGGGAGCGAACAGATCCGGTTGGCTTGCAAGCAGTGCGAGTGCCTCCTCGTTGTCTGCGTTCGTGTTCGCGGTCGATCCGGTGACGATGAGCTCGCCATAGTGGATGAGATTCGCGTCGAGCGGGATCTCGCCCTTCCCAGAGGGAAGGCCCGCGAAGAAGCTGACCCGGGCGCCTTTGGCCGCTGACCGCAGAGCATCTGTGAACACCTGGCCGACGGGGGTTGCGACCATGATCGCGTCCGCCCCGGCACCGTCGGTGAGCTCCATGACCTGCTCGGACATGTCGCGCTCGCGGGGATTGATCGTGTGGTCAGCGCCCAGCTGCTTGGCGATCCTCCTCCGGTGCGGTGACGTCTGACTGACGATGACCTGTCCGACGCCGCGGTGCTTGGCCACGAGGAGGGCGATGAGGCCGATCGGGCCCGCACCGCAGATGAGTAGCGTGTCATCCGACGTGACGGTGAGAGGGCGCAGACCGCGGACGACTGCGGCGATGGGCTCTGTCAACGAGGCGATCGACAGATCGAGTCCATCTGGGACCACCATGACGTTGCCGTTCGCCACGGCTGCGGCCGGGATGAGGAGCTGCGACGCGAACCCGCCATCGAATGTCAGCCCAACCGACTCGTAGTTCTCGCAGAGGTTGCCGAGCCCGCGACGGCAGGGCCGGCAATGCCCGCAGGCGATGTTGGGTGCGACCGCGACCGGAGTACCGGGGGCGAAGCGATCATCGCCGCTGCGATTCTCGGCAACGACGCCGACGGTCTCGTGGCCAGGGACGCGCGTCGTGCCCGGGGGATAGAAGCGGTGCTCGCCGCGTGCGATCTTCAGATCCGTTCCACAGATTCCTGCGGCGGCGACATCGATGAGGAGCTCGCCCTCCTGTGGGCGGGGATCGTCACGCTCGACGACCCTCATGACTCCATCGCTCTGGTACTCGTATGCCAGCATGTTGCATCCTTCCGGCTTGACCTCATCTCACCCTACTCGGCACAGAAGTCGGCTGCCGCCCGGCATGGCGTGAAGGTCGCAAGCAGGGTGAACTCAACAGTGTGTCAGGCCAATGCCATCAGCCCGCCGGACGCGAGAGTACCGGCGGGCTGATGTGGCAGTCGCGCAGGGCCAGGACCCTGCGTGACTGAGCTGCTAGAGCTTGAGAGCGAAGTTCGCGCCCTCCCAGATGGCGGAGACGGCGTTGCGCGCCTCCTTCGCATCCCCAATCCGGAACACCTCGGGTGCGAGGTTTTCGGCGCCTTCGAGGACGACCTTCGGCTTGACGCCAGCCGCGAGGACGACCTTTTCTTGCTCGTCGAGGGCTGCGGCGACGCAGCCCAGGCGTCTGGGCAGGTCCGTGATGCTTGAGCGGCAGTGCCTCGGCGATGGACTCTCCGCCGGGTCCATTCCCGCGGAGTATCCTCGCGATTGGTTCGCTGCGCTCCTGTGACCTGATCTTTTTCGACGTTATGACGGGAAATCCCGGACGTTGAGGGCACTTGGCCCCGCGGGACTTTCGACCCCGAACTTCCCAATTCGGACATGAGAGTGCCCCATCCAGAAAGCCGTGGGGCCGGGCAATTCCACGCCGGGTGGGCGCGTGAAATTAGACTGGCAGATAACAGGAACCGCAGGTCAGTCGGGGTGCATCGGCGGTGGACTCTCAAATGGGGCGGAAGCTCGAGATAGGTCCCGCCCAGATGGCGAAGCCGGGAACAGCGGGGTCGACTATTCGCAGGCGATGCCGTCGCGGTCGCCGTCCATAGTCGTCCGGTAGCCCGGCTGGCCTTCGTAGAGAGGCGCCGCTCCGGCGGCGCGCGCCGCCGTGCAGTTCTCGTAGTACACGTCCGCGGGCGCAGGGGCAGGGGCTGGCGCGGGTGCGGGAGCAGGTTCAGGTGCCGGAGCCTCCTGGGCTGGGGCCACCGGGGCTGCCTCGACCGGCACAAAAGCTCCCGACTCGGGGATCGTCTGATTCGGGCAGTCGGCGAGGATACGGAGAATGGCGTCCTTTTCGGCCGCCGTCACCCAGAGGCCGTACTTGGCTTTGACTCCGACCTGGCGTGCGACGTAGTCGCACCGGTAGGACTTATTGCTCGGAAGCCACGTCGCGGCATCGCCCGCGCCCTTCTGGGCGTTGCTGCGGCCATCCACCGCGAGGAGGTTGAGCGGGTCGTTGGCAAACAGCTCGCGATCGCCGGCCGACATCTGCTGAGCACCCTTCTGCCAGGCGTCGGAGAGGGCGACGACGTGGTCGATCTGAATCTCTGAGGAGGTGTCCTGGCCGCGCTGGAAGGAGATGATCTCGGCCGTGTAGGGGCTGATGAGGGTGCCGGTCAGGACAACACAGTTCCTCGTGCCGGGCTTGTAGGTCTTGTCTGTGAGATCTCGGTCGAGAATGTCATTGCGGGTGTCGCAGCCGTTTCGGTCCGTGTCTGCCCACCGCTGGCCGAACTGGTCACGGTCATACCCGGTCTTCGGCGCGCGGCCCTTGACCTCGAGTGTGAGCACGACGTCTGCCGCCAGCTGGCCCTCGGCATTCGCCGGTGCAGTGAGGGGTTCAGGCTCCACCGGTGCGGGAGTGGTCTCGACCTCGAGCTCGATCGAGGTGGAATCTTCCCTCGACTCTGGCGACGGCTCCGGCTCCTCAGTCGTCGGACCCGGCTCAACCACTGCCACCGAGGTTTCGTCGCTCTCGTCGGCGGCCTCAGTGATGTCATCCGAAAGGATTGCGGGTCCAGCGCCAACGACGAAGATCGCACCCAGGATCCACCACAACTTCTTCACGCTACGTCCCCAGCCTTCTACGGGTGTGAGTTACCAACAAGTCAAACGTAGCCGCACGAGGGGGCAGAATCGGGCGGCGCCCAATACCCGAGAGCCGTGAACTCTATGAACTCCGTGTTGTTCTGATTGAGTCGCTGGGGGATCGGGGTCAGTGAGTAAACGTGCGCGGTTCCCGAGAAACTCCGTACGGGAGTGTGGATCTCATGGACTGATGGATCTGCGTGCCGCGCCCATTTGCAGGTGAGTCCAACGTGAAGCCAGTTCACGGTTGCTAAGTTTGTGAACCGCTGATACGATCGCATCAGATCAAGAAGTTCGACGTGAAGCCTCTCAGCTTGTCGACTGGCAACCGCTTATCGCACACGGTGCCCCTGAGGGAAGATCTGCCCCCGAGCATGAGCTCGGGTGGAATTCAGCGAGTATAAGGATCAATTCATGGTGGACCACAATCCCCCCACTGAGCGCGAGGCTCAGTCGGACAGCGGCACTGAGCCGACCGCTGTCCTCGTCACTGCCCAAGATGGAACCAAGGTGGGCATCGCCCCTCTCGGGACGAGATGCACGAACTACCGGCCCGGCCACACTATTCACGCGATCCATGCACGACACGCTGGGCTGAGCACGGACTGGGTGCCGGCGCGTGTTCTCGCGGTTGACGGCAACTACATTGAATTTGTGACTGAGTCAGGCACGTGGCGCCGCTGGAACCACAATGCCGCACAACTGGGAAAAATCGCCGAAGTGCCCGACCTCTTGCCCGACGCTGAAGCGGAGTGGTGTAAGCGGTACTGGCTGCTCAGGGTTGAAGTCGATGGCGTGGGTTACCTGCTGTCGCTGGCGGAAAGCGGCGATAATCCCTGCAGTTTCAGGTGGCGTTCGGAATGAGCGGCTGATGGCCGCGTCTGCCGGTTTCTTCATCTAACTCCTGTCTCTGCTCCCCGCGTCCACATATCGGGAGCAGAGACAGTCACCTGCCATCCGTCCAGCATGCGACGGCCGCACTGCTGACGGTGCTCATGGTGATTCACTGCACGCTGGGGAGTCTGGGCGGATTCAATCGATTGTCGCAACACCTTGATGAAAGAGGTGTAAGACGATGGCTACTGCGGACTGGAGTAAGAAGACCAGTGATATGCCAATGGAGGTGCGTCGTCAGTGGCGTGCGGATCGGGCGTTGCGTCCACCGATGCGGTCCCCAGGGCGGCCGGCCCCGTCGCGGGCGGTGCAGCGTCAGTTCTGGACGTTGATCGCTACTGGTATCACTACCGCGGAGGCTGCGGTGCGGGTGGGGGTGTCAGTGCCGGTGGGAACCAGGTGGTTCGGCCATGCTGGTGGGATGAGACCTTTGAGCCTAGATGAGCCTACGGGGCGGTATCTGTCATTTGAAGAGCGTGAGGAGATCGCCATCTTGAACGCGAAGGAGACGGGGGTGCGCGAGATCGCTCGCCGCTTGGGGCGAGATCCTTCGACGATCTCTCGGGAGCTGCGACGAAACGCCGCTACCCGCGATGGTGATCGGGGGTATCGCGCTGTGGTGGCCCAGTGGAAGGCCCAGGAAGCGGCGAAGCGCCCAAAGGTAGCTAAGCTCGCCACCAACCTACGCCTTCGACAGTACGTGGAGGATCGGCTTGCCGGGATGCTCCACGACGAGGACGATCAAGTCGTGCCCGGTCCGCACACCCCGGCGTGGAAGGGTGTGGGCAAGCCGCACCGGGCGGACCGTAAGTGGTTCACTGCGTGGAGTCCGGAACAGATATCGCAGCGCTTGAAGATCGATTTCCCTGATGATGAGAGCATGAGAATCAGTCATGAAGCGATCTATCAATCCTTGTACATCGAGGCACGTGGGGCACTCAAACGAGAGCTCGTCGCGGCGTTGCGCACTGGGCGGGCAGTTCGTAAACCTCGGGCACGGACCCAGCGGAGGAACAAACCCCACGGGCACGTCACCAAGGCGGTGATGATATCCCAGCGCCCTGCCGAAGCCGAAGACCGCGCTGTGCCAGGACACTGGGAAGGAGACTTGATCATCGGCACTGGACGCTCGGCCATCGGCACCGTGGTGGAGCGACGCTCTCGCAGTATCCTGCTGGTGCACCTGCCCCGAGACCCCCGGTGGGGCAAAGTTGCTCCCACCAAGAACGGACCCGCTCTGGGCGGATACGGAGCCGAAGCGATGAACACAGCCCTGCAAACCTCAATGACCCGTCTGCCGCTGCAATTGCGCCGCACGCTGACGTGGGACCGAGGTACCGAGATGGCTGACCACGCTGCCTTCACCCTCGATACCGGCACCAAGGTGTACTTCGCCGATCCGCACTCGCCCTGGCAACGGCCCACGAACGAGAACAGCAACGGGCTCCTGCGCCAGTACTTCCCCAAAGGCACCGACCTATCCAGGTGGGACGCCCACCACCTCGAAGCCGTCGCTCTAGCGCTGAACAACCGACCCCGAAAAATCTTGGGATTTCGAACTCCCACCGAGGTACTGACCGAGCAGCTACAATCAACCCTGAACAGCAGTGTTGCAACGACCGATTGAACCCACACTGTGCGCTGCGGGTCCTGGACGACGTTCAAGGGGTCAGAGTGTGCGACTCCAGCTCGTTGGTTTGGAATGCTCCACGGAGGGGCCTCGAGACTTCAGGGACCATATGCGCAGCCCGAGCTGAATATCGAGGGAGCGAGGCGTCTCCTGCCAGTCCGAGCCGAGGAGATCGCCGATGCGGGCGAGTCTCTGCCGGACAGTGTTCTCGTGGACGACAAGGTTCTGAGCTGTTGCCTTAATGTTCTCGCGCTGCTCGGTATAGACCCAGGCGGTCCGTGTGAGCTCCGTACCGTGCTTGGAATCGTAGGAGATCAGGGCCTGGATCTCTGTCAGTGGCGAATACGCGTGGGGATCGTCCCTCTGGGCGGCGAGGATGACTCCAAGGGAGCCGAGGTCATCTGCTCTGTAGATGCGGTGGGAGGGTCCGAGCGCTTGGAGGGCAGCCATGGCAGTAAGGGCGAGTGCGTGCGCAGGGGCGAAGTCGCCTCCATGGGCCACCTCCCCTCCGAGCGCGCATTGGATCTGCGCAGTCCTTGACCCGGAGCGGGCGATGAAACTCTGAAGGACGGCTTCCGATGGGACTCTCGGAAGAAGGATGCAGAGATGGTCGTGGTGTTCAACGGCGAGGATCTGGTGGCTGCTGACCCCGTGCTCCCTGAGGCTCAGTGTGAGGGCATCTCGCATCGCCCTGTCGAGGTGGGTGCCCGTCGCGTCGTCGGTCTGTACAACTGCGACTGAAGCTGGGCCGCCCAGAAGCAGGGAGTCGAGCCTCTGAGATCCCGACGATGTGAGTCGCCTGCCCTGGAGGAGGTCATCGAGCAGTGCCTGGTCACGCTGCCGCTCCTCTCCTCTCTGGGTTCGCTCGAAGAGGAGGAGTATTCCGAGGAACACGGCCGTTCGCGTCACCCGTGGCAGGAGCTGGTCCGGAACTGCTTCGAAGACGGCAACGGTGCCCAGGTGCTCGGAGTTTGACGTGGCGGCTGCGGCCGTCAGTTGGTTGCGGATCACCGGTCGCCCTGAAATGTAGGCTTGGCGCCCGACGTCGGCAGCGAAGGTTGGCAGGTCGGGCATTGCGTGGACTGTGCCCCTCGCCACGACGGAGCCCTGGGCGTCGAGAATGGCGAGGTCGGCCCCGAGAGCCTTGGCCGCTGTCTGGGCGAAATGCTCGACGCCCTTTCTCTGGGCGAGGCTCTCGCTCAGGAGCGCGTCAAGATCGACGACGGTCTGGAGCGCCTGCAGGCGCTCGGCGCTGTCATCGAAGCTCACTCTGAGACCGGCAAGCGCGGCGCTGACTCTCCTGAACCGGCGGGATTGATCGAGAGCGACGGCTGTGTGGCGGGCGATGGTTGACACTGTGTCGACGATCGTGGGGGAGAAATTTCCGGGCCGGCGGTTTGCGATAAGGAGAGCGCCGTGCAGCGTGCCGTGGACCATGATGGGGACCCCGAGTATGGCGCGGACTCCCTCCCGGCGGACGATCTCATCGATGACTTCCAGGTGAATGATTGCCGGATCGATCAGGTAGTCAGAAGTCTGCACGGTCCCGTGGCCGACTGCAGCCTTCCCAAGCACGCCCGTGCCGAGCGGCATTCGGATCTGTTGGTACTCCCGTGTGCGCACGCCGGTGGAGTACTGGATGAAGGTCTCCTTGGCGTCGTTGAGAGAGATGTAGGCGAGGTCGGATCGAGTGAGATCTCTGGTGAGGGAGGTGATGCGGTCGAGCACCATGTCGATGTCGTGGTTCGCCGCCATGAGGGAGGCGATCGCGGTGACCGCGTCAAGAACGCGGTTTCGGTGCTCGAGCCACCCGAGCCGAGTGGAGAATTCTCTATCGCCCATATCGAAAGAGTGTAATTGTCTCTATGGAGTGTGCGCCACTTCACGTTTAGGGTCTGAATCATGGTTCGCTGTCTGCGACCTTCGATCAGAGAGGATCACCATGAAGCTGCATTTCCTATCAACAGGAATCATGGAGTGCGACCACACGTGGCTTTTGCTCCAGGCTGGTAATACGATCAAGGACCGACACCATAAGCATGAGCCCGCAGCGTGGGGAGAATGTCCGACGCATGCCATCCTCATCGAAACCGACGACGGCAGGATTCTGTGGGACACCGGCGTTCCGCGCGACTGGGAGTCGCGGTGGGCGCCAACCGGCTTCCAGGACTTCTTTCCCGTACAGGAGGACCCCGCGGGTCCCGGCTTCATCGACTCTGCTTTGGCCGATCTGGAGCTGACCCCAGACGACATCGACATTCTGGTCCTATCGCATCTGCACTTCGACCACGCGGCCAACGCGAAGATGTTCGACAACGGCAAGACTCGGATCCTCGTGCAGTCGGATGAGATCGAGGGTGTTAAGACGATTGACGGCGCGTTCAAGGGAGCCCACCTCGTATCCGACTTCGATGGTCTCAACATGGAGGCAGTCCACGGGGACACGGAAATCGCTCCGGGAGTCTCCGTTATCTTCACCCCGGGCCACACGTGGGGCACGATGAGCCTTCGTGTCGATCTGCCGAACGATGGAACCAAGATCTTCACTTCCGACGCGGTGTACATGGGTGCTTCGTGGGGGCCGCCCGCCATCGGCGCCGGCATCGTGTGGGATTCTGTCGGCTGGCTCGAATCAGTCGAGAAGCTTCGCCGCATTCAAGAGCAGACAGGAGCAGAGGTCATCTTCGGCCACGACTCTACACAGCGGGAGTCGATGAAGATCGCTCCGAACGGCTTCTACAGCTAGACCGACCAGGTGCGTGCCGCGGCTGCGACACGCACGCATAAGGAGCAGGCCATGATCAGGTACGACCTGAAGTGTACGGGCGGGCATCGATTCGAGGCGGTGCTGCCCTCGATGTTCTCCGACAATCCGGAGTGCGAATGCGGGGCTGCCACAGCCCGCATTCCCGCCCGGGTCGCCATCGGGGGCGCCGCCTCGCCGGGTCCCTCGCGCGACGACATGCCCACCACCTGGCGGGGAACCCGCAACGGCGACAAGGAGCTGATCCGCTCCTGGCACACGAAGATGGTTGAGCGGGAGAAGCTGGAGGAGAAATACCCTGAGCTCGCGGGTGACCGCAGGCCGGTGCTCGCCCACGAGGGAGCCTTCGCCTCCGAACCCGTGCGAGCGGGTGATGCCATTGCCGCCCAGCTGGCACAGGAGACCTTCGGAACCACCTCGCCCACCGACAATCCCTGACGCCAGCCCATAGCCTCCACCCCTCGTGGGGTCATCAAGCAAGCCCACTACCAGCCCCATGAAAGGCAGAGCGATGAAAATCCGCGGAGCAGTCCTAGAAGAGATGGGTCGCGAACGTCCGTATGAACGGTCGGAACCTCTCGCCATTGTCGAACTCGATCTCACCGGCCCTGGCGCGACAGAACTCCTGGTGAGAATGGATGCGGCCGGGGTATGCCACTCCGACCTCTCCGTCGTCGAGGGTAACCGTCCGCGGCCCGTTCCCATGCTGCTCGGCCACGAGGCCTGTGGCACGGTCGTAGAGATCGGCTCCGACGTGACGGGCTTCAGTATTGGGGATCAGGTAGTGATGAGCTTCCTGCCCCGATGTGGTGAGTGCAAGGCCTGCCAGACCGACGGTAAGCTGCCGTGCTCGGTGGGCTCGAAGGCCAATAACGATGGTGTCATGATGTCGGGAGAGATCGCCCTCGAGCGCAACGGTGAGAAGGTCTACCACCACCTCGGAGTGAGCGCGTTCGCCACACACGCCGTGGTCGACTACCGCAGCGCCGTTGTCGTCGACCGTGAGGTTCCGCCGGAGATTGCGGCGGTGCTGGGATGTGCGGTGCTGACCGGCGGGGGCGCGGTCCTCAACGCCGCAAAGCCCTCGCCAGAGGACACCGTTATGGTGGTCGGGCTCGGTGGGGTCGGCATGGCAGCCCTTATCACTGCACTCGCCCAGGATGTTCAAGAGGTCATCGCCGTCGATGCACTGCAGTCGAAGCTTGAGCGGGCGAAGGAGCTCGGCGCCCACCGGGTGTACACCCCACAGGAAGTGGCGGAGCAGGGCATCACCGCCGACCGCGTGATCGAGGCTGCCGGACATGTCAAAGCTTTCGAGACCGCCTATAACGCCATGGGTTTCGGAGGAATGCTCGTCACCGTCGGGCTGCCGCCCGCACATGCAAAGTCCGAGATTGCCCCGCTCAACCTGACGGCAGCTGCTCGGACCGTCGTCGGAAGCTATCTTGGCTCAGCCGTTCCCTCCCGCGACATTCCGGAGTATGCGAAGTTGTATCTGGAAGGAAAACTGCCGGTCGCCGAGCTGATCTCGTCCATCATCCGGTTTGAGGACATCAATATGGCGATGGACGAGCTCGCCGATGGCAACGCTGTCCGCCAGGTCATCCTTTTCGACAGTGAGGGAGAGTAGACCATGCCACTGACGCCACCAATCGACGCCGCCACAATCGACAGCCTGATCGGGAGGATGCCGACCAGCTCGTTCATCAACGGAGACTTCATCGGCGGTGAGAAAGACTTATCCGTCGAGAATCCAGCAACGGGGGAGGAGATCATCGCCATCGCGAGCGCCAATGCCGCCGCGGTCGGGATGGATGCTTTGGACGCGGCCTGCGCCACCGCCGCTGACTGGGCCGCGACCACCCCACGGCACCGGTCAGAGATACTTCGGCGCGCATACGAGCTCTGCCACGAGCGTGCCGACGATCTTGCATTGACGATGACGATGGAGATGGGCAAGCCGCTTGCCGAAGCCTACGGTGAAGTGAACTACGGAGCAGAGTTCCTCCGCTGGTTCTCGGAGGAGGCGGTGCGGACCACCGGACGTTTCCGTCCCGCCCCCGCTGTTCCTGACCAGGATGTCCTCGTTTATTCTCAGCCGGTTGGCCCCTCGCTGCTCATCACCCCATGGAACTTCCCGTTTTCGATGGGCACTCGGAAAATCGGTCCGGCGCTCGCGGCGGGATGCACAGTGGTGTTGAAGCCCGCCAGCCTCACGCCGCTCAGCTCGCTTCTCCTCATGGAGATACTCAGAGATGCGGGGGTACCGCCCGGAGTCGTCAACTGTGTGGTGACAAAGGAATCGTCGACTTTCTCCCGCACCCTCATGGAGGACCCAAGGCTGCGGAAGATCTCGTTCACGGGCTCCACTCCTGTAGGACGCACTCTGCTGTCACAGGCGAGCAGACATGTGCTGCGCTCGTCGATGGAGCTCGGCGGCAATGCCCCCTTCCTCGTTCTGGAGTCCGCCGACATCGACAAGACCGTTGCCGCGGCCATGGCAGGCAAGTTCCGGAACAACGGAGAGGCTTGCACCGCCGCCAACCGCATCTACGTTCATACAAACATCGCCGAGCGGTTCACTGCAGCATTCACGGCCAAGGTGGAGGCGCTCGTCCTCGGTAACGGCCTTCACGAGGGAACAACGCTCGGACCGCTGATCGACAATGATGCGGTCACCAAGTGTCAGGAGCTCGTCGATGACGCGACAGCGAAGGGCGCGGAGGTGCTCCTCGGCGGCCAGGTGGAGGATGGGCCAGGACACTTCTACCCGGCGACGGTCCTGTCGAATGTGCCGCGCGATGCTCGAGTCAACAGGGAGGAGATCTTCGGCCCCGTCGCACCGATCATCATCTGCGACACCGTCGACGACATGGTGGAGGCGGCGAACGATACAGAGTTCGGTTTGATGTCCTATGTGTGCGGCCAGGACATCGACGAGGTCCGGGATGTCGTGGGTCGGATTGAATCGGGCATGGTCGCCGTCAACGTCGGCGTCGCATCCGATCCGTCCGCACCCTTCGGAGGCGTGAAAGAGTCCGGCATCGGCCGAGAGGGCTCGCATGAAGGCCTCGCTGAGTATCTGGAATTGAAGTATGTGCGAATGGGCTGACATACGAGTAGAGCGCCTGCAGTCTCTACTTCACTGACTGGTCGCCTCGCCAGGCGGCCGAAATCGTGGCCACGATGCTCTTCGTATCACCCAGCTTCTCGCCGACCTCGAACGCTTTGGCTTGGAGCTCTCGACGGAGCTGCGTTAACTCCCAGAAGAGATGGGCTGCATTAACGCTGTCGGGGAGAAGAAGTGGATCCCTGCCGAGCGTCTCGATGAGGACCGCGAGGTCGTGGTCATCGCCGAGCAGGCTGCCGAGCTGCGAGAGGAGCTCGTGCAGCTCAAGTAGTGGATCTTCTCCGTGCCCGTTTCGCGCCGACTGGCTCCGAGCGCGCGCGATGTCCGAGTCGCTCGGCTCAACGTGAAGCAGGCTGGTCAGATACCCGAGATACTTGGCTGACCTGCGCCAGGCGTGGAGGCGTTCAGTGGTTGGCTTGGCTACGGCCTTATCTCTGCGCCGCACGACGCGGCGCGCGAGGAGAGAGATGCCAGGCTCGATCGAGTCCCAGGTGTCCGGTATGGAGCCAGGTCCCTCTGTGGGGACGGCGTAGATCCTGCCGGCGAAGCCATGCAATGCGACCGCCGTATCGGTGAGTCTCTGTTCGTCAAGCCGCGCGGCCCGAGTGCTCGCCTCCGCCCGTATCCGCAGGGTCGTGACGATGTCGTCCTTCACATGGTCATCGAGCTCGAGCTCCGGGAACACCTTCTCCGCGAGCTTGGCTAGGACGACGGCATCCCGCGTCGGCCCCCACATCCGGGCCGTATCCCGCAGGAGAGTGTTCTCGTGCCGGTACCGTTTCTCCCCGATCTCGCTGCGGACGAGTCGCAGAACCGCACGGGCTCGCTTGATCGACTTGCGGAGCTCGTGGACGGACTGGTCGAAGCCATGGTCCCTGTCATTGCTGTTGCCACGACCGGGATGTTGGATCTGCAGACCGTGGAATACCTGCTCGAGTATGACCCGGCGAACGGCGAGCGCCAATGGCTCATCGCTCTGGATATGGAAGTGGGGCCGAGTGGCAATGCCGGAGGACCAGCTCAGGGCCTCCGGCGGCACAGTGTGATCATCGAAAGCGCCCATACGTAATTCTAACCCGCATGAGCGGGACGTTCTTGAAAGGTCGCCGAACCGTGGCGGTGTCATGGGATCCTGTTGCGTACGAGACGTCGTTCTGTAGGGTGAGTCCCCTGCGGAAGAAGGGATCAGACAGTGAAGGTGAAGTACGTGGCCGCGATCGCGGCGAGCTCCCTGGTGCTTGCAGGATGTTCGTCTGTCTCGGGCGATGGAGCCGACGGGGACTCGGAGGGCGCCGGAGTTGCTGGCACAACCACCCCGACCGCGACTCTCATCAGCGGCGATAGCCCCGTCGATGCATCAATCGAGGCGAGCCAGCAGTTCTTCGAGTCCTCACCCGGCGCGATTGTCACCGACGAGGACTACCAGCTCGAGGCTGCATCACTGTCCGCCGCGTATTCCGTTCCAGCACTCGTCAATGGCGAAGGAGTCACCGCAGAGCTCGAACGCCTCGGCGTCTCGTGGGTAATCGCAGTCGGCACCGAACTTGAGGATGATAACGCAGAAGGAGACAACGAAGAATTGCTCGATGACCTCGACATCATCGGGACCGTGCCGGAGTTGGGCGGCGGTGTGGAGGCTGACTCAGGTCAGCAGGACTCTGGCGAGTCGGATGGCGAGTCGGGTGGCGACCCCTCCGTCACCGTCGTCGAGCCCGCGGGGGAGGGGCTCGACGCGCTGCTCGCCCTTGGCGAGGGCGAGGCTTTCATCGCCCCCGAGCGCAGCGATCTCGAACTCAGTCAGGACATCGACCCGCTTGAGGGAGTCTCAGTGCTGACCGACGGCGCCCACCTTGCTGCGCTCGGCACAGCCCGCGCCGCGGGCGCCGAGATGGTCTCCTCGCCGACTGATCCTCGCGCATCAAGCGAGACGATCGCGGCCGCCTCATCAGCCGATGTCGTCCTGGGGATCTTCGAAGGCGAGCGGGAGGACTTCGAGTGGCAGCTGTCCGCTGCCTCGACGGGTGTTGAGCTTCCCGGTGGAACTCAGCTCGTATTCGGAGGCAAGCGCTACATAGCGCTCTACGGCTCGCCAGTCACCCCGGCTTTAGGGGTTCTCGGCGAGCAGGATGTGCCAGCCACCGTTGAGCGGGCTGAGGAGATGGCGGAGCCGTACCGTGCGCTGACCGAGGACACGATCGTTCCCGCCCAAGAGATCATCGTGACAGTCGCGGCGGGGCAGGCTGGGGACGACGGGAACTACTCCAACGAAGGCCCCATCGACTGGTTCATTCCACTTATCGAGGCTGCCGGTGAGGCCGGTCAGTATGTCATCCTCGATTTCCAGCCGGGCAGGTCAGACTTCCTCTCCCAGATCCAGCAATATGAGGAGCTCCTTGCGTATCCCCATGTCGGCATCGCCCTCGATCCCGAGTGGCGTCTCGGACCGGACGAAATGCCGCTGACCCGCATCGGCCATGTCGAGATCGAGGAGGTCAACGAGGTCGTCAACTATCTTGCCGACTATGTGCGGGAGAACAATTTGCCGCAGAAGCTGATCATCCTCCACCAGTTCCAGCTGCAGATGATCCGCGATCGAGAACAGCTCGACCAATCGCGTTCCGAGGTTGCACTCCTTATCCATGCTGACGGGCAGGGCAGTCAGCCAGCAAAGGCCGAGACGTGGCGAACCCTCCACCAGAATGCTCCGGAAGGGGTGGCCTGGGGATGGAAGAACTTCTTCGATGAAGACCTTCCGATGCTGACGCCGGAAGAGACCTACGCGGTGGAGCCGATGCCGGAATTCGTGTCGTACCAGTGACGTGCACTGACTGTGTGGCGCCCACAGATGCCTCGTAGCTTGGGTACGGAAAAAGTAGAACGCGGCATCGTAATCAGACCAAAGGACTGTCCGAACGACTGAGGTTCAGATCCGCCTGTCTTGTATCTGAAGTAAGGAGTCGCTCTTGATGCGGTCGGTCGAAGTCTCGCGGGAGTAGAGTCCTTTCCGATTTCGCATAAGAGAAAGCTCAGATTCGGAATTATGCCCGAGATTTTGACCATGGCGATGCGATAATCGCATGTGTCACCTGGATTAATGTCGAGATTGCGCGCCGTAGGGCAATTTCAGGTTTGTTGCGCCGTGCGGCTTTGCGTCGTTCCAAATGATTCGGCGATGTAGTTGGATCTGAGTGCGCTTTTGGCGTAGGAGTTGATTGTTTATGGTTCCCACAACGCGGGAGGCTCAGCGTGCTGAGCTGCATAAGTCGATTTGGCGGGTTGCGAATGATCTTCGCGGTTCGGTGGATGGGTGGGATTTCAAGGCCTACGTTCTGGGCACTCTGTTCTATCGTTTCGTGTCAGAGAACCTAACGTCGTACATCAACAGGTGGGAACACGACGCTGGGGACCCGGGTTTCGATTACGCCAAGCTCAGCGATGACGAGGCTGAGGGCGTGCGGGCCGACATTGTGGCGGAGAAGGGGTTCTTCATTCTCCCGTCGCAGCTGTTCGCCAATGTGCGGGCCGGTGCTGAGCGTGATGAGAATCTGAACGAGACGCTCGAGGGCGTGTTCCGCAGTATCGAGGGATCGGCCGTGGGAACCGAGAGTGAGAACGACCTGAAGGGTCTGTTCGACGACTTCGACGTCAACAGCTCTAAGCTCGGCCCCACCGTCGCCTCTCGCAATCAGAACCTGGTCAAGCTGTTGAACGCGATCGGTGAGCTGCCGTTGGGGGACCTGCAGGACAACTCGATCGACCTGTTCGGCGACGCCTACGAGTATTTGATGACCATGTATGCCTCCAGTGCCGGCAAGTCCGGGGGTGAGTTCTTCACCCCGCAGGAAGTGTCCGAGCTGCTGGCTCGGATCACCGTGGTCGGTAAGACTGAGGTCAATAAGGTCTACGACCCCGCCGCTGGCTCCGGCTCTTTGTTGCTGCAGTTTGCGAAGGTGTTGGGCAAGGACAACGTGCGTGAGGGGTTCTTCGGTCAGGAGATCAACCTGACGACCTACAACCTCGCCCGAATCAACATGTTCCTACACGACATCAACTATGAGAAGTTCTCCATCGCCCACGGCAACACCCTGACCGAGCCGGCACATTGGGATGATGAGCCGTTCGAGGCGATCGTGTCCAACCCCCCGTATTCCATTCGGTGGGATGGGGATGCCAACCCGCTGCTCATCAACGATCCACGTTTCGCACCCGCCGGTGTGTTGGCGCCGAAGTCGAAAGCCGACCTGGCATTCACCATGCACATGCTGCATTGGCTGGCCGTGGACGGCACCGCCGTCATCGTCGAGTTCCCCGGCGTGCTCTACCGCAGCGGGGCCGAGAAGAAGATCCGCAAATACCTCATCGACAACAACTACGTCGATGCTGTGATTCAGTTGCCGCCGGACCTGTTCTTCGGCACCACCATCGCCACGTGCATCATCGTGTTGAAGAAGTCCAAGACCGACAACTCAGTCCTGTTCGTCAACGCCTCAGCCGAGTTCGTTCGTTCCGGTAACAAGAACAAGCTGACCGAAGCGAACCGGACAACCATCCTGAACACAGTGATCGCGCGGGAGGGCAGTGAGTACTTCGCCGAACTCATCCCCAACGAGCAGATCGCCGACAACGACTATAACCTCGCCGTCTCCTCCTACGTCGAAACAGAAGACACCCGCGAGGTCATCGACATCACCGAGCTCAATGCCCGCATCAACGACATCGTCGCCCGCCAAGCCGAACTCAGAGCCTCCATCGACCAGATCGTCGCCGACCTCGAGGCCACCAAATGACCCAAACCATCCACACAACCAGCATCGACGACCTCATCCAACAACACTGCCCCAACGGCGTAGACCATAGAGCTCTAAACGAAGTGGGAACCTTCACTCGAGGTAACGGAATGCAGAAGTCCGACCTGAAGAGTGAGGGCCACCCTGCGATTCACTACGGCGAGCTACACACGGTCTACGGTGCATCTACTCGGTTGACCAAGTCGTTTGTCGACGCGGAGTTCGCAGTGAAGTTGAGGCGAGCGCTGCCCGGCGACCTTTTGATCGTGACGACCAGTGAGGATGACGAGGCTGTTGCGAAGGCGACTGCCTGGCTGGGGGAGACCGAAGTTGCGGTGAGTGGGGATGCCCTGATCTTCCGGCACGAATTGAACCCCACATTCATGTCCTACGTCTTCCAAACCCACGATTTCCGACGACAGAAACAGCGATTCATTTCGGGCACCAAGGTGCGCCGCGTATCGGCCAAGTCTCTGGGAGAGATCCGGATTCCGGTTCCGCCGTTGGTGGTGCAGGAGGAGATTGTGCGCATCCTGGACACCTTCACCGAGCTGGAAGCAGAGCTGGAAGCAGAGCTGGAAGCAAGACGCCAACAATACGAGCACTACCGTGCAAAGATGTTGAGTTCCAGAGATTCTGGCGGGAGAATGGTAATTCTGGGCGACATTTTAGGCCTCAACTTCGGAACCCGTATTACCAAAAAAAGCCATTCAGGTAGTCAGTACCCCGTGTATGGAGGCGGAGGGGAGAGCTTTCGGACCGACAAGTTCAATAGGGAAAATGAATGGGTAATTTCGCGCTTCGCAATGTCTGCGCAGTGTGTGCGTCGTGTGCAAGGCAAGTTCTGGATGCTGGACTCCGGGTTCACCTTTGATGTGAAGGATGACTCAGTCGACAAGGAGTTTGTTGGCTACGCACTGCTAAATATGCAGCCAACAATATTCCGAACATCCACGAAATCCGCCCAGAAAAACATCGACATCGCCGGGTTCAAACGCCTTCAGATCTGGTTGCCGCCCATCGGGAGACAGCGGGAACTTGTAAGAGCTCTCAGTGCTTTCGACGCCATGGTTAACGATTTCTGTGTGGGTTTGCCGTCTGAGATCAGAGCGCGTCGTCAGCAGTATGAATATTACCGTGACCGGTTGTTGTCGTTTGAGGAGCTGCGGGCGTGAGAGATGGGTTGGTGCGTCGGTTTGATCCGGTTGCGGTGTCGGCTGAGTCGACGGTTGTTGCTGAGTATTTTGCTGAGCCGGTGTCGGCGCGGTCGTTTCAGTCGGAGGCGGAGCTGGAGCGGGCTTTTATCCGCCAGTTGGAGTCCCAAGCCTACGAGCGGCTGAGAATCAGCTCTGATGATGATCTGAAGGTGAATCTGCGGGCTCAGTTGGAACACCTCAATGGTGTGGTGTTTTCGGATGGGGAGTGGGAGCGGTTCTTCACCCACAAGATCGCAGGGGCGAATGAGGGGATTGTGGAGAAGACTGTGCGGGTCCAGGAGGATCACGTGCAGTTGTTGGAGCGTGATGATGGGTCGACGAAGAACATCACGCTGATCGACAAGATCAATATTCATAACAACCGGCTCCAGGTTCTCAACCAGTACGAGGTCGAGCGCGGTGAGGGCGGTGCGCGCTACGGTAATCGCTATGACGTGACGATCCTGGTCAATGGTCTGCCGATGGTGCATGTGGAGTTGAAGCGCCGCGGGGTGGATATTCGTGAGGCGTTCAATCAGATCGACCGTTACCAGCGTGATAGTTTCTGGGCCGGGTCAGGCCTGTTTGAGTATGTGCAGCTTTTTGTCATCTCGAACGGGACGCTGACGAAGTATTACTCGAACACGACCCGCATCCATCACTTGGAGGAGGCCTCGAAGAAGAAGCGCAGGGCGAAGTCCTCGCATAGTTTCGAGTTCACCTCCTGGTGGGCTGACGCAACCAATAGGCCGATTCAGGATTTGATGGCATTCGCGAAGACGTTTTTCGCCAAGCATGCCCTGCTCAACATCCTCACCAAGTATTGTGTGTTGACCTCGAACCGTCAGCTGTTGGTGATGCGCCCGTATCAGATCGTGGCGACCGAGCGGATCGTCCAGAAGGTTCAGGTCTCGACCAACTACAAGAAGCTCGGCACCGTCGAGGCGGGTGGCTATGTGTGGCATACGACGGGGTCAGGTAAGACGCTGACCTCGTTCAAGGCCGCCCAGCTGGTGGCGGACATGCCTGAGGTGGATCGTGTGCTGTTCGTGGTCGACCGCAAGGACCTGGATTATCAGACGATGGTTGAGTATGAGCGGTTCTCACCGGGGTCGGTCAACGGCAGCACGAACACCGCCCAGCTGGCAAAGCAGCTGTCCACGCCGGTGGGTGCGATGTTGGGCACGCGTGGCGGGCAGACTCTGGTCAATAAGAAGATCTCGGTGACGACGATTCAGAAGTTGGCGACCTTCATCAAGGCCAACCAGGGACATGAGGTCTATCAGGGTCATATTGTGATCATTTTCGATGAGTGTCATCGGTCCCAGTTCGGGGATATGCATGTGGCGATCACGAAAGCATTCAAGAAGTACAACCTGTTCGGCTTCACGGGCACCCCGATCTTCTCCGCCAACGCCGGCTCTGGTGGGAATGCTCAGCTGAAGACGACCGAGCAGGCATTCGGGGAGAAGCTGCACACGTACACGATTGTGGACGCGATTGCGGACAAGAACGTCCTGCCGTTCCGGATGGACTACCTCAACACGATCAAGGTCGGCCACGTCATCGATAAGCAGGTCCCTGCGATCGACACCGAACGAGCCTTGCTGGCACCAGAGCGGCTGCGCCAGGTCGTGGACTACATCCTGGAGCATTTCGACCAGAAGACGAAACGCAACGAGCGCTACACGCTCGGCGACAAACGTCTCAACGGGTTCAACGCCCTGTTTGCGACGGCTTCGATCGACGCCGCACGCCTGTACTATCAAGAGTTTAAGAAGCAGCAGGCGGACCTGGTGCCGGACAAGCGGCTCAAGGTGGGATTGATCTATTCCTATGGCGCCAACGATCCGGTCGAGGACGGGATCTTGGCTGAGGAGGACTTCGAACCCAGCGCCTTGGATGGGGATGCTCGCACCTTCCTCGAGGAAGCGATCGAGGACTACAACGCCATGTTCGGCACGAGCTATGACACGTCCTCGGATAAGTTCCAGAACTACTACAAAGACCTCTCGCAGAAGCTGAAGAAGCGTGAGATTGATCTGGTGATTGTGGTCAACATGTTCCTCACAGGTTTCGATGCCACGACCTTGAACACCCTGTTCGTGGACAAGAACCTGCGTGCACATGGTCTTATTCAGGCGTATTCGCGGACGAATCGGATTTTGAACTCGGTCAAGACCTACGGCAATATCGTCACCTTCCGCAACCTGCAGGAGGAGACGAATGCTGCCCTGGAGCTGTTCGGGAACAAGGACGCCAAGGGAATTGTCCTGCTCAAGCCGTATGGGGAGTATTACAGCGACTACGCCGAGAAGGTCCACGAACTCTTGTCCACCTTCCAGGCTGGTGAACCGATCATCAGCGAGAGCGCGCAGAAGGACTTCATCCAACTGTACGGTGCGATCCTCAAACTGCAGAACATCCTCACCTCTTTCGACGAATTCGACGGTCAGGCGTTGATCAGTGAGCGTCAGGAGCAGGACTACCGCAGCATCTACCTGGACCTGTGGAACGACTACAAGCGGCTGCGTGAGGCGGATAAGGAGCCGATCAACGAGGACGTGGTCTTCGAGATCGAGCTCATCAAACAAGTCGAGATCAACATCGACTACATCCTCATGCTCGTCGAGAAATACCAAGAACAATATGGCAACGGTCAGGACAAGGAGATCCGCTCCCAGATCAGCCGCGCCATCGATTCCTCGCCCAGCCTGCGGAACAAGAAAGACCTCATCGAGGACTTCGTCGACCAGGTCACCATCAACAGTGACGTTGAAGAGTCCCTACGCGAGTACATCGCAGCCCGCTCCGAACAGGAACTCACCACCATCATCACCGAAGAGCGCCTCAAACCAGACGAGACCCGCTCCTTCGTCACCACAGCCCTCCGCGATGGAGAAATCCAAGACCTCGGCACCCAGATCATGACGATCCTGCCACCCGTCTCCCGCTTCGCCCGCCCCGGCAACGGCGACAACCACGGAGAAAAGAAGAAACGAGTCCTCGAACGACTACGCGCATTCGTCGACAGATTCTTCGGACTAGTCTCTGTGGAGAAATGACACGATCGGGGAATGCGGATGACTTGGAACTCGCACGCGCTTGCTGGGACAAAGATCCGGACAATGAATCTCCACTCAGAGAAACCTCTGGCTGCGCGATGCGCGCTGAACCGAATAGCGCATGGAAGACTCCGGAACGCCCCTCTCGTCGGGAAGGCTTAGGAGAATAAATGCTCGATGAAGTACTTGCGCGTCTGGGCCCCGGTGCGACGGGGTACTTGCTCAACTGTTCTGCGAGCGAGTTGGAACACGGAAAGTCGCCCACGCTGACTCCGCAGCAGCGCGGTGCCCTCGAGTTCATGAATGCACTCGAGGACGAGTTTGCTCCTAGCCCGTTCGGTGAGGGGGCAGTCGACTCTAGGTGGACTGCCACTCTCGCTTCTCCGGGATGTCATGGGATTAATTCCCTAGCGAATGAGGTGAGACTGCACTGCGGGGGTGAATTACCCAAGGCGCCGACTACCTTTTCCGAATTGGAAAGAACGTTGGCGCAGCTTGCACTGCGCGTGTACCCCGCTTTACTTGTGAAGGGCAAGGGGACGGAGCGAAAGTCGCGCCCAAGTTTTTCTGTCTATAACCATGATCTAAATGGAATTTTTCAGAGCATGATACTTAATGACACTATGCTCAGCGAAGCCTTTTTGCACTCTCGAAACGACGGAAGCGACCAAAAATGTATGGTCACCCCGTCGATGGGGGGACGACGACAACTTATGAGCTTTGCCGACACTCTCATTTGGGCAGGCTGGAAGTTGGCGAAGGCGCACAATAAAGCCCCGAGTGCTGAACAGCTTGCTGAAGCTGCCGTTTCGTCGCTGAGAGTCTTACGCAAGGCCATATCCGGTGAAGGTGTCCAGGTCCCCGTCCGAATTGGTCTTGCGGGAGCATTACTGCCCGCTGGCACGGCAAATCTTGATTTTCCGTGGGGGAAGCTTCGCCGTGTAGACGAGACGGATCAGATCTTCATCGGGGCCACGCCACTGAAGGGGTCTCTTGCTCGGGGCAGCGAGGACGGCGAAGGCCTCGCGATCGCTTATAGCGGCGACCTCGTTCTTGAGACGACATGCTCTTACACGGTCAACGTCGTGGATTCGGAACAAATGCAGGGCATCGAGTTCAACAGAGACCCGCAACAAGAGATTCAGCGCAAGTTCGAGAGTATCGCACTCGGAATTCTCCTGACTTCGCCTGAGGCTCGCCCAGTTGTCGTACGCGCATGGCAGTCCGTATTTGATCCCTTAGATGATGGTATTTCAGTCAGTTGGTCAGAGGTTGACCGGAATTGGCAAATTTCACCACGTCGACTAACTGAAGAGGAAGCGTTTAGCTGGCAGCTCTGGTCGGCCCGGGTCCAAGAATTTCGCATTCCGGAGATTGGCATTGCGATCCGACGGGCGCTCGCCGCCACCGCCCATCGTGAAGCACCGGAAGATGCGCTTATCGATGCCGTAATTGGATGGGAGAATCTTGTGGGCACGCGAGCTAACATTGTTTCATCTGTCACCGGGGCGCTCGCCAGGCTACTGAGCGAGCAAGGTGACGTCGAGATGGCAAAGAGAAAACTAGGCAATGTCTATGACGCACGTAGCCGCTTGGTGCACGGAGATCCGAAGACCGAAGAAGATGGGGTCCGAAAGAGTTCGATCGACGCAGTGATGACATTGCTTCGCGCGTTACGAAAATTCTTTGACACGGATCGGCACCTCTTGGACTACTCGAAGAGCTCGGATCGTGCCCGGATATTGTTGAACGAGTAAGAATGGGACGCGATGGCGCGAGCTGTGATCGTTTCACGATTCTGTGCTGCGGTGATTTGGGCTTCGGGAAACGGGCGTTTGACTGAGCATTGTCTTGGTATTCCGGGGCTCTCGGATGCCCGACGCTGGTTATGACAAAGGATCGGCAATCAGCAACATTCCGGGGCCGGGAGATCTGGGGGTGTTGCCAGCCAACGCTTCGATAGAGTTGCTTGGCAATTATTGTGACGACTCGGAAGGGCAAGGGAGCCGACCATGACCGTTGATAACACTCCGACAATCGACCAGTTCCGTCCGGTGGTACTTCGCGTACTCAACGATGGGCGGGAGCGCGCTATCCGGGAAGTGCGAGAGCTGGTCGCGAACCACATGCGGCTATCGGATGAAGTGAGAGCGGAGAAGATCGCGTCGGGCGAGTTCCGCTATATGAATCGGATCAACTGGGCATGTTCGGCTCTCGCAACGGCGGGGCTGCTTGAGCGCCCTAGGCGTGGACACTATCGGATCACTGAGGATGGGCGGGCGGTTGACGGGCGCAACCTGGCGTCGTACTCCGAAAAAGACATGCTCGAGTGGCCAGTGTGGGTTGCTTACCAGGAAGAGATTGCGGCCAGAAAAGAGGACCGCGTACCAGCGGATAGCGCTCGTGCCGAGGAAGAGACTAATCCCGTAGAGGTCATGGCCTCGGCCGAGAGCACTTTTAACGCCCAAACCGAGACTGCTCTGCGCAGACGTCTGCAAGAAGCCTCCCCGGAGTTCTTCGAGAAGGCAGTTATCGACCTGCTCTGGGCGATGGGTTACGGCGGCACTCACGGGGAGAAGCAGTATGTAGGGCGCTCAGGTGACGGCGGAATCGACGGCATAATCCGCCAGGACGCGCTCGGGCTGACCAACGTTTATATCCAGGCCAAGCGCTACGCCGATCACAACAAGGTAGGTGATCCCGAGATCCGCAACTTCATTGGCGCTTTGGACTCACGCGGTGCGAACCTGGGCGTATTCATCACCACCTCGAGCTTTCAGCCCTCCGCGGTCCGCACGGCAGCCGGATATCGTCACGGCAAGATCGTGCTAATCGACGGCGTCAAACTTACGACGTTGATGCTGGCCTACGGGGTCGCTGTTCACAAGACACACGAGTTCACTCTCTACGAGATCGACGATGATTTCTTCGACGAGGAGCACGCCTAAACCGAACAGATCTCCGACCTGCGGACGGCCCCGAACGAGCGCTGCAGCCCATCAGCCTCACTTATTCTTCGGCTTGGGCGAGGCACGTCTTAAAAATGGAGTCGCCCCCGCTGAATGCGAAAGGCACCTCCCGCATGGCGCCGGCTAGAGACCTCTTCGTTCGAGCAGCGCCTCCGCCCGGGGTTCTCTCCCGCGCACCGCCGCAAAGGACTCCATCGGATCCCGTGACGAGCCTCGCGAAAGGAGCTCTCGACGCAGCTTCTCGCCGGCCTCCCGGTTCAGTCCGCCGTCGCTGCCCTTCGCACCCTTGGAGGCGAACCACTGCTCGATGTCGGCGACCAGCACCTCCGCCCACATGTACGAGTAGTAGCCGGCATCATATCCGCCGCCGAAGGTGTGCTTGAAGTAGGCGGTGCGGTAACGCGGCGGCACGAGCTCATGGTAGACACCGAGATCCTTCAGTGCCTTCTGCTCAAACTCCTCAATCGCAGCCGAGTCGGGCACCTCCTCGGCGCTGATCTGGTGCCAAGCCTGGTCGAGAAGCGCCGAGGCGACGAACTCGGTTGTGGCGAAACCCTGGCCGAACGTCTTCGACGCCGACAGCTTTGCCGCGAGCTCTGTCGGAAGCGGCTCGCCGGTCTCGTAATGGACGGCGAACTGCGCGAGAACCTCGGGGTGGTAGCTCCACATCTCGTTCAGCTGGCTCGGCAGCTCGACGAAGTCCCTGGGAACAGCTGTGCCTGAGGTTGAGACGTAGTACGTGTCCGAAAGCAGTCCATGGAGCGCGTGCCCGAACTCGTGGAACACGGTCTCGACCTGATCCCACGTGAGAAGGGTTTCCTGTCCCGCGGGCGGCTCTTCGAAGTTCGAGTTGTTCATGATAACCGGCTTGGTGCCAGCCCGATGCGACTGGTCGAGCAGCGAGTGCATCCATGCTCCGCCAGACTTGCCCTTGCGGGCGTAGAAGTCGGCCTGGAACAGGCCGATTGCCTTGCCGGACTCGTCGAAGACCTCCCAGGTCTGGACGGTGTCGACGTAGCCGGCGATGTCCGGCCTCGGGGTGAAGGTGAT
Organism: Flaviflexus salsibiostraticola; assembly: GCF_003952265.1. Taxonomy (NCBI): domain Bacteria; kingdom Bacillati; phylum Actinomycetota; class Actinomycetes; order Actinomycetales; family Actinomycetaceae; genus Flaviflexus; species Flaviflexus salsibiostraticola. The sequence goes on from NZ_CP034438.1 coordinate 2,175,508, forward strand.
GCCGAAGAGCTTCTCGGCGGCGTAGAAGATTCCCTTCTCCACAACATTGCTGAGGGCCAGGTACGGCTTGAGGGCGGCGTCGTCGACCGCCACCTGACCGCGGAGCTTCTCCTGATAAAAGGCCCAGTCGCCAGCCTCGAGACCATCGCTTGCGGGATCCTCCTCGACGAGCGCGCGAAGATTCTCCTGCTCGCGATCGACAGCCTGGACGGCGCGTGAGGCGACGGAGGTGAGGAGATCGATGATGTTCTGAGAGTCGCCCGCCATGCCCTTCATCGCCACCACCTGGGCGTGATGGGGCTGGCCGAGGAGGGCGGCACGTTCGGCCCGCAGCTTGGCGATATCGACGACCAGCTGACGGGAGTCGGACGATTCGAAGTCGCCAAGGCCGCGCCTCGTCGACGCATCGAGGAGTGCCCGCCGGGTGGCGGGATTCGTGAGCTCCGCCTGGAGAGGCTGGTTGGTGAAATTGAGGAGACGAATGCGGAATGTGCCGTCCTCCTGCTCAAAGCTCGCGATCTGCTCGTCGCTCAGCCCTGCCAGTTCGTCGCGCGAGTCAACGATGAGCGCGTTGTCTTCCATCGCCTTCGTGGCGCGCTGGCTGAAAAGGATCTCGAGGCTCGACAGCTGGGAGTCGATCGCCTTCAGCTTCGCCTGTTCCGTCTCGGACAGGTCGATGCCCTTGAGGCGGAACTTCTTGAGAGTGTCCTCGACGAAGTAACGCGTCTCCTCATCAGCCTCGCTCAGGTCGACTGCCTCGAAGCGCTCGAACATGCGACGGTCGAGCCAGAAGGCATTTGTGTGCGCAGAGAGCTCCGGGCCGAGTGTGGCTTGGATCTGCTCGAGCTCGAGGCCGCCCATCGACGAGAAGAGCGTGAATGCCGGGGCGAGCGCGCGATTGATGACGTCGTTCGACTTGTCGACAGCCACGACGGTGTTCTCAACCGTGGCGGGCTCAGGGTTGGTCGCAATCCGCTCCCACTGCGCCCGCTGATCTTCCATGGCCGAGCGGGCCGCGGGGAGGATGTGCTCGGGCTTGATCGCAGCCCAGTTGGGCACTCCGTATGGAAGGGCAGAGGGGGTGAGGAGAGGATTCGTCATGCATCGATGCTAGGCCAGACTGCGCGGGTAGAGGCAACTCGGCGCTCCAGGTTTGGTCCCGGCGAGGTGCCGGGGGGCCGAATCATGCAGCTTCCTCCGCATGGGCTTGGCGCAGCCAGCACACATTCTGTCCGACCTGCCTGCTCTACTAGTAGATAGGGAGCAAATCGCTCCGCGGCAGGACACGAGTCCTGCCGAACTCGCGTCACCACCGCGCCTCTGAGAAATCGGCCGCTCCGCCATGCCAGCTGGATTGAGCCGTTGCAGAGGACATCTAAGTCGCTCGCTGCCTCCCGCCATGGAACCGGCGATCTGCAGCGCGCTATACCCATCTCGTTCGGGCTCCGCCGGCTTCGGCCGTTCGGGCCCCGTCGGCCGTCTTGTGGCGGTCAACCTTCACGCCTAGATACCACTCCAAATTCTTACTCAGTCACCGACAGCAGGGTGGCAGCTCCGCAGAGCTGCCACCCTGCACCTCTCTCAACCCTCGGCCCGGGTCCCCACCCGGGCTTTCACCTACCCAAGGAAGATGTCATGTTTGAGGACGACCGCGCCGATGAGCGCGACATGCAGGACCAGAATGAGTGCCAGCCGGAGCCTGGCGAGAGCGCTGAGTGCGAGCGGCAGTCGGCGGTTCGGCTTCCACGCGAGATCGCTTACGACAGCGGCATCGACCACTGCCTGCTCCAGGGCGGCGCCCACAGCACGAGTATCGAGCAGATCCAGAAGGCGCTCGCCGGGGAGTGGGAGACCGTCATCATCGCCCGGTGGGAATGGGAGCACATCGAGTTCGCCGACAGCAATGGCTTTCGGAGGCTCTGGAGCCACAGTCCGGGCATGCTGGAGGGTCTGGTCCAGGGGGTGACCATGGGTCACGATGTTCAGTGGTCTGCCGAGCATGAGCTGCTGAAGCTGGAGATCGGAGATCTCGCCTACTTTGTAGGGCTGAGCGAGGGCCCTATCACGCCCTGCGAACGGCCTGTCGAGCCCTCCGAATCGGCCGGGGCCGCGTAGCACCTCGAGTCGCGCTTTCCTGTCCAAGGACTACGCTGTCTCTCACCCCAACCGGGGTGCATCTCCTTCGCATCGGTTCAGACGGCCGAGCTCAGCCGTCTGAACCGACGCGATGATCTGAAGGATGGGGATCATGAAACCGATTGCGCGAGACCGGCCTCCTCAGCCGCCCGCCTCGATGTTCGATGACGTCGCCCACGACAGCGATCATCCGTGGCGCAGGTGGGCTCGCATCGGTGTGCTGTCGGGCTTCGTCCTCATCGTGCTCGCCGGTCTCGTCGGCCTGTTCGACCTCGGAGGCAGTAAGCAGGCCGAGCTGGGGGAGACGCGGGTGGACGTCGACTTCCCGATGTCGACCAGGGCGGGCATGGATCTCAGGGTCGCTGTCGCGATCACGAGCGATGAGCCGCTGCCCGACACGGACGCCCTTCTAAGTGTCAAGCAGCAATCTGCGTCTGATTGATTACCTGGGTTCTGGTTTTGAGCGCGTAGAACATTTCCCGTGCGAGGTATCGTTTCACGCACCTGAGGGCTTCCATTTTGGAGTGCCCTTCGGAGAGTTTCTTCGCCACATAGTCCTGGGTTCTCGGGTCGGTTCTGAGTCTGCCGATCGCGATGATGTGCAGGGCAGAGTTGGCTTGCCGGTCACCACCCCTGTTGAGCCGGTGACGGTGTGTTTTGCCTGATGATGCCGGGATCGGGCTCGCCCCACACAATGCTGCGAACGCGGCTTCTGAAGTCAGCCGGTCGGGGTTGTCTCCCGCAGTGATCAGCAGCTGAGCTGCAGACTCATAGCCGACCGCTGGTTTTTTGATGAGGTCTGGGGCGAGATGATCAACAATGTTTTTGATCATGACATCAAGATCAGCGATCTCATCAGTGAGTTCCAGGTACCTACGTGCAAGGGATTTCAAAGCGATCTTGTACGCGCCAGTGACATCGCGATACTTCGTGAGATCTGGTCGCCATGCGGCTAGGGTGCGGATGAGTTTCATGCGAGTCAGGGTGCGCAGCTGGTCACGGAGTTCGTCTGGTGCTGACACGATGTTCATGCGGATCATCTGTAACGCGACTCGTCTGGCAGCGACCGCAGTTTTACGGGACACTTTCAACACCCGTAGGGATTCAACCAGCCCGTCACGGGTTTTCGGGGTCACGGCACGCACCCGGGCATAGGCTGCGTGAGCAGCATTCTCTGCATCGAGGGTGTCGTCTTTGCCTTTGCGCCTTCGGAGGGCTTGGTCGGGGCCGGTGACTTCGAGTACTTCGATATCTTGTGCGTGGAGGTAGCGCAACAGGCCCGCCCCATAGGTGCCGGTGCATTCCACCCCGATCCTGGCGATCTGTCCGAAGGAGCGTAACCAGTGCACGAGCAGCTTGTACCCATGCCTGGTCGTAGGAAAGAATTCGGTTGCGAGTACCCGGTCGTGCTGATCAACTACCGCAGCAACATGCAGGTCTTTGTGGGTGTCTACGCCACCAACGACAGTGATGAAAGGTTGTGAGGTCATGAGGTTTCTCCAATCGATGTGCATTGTTTGTGGTGCTTTCGTATCGACCGGTAACCTGGACAAGACAGTAAAGAGAAAAGGTGTTCAGGCCCTTCTTGAGTCACATGATCACGGCGAGGCGAAAGCCTCGCCGTGAGTGTTCTCGAATGGTCGACAGGTCCGGGGAAAGACACGCTGGTCGATCAGAGTGTGAGTCAGAACCTTTCGGGAACACTCACGGCACCTGACCGACTGTTCAGGGGTCGATCGCTGTGTGGGTCAAACCATTCGAGAAGATCAGGCACTTCTATTCTTACTATCCGAATGGAGATCGACCGAGAGTATCTCGCGATGTTCGAGGATCTGCTCTTCGTCCCGGAGGCTCTCGATCAGTCAGCACTCGACAACGAGATCATGCGCCTCGAGTACGAGGTGCCTGACGGGATAAGCGAGGTCTATCTGACGATCGAGGGCCGTGCCGGCGATCAGTGGGAGCCGAGGACCGAGGGGACTCTCCGCCTCTATGTATCCGACGGGTCAGAGACCTCGATCGACATCGCGACATGGCGGCTGCCCTGATGGAGAACGTTCCGCATGGGGGAACCGCGTTAGCTCTCTAGGTTGCGCGTTTCCGGAGAGCGGGTCCACGAGGCTCAGAGCTCAGCTGCCACAGCTTTCCGCCAACAAGCACCGCGAACACCGACCACGGCAGGAGAGACAGCAGGGCGACGACGAGGCCAGCCGTGCCGAAGTTTGACGGGATCGCCATGAGCACCGCGGCCGCACCGCCCCACAGCGCAGTCGCACGGCTGAATACTCCGCTCTGATAAACGAGGACGCTGAAGATCAGCAGGGCTGCGAAGTTGAGGAGGTAGTAGATGTCGAAGGCCGTGCCAGTCCATGTGGCCAGCATTCCCTCTCCCGTTGCAAGAAGTGCGACTTGGTGAGCCGGCTCTGCCTGAACGTAGAGGTTCGACAGCTCGAGCATCTCGACTGGCCGGAGCGACGCCATGTACGCCGCCATCCCCAAGCCGCCCACCGATAGAGCGATAGTCACAGCGGAGCGGCTGTCGGGCCACAGCACGACTCCGAGCGCGAGGTAGAGGAGGAGGGTCAGAAGGTTGCTGAGCGGATAGAGGACATCGAGAGCAATCAATCCGCGGAGCGGATTCTCCTGAAGGAGGGTGAACAGCTCGCGCGCTGTGTCGGGCGGCGGCCACACGAAATACAGTGCGATCTGAAGGATGATGAGTATGACGCTGGCGATGGCGGCCCATGCTCCTGTTCTGAGGAGGCCGGACCACTGCCGGATGTCAGCGGGAGGGGAATCGGTCGTGTTCATTGCCGCGCCTTCCGAAGGCCGTCGCGTTTCAGTGGAGCGCGTCGCAATATCTTCGCACCCCTGCTCGCCAATGTAGTCCTCCTAATCGGACTACCGCAGGGGACCTCTGGCCCCACATCGCGCACGCCTAAGAAACGGACCTTCATCAAGGCCTCTGCTTCTGTCAGGGCGTCGGGAACGGCGATGAGGTGGGCAGCGATCCCGATCGCAGATTTTTGTCCGAGGTGATCTCTACTGTGGGAGGCACGATCAAGAAGTTCGACGTCAAGCCTCTCAGCTCGTCGACTGGCAACCGCGTATCGCACACGGTGCCACTGAGGGAAGATCGGCCCCCGAGCGATCGCTCGGGTGGAAGCAAGCGATATAAGGACATGTCCATGACGGAGTTCAGCCCCCACACTGGGGACCCCATTCAGCCCCATCCCGAGAACATGACATCACCGGAACAGCGGTGCATTGATCATTCGTGGGGCCACACCATGCACTTCATTCGGGCACGGCTCTGCCGGGAGGGCGGCGACCGGGTACCGGCACGTATTCTCAAAGTCGATGGTCACTACATTGAGTTCGCGACCGATGCAGGGACCTTCCGCAGGTGGAACCACAGCCCGTTTGAACTCCAGAAGAAGACCGATTTCGCTCTAATCGATCCGGAGCTGCCTGTGCTGTGGTCGCCGAAGTACCGGATGCTCACGATCGAACACCCTCGGTTCCGCGATCTCATTGGACTGGACGAGGGCGACGTGACGCCCTGCCATTTCATCTGACTGAAGTGGCTGTGCTCTGCCTGCTGCAGCTCAATAGGCAGGGCACAGTTGCGATGGCTGTGTGCGACGTCCTGCTGCTCCTCGGCTCTCAACGCGAAGGCCAGTCACGGCAGGGCTATGCTGTACGTCACGTCCTGGCGCCGCCCGAATCTCTCTTAGCGGCTCACGACAGGTCGTGGCGGCGGTGGGCGAAGATCGGCGTACTCGTCCTCGCCGGCGGCAAAGAGACGGACCTTTGAGACACGGAGGCTGGCCTGATGGATATCGTCCTGCGCGCGGGAATCGCGTTCATTCTTCTCTGGTTGCTGACGAAGGCAACGGGTCGGGCCACGCTCGGCGAGCTGAGCTCCTTCGACCTCCTCATCTTCATCACGATGGGGGATCTCATCCAGCAGGGAATCACGGGCGAGGACCGCACCCTCACGGGTGGTCTCATGGCCGTGGCGACCTTCGCGATCCTCGCGGTCCTGTTCAACTTCGTCGTCACAAGGTGGCCGAAGGCCAGCCGCGCCATCGAAGGGCCACCGATCATCCTTGTCGCCGACGGCAAGGCCCGCACCAATGCCATGCGGCACCAACGCGTCTCCGTCACCGAGATCCTCAGTGCCGCCCGTCAGTCGGGCTTCGAGAGGCTCGAGGACATCCGCCTCGCCGTGCTCGAACAGGACGGCAAGATCTCGTTCTTCGCCCGTGAGTAATCGAAGGGCTCCTGACCGGGAAAAGCCAGACAGCACAAAGGCGGCCCGGCCCGTCACCGGGCCGGGCCGCAACTACGTGCTCAGAGCCTCTCGAGGTCCGTCGTTGCTGGGCCCTCGATGAGCGTGCCATCGGCTTCGAAGCGCGAGCCGTGCAGCGGGCAGTCCCACGACTTCTCCGCATCGTTCCACGCGAGGATCCCCTTCATGTGCGGGCACACGAGGCTGACGCGGCAGGGCACTCCGTCGACGATCGATTCGCCGACGGGCGTTCTGCCAACGTGGCCGGTCCGCGGCGCGCCAGCCTCGGCCTCGACCCTCGTCGAATCGACTGACGCGCTGCCATCCGCCGCCACTCCAGGTGTGGAGGGGTGGGCGGCGGACCCTGCTGGCTCTTCGCTCAAATCTGACTTCACCGCCTTGAGCGCGGCCTTCGCCTGCGTCTTCGGCATGTCAGAGAGTGTCTTGACAGCTCCCTTGACGGTTCCGAGTGTGCCGGGCGTGCCGAAGATGTGCGGGTCGGGCCTGCCGAGGACGATGTCGACGACCTGCTGTGCGGCCGCGGGAGCACTTGTCAGCCCCCACTTGCTGTAGCCGCCCGCGAAGTGGACGCGTCCCTCGCCCCACGGCATGGTCTTTGCCATGGGAACCATCGTGGCCGGGTGGTAGTCCTGCGCGGACCATGAGTGCGTGAGTGTCGCGCCGGGGAAGTGCTTCTCGGTCCACTCCGCGATCTCATCGAGCTGCGCCTGGGTGCTGTCGGGCATGCCGGTGCGGTGCCCGTTCCCGCCGACAAGAAGGTAGCGGGTGCCCTCGACCTGCGCTGTGCGCAGGGAGCGGGTCGGCGATTCGACGGAGATGAGCATCCCATCCGGTGCCGGTCCGTCGTACTCGAACGAGCACAGGTAGGAGCGCTGCGGTGAAAGCTCGACCGTTGTCTTGCCCTTGTCGAGGATCGGCGTCGCCGTGGCCAGGACGACGTGATCGCCGGTGACGATGCCGTCCGGCGTCTCGACCTCGATGCGGCGATCGGTGGAGTCGTAGTCGAGGCTGACGACCCGGCACCTGTCGACGATCGTGCCGCCCGCAGCGTCGAGCGCCCCCGCGAGACCCTCGAGAAGATCAACCGGGTTGAGCTGGAGCTGGTCCTGCAGCTCGACGGCGCTGTAGACGCTGAACGGGGCGATGATCGTGTCGTGGAGGACCGTCGACAGGCCGAGCTCCCGGGCGATCTCGTGTTCCTTGACGACATCCTTGACGCCCTTCTCACTGCGCGCGAAGGTCCACGCGCTCGGGCGCTGGACGTCGATGCCCTGCTGATCGCAGAACTCGATGAGCCAGTTGAGGCCCTTTCGGTTACCGGCAAGGTAGTCGCCCGCCAGTGTCTTGTCGGCGATCGTCGAGATCTGTGAGAGCCGGTTGCCCTGGAGGAGGGTCGCCTTCGCGGTCGTCGCGCCACTGGCGCCCGCCCCCACGGTTCGGGACTCGATGACGAGGGTGCTCTGGCCCTCGCGGGCGAGGAGCAGGGCTGTCATGAGGCCGGTGAAACCGGCTCCGACGACGACCGTGTCGTAGTGCGCGGCGGGCGTGAGCCGCTCGGTCGGGTAGCTGCGCTCCTGCGCTCGCCACAGTGAGGTGCTCATGATCGCGGATCCAGGACGACTTTGATGCAGCCGTCCTCCTTCTTCTGGAACTTTTCATACATGGCGGGAGCCTCCACGAGCGGGACGCGGTGGGTGACGAGATCCTCGGTGCCGAGCGGGTCGTCGGGGTCCTCGACGAGCGGGAGGAGCTCATCGATCCACGAGTGGACGTTGGCCTGGCCCATGCGGAGCTGAATCTGCTTGTCGAACATCGTGAGCATCGGCATCGGGTCCATCTCACCCCCGTAGACGCCGCTGAGGGAGATGGTCCCGCCGCGGCGGACGAGGTCGATGGCACCGTAGAGCGCGGCGAGGCGATCGACGCCTGCCTTCTCCATCATCTTCCGCCCCACGACATCGGGAAGGGCCCCGACTGCCTGGTGCGCCGCCCACCCGACGGGGGAGCCGTGCGACTCCATGCCGACGGCGTCGACGACTGCATCCGGCCCGCGACCCTCCGTCAGGTCGCGGATCTCATCGTTGATCTCCTTCGAGTAGTCGAAGGTTGCGATGCCGTGGCGCTCGGCCATGGCCCTGCGCTCGGGCACGGGGTCGATCGCGAAGACATTGGCGCCGCGGTGGGCTCCGATCCTCGCCGCCATTTGGCCGATCGGGCCGAGACCGTAGACCGCGAGAGTGTCGCCCTCCTTGACATCGGCATAGACCACTCCCTGCCAGGCGGTGGGGATGACGTCGCTGAGGAAGAGATAGCGGTGGTCGTCGAGATCATCGCCGACCGTGATCGCGCCGAAGTCCGCATGCGGGACGCGGAGGTACTCGGCCTGAGCTCCGGGGACCGAGCCGTAGAGCCGCGAGTAGCCGAACAGTGCTGCGCCCGAGCCGTACTTGCGGACCTGCGTCGTCTCGCACTGGGTGACGAGGCCTCTCTCGCACATCCAGCACGCCCCGCAGGCGATGGGGAAGGGAACGACGATGCGCTGGCCGACGGACAGACCCGAGTCCGGCCCCGCCTCAACGACGCGGCCCATGGGTTCGTGACCGATGATGTCGCCCTTGTCCATGAACGGTCCGAGAACCTCGTAGAGATGGAGGTCGGATCCGCAGATCGCTGTTGATGTCACCTCGACGATCGCGTCGGTCGGCTCCTCGAGAATAGGATCCGGGACGTCCTCGACGCTGACCTGTCTTTTTCCCTGCCAGGTAAGAGCTTTCACTGCATCTCCTCTTCCCGAAGCTCCAAGGACTGGTCCTGGAGCTCCGAATTGGACTGGCCCTCATCTTCACGCCGACCCATGTGGCGCACAACTCATGAGAGCTGGTAGGGGAGGGTTGCGCGCACCATTCTCCGGACACGCCCCCAGGCGCGGCCCTCTAGTCGTTCCCCTGAAAGCCGCGCCAGGTCAACGCTCCAGGGCTGGCCCGGAGACTCGAGCAGCACGGATTCGTCGATTCTCACGACTGCGAGCACGTCCAGGCTTGCTCCAGGTCCGATGGAGGCTCCGCCCCGAGACGAAGGTCCTGATTCGGGTCGGTCGGGGATACTGGGGGAGGCCGTGCAACTTAACAGGAGTGAAGAAGACGTGAAGGCAGAGCTGTGGTCGACGATCGAATCGGGTAGCCACGATGTCAGGCTGGTCGTGTGCGACATGGATGGAACGCTGCTGGACGACAAGGGGGCCGTACCGGAAACGTTCTGGTCCCTCGTCGATGAGATGGACAGGCGCGGCATCGTCTTCGCGCCAGCCAGTGGCCGGCAGTACGCGACGCTCGCGCGGATGTTCGAGGCCCACGATTCGGTCCGCACCTTCATCGCCGACAACGGCACGAAGGTCATCCAGGATGGAGAGGCTGTCTCCCTCACGCCGATCGAGCGGGACACCGCCGTGCGCGTCATCGACGATGTGCGCCGGGCGACCCACCGGGATCTCGGCCTCGTCGTCGGCGGTGCCGAGCGAGCCTACGTCGAGCGGAAGGACGATCGCTTCGTCAACGAGGCGGCCCGCTACAACATCGACCTCGAGATCGTCGATGACCTCAAGGACGTCGACGATCATTTCCTCAAGATGGCGACGTTCGACTTCGACGGCGTCGAGGGCATCGTCGATGACGTGTTCCCGGGTGATTGGGACGGTGCCCAGGTCGTCGTCTCCGCGACCCACTGGATCGATGTCATGTCGAACCGCGCCAACAAGGGTACCGCTGTCGTCGATCTGCAGAAGCATCTCGACGTCACCCCCGCCCAGACGGTCGTCTTCGGCGACTTCCTCAACGATCTCGAGATGATCCAGCAGGCCGAGCTGTCCTTCGCCATGGAGAATGCCCACCAGGGCATCCTCGACGCCGCCCGCTACATTGCGCCGAGCAACAGTGAGCACGGTGTCGTCACCGTGCTCAAGCACATGCTCAACCTCTGAGGAACAGCCGGCAGTAAAGAAGGCGAACCAAGAACGAAGCAGCGCCCGACCATCGGTCGGGCGCTGCCCCCGCTCAAGAATGCGGCGAGCGGGGCTGGGGGATGACTGCGGCGCGAAGAGAGGCTCTACTGATCGCGCCGCGGCCACCTAGTTGAGGGAGACGACGATCGGGTCCCCGAAGAACTCGTCCGAGTCGAGCTCGAGGGCCACCGGGCTCGCATCGGCCGGGATGTCGAACAGGAGCACGCCGTCCATGGAGACGCCGGGGTTGATCTTCTCGAAGCTGAACGTGTTGTCGTCGAGGTAGATCGAGTCGCTCGAGGTTGAATGCTTGCGGCCCTGCTCGTCGACGAGCACCTGGTCGCTGTCGAAGAAGTACTCCGCCTCATTCGAGGTGTTGAGGACCGTGACGCGAACGAGGACGAACTGCCCCGACGGCTCGGCATTGAGGTACTCGCTGCCGACAGCGGCCACTGATGCCTCGACTCCGTGGACTGTCACGTCGAAGTTGCCGGTATTGACTGTTGATCCAATGCCCGCGGAGGGTGCCGACTCGTCGGCGGGCTCCTCGGCGGCCTCGTCTTCCGCCGGCTCCTCCTCGACGGCGTTCTCTGCCTCTGCCGCCCCATCATCCGCGCCAGCATCAACAGCCGGTGCCGTTGTCCTGGTCTCGGCCGCGGAGTCGTCTCCGCCGCCGAAGGCGGTGGCGAGGAATCCGATGACGACGAGGACGAGAAGTGCGGTGAGGATCTTGTGCCGGGCGAACCAGCTCTTCTGCTTCTCGACGGTGGGTGCGCTTGCCATGGTGTCTCCTAGTTGTTCGGCTGGCTTTCTGCTCTTCAGGCTAGGAGGGGGCTGCCGGGATGCGGATCGGCCGATCGGTCAGTCTCTGCCAACCGATCGGATGATCATGGTCCGGAGCGGGCCGACCTATCATTCCCTTATGGATAGAGGAACGTGGACGAGCCGCAGCCGCTCGGCTCTTCGGCAGTGGGCGATCACTGTGAGCGCCGCCTTCGTCGTCCTCCTCAGCGTAGGAACAGCGCTCGGGGCCATGACCGAAGCCGACGTGCCCGGGTGGGCGGAGGGCCTCATCTATGGGTATGGGCTCCTCTCCCTCGCCGCCGGCGTCTGGTGCGTCCGCCTCATCCACACCCGTGACCGCGACATCCGTCGATCCACCCTCCTGCTCGGGGTGCTGCAGACTGCCCTACCGGTCGGCCCGGTCATGGGATTCGCGCTGCCCCGCTTCATCCGGACCCAGCCGGAGAGGGAGGCCGCCACTGCCTCAGCCCTCTACGGAGCCAGCCTCATCCTCGTCCTGTGGCGGGACATGCTCGGGCAGACGACGGGCACCTCGATGGTGCGGACCTTCGCGGGCGGGGAGTCCGACCAGGCTGTGACCGTCGGGCCGCTCAGCCTCATCACGATCTACCTCCTCACCCTCCTCATCCCCATCGGCATCGGCCTCTACCAACGCTCGAAGGAGCGTCTCGCGGGCGCCGAGGAGGAGCTGGCGGCAACCGGGCAGACGGCCGCCGACATGTCGACCCGGCTCAGCCGCAAGGAGGAGCGGGAGATGATCGCCCGCGAAATCCACGACAGGATCGGACATCGGCTCTCACTTGTCGCGCTCTATGCGGGTGGGCTGGAGATGACGGGGGAGGATGCGGAGGTCAACGGCCGCCTGCGCCAGGTCCGCCGCTCCGCGCAGGAGGCGATCGACGACCTCCAGGACCTCATCCGGATCATGCGGGACCCGACCAGCGGCGAGTTCGTCCCCGAGTCGCATTCCCTTGCCGACCTCGCGGAGGTCATCGAGAGCGTGCTCGGCGCAGGACACCAGGTGAGCTCGACGGTCATGATCGACGATCCGGCCTCCGCGCCGGAGCTGCTGACCAGCGCCGCCTTCCGCATCGTCCAAGAGCTGCTGACGAACTCCATCAAGCACGCCCCGAACTCCCCGGTCAGGGTCAGGGTCGTCGGCGGCCCAGGGGAGGGGCTGTCGATCACCGTTGTCAACGGCATCGAACATGATGCTGGGGCGAGCGCACGGGCGGGCGGGCTCGTCGGCGTCCAGGAGCGCGCCGAGGCGCTGGGCGGCTGGACGGAGGTCGCCCGCGACGCGGGCGAATTCAGGGTCCGGGCCTGGATGCCATGGGGGTCGGACACCGCCCGCTGATAGCATCCTTCCATGATGGAAGAGCCGCCGATCAGGGTCCTCGTGGTCGATGATCACCCCATCGTCATCAACGGACTGACTCAGGTCATCGAAGGCGGCGGCAAGGGTCGAATCATCGTCAGCGGCACAGCCGCCAATGGTCTTGAGGCCATCGACGCCGTCAAGCGGGATCGACCCGACGTCGTCCTCATGGACATCGACATGCCGAAGCTCGATGGCATCGAGGCGACGAGGCGGATCATGCAGATGTCGGACCCGCCCGAGGTCATTGTCATCACCGCACTCGATCACGACGATCAGTCACTGCGTGCCGGCGCCGCCGGGGCGAGCGGCTTCCTCCTCAAGTCGGAGGACCCCCAGCGCCTGGCCGCCGCCATCGAGGACGTCTTCCGTGGCAACGGTGCGCTCTCGCCGCGGATTGCCAAACAGATGCTGATCAGCCTCGGGCGGGCCTCCGCCAACTCTGCCGTTCGCGAGGCTCGCCAGTTGTGCGCCCAGCTGACCGAGCGTGAGCAGGATGTGGCTGGCCTCGTTGCCGAGGGTCTCGGCAACCGGGAAATCGGCGAGCGTCTTTTCCTGTCCGAATCGACGGTCAAGACGCACCTATCCGGCATTCAGCAGAAGTTCGGGGTCGACAACCGCGTGCTCGTCGCCGTCACCTTCACCCTCGCGCGGCTCGCCTGACGGGCGAGGCGCTCGCGGTCCTCTCGCTATTCGGTGTCGTCCGTCGATCTGTGCCGGTCGCGCCTGCTCTCCTCGATCCTGCGCTCGAGGTGCCAGCGCGTGATCTGGGCGAGCAGCCATCCCGTATCGCTGTAGGCACCTACATACCTGCCCGAGACTTTCTCGACCCAGGCGCCGTCCTCGCTGCCGTAGATCGTGTAGACCCAGGCCTCCTCGTCGTGGCTGAAGACGAATGCCGAGGACGACTCGGTGGTGTGGATGAGAGAGAACTCCATCCCCCGCTCATCTGCCTCTCGCCACAGGTCCGGGAATCGCAGCCAATATTTTTCTATGGCCCTCGGAAAAGCGAGGAACTCACCATCGAAACCAAGAAACGTGTCCATTGACCTCCTGAAATGGTCCCTCCATCCTAGTGGCGGCGCCTGGCAGAAAATGGCGGGGAATGGCCGCTTGCACGGCATGAGGGCGCAGTCATGACGAACCTCGCGGTGTTCCAGCGACGCCTGAAACCATGTGCGAACATGAGGGCATGATTCCGTTCTCACCGTCACCTGACCGCTACAACGAGATCCCGTTCCGGCCCTGCGGGGAATCGGGCCTGCAGCTGCCCGCCATCGCCCTCGGCCTCTGGCACAACTTCGGCGATGATCGCCCGTTCCAGACTCAGCGCGATATCGTCCGCCGCGCCTTCGATCTGGGCGTATTCCACTTCGATCTCGCCAACAACTACGGCCCGCCCGCGGGCAGTGCCGAGGAGAACTTCGGCCGGATCCTCCAGAAGGACCTCCTGCCGTTCCGGCACGAGCTCATCCTCTCGACGAAGGCCGGCTGGAACATGTGGGAGGGGCCGCACGGCTTCGGCGGCTCCCGCAAGTACCTCCTCACGTCCCTCGATGAGTCCCTCAAGCGGCTCGGCACCGACCACGTCGATATCTTCTACCACCACCGGCCCGACCCGGATACGCCGGTCGAGGAGTCGATGCTGGCGCTCCACCACGCCGTGACGTCTGGCAGGGCGCTCTACGCCGGCATCTCCTCCTACTCGGCCGAGGCGACGAAGGAGGCCGCCGCGATCATGCGCGATCTCGGCACCCCGCTCGTCATTCACCAGCCCTCCTATTCGATGCTCAACCGGTGGATCGAAGAGGGCAGTCCGTCCCTCCTCGAGGCGGCGGCGGATGAGGGGATGGGAGTCATCGGGTTCTCGGCGCTCGCCCAGGGCCTGCTCACCGAGAAATACCTCGATGGTGTCCCCGAGGATTCACGGCTCGCGTCCGGCAAGGTCAGCAGGAAGTTCTTCACCGACGAGGTCCTCGGCCATGTCCGCGCCCTCACCGACATCGCCGATGGTCGCGGGCAGACCCTGGCTCAGATGGCGATCGCCTGGGTCCTCCGGGACCAGGGGAGGGCGTCGCTGACGACCGCCCTCATCGGCGCCTCCTCGGTCGGCCAGCTCGAGGACTCCGTCAAGGCCGTTGAGAACCTCGACTTCACGGATGAGGAGCTCGCCGCCATTGACGAGCATGCCGTCGAGTCCGGCATCAACCAGTGGTGGGGCGCCACCGCGTCGCGTTAGAGAATCGGGGTTGGCCGGCGGTTCCGGCCAACCCCTCCTACATGAGCGCCCTCAGTCCCGCCATCGCGTCCCCCGGCCCGTCCGTGGCCTCGATAGTGGTGGCGCCGAGCCAGCCCGCGAGCCGCTGAATCTCGCCCGCCAGCGCCCGGTCCGTTTCAAGACCCTTGCCGTTCGGCTCATACCAGGCTCCCTGCACGAGGAGTCTCGAGCCCTTCCGATCGAGTGATAGGTCCACTCGCGCGGGGATCGTCCCGTTGTGGAGGAGCGGCAGCGAGTAGTAGCCGCGGGTCCGCTTCGGGGCGGGCGTGTAGATCCCGATCCGGTAGTCGAGGTCGAAGAGTGCGTGGGCGCGCCTGCGCTCGAAGATGAGGGGGTCGAAGGGCGAGAGGAGGGTCGTGCCGTGCACCGCACGGGGGATCCTCGCCCCCGCATCCATGACCGCGTCCTTCATCCCCTCCACCTCGACCGGGACTGCCCGTCCCTCGGCGACCAGGTCGGCCAGGACGGGACGCACCTTCCCGATCGGCAGGCGAAAGAAGTCGGCGATTCCCGCAGGAGTGCCGATCCCGACCTTCGTCAGGGAGATCTCGGTGAGCTCGCGGATCGCAGTCTCCCGATCCGGCGGTTCGCCCGCCGCGCTCGCCGGAAGCATCCGCTCGCGGGCGCCGTAGATCCGGTGGAAGTGGTGGGTTCGGCCAGCGCTTGCGAGGATGTCGTGATCGAAGAGGTTCTCGAGCATGACCTTGACGGCGCTCCGCGACCAGTCGAACCCGGTGGCGAGGCCGACGAGGTCCGCCTCCTCGGGGGTGAGGTCCTGCGTCGCGAGCCAGGCGCCGACCTGCTGGGCGGTCGCGGTCCTCGTCCTCAGGTGGGCGGTGATCCGCTGCGCGAGCCGGTCGGCGCCGGGATGATCCTCGATGCCATCGCCCGACCAGCGCCGCCGGAAGCCGGCAAGCAGCCGGTGGGTGCCGGGCGGAACGAAGCAGGCCTCATGGCCCCACTGCTCGAAGACGAGGCGGGGAGGCTTCGAGCCGGCCTCGTCGAGGAGGCTCGTCTCGTAGGGTCCGTGCCGTGAATAGAGGGGGAGATAGTGGGCACGGACGAGGACGTTGACCGTGTCGATCTGCAGCACCCCCATCTTCCGCACCATGGCGGCGATGTCGGCGCGGGTGACCGCCGGGGTCTGGCGGTCGAGGCGCTGAGCGCGCACGGCAAGATTGCGGGCCTGTGTCTGGCTGAGTCGGCGCATGGATCCCTTTCCTCCGGAGTCCACGCTAGCGGGTGCGGCCTGTCTGTGCGCCGTTGACGCGTCAGTCCTTCGGCGACTCCGCCGAGAGCGGGCTGTCGGCCGATTCCGCGGCAGGAGCGTCGCCGCGCGCGGCCTTCTTGGCCCTGCGGCGCTTCGCGAACGGGTTGGACAGGCCGTAGCTGCGACGTGTCGACGTCCTCGGGAAGTGCCAGATCTTGTTCCGCTCGAGGCGCGGCGGCTGGTTCTCCTGGTAGTCGAAGACGGGCAGGCTCCACTTGAAGTAGATGGCGAGGATGCGGACGAAGAAGACGGTGAGAAGGGTCGTGATGACGGTGATGTCCTCGGAGATGCCGAGTTCCTTGAAGCCGAGGTAGACGATGACGCCGAGCGGGACGACGGAGGCGTACAGCTCCTTGTGGAAGACGAGCGGGATCCGGTTGCAGAGGAGGTCGCGGAGGATGCCGCCCATGACGCCGGTGATGAGGCCGGCGACGAGTGCGACGACGAAGCCGTATCCCATCTCGAGCGCAATGCGGATGCCGAACACCGTGAAGACGGCCAGGCCCACCGAGTCGAGGACGAGGAAGAGGACTCGGAAGTACTTCATGAGGGGCGAGGTGAGGACGGTGATGATCGCCGCGACCGTGACGATGACGAGATAGTGCGGGTTCTCGACCCACACGAGGGGGTAATGCCCGAGCAGCATGTCGCGCACCGAGCCGCCGCCGAGCGCCGTCACGCAGGCGACCATCGTGACGCCGAACATGTCCATCTTCTGTCGGCCCGCCGCGAGGGCGCCGGTCATCGCCTCGGCGGTGATTCCAATGATGAAGAGGACAGTGAGCAGCATGCGATCCCTGAAGATGAAAGGAGAGGACCGTCGATGGGCGGCCCTATCCAGTGTATGGAGCGCAGGGGCGCGCTTCCAGAGATGCGGAGCACGCTGACGGCGCTGCCGGGGGCCGCCGACCTGCGGCGTTCCGGCGGCTCGTATCCTTCGTGCCCTGCCTTGCCCTGTCCGCATACGCCCTGGCAGTGGGAGAGCGACATAGTTCAAGTCCGACATGTCGGACAGTGAGATTGCTTGCTCGTGCGGGTGGATGTTGATACCTTCACAGCATCGCTCATCTGCGATCAATCGAACTCGAGGACAAACTATGGTGTCATTCCTCCGCATCCACGCCGCTGCTGCCGCTGAGCAGGCCGCGTGTATGTGTTGTTCGATCTGCTGCCGAATGATCTGACAGCTCGACCGCGCTCCTGAGAGCGCCGGATCTTCGGCCCAGCTGTTCACGCTGGGGCCGACCTGTGCCCGCGTGACGCCTGCCGTGACGGCGCTTCTCTCTGCCCTCTGAGGGCTCAACGACGGCTCATCCATGGCCTCGCCCTACCCAAAAACACCCAAAGAAGAGAGAACTATGCTCATCTCCGGCCTCATCCTCGGCCTTATCCTCGGATTCATCTTCCAACGCGGACGCTTCTGCGTGACCGGCGCCTTCCGTGATGTGTGGATCAGCGGATCGACCCGCTGGCTCACAGCCTTCCTCGTTGCGATCGCCATCCAGGCCGTCCTCGTCAACGCGATGATCGCGGGCGGTCTCATCAGCCCCGGCATCCCCACCCTTGCGCTCGCGGCCGTCGTCGGCGGCTCGTTCCTGTTCGGCCTCGGCATCGTCCTCGCGGGCGGATGCGCGACGGGCACGTACTACCGCTCCGGCGAGGGCCTCATCGGCTCGTGGATCGCGCTCGGCTTCTACGCCTTCACGGCCGCGGTCATGAAGTACGGCTTCGGCGCCGATTTCACGGCGAGCCAGCGCAATGAGACGCAGGATGCGACGACGATCCATGGGACGCTCGGCGTCTCGGTCTGGGTCCTCGTCCTTGGCTTTGTCGCCCTCGTCGGCTACCTCCTCATCAACCAGGCACGCCGCGCCAGGACCCCGCTCGCGACACTGCCGCCGACGAGGACCGGACTCGCGCACGTCCTCTTCGAGAAGAAGTGGACACCGAACTTCACGGCGGTTCTCCTCGGACTCTTCGCCGCGCTCGCCTACCCGCTGTCGCAGGCGACGGGCCGGAACGCCGGCCTCGGCATCACCACCCCGTCGGCGAACATCGTCCAGTTCCTCATGACAGGCGACGGGGCACTCATCGACTGGGGCGTCCTCTTCGTCCTCGGCCTCATCCCCGGCTCCTACATCGCCGCGAAGGCCTCAGGGGAGTTCAGGCTCCGTGCGCCGGACGCGCGGACGACGGTGCGCGCCACCTACGGTGGCATCCTCATGGGGGTCGGCGCCTCCCTCGCCGGCGGCTGCACGATCGGCAACTCGCTCGTCCAGACCGCGCTCTTCTCCTGGCAGGGCTGGATCGCGCTCCTCTTCACCTTCCTCGGGGTCGGTGCCGGAGTGAAGCTGTTCATCAGCACTCACCGCCGCCCCGGAGCAGAGGCGGTCGCCATCTCCTCCGCCACCGTCTGACCCCATCCCTCCACATCAGAACGCACCCACACCAACCCAGCAGCACGCTGAAAGAGAGACAGACCATGGGATTCCTCAAACTGCCGAAGCCGATTCCGCCCGCGCCCGCCCCGATCGAGACAGGGCCGGGGGTGAAGTACCTCCTCGACACGCTCGGCCAGGTGTGCCCCTTCCCCCTCGTCGAGGCGAAGAGGGCCATCACACCCCTCAAGAGCGGCGACGAGCTGCAGATCGACTTCGACTGCACCCAGGCGACCGACTCCATCCCCGCGTGGGCGGCCGATAACGGGCACGAGGTGACCGACTTCCGCCAGCTCGACGAGGCCTCCTGGACCATCACGGTCAAGAAGGCGTAGCGTATCGAGGCAGGGGCGGGCGGCCGAATGGCCGCCCGCCCCTGCCTCCTGCCGCCGCTCAACATCACATGTGGGGTGGGTTACCCAGCTGAGAGCGAAGCCCGTAGTCGGGCTAGGGTCTTTTGTGTAACTTTGAGTGATTACACATCGAGCAGAGCGAGCCGGCGGGTCCAGGCCAGTCGGGTTGCGTGAAGTGAGCATGCACCTACCTGATTCGAACGACGTCAACGTCGAGATCGCGCCGGCGGCAGAATCTGCCCTCGGCGGCGAGCCGTCCCTTCGCCACCTTCTCCGTTCGCCCGCGCATGGCGGGCTCGGCAGCGCCCACGGCAAGGCCATCCTCATGGGCGAGCATTCGGTCGTCTACGGGGCCCCCGCCATCGCCCTCCCGCTCGTCGACCTCCAGACGACGGCGAGCGTCCGCGAGGCGGACCACGGGTCGATCAGCTCCGATCTCTACACGGGCCCCCTCGAGGGCGCGCCCGCGAGACTCCAGCCCGTCATCACCGCCCTCCGCGCCACGGTCGACCGCGTCGGCCTCAGCTTCGACAGCTTCGAGATCGTCATCTCCTCGACCATCCCGCTCGAGCGCGGGCTCGGCTCCTCCGCTGCCGTGGCCGCCGCCATGGTGCGGGCCGTGAGCAATGCCGCCGGTGTAGCACTTTCCCCCGAGGAGACCTTCGAGCTCGTCCAGGTTGCCGAGCATGTCGCCCACGGCACGTCCTCGGGCCTCGATGCTCATGCCGTCCGCTCGCTCTCGCCGCTCCGCTTCCAGGCGGGCATCCCCACCCCGGTGCGGGTGGGTGCACCCATGGCCTTCGTCATCGCCGACTCCGGCACCTCCGGCTCCACCTCGGCCGCCGTCGGCGGTGTGCGGATGCTCAGGAAGACCCGGCCCGCCCTCGTCGAGGGGATCATCGAGTCCCTCGCCGGCCTTGCCGAGTCCGCCATCGCCGCACTCGGTGCGGGAGATGCCAATGCACTCGGTGCAACCATGCTCTCCGGCCACGAGCACCTCGCCCGACTCGGCGTCTCCGCCCCCGCGCTCGATGCCCTCGTGGCCGCCGCCGCGGACGGCGGCGCCTACGGCGCGAAGCTGACCGGCTCGGGGCTGGGGGGATGCGTGCTCGCGCTCGTCGATCCGGATCAAGCCGATGCCGTCAGCGACGCGATGATGGCGGCCGGCGCCGCCCAGACACTGAGGACGACCCTTCCGGGCGGACAGAAGGAGACTGCGTGACCACTGCTCGTGCCTACCCGAACATTGCCCTCGTCAAGTACTGGGGCAAGGCCGACGAGACCCTCATCCTGCCCGCTGCCGGGTCGCTGTCGATGACACTTGACGATTATCCGACGACGACGACGGTCACCCTCGACGACGGGGAGGACGAATTCCGGCTCAACGGCGAGGAGCAGCTCGGCCGGTCGGCCGACCGCGTGACCGCCTTCCTCGAGCTCGTCCGCGGCCACGCCCGCGTCGCGGGCCTCGACACGGCCCACTACTCGGCCCGCGTCGTCTCCGTCAATGAGGGCCCGACGGCGGCCGGCATGGCCTCCTCCGCCTCCGGCTTCGCCGCGCTCGCGGTCGCCGCCAGCGCCGCCTACGGGCTCGACCTCGACACGAAGGAGCTCAGCCGGCTCGCCCGTCGCGGATCGGGTTCCGCCAGCCGTTCCCTCATCGACCGCTTCGCCGTGTGGCACGCCGGGGACGATGAGGATTCCTTCGCCGAGCAGATCGATGCTCCGGACATGGCGATGATCTCCGTGCCGGTCTCGACCGGTAAGAAGGCCGTCTCCTCAAGGAACGGCATGGTCGCCACCCAGGAGACGTCCCCGTTCTATGACGCGTGGGTGTCCTCGACGGAGGTCACGCTGCGCGAGATGATCGCCGCCTGCGCGGCGGGCGACGTCACGAGGATCGGCGAGCTGTCTGAGAACCACGCGATTCGGATGCACGCGGTCATCGCCGCCTCCCAGCCCTCGATCCGCTACCTCACCCCCGCGTCAATCGCGGTCTTCGATGAGATCGCCGCCCTTCGGGCCGAGGGCATCGAAGCCTATGCGACGGCGGATGCGGGGCCGAACGTCTTCGCGATCACGCGCCCCGAGCTCGCAGAGACCGTCTCGGCCAGGCTCGCGCCGCTCGCGACCGGTGAGGCCAAGATCCTCGGGCCCGGCCCCGGTGCCCGCCTGATCGGGGACGGCGAGTGATCACAACCCGCGCCCCGGGCAAGCTCTACATCGCCGGCGAGTACGCCGTGGTCGAGCCCGGGCATCCCGCCATCCTCGTCGCCGTCGACCGCCACATCACGGTCACCCTCACAGAGTCCGACGGCGTGGGGTGCATCGCCTCCTCCGGCAGGCGCACGGTCACGTGGCACCGCGAGGCGGACGGCACCATGGTGATGAAGCGCCACAGCTACGTCACCCGCGCCATCGAGGTTGTCGACCGGCTGCGTGCCGAGCGCGGGATCCCACCGCTCACCTTCGATCTCACGATCGACTCGGAGCTCGAGGAGGGCGGGCGGAAGCTCGGCCTCGGCTCCTCCGCCGCTGTCGTCGTCGCCGTCATCGAGGCGGTGACCGAGCTGTATGGTCTCGGGCTGTCCCCGATCGACCGCATCAAGCTCGCGATCCTCGCGACCGTCGCGCGGTCACCGCGTGCCTCTGGCGGCGACATCGCCGCCTCGACCCTCGGCGGCTGGATCCTCTACCGCTCGCCCGACCGCGCCGTGCTCGCACGTGAGCGGACGGTGACGGCGGCGATGGAGTCCGCCGGCTGGCAGGGATTCGACGTGCGCGCCCTTCCGGCGCCGACCCTTGACCTCATGGTCGGCTGGACCGGCACCCCGGCCTCGACACAGTCCCTCGTCGACGCGGTCGAGCAGGCGGGACCTGCCGACTTCGACGCGTTCCTCGCCGACTCTGACCGAATCGTCCACTCGCTCGCCGGCGCACTCGAGTCTGGGGATCACGCCGGCGTGCAGAGCGCCGTGCGTGAGGCTCGTCAGAACCTGGCTCGGCTCCAGGAGTCAACCGGCATTGCCATCGAGACCGATCGCCTCGCAGCGCTGTGCGACATCGCGGTGGCCCACGGCGCCGCCGCGAAGCCGTCCGGCGCGGGTGGCGGTGACTGCGGCATCGCCCTCGGCACCTTCGATCGGGGTCTGCTGTCGGAGTGGGAGTCCGCGGGCATCGTGCCGCTGGATCTGCATGTACAGGAGGGAGCCGCATGAGCGCGGACCGCAAGGACGACCACATCCGCCTCGCCGCGGGGCAGCAGGATGATCCTGTGCGCCGCCGCGGCTATGACGACGTCGAGATCATCCACCATGCCCTGGCCGGGATCGACCGCGATCGCGTCGACCTCAGCGTGGCCGTGGGCCCGTGGACCTTCCCGGCACCGTTCTACATCAACGGGATGACGGGCGGGACGGACACGGCGCTCGCGATCAACCGCGCTCTCGCCGCGGCCGCGGCCCGCACGGGTATCCCCATGGCCTCCGGCTCGGTCGGCATCGCCCTCGACCACCCCGAGGCGGCGAGCAGCTTCACCGTCATCCGCGACGAGAATCCGACCGGCCTTGTCTTCGCCAACATCGGTGCGGGCAGGAGTGTCGATGACGCGAAGCGGGCGGTCGACCTGCTCAGCGCTGACGGCCTCCAGCTCCACCTCAACTCGGTCCAGGAGACGGTCATGCCCGAGGGCTCTCGCGAGTTCTCCTCGTGGCTCGGGCTGATCGAGGACATCGTCGCCGGCCTCGACGTGCCCGTCATCGTCAAAGAGGTCGGCTTCGGCCTCTCGGCCGCGACCCTCGGCCGGCTGAGGGACGCGGGCGTGCGGATCGCCGATGTCGCGGGCTCGGGCGGAACCGACTTCGCGAAGATCGAGAACGATCGTCGCGGCGGCGGTCATGACGACTACTCCTACCTCAACGGGTACGGCAGCTCGGCGGTCCAGTGCCTGCTCGATGCGCGGACGGAGGACTTCGTCGGCCCTGACTCGGCCCCTGATTTCACCGTCCTCGCCTCCGGGGGTGTGCGCCACCCCTTCGACGTCGTCAAGGCCCTTGCGCTCGGTGCGCGGGCCGTCGGCGTCGCCGGCACCTTCCTCAAAGTCGCCCTCGACGAGGGCCCGGATGGGATGGTCACCGCCCTCGAGACCTGGCAGGCCAGGCTCGGGGAGATGATGGCGATGCTGGGGGCGCAGACCCCCGGCGCACTGGAACACACCGATCTATTGATCCGTGGCGAGTCCGGGGAGTTCGCGCGGCTGCGCGGCCTCGATCCGGCCACGCTCGCCGTGCGAAGCCGGGAGGCGAGATGAGCACCTATTCGGAGACGACAGTCACGGCGATCCCGACCCGCTGGGTTGGGCCCATCCGGTTCTCCGGGGCGGTCAACGGGGAGTTCGACGTCCCCCTCGCCACCTACGAGACCCCGCTGTGGCCGTCGGTGGGCCGCGGTGCCAAGGTATCCCGCCAGGTCGAGGACGGCATCGTCGCCACCGTCGTGGGGGATTGGATGACGCGCTCGGTCCTCTTCACGGCGGCGAGCGCCGCCGACGCCCACCGGGCCTCCCTCGTCATCCAGAGCCGCTTCGATGATCTCCAGGAGGTCGTCGCCCGCGGCTCGCGCTTCGCGAAGCTCGTTGAGATCCACCCCGAGATCGTCGGAAGCCTGCTCTTCATCCGTTTCGCCTACACGACCGGGGACGCGTCCGGCCACAACATGGCGACGGCCGCCTCGGATGCTCTCATGACCGAGATCATCTCGTGGGGCCTCGGGCTCGGCTACGGCTCGATCTCGGGTAACTTCTGCTCGGACAAGAAGGCGACCGCCGTCAACGGGGTGCTCGGCCGCGGCCGCAGCGTCCAGGCCGACATCCTCATCCCCCACGACATCGTCGCCGCGACCCTCAAGACGTCCGCGGAGCGGGTGACCGAGCTCGTCGTCCGCAAGAACTATGTCGGCTCGACCATCGCGGGCGCGCTGCGCTCCGCGAACGCGCACTTCGCAAACATGCTCCTCGCGTTCTACCTGGCGACGGGTCAGGATGCGGCGAACATCGTCGAGGGCTCCCAGGGCTTCACCTACGCCGAGAACCGCCCCGAGGGGCTCTACTTCGGATGTTCACTCCCGCACCTCATCGTCGGCACGGTCGGCAACGGCAAGCACCTCGCCCACGTCAATGAGGCGATGGAGAGGCTCGGCCTGCGCGAGGAGCGCGAGCCGGGCGAGAACAGCAGGCGCCTCGCCGCCCTCATCGCCGGCACCGTCCTCTGCGGCGAACTGTCCCTGCTGGCAGCACAGACCAACCCGGGCGAGCTCATGGCCGCCCACGTGTCCCTTGAACGGGGCGCGGACCACAGCTCCGCACGGAGCTCGATGGAAGGAGATCCGTCATGAGCATCGGCATCCACGACCTCGATGTCGCGACAGCCCACTACGTCCTCGACCTGGACGAGATGGCCCGCGCGCTCGGCGTCGACCCCGCCAAGTACGAGAAGGGGCTCGGCCAGGACGAGTTTTCCGTGCCCGCCCCCGACGAGGACATCGTGACGATGGCGGCGGAGGCCGCCTCGCGCGTGCTGAGCCGCAACGACCCGTCGAAGATCCGCTCGGTCCTTTTTGCGACCGAGACCGGCATCGACCAGTCGAAGGCCGCGGGCGTCTTCGTCCACGGACTGCTCGGATTGCCGAACACCGTCCGCACCGTCGAGTTCAAGCAGGCCTGCTACTCGGGCACGGCCGCCCTCCAGGCCGCCGTCAACCAGGTGGCCCGCTACCCCGAGGACCAGGTCCTCGTCATCGCCTCCGATGTTGCCCGCTACGCGGTCGACTCCGGAGGTGAGCCCACGCAGGGCGCGGGCGCGGTCGCGATGCTCATCACGGCCAACCCGAACCTCGTCGTCATCGAGCCCGGCTCGGGCGTCTACACGTCCGATGTCAATGACTTCTGGCGCCCCAACGACTCCTCGACCCCTTTCGTCGAGGGGAAGCTGTCCCTCGACGCGTACATGGATGCGAACGTCGGGGCGTGGGACGATCTCGCCGCCCAGCGCGGCCTCGCCGTCACCGACATCGACCGCTTCATGCACCACCAGCCGTTCACGAAGATGGCGAGGAAGGCCCATGCCCGGCTCGCCGAGCACACGGGCGTCGCGCTGGGAGATGACCTCATCGAGGACTCGATGGCCTACAACCGCCGCATCGGCAACTCCTACACGGCCTCCCTCTACTTCGGTCTCGCAGCCCAGCTGCACGCGGAGGGCGACCTCGCCGGCAAGCGCCTCGGACTCTTCTCCTACGGGTCCGGATCTGTCGCGGAGTTCTTCACCGCCGTGGTCCAGGACGGCTACTCCGACCACATCCACCCCGAGAACGTGGCCGCGTCCCTCGACCGCCGCGTCCCGCTCACCTTCGAGCAGTACCGGGAGCTGCACGCCGGCTACATCGGCGAGTCCGACAACGTCGAGACGCCCGTCGTCACGAAGGCGCCGTTCCGGTTCACCGGCATCGTCGACCGTGTCCGCCAGTACGAGGCCCGCGGCTGATCTGCTGAACCTCCCTGAGCCCCGGCCCCACGGCCGGGGCTCAGCTGTCCCCGCAGGGCAGCCGCATGCGTGCCCGAGTCGATCGAGGTGTGCTGGAGTACTCAACCGCCTCCGCAGGCCCCGGGTGGTGCCCTTCCTTGGAGTTGCATGGACGGGGTTGGCGCTGAGCGGCTCAGTGCTGTCTTTCCGCTGGTCAACGCCCTAGGTTGGGTGGTCCAGGATGAAGGAGAGAACATGGCGACCATTGCAGAGTTCATCGTCGAGACTCTGTCGACGAGCGGAGTGGAGCGCGTGTATGGACTGTCGGGAGACTCGCTCAACGGTTTCACCGACGCTGTCAGGCAGAGCGGGCTCGACTGGGTCCATGTGCGTCACGAGGAGGCCGCGGCCTTCGCGGCGTCGGCGGAGGCGGCGATGACGGGGGAGATCGCGGTGTGCGCAGGTTCCTGCGGCCCCGGCAACCTTCACCTCATCAACGGCCTCTATGACGCTCAGCGATCCCGGGTGCCGGTCCTTGCGCTCGCGGCCCACATCCCGTCCTCCGAGATCGGCTCCGGCTACTTCCAGGAGACCCACCCGCAGGCGATCTTCGCCGAGTGCAGCGTCTACGTCGAACACGTGTCGAGCGCGGAGCAGATGCCGAGGCTGTTGCGCATCGCCATGCGCGAGGCGCTGACGAAGCGCGGCGTCGCTGTGCTCGTCATCTCCGGCGATCTTCTCCTCACCGAGATCGAGGCTGAGGCCGAGGAGATCAGGCACCAGCAGTCCCTCCTCTACCCGGACTCGAGCAGCCTCGCCCGTGCGGCCGAGGCGCTCAACGCGGGGGAGAGGGTGACGATCCTGGCCGGCGCGGGGGCCGCGGGCGCCCACGACGAGCTGATCGCGGCTGCGGAGCGCCTCAAGGCGCCGGTCGTTCACGCTCTGCGCGGCAAGGAGAACGTCGAGTACGACAACCCGCATGACGTGGGGATGAGCGGGCTCATCGGCTTCGAATCCGGGTACCACGCGCTCCACGAGGCGGACACCCTCCTTATGCTCGGCACCGACTTCCCCTACACGCAGTTCTATCCGGAACACGCGACGATCATCCAAGTCGACATCCGCGGCGAACAGATCGGTCGGCGCACGCGGGTCGACATTCCCCTCGTCGGTGGAGTGAAGGAGACCCTCGATGTCCTCCTGCCGCATGTCGAGCAGAAGCGTTCGAGAAAACACCTCGATGCGATGCTCGAACTCTACGAGAGCTCACGGGAGGGGCTCGACGACCTGACGAAGCACTCCCGCAGGACGATCCACCCGCAGCGCCTCACCCGCCTGATCGATGAGGCGGCGGCCGACGATGCGGTATTCATCCCCGACGTCGGCTCACCGGTCGTCATGGCCTGTCGGTACGTGACGACGAACGGCAGGCGCAGGCTCATCGGCTCCTTCACCCACGGTTCGATGGCGAACGCCCTGCCGCAGGCCATCGGCGTCCAGGCCTCCCACCCCGAGCGCCAGGTCATTGCACTCGCTGGCGACGGCGGGCTGGCGATGCTCCTCGGCGAGCTGCTCACCGTGCGCCAGTTGGACTTGCCGATCAAGATCGTCGTCTACAACAATTCGTCGCTCAATTTCGTTGAACTGGAGATGAAGGCGGCCGGTGTCGTCAATTACGCGACTGAGCTCGAGAACCCTCGTTTCTCCGACCTTGCCGAGGCCATCGGTATCACCGGCATCCGCGTCGACCGACCGAAGGATCTCGAGAAGGCGGTGACGGAGTTCATGGCGACCGACGGGCCCGCCCTGCTCGATGTCGTCACCGAGCGGCAGGAGCTCACCCTGCCGCCGTCGATCGAGGCGGAGCAGGTCAAGGGCTTCAGCGCCTATGCGGTCAAGACGGTGCTCGACGGCCGGGGCGGGGAGCTCATCGACCTCGCCAAGGCGAACGCCCGCCAGCTGTTCTGACCGCCGTCAGTCGAGATGACCGAGCCGGCGAAGCACGGCGAGCTCGTCGGTGCGCGAGAGGAATCCGTCAACTGGGATGCTCGTGGTGAGCGTGTCACGCGCGGTCTCGGTGAGGGGGCGCGTCGTGAGGCCCCGCTCGCGGGCCGGGCGAAGATCCCTGTTCATCATGTGCTCGAGCTCGGGGACCGGGATCCATAGGGGGAGTGCGCGCTCGCCCATCCAGAAGCCGATCTCTTCTTGTTCCAGCACCTGAGGGTCGAGCCAGACGGGGGTCGGGTCGCCGTCGGTGATGGTGGCGATCTCGCTGAGGAAGCGCTCGCGCGGCATCGGCTCTCCGATCGCCTCCCAGATCCCGATGTCGCCGCTGTCGGCGAGGCGGACGATCCACTCGGCAAGGTCGCGCACATCGATCCACTGCACCGGATCCTCCGGCGGGGTGGGCGCGATGTACGGCAGGCCGTCGGCCGCCGCCTCCGCGAGCCGGACTGGCCAATACGTGAACCTCCCCGTGGGGTCGCCGGGACCGACGATGAGGCCGGGTCGAATGATGGCATGGTCGGGGGCCCGCTGCTCGATGAGGCGCTCACAGGCCGCCTTGAGCCCCGGGTAGTCGTCGGGGCCGCCCTGACTGACCGGCTCGGCCGTCTTTGTGTCGGCCGGCGTGCCCATGGGCGCCGTCATCGTCGGGTAGATGCTGACGGACGAGATGTAGATCCACCGCGCGTGCGGGAACAGGCCGAGGGCGTCCCCGACTCTCGTCGGATTGCTGGAGATGTCGAGAACGACATCGGGTGCGTGCTCGAGCAGCTCGAAGGGCGGTGTGCCGGCGCGGTCCCATGTGATGAAGGTGGCGCCCTCCGGGGCGCTACCCGTGACGCCGCGGGCAGCACAGGTCACCTCGTGACCGTGCCGGATGAAGGCGCGGGCGGCCTCCCCGGAGAGGAATCCGGTCCCGCCGAGGACGAGGATCTCCATATCGCGCCGCCTTTCGTCAATGCTGAACAGAGTGGGTAGCTGTGCAGAGTGGATAACGGAGGGGTCCCGGGCGCCGGTGCGTCGACACCGTCACCCGGGACCCCTGAAGCTTCTGCCGCCCGGCTCCGCTGAATCAGTCTTCGCGGTCGGCCTCTGCCTCCGAGGTGGTCTCGCCCTCCTCGGGCTCCTCCTGTGAGGCGACCTTCTCGAGTTCGACATCGTCCTCGCGCTTGGCGTGTTTACCGCTCATGATTCCTCCTGACCGGGCGAATGATCGCCCTCGTGAACGTACCGACAACGGTAGGCGGCAGATCCGTGCTCCACAAGCCGAGAGCGGCGCGTTCCCAGCGATATCCGAGGGTTCACGCTCAGCGTATAGAAAAGCGCCAAAGAACTCCGCCAGCGTTGTCGTCGATCGTGTGATCTTTGTAGGCTCGATCACATCCGTTCGATAGAAAGCAGGTAATCATGACATTGAATGATCCGCGCAACTATTTCCGGAAGGTCGACCCGCCGGAGCAGACCCAGGAGCATCCGGGCCTCGACCGCGATCTCGAACCGCAGGCCGACATCGGCCTCGACTCCTACGTCGGCAACGGGCGGCTGTCCGGCCGCAGGGCCCTCATCACCGGCGGCGATTCCGGCATCGGCGCCGCCGTCGCCATCGCCTACGCCCGCGAGGGCGCCGATGTCGCGATCTCCTATCTGCCTGAGGAACAGGTCGACGCCGACCGGGTGCTCGAGGCGATCCGGGCCGAGGGCAGGAAGGCCGTGGCCCTGCCGGGCGACCTCATCGAGCTCGACCAGTGTCGCCACATCGTCGAGGAGACGGTCCGGGAGCTCGGCGGTCTCGACATCCTCGTCAACAATGCGAGCCGCCAGATCTGGCACGATGGCATCGAGAACATCTCGGATGAGGACTTTGACCTCACGATGAAGTCGAATATCTACGCGTCCTACCGCGTGACGAAGGCGGCGCTTGAGCACATGCAGCCGGGATCCTCGATCATCTTCACCTCTTCGATCCAGGCCTACCAGCCCTCGGACACGCTGCTCGACTACGCGATCACAAAGGCGGGGATGAACAACCTCTCGAAGGGACTCGCCCAAGAGCTCGCGCCAAAGGGCATTCGTGTCAACGCGGTCGCGCCGGGCCCGATCTGGACGCCGCTCCAGCCGAGCCACGGCCAGCCGATGGAGAAGCTCACGTCCTTCGGCCAGGACACCCCGCTCGGCCGCGCCGGGCATCCCGTCGAGCTCGCGGGGGCCTACGTCTTCCTCGCCTCGGACGAATCGTCCTACGTGGCGGGCGAGACCCTCGGTGTCACGGGAGGCAAGCCCACCCCGTAGTGGGCGGAACACTCTGCGGGACCAGCGTCCCAGGGAACGATCCGGTGGAAACAGCCTCGATGAGGACGTGAAAAGTGGTGGCCGCCCATAGTGGGCGGCCACCGCGTCTGTGACAGGGTTAGAACAGCCTGCCGTCCAGTGCCTCGTAGGACTCGACGAAGCGCTCGAAGGATGCCTCGTACTCGGCGGCCTTCGAGGTGTCCGGCTCGTAGCGGCCCGAGACCTTGACGGCGCGCTCGGCGGCCTCCTCGCAGGAGTCGTAGACGCCGACGCCGACGCCCGCGTACATCGCGGCGCCGAGGCAGCCCGCCTGGTCGTTGGCGAGGATCTCGATCGGGTGGCCGAGCGAGTCCGCGAGCATCTGGCTCCAGAACGGCGACTTCGCCGCGCCGCCGACGAGGCGGATCGTGTCGATGTCGATGCCGGCGGCCTTCTGGGCGTTGATGATGTCCTTCATCTCGAAGCAGATGCCCTCGAGCACGGCACGGACAACGTCGGACTTATTCGTCGACAGTGAGAAGCCGAAGAGATTCCCGCGAGCATCGGCGTTCTGGCGGGCGCCGGAGGCGCCTGCCAGGTACGGAAGGAACGTGACGCCGTTGGCGCCGATGGGGGAGCGGGAGGCCTGGCGGGTCATCATGTCGTACGGATCGATTCCGACAACGCGGCCCGCGGAGGTCTCGAGATCGCCGAACGTGTCGCGGTACCACCGGAACGCCGAGGCGGACGTGTTTGAGAACGCCTCGATGGTCCAGTTGCCCATGCCGTGGTTCGGCTTGACGACAAGCTTGCGCTGCGGATCGCGGCGGGACTCGTCCATGACGACGTAGCAGGAGCCGAAGGTTCCCATGACCATGACCGTGTCGCCGCCCTTGACGGCGCCGCCGCCGAACGTCGAGCAGTTCTGGTCGTGGCCGCCGATCGCGAGCGGCACCCCATCCGGCAGGCCCGCACGCAGGGCGATGTCACCGGTGATGCTGCCGACGATCTGGCCGGGCTGGGTTGAGATCTTCGCGCGCTTCTCGATGGGCAGGCCCACGAGATCGTGGACTCCCTTCGACCACTCGAGGGTGTCGACGTCGAGCATGCCCTCGCGGGACGCGGAGGACAGGTCCGTCCAGTACTCCTCGGCACCCCAGAGCTTGAGCAGGTACTCCTGCTCGGAGAGGAGCCAGCGCGCCCGCTCGAAGTTCTCTGGCTCGTTGTCGCGCAGCCAGGCCCACTTCGGAGCGGCAGAGTTCGTGCCGAGCGGGTCGCCCGTCTCGCGGTAGAACTTCTCGGCGCCGTAGGCCTCGCGCAGCTTGGGGATGTAGGGGGCGCCGCGCAGATCCTGCCAGGAGAGGAAGTCGCGCATGAGGAAGCCATCCTCATCCAGCATTGTGAGCAGCGGGGCCTGCGAGGAGAAGGCGAGGCTCGCGATCTTCGTCCGATCGATTCCCGACTTGTTGATGGCGACGCGGCAGGATTCGACGAGCGGCGGAATGATGTCGTCGTAGGACTGCTCAATCCAGCCCGGCTTCGGGAAGAGCGTCGGGTACTCCCGATAGTCTTCGCCGAGCGGGTTGCCGTCGAGGTCGAACACGACGGTCTTGCATCCAGTGGTGCCGGCGTCGATGCCGACAAGGTACTTCTCTTCTGACATGTCAGATTCCATTCTCGAGGTAGTCGGCATACTGCGCGACGAGCTTGGCGGCGGACCTGGTGCCGATGAGGGACACGCCCATCTTCTCGATGAGCCACAGCGAGGCCGGCATGGTGAAGGTGCGGGGCACGCCCGACACCTTGAGCTTGGTTGTCGGATTGGTGATGTTGTCGCGCATGATCTTCACCTGAGCCTCGGTGGGGAAGCCCTGCGATCCGGTCGAGGTCTTGACGTAGTCGATCCCGGCATCGCTGCACAGGCGGGTGAGTCGGGCGATCTCCTCATCGGTGAGGTAGCAGACCTCGAAGATGAGCTTGGAGATCGCGCGGCCCTCGCAGCGCTCGACGAGGCCGTCGAGCTCGCGGACCGTCAGCGCGTCGTTCCCGTCGCGGAACTCGCCGATGTTGAGCACCATGTCGACAGCGGTTGCACCCAGCTCGAGACCTTCCTCGATCTCGGCGAACTTCATCGCAGTCGACGTGCATCCGTAGGGGAATGAGATGGCGGTGCCGACGCGGACGTCGGATCCGGCCAGTTCCTCGGCGACGACGGGCGTCCAGTAGGAGTTCGTGTAGCAGGCGGCCACGTTGGCCTCGCGTGCGGCACGGGCGTGCTCGCGGATGTCCTGCTCGGTTGAGCTCTGCAGATGCAGTGCCATATCGAAATGTTTTGCGTATTCCGCAACGGTCAGTGTCATTCGTCCTCTCCTTTGAAGATCGCTCGCCACGCGAGCGCAGACACCACGACCATACAAGTCTAGACAGGATGTTATCAATAGGCAGAAAGTCCCGCATCGACGGGTTGGGGCCCCGACCGCAGCGAGGTGATCGTGCGGGTGCGGGTGGATGGGATCTGTCCAGATCGGTGCGGTGGCAACGATTCGGCTCGTCACTCGACTATGACTCGAGGAGCTCCTCTTTGTCGACATGCGGCAGCGTCTCCCGCGGCGGATCCTGCCTGCGCAGCACCTTATAGACGGCCCAGAGGACCGAGAGGATCGGAATGGCGACGATCGCGCCGAGGAGCCCCGCGAGGAACGTGCCGGCCGCGACGCCCAGGGCGATGATTGTCGGGTGGAGGGACACCTGCCTGCCCATGATGAGTGGCTGGAGGACATTCCCCTCCAGCTGGCCGATGAGGGCGATTCCGACAAGGACGATGAGCGCGATGACGATGCCGTTGGCGGCGAGTGCGACGATCGTCGCGATGACCATCGCTGCGGGCGCTCCGAAGAGCGGAATAAAGGTGCCGATGACGACGAGGACGGCGAGGGGTGCGGCGAGTGGCACGCCGAGGGCGATGAGCAGAATAAACGCGAGCGCGCCATTGATGAGGGCGATGATGATCGTCCCCCGTGCGTAGCCCGAGAAGGCGAGCCAGCCCGCCATGGCCGCCCGGTGGGTGGTGTCGCGGTGCCGGTCGGGGAGTTCGTTGAGGAACCAGAGCCACATCTGGGCGCCCGACAGGAGGAAGAAGACGGTGACGAGCGCGGCGAGCGAGAGGATCATGATGCCGAAGCCGATCGACGAGGCGCTCGACATGACCTGCGAGGTGATCTCGCCGGTGTTCTCCTGGAGCCAGGCGATACCGTCGTCGATCGTGTCGGAGATCCACTGTCGTGACTCCTCGGAGCTCACGCTCCACGGCAGAGGATTGTTCTCCGCCAGCTCGAGGATCGAGTCGATGCCGTCGCTGAACTGTGAGGCGAGGTCCTCCCATTCGCTGCGGACGGAGATGACGACGAAGGTGACGAGGCCTGCGAAGGCACCGATGACGAGCAGAAGGCTGACGACCATCGCCAGCGCTCGCGGCAGCCAGCGCGCGAGCAGGTCGGTGATCGGCCTCAGCACCGACGTGGCGACGAGTGCGAGGAACACCGTGACGAAGATGAAGTCGACGTTCGCGGTCGCGAAGACGATGAATGAGATGAGAATGATGATCCCGATGAGGTACCAGGATCCGAGGCCGAACTTCGCGAGAATCGGGGGGATCCCCACGGAGGTGCCCGGCAGGGGATTGTGTGGCGCCCTCGGCTCGACGCGTGGCGGCGGTGGCGCGATCGGTGTCGTCTTCTGCCGTCGTGTGAACAGGTTCATGGCGGCCTCCTTGCGGCCATCCTAGAGTCCGCGCCGATCGGTGGGAAACGCGGGCGGAGCTGTGTTGCGTTGATGGGACCCGTCGAGCAGGTCGTGACCCGTGCCTCACAGCACTTGCGGTTACAACTAATTACTCCTAGGCTGTAAATAGTTGAAATCGAAATCAATTAAAGGAGTAGGCAGAATGGTGAATGGAGAAGTCGCAGAGCGCGTCATCAATCCCGCGGCTGGGATGGATGCCGTCACCCTCCGCGTGGGGGATCTCGAACTCATGTCCTCCTACTACGAGAACGCGATTGCGCTCGTGCCGATCGAGGAGAAGTCTCGCGGCGGCGAGGTTCACCGCGTTCTCGGCCGCGCGGGCGTCCCGCTTATGAGGCTCGTCGCGACACCGGGGCTCCCGGCGGGCGACCCTCGGCAGGCTGGCATGTTCCACACCGCCTTCCTCTTCGAGAACCGTGCGTCGCTCGCGGCGACCGTCTACCGTGCAGCGCGTGATGCCCGCGGTCAGTATGTGGGGTCGGGCGATCACCTCGTGTCCGAGGCGTTCTATTTCACCGACCCCGAGGGCAACGGTATCGAGCTGTACGTCGACCGTCCGCGGGATCAGTGGACGTGGAAAGACGGGCAGGTCGAGATGGCGACGCTCTACATCGACCCGAATAAGTTCCTGCAGGACAACCTCAACCAGGAGTCCGTCGATGCGGCGCCCGTCACCGCCGGCATCATCGGTCACGTCCACCTCCAGGTCGGAGACATCCCGACGGCGCGCAGGTTCTACATCGATGGCATCGGATTTGACCCGACCTCGTCGCTCGGCGATCAGGCCGTCTTCGCGTCGGCCGGTGGCTATCACCATCACGTCGCCATGAATACCTGGAACAGCCGCGGCGCGGGCCCGCGCGCCGCGAGCCTCGGGCTCGGCAACGTCGCGATCATCGTCCCCGGTCGCGAGGACCTCGACGCATTCGTGGCGCGTCTGTCGGCGCAGGGCATCTCCCATTCCGACAACGGCACGTCGGTCGTCGCCGCGGATCCGTGGAACACCCAGGTGAGCGTCTCGCTCCCGGGGGTCTCTGTCGACGAGCTGCTCCTGCGATAGTCCAGTCAGGTTGACGCCCCAGCGCAATGCGCTGGGGCGTCGTCGTGCATGCAGCGACAGGAGTGGTGTTGTCGCCGCGGAGGGGTGATCCGAACGCGCATCCGCCCCGTGGCAGATGTAACGGATGTGCGCCCATGCCTGCAACAATGTGCGGATGGAGTTGTCAGGGTCGTTCACGAGGCGTGCTAATGTCCGAATTTCGGCTGATTCTCAAGGGAAAGTGATGATTGCGCACCAGGCTGGTCGGCAGGTTGAGAAAAAGTGCGGCAGGTTACGTTAAGTACGCTAGTACTAACGTCCTAGTACTGCCGTACTATTTTGGGCAATACTGGCGGTGCGCCATCAGATCTCAACGACGAGAGGATCCCCGATGACATTCCGTGTCGCATCAGAAGTGGGAAAACTGCGGCAGGTTATAGTCCACCGCCCCGGACGGGAAATGGACCGTCTGACCCCGACCAACAAGGACGAGCTGCTCTTCGACGACGTGCTCTGGACCCAGCAGGCGCAGGCCGAGCACGACGTGTTCACGGCGGCGATGCGCGACGAGGGAGCCGAGGTGCTCTACCTCCGGGAGCTGCTCGCCGAAGCGCTCGAAATCCCTGAGGCCCGGCACTATGTCAGCGACGAGACCTTCGAGGAGCGCTGGTACGGAGTGACCGGCACCCAGATCATGCGGGAGTACGCTGACAGCCTCTCGGCCGCGGATCTCGCCGAACTGGTCATCGCCGGCGTCACGAAGACGGAGCTCATCGAGCTCACGGGCAAGCTGGACTCGGCCTACCTCGCACGCGCAGAGAACGACTTCATGGTCCTCCGCTGCCTGCCGAACCACTTCTTCACCCGTGACCCCTCCTGCTGGATCTTCGACGGAGTCTCGATCAACTCGATGCAGAAGGTCGCCCGCATGCGCGAGACGATCAACCTCGAGGCCATCTACCGGTGGCACCCGATGTTCCGCAACGAGGGATTCAAGAAGTGGTCGGGCGGCCTTGCCGACCGGGCCGCCACTGTGGAGGGCGGCGATGTCGAGGTCATCGGCAACGGGGCCGTCGCGATCGGCATCTCCGAGCGCACGACAGCGGCCGGCTTCGAAAGGCTCGCCCGCAGCCTCCTGTGGAACAGCGAGGCGACGCGCGTCATCGGCTTCCTCATGAAGGAGGAGCGGGCGCAGATGCACCTCGACACCGTCATGACGATGGTCAACGAGAACACGTTCCTCAAGTACAAGCACCTCGGCATGCTCCCCTCGGTCACCGTGACGAAGGGCTCCCGCCCTGGCGACATCGAGGTCGCGAACGCCCCCGGCGAGGATATGCACAAGGTTCTCGCCGACGCGCTCGACGTTCCCGAAGTCCGCATCCTCACGACGCCGGAGGACGACTTCGCGGCCGAGCGCGGGCAGTGGAATGATGCGTGCAATGTGCTTGCGATTGAGCCCAACGTCGTCGTCGCCTACGACCGCAATGTCGAGGCGAACGCGTACCTTGAATCCGAGGGCGTCCGGGTCATCCCGGTTCCCGGAGCAGAACTCGGCCGCGGTCGAGGCGGGCCTCGCTGCATGAGCTGCCCGACCGTACGCGACGACATCTAGACATACCAACCACACCATCGAAAGGACAAAGCCTCATGGCCGTCAACCTCAAGGGCAGGTCATTCCTCAAGGAAATCGACTTCACTCAAGAAGAGTGGATGTACCTGCTTGACCTGGCCGCTGAACTCAAGGCGGCGAAGAAGAACGGTACCGAGACCCAGTACCTCAAGGGCAAGAACATCGCCCTCATCTTTGAGAAGACCTCGACGAGGACCCGCTGCGCGTTCGAAGTCGGCGCCTACGACCAGGGTGCGAACATCACGTACCTCGACCCGAGCGGCTCGCAGATGGGCCACAAGGAGTCGGTGGAGGACACCGCCCGCGTGCTCGGCCGCTTCTACGACGGAATCGAGTTCCGCGGCCACAAGCAGGAGCATGTCGACACTCTCGCCAAGCTCGCCGGCGTCCCCGTGTGGAACGGCCTGACCGATGACTGGCACCCCACCCAGACGCTCGCCGATCAGCTGACGATGCACGAGGCCTCGGGCAAGCCCTACAACGAGATCACGGTCGCGTTCGTCGGGGACACCCGCAACAACGTGGCGAACTCCCTCCTCGTCGGCGGTGCTCTCATCGGCATGAACGTCAAGATGGTCGGCCCGAAGGAGCTCGAGACGATCCCCGAGGTTCGCGAGATCGCGGCCAAGCTGGCGGAGAAGTCGGGTTCGGAGATCACGTACGAGAACGATCCCAAGAAGGGCGTCGAAGGCGCCGATTTCATCTACACCGACATCTGGGTCTCCATGGGCGAGCCGGCTGAGGTGTGGGATGCGCGGATCGAGCAGCTCAGCCCCTACCAGGTCAACAAGGAGCTCCTCGCCGCCACCGGCAAGGACGCGAAGTTCCTCCACTGCCTCCCGGCGTTCCACGACACGAACACCAAGGTCGGCCAGGACATCTTCGAGAAGACCGGCATGGGCAACGGGCTCGAGGTGACGAACGACGTCTTCGAGTCGGACGCATCGCTCGTCTTCGACGAGGCCGAGAACCGCATGCACACGATCAAGGCCGTCATGGTCGCGACCCTCGGGGAGATGTGAGATGAGGATTGTTGCAGCTCTCGGTGGCAACGCTCTTCTCGAGCGCGGCCAGAAGCCGGACGCTGCCCCGCAGATCGAGAACGTGAGGAAGGCTGTCGACTCCCTCGGGCTGCTGGCAGATGACCACGAGCTCGTCCTCACGCACGGCAACGGCCCTCAGGTCGGCGTTCTCGCCCTCCAGTCGGCTAACGACGACACGCTGTCCGAGCCCTATCCCTTCGACACGCTCGGTGCGATGACGCAGGGCATGATCGGGTACTGGATGCTTCAGGCACTCCAGAACAGGCTGCCCGATCGTCCTGTCGCATCGATCATCAACCAGACCCTGGTCCTCGCCGGCGACCCGGCCTTCGACAACCCGACGAAGTTCGTCGGAGCGGTGTACACCGAGGACGAGGCGAAGGTCTTCGAGCGGGAGCGCGGCTGGGTCATGCGCGAGGACGGCAAGTACTGGCGTCGCGTGGTCGCCTCCCCGATGCCGCAGCGGATCATCGAGACGCGGATCATCCGCACGCTCGTCGACACGGGTGCTGTGGTGGTCTGCTCGGGCGGCGGCGGCATCCCCGTCATCCGCGATGAGAAGGGCAACCGCGTCGGCATCGAGGCCGTCATCGACAAGGACCTGACGGGCTCAGTCCTCGCCGAAGCTCTCGACGCGGACATGTTCATGATCCTCACGGACGTGCCCGCGGTGCTCGACAACTACGGAACCCCGGAGGAGACCGAGATCCGCTCGGCCACCCCGGCGATGATGCGGTCGAAGGGATTCGCCGCGGGGTCGATGGGTCCCAAGGTCGAAGCTGCATGCCGCTTCGTCGAACTGACCGGCAACGTCGCGGCCATCGGCCGCCTCGAGGATGCCGTGAAGATCATCAACGGTGAGGCGGGCACGCTCATCACGCCCGGAGGCTTCTACGGCGGAATCGTCGACGGCCGGCCGAGCACATTCACAACAGACAACTGAAAACTTCTGGCCGGGGGGAGACTCCCTCCGACCGGGCGGGAGAGATCCCGCGAAGAAGCTAGCACCG
The DNA here is from genome assembly GCF_003952265.1 of Flaviflexus salsibiostraticola. Classification (NCBI taxonomy): domain Bacteria; kingdom Bacillati; phylum Actinomycetota; class Actinomycetes; order Actinomycetales; family Actinomycetaceae; genus Flaviflexus; species Flaviflexus salsibiostraticola. The sequence continues at coordinate 2,213,793 of NZ_CP034438.1, forward strand.
ACAATGGTGTTGAGACTAGGAGATGAAGGACCATGACAAAAATTGTCAACTCATGGAACGACTTCGATCCGCTGAAGCGGGTCATCGTCGGCAAGGCTGATTTCTCGGTCATCCCCGATGAGGAGCCGGCAACCTCGGAGAAGGTGCCCGTCGATTCGGAGATGCGCGGAATGTGGGGCCCCCGCCCCACCGAGACCGTCGAGAAGGCCAATGAGGCGCTCGATCGCCTGGCGAAGGAGCTCGAGAGCCGCGGCGTCATCGTCGACCGCCCGACCCCGATCCAGTGGAACCAGGCCATGATCACCCCGGACTTCCGTGCACAGTCCGGCATGACCCAGATGCCTCCCCGCGACATCCTGCTCACCATGGGCAACGAGATCATGGCGTCGGCGAACTCCTTCCGCTGCCGCTACTTCGAGTACCTCGCATACTGGCCGCTCATGAACCAGTACTTCGAGGAGGATCCGGAGTTCCTCTGGACGCAGGCTCCCCGCCCGCGCCTCACCGACAAGTCGTACAAGCACAACTACTACGATGAGAAGATCTCGATCGAGGAGCGCCTCGAGCGCACCGCGAACCTGGACTTCGTCACGACCGAGGTAGAGCCCATGTGGGACGCGGCCGACGTGCTGCGCCTCGGCAAGGACCTCTTCATCCAGCACGGTCTCACGACCAACCGCAAGGCCATGGAGTGGTTCAAGCGCTACTACCCGGAGCACCGCGTCCACGCGGTCAACTTCCCCGGTGACCCCTACCCGATCCACATCGACGCGACCTTCGTGCCGCTCCGCCCGGGACTCATCATCAACAACCCCGAGCGCCGTCTGCCCGAAGCACAGCGGAAGATCTTCGAAGCCAACGATTGGCAGATCGTCGACGCGGCCCAGCCGGCTCACACCGAGCCGCCGCCCCTGTGCTACTCCTCGGTGTGGCTCTCGATGAACTGCCTCGTCCTCGATCACAAGAACGTGATCGTTGAGGCCTCCGAGGTCAACCAGCTGGAGCAGATGGAGAAGCTCGGCATGAACCCGATTCCGGTTGATTTCCGTGACGCCTACGCATTCGGCGGCGGTCTCCACTGCTCGACTGCCGACGTGTACCGCGAAGGCAGCATGGAGGACTACTTCCCGAATCAGGTCGACGACCCGACTCTCGTCTGACATGAAGGGTGAGGCGGGGTGGACCCCGCCTCACCCTCTGGCCGGGACCTGAACCGTGTGGGGCGAGGTCCCGGCCGCCAGACCTTTGAAAGATCGATGATCGAGTTATTCCAGTTCGATAACGCTAATCCACGAAATGCCGGGCACGAACGAGGTCGACAACGAAAACCCTCGAGACCTTGTCCGCCCGGCGTACGGTTGTGAGCCACCATTGTCAGTCCGCACGGGGCGTCTAGGTGTCGGTTTGCGCCCCAGAATGCTTGGGGCTGGTTCAGACGAGCGGTCCAAGACCTGCCTTGAGGCGAGCCAGCGCACTGCGGTTCTGCGGCGGCAGGGCTCTCATCGTCTCGATGAGCGCATCCACCCGCCCATCCTCCGACGCGTTCGCGTCCATGAGGTCGATCTGCGGGTGGGGCGGGGAGTCGAGCCGGACATGCGTCCACGAGACCGACGTCGACAGCTCGAGCCGGTCGGCCTCCGCGATGAACTGACCTCGAACGGCTGCCCGGGTGTCGGCCGGCGGTGTGTGGCAAGCCTTCTCGATCTCGACGTCCTCCACGAGACGCGTCATGTTGCCCGACCTCCGCAGGCGCTCGGCGAGCCCCCGGTCGCGATCGATGTCGTGGTAGGCGAGATCGATGCGGGCGATCACAGGGGAGGAGAGTGGGACACCGTACCGGGCGGCCGCCTGGTCGAGAAGGGCGCGCTTGCACAGCCAATCGATTGACCGGGAGATGCTCCCGTGGTCACCGGCTCGGAGCCGTTCGAGGGTGAAGCGGACGTCCGCGAGATCGGCCTGGCCCGCACAGCGCCGGAGCACCTCCTCCTGCATCGCCAGAGCCGTCATCGTCGTCCCACTCGCCAGCGACACGGGTGCCTTCGGCCCGAGTCGGGACGTGTCGTGGAGTGCGGTGATCGGATCGGCGAGCTCCAGATCGGCGAGCGATCCCCCGTCCTCGAGGAAGTCGAGGACGGCGGCGGTCAGCCGCAGCTTCATCTCCGTCGCCGTGTCGGCGATGTTGGAGTCCCCGTAGGTGACCTGAAGACGGCCGAAACGGCTCGCATCGGCGTGTGCCTCCTCGCGGGTGACGATGAGGGGGCGGCTCCGTGTCGGATCGGGGGACATGACGGACTGGATGTGGAACGCACGTCGAGAGAGGACGTGGACCCCGTCGGCGACGCCACCGACACCGGTGAGGATGGGGCGCGTCGCGAGGAAAGAGATGAATCCGGGGTCGAGTGCCTCGATCGTCGATCGGGCGACCTGATAGTTCTCGTGGCACCCGAAGGTTGCGTCGGCGGAGTCGGTGTTCGTCTTGAGAATATGGAGGCGGATGTTCTGCCCGGCGAGCCGCTCATTCGCCGCTGTCAGGAGATCGCGCAGCATGGCCTCGCCGGCGCGGTCCTGGAGGACCGCATCGCGCGGCGATGCGCATTCGGCCGTCGCGTACTCAGGGTGTGACCCGAGGTCGACGTAGAGGCGGCCCCCGTTGCTCAGATACCGGTTCGTCGACCGGCTGTGAGCCCGCGTGCCGCGGAACAGTTCGGTGACGGACTCGGCGGGCGTGAGCGGGGCCGAATCCTCGCCGGGGACCGATTCGATGCGATCGGCGACGATCGCGTATTCAGTCTCGAGACCAAGGATGCGGGGAGGATGCCCCGTCACTGGCCGCCCTCCTGAATGAAGCCCTTGACGAACTCGACGACGTTCTCCTCGAGGATGTCGTCGATCTCGTCGAGGACGGAGCTGAAGTCCTGGCCTGCGGCGGACGGCGGCAGGGGGGCCGGTGCGTCGCCCTCAGGCGCGTCCCCGTCGTGGCGGCGGAAGCTCTGATTCTCTGTCATGGTTGCCCTTTCGCGTAGACGTCGGGGTCGGCGAGGATGTTCTGCCCCGCGCTCTCGACGAGGGTGAGGATGTCCTCCACGGTCGAGCACTCGCCCATTCGATCCTCGAGGTGGGCGAGGCACCCGGCGATTGGGCTCGTCATAGGGATGCGGATGAGCCGGCCGCCGTCGAGCTCGACGACGATGGAGTGCCAGGAGGCTGAATAGACCTGCTCGGGGAACCGCCGGATGAGCTCGCCCCTGAACCAGGCCCTGGTCCCGGCAGGTGGAGTGAACTCGGCTTCCTTAATCCATTCGTCCGCCTCGAGGGTCTCGAATACGCCCCTCTCCATGAGCCGCTCCGGCATCGATCTGCCGGAGCGGATGTCGCTCCACTGCAGGTCCATGGCCGCGAGCTCTGGAGCGTCCCACGCCAGCCCGTCCCGCTCGCGACGGGCCTCGAGGAGGGCCAGCTTGGTCGCCCACTCCACGTCACCGACGGTCTTGCGCCAGTTGTCCGAGAGAAGCCCGATCGTGTCCCTCCATCTGTCGAGGATGTCGAGCGTCTCCACGTCGGGGCGGTAGCCGTTGATCTGTTGGTCGACCAGGGCCTGAGCGGTTTGCTGGTAGACGCTCTGGATCTCCAGCGCCGTCATCCGTCTGCCGTCCGCCAACTCGAGCGCCTCGGTCAGCGAGAGGTCGCGCGAGACGGCCCGGACCGCGGCGACGGGATCGGTGAGTCGCAGGCTCTTCCACTCCTCGGGCAGGCCGGACGTCTCCAGCACCCAGAGGAGCAGGGACGTCATGCCGAGCTTGAGGAGGGTGTTCGAGGGGACGCAGTTCGCGTCACCCGTGATGACGTGGAGTCGCCTGTGGAGGTGGGGCTCGGCGTGCGGCTCGTCCCTCGTGTTGACGATGGGGCGGCTGTAGGTTGTGTGCGGGCCGACGATCGTCTCGATGTAGTCGGCGCGCTGTGAGAGTTGGAAGCCCGCCTCCTCCGAGGCGGGACCGATGCCGACCCGGCCGGCGCCGACGAGAACGGGGCGGGTGACGAGGAAGGGGACGAGTGCCTCGACGATGTCATCGAACGGCACCGACCTCGAGGTCAGGTAGTTCTCGTGGCAGCCGTATGCGGCGCCCTTGCCGTCGACGTTGTTCTTGTAGACGACGGCGCCGGAGCCGGTCTCCTCCTGCAGTCTGTCCATAGCGCGGCGCATGATGAGCTCGCCGGCACGGTCGTAGATGACAGCCTGGCGGGGGCTGATGCATTCGGGCGACGCATACTCGGGATGCCCGTGGTCGACATAGAATCGCGCGCCATTGTGGAGCACCTTCGTTGTGCCCCGCTGCCAGGAGCGCTCCTGGGCCGTGAGGCTGGCGACCTGGTGGACCCTGTTCCTGTCTGCAATGTGCCTGCGGTCGACGATGGGATTGCGCGTATCGAGCATCGGCATCTCACCTGCCAAGTCCCACGCGACATCGTCGACGAACCCGAGGTCGCCCACGGCGTGGGAGTAGGCGGCGATGAGGTCGAGCGAGATCTCCTCGGCCGTGTGGGTTCCCGCGGGATCGACGATGCCGTATTCAGTCTCGATCCCCATGATTCGTCGGACAGTCATTGTTTCCTCAGCAGGTGAACGCGGGTGATCCGCTGGCCGCGGCGCCCGATGAGGCGCTCCCAGTCCTCGAGTGTCCCAGCCGAGTGGAGGCTCGCGTTCTCGCTGACCTCATCCTCGACCGCGACCGTCATGTGCCGTCGGGAGAGGCCGCCAGGCAGGCCCGCCAGCTGGTCTTTGATCGACAGCTTCTTCGCCCGGTCGACGATGTTGGCGAGCATCGCGCCGGAGGCGAAGTCGTGGGCGTAGAGGATCTCGGTGTCGCCCGAGTCGAAGGTGACCTCGACCTGGGCCGCATCCTCGTCTCGGACATAGAGCCTCTCGACGACGGTGCGGATGAGGGTGTCGACGGCGCTCTCGCGCGATCCGGCGCGCTCGACCTCGCCGCGGTCGAGCGGAAGATCGGGAACGAGGTATTTCGCGAGGATGTCGGCGGCTCCCTGCCTGGTCGGGCGGGAGATGCGGATCTTGACGTCGAGCCGGCCCGGACGGACGATCGCCGGATCGATCATGTCCTCCCGGTTCGTCGCACCGATGACGATGACGTTGTCGAGCTCTTCGACCCCATCGATCTCGGCGAGCAGCTGGGGGACGATGGTCGTCTCGACGTCGGAGGAACGGCCGGTGCCGCGGGTGCGGAACAGTGAGTCCATCTCGTCGAAGAAGACGATGACCGGCATCCCGCCCTTGGCGCGCTGCCGGGCACGGGAGAAGATCTTGCGGATCTGTCGCTCCGTCTCGCCGACGTATTTCGTCAGCAGCTCGGGGCCCTTGACGGAGATGAAGAAGGAGCGGGCCTCGACATCGCCCGTCGTCGCTGCCGCTGTCCGCGCCAGCGAGGTTGCCACCGCCTTGGCGATGAGTGTCTTCCCGCATCCGGGCGGACCGTAGAGGAGGATCCCCTTCGGGGCGCGGAGGCGGTGAGCCCGATAGTGGCTGGGGAACAGGAACGGGACCTCGATGGAATCCCGGATTGACGCGATCTCGTCGGTGAGGCCGCCGACGTCCTCGTAGTCGACGTCGGGCACCTCCTCGAGCATGAGCTCCTCGGTATCCTCGCGCTCGACCCGCTCATAGGCGAAGCCGCCGCGGACGTCGGCGCGGACGATGTCTCCGGGACGGACCTTGGGCTTGCCGGCGGCGCTGATGAGGCTCTCGGCGAGGCGCAGGACCTTCTCGTCCTCGTCCCGCACCCGCACCGTCACCCTCGCGTCATCGAGGAAGTCCGTCACCATGACGAGGTCGCCGACATCGTCGAAGCTCTCGCTGGAGATGACGCACATGTGCTCGTTGAGCACGACCTCCCGGCCGGGAGAGAGACAGGCGAGTGGGACCGTCTGGGCGACCGAGCAGCGGAGCTTGCGGCCGCTGACGATGGCATCGACCGTCCGTGCCGTCCTATTGACGGCGGCGATGACGCCGAAAGTATTGGGTGTCTCCGTCAGCTGGCGCACCTGGTCGTGGACGGCCGCGAGCTCCTGGCGCGCGGCGCGCAGCGCAGACGCGAGACGATCGTTATTCCGTGCGAGCGTCTGATAATCGGGCGACACGTCATGATGGCGAGCGTCAACCGGATATTCTTCGTCTTGTGGGCCAGTCGAGAGATCTTCCATGCGTCGTCCTTGACTCCATTCTGATTTCTAGCACGACAGTACCATTCTTGTGTTACCCTCGACCTGGGACTTTAGGGAACCGATGGGAAGACGCTTGGATCAGAGCGTCCGGTGTGCATGAGTGCTCCGGCAGCCACTGCCGTGCCATCGACGTGAAGTGAGTAGGACGACATGACGACGCCAAGTCTGACGAAAGGTGAGCAGAGGCAGCGGGACCTTGTCCGCGCGGCGGCCGAGATCCTCCGCGAGGAGGGCCCTGGAGCTGTTTCCCACCGCAAGGTCGCGGCGCGGGCCTCTGCCTCGCTGTCCGCGACGACGTATTATTTCACGGGCCTCGACGATCTTCTCGGACAAGCCGCCTCGCTGAATTTCAACGGGTGGATCGAGCGCGCGGCCCGTGTCGCGGCCGAGCTCGAGAACCGCGAGCCGCCGACGAGCATGGACGATGCGGTCGAGATCGTCCTCAAGTCCTGTCTGCCCTCTGATGCGCCCCTCGAGAACCACTACCTCCAGCTGACGGCTGCCGCCGAGTACCCCGCGGTTCGCAAGGTCTACGACGACAACAGGTCGGCTCTTGACGACGCGATCGGAACCGTCCTCGCGTGGATGGGGTCGAGGCTGTCGGCGCGACTCGTCCTCGCCGTCGTCGATGGGGCGGCCGTTGAGGCCCTATCCGAGGGTCGAGATATCCGTGAGACGGCACGAGCTCTCGTTCGCGAGCTCTTCGTCAGCATGGGGGAGTTCGCGGCCGACTAGAGGCCCGCGGCGGACCCGTTCCCCGCCATCGCGAAACGGGCCCTCCAACTATGGTGCCGAACCTCGCCTGTGATGTCCAACTCACACCGCAGGCGCGTCGGGACCAGACGGTCGTGTCCACGCGGCAGAGCGTCGGTGACGAGACCCGTCAGGAGAAGACGTCGGCGATGGGCGTGTCCCCGTCGATGAATCCGATCGTCCTGCCGATCGAGGCCGGTGAGTCCAACGCGGCGGCGATGGCGAGTGCGACGTTGCCGCGTGAGGTGTCGGTTGACCCGGTGGCGCCGCCCTCGATGACCGTGATCCGCCCGGTCGGCTCCTCGAGGGTGAGGCTGCCCGGGCCGAGGATCGTGTAGTCGAGTCCCGAACCGCGCAGGTGCTCATCGGCCTCCGCCTTCGACTGGGCATAGGTGTAGAACGGCTCCGATTCTGGGATGCCGTGATCAAGGCGCGAGTTCAGGTACGACACCATGACGTAGCGGGAGACGCCCGCCTCCTTGGCTGCGTCCATCGACCGTGTCGCGGCCTCGAGGTCGACCGCCCTCGTCCGGGCAGGGTTTCCGCCGCCGGCGCCGGCCGACCAGATGATGGCGTCATGCCCTCGCATCGCCTCAACGAGATCCTCCCTGTCGGCGGTCTCGACGTCGAGGACGAGCGGGGTCGCGCCAGTCCTCTCGACATCGGCCGCGTGGTCCGGGTTGCGGATGATGGAGGTGACGGTATGGCCGTCCCCGACGAGAATCGTCGAGGCCAGCAGGGCAACCCTGCCGTGCCCTCCGAAGATCAGGTGCTTCATGTGTTCTCCTTCGTCAGCGTGGAACCAACCCTAAGAGGCAGTGGCGGCCGTCTCGAGCGATTCATCTGTCAGCCAAGACCGGCGAGATTTCGGCGGCATTGTGGGCCTCTAATGTGGGGGAACGTTATATTGGGTGTCACTGCTGGCGGCCTGGCCGGCTGACTCTTTGGGAGGCTGCATGCCCGCTCTGCGGATCGCGCTCACTGTCCTGCATACGTCCCCGGTCCTCCAGCCGGGTATGGGGGAGGCGGGCGGGCTCAACGTCTATCTCCTCAACACCGCCCAGCACCTTGCTGCCGACGGCCACGACGTCACTCTCATCACCCGCAGAGACAGCCCTGAGCTCCCGGACTCCGTCGAGCTCGGCCCTCATCTGCGCCTCGTCTACCTGTCGGCAGGACCGGAGCATCCCCTGGCGAAGGCCGATTCGGAGCAGCTGATCGAGCCGTTCACGGCGGCGCTCGACGCATGGTGGGAGCCGGTCGATATCATCCACTCCCATCACTGGTTCGCGGGAGCGGCCGCGATCCCGGTCGCCAAGAAGAGGGGCGTCCCCCACATCCAGAGCTACCACTCCGTCGCGGCGCCGGTCGGTGAGGACTGGGGTGCGGGCGAACAGCCCGAGTCGCCCGGGAGGCCCGTCGGGGAGAGGTTCATCGCCCGCGAGTCCGACCGCATCGTCGCTGTCAGCCGCTTCGAGGCGGACACGATCATTGCCCGCTACGGAGCCGATCCCGAGCGCTTCTCGATCGTCCACCCCGCTGTCGATGCTGAGACTTTCCATCCCGCCCCACTCGATCCGACGTCCTACGTCGTCTTCGCGGCGCGGCTCCAGCCGCTCAAGGGCGTCGACCTCGCGATCAGGGCGCTTGCGGAGATCCCGGAGGCGAAGCGCCCTCGCCTCGTCATCGCCGGGGAGCCCGCCTCCGACTTCCCCGGATACACAGAGCAGGTGCGTGCCCTCGTCGCCGATCTCGGCCTCGAGTCCTTCATCGACTACCGGGGCTCGATGGGCAGGGATGAGCTGGCGCGGCTGCTCGCCGGGGCCCGCATGCTCCTCAACCCGAGCCATTCCGAGACATACGGGATGATCAACGTCGAGGCCGCCGCCTGCGGCACCCCGGTCGTCGCCTCACATGTGGGCGGAATGGTCGATTCCGTCCGCGATGGCGAGAGCGGCTACCTCATCCCCTCGCGGGATCCCGTGCAATGGGCGAGCGCCATGGAGAGAATTCTCGACGACCCCACGCTGCGCGAACGGCTCGGCCGTTCGGCCCGGGAGTTCGCGCTCAGTCGGGGATGGCGGGAAGCCGCCCGCGAATTGGCCGACGTCTACCGAGGGGAAATGTCATGAGCCCGATCGAGAACCTCGGCGAGCGAGCACTCTTCGTCCACGCCCACCCCGACGACGAGACCCTGTCCACCGGCTCCCTCATCGCAGCCTGCGCCCACCGCGGCATCGAGGCCCACGTTGTCACGTGCACGCGCGGCGAGCGCGGTGAAGCCGTCACCGGCGTCGTCCCCGCCGGCATCACCCGCAAGGAGCTCACCGAGTTCCGGGAGCGGGAGCTCGCGCTCGCAGTCAGTGTCCTCGGCGTGGCCGGGCATCACTGGCTCGGCCAGGCCCCCGCCCGGGCGGTTGGCCGGGACGACCGCAGGTACAGCGACTCGGGCATGGTGTGGCTTTCAGAGGGCGTTGCGGGCCCCGCCGGCCATGACGATGATTCGATGTTCACGGCGGCGAGCCTCGACGAGGCCACGGGTGATCTTGCCGCTCTCATCCGCGCCATCCGCCCGACCTCGGTCATCTCCTATGACGACGCGGGCACGTACGGGCACCCGGACCACGTCCAGGCCCACCGGGTCGCGGCCCGGGCCGCCCGCGACGAGGACATCCCCTTCTTCGAGATCGCGTCCGACCCGCGGGACCCCGGCTTCGAGGCAATCGAGCTCCACGAGCACCTCGATATCGTGCTCGATGCGCTCTCGAAGTATCGCAGCCAGCTGACGATCTATCCGGACCACATCGAGCATGTGGGCGGCCAGCGTCAGGAGTTCTCCACGGCGGTTGGCATCAGGCGCGCCGAGACGGAGGGTGGCCGAGCATAGGAGCCTGGCGGACGCGGAGCCGGTACTGGATCGCAGTCGCCTGCTCCGGCTCGGCGGTCGTCTGTCTGTCCGACATCGCGGCCGACGACTGCCGGCATGTCGCGCCCGGTCGTCGGTTCAGGCGGGCAGGCGCATCCTCACGAGCACACGCTCACATGTGCTGACAGGCGTCTATTTGTAGATGAGGACCGGCAGTTCATCCCCGCCCTTGACGGGCCGGAGCCTGCCCTGGGAGAGGTCGAGGAGGATCCCGATGGCGGCGGCCACAAGGGCTGGGACCACCCAGGCCATGTTGACCGATCCGGCGGGCAGCAGGTCGAGCCAGTCCCGCAGGCCCTCGAACACGGGGATCTGCGTCGCCCACAGTGCCTCGGGGATGGCGACGATCGCAGCGGTCCACGCCGACAGGCGGTAGGTCCAGTGGAGCCTGCCCGGCGTCACCACATCGAGCAGGGCGATGGCGATGATGCAGATGGCGATGGGGTAGAGCAGCTGGTTGACGGGGGTGACGATCTCGAGGATCGTCTCCAGTCCCAGGTTGGCGAGGCTGAGCGCGACGAAGGTCTGGACGAGGACGAGAGTCGGGTGCGTGAGCTTGGGGAACAGCTTGCGGAAATACTGGGACGAGGCGCCGATGAGGCCGATCGCGGTCGTCAGGCAGGCGAGGATCGCAACTGCTGAGAACACCGCCTGGCCGACTGGGCCGAGCGCCTCGGAGGCGGCGTACGCCAGTCCAGCCGCTCCGTCGGTCAATCCCTGACCGGCGACCCGTGTGCCGACGGCGGCGAGACCGAGGTAGACGATCGCGAGGCCGATGCCGGCCGTGCCCGCCGCGAGTGTTGACCTCCAGATCAGCCTGCGCCGCGAGGTGAAGCCGGCCCGGGCGAGGGCGGAGAGGATGACGCCCGAGAACACGAGCGAGGCGATCGCGTCCATCGTGTAGTAGCCCTGGAGAAGCCCAGCCGGGAGGGGATCGCTCGCATAGTCCTCCGCCGGAGGAACGCTCACCGGGTCCATCGTCACCAGAGCCGTGACGATGAGGATGGCGAGCACGATGAGGAGCGCCGGGGTCAGGTACGTGCCGAGCCGGTCGACGAGCCTGCCGGGGTTGAGGGCGATGATGCCGACGGCGGCGAAGAAGATGACGGTGTAGATGAAGAGGTCGGCCTGGGTGGTCTCGCCGCCCGCCCCTCCCGCCAGGATCGGCGCGGCCGCCATCTCGAAGCTCACCGTCGCGACCCGGGGGATCGCGTAGAGCATGCCGGTCGACAGGAAGATCGCGATCGTGAAGACGAGGCTCGGATACGTGCCGATGCGGGAGGCGATCCCGTCGTGCTCACCGCGCCGCTGCGTCGATGCGGCGATCATGCCGAGCACGGGCAGGGCGACGCCGGTGAGGAGGAAGCCGATGATGACGGGGGTGACATTCTCCCCGGCTGTCATGCCGATCATCGCGGGGAAGATGAGGTTTCCGGCGCCGAAGTACATGGCGAAGAGCGCGAGTCCGGTGACGAGGATCGCGACTGGTTTGGACTGTCTCTCGGGCATCATGTCCTCCACGTGTCGAGGTGATGTTACCGCCGCTGACCCCGCCCCTGACAGGGGCGGGGTCACAGTGAGAGAAGCTTCGCCGGGGCGCGATGGCGATGCGCCCCCGGCCTGCCTAGGGGCGCCGGGGGACTCGCCGGACCGGGACGGAGGAGTATCCGCCCGCGGGTGCCTCTTCGCGGGCCGCGACACCGTTGAGCGTCAGATCTCCGCCGCGCAGGAGCGCGACGAGCGCTGCCCGCAGCTCAAGAGTCGACAGCGTCCGGCCCGGGCACACGTGCGGGCCCGCCCCGTAGACGAGGTTGCGCGGCGCGTTGCCCACCGGGTCGTACGCGTCCGGATCGCCGAATGCGCGGGGATCGCGGTTGGCCGCCGTCCAGTGAATATGGACGAGCGAGTCGGCCGGAATGTCCTGACCGGCGAGCGTGACATCTGCCGTCGTCCTGCGCCGGTTGGTGAGGAACGGATCGTCGATGCGGAGGATCTCGTCGAGCGCCATGTCGAGCGCCCGCGTGCCCCCCTCCTCGTCGGAGCGGCGAAGGTCGCCTGCGATCGCGTGGTGGGTCGCGAGGAAGTGGGCGACGATCCCGATCGAGTACGTGATCGATCCGAGATCGCCCGCGGTCCAGTTGCGCAGGATCGAGACGATCTCGGCGGGTGTCAGCGGCCGCTGTGCGCCGTCCTCCTCGACCGTGTCGGCCATGAGTGCCGCTGTCGCGGCGCCCGGAGTATCGGCGACGATTCGGCGGACGATCGATTCGAACTGCTCGGCGACGGCCGCGGTGCGGGCGTACACGCCGGATCGCGTGGCCGCCTGATTCTCGGAGATCCACGCGAGCAGCTCATCCTCGTACGACTCATCCCAGCCCAGCCAGCTGCTCTGGCATCGGACGGCGACGAGGCTGCCGAAGACGTTGGCGTCGAAGCTGTCGCCCATCGTCGCGTCCACGTCGAGGGCGATCCGCTCGAACTCGGGATAGAGCGGACGGATCGCGTCATCGGAGAGGTGTCGGTCGATGACGGCGCGGAAGCGGCGGTGCTCGTCGCCGTCCATCCCATTCGGGACGCTCAGGTGGCGCGAGACTCGGCTCGAGAAGGTGGCGGGATCCTCGGCGACGCGGCGAGCCTCCTCGTTGCCCCAGACTGTCCACGAACCGCTGTCGTGGGAGACGGGGCAGCGAGCGAGGCTGCGATCGCCGAGCGTTCTGGCGTCAGTCATGCGTGAAGGTGAATCCCTCAGCCTTCGCGGCAGATCCGGACGACCCACTCGGACGGGCCGTCCTGGACGACCTCGTGGCCGAACTCGCCCTCGAGGTCCTGCATCTCACCCAGGAGGGGGTTCGGCATGTGGGGTGCCTTGAGGAGGAGGGTGCCCTTGACGGGCAGGGCCGAGATCGCGCCGAGGATCGCGGGGTGGCGCACCGAGTGCGGGATCGTCGTGACGTCGAGGGTCTCTTCGAGCAGGTTGCTGTGGTTGCACTGGCAGGCCATGGTGATTCTCCTTGAGGGTGATAAGAAAAGAACACCATTAATTTAACACGAGAAAAACGGGTTTTAATAAACCCTGGGGTGAATGACGCCTCACCGCGGCTTAGACTCAAGCAGATCGAAGGAGTGTGGAATGGCGGTTGATGACGTGATCGATGCCCTCAGTGAGGGTCGGGACGCCCGGGTCGAGCTCTACAAGGAGCTGCACCGGTCGCCGGAGCTGTCGATGGCCGAGTACGGGACGGCTGATCGCATCGAGCAGGAGCTGACGAGGCTCGGCCTCGAGCCGGTCCGCATCGGCGAGACCGGGGTCCTCGCGATCATCGACAACGGCGAGGGGCCCGTCGTCGCCATGCGCGCCGACATCGATGGCCTGCCGGTCGCCGAAGCCTCGGGCGCGGACTATGCGTCGACCGCGACCGCCGTCCTCGACGGCGAGACGGTGCCGACGATGCACGCCTGCGGTCACGACGTCCACATCGTCAGCCTCCTCGGCGCGATCGAGGCGCTGCTCGCGCGCGGCGATGCGTGGAGCGGCACCTTCGTCGCCGTCTTCCAGCCGGGCGAGGAGACCGCGGAGGGCGCTCGGAGCATGGTGGCCGCCGGCCTCGTCGATGCCATGCCGCAGCCGGATGTCTTCCTCGGCCAGCACGTCATGCCGACGATCCCGCTCGGGACGGTCGCCGCCCGCTCGGGCCCGTTCATGAGCGCCGCCGCCTCGATCCGGATCACCGTCCACGGCCGGGGCACGCACGGGTCGATGCCCGACGCCGGCATCGACCCCATTGTCCTCGCCTCGTCGATCGTCCTGCGGCTCCAGACGATCGTCGCCCGCGAGATCGCGCCGTCGCAGACCGCCGTCGTCACGGTCGGGTCGATCCGGGCCGGATCGAAGTCGAATATCATCCCCGACTCGGCGACCCTGCTCGTCAATACGCGGGCCTTCGACGCGGACGTGGCCGCACACCTCCACTCCGCCATCGAGCGCATCGTCCGCGCCGAATGCGCGGCATCGCGCTCCCCGAAGGAGCCGGAGATCGAGTATTACGACCACTTTCCCCTCACGGTCAACGATGAGGCTGTGACAGAGAAGGTGCGCCGGTCCTTCGATGAGCACTTCGGCGAGCACCATGTGCCGGTCGGGGCGATGGCAGGCTCGGAGGACTTCTCGATCCTCCCCGCGGCGTTCAACGCGCCCTCCTGCTTCTGGGTGCTCGGCGGCTTCGCCGACCCGGCGACGGCCCCCGGCAACCATTCCCCGGCCTTCCTCCCCGAACTGGAGTCGCTGGACGTGGGCGCGAGGGCCATTCTCGTCGCATCCGCGCCCTGGCTCATGCGCTCCTGATCACCCGGACGGAGGTCCCGGTCAAGCGCCTCATCTGGACGCATCCTCTCCGTTAGGCGCGCACGGCGGGACACGTCGGGTCCGTCCGGACTACCGCAGGGCCGCCCGTGCCGCTAGCGTGTGGTCATGGAGATACAGGTGACGTTCGACGCGAAGGACCCGAGACGGCTGGCTGACTTCTGGGCCTACGTACTCCACTACCGGAGGGACGATCCCCCGGAGGGGTTCGCGACGTGGGAGGAGTTCGCAACCGCCCACGGCATCCCCGAGGACGAGTGGGAGAACCAGGACGCGATCATCCCCCGGGACGGCACCGGGCCGCGGATCTACTTCCAGCGGGTCCCCGAGCCGAAGACGGCAAAGAACCGCGTCCATCTCGACGTCCCCGTCGCGCCGACAATGACGGGCGAGCCCTTTATGTCCGTCCTCGAAGCGCGGGCCGATGAACTCGAATCCTGGGGCGCAACGAGGCTGCGGCGCCACGAGCCGACGTCGATGAACCGAGGATGGATCGTCATGGCGGATCCGGAGGGCAACGAGTTCTGCCTCGTCTAGGATTTCTGCCCGATGCGGGGGGCGGTTGAGTACTGTGGGGAGAGCTCAAAGGAGGGCCTCCGTGACACGACTCGACGACGCCATCGGCACGCTGCTCGGCACACCCGACGCCTGGATCACCACTCGCGCTGAGCGGCCCCGCGCCGACGTGATCTCGCCCCTCGATGGGAGCACCGTCTCGTCCTATCCCATCTGCGAGCCGGAGGACGTCCGTCACGCGCTCGGCCTCGCCCGCCGGGCGCAGGCCTCCTGGTCGGCGACTCCGCCACGGGAGCGGGCCGCCGTCCTCGCCCGGCTCGCCCGACACATCTGGGACTGGGAGAAGGAGCTGCTCGACCTCATCCAGGGTGAGAACGGCAAGGTCCGCTCACATGCCTTCGAGGAGCTCAGTGACGTGGCGACGACGGCCTCGCACTATGCGAAGCACGCGCCGCGGCTCCTGGGGCCTGAGCGGGTACCCGGAGCCGTGCCCCTCCTGTCCCGCACGACCGTTCACCACCATCCCGTCGGCATCGTCGCCGTCATCTCGCCGTGGAACTACCCGCTCACGCTCGCGATCTCGGACGCGGTGGCTGCGCTTGCGGCCGGCAACGCGGTCGTCGTCAAACCCGACTCGAATGCGGTCCTCTGCGCGCTCGCCGCGAAGGCGCTTCTCGAGAGGGCGGGCCTGCCGGCTGACCTGTTCCAGGTTGTCCCCGGGCCCGGATCGGTCCTCGGCCCGCCGCTCATTGAAGGCTCCGACTACCTCATGTTCACGGGATCGTCGGCAACGGGTCGGATCCTCGCGAAGCAGGCGGGTGAGCAGCTCATCGGCTTCTCCGCCGAGCTCGGCGGGAAGAACCCGCTCATCGTCCTCGCGGACGCGCCGATGAGGAGGGCCGTCAAGGGCGCAGTCAAGGCCGTCATCTCCAACTCCGGCCAGCTCTGCATCTCCACCGAGCGCATCTATATCGAAGAGACCGTCTGGGACAGGTTCGTTCCGGCGTTCGTTCGGGCGATGAGGAATGTACGGGTCGGTGCGGATTATGCGTGGGCGACGGACATGGGCCCCCTCATCTCCGCGGACCAGCTGGCGGTCGTGACCGAGCACGTGGAGGATGCGAGAGCGAAGGGCGCCACCGTGCTCGCCGGCGGCCAGGCCCTTCCCCACATCGCTCCCCACGCCTACGCGCCGACGGTGCTGACCGATGTCACAGACAACATGATCGTCGCCCGCAGCGAGACGTTCGGACCGGTTGTCTCTCTGTACCGGGTGCGGGATGCCGAGGACGCCATCGCCCGCGCGAACGACAGTGAGTACGGGCTCAAGGCGTCGATCTGGACGAAACCGTCCCGAGGCCAGAAGCTCGGTGCGAGGCTCGAGGCCGGCATCGTCAGCGTCAACGACGGCTACGTCGTGGCCTGGGGGTCGATGCATGCGCCGATGGGCGGGATGAAGGCGTCCGGCATCGGCCGCAGGCACGGCGAGCAGGGCCTGCTCAAGTACACGGAGCCGCAGACAGTGGCGACCTCCCTCATCCACCCGATCCAGGCCCCGCCGCTCGTCGGTGAACGGGCGTGGGCGAGGGTGATGAAGGCTTTTGTGAGGAGATAACATGCGCACACCAATCGCAGGGGCCGTCGTCCTCATCACCGGGGGTGCCTCCGGGATCGGCAGGGAGATGGCGATTGGCGCGGCCAATCGCGGCGCCACACAGGTCATCATCTGGGACATCGACGTCGACGGTGGGGAGGAGGTTGTCCGCGAGATCCGCTCCTTCGGCGGAAGGGTCGCCGCCTACCGCGTCGACCTCACGGACCCGTCCGATGTGGCGGCCGTCGGTGGGCGGACGCTCGCGGATCACGGCAGGGTCGATGTTCTCCTCAACAACGCCGGCATCGTCACCGGGAAGACCTTCCTCGAGCTCACCGAGGAGGAGATCGCCCGCACGTTCGACCTCAACGTCCTTGCGCTCTACCGGGTCATCAGGATCTTCCTCCCGGGGATGATCGATCGGGGGAGGGGCTCGATCACGACGATCGCGTCCGCGGCGGGGCTCGTCGGAGTCTCGCAGCAGACCGACTATTCGGCCTCGAAGTTCGCAGCCACAGGTTTCATGGAGTCCCTGCGCGCTGAGCTCCGCCACCAGGGCACCCCGCTCCACACCCTCATCGTCCAGCCCTACTACGTCGACACCGGCATGTTCGACGGGGTGAGGACGCGCTTCCCGCGGCTCCTGCCGATTCTCGACGTCGACGAGGTCGCCGCGGCGATCCTCGATGCCATCGAGGCGGGCCGACAATCCCTTGTCATGCCGCGCTTCGCGGGCGCGATCAGGCTGGCGAAGATCCTGCCCGTCCCCATCCTCGACCGCGTCCTCGACCTTTTCGGCATCAACGCGACGATGGACGGCTTCACGGGCCGGGGGAAGCACTCGCGCCCGGCCGAGCAGGACTGACCCCAACACCATGCGCTGCGGGAGCAATGACGGCGAGCCCGCGCACGCCCGCGGAGAACTGGGCTGCCGCCGGGCCGGTGTCCTGCCCGGTCATGGGCGGTGCTGACCGGCTGCTTAATCGCGGCCGTCTGTCTGCTTAAGCGCGGCCGTCCACCGCACGCCTTGGCGTGTGGCCGCGTGCCGGCTCAGGACCAGCCCGGCAGCCAGATGTGGAGTTTCCAGAACTCGTAGGGGATCGTCATTCCCGTCCACAGCGGCCACCAGAGGATTGCGAAGGCGATGACGAATCCGTAGGTGAGGGAGAAGATGAGAGAGGCACGCTTCGAGCCGAGGTGGAGCTCGTAGCTGAGGGCCTCGGGTCCGCCCATCGTCGCCACCGCCCGTTCGATCGGGTCCGGCTCGACCGACGCGGAGTCCTCATGATCCAGATCGGGTTCGTCGAGATAAGGCGAATCCTCGGGGTCCGACGGGGAGGGTGCGGTCCGAGCGGCTGCGGTGCCGGCCTCCATCGCCGCCGGCTCCGAGGAGATGGCACTCTGCGCGGCGTGCGCATGCGTCGACGGGTCTTCCGTCCGCTCCTCATCCGGGCTGATCGTCAGCGTCCAATCCTCTGCGCCGCGCTTCTTCAGCCGGCGTGCGGCCGCTCTGCGGACCGCCGTGAGATTCGGTGGGGTCAGCGTATCCGTCGCCCAGGCGAGGCCGAAGACGAGGGCAAGGACGACGAACGGGAGGAAGGCGACCGAGTAGAACTGGTAGATCGTGCGGCCGATGTAGCCGTACCACGGCAGATAGGTTGCCCCATAGCCGGCGACGATCGCCCAGGCGCGCCAATCACTCTTCACAATCGCGTACCAGAGGACGACGATGAGGGAGGCGGCGGCCAGCCACCATACGGCTGGGTTGCCGATGGAGGAGATGGCCTGGACGCAGCGCTCCGCGCCGCAGTCCTGGACGAGCTTCTCCTCCGGCGGCCAATAGAAGTTGACCGGCCGCAGCTGGAGGAGCCAATCCCAGGGCTGGGACATGTACGTGTGCTCGGAGTCGAGCCCCGTGTGGAAGCCCCACATCTGCCGGTGGTAGGAGATGAACTCGGCGATCGTGTCCCCGAACTGCTCGAAGGGGACCTCCTCGCCGATCGTTCTCCTCATCTCCGCCCAGCCCCGCCGGTAGCCGCGCGGGTCGAGGAACCACGAGAGCCAGGCGAGGAGATAGGTGGGGATGGCGATGGGGACGAGATTGACGAAGGCCGGAGCGCCGCCGGTGAGGACCCCGGAGGTGAACCACCGCCTGACTCCGATGGCCCTCTTCGCGGCGGTGTCCCAGACGAAGACGAGGATCCCGAAGACGGCGAGGGCATAGATCGCCGACCATTTCACTCCGCAGCCGAGGCCGATGAGAACACCGGCGGCAAGCAGCCAGGGCCGGAACAGGATGATGGGGCCGAGGGCCGCCAGTGGGCGGCCCTCCCGGTCAACGGGCCCGTGCGCCACCCGCCTGGCGAGGCGGCGGCGGGTCCAGTCCCGATCGTGGAGGACCGCCCAGAATCCGGCGAGGACGAAGACCGCCAGGAGCGAGTCGAGGATCCCCGTGCGGGAGAGGACGATGCCGACGCCGTCGAGGGCCATGAACGCACCGGCCGCGAAGGCGAGGGGGACGGAGCGGAACAGGTGGAGGGCGATGCGGGTGATGAGGATGACGGAGATGATGCCGGCGAGTGCTGTGGCGAATCTCCAACCGAAGCCGTTGTCGGTGCCGAAGAGCGCCTGTCCGAAGCCGATGAGCCACTTGCCGAGGGGAGGATGGACGACGTAGTCACCGATGGTGTCGGCCGCCGCATCCAAACCCTGGACGAACATCTCGTCGGCGTCCGACCCCACCCAGTCGCGCTCGTAGCCGTAGGTGATGAGGGAGTAGCCGCCCTTGACGTAGTAGGTCTCGTCGAACACCATCTGGTGCGGATGGGTGAGGCCCGTCAGGCGGGTGACGGCGGCGAGGAGGGCGGCGATCGCCGTGACGATCCAGCCCCACAGGCGGATCTGGGCGGGCAGTGTCGAGACGAGTCCGAGCCGGCCGCGGAGCTCGATCTCCCACGCCGCCGATTCACGTTCGCTGAGCTCGCGGGTCTTCGGGCCGCTGTCCTGGTCGATCACATGACGAGTGTACGGGCGGGGATGACGGGGCGGTGCACCATGGGAGATAGTGGGAGCGTGAGCGACGGAAAGATCTACCTGGCAGCGACCCCCATCGGCGACCCGAACGATGCGACGCCGCGGCTGCGCACCCTGCTGGAGACGGCGGATGTCATCGGCGCCGAGGACACGCGTCGGCTCCTCAACCTCGCCGGGCGGATCGGCGTCACCCCGGCGGGACGGATCCTCGCCTTCCACGACCACAACGAGGCGGAGCGGACCGGTGAGCTGCTCGACGCGGCCCGGGCCGGGCAGACCGTGCTCGTCGTCTCGGACGCGGGGATGCCGACGGTGTCCGATCCGGGGTACCGCCTCGTCCGCCGCGCCCACGACGAGAACGTGCCCGTCACCGTCGTTCCCGGCGCCTCGGCGGTCCTCACCGCCCTCGCGATCTCAGGCCTCGCCACCGATCGCTTCAGCTTCGAGGGGTTCGCACCCCGCAAGGATGGCGAGCGCTCACGCGTATTCGCCGAGCTTGCCCGGGAGAGGCGGACGATGGTGTTCTTCGATTCTCCGCACCGAACGGCCGACACTCTCGCGGCTATGGCCGAGCACTTCGGTGAGGACCGCGAGGCGGCCGTCTGCCGGGAGCTGACGAAGACCTACGAAGAGGTGAAGAGAGGACCGCTCGGGGAGCTGGCCGGATGGGCGCAGGAGGGCGTGCGCGGCGAGATCACCCTCGTCGTCAGCGGCGCGGTCGATGCCGAGCCGAGTGCCGATGACTTCGTCGCCGAGGTCAATATGCTCGCCGATTCAGGCATGCGCCTCAAGGCTGCCGCCGCGTACGTGTCCGAGCGGACAGGGGTGCGCAAGAAGGAGCTGTACGAGGCGGCCCTCAGGGTGAGGGACGAGGAATAACGGCCCTTCAGTCCCATCAGTGCTGGCAGGAGCCGTCTTCTGTGGTCAAGTCGATAGGGATATTCCGTGGAAACAGCCAAATTTATGAAGCGGCGCCAAAGTCCATCAAGTTAGACTGAGCGGGCTCGATACGTCGAGCATGTTCCCTGCACGGTGTGGCCCAGCGGCAGGGAACCGGTGGGGAGCATGCCTGGCATGCTCCCCACTGCTCGCGTTGAGGTGGACCTATGCGTGGCCGCTCGGGGTGGCGGAGCGTGAGGGACGCAGGGAGCGGACCAGATCGACTGCGCTCACGTCATGCGGCTTCGTCGACAGGTAGGCGAGCCCTGCGGCCATGATCGGGTTCGGTAGGGTCCACACGCCCAGGGGAGTTATGAGGAGAAGGAAGGCCGCTCCGCCGAGGAGCCCCAGGGCCGCGCGGCGCCCCGTCGACAGCATGAGGAGACCGAGCAGGATCTCGACGATGCCGGCAAGGATCCCCACCAGCTGCGGCGCGCGGGCGACGATGTCGGTGAAGATCCATTCGTAGAAACGCAGCAGGGGAGCATCCTCCCCGAGGCCGACGAAGAGATCGGGGCTGACGAGCGCCAGCGCCCGATTGACCGCCACCGCCATGATGATGAAGAAGATCCCGGCGAACATACGGGCCGCGGTCGGCTTCCACAGGGCGAGGGCGAGAAAGAGTAGACAGAAGACAAGCCAGGGAATCATCTGCTCCATCGTGACTCCTTCACTATGTGGAGCATGGTGTCGGAGCGACGGCGTCGTCCGTTCGCGAGGCGCGCTGACACGCACCCGATCACCTCAGGCTATTCCTGTACGCAGACCTCTGACCAGGGCCGATAGGCCCGGCTGGACATGGTTCACTGGTCGGCAGAGTCATCGCCGACGAGACCCCGCCGGCGATGGAGGGGAGCTCTGTCAGAGCCAGGCGTTCTTCGACTCGAGCTGGATGATGCCGGCGCCGTCCATGATCGTGCGCGCCTTCTCACCGAGCTCCTCGCTCACGGGGGCAGTGAGGTCGGAGAAGACCCTGACCTCCTCGACAAACGAGCGGGCATCGAGCGCCGTGTCCTTGACACAGTGCGACTCGGCGAGGCCGACGACGTCGACGGAGGTGATCTCGTAGTCCTTGAGGATGTCCTGGAGCATGCGGCCGTCCTCGGTCGTGCCCTCGAAACCCGAGTACGCCGCTGCGTACTGGCCCTTCTTCACCGACTCGTCGGGCAGGGCGGAGACTGCGGGATGCAGCTCGGCCTCCTCGGTGCCGGCGACGCCGTGCGGCGGCCACGTGTCGACATAATCAGGCTCATCCGAGAAATGGTCGCCGGGCTCGATGTGCCAGTCCTGGGTGGAGATGACGACCCCGTAGTTCCCGCGGCTGGTCTCGACGAACTCGGCGATCCTCCGCGCGACGGCGTTGCCGCCCTCGACGGCGAGCGCGCCGCCCTCGCAGAAGGTGGGCTGAACGTCGACCATGATGAGGGCCCGGTGCGGCTTGACGAGTAGCTCGGCCAGCGTCTCTTCGGGCTCATTGCCTTCCATGAATGTGTCGCTCATGCCGCAATCCTAACGGAGCGTGATGTTCGCGGCGAGATTCCTCCCTGAGCGCACGAAGCATTAACCTTAGTGTTATGTCTCGAGTGCTCTCCGCTGTCGCCTGGCCCTACGCCAACGGCCCCCGCCATATCGGCCACGTCGCCGGGTTCGGGGTGCCGTCCGATGTCTTCTCCCGCTACATGCGCATGGTGGGGCACGACGTCCTCATGGTGTCGGGGACCGATGAGCATGGCACCCCCATCCTCGTCGCCGCCGAGCAGGAGGGGATCGAGCCGAAGGCGCTCGCGGATCGAAACAACCGGATCATCGTCGAGGACCTCGTCGCCCTCGGCCTGTCGTACGACCTCTTCACCCGGACGACGACCCGGAACCACTACGCCGTCGTCCAGTCGATGTTCGAGACCGTGCGGGACAACGGCTACATGCTCGTCGAGACGACGTCGGGTGCCGTCTCCCCAAGCACGGGCCGCACGCTGCCCGACCGCTACATTGAGGGCACGTGCCCGCATTGCGGCTATGACGGGGCCCGCGGCGACCAGTGCGACAACTGCGGCGTCCAGCTCGACCCGGTCGAGCTCATCGACCCCCGGTCGAAGGTCAATGGCGAGACCCCCGAGTTCGTCGAGACGGACCACTACTTCCTCGACCTGCCCGCGCTGGCCGGCGAGCTGTCGCGCTGGCTCGACCAGCGTGAGGGATCAGGCCTGTGGCGTCCCAACGTCATCAAGTTCTCCCAGCACATCCTCGACGAGATCCGCCCGCGGGCGATGACCCGCGACATCGACTGGGGCATCCCCGTCCCCGGCTGGGAGGACAAGCCGAACAAGCGGCTCTACGTGTGGTTCGACGCGGTGGTCGGCTACCTGTCCGCCTCGATCGAGTGGGCCCGCCGCATCGGCGAGCCGGAGCGCTGGCGCGACTGGTGGAACGACCCGGAGGCCCTCTCCTACTACTTCATGGGCAAGGACAACATCGTCTTCCACAGCCAGATCTGGCCGGCGGAGATGCTCGGCTACAACGGCCGGGGAGATAAGGGTGGGGAGCCCGGCACGTTCGGCGAGCTCAACCTGCCGACCCAGGTCGTCGCCTCCGAGTTTCTCACGATGGAGGGGAAGAAGTTCTCCTCCTCGAAGAAGATCGTCATCTACGTCCGGGACGTGCTCGCCCGGTACCAGCCCGATGCGCTGCGCTACTTCATCTCGATCGCCGGCCCCGAGACATCCGACTCGGACTTCACGTGGGCCGAGTTCGTGCGCCGCAACAACTCCGAGTTGGTCGCCGGCTGGGGCAACCTCGTCAACCGGACTGCGGCGATGATCGCAAAGAACTTCGGCGAGATCCCCGAGGCGGGACCGCTCGAGGATATTGACCGCGAGCTCCTCGACGAGGTCGAGGCCGGCTTCGAGCGGGTCGGTTCCCTCATCGAAAACCACCACCAGCGCTCGGCGCTCGCCGAGGTCATGCGGATCATCGGCGTCGCCAACTCGTATGTGTCCCGGACCGAGCCGTTCAAGCTCAAGGCACCGGAGGAGCGGGAGCGGCTCGCGACGATCCTCAACACGCTCATTCAGGCCGTCTCCGATCTCAACACGATGATGTCGGTCTTCCTTCCGCACTCCTCGAACGCGATCGATCTCATCCTCGGCGGGGCGGGCGATCTCGCGCCCATGCCCCGCATTGACGAGGCCGAGGATCTGGACGGGGGAGATCCGTACCCGATCATCACCGGCGACTACACGGACCTGCGCCCGTGGTCGCGAATTACTGTCATCGCCGGCACCCCGATCGAGAAGCCGAGCCCCGTCTTCGTCAAGCTCGACCCCGAGGTCGTCGACGAGGAGCTCGCCCGCCTCGCAGACGCGTGAGTAAGAAGAAGGGACGCTCCGCGCTCCCTCCGATCCCGGAGCCGCTCCCCATCCCGGTCATCGACAACCACACGCACGTGGGCACCGACCGGCCGGGGCAGGTGCAGAACCTCGACGACGATGGCAACCCCGGCCATCCTCTCCTCATCGAGGGGCAGCTGCGGGCGATGAGGCAGGCGGGGGTCAGCCGCGCCATCACCGTCGGCTGCGAGGTCCCGGACCTGCGCGACGTCATCGACCTCGCCCGCGCCCACCCGGAATTCTCGGCCGCGATCGCCATCCACCCGAACGAGGCACCCATGCACGCCGGGGTTGTCGAGATCGCGCCCGATGGTCTTGAACCCCAGGTCGAGGACCACCATCGGCAGTACGATCTGGACGAGGCGATCGACATGGTGGCCGACCTTGCCCGCGAGCCCGAGATCGTTGCCATCGGCGAGACGGGACTCGACTACTTCCGGACGGGCGATGCGGGCAGGAGCGCCCAGCAGGAGTCCTTCCGCGCCCACATCCGGCTGGCGAAGGAGCTCGGCCTGCCCCTGCAGATCCACGATCGCGAGGCGCACGAGGACACCGTGCGGATCCTCCTCGAGGACGGGGCGCCCGAACGGACTGTCTTCCACTGCTTCTCAGGCGACCGGCATCTGGCCGAGATCCTCGCGGAGAACGGCTGGTACGCCTCCTTCGCCGGGACCGTCACCTTTCCCCGGAATGGGGGCCTGCGGGAGGCGCTGAGAGCCCTCCCCGCCGAGCTCATCCTCGTCGAGACCGATGCCCCCTACCTGACCGCGCACCCGCATCGGGGCCGCCCCAACGCTCCCTACCTCGTCACTCTCACAGTGCGGGCCATGGCAGAGATCCGCGGTGTGCCGCTCGACACAGTGTGCGAGGAGCTGGTCGAAGCGACTGAAATGGCGTATTTCCGCCGTTGACCTGGGTTTTCGGCCAGTCGGTCCGTCGTGGCCGTGCGGTGCTCCTGTGTGCAGGCGCGGATTGGGGCTGGCGCACTAGATCACGTTTTGATTACAATCGAGCAACATTTGATTACACTCGGTCAAGTATTCGACACAGACAGACTGACGAGGTTACTTCATGGGACGTCACTCCCGCAGACCAGACCAGGCTCCCGCCATTGTCCAGGCCCCGGAGGGCAGCGCCTTCCGGGCGAAGGCCGCATGGTCGACCGAATCCCCAGCTATCCCGATGAGCTCCCGTCGCTACGGCGCGGTCGCAGCTCTCGCCGCCGCCACCGCGCTCTCCGCCGTCGCCGTCTCGACGGAATCGACTGCCCCTGCCTATGCCGTCGCCGGCGCCTTCGGCGCACCTCTCCAGATCGTTACGGATCTCCCGGACCTCAGCCGTGCCTTCACGGTCGAGGTCGACGGTGAGACCCAGGAGGTCACGACCACGGCCGAGACCTGGGGCCGTGCCCTGTCCGAGGCCGGCATTCGCGTTGGCCACGATGATCGCGTCAACGTCGATCTCGCGAGCGCCGTCGAGGATGGTGCTGCTGTCACGATCGAGCGCGTGTCCTACGAGACTGTCGTCGACGAGCAGGTCGATGAGTTCGAGACCATCCGCCGTGAGGACCCGACCCTCGAGAAGGGCACCGAGACGGTGACGACAGAGGGGCGCAGCGGCGTCACCCGCGTCACCCATCGCGTCACCCTCGTCAACGGCGAGGAGGAGTCCCGCGAGCAGACCATCGTCGTCCGCAAGGCCGACAGGGTCGATGAGGTCATCTCCGTCGGCACGAAGGAGCCCGAGGCCGCTCCGGAGCCCGCACCCGCCCCCGCAACCGAGGCTCCGGCCCCTGCCGCAGCCGCGGCACCCGCGCCCGCCCCGGCACAGCCGGTCGTCGTCAGCGCAGGCGGCGCCAAGGGCATCGCCCAGCAGATGGTCGCCGGCAAGGGCTGGTCGAACTCGGAGTTCCAGTGCCTCGAGACGCTCTGGGAGCGCGAGTCGAACTGGAACCACCTCGCCCAGAACCCGTCCTCGGGCGCCTACGGCATCCCGCAGGCCCTCCCGGGCGGCAAGATGGCATCGCACGGCGCCGACTGGCGCACGAACCCCGCCACCCAGATCGCGTGGGGCCTCGACTACATCCAGGGCCGCTACGGCACGCCCTGCGGTGCACTCAACCACTCGTACGCGCGTGGCTGGTACTGACCTTCTCACCCCGAGCGACATCCGGGAGCTGAGCAGCGGGCTCGGCATACGCCCCACAAAGACGCTCGGACAGAACTTTGTCGGCGATGGGGGCACGGTCCGCAGGATCGTGTCCCACGCCGGTGTCTCCGAGGGCGATCACGTCCTCGAGATCGGGCCCGGACTCGGCTCGCTCACGCTCGCCCTTCTCGAGGCGGGCGCGTACGTGTCTGCGGTCGAGATCGATCCGGTGCTCGCGGCGGCCCTTCCGGAGACGGTCAACGCACGCCATGACCGCCCCGAGCGGTTCGCTGTCGCCCAGTTCGACGCGCTCAAGCTGGCCCACCACGAGCTCGCGGTCCCGCCCGCCCTCGGCTATTTCATGCCGACGTTCCTCGTGGCGAACCTGCCGTACAACGTTGCCGTGCCCGCGCTCCTCACGGCACTCGAGCTCCTGCCCTCCCTCAAGGTCATCGACGTCATGGTCCAGCTCGAGGTGGCGGAGCGGCTCGCCGCGCCGCCGGGATCACGTGTCTATGGCGTCCCCTCGGTGAAGACGGCGTGGTACGCGGAGGCGACCCGTGGCCCCCTCATCTCCCGCAGCGTGTTCTGGCCGGTCCCCAACGTCGACTCAGCACTGGTCCGCTTCGAGAGGCGACCGGCCCCGGATGCGGAGAGGTCAGAGGTCTTCGCGATCATCGATGCCGCCTTCTCGCAGCGCCGCAAGACCCTCCGGCAGGCGCTGGCAGGGTGGGCGGGCAGTCCGGCCCGTGCCGAGGAGATTCTGCGCGCCGCCGACATCGACCCGAGCCGACGCGGTGAGACGCTGACGATCGAGGACTTCGTCGCCATCGCGCACGCGCGGGTCTGAGTCGAAGACCTCAGCCAGCCGCGATCGTGCGGATGTGGGGCCTGAAACGGCGTATCCTTGCGTCGTGCATATCGTCTACGCTCAGGCCCCCGCGAAGATCAATCTGGCTCTCCGAGTGGGCGGTGCGCGCCCCGACGGATTCCACCCCCTGCAGACGGTGTTCTGCGCGCTGGACCTGTGGGATGAGATCGTCGTCGAGGCGGCCGAGGACCTGTCTCTGACGATCACCGGAATCGAGCTTGAGATCGATGACGACAACCTGGCGCTCAGGGCGGCACGCGCCCTCCAGCGGCACACGGGCACCGGCCGCGGCGCCCGCATCGCCATCCATAAGGGCATCCCCGTCGCGGGCGGCCTGGCCGGGGGAGTGCAGATGCGGCGGGCACCCTCGTTGCCCTCAATGCTCTGTGGGACCTCAATCTGCCGCCGTCGGAGCTGCATGCCCTCGCCGCCGACCTCGGATCCGATGTTCCGTTCCTCCTCAGGGGAGGGCTCGCGCTCGGCACCTCCCGGGGGGAGGACCTCGAGCCGATCACGCCGGGGGCCTTCCAGTCGTGGGTGCTCGTGCTCGATGACGAGGGTCTGTCGACCCCGGCGGTGTTCCGCCGTTACGACGAGCTCCACCCCGAGCCGCACGATCCGGCCCCGGTCGAGGAGCTCATCAACGCGCTCGGCTCACAGGTCCTCGGTGACCTGTCCGGGCTCTTCGTCAACGACCTCGCCGAGCCCGCCTTCACGCTCCGGACCGACCTCGCGGAGCGCTTCAATCGGCTGGATGGGGCGGGCATTGCCACGGTCCTTTCAGGTTCCGGGCCTACGATCGGTGTGCTGTGCGAGAGCGTGGAGGCGGCCGATGCTCTCGCGGGGCAGCTGTCGAAGGAAGGCCTGCGCGCGGTGAGGGCCGACGGCCCGGTCGCCGGCGCACATATCGTGAGGAGCAGCTGATGGCGCACCTGCTGTCGATGGAGGATGTCGGAATCACTCTCGGGTCCCGCCCGATCCTCGGCGATATCACCCTGGGATTGGATGACGGCGCGAGGGTCGGCGTGGTCGGTCCGAACGGCGGCGGCAAGTCGACCCTTCTCCGGCTCATCACAGGCGAGCTCGAGGCCGATAACGGTCGGGTGACCCGCACCGGCGGGCTGCGTGCAGCAGTCCTCTCGCAGCGGGACGAGCTGGCCGACACGACGGTGCGCGCCGCGATCCACGGCACAGCCTCCGAACACGAATGGGCATCAGAGCGGGCGATCCGCGAGCTCCACGCCGGCCTCATCCCCGATGTCGATCTCGACCGGGGTGTCAACGAGCTCTCCGGTGGTCAGCGGCGCAGGGTTGCGCTCTGCTCCGTCCTGACGGCCGACGCCGACCTCATCATCCTCGACGAGCCGACGAACCACCTCGACGTCGACGGTGTCGACTACCTCCACCGCTATCTCACCGAGCGCTTCTCCCGCGGCCGAGGCGCGCTCGTCACGGTCACCCATGATCGCTGGTTCCTCGACGCCGTCTGTGAGCGCATGTGGGAGGTCGTGCCCGGGAACGACGGGGCCGGTGGCCGCAGCCCCCAGCCCGGCCGGGTCGAGCAGTACGAGGGCGGCTACGCCGCCTACGTGCTCGCACGCGCCGAGCGTGAGCGCCAGCGCACCCAGGCGGAATCGAAGCGGGCCAACCTCCTGCGCAAGGAGCTGGCCTGGCTGCGTCGGGGAGCGCCCGCACGGACCTCGAAGCCGAAGTTCCGGATCGAGGCCGCCAATGAGCTCATCGCCGACGAGCCGGCGCCCCGCGACCGGGTCGAGCTGACGAAGATGGCGACGGCCCGGCTGGGCAAGGACGTCATCGACCTCGAGGACGTGTCATTCTCCTACGGCGAGCGGTCGATCCTCGAGGGAACGACCCTGCGGCTCGGCCCCGGGGAGCGGCTCGGCATCGTCGGCGCCAACGGGTCGGGCAAGTCCACCCTGCTCGGCCTCATCGCCGGCAGGCTCCAGCCGACGGGCGGGCGCGTCAAGCGCGGCAAGACCGTCCAGCTCGCCGAGCTGTCGCAGCACACGTCCGAATTGGATGCGGTGGGCGACATGAGGGTCGTCGAATCGGTCAGCTCGATCGCCACCTCCATCGACGTCGGTGGAAAGGAGATGACGGCGAGCCAGCTCGTCGAGCGTCTAGGCTTCACCCGGGAGCGGGCGTGGACCGAGGTGAGCCGCCTGTCCGGCGGCGAGCGGCGCCGCCTCCAGCTCATCAGGCTCCTCATGGCGAGCCCGAACGTCCTCCTCATGGACGAGCCGACGAACGACCTCGACACCGATACGCTGTCGGCGATCGAGGACCTGCTCGACGACTGGCCGGGCACCCTCGTCGTCATCTCCCATGACCGGTACCTGCTCGAGAGGATCACCGACCATCAGGTTGCGGTCATGGAGGGGCAGGTGCGTCACCTGCCGGGCGGGATCGACGAGTACCTGACGCTCCGGGCCGCCCAGGAGGTCATCGACGACATCGTCGAGAGCGGGCCCGAGCCGACCGTCTCTGATGCTGCGATTGCCCGGACCGCGAGGAAGACGATGGCGAGGGTCGAGCGGCAGCTCACCCGCGAGCGTGAGGCGCTCGCCAAGATCCAGGACGAGCAGGTTGTCGCCGCGCTCGACTTCGAGCGCCTCGCGAAGCTCACCGATGAGGCTGCCCGCATCCAGCAGCGCATCGACGACCTCGAAGAGGAGTGGCTGTGGGCGGCCGAGCAGGCCGACTGAGTGCCTAGGGAGCGGGTGCCTCCGAGGGCTGCTCGGGAACGGCGGCGAGCAGATAGCCGCCATCAGGCCCGAAAAGCAGCGCTGCACCCTGGGGCGTGACGTGGGCGGGAACGAGGACCGTCCCCTCACCGTCCGCATAATAGGCCTGAGCAATCGCCCCGGTCAGGACGTTGTGGACCCTGATCGCATCCCCCTCGCGCAGGTAGGCGAAGATACCGCCCACGCTGACCAGCTCCGTCTCGGGGCCAACGGTGATCGACCAGAGGGCCTCTCCCTCGCCGTAGGCATGGAGCGCCGATGCATCGCGGACGACGAGCGTGCCGGTCGCGGGATCGACGCCCGCGCTCTGAGCCGACTCGGCGACGGTCTGTCCAGTTGCGACGTCGATGATGCGACCACGGTCGCCCTCCCTCAGCAGGGCGTACTCGCCGTCCATCCCCACCCACTCGGTGCTCGTCGGCTCGCCGGCGTCGACCGACCACAGAGTCGTGCCCGACGGGTCGACTGCACTGAGCACCTCCTCCTCTGCGGCGAGCAGGGTGCCGGAGTACTCGGCGAGGTAGGGTCCGGTGATCATGGTGCCGTCGTCGGGGTCGAGGGTGAAGCGCTCGCCCTCATCGGAGAAGATGAGCCCCGGCCCCTCGAAGGAACCAGGAACATCGACCGGCCCCCAGAGGCTCTCACCCGTCCGCAGGTCATAGGCCTGCGCCGAGAGGCTGGTCGACTCCCCGTCATCGAGCAGGACAGCCACGGGCATGCCGTCGCTCGTCGACGTCACGGCGAAGTCGGTGAAGGAGGAGGGTCGCTGCGTTGACCAGAGAACCTCGCCGAATATCGTCATCGCCTCGAAGGTGAGAACGTCATCCAGGCTGGCGGAGAGATAGATGCCGTCCGCGAACTGCGGCGGCAGATCCCACCCCGGGTCCAGCACCTCGAGTCCGTCGAGGGCGATCGGCACGTTCATGTCCGAGGTGTCGACGATGGTCGGCTCGGCATGCTCCGTCTTCACCTCTCGATCGATGTCAGGCTGTGAGCCGCAGGCGGCGAGGAGCAGGGCGCCTGCGGCTACCAGTGCAGCGCCCCTCCGATGCGGAGTGCGAGAAGTCACGGTATCTCCCTCGGTGTGATGATGTTGCCGCCCGGTTGAGGCGTCGTGCCGCCGAACGGCGGGTGGTCGCCCTCCCCGGCGGACTGCGATGGCTCTGGTTCAGTCGGCGCGGCCGGGGTCCGGCGCGCGTACCAGATGGCGGTGATGAGGGCGGCGACCGCGACGATGGCGGCGATGTCGACGATGGGATTCGAGAGGAATCCCGCGCCCTCCTGGAGGTTGGCCTGGGTTGAGGCCGAGACGACCTCCGGCATGCCCACCAGTCCGTTGGTGGCCCAGAAGAGCACGCCGGTGGCGGTGATCAGCGCACCGGTCAGGACCGAGGTCGTGTGGAACCGGAAGCCCGCCACTGTGAAGCCCCGCCCGCGGAGCAGAGAGCGGCCGCGCCCGCCCAGCGGGCGCCAGAGGGCGACGATGAGGAGAAGGGGGACCACCATGCCGGCGCCGTAGACGGCCAGAAGGAGACCGGCCGTCACACTGTCGCCGCTCGCCGCGGCGACGGTGAGCACCGCGCCGAGGATGGGGCCGGCACAGAACCCGGCGACCCCGCTCGTCGTCCCCAGCAGGAAGGTCTTGACCAACCCGGTGGCGGATGCCGCGCGGCCACGGGCCGCGGACTGCCCGGGGAGGATCGACGACGGGTCGAACCCGAGACCGAAGATCTGGGCGATTCCGAGCGTAATGAGGAGCAGCGAGGAGACGGTGATCAGCTCGGTCCTGTGCGTGAGGAACAGCGACCCGAAGGCGCCCGCCCCGACGCCGAGCGGCACGAGGATGATGAGCAGGCCGCCGTAGAACACGCCCGCGTGGAGCAGGAGCCGCGGCCCCGAACCGACCGTCGAGGCGAAGAACGAGGGCAGCAGAAGCGCAGCGCACGGTGAGAGCAGGGCGAGGATTCCGCCGAGGAAGGCGGTGACGAAGCCGACGTCCACGGCTACTCCGCGAGGGCCGTGTCGACCGCGCCCGTGAACACCTCGGTCGGCTGGGCTCCGACGACCGGCTGTCCGTTGATGAAGAACACGGGTGTGGAGTACACGCCGAGGTCGATGCCGAGCTGCTGGTTCTCGGCCACCGCTCGGGCAGTCTCCGGTGAGGACAGATCCTCGGTGAACTGCGCGACGTCAAGGCCGAGTTCGCCGGCGACACCGGTCAGTGCAGCCTCGGTCAGGTCGGAGGAGACCTGCCCATCGACGAACAGGGCGTCGTGGAACTCCCAGAACGCGCCCTGCTGCCCGGCTGCGTGCGCCGCGAGGGCGGCCCGCTCGGAATCCTCGCCGAAGACCGTGAGGTCCCGCCATTCGATTCTGAGCTCGCCCGCGTCGACATAGTCGAGCATGCTCGGCAGGGTCTGCTCGGTCCACCGAGCGCAGAACGGGCACTGGTAGTCAGAGAAGGCGACCATGACGACTGGCGCGTCGACCGGGCCGATCGCCAGCGGGTCGCCCTCCTGTCGTCGCTCGGCCGTCGAGTAGTCGGGTGTTGAGGGCCCCTGGACCTGGGTCGGGGCGGAGACCCTCGCCACTCCGGAGGCGTCGGATTCCTCGCCCCCGCCGCGCGCGAGAACGGCGACGATGAGTGCGGCGGCGATGATGAGAATGGCGAGGGGGACGAGCACAGCAGGCCGCGCGGCAGTCCGGTTGGGCATGGGGTCTCCGTTCGGTTGACGACTATCCAGCATAGTCAACTATCGACGATAGTCGAGAGTGTGACAGAATCACAGCATGACGCCTGCAGATCAGCTCCTAGCACATCGCGGAACGGGCAGCCCGGTGGTAACCGCCCTGCGGGGGTGGACCGGCCGGCAGGTCGCGGTGGCGGCCGCTGCCAGCATCGCCATCGCGCTTGTCATCGGAATCGCGACCGTTCTCATTCCCAATCCGATCTTCGGTCGAGACATACCGCCCGTCTGGTGGAACTACCCGGTCTGGATCCTCACCTCGATCCTCTCCGGCATGCTCCTCGCCACGTACATCGCTGGCGAGGACGACGGATCGCCGAGGACCCGTCGGTTCGGAATAGTCGGCACCGCCCTCGCGTGGTTCGCTGTGGGCTGTCCCGTCTGCAACAAGATCGCACTCCTCGCCCTCGGCTACTCGGGCGCCATCACCTGGTTCGCTCCGCTCCAGCCCGTCCTCGCCATCGGCGCGCTCGCCCTCACCGGCATCGCCCTCGTGTGGCGCCTGCGCGGGCAGGTCGCCTGCCGGACGGGAGTCGGGCGATGACTGAGTTCGAGGAGCCGATCCGCCTCGGCGCGCTGGAGGCGCAGGTCATGGACGTCCTGTGGGACGTGGGGCCGGGCACCGTTCGCGACATCATCTCCCACATCGCCTCCAATCCTGCCTACACGACGATCGCGACCGTCCTCGCCAATCTCGACCGGAAGGGAATGGTCGAGATCTCCCGCTCGAGGCGGTCGACGACGTACTCGGCTGGCATGAGCCGCGCCGAATACGAGGCGAATCAGATGGCGTGCGTGCTGCGAGGCAGCCGCGACCGAGCCTCGTCGATCCTCCATTTCGTCGAGTCGATGTCGGAGACAGACAGAGTCCTGCTGCGCGACTTCCTCACGTCGAAGGCGGCTGAGCGGTGAGCGTGGTGGCGCTCGCCTCGGCTTTCGCGCTCGCGGTCGTCCTCGCCGCGATTGTCGGACCGCTGCTGCTGCGCCGCTCGGCACCGCTGCTCGTCCGACTGCCGCGCCTCGCAATCGCCGTGCTCGCCGGCACGATCCTCCTGTGGCCGGCCGCGCTGCTGAGCATCGGTCCCCTCGCCGCGTGGCTCCTGTCCGGGCCGACGATTCTCCCCGAGGGCGCCGCCGAGGTCTGCCAGCGCTGCATCAGCGCAGCCAACCCCTTCGGCGCAGAGATCGGGTCGGGTCCCGTTCCGTCGATCCTCCTTCTTGCGCTGCCGGCCGCCGCCGCAGTGGTGCTCGGGGCGGCGGTCGCGGTACGGCTCCGATCGAACGTGGGGGAGCTGGTGAAAGCCGCAGAGAGCGTGAGCGGCCAGAGCCGGGTCATTGCCGGACACAGGGTGACGGTGGTGGCGGACGATCGACTGCTGGCCTACTCCCTTCCCGGCGCCCGCGGCGGGATCGTGCTATCGACCGGGGCACTCGCGGCTCTCGAGCGGGCGGAGTTGGCCGCAGTGCTCGCGCACGAGCGTGCCCACGTGAGGCAGCGCCACCACTGGGTCATGGCCCTCACCGACTCCATCTCAACCGTCCTCACCGCCGTGCCCCTCATCCGGGAGGCCAGGCGCATGCTTCCTGCCTATCTCGAGATCGCCGCAGACCGGGCGGCACAGAAGGCCGCGGGGACGACCGCCGTAGTCAGCGCCCTCCTCACGCTCGGCGAGCGCAGCGCGGTCAGAGAGGGTGCGCTGCACATGGCGGGTCCGGAGCGTGTGCGCCAGCTGGTCGCCCCGGCCCGCGGCCGGGCAGGGGCCCTGCCGACCGCGGTCATGATCTCGCTCGTCGTGGTTCTCGCCGCCGTGACGGCGCTTGTGTTCGCGCCCTACTCCGCCGCGCTCGCGGTGGGATGTGCCCTATGACGGACACCATCCACGCCCGGGGGCAGGGCTCATGAGCGTCGTCGCGGGGCTGATCATGGCCGGGTTGCTTCTCGCCCAGGGAGCCCAGGTCGATGCAGTCGCCATCGGCGACTCCTACTCCTCCGGCCACGGCGCAGGGCAGTACAGCGACGAGCTGTGCCTCCGCTCCGAACAGGCATCGATCGAACGTGTTGCGGACTTCTTCGGCGGCACGGCCGTCAACGCGGCCTGCAGCGGCGCGAAGGTCGCCGACCTGACCGAGCCCCGCATCATCTCCCAGACGCGGGCCGACGGTACGGAGTGCGCGACAGACATGACGGGGGCGACTGCGACGCTCGAGGATGGCATCTGCACCATCACCCTCGACCCGCAGATCGAGGCAGCCGCCGGTGCGACCGACGTGTTCATCATGATCGGCGGCAACGATATCGGCTTCCTCCCGATCGCAGGCGCCTGCCTTTTCCAGGGAAACCCAGAGCAGTGCGAGATCGCCGTCGACAGCGCACGGCAGTCGGTCGGCACCGTCATTGACAGGCAGCGTGATGCCCTCATCGCCCTGCGGGAGATCGCCCCGCAGGCCCGCCTCCACCTCGTGCCCTACCCCCGACTCATCGAGGGAGGGCCCGCGGGGGAGATCCCGGTCGATGCGGCCGGGTTCCAGCAGGAGTGGGAGGACAGTCTGCGCGAGCTGGCGGCTGAGATGTCGGCCGAGATCGGCGACGTCTATTACGTCGAGACGCTCACTCCGATCTGGGAGGGGCATGGCCTGGGCGCGGCCAACAGCTGGATCCACACGGATGGCAGCATCCGCGACCTGCTCCACCCCACGGACGCGGGATGGCGGGCGGGCGGCTCGGCCCTCATCGCCCACCTCGGCCTCGTCCTGTGACAGCGGTCTGCGGCCATAGTCTTTGACGCGCGAATAAATCTCGATATCGAGTATTCTTTCGCTATGAGTACGGGGGAGTACCGATCCGATGAGGTCGATGAGATTGTCGCGGCGTGGCGGCGAGAGCGTGGTGACCTCGATTCGTCGCCGCTCGAGATCTTCTCCCGCCTGCTCCGCCTCAACCGCCACCTCGAGAAATTCCGGAGGGAGGCCTTTGCCGCCCACGGGCTCGACGTATGGGAGTTCGAGATGCTGTCGCTCCTGCGCAGGCAGGGGGAGCCGTTCCAGGCCCAGCCCTCGCAGTTCATGAACCAGCTCCTCGTCCCCTCAGGGACCCTCACCCACCGCATCAACTCGATGGTCGAGCGCGGGCATGCGAAACGGCTGCAGGACGAGCGGGACCGTCGCATCAAGTACGTTCAGGCGACCGATCTCGGCATCGCCAAGTCTGACCGGGCGATGGAGGACCTGCTCCGCAGCGAGGCGGCGATGCTCGCCCACATCTCCGACGAGGACAAGGCCACCGTCAGCCGGATTCTTCGGGAGATGCTGCTCCCGTTCAGCGGGGCGGACGACCGATAGATCTGCTGCACTCCGAGTGAACGATCGGCAGCCGATCAGACGGAGACATAACAGGCGCCTCCCCGGTCGGGGAGGCGCCTCGTCTGTCACCTGCGTGGCGGGGTGTCATCACCTGCTTCGCAGGGTCTGTCATCACCTACTTCGGAGGGCGTCCTTGAGCTTCATGCGCGTTCCTGTGTGGAGGATTGAGCGCTCGTAGATCTTTCCTGCGAGGGCGGCGAGGATTGGGATGGCGGCGAGACAGATGGCGATGGCGATGACGACGTCCATGACCGGCACATCGGTGAAGGCCGCCCTGACTGGGAGGACGAACGGGCTGAAGAACGGAACGAATCCTACGATCTGGGTGACGGTCGAGTCCGGGTTCTCGGGTACGTAGAACATCGCGAAGTAGAACGGGATGAGGGACAGGAACACCATCGGGCCGGTGATCGCGCCGATGTCCTCCTGCCGGGAGACGGTCGCGGCGAGGCCGCCCGTGACGGAGGCATAGATGATGTAGCCGAGCAGCACCCAGACGATGAGCATGGGGATGTAGCGGCCGATGTTGATCTCGGGCAGGAGACCCGCGATCGCGGCCGCCGCGACCATCGCCAGGACATAGGTGGCGACCATGGCGAGGATGGCGGCGCCGATGCCGAGGAACTTGCCGAGCAGCAGATTCCGGGGCTTGATCGTCGCGAGGAGGATCTCGACGACGCGGCTCGACTTCTCCTCGACGACGCCGGTGGCGAGCATGGCGATGCCGAAGGCGATGACACCGTAGACGATCGCGGCCGTCAGGGTGCCGACCGTGAAGAGCACAGGATCGAACTCGGTGCCGCCGACGATCTCGGGCATGATCTGCTGCGCCTCGCTCATCGCCTCGAGCACGCCGGGTGCGGCCTCGTCGCCGAGCTGATCGCTGACGACGACGGTGGTCGCGGCCGATTGGGTGATCGATGTGATGACGTCGAGATTCTCCGCGCCCTCGAGCGCGAAGATCTGGGGGCTCTGGGGAGTGCCGTCGATGAGGGCGCTGACGTCCTCGTTCTCCTCGAGGACCGTCTCGGGGTCGCCGTCGAGGGGGACAACGGTGAGACCGGCGGCGCTCAGGGTGTCGGACAGCGGCATCGCCGTCTCGGTCACGCCGACGGTCGCGTCCAGCTCCACCACATCGGTGGCCGAACCCCCGCCCTCGACCCCCTCATCGTCCAGCAGGAAGCGACCGAGGACGCCAGCGGCGAGGATGAGGATGGTGAGGACGATCGTTGAGATGATGAGGGACTTCGAGCGCAGCTGGGCCTGGAGCTCGCGGCGCGCCACAAGAATCGTCGAGTTCATCGGGTCTCCTTCGACTGGGTGGTGACAACGCCGCGGAACAGCTCTTCAAGGTGCGGCCTGCGGCGATAGAACTCGTAGACAGGGCCGTGGGCGAGGGCAGATTTGAGGATCTGCTGCTCATCGAAATCCGGTCGCGGTGCCACCAGCCTTCGCAGCACCCGTTCGCCCCGCTGCTCCTGCAGCGCGGTTGCCAGCCCAAGATGCTCGAAGGAGGCGGTCGATCCGGCGTCGGTGACGATCTCGTACTCCGGCTGGTCGGTCTGCCGCAGCTCGTCGATCTCGCCGACGGTCACCATGGCGCCCTCGGAGATGATGCCGACGCGGTCGCAGAGATTCTCGACCAGGCTGAGCTGGTGCGAGGAGAAGATGACGGGCACGCCCTCGCGGGTCTTCTCCCGCAGGACATCGCTCATGACGTCGACGGCGACCGGGTCGAGGCCGGAGAACGGCTCATCGAGGACCATGATCGTCGGATCCGAGACGAGGGCCGCGGCGAGCTGGACGCGCTGCTGGTTGCCGAGCGACAGGGTCTGGACCAGGTCGTCCCGGCGGTGGGCGATGTCGAGCTTTTCGGTCCACCGCTCCATGGCATCCGCCGCCTCATCGGCGGAGAGTCCGTGGAGCCGGGCCAGATAGATGAGCTGCTCGCCGACCTTCATCCGCGGGTACAGCCCGCGCTCCTCGGGCATGTAACCGATGTCGCGCCGGATGTCGTGGTCGAGCGGCTGGCCCTGCCAGGTGACGCGGCCGGAATCGGCGGCGAGCACGCCGAGGATGATGCGCATGGCGGTGGTCTTGCCCGCGCCGTTCGAGCCGACGAATCCGAACAGCTCACCGGGGTTGACGTGGAAGGACAGCCCGTTGAGGGCGGTGACAGAGCCGTACGATTTGTACAGTTCCTCGATCGAGAGCATGAAGCACCTTCAGGGTGAGAGGGTCATTGTGACGAGCGCGGTTCACTGTGACCTGCGCGATTGCCACGAATAATCTATCCCACGGCGAAAATGGATTCAGCACACAGCAGTGATCGTGGCGCCCCTCACACGACCGTCTCGGTCGAATGCGCGTCAGCCGGCCGCGATTCTCAGCTGCTCCGCGGGTTGAGCCTCTCGTCCGTATCCGGCGTGCCGATCGGCTTCGGGTCGAGTTCGAGGCGGTGGAGGCCGTTCCACAGGAGATTGACGGTGTGGGCCGCGATCTCCTCCTTCGAGCGCGGCTGGACGGGCTCGCCCGCGTCGGCGGCCTCGCGCTCGGCGATCCACCAGATGCCGACCTGGGCGACGGCTCCGCCGAGGAGCTGCCCGTAGACGGGAAGGCTCAGCGGGTCGAAGCCCTGGCGCTCGAACAGGGCGGCCATGAGGACCGTCAGGTGCTCGGTCACCTCGCCGATGACGGGGGAGAAGACACCGGTCGATACGCCTGCCGGCGACTGGTGGGCGAGAAGGCGGTAGCCGTCCGGGTTCGTCTCGAGATAGTCGAGGAGGCCGACAATGGTGAGCTCGAGGGCCTTGCGCGGGGAGGACGCCTGCGGGAGGGACTCGGTGAGCATGGAGACGAGCAGGTTGATCTCCCGGTCGACGATGACCTGGTAGAGACCCTCCTTGCCGCCGAAGTGCTCGTAGAGGACAGGCTTCGACACCCCGGCCGCCTGGGTGATCTCCTCGATCGAGGTCGCGTCGTAGCCGCGTTGGGCGAAGCTGGCGCGGGCGATGCCGATGAGCTGGAGCCTCCGCTCGGACCGGGACATGCGCACTTTCCTCGCGGGAACCTGATCATTCATGTGACCAGTATTCCACGCGGAACCGGCCAGAGGCTTTGGCTCGCCCCCGTCCCAGCTGGCAGACTGAAGGGTGTGCGTTCCGCCCTGGTGTAATGGCAGCACAGAGGCCTTTGAAGCCTTTAGTTCAGGTTCGAACCCTGAGGGCGGAGCCACAGATCGGGATCCGGCGCACAGAGTCGGCATTCCCACGTAGTGTTGGGATCGTGATGAGAGAGACGACCATGCCCCGCCCGACGGTCATTGTTCTGGCCGCGGGTGCGGGGACACGGATGAAATCTGCAACCCCGAAAGTCCTGCATGACGTGTGCGGACGATCCCTCGTCGGCCACGTTCTTCACGCCGCCTCGGCGGTTGACCCAGACCGCCTCGTCGTCGTCGTGCGCCACGAGCGCGACCTCGTCGCGGCCCACATCTCCGCCATCGCCCCGCACGCCATCATCGCCGACCAGGATGAGGTGCCGGGAACCGGTCGGGCCGTCTGGTGCGGCCTGCAGGCGCTCCCCGAGGATCTCGAGGGACCCGTTCTTGTGACGGCCGCCGACACCCCGCTCCTCGACGGCGACACCCTTGTTGCCCTCATGGCTGCGCACACGGGCAACGACATCACCGTCCTCACGACCCACGTTCCCGACCCGACCGGTTACGGCCGGATCGTCCGGGACGAGAACGGCATCATCTCCTCGATCGTCGAGCATCGCGACGCGACGCCGGAGCAGCTCGAGATCGACGAGATCAACTCCTCCATGTACGTCTTCGACGCCGCGATTCTGCGGAGCATGCTCGGCGGCCTCGGTACGGACAACGCCCAGGGGGAGATGTACCTGACGGACGTCATCTCCGGCGGCTACGGCCAGGGCCTGCGGATCGGCTCCTATATCGGCGATCCGCTGTGCGTCGAAGGGGTCAACGACCGTGTCCAGCTCGCCAATCTCCGCGCCATCATGAACCGGCGCCTGCTTGAGGACGCGATGCGGGCGGGTACGACGGTCGAAGACCCGTCCTCGACCTGGGTCGAAGTCGGCGTCACCTTCGAACCCGATTCACTCGTTCGGCCCGGCAGCTACCTCACCGGCACCACGTCCATCGCCTCCGGCGCGGCGATCGGACCCCACGTCTATCTCGACTCCGTCGAGGTCGGCCCCGGGGTCGACGTCTCATTCGCGCGCCACGCACACACTTCTCTCTCAGTCGACGCTACGCAGAAGGACGGACAGTCATGACCGGTATCCACTCCACCGGAGCCAAGCACCTCGTCATATCCAGTGGACGATCGCATTCAGCGCTCGCGTCCGAGGTGGCGGACTACCTCGAGATCGACCTCCTCCCGACGACGATCTATGACTTCGCCAACGGCGAGATTTACGTCCGGTTCGAGGAGTCGGTGCGCGGGGCAGACGCCTTCATCATCCAGACGCACACCCCGCCGGTGAACAAGTGGCTCATGGAGAGCCTCATCATGGTCGATGCCCTCAAGAGGGCCTCCGCCAAGCGCATCACCGTCGTCGCACCGTTCTACCCCTACGCCCGCCAGGATAAGAAGCACAAGGGTCGCGAGCCGATCTCGGCCCGCCTCGTCTCGGACCTGTTCA
The DNA here is from genome assembly GCF_003952265.1 of Flaviflexus salsibiostraticola. Taxonomy (NCBI): domain Bacteria; kingdom Bacillati; phylum Actinomycetota; class Actinomycetes; order Actinomycetales; family Actinomycetaceae; genus Flaviflexus; species Flaviflexus salsibiostraticola. The sequence goes on from NZ_CP034438.1 coordinate 2,254,096, forward strand.
AGCAGGCCGGCGCGGACAGGATCATGAGCGTCGACCTGCATGCCGCCCAGACCCAGGGCTTCTTCGATGGCCCGGTCGACCACCTGTGGGCCATGCCCACCCTTGTTGAATATGTCCGCACGAGGATCGACCCGCAGAAGACCGCGGTCGTCTCGCCCGACGCCGGCCGCATTCGTGTCGCCGAGCAGTGGGCGGACCGCCTCGGCGGCACCCCCCTTGCCTTCGTCCACAAGACCCGCGACATCTCCCGCCCCAACCAGGCGGTCGCGAACCGCGTCGTCGGTGACGTCGCGGGCCGCACCTGCGTCCTCGTCGATGACCTCATCGATACCGGCGGGACGATCTGCGAAGCGGTCCGTGTCCTCCTGGAGGCAGGCGCGGCGGACGTCATCGTCGCCGCCACCCACGGCGTCCTGTCGGACCCGGCGGTCAAGCGCCTCGCCGAGTCCGGTGCCCGCGAAGTCGTCGTCACCGACACGGTCCCGATCGAGCGGGAGAAGCGTTTCAAGGAGCTGACGGTCCTGCCGATCGCGCCGGTTCTGGGTCGAGCGATCCATGAGGTCTTCGACGACGGATCGGTCACGAGCCTATTCGAGGGCGCGCACTAGGAGCGCTGTTCCTGCGGGCCGGACGGTTCGTTCCAGTCGGCGGGGGAGTCCTCACCCTGGTGAGTATGTGAGTGAGAGGGGCCATAGGCCCCTCTCTTCGCACGTCCGAGAGTCTGCGCTAGGATATGTGAGTTGCCTCGGCGAGGGAGGCGGTTCTGCCGCACTCCGTTATCGACGCGGTCCAAGTGTCACCCGGCACGTGGCCTACGAGGCTCATGCACGAAAGTGCCGATATAGAAGGAGACACTATGGTTGAATCCGTCAAGCTGACGAACACCGTCCGCGAAGATTTCGGCAAGGGCGCCGCACGTCGCCTCCGCCGCGCAGGTCAGATCCCCGCCGTCGTCTACGGACACGGCGCCGAGACCACTCACATCGCACTGGATGCGCACGAGACGTTCCTCGCCGTGCGCTACAACCAGAACGCCCTCGTCACCGTCACGATCAACGGTACGGACCAGCTGGCCCTCGTGAGGGACATCCAGCGCCACCCGATGACGTGGGACATCGAGCACGTCGACCTCATCGGCGTCCGCGCCGGTGAGCAGGTCGAGGTCACCGTCCCGATCACCGTCGTCGGCGAGCCCGCCCCCGGAACCGCCGTCACGACGGATCTTCTCACCGTCACGATCCTCGCCGACGCGACGATGATCCCCGAGTCGATCGAGGTCGATGTCGAGGGCAAGCCCGCGGGCACGCAGTTCCGCATCGCCGACCTCCCGCTCGGCGAGGGTGTCTCGACGGAGATGGATCCCGAGGACCTCGTTGTCTCGGTCATCGTCCCGCAGGGCGATACCGCTCTCGAGGAGGCCGACGCTGAGGCAGCCGAGGCCGCCGCAGCCGAGGGCGCCGCAGAGGACACTGAGTAATTGAACAGAGGAGCGCCCGGGCCACGCCCGGGCGCTCTTCATGGGAGTGGTATGAGAGCAGTAGTTGGACTCGGCAACCCGGGCCCGAAGTACGCGAATACACGGCACAACGTCGGTCACATGGTGATCGACGAGCTCGTGCGCCGCGCCGGCGGGAAGCTGACGGCACACCGCTCTCGCACCTTCCTCATGACGGGTCGGATGACGGCCGCCCCCATCGACGAGGGCGGCTTCGTCCTCGCGGTGTGCGACAGCTACATGAACGTCTCCGGCGGGCCCGTCAACGCACTGCTCAAATACTTCAAGATTGAGCCGTCGGAGCTCCTCGTCATCCACGATGATCTCGACCTGCCCGCCCACACGCTTCGCCTCAAGGACGGCGGCGGCGAGGGCGGGCACAACGGCCTCAAGTCGATCACGAACGCGATCGGGACGAAGAACTACCAGCGGCTGCGGATCGGTCTCGGGCGACCGCCCGGCTCGCAGGATGCTGCCGACTTCGTGCTGAGCCCCCTCAAGGGCGCAGCCCAGACCGAGTACCAGGTGACCGTCGCAAAGGCGGCCGACGCAGTCGATGACGTGCTGACGATGGGCTTCGTCGCCGCCCAGGCACGCCTGCACGCGGGCTGATGGAAGCCGTCCTCGGCAGGCTCCGCAACGAGCCGACACTCTCCGAGCTCCCGCTCTCCCGGGATAAGCGCCTTGATGTGGCCATGCCACTCGGCCTCATCCCCGGTGCCCTCGCCCTGCTCGCGAAGGACGGGGACCGCCCGACGGTCGTCGTCACCCCGACCGGTCGGGACGGCGACGAGCTGTTGGGCGCCCTCGCGGCGTACCTGCCCCGCGAGGAGCTCGACATCCTCCCCTCGTGGGAGACGCTCCCGCACGAGCGACTGTCGCCCCGCGCCGACACCGTCGCGACAAGGCTGTCCGTCATGCGGCGGCTCGCCCACCCTGAGGAGTTCGGCAGGCTCTCTGTCCTTATCGTCCCCATCAGGTCTCTCCTGCAGCCCGTCGTCAAGGGCCTGGGTGACATGGTGCCCGTCCGCGTCCGCACGGGCGAGGAGATGGAGCTCGAAGCACTGGCGACCGCGCTCGTCGACGCCGCCTACGTCCGTGTCGATATGGTCGAGTCGAGGGGACAGTTCGCGATCCGCGGCGGCATCCTCGACGTCTTCCCCCCGACGGAACCGCACCCGCTGCGCGTCGAGTTCTTCGGCGATGAGATCGACGAGATCAGGTCCTTCTCGGTTGCCGACCAGCGCTCACTCGAGGTCGTCGACGAGGTCTATGCGCCGCCCTGCCGGGAGATCCTCATCGATGAGGCCGTCCGCGAGCGTGCCCGCCGGGCTGCAGACAGCCTGCCGGGTGCCCGGGACATGCTCGAGAAGATCGCGCAGGGCATCGCCGTCGAGGGGATGGAATCGCTCGCGCCCGTCCTCACCGAGGGCATGCACCCGATCCACGAGCTCTTCGACCCCGCCTCACGCGTCGTCGTCGTCCAGCCCGAGCGGGTCTTCTCCCGCAGCCAGGATCTTGTCGCGACGACGGAGGAGTTCCTGGCGGCCGCGTGGTCGTCGGCCGCCGCCGGCGGCGACGTCCCCCTCACCGTCTCGGACGCGTCCTTCCTCGAGATCGAGGATGTCGGGCGGGCGATTCGGGGCCGGGGTATGGCGTGGTGGAGCTTCGGCGGCTTCACCGGTGATCAGGAGCTCGACAGCACGAAGCGGGCTGTCGAGGCGCAGGAGCCGAAGCCGTTCCACGGCGACGTTGATGCCGCGCTGAGTGAGATGGGGATGCTGGCCGCGCAGGGCTGGTGGCCGACCATCGTCGTCGAGGGCGGCGGCCTCGGCCGCCGCATCGCCTCCGAGCTCAATAAGCAGGATATTCCGGCTGAGTTCGTCACCGAGCTCGAGGAGATCCCCGGCGTCGTGACGATCACGGCGGCCCCGATCTCGACCGGCTTCATCATCCCCGGCGTCAGGCTCGCCGTCCTTGCGGCCTCGGATATCACCGGCCGCGGCGGCTCCTCGACGAAGGACATGAGGAAGATGCCGTCGCGCAGGCGCGCGACCGTCGATCCGCTTCAGCTCAAGCCCGGTGACTACATTGTCCACGACCGTCACGGTGTGGGCCGCTTCCTGCGGATGGACTCGCGTCCGATCGACGGCACCGATGGTGCGATGCGCGAGTACCTCGTTGTCGAATATGCGCCCTCGAAGCGTGGCATGCCCGGCGATCAGCTGTGGATCCCGACGGACTCCCTCGATCTCGTGTCCCGCTACTCCGGTTCCGAGGCGCCCCAGGTGTCGAAGATGGGCGGGGCGGACTGGGCCAAGGCGAAGGCGAAGGCCCGGAAGGCGACCGAGCAGATCGCGGGCGAGCTCGTCCGCCTCTACGCGACGAGGAAGGCGACGAAGGGTTTCCAGTTCTCGCCGGACACCCCGTGGCAGCGCGAGCTCGAGGATGCGTTTGCGTATGTCGAGACGCCCGACCAGCTCGTCACGATCGACGAGGTCAAGCGGGACATGGAATCCCCGACCCCGATGGATCGGCTCATCTCCGGCGATGTCGGCTACGGAAAGACCGAGATCGCGATCCGGGCCGCCTTCAAGGCCGTCCAGGACTCGAAGCAGGTCGCCGTCCTCGTGCCGACCACACTGCTCGTCTCTCAGCACCTCGAGACCTTCCAAGAGCGCTACGCGGGATTCCCGGTCACGGTGGCGGGACTGTCCCGCTTCCAGTCCGAGGAGGAATCCGAGAAGGTCAAGGCCGGGATCAAGGATGGCTCGATCGATGTCGTCGTCGGCACCCACCGGCTGCTGACCGGCTCGATCTCCTTCAAGGACCTCGGCCTTGTCATCATCGACGAGGAGCAGCGCTTCGGCGTCGAGCACAAGGAGACCCTCACCCAGCTTCGCGCGAACGTCGACGTCCTGTCGATGTCGGCCACCCCGATCCCGAGGACGTTGGAGATGGCGGTGACAGGCATCCGCGAGATGTCGACACTGGCGACTCCGCCTGAGGAGCGCCACCCCATCCTCACCTACGTGGGCCCCTACGAGGAGAAGCAGGTCAGCGCCGCGATCCGCAGGGAGCTCCTGCGCGACGGGCAGGTCTTCTACGTCCACAACCGGGTCCAGTCGATTCGGGCCCAGGCGAAGAAGGTTGAGGAGCTCGTCCCCGAGGCCCGCGTCGCGGTCGCCCACGGCAAGATGAGCGAGAAGCAGCTCGAGACCGTCATCCAACAGTTCTGGGACCGCGAGGTCGACGTGCTCGTCTGCACGACGATCATTGAGACGGGCCTCGACATCTCCAACGCCAACACCCTCATCGTCGACAACGCCGAGCGCCTCGGACTGTCCCAGCTCCATCAGCTGCGCGGCAGGGTCGGGCGCGGCCGCGAACGCGCCTACGCCTACTTCCTCTACCCGCCGGACAAGGCGATGACGGAGACCGCGGTGGCCCGCCTGCGGACCATCTCCTCGCACACCCAGCTCGGCTCCGGCATCCAGGTCGCCATGAAGGACCTCGAGATCCGCGGGGCGGGCAACCTCCTCGGCGGGGAGCAGTCCGGCCACATCGCCGGAGTCGGCTTCGACCTGTACGTGCGGATGATCGCCGAACAGGTGGAGGCCATGCAGGCGATGCTGACCGGCGGCCGGAAGGACGAGCCCGAGCCGCCGCCCATCAAGCTCGATCTGCCGATCGAGGCGACCGTGCCCGACTCGTACGTGCCGCAGGAGGGCCTGCGCCTCGACATCTACTCGAAGGTCGCCAACTCCTCGACCGAGGAGGAGCGCGACCAGATCCGCGCCGAGCTCGTCGACCGGTATGGTCCGATCCCGCCCGCGGTTGAGCGCATGTTCCTCGTCGCCCAGATCCGGGAGACGATGCGGGCTGCAAAGCTCGAGGATGCGGTCGTCCAGGGCGAGTACCTGCGGCTCTACCCGGTCGCCCTGCCCGATTCGAGGCAGATGAGGCTCAAGCGCCTCCATCCCCGCGCCGTCGTGAAGCCTGCCGTGCGCTCCGTCCTCGTCCCCCTGCCGGTCACGGGCAAAGGCAGGCTCGGCTCAGCTCCCGAGCCGGTCATGAACGAGGACTTCGGCGACTGGTTCGCGGACCTCATGAGGGCCGTGTTCCTGCCCGACGCGGAGGGCCGGGGTGGCAACAGCCCCGACGCCGCGGTCGGCTGACACCATCTCGAGGGCCTATCATGGCCTCAGTCGAAAACTTGGAGGAACAGTGAAGAAGCTCGTCGCACTCGCCGCAGCAGGCCTGCTCATGGCCGGATGCTCGACGGATCCGTCAACGGCCGCGACCGTCAACGGCTCGGAGATCAGCATCGACGATCTCGCGCAGGTCCAGGCGGACTTCCGTGAGCAGGGCGTCAACACCCTGGCGGACGGCGTGCTCAACATGATGATCAATGGCGAGATCGCCAACGACGTCATCGCGAGTGAGGGACTGGAGATGACGGGCGAGGGCCGCGAGGCCGTGTTCGGTCAGCTCGGTCTCAACCCGGCAGGCGACTACTCGGAGCCGACGGACGCGATGATCGACTTCCTCGCCTTCACCCTCCTGACCGACGCGGGGCTGTACACCCCAGACGACATCCGCCCGGTGCTCGATGCGCTCGGCGAGGCCGACGTCGAGGTCAATCCGCGCTTCGGTGAATGGGATGCGGAGAACTTCGCGATCGCACGCCCGGATCGCAGCTACCTCACCTCGGAGGAGACGACCGGCTTCGGTTTCTGAGGCGGTTCAGCACGCCACGACCGCTGGCGTGCACTTTCGTTCACGCTTCGGTGAATTTGGCCTCTTGGATGACAAGTCCCGGGTGAAAACCGGGCGGGCGGGACTAGACTGGGCGGTGGTTAAACGACCGCATCTCTACCCTATGAAGGAGTCCCAGTGGCCATTATTGAGGCACTGAACGCCCGTGAAATTCTTGATTCCCGCGGCAACCCGACCGTCGAGGTCGAGGTTCAGCTGGACGACGGCATCTACGCCGTCGCACAGGTCCCGTCCGGCGCGTCCACCGGCGCCTTCGAGGCCGTCGAGCTCCGTGATGGAGACAAGGGCCGTTACCTCGGCAAGGGTGTCGAGGAGGCCGTCAACGCCGTCATCGAGATCATCGAGCCTGAGGTCGTTGGCCTGGAGGCCGATGAGCAGCGCGTCCTCGACCAGACGATGATCGACCTGGATGGCACCCCGAACAAGGGCAAGCTCGGCGCGAACGCCATCCTCGGCGTCTCCCTCGCCGTGGCGAAGGCCGCCGCTGAGTCGGCCGGTCTTCCGCTCTACCGCTACCTCGGCGGCCCGAACGCGCACGTTCTGCCCGTCCCGATGATGAACATCCTCAACGGCGGCTCGCACGCCGACTCGAACGTCGACATCCAGGAGTTCATGATCGCTCCCGTCGGCGCACCGACCTTCAAGGAGTCCCTCCGCTGGGGCGCCGAGGTCTACCACGCCCTCAAGGCAGTCCTCAAGGAGCGCGGCCTCAGCACCGGCCTCGGCGACGAGGGCGGCTTCGCCCCGAACCTCGAGTCCAACGCTGCCGCTCTCGACCTCATCGTTGAGGCCATCGGCAAGGCCGGCCTCGAGCCCGGCAAGGACATCGCCCTCGCCCTCGACGTCGCCGCGACCGAGTTCTTCACGGACGGCAAGTACACCTTCGAAGGTGGCCAGAAGACCGCCGACGAGATGATCGCCTACTACGAGAAGCTCGTGGCCGATTACCCCCTCGTCTCCATCGAGGACCCGCTGTCCGAGGATGAGTGGGCCGACTGGTCCGCCATGACCGCCCAGGTCGGCAACCGCGTCCAGATCGTCGGCGACGACCTGTTCGTCACCAACCCCGAGCGTCTCGCCCGCGGCATCAAGGAGAAGTCGGCGAACGCCCTCCTCGTCAAGGTCAACCAGATCGGCTCGCTCACCGAGACGTTCGACGCAGTCGATGCCGCACACCGTGCGGGCTTCAAGTCGATGACCTCGCACCGCTCCGGCGAGACCGAGGATACGACGATCGCGGACCTCGCGGTCGCCACGAACTCCGGCCAGATCAAGACCGGCGCCCCGGCGCGCGGCGAGCGCGTCAACAAGTACAACCAGCTCCTGCGCATCGAGTACAGCCTCGGCGACGCAGCGGCCTACGCAGGCCACGGCGCCTTCCCGCGCGCGTCCTTCTGATCGCGTCTGAGGACGACATAGTTCGACGGCACGTGTAGAAGACACGGTCGGCCGACGACACAGAGACCGGCCCTGCAGGACATCCTGCGGGGCCGGTCTACTATTGACCATATGAATTCTCGACGCCCAGGCTCGTCCCGCGGCCCGACACGGCCGGGTGCGATCAGACGCACCCAGAGGAGTTCGGAGACGCCGCCGGCCGTCGAGGAGGAGCCGCGCCTCAAGAAGGAGCGCACGCGTCGGTCGCTCGTCATCGGTGCGGACAGGCCGCGGGCGTTCTCGCTGCGCCTCCTCGCGATCGTCCTGACGGCGATGCTGGCCGTCATCATCATCGCCCCGACGCTGTCGAACTACCTCGACCAGCAGCAGCGCCTCCGGGAGCTCAACACCTCGGTTGAGGAGGCCCGCGCCCGGGTCCGCACCCTCGAGGCTGAGGTCATCCTCTGGAATGATGACGACTACGTCCGCGCCCAGGCGCGCGAGCGGCTCGGCTACGTCAAGCCGGGGGAGGTGCTCTACGTCGTCAACGACCCCGAGGAGGGGACTCCCGAGGATCATCGCCGGGCGTTGGAGATGGAGCTCGAATACAACCGCAGGGCGGCAACGCCCTGGTTCACGACCATGTGGGATTCGCTCTCGGTGACGGGATACAGCGACAGAGATGCGGCCGAATCGGCCGACGAATCAGACCAGGAAGAGGGCACGGAGTGACCGTCTCAGATAAGGACATCGCCTCGCTCGAGCGGCAGCTGGGGCGTGTGCCCCGTGGCGTCATCGCCATCGCCGCACGCTGCGGCTGCGGGGAGCCGACCGTCGTCGAGACGGCCCCCCGCCTCGAGGACGGCACGCCGTTCCCGACTCTCTACTACCTGACCCACCCCCAGATCGTCCTCGAGGTGTCTCGCCTCGAAGGCAGCCACATCATGGCCGAGCTGACGGAGCGTCTCGAGACCGACGAGCAGCTCGCCGAGCAGTACCGCGCCGCCCACGAGGATTACCTCGCCCGCCGCCGTACCCACGGCATTGTCGATGAGATCGAGGGAGTCTCGGCCGGCGGCATGCCGAACCGCGTCAAGTGCCTCCATGCCCTCGTCGGCCACAGCCTCGCAGTCGGTCCCGGCATCAACCCCATCGGCGACCTCGCACTCGACATGATCGAGTGGACGGTCGAGGGCTGCACATGCAGCCGAGACGAGGCCCCGTCCTCCTAGACAGGACCGGCGGGACAGGCGCGTCGACCGGGACGCTACGCGGGCGGCAGGCCGGCGAGGCGGCCGCCGTGCAGATTCCTGCCGCCTCAGAGAAATGTCACCGTTTGGGACTCGAAACCGCCTCCGGTTCGTGGCAGTCTTGAACGGTGAAAGTTGCGGGAATCGACTGCGGAACGAACTCTATCCGCCTCCTCATCGCCGACATCGAACCGGGCAGGCCGCTGCGGGACCTTGAGCGGACGATGCAGATCGTCAGGCTCGGCCAGGGCGTCGACCGGACGGGCAGATTCGCGGAGGATGCGCTGGAGCGCACCTTCGCCTCGGCCGAATACTATGCGGAGCTGTGCCGCCAGCATGAGGTCGAGGACATCAGGTTCGTCGCCACCTCGGCCACGCGCGACGCGGAGAACCGCGATGTCTTCATCACCGGCATCGAGCAGCGCCTCGGCGTGACCCCCCAGGTCATCTCCGGCCAGCGTGAGGCCCAGCTGTCCTTCGCGGGGGCCACCTCCGTCATCGACGCCACCGATCCTGTCGCCGTCGTCGACCTGGGCGGAGGGTCGACCGAGATCGTCGTCGGCACTGCCGCGGAGGGTGTCACCGGCTCGTACTCGATGAACATCGGCTGTGTACGGATGCAGGAGCGGCACTTCACAGCCGACCCGCCCACGCCTGAGCAGATCGAATCGGCCCGCCGCGACATTCGGGCCGCCCTCGACCAGGCCCTCGAGCGGGTTGATATCTCCCGGGCGACGAACGTCGTCGGCCTCGCCGGCACCGTGACAACTTTGACGGCTCGAGCTCTCGGACTCTCCACCTATGACCCCGCCGCCATTGATGGCGCCCGCCTCACGCTCGACCAGGTGTACGAAGCCTGTGACTGGCTCATGACAGCAGGCAGGGATGAGCGGGCAGCCGAGGGCTACATGCATCCGGGCCGGATCGACGTCATCGCGGCGGGGGCGCTCGTCTGGTCCGAGGTGGTGAGGCGATGCGCGGAGGAGATGCCGGGACTCACCTCCGTGACGGCCTCCGAGCACGACATCCTCGACGGCATCGCCCTGTGGGCGGCCGGCCTCATCGCCTAGTACCGCAGCCTTCCCTCGCAGAGCGGGACACGGTTTACAGATAGAACCATGGATCGCTATATTCGGTGCTCGTCGGGTTAGTCACGCGGCTCGTCGATGTTGGGCCTGCCGTCGAGACGGATCTCGTCGTCGGTCGCGTCGCCGTCCTCGTCGATGTCGATGTTCGGGCGGCCGTCGAGGCGGATCTTGTCTTCGGTGGCGTCGTGGAGAGGTGCCGGTCCGCGGCTGCGGCTGTGGGCCCGCATCCGCAGGGCGATTGCGCCGAGGACGGCGGCGATGACGGAGCCGAGGATGACGGCGATGCGAGCAAAGCCCGCGTACGGATGGTCCGGCTCGAAGGAGAGTGAGGCGATAAGGAGGGACACGGTGAAGCCGACCCCGGAGACGAGAGAGACGGCTGCGATGTCGGCAAGGTAGAGGTGCTTGCCGAGCTTCAGCCCGAAGACCTTCGTGATGAGGGCGGTGCCGCCCCAGATTCCGAGGAACTTGCCCAGTGGCAGAGCAAGGAAGATACCGATGGCGACGGGGTTCGTCAGCATCGCGACGAAGCCGCCGGAGTCGACGATATTCACGCCGGCCGCAAAGAACGCGAAGATCGGCAGGACGATGCCGGCGGACCAGAACTCGAACCGCTCACCGAAGTGCTCTGTCAGCGGCCTGTCCTCGCCGGCCCGCGCGAGGGCCGGGACGCTGAGTCCCATGAGCACGCCGGCGATCGTGGCGTGGATGCCGGCGGAGTGCATGGCGGCCCAGGCGATAATCGCGAGCGGCCAGAGCAGCCACCAGGAGGTGAGGCCCCGGCGGAGCAGCACGGCGAAGATGGCGATGGCGGCGAAGGAGGCGGCGAGCCAGGGAAGCGAGATGTGATCGGTGAAGAAGACGGCGATGATCGTGATGCCGAGGAGGTCGTCGACGACCGCGAGGGTGAGGAGGAAGATCCGGGCGGCGGTGGGCAGTCCTTTTCCGAAGAGCCCGAGCACCGCGAGCGCGAAGGCGATATCCGTCGCCACGGGGATCGCCCATCCGTCATAGACTCCCGAGCCGGAGATCGCGATGATCGAGACGTAGACGAGCACGGGCCCTGCCATGCCGCAGACGGCCGCGATCATGGGGACGAGCGCCTGGCGCATGTCTCGCAGGCTTCCCGTCACGAACTCAGTCTTGAGCTCGAGTCCGACGACGAAGAAGAAGATGGCGAGGAGACCGTCCGACGCCCACGAGGAGATCGACAGGTCGAGGTGGAGGGACGAGGGCCCGACGATTGTGTTCGACAGGGTCGCGTAACCCTCCCGCAGCGGCGAATTGGCCCAGATAAGGGCAATGGCGGCTCCGAGCAGAAGGATCCCGCCGGCGAAGGTCTCCGAATGCAGCTTGTCTCGATACCATGCGACCGGGTTTGTGGCCGTGCTCAATGCGCTCTCCATTCTGGTACTGATGTCATCTCACTCTAGATCTCTTCGGTCCCACTGGGCCGCAGATTCCAGGAACGGAGCACTCGTTGGGCATAATGTCCATGTTGCCCCCGTAGCCCAATCGGCAGAGGCAGTCGACTTAAAATCGACTCAGTGAGGGTTCGAGTCCCTCCGGGGGTACGAGTTGATTCAGCAGGCTGTGGGATCGGATTCCCAGCAGTGTTGGACGAGCTCGGCGAGGACGTCGAGGTCGATGTCCTCCAGCCTGTTGACGTACACGCAGCTGACGGCTCGCATGTGCTTGCCGAGCCTGGCGAGGAGCTCATCGCTGCGCGGCGACGACTGGAGCCCATAGAGGCTGATCGACGCCTTCCGAGGGCTGAAGCCCAGATGGAAGGTATCGCCCTCCCGGCCAGTCGCATACCGATAGTGCACCTGGCCGTAGCCGACCATGCTCGGCCCCCACATGACGGGCTCCTCCCCGGTCACCGCTGTGAAGATCTCCAGCAGTGTTCTGCCCTGCTCGATCCTCGCAGGCCAGGGGAGCGACGCGATCCAGTCGGCTGGGCTCTCACCTGTCGGGGCCGTCTTGATGTCGGGAGCGCTCTGGCCAGTGGCCCCGCGGGTATAAACCGGCTCCTTCGCCTGCGGTATCGCCCCCGTCAGGCCCATGCCCCTCTCCTGCAGCGCGGCATGCACGCGGAGCAGCCCCGCCCTGCCGGCGCCGTGGAGCGAAAGAAGGTCGGCGAAGTCCGCTCCATCGAGCGACTCCAGGTCGGTGTAGCCCGCGCCGGCAACGGCATCACGCAGCGGCCTCGACAGTCCAGGTAGTGATTCCAGTGGCGTTCCCATAGGTCACAAACTAGCGCAGGCCGCGCACGCCGTCACCAGGATCGACGAGCGTCGTCAGTCCGACGCCGTGACGGCCACTGAATCGGCTCCGGAGAGGCGAACCGGTCAGGACAGGAGCGTCTCGCCGATGTAGCCGCCCTCCGCGCATCCCGGCGGGATCGCGAACACGGCCGAGCCGATCGGCTCGGTCCATTGGTTGAGCAGGTCGAGTTCCGCGAGCCGCGTCTGGATCGGCACGTATTGCCTGTCGACGTCGGCCTGGAACGACGTGAAGATCTGTCCCGCGTTCGACACGTCGCTGCTCGGCGGGGTGTCATCGTAGTTGTAGGCGCGCCGAAAGATCCGCTCCTCGGGATTGTCGGATCGTGCGCGGCGCATGTGGGCATACTCGGCGATGACGGGCAGGCCAAGACTCGTCACGGCTTCGAAGTCGGGTTCGTCGTGCTCGTTCGTGCCGGTGAGCGGGGCACCGCTGTCCTGGAAGCGGCCCACGGACTGTTCACGGCCGGGCCGATCGACCTCATCCCATGTCTCGAGGTTCATGTCGATGCGGCGGATGACGATGCTCGTGCCGTTCGCGAGCCAGCCGTCCGTCGACCATACGAGCCTGTTGAACTCGTCCGTGCCGGGCCGAGGGTTGACGGTCCCATCCAGCTGGCCGAAGAGGTTCCGCATCGTCGCGTTCTCCGGCATCGAACCCGCCGCCCGGCGGAATCCCTTCTGGAGCCAGCGCAGCGACGCGAAGCTCCGCGTGTCCTTGAGGATCATGCGGGCTGCGTGCGAGACGGTGACGGGATCATCGGCGGCGATCTGGATGAGGAGGTCGCCCTCGCTCCAGGCGGGGTCGAGGTTGTCGATCTCGAAGGCGGGAAGCGGGCCGAGCCAGTTCGGGACCGCCGCCGGGTCGGCTCTCCGCACGAACTCCCGGCCGAAGCCGAACGTGATGGTGAGCCGCGCGGGGACGAGGGCGAGCTCAGGCTCGGAGTCGGCCAGTGCCGGCCGGCCGGCAGTCAGCCTCTCGGCGTCGTCCGTCAGGAGCCTCATGAGCTTCCTCAGCCCGTCACGGTCGACCCCATCCTTGAGGTCGAACGCATAGAAGGAGCCGTACGCCTGCGGGATCATGGCGATCCCCGCCTGGTGGGCCCCATGGAAGGGTATGGTCTGCTCGCCCTGGGTGGCCTGCTCGGATTGGGATGCGACGGCGCGGTCGATGCCGATGGCCGCCACGGCGCCCAATCCTGCACCCGCTCCGAGGAGAAGACCCCGCCGGGTCAGGGCCCCGTCACTCTGCTCGCTCATTCGCTGTCGTGGTAGCTCTCGTTCGCGCCGGCGTACTCCTTCGCCGTCGCCTCAAACGTGAACGTGTCCCCGCTGTCGAGCGTTGCGGCAAACGTGATGACATCGCCGGGTTCGATCGGCTGGATCAGTCCCATGAGCATGAGATGGTTGCCGCCGGGTTCGAGGAGAAGCTCCCCGCCGGCCTCGATAGAGAACCCGCCGGACATCTCCTGCATGATCATCTGCCCGTCCTCGCCCATGACGGTCTCATGGAGTTCGACGCGGTCCGCCGCCGTCGACGTGACGGAGGTGATCGCAATGGGCTCGTCACCGTCGTAGGAGAGCGTTCCGAACGCGCTCGTCATCGCCTCGTCCGAGGCCTTGACCCAGGCATCCCCAATCGAGATCTCTGCCGAGGGAGCGTCAGGCTCCTCATCCGAGCAGGCCGCCAGGGCTATGAGTGCCGCAGCTGCGACAGCCGCACCACGCGTATACGTCCGCATCATTTCTTCTTTCGCGATCGTCGATCGGAGGAACTCCATTGTCCCGCCGTCCTTGCACAATTCAGCATACACAAGGCCTTGAAGGCGACGTTTGACGCGGTATGACTGTGTTCGATAACCGGGCTGTGGGCGTGGGACTGATGCTCGTTCGCTGAGCGTTGAATCGTCGCGTCTCGGTGTCCAGCTTCTGTACTCTGCTGAGACGTGGCCCGACCGGCGTACCGGCCGGGGTTGGAGAGCGTTCTTCTCCTGTCCTGCCTGATCGCCGTGTGACCAGCGAGGAGAACGACCGTGCGTGAACGACAGCGTCCCCCCGCCGACTCGCCGTGCGCAGGCGGGGGAGCCGCATGAGTCTTGTCCTCATCCTCGCCGCCACCTGGGCGCTCGTCGCACTCACGCCTCTCCTGTCTCGGTTCCTCGGCCGGGCCGTCGGCTGGCCGCTCGCCGCCGGTCTTCTCGCCGTCGCCGCACTCCTTGCCGCGCGCCGACCGGAGGGTGACATCACCGAGGCCGTGCAGTGGATCCCGGCCCTTGACGTCGCGTTCGGGCTGCGGCTGAACGGACTCGGGTTCCTCTTCGCGGGACTGGTCCTCATCATCGGCGCGATCGTCCTCATCTACTCCGCGAGCTATAAGTCGGCGAGGGCCACGGGTTTCTTCACGACAATGATGGCGTTCGCGGCGGCCATGCTCACCCTCGTTCTCGCCGATGATCTCGTCGTCCTCTTCGTCGCCTGGGAGCTCACGACGATCGCGTCGTTCCTGCTGATCCTCGGCTCTGGCGAGAGCGGCCGGAGGCCGGCGACCCGCACCCTTCTCGTGACGGCAGTGGGAGGTCAGGCTCTGCTCGCCGCGGTCATCCTCATTGCCGTGAGGACCGGCACGACGGAGCTGACCGCAGCGCTGGGGCACGATGCCTGGAATGACACCGGGTTCACCTCTGCGGTGGCGGTGCTGATCGCGGTCGCGGCGATGACGAAGTCGGCGCAGTTCCCGTTCCACTCATGGTTGCCCGATGCCATGGTGGCGCCCGCCCCGGTGAGTGCTTACCTCCATGCCGCCGCCATGGTCAAAGCCGGCATCTTCCTCCTCATGGTGTTCTCACCCGCCGTCTCGGCAGCCGTCGTGTGGCCGATCCTCCTCATCACCGTCGGCGTCATCACCACCATCATGGGAGCGGTCTTCGCGCTGCGGACGAAGGACATCAAGCAGCTCTTCGCCTACTCAACCGTGAGCCAGCTCGGCCTGCTCGTCGCCGTCATCGGGATCGGCACGCCGCTTGCGATGAAGGCGGCGTCGATCCACGTCCTCGCCCACGGGCTGTTCAAGGCCGCCGGGTTCATGGCCGTCGGGCTGATCGAGAAACGTGCCGGCACGCGCGATGTGCGGGAGCTGCGGGGACTGCGTCGGTCCATGCCCTGGGACACGGCCATGCTGGTTCTCGCCGCTGCCTCGATGGCGGGTCTGCCGCCCCTCCTCGGCTTCATCTCGAAGGAGGCGATCCTCGATGCCATGATCTCCGCGCCGTTTGGGTTGGGATGGATCGCCGCGGCCGGCGTCGTCCTCGGTGCGGCCCTCACCGTCGCCTACTCCCTGCGCCTCGTCCTGCCACTCCTCACCGGCAGGCCGTTCGCGGTCGCCCCGTGGAGGGAGACCTGGCCGATGTCGGGCGCCGTCACCGTCACAGCGTCGGCAGGCCTCCTCCTCGGACTCGTCGTGCCCGTACTCGATCGGCTCGTCGTCCCTGCTGCGGCCGAGGCGGCCCGTGTCCCCGCGTCAAAGGTGCCCGGACTGGCGCTCTGGCATGGCATTGGACCGCCGCTCCTCGCATCGGTACTCGCCATCGCGGTCGGAGCCGTCATCGCCGTCCTCTACCTCCGCTCGGAGCACGCAGAGGCCGATGCGGAGGAGCGCGCGTTCACCGCGGTCGGCGCAGTGCAGGCGACGCTCGATAGCATCATCGCGGCCGGCAGGCGGGTCGGTGACCTGACCCGGTCCGACACTCCCGCCGGGAACCTCGCCGTCCCTCTCGTCCTCATCGCCGCATCCGCCTTCGCCCTTCCCGGCCTATGGCGGGGAATGCCGGAGCACGTCGCTGACATCCAGCTGGTCGACAGTCTGCTCCTGGCGATGACGGGCCTCGGCACCTTCGCCATGATGAGGGCCCGGTCGAGGCTGGCCGCGCTCGTCCTGCTGACCGTCGTCGGCTTCGCCTTGGTCCTCTGGTTCTTCGCTCTCGGGGCCTCCGATGTGGCTCTGACCCAGCTGCTCGTCGAGATTCTCACTGTTGTCGTCATCGTTCTCGTCCTCAAGCGCCTGCCGCGCGAATTCGACCGGGAGTCGCGTCGCCGTCGGGCCGTAGCCGTGCCCATCGCGCTTCTGAGCGGCGTGGCGGCCACAGCCGCGGTCCTCACCTTCTCAGGTCACCGGGATCTGGCCGAGGCCGGCCGCTTCTTCCTCGAGGAGGCCGAGGGCCTGACCGGCGGCACGAACGTCGTCAATACGATTCTCGTCGACTTCAGGGCGCTCGATACGCTTGGTGAGCTGGTCGTCCTCGCGCTCACCGCCGTCGCGATTGTCGCTCTGCTCGACGCCCGGCCGCTCGCGAGCCGGAGGATCACCCCTGTTGCGACGAGTGTTGTCGAGGACCCGCAGAGGAATGCGCTGTTCATGCGCGACAGCGGCTGGATCCTCATCCCGCTCATGGGAATCATCTCCGTCTATGCGCTGATGCGGGGCCACAATGCGCCGGGCGGCGGCTTCATCTCCGCGCTCATCGGTGCCGCCGCGATCATTCTCATCTACCTCGCCTCCCACAATGATCGGGTTCCCTCACTCGAGCGCCCCTACCTCGCGATCTCGGGAGCGGGCATCCTCATCGCCGTCGTCATGGGCCTGGTGGGACTGGCCGAGGGCGCTTTCCTCAATCCCATCCACGGCGAGGTCCTCGGTGTCCACGTGTCGACCGCGATCATCTTCGATGTCGGTGTCTACCTCGCGGTCTTCGGCGTCATTCTCACCGCGATCAACAGGCTCGGCATGACCAGGACAGGCGAGGTGACGCCCGCCGTCATCGTGGAGCCGCCCGCCGAGTCCGTCGCGAACCAGGAGGGTCCCCGATGATGCTCGCTCTCACCGTCGGCGTCCTCATCGCCGGCGCAGCCTTCCTCCTCCTGCAGCAGGATCGATTCCGAGTCATCCTCGGCTTCATCCTGCTTTCCCACGGCGTCAACCTGGCGATCATCAGCTCGGGCGGCAGTGACCGGCGTGACGAGGCGCTCGTCAGCGGCCCCGATATCGCGACCACCGCAGATCCCCTCCCGCAGGCCTTCGTCCTCACCGCGATCGTCATCGCATTCGCGATCACGATCTACCTCATCGTCCTCGCGGTGACGGGGGACGATGACGACACGACGACCGAGTCGCACGTGGGACCGGATGCCGACCGGGCCGAGGAGGCGCCGTGATCGACCAACTCCTCACCATGTTCGTCGCCCTGCCTCTGTTGGGGGCCGGGATCAGCGCCGTGCTCTCACGCCGGCCGCGGGCGACGCTCACGCTGCTCATCTCGGTGTTGGTACTCAACGCCGTGGGCGGGATCCTCCTCGTCTCGGGCACGGCGGGCGGCGAGGTCTATGCGCCGCGTGTGGGCGACTGGCCGGCCGGGATCTCCATCCCCTTCATCCTCGATGCGTTCTCGGCGCTCATGATCATGGTCTCCGGTGGTCTCATCCTCATCGCCGTCGTTTTCGCCCTCCTGTCGGGCACGGGCAGGCACCGGCTGTTCCCGACCCTCATCTTCGCGCTGACCGCGGGTGTCAACGGCGCCCTGTTGACAGGTGACCTGTTCAACCTCTTCATCTTCATCGAGGTCATGCTCATCCCCTCCTACGGGCTGCTTGTGCTGGCGAGGAGGGACAAGGGGACGTCCCGCTCGGTGACGGGATCCCGGATCTACGTCTCGTTCAACCTCTTCGCCTCGAGCCTTCTCCTGGCAGGGATCGGGTTCGTCTACGGGACAGCGGGAAGCGTCCACCTCGGTGAGCTCGCGGGCGCCGCGCAGGAGTCCCCGCACGTCGCGGCGGCCACGGCGCTGTGCCTGGCGGCGCTGTCGATGAAGGCGGCGGTCGTGCCCGTCCACGGCTGGCTCTCCCGCTCGTACCCGACAACATCGCCGGCGATGACGGCGCTGTTCTCGGCACTCCACACGAAGATCGCCATCTACGGGATCTACCGGCTCTACGCCGTCGTCTACGACGGGGACACGAGGCACCTGTGGATCGGGATCGTCGTCTTCAGTGCGACGATGCTCGTCGGCGTTCTCGGCGCCGTGGGTGAGGACCGGATGCGATCGATCCTTGCCTTCCACATGGTGAGCCAGATCGGCTACATCCTCATCGGCCTCGCCCTGTTCACGCCGCTGGGCCTCGCCGCCGGCATCTTCTACCTCATTCACAACATGATCGTGAAGATGTCGCTCTTCCTCAGTGCCGGTGCGATTGAGAGCAGATTCGGGACGGACCGCCTCGACGATCTGCGCGGTCGGATCGGCCGGGAGCCCGTTCTCGCTGTCGCCTTCGGCGTCGCAGCCTTCTCGCTCGCGGGACTGCCGCCGTTCTCCGGCTTCGCGGCGAAGCTCTCCCTCGTGTGGGCCGCTGTCGACCAGGCACAGTGGGCCGTCGTCGCCATCGCCCTCGTCACGAGCCTCCTCACCCTCATGTCGATGCTCAAGATCTTCAACGCGGTCTTCGCACCGACATTCACCGGCGCCGACCCACAGGAGCCGCTGGGCGATGGGGGAGCCGCAGTCCGCGTCTATCGGCCCACGTCTCTCGGCCTCGCAGCCCCCGCCGTCGTCCTGGCGGCCGCCACGCTCGTCCTGGGCCTCGGTGCCCAGGCGCTCCTCGGGCTGGCCGAGGTGGCGGCTGACGGGCTCGTCGATACCACCCGCTATGTAGAGGCGCTGATGCGATGATCCTCGACCTTCTCACGCTCCTGCCCCGGCTCGTCTGGTTCACCCTGTGGTTCATCCAGCAGATCTTCCGCTCAGCGGGCCGCACCATCCTCCACGTCATCATGCCGACCGACAGGTCGACGCCCCGCGTCGTCCGCCTCCACCTCGGTGACATCGGCAGCGTCCACGCGGCAGTCACGTCGATCCTCATCACCATCACGCCCGGAACAGTCGTTCTCGGGGTTGTGGGCGAGGATGACGATGTCACGCTCCTCATCCACACCCTCTACTACGCCGATGCCGACGAGGCTCACCGTGACCTCATCCAGGTCGACCGACGAATGATGAAAGCCGTTCGCGTGGGAGGTGCCGATGCTCGTCATTGATCTGGCCATTGTGGTCATCAGCGCAACGATCCTTCTGGCGGTGTGGCGGATCCGAACCAGCTCCATCCCCGCCGACCAGGTGATCGCGGCCGACCTCCTGACGTTCAGCGTTGTCGCGCTCATCGCCCTCATCGGCGTGCGCTCCGCGCGGATCGGCACCTTCGACCTCATCGTCATCGCCACCCTCGTCGCGTTCCTCGCGGCCGTGTCTCTGTCGCGTGCCATGACGGGAGGGAGAAGATGATGGGCATCATCGGACAGATCCTCGTCGGCCTCGGCGCCGGCATCTTCCTCCTTGCGGGCGTCGGGCTCTTCCGGTTCAAGGATCCCTACTCTCGCATCTCCGCAGTCGCAACGGCCTCGGGCGTCGGCCTCGTCCTCGTGACAGCGGGAGTTCTCCTCATCAACCCGGAGCCGGGGAACATCGTCAAAGGGATCATCGCGATCATCCTTCAGCTCATCACGGCGTCGATCGCCTCGATCGTCATCGCCCGTTCGACGCTGATATCCGGCTATCCCTTCAGTGAGAACACCGATACCGAGGAGCTCGAGGACTTTGGATAGGGGAGGGTGAGGCCTCCGCTCCGGATGGCAGAGAGAGGTGGCCGCGCGCAGGGCGTGTGGCGCGCGTCACCGCCAAACTGAAGACCGGCTGAATCGCTCGTACGCCCAGGCAGGAATCGGGACACTGTGTCTGGTTAGGCTTTGTCCGTTTGTATAGACTGCAACCAGTGTCCCAAGAGAGTGTGGAGGAATTGCGAAGATGAGCAATCCTATTATGTCGCGCAACCCGTACTTCACGGAGCAGCGCACCCCCGCCGGCTACCCGGCGATGCCGGGTTACCAGCCCGGCCGCGGCGACCAGCCGCAGCAGCCCGGCATCCAGCAGGCCTATGGTCAGCAGGGCTACGATCAGCAGGCGTACGGCCAGCAGCCCTTCGGCCAGCAGGACCAGCGCTACGACGCACCGGTCTTCGGTGATCGTGCGGCGAACGGCGAGCCCGCGCTGACCTATGACGACATCATGATGAAGACGGGCATCCTCCTCGGTGTCACCGTCCTCACCGGCATCCTCTCCTGGATGCTGTTCGTCCCCGACAACACGGCGGCAGCCAATTTCGGTACGGCCTTCACGATCGCGATCGTCGCGTCGCTCGCGGCCTTCGGAGTCGGCCTCGTCATGGCGTTCAAGCGCCAGCTCGGCCCCGGCCTCACCATCTCCTATGCCGCCCTCCAGGGTGTCGCGCTCGGCACCCTGACCGGCGTTCTTGAGCTCATGTACGAGGGCATCGCCCTTCAGGCCGTTCTCGCAACCGCCTCGGTTGTGGCGGTCGCCTGGTTCCTCCACACGTCCGGTCTCGTTCGGACGACCCCCAAGGGTATGAAGATCGTCCTCACGATCATGATCGCCGCGATCGTCTTCTCGCTCGCCAACCTCTTCCTGTCCTGGACCGGCGTCATCGATGCCCCCTGGGGCATGAGGTCGGCTGAGGTCATGGGCATTCCCCTCGGCGTCATCCTCGGCGTCGTCATGATCGTCGTTGCCTCCTACATGCTCATCAACGACTTCGAGGTCGCGAAGATCGCCGTCGCCAACCGTGCGCCGAGGTCGTTCGCCTGGACTGCCGCCATCGGCATCGTCATGACGATCCTGTGGATCTACCTCGAGGTCCTGCGCCTCATCGCCATCCTCAACCAGGATTGATCACGCAGTCCCGATAGGGACAGAAGAATGCGGCCCGGTTCAATCTGAACCGGGCCGCATTCGTCGTGGTCGAGACGTCGTCACTTCACCCCGACGATGTCGACGACGAAGACGAGGGTATCGGTGCCACCGATGCCGGCCTGGGGCACGCCGCGCGCGCCGTAGCCCTTCTCTGGCGGGATGGAGATGAGGACGCGCGAGCCGACGGTCTTGCCGACGAGCGCCTCGTCCCATCCGGCGATGACAGTGCCGACTCCGATCGGGAAGCTCGTGGTGCTGCCGCGCTTGTAGGAGGAGTCGAAGAGTCCGCCGTTCCAGATCTGGCCGTGGTAGTTCACCTCGATCTGGCGACCGCGGTTGACGACCGGTCCGGTGCCCTCCTCGAGGACGGAGATGTGGAGGCCGGCGGGAGCCTGGTCCGTCGGGAATTCCAGGACGGGCTCGTCGCCGAAGGAGCCGGTGGCCGTGGGTAGTTCGACTGCCATGGTGAACCTTTCTATCGAAATGCTGACCGGTTCAGTCTGGCACACCTCGCGTCCTCCACTCCGGCTTGGGTGCAGCAGATCCGCCCTCGGCGAGATCCGTGAGGCGGCGGAGCTGTGCGCCCGCCGGCCGACCCGAGACTGCCGCCTGTACGAGGCCGCGTCCGGCGGCGTCCAGTCCCGGACACGAATGAGCGGCACCCGTCTGGGTGCCGCTCAGGTATCGAGTCTCAGGCCACCGGGCAGGCCAGCCCCGTCCGAGCATGACAGTTGTAGCCGCCCGGGTTCTTGTCGAGGTACTGCTGATGATCGTCCTCGGCGTAGTAGAAGGTCTGGCCGGGCTCGTGCACCTCGGTGACGATCGCGTCCCTGCCGGCCTCGTCGAGGACGGTCTGATAGAGGTCGCGGATCTTGAGGGCCGTCTCGTACTGCTCGTCGGTGGTGGCGAAGACGGCGGAGCGGTACTGGGTGCCGCGGTCGTTGCCCTGCCTGTTGAGCGTCGTCGGGTCGTGCGATTCGAAGAAGGCCTGGAGGATCTGGGCGTAGGAGATCTTCTCCGGGTCGAAGACGACTCGGACGGTTTCGGTATGCCCGGTGAGTCCGGTGCACACCTCCATGTACGTGGGGTTCTTTGTGTAGCCGCCCATGAAACCGACGGCCGTCGTCTCGGCACCGAGCTCCCAGAAGATTTTCTCAGCGCCCCAGTAGCAGCCGAGCGCGAGGTAGGCCTCCTCCTGACCCTCCGCCGGCGGTGCATCGATCGCGGTGCCGAGGACGGTGTGCGGGCGGGGGTGGGGGAGGACCGGGATGTCGCGGCCGCGCAGCGCGGTATCGGCCGTGACGACAGGCGGCCTGCTGAACTGTAGAAAACCCATGTCTGAATTGTCTACCCCACGACCGTGCGGTTCAAGGGGTCTCGCCCGACGGTGAAATCATTCGCCGCAGGGTGCTTGAACCGTTCTCGCGCTGAGGAAAGCCGATCGGCGACCTAGACTGGTGACCAGTGCGACCGAGAGGAAGTTATGTCACCGTCACCTGAGGACGAGAAGCGATCGATCAGGCAGCGAGCCAGCGACCGGAGGGAGCGGCTCGCGCAGGGTCCAGTCGTACGGACCGATGAGGCCTACCAGGAGCGGATGAGGGGTCGGGAGCAGAGGGAGGAATCGGCCGTACCCGGTGCGCTGCGAATCGCCGCAAGCTGGTCCTGGCGTCTCATCCTCGTCGGCGTCGCCGCCTACTTCATCGGCCAGTTCCTCACGTTCTTCTCGACGATCCTGCTTGCGATCCTCGTCGCTATGCTCCTCACGGTCCTCATGGAGCCGATCCTCGGCTTCTACCGGTCGAGGCTGCGGATGCCGAGGACGCTCGCGGCCGCGGTTGCTCTCATCACCTTCCTCCTCATCGTCGTCGGGCTTGTCGGCGGTGCCGGCGCTTCGATCATCGGGGGCTTCGCCAACCTCTCGGACAAGGCCTCGGACGGTTTCGATCAGCTCCTCGCCTGGCTTGCGGACAGCCCTCTCGGGATTGGCTCCGACCAGCTTCAGCAGTATGTCGACCGCGCGCAGGAGCAGCTCGGCGACAACGCCGGTAACATCGCCGGCGGCGTGCTGAGCGCGACCGGCTCGCTCGTCTCCTTCTTCACCGGCCTCATCCTCGCGCTGTTCACGATGTTCTTCCTCATGCGGGATGGTCGGAGCATGTGGTTCTTCGTCGTCCGCATGTTCCCCGAGCGGGCTCGTCGCGACGTCAACGAGTCCGGGATCCGGGCCTGGTACACGCTCGGTGCCTACACCCGGACGCAGATCCAGGTCGCCGCCATCGACGCCGTCGGCATCGCCGCCGTCGCCGCAGCACTCGGAGTATCGCTCTGGTTCCCCATCGGCGTGCTCGTCTTCGTCGGCTCCTTCGTCCCCATCGTCGGTGCGTTCGTCACCGGTGCGATCGCGACCCTCGTCGCGCTGGTCGATCAGGGTCCGACTGACGCGATCCTCATGCTCGTCGGTGTGCTTGCCGTCCAGCAGATCGAAGGCAATGTTCTGCAGCCCTACCTCCAGGGGAACAATCTGTCGCTCCATCCGGTCGTCGTCGTCGTCGCCGTCACCGCCGGCTCGATCCTCGCAGGAATCTTCGGCGCGCTCTTCGCCGTCCCGTTCGTCGCCGCCCTCAACGTCGTCATCAACTACCTGGTCGGTCGCGACATGTATCCGGAGATGAACTACGACCCGAATAGGCGCGGCGGCCCACCCGAGGCGTTCGACGAGTACGTTCGATCGGGCGAGGAGATGTTCGCGAAGAAGGCCGAGGCCGCCGAGGCCAAGCGGATTCCCGGCTCCGAGCCTGCTCCCGACGGGCCGCGCGAGTCCGAGGAAGTCTGAGCGAGCGATAGTGGCACACGAGACCCGGCGGTGGGCCGCGGCTGGCGCACTCCTCATCATGCCGGCAGCATTCATGATCCTGTGGATCATGTGGGGAGCGGATCTGCCGGATCGGGTGCCGACCCACTTCGACGCCTCCGGAACGGCCGACCAATTCGTCGCCGCGGTCACCTACACGGTGACAGTCGCCGTTGTCCTGGCAATCGCCACCATCCTCGGTCTCATCGCCATCGCCGCGTCTTGGACGGGCGAACGGTTCTGGCTCGCGGGCGCGGGGA
This sequence comes from Flaviflexus salsibiostraticola, assembly GCF_003952265.1. NCBI lineage: Bacteria > Bacillati > Actinomycetota > Actinomycetes > Actinomycetales > Actinomycetaceae > Flaviflexus > Flaviflexus salsibiostraticola. The sequence continues at coordinate 2,278,291 of NZ_CP034438.1, forward strand.
TGATGCAGGGGATACTCGTCTCCGCATGGCTCGTTTCGGCCGTCGTTGCCCGCACCGGCACCGAGGATCTCGGCGGTTGGGTCGCCCTCATTCTCGTCAGCGCAGCCTGGGGAGCCGTCCCCGCGTTCATCCATCCCCAGGGCCGGCCTCGGCGCATGCACGCATCCGACGGCGCTGCGGTGCCTTCGGACCCAGCGGTTCCCGCCGAACCGTGGAGCGACACCGTCACCTCGCCCCTCATTGCAGCGATCGCGGTCATGACCGCCGTCGTTCTGGCGGTCATGCTCATCCTCATTCCGGGCGAGGGCGCCGTCATGCTCATCGCCGCCCTCCTCCTCGCGCCCGTCATCCTCATCCTCGTCGGGCTCGCCAAGTACCGGGTATCCATCGACGAACGTGGCCTGCGGATCAGCTCCGTCTACGTGGGATTCCCGCTCCGCACCTTCCCGCTCGAGGACATCGCACGCGCGTCGGCAGGTGAGCTCGTTCCCGCGCAATGGGGAGGATGGGGCTGGCGCTTCCTCCCGGGACGCTCCGCCATCGTCATCCGCCGAGGGCCCGCCCTCATGATCGAGCGGGCCAGCGGCTCCGAGTTCGCGGTCTCGCTGCCGTCAGCGGACGACGCCGCACCGGTCCTCCGCGCCTACATGGCGGGACGCGTGAGCGGCGCGTAGGCCCTGTCGGCCTGTCCGTGAGCGTGGAGCCGGCTCAGACGAAGACGACCTGGGCGCCCTCGGCGATCTCGATGAAGTCGGCCGCGCTGATGACGCCCTCGACGCCCTCGTGGAGGTCGGCTTCGAGCAGCTTCATCATGTCGAACGTGAGGCGGCACGCGTACATGTGTGCGCCCGAGGCCTGCAGGAGATCGAGGAAGTCGGGGATCGTGGGGATCTCCAAATCCTCCATCTGCTGATTCATCATTCGCGTGGCGAAGCTCGTCATGCCGGGGATATTGCCGAGAGCCTGCGGCATCGACACATGCTCAAGTCCCGGCTTGATCCTGCCGAGTGCCGGCATGTGCATGGCCGTGTTGCCCGACAGCGTGAACTTGAGGCTGTCGTAGGTCTTCGTGTTGATGATGTCGAGGCCCCAGAAGGTGAAGAAGATATGGACTTCGACGCCCTCGCCGAGCGCGGCGTTGCCCATGATGAGGGCCGGGTACGCCATGTCCAGGTTGCCCTTGGAGCAGATGAAGGCCATCTTCCGCGGCCCGCCGGTTGAGGCCGGACCGATGTAGTCGGTGCGTGCCTCGCTCGTCGGGGCGGCACTCCGGGTCGTGGCGCCGAAGTCGGGGATGATGAAGCCCTCGGGGATGGGGGTGGTGCTCATGTGTTTCTCCTCCTCGGCTGCTCAGACGCACCCGACGGGCTTGGGAAGGCCCGCCAGCCATGCCATCTTCTTCGCGGGCTTGCCGGGGTATAGCGCGAAGAGAGTCTTGATATCGAAGCCGCCGACGGTCTGCATGCGGCGCAGGGTGGGCGTGACGCCCGTGACGGCCGAGTCCTCCCGCATGAAGCGGAGGGTCGCCAGGTGCTGCTCGGTCAGCTCGATCCCGATCAGTGAGGCGAGGTCGGATGCAAGCTCCTCGCTCCACTCATCGCGGCGGGTCAGGAATCCCTCCTGATCCACCTCGAACGTCCAGTCGTTCAGGGTATTGGTGGGCATCGACGTCTACTCCTTCGGCTTGTGCTTGCCAGCCATCGTCATGTGGCTTGAGATGGGGATCGGGCGGCCAGGAAGCAGCATCTGCCAATAGATCTGCTCGAAGGCGAGCTTGCCCAGATGGTTGAGCCGCGTCGGCTTGAGGAGGCGCAGAGGTCCGGCATACGGCACCGGGAAGGTGCCCAACAGGGGCTCGGTCTCGTAGTTGAAGTCGAGCAGGAGGGCCTGGCCGCGGCCGGACTCGACGAAGCAGTTGGCGTGCCCATCGAATGCGTTCGGCAGTGGCCGATCCTCGATCGCGGCGAGGAAGTTGTCGATGAACTCCTCGGTGGCGAAGTGTGCAACGGAGCCCGCCTTTGATGTCGGAATATCGCTCGCGTCGCCGAGGACGAAGATTCTGTCATCGTCCAGTGCGCGCAGCGTGTGCTTGTCGACTGGCACGAAGCCGGCGTCGTTCCCCAGGCCGGAGTCCATGATGAACTGCTGTCCGACGTTCGGGGGCACGGTGACGAGAAGATCGAAGGGGAGCTCACGGCCGTCGTAGGAGACGAGCCGCTGGCTGTCATTGTCGATCCTTTCAACCGCGAAATCTGCTGCGAGGCGGATGCTGCGATCCCTGAGGAGACCGCCGAGCTCCTTGGAGGCGACAGGCTTGGTGAAGGCGCCATCGAGCGGCGTGACATAGGTGATGTCGACCTTGTGCCTGATCCCCTTCTTGCGGAAGTGGTCCTCGACAAGGAAGGCGAACTCGAGCGGCGCCACCGGGCACTTGATCGGCATCTCAGAGATATGGACGAGGATTCGTCCACCCGTGAAGTCCGCAAGGGCCTTCTTCAGCGCGACCGATCCCTCGAGGGTGTAGAACTCGTGGACCCTGTCCCGCCACAGCGCACCATCGGCCATCCCCTCGACGAGGGACGGATCAGGGCGTGTGCCGGAGGCGATGATGAGCCAGTCGTAGGCGAGCAGGCGCCCGCCGATCAGCTCAACCTCGCGGCGCTCGCGGTGGATCAGGGAGACTCCGGCCTCGACGAACTCGATTCCGGCATGCAGCATGCTGCGTCGGCTCTTCTTCACCCGTTCAGGTTTCATCCAGAACGGAATGAAGAGGTAGCCCGGCTGATAGTGGTGCTCGTCGTCCCGGTCGACGACGGTGATCGACCAGGATTCATCGAGAGCGCCACGCAGGTGATTCGCGGCCATTGTTCCGGCCGTTCCGGCTCCCAGGATCAGGACTCTGTTCATGGTTCAAAAATACCCCCATGGGTATCATGCCGTAAATGAAATTGGGAGTGACCTGGAACACATATTAGAAGCGGGGATCGCGCTTGCGCCCCTCGGCTGGCAGGACGGGGATCCCAGTGGGAGACTGTCGTCGAAAGGAGCTCCCATGGCCTCAGATGTTCTTGTTTTCTTCGTTCCCGCGGATGACACGTCGGATGTCATCGAATCCGTGTGCGCGGTTGGCGCCGGGAAGGTCGGCGACTATGTGGAGTGTGCTTTCATTGCGCCCGGCATCGGACAGTTCCGGCCGGTTGGCGACGCGGATCCAGCGATCGGTGAGGTCGGTGGGTTGACGAGGGTCGAGGAGAACCGCGTCGAGATTATGTTTCCCCGCGACATTCGCGACCGTGTACTCACGGCGCTCATGGAGGCTCACCCGTACGAGGAGCCGGTCTTCCACATCATCCGCAACGACTGACTCGAAGGGCTGGCGTCGCGCCCGCTCCCCGGCGCGAGCCCCACTCCCACCACCGCACGAGGCAGTGCTGCGGGCGTGTCCGACGGCGAGGTGCGTCTGGATATGAAAAGTCGGGAGCGCCGCAGCGCTCCCGACTCACCATCGCTCAGCGAAGTGCTTCGAGCCCGAGAATCTTGACGGAGATGTCCTTGCCATTCGGAGCCTTGTAGGACCGCTCCTCGCCGACAGTCGCACCCATGATCGAGGCGCCCAACGGGGCCGCCTCGGGGTAGACGTTGATATTGAGGTCGGCGGCCGCCTGGCGGGAGCCGAGCAGGAACTTCTGCTCCTTGCCGTTGATCTCAGCCGTGACGACGACGCCGGGGCCGACCTTCGAGGTGTCGACGTCGCCTTCGCCCACCTGGGCGTGGCGGAGAAGATACTGGAGCTCGACGATCCGGCCCTCCATCTTCGACTGCTCTTCGCGTGCGGCCTGGTAGCCGCCGTTCTCGCGCAGATCGCCTTCGGAGCGGGCGGCTTCAATGCGTTCGGCAACTTCCTCGCGACCGCGTGTTTCGAGGTCGCGAAGCTCCGCGGACAGGCGGTCGAAGCTTTCCTGCGACAGCCACGTAGTCTGCGATTCAGCCATAGTGGGCTTATAGGACATAACGTGTTGCTGGTGGGGTTGGAGGTTCGGGGTCAGTAGTCCTGTTGGAAGGGGCTGCTGTGGTGGAGGTCGGTCCAGTTGACGGCAGTGCCCCACCGGTTGATCTCGTGTTGGGCATGGGCTCGGTGATCTGCGGCGGTGAACAGCGCAGTGATCTGCTGATCGGTTGGCGTGGCGGTAAGGATCTGCGCTGGCGTCAAGGGATATTCGGTGCGTGCGTACAGCCACCAGCACACGGACTTGATCTGGTGGGTCAGTCCCATTCCGCGGTGGTGGCGCAGCAGGTCACGGATACGACTGTTGAGCCCTTCGATCCGATTCGTCGTCGCGGGCACATCCAGGCCCGCGAGGTCCTCGCGCAGGTAGGTGAACAGGGTGCCACGCCGGGCGAGAGTGTTCAGCGAGTTCTTCGCTCGCACGAGCCGGTCATGGGTGTTGACATAGCTGCCGTCGGGCAGACGCGTCTTCTGCGCGAGGAAGCCCTTCCACCGGGCGTTCCACGCCGTGAGCTCGACCAGCCAGGCCAGGGATTCCTCGCGGGTGCGGATCGCCAACAGGCCCCTGGCGAGCTCATAGAGCTCCACTCCGGCCTGGGTACGCGGCCGGCTGGTGGTGTAGCGCTTGACCACGCTGAACGCGTGGAACGTGCAGCGCTGAACGTGGGTGGTGGGCCACTGCTGGGCAAGGGCCGAGACAATGCCGCTGCCCCCGTCGCACACGACCACATCAGGGGCGGCAATCCGGGAGAACAGTGCCGCCCACGCGTCCGTGCGCTCGGTGCGGGCCACGTACCAGCCCACTACGTGCGTGGGCGTGCACGCGATCAGGATCGCGGCCCGCCGGTGCAGATAGATCGCGTCCACGAACACGACCGGGTGAACCTCGTCCACCAGTGGCGATAACGGCCACAGGCTCCAGAACGGGGCGAATCGTCGTCGGGCCTGCCGTCCACCTCCGGGCAGGTCGAGGTAGGTGCCCGTGCCGGTGACAAACCTCAAGAACGCAGCGAAATCACGGGCCCGCGTGTCGAGTCGTCTTGTGCCTGTGGCCGAGCAGGCCTTGCATCGGAAACGTTGTCGGCCTGAGGCGGTTTTGCCGTGACGGATCATGACCCGGCCGCACAAGCCGCATGAAGGATTGCCCATCCCTCAATTCAAACCGACTCCGACACCGACCTTTCCGCATCACACCAGGCAAAAATGGGTCTTCCAGCAACACGAAATGTCCAACCAAGAACTCAGGCCAAACCGACTCCGAGCACCGAAAACCGCGCCACCACAACGAAAAACCCGGATCCCAGCAACACGAAATGTCCTATAAGCCCCATAGTGGTCTCCTTGGATGGGTAAAAAAGATGCCGCGCTGACGCGGCCTAAAGGCATATGATACCAGGCAACGGCATCCTGTCACCTGGGAACGCCGTGGATGCGACTACTTGACGACTGCGCAGTATTCGATCGATCCGGCCGCGGCGCGCTCGGAGGTCTGGAGCATGAGGACATCCGAGACGGAATCCTCCTCCATCGTCCACGTCCATGTCTTCGCGCCGATCTGGGCGAAGTTGTCGTTGACCGCCGTCGCCGAGCATTCGAGCTCGAGGCCTTCCCGGCCATGGACGGTGTACGTGATCCGAACCTCGGAGTCGGAGACGGGCGTGTGGCCGGTGTTGACGAGCTGAATCGTCGGATCACGGCCGATGAGCTGGGAGGCGCCGATGATCGCTGCAATGAGAACCGCCAGCGCAACGAGAAGATATCCGATTCTTCTGGAAGGATGTCGATCCAAGCCGTAGCGGTCGCGCAGCTCGGGAGGGATGTCCGTCATGCGTTTACGCCTTTCGAAAAGAGATTGGTGTTGCCGTCGAGTATCTCAGTACTATCTGAGAACAGCATACTTGTGGAGGGATGAGAGATCAGTGACGCGTGAACCACGACTGATGGCCGTCCATGCCCATCCGGACGACGAGTCGTCGAAGGGCGCGGCAACCATGGCGCACTACGCCACGATCGGCCGGGTCCGGGTTGTCACCTGCACCGGGGGCGAGCGGGGCTCGATCCTCAACCCTCGGCTTGTGGGCCGGACCGACATCGAAGAGAACATGCCCGCCATTCGCCAGCAGGAGATGACGGCCGCGGCCGAGGCCCTCGGCATCGAGCACACGTGGCTCGGCTTCGTCGATTCTGGCCTCCCCGAAGGGGAGCCGCTGCCCCCGCTTCCCGATGACTGCTTCGCCTCGATCCCGCTCGAAGAGCCGGTCGGGAGGCTCGTCGCCGAGATCCGGGAGTTCAAGCCCCAGGTGCTCACCACGTACAACGAGCTCGGTGGGTATCCGCACCCCGACCACATCCGCGTGCACGAGGTCTCGATGGCCGCGGTCGAAGCGGCATCCGACCCCACCAGGTTCCCCGAGGCCGGCGATCCCTGGACAGTGTCGAAGGTCTACTACGACGTCTCCTTCAGCCCCGACCGGATCCAGGCCTTCCACGAGGTCCTCATCGCCGAAGGCCTGGAATCTCCGTTCGCGGAGTGGATGGAACGCCGCGGCAAGACCCCGACCCGCAGGGTCGACGCACGGCTCGAGGTGAGCGAATTCTTCCCGCAGCGCGACCAGGCACTGCTCGCACACGCCACCCAGATCGACCCGGACGGATTCTTCATGGCCGTCCCGAGGGACATCGAAGCACGGGTCTGGCCGTGGGAGGAGTTCGAGCTCGCCCACTCCGTCGTCGGGTATCCCGACGAAATTGAGACCGACCTGTTCGCACGGATCGAGGAATGATGTTCCCCTTCACGACGCCCAGCCCGTCGCCGACCGACATTCCGACGGAGCCCTGGGAGGCGACCCCCGGCGTTGAGGGCTTTCTCCTTGGATTCTTCTTCCTTGGAATCGTGCTCGCATTCCTCATGTGGGCGATGAACCGACAGCTGCGGCGCATCAAGCACTCAGCCGCTGCCGAGCAGCGGCGCGCCGCCGAAGCCCAGCGAGCGAAAGAGTCAACCGCCCCGCGGCCCGAGAAGGCCGCTGAGGAGCCTCCGGCAGAGCCCGGGAACCCCACGGACTCGTAGCGGGAGCCGGTCACTTCTTCGACTTCTTGGCCTTCTTCGACTTAGCCTTGCGCTTCTTCTTCGATGACTTCTTTGACTTCTTCGACGGCTCGTCGCTGACCTGCTGAGTCTCCTTCGGCTCTGCCGCGCCCTGGGTGTTGCCGTTCGGTGCCTGAGGAATGCCCACGCCCGGCCCCCATTGCCATTGATCGACGGGGCGCGGTGGCCGTTGTCGCGGTGGCGAAGCTCTGCGACGCGGGCCTTCTCTGCGAGGAAGTCGCCGTGCTCGGCCTTCGCATCCTTGAGCTGCTCTTCAACCGCTTCGACGAGGTCGTCGACGAGTGCCGGATCGACCGTCTCGAGCAGGCGACGGCGCTGAACCTCGGGCTTCCAGCGGGGCTTGGGCCACTGCGGGTCGATGTCGATGAGGGCCTGGGTGAGAAGTTCGGTGACTGCTACTCGTGCGTACCACTTCTTGTCGCCTGGAATGACGTACCACGGGGCGTGCTCGGTTGAGGTCAGCCGGAACACATCCTGGTAGGCCTCCTGGTAGTCATCCCATTTCGCTCGCGTATCGAGGTCGCTCGGGCTGAGCTTCCAGCGCTTGTCGGGGCGCTCGATCCGCTCGAGGAGGCGGCCCGCCTGCTCCTCCTTCGAGTGCATGAGCGCGATCTTGATGATGGTGGTGCCCGAGTCGACGATCTCCTTCTCGAAGGCGTTGATCTCGTCGTAGCGCTCGCGCCACACCTCCTCCTCGACGAGCCCTTCGACCCGGACGACGAGGACGTCTTCGTAGTGGGAGCGGTCGAAGACGCCGATCTTGCCGGGCTGGGGGAGCTTCTTTTTGATGCGCCACAGGTAATGGTTGGCGAGCTCCTCCTCGGTCGGCGCGACGAAGCTTGCGAGTGCGACGCCCTGCGGGTCGACCATGCCCATGACGTGGCGGACGATGCCGCCCTTGCCCGCCGTGTCGAGGCCCTGAAGGATGAGGAGAACGGAGCGGGTGCCGCCGTGCCTGCTGTGTGCGAAGAGCCGCTCCTGCAGCTCGCTCAGCAGATCGGCACGCTCATCGAGCCGGGCCTTGCCGTCCGACTTCGAGCCGGTGAAGCCTGGGGTGCTCGATCGGTCGAGTGCCGCGAGGTCGAAGTCGCTGCCTGCCCGGAGCGCCAGGTGGGGGCTCGTCTCCCACAGTTGATTCGCCACAATGTGCTCCCGCCGTCGATATGTCAGATCTGTTCGAGCATAACGGATTGAGAGCGGCGTCACATGGAGACGGGCGTAACCTTCGGATTGACGAGAGCCCTGTGCCTCAGTGCGACCCGTACGCGAGTGCGATGGCGATGGCGTGGCACGCATAGGCGAGGACCGTGCACAGGTGGAAGAACTCGTGGAATCCGAAATGGCGGGGCCACGGGTTGGGCCACTTCGTCGCGTAGAAGACCGCACCGATTGTATAGATGACACCGCCGCCGGCGATGAGGAGCACGATCGCGGGGGTGCCGGCCTGCCAGATGTCGGGCAGGTACCAGACCGCCACCCATCCGACGACGACGTAGAGGCTGACGTACAGCCAGCGGGGGAAGTCCACCCACGACATGTGCATGGCCGAGCCGATGATCGCACCGCCCCAGACGATCGACAGGATGATGGCGAGAGTGCTGCCCTCGAGCAGTGAGAGGGTGATCGGCGTGTAGGTGCCGGCGATGAGGACGAAGATGTTCGCGTGGTCGATCTTCCGCATGATGCCGAGCACCTTCGGCGACCAGTTGCCGAGGTGATAGAGCGCCGAGAAGCCGAACAGCAGGAGCGAGGCGACGAGGAAGACGACCGCGCCCACGACCTCGGACGGGGTCTCTGAGACGGCGATGAGAACGAGGCAGAAGGCCACCGCAAGAGGTGTCGCGATGAGGTGAAGGACCCCTCGTCCAGCGGGCTTGCCAGCCCGTTCTCTGCGCTCGCGGTACCCGAGTCGGGCGGCATCGTCGCCGATGGCGGTGCTCATGTCATGGATCGAACTCATGGTTGGAAGCCTACTCGGAACTTTCGGCGGTAATCTATGTGTAGCCGCTGAAGGAGCCGCCCAGTGTCGATGAAAGACGCCATCTATCAGCTCTACGAGAATCGTGTGTCGAGATCTCTGGAGCGCAGCCGACTGCCCCGCCATGTGGGCGTCATCCTCGACGGCAATCGCCGATGGGCGAGGATGATCGGTGAGAGCGCGGCCCACGGGCACCGCGCGGGCGCCGACAAGATCAGTGAGTTCCTCACGTGGTGCGATGAGGCGGGGATCGAGCTCGTCACCCTGTGGCTGCTCTCAACCGAGAACATGTCGCGCGACGAATCGGAGATCAAGGAGCTCGTCGACATCATTGTCTCGACGGTTGAGCGTCTCGCCCACGTCGGCCATTGGCGCCTTCACCACGTCGGCGATCTCAAGGTCCTCGATGAGGAGAACCGGGAACGGCTCCTCAAGGCCATCGACTTCACGAAGGACAGTGACGGACCCCTCGTCAACGTCGCGGTCGGCTACAGCGGACGCTCGGAGATCACGGAGGCCGTGCGTGCCCTCATCCTCCAGAAGGCTGGGGAGGGAATGACCCCGCAGGAGATCGCCGACACAGTGTGCGACGAGGAGATCGAGGCTCATCTCTACACCCGCGGTCAGCCCGACCCCGACCTCGTCATCAGGACGTCGGGGGAGCAGCGCCTGTCGGGTTTCATGCCCTGGCAGACCGTCCACTCCGAGTACTACTTCTGCGAAGCGTATTGGCCTGATTTCCGCCGCACGGACTTCCTGCGGGCGCTGAGGTCGTACGAGATGCGCGATCGCAGGCACGGCAGGTAGCGCGGCAAGCAGCCGGGACGAGGCTCCGATGTGCCGAGATCGACGATGGAATCAGACCGTTGGGTCGGAGACCTACGCTCAATCGACTGAGAATGGCGAGCGTCTAGACCTCGACGACCGAGAATGAGGACACGAAGCTGAGCAGCTCGTCCTTCGTCGGTGGGACGGCGCCGCGCCGGGAGACCGCGACCGCACCTCCGGCATTCGCATAGCCCGCGATCGAACGGAGCTGACGCTCCGAGAGCATTCGGCGTGACTCTGCGGTGCCCTCGCCGAGCATGCTCGTCCTGCCCAGGGCATCGATGAGGGCGGACATGAACGCGTCGCCCGCACCCACCCGGTCGACGACGTCGACCTTCGGGGTCTTTGACTGGACACGGATATTCTCCGTCGCAACAACGGCGCCGTTCTCCCCGCCGGTCAAGGCGACGATCTGCGGACCCATGCTCAACCACTTGGTGATGACGGCGCTTTCGGACATACCCGGGTACATGCGCTGGATGTCGTCCCTCGACGCTTTCACCACATCCGAGAGTGCGATAAACTCCTCCGTGCGGGCCAGGACCTCATCATGCGGGCCGAGACCGTCCCTGAAGTTCGGATCGTAGGTGATGGTCGCGACCTGAGAGAGGGCATCGATCCAGGCACGGATCGTGTCGGGGGCGAGATGGACGGCAAGAGAGCCGGTGCGGAACGTGTGGGGTGAGAGCTTGATGAGGTGAGCAGCCGCGTCCGTCCCGGGGGCCGGCGGCATCGGCGGGTTGAAGTGCAGGTCGAATTCGTAGGTTGCCGTGCCGTCGGGATGCACGTGCGCGCGGGCGATCGATGTGGGGGAGTCGCTCGTCGAGCCCGGCCAGAGTACGACGCCCGACCGCTCGAGGGTCGATGCGAGCATGTCGGCGCGGGGTCCAGTGCCCAGATCCGTGGCGAAGTGGACGCGCCGGCCGAGCAGGCCCAATCCGCGGGCGACATTGAAGGCGGAGCCGCCCGGAAGTTCGACTGGACCATCCTCCGTCTCGAAGATGTCGACGAGAGCCTCGCCGACAACCATGGTCGTCACTGCTCCTCCTCAGACGCTGGTCGGCCCAGCTGAGCCGACTGCAGGCGCACACGAGCCCCATCGAGCCACTGCTGGCAGCGGCGGGCGAGTGCCTCGCCCCGCTCCCAGGCGGCGATGGACTCCTCGAGGGTACCGGTGCCCTGCTCGAGTGCGGCGACGATGTCGACGAGCTGTCGCCGGGCCTCTTCGTAGCTCAGGCCGGCAATATCGTCATGATTCTTCTCGGTCATCACCGCTCCTTGCTGCTGTCACTGTCAGTTCGAGTCGACCCGCCGCGAGCAGCGCCTCGAGGTGGGTGCCGACCTCGACGTCATCCGCACTGCGTACAACGGCGTCCGGGGTCCGCAGGACAGCGTACCCACGGTCCAGGACCGCCTGTGGGGAGAGGGAGCGCAGATGCCGGCGCAGGGCATCGAGCGCGCTCCCCGCATCGAAAAGGCCCCGCTCGACGAGTTCGGTCAGCCGTGCTGCCGTCCGGGTGAGCTCCTCTTCCCGTGTCTCAACAAGGGTGAGGGGGTAGGCGAGGACGGGCCGGGTGAGGACGGTATCGAGGTCGGACTGTGCCTGGGTGAGGCGCCGGTCGATCGCCATGCGGCCCCGCTTGAGGCCTTCTTGGAGAATACGCCGCTCCTCTTGGACATCGGGAACGATCCGCTTCGCCGCATCGGTCGGTGTTGACGCGCGGTAGTCCGCCGCATCATCGACGATCGGGCGGTCACCCTCGTGGCCGATCGCGGTCACGACAGGAGTGCGGGCGGCGACGACTGCACGGACGAGTCCCTCGTCGGAGAAGGGGAGAAGGTCTTCGACAGACCCGCCGCCGCGGGCGATGACGATGACATCGACGTCTTCCATGGCATCGAGCTCGGCCAGCGCCGCCATCACCTGACCGGCACTCGCGGGGCCCTGGACCTTGACCTCGCGCATCTCGAAGTCGACCTCGGGCCAGCGCGCCTGCGCATTGACGATGACATCGTCCTTCGCCTTCGCGTTCGAGCCGCAGATGAGGCCGATGCGGCGTGGCAGGAAGGGCAGGGGCAGCTTGCGGGAGGGAGCGAACAGCCCCTCCTCGCCGAGCCGCCTGCGGAGCATCTCAAGGCGGGCAAGCACATCGCCGACGCCGGCGAAGCGGATCTCGGCGACCTGAAGGGAGAGCGAGCCGTTGCCGACCCAGAAGTCCGGCTTGACGCGGAGGACGACGCGGGAGCCCTCCGCGAATTCGGCCGGGATGATGTTCGACCAGGCCTTGCAGTTGATCGAGAACTGCTCATCGAGGTCGCGGAGGGTGAAGAACTGTGCGCGCGAGCTTCCCCGCGGCGTGAACTGGAGGACCTCGCCCTCGACCCACATGGGAGACATACGGCCGACGTACTCGGCGATCTTCTTCGAGAGCAGGCGGAGGGGCCACGGCCGGTCCGCAGTCGTCTCAGCGGCCAGCTGCGGCAGATCAGGGGGGATGATCACCTGCGAGCTCATGCTCGGTATTTTCGCATGCAGAAATGCACGAAAACGCCTAATAGGTCCTACGCCACTGGGATTCCGCCCCAAATCTCTCGGATAGCTGAAGGGCTGGGCGCGGACCGAGTTCACAGTGTATTCGGGCATTTCAGACAGCTGTGCCTGCCGCCGTGAGAGGGGCATCATGGCCTCCCCGCGGCCGCTCGCGTACCCTGTCACTGTGAGCACCTCTACACCACCTGTCTCCCTCGCCGGCATCTCCGCCTTCCCGGGCGAGGTGTCGTCCACGCCGAGCCCGGACGGCAAGAAGGTCCTCCTCGCGGCCCCCCGTGGCTATTGCGCGGGCGTCGACCGCGCGGTCGACGCTGTCGAGAAGGCGCTCGAGCTCTATGGAGCCCCTGTCTACGTCCGCAAGGAGATCGTCCACAACAGGTTCGTTGTCGAGACCCTGAGCGCTCGCGGCGCGATATTCGTCGACGAGACCGACGAGGTGCCCGAGGGTGCACGCGTTGTCTTCTCCGCTCACGGCGTCTCGCCCGCCGTCCATGCGGCCGCCGCCACCCGCAGCCTCCAGACGATCGACGCGACATGCCCGCTCGTCACGAAGGTCCACAAGGAGGCCGTCCGCTTCGCGGCCGACGACTACGAGATCCTCCTCATCGGCCACGACGGCCACGAAGAGGTTGAGGGAACCTACGGTGAGGCCCCCGACCACATCCAGATCGTCAACGGTCCGGAAGAGGTTGCGGCCCTCGAGGTGAAGAACCCCGACCGGCTCATCTGGCTCTCCCAGACGACGCTGTCCGTCGACGAGACGATGGAGACGGTCAACCTTCTGCGCGAACGCTTCCCCAACCTTCAGGATCCGCCCTCGGATGACATCTGCTACGCGACCCAGAACCGCCAGGGCGCGGTCAAGGAGATGGCACCGGGCTCTGATGTCGTCATCGTCGTCGGCTCCGCCAACTCCTCGAACTCCGTCCGCCTCGTCGAGGTCGCCCTTGAATACGGGGCCCGCGCGGCCTACCGCGTCGACAAGGCGGACCAGGTCGACCTGGCCTGGCTGGAGGGAGCCAGGACTGTCGGCCTCACCTCCGGCGCCTCAGTCCCGGAGATCCTCGTCCGTGACGTTCTGCAGCTTCTCGCCGACCAGGGTTACACCGAGGTCCAGACGATCACGACCGCGGTCGAGAACGTCGCCTTCTCGCTGCCGAAGAACCTGCGCGGCGATCTCAAGGCCGCGGGCCGCCTCGAGGAGGCGCCCCGCAGGGCTCGTCGCCAGGCCTGATCTCTAGTCCGCGACGAGTTCGCTGCGCGTGATCGTGCGCACCTGGGCCGCCTCATAATCCAGCTCCTTGACGTCGAGCCCGTCGCTGGAGAGGGAGTCGAAGCCGCGCGCGGTGACGAGCAGGCGGTTCTCGAGGGTGCCGATCGACGAATTGTAGGCCTTGACCGCGCCCGAAAGACGAGTGCCGAGCACCGTGAGGTGCTTGGAGAGATCCCCCAGACGCTGAACAAGCTCACGGCCGAGGGCCAGAACTTCAGCTGCCTCGTCGGTCACGCGTGAACTCGACCAGGTGGCGGCCACGGCCCGCAGGAGGGCGAGCAGCGAGGACGGCGAGGTGATGGCGACGCCGAGTCGTGCCGCCTCATCGAGCAGGCCGGGATTCGTCCGGACAGCCTCCGATAGGAGGGACTCGGACGGCATGAACATGACGGTGAGCTGGGGTGAATGCTCGAACTGGGCCGGGTAGTTCCGCTTCGCGAGAGCCAGCACGTGGGCGCGCACGGCCTTCGCATGTTCGGCCAGCAGCTGGTCCCGGCGGGCGCGTTCGCCTGGATCATCGGCGGAGATCTCAGCAGCCTCGAGGTAGGCCGTCAGCGGCACCTTCGAGTCGACCGCGAGCGTGCCATCCCCGGGAAGGTGGACGAGCATGTCGGGCCGCTGCCTGCCGCCGCTCGCCGATTCGACGCTCGCCTGGGTCTCGAAGTGGACGTGGGGGAGCATCCCGGCTGCGGTGACGATCCGCTCCAGCTCAGCCTCGCCCCACGACCCGCGGGCGCTCGTCGACGTCAGTGCGCTGCGCAGCGAGCTCGTCACCTCGTAGAGATCCTTCGACGCCTCGTGTGCGGTCGACAGCTGCTGGTGGAGGCGAGCGGAGGCGGCTGCCTGCGACTTCTCGAGCTCCCCGACCTTCGACGTCATCGTGGCGAGGTTGGAGGTGATGGGAGCGAGGGCCCGGAGGACGGCCTGGTCGGCCTGCGACTTCTCGATGAGCGAGTCATTCTCCTCCTCGAGCCGCCCCGCACGCGCCTCCAGGCGCGCCATCTCCAGACGCGCATCGGCCTGTGCGGCGCGTACGCGCGATGTGCCGGCGAGCCAGCCGAGTGCGGCGCCCACGGCGAGGAAGAGCAGAAGGGCGAGTAGGGCGAGGGGGATTGAGATCTCCATGGGTCCACTGTGCCAAAGGTTTCGGGCAGATCCGCGAAGTGGAATCGGCCCTGTGGGGCATAGTCCTCGGCCGTTCTCTCGGCCGCTGACCTGTGAGCAGTCACGTACCCGGCCGACAGCGGTGATCGACTAGACTGATCTACCGTGGCATTGACTATTGGTATCGCCGGACTTCCTAATGTCGGCAAATCGACCCTGTTCAACGCGCTGACCCGCGCGACCGTCCTCGCGGCGAACTATCCGTTCGCAACGATCGAGCCGAACATCGGTGTCGTCCCGCTGCCCGATGAGCGCCTGCAGGTCCTCTCCGAGATCTTCGATGCTCGCAAGATCATCCCGGCGACCGTCTCCTTCGTCGACATCGCCGGCATCGTCCGCGGCGCCTCCGAAGGGGAGGGCCTAGGTAACCAGTTCCTCGCCAACATCCGCGAGGCGGATGCGATCTGCCAGGTGACCCGTGCGTTCTCGGACCCCGACGTCACCCACGTCGACGGCAGGGTCGACCCCGCCTCCGACATCGAGACCATCACGACGGAGCTTCTGCTGGCCGACATGCAGACGCTCGAGAAGCAGATCGCCCGCCTCGAGAAAGAGGTGAAGGGCAAGAAGGCGCCGAAGGAATACCTCGACACCGCCCAAGAGGCGCTCACAGTTCTTGAAGAGGGCACGACCATCAACTCGGTCATGGACCGCTTCGACCCGGAGATCATCCGGTCTTTCCAGCTCATGACCGCCAAGCCCTTCATTTACGTATTCAATACGGACGATGATGGCCTGGCCGATGAGGCGATGCAGGCGGAGCTGCGCGAGCTCGTCGCCCCCAATGAGGCGATCTTCCTCGACGCCAAGTTCGA
The DNA here is from genome assembly GCF_003952265.1 of Flaviflexus salsibiostraticola. NCBI lineage: Bacteria > Bacillati > Actinomycetota > Actinomycetes > Actinomycetales > Actinomycetaceae > Flaviflexus > Flaviflexus salsibiostraticola. The sequence goes on from NZ_CP034438.1 coordinate 2,294,015, forward strand.
GGCCGAGCTCGTCGAGCTCACTGAGGAAGAGGCGCAGGAGATGCTCGAATCCACCGGTCAGGAGGAATCGGGCCTCAACAAGCTCGCACGCGTCGGCTTCGACACCCTCGGACTGCAGACCTACCTCACCGCTGGTGAGAAGGAGACTCGCGCCTGGACCATCAAGAAGGGCTGGACCGCCCCGCAGGCGGCCGGGGTCATCCACACCGACTTTGAGCGCGGCTTCATCAAGGCCGAGATCGTCTCGTACGACGATCTGGTCGAGCTCGGCGGCATGCAGCAGGCCAAGGCCGCGGGCAAGGTCCGCATGGAGGGCAAGGACTACGTCATGCAGGATGGCGACGTCGTGGAGTTCCGCAGCGGACTACAGTCTGGGAGTAAGAAATGACGATATATCAGAAACCTAAGAAACGTGCCCACAAGGGTTTCTTCTACCTCAATGATGAGGTAGTTATCAATTCGCTGTCTGCCTTGGAATCAGGGAAAGTTGACGAAATCGTCTCGAAGACAGTGGTTGCGAGAGAAGGTGGATTCAGCGGCGAACTCAAAGGAGGCGTGCCAGGTATTGGTGCTTCGGTGGGTGGAGGGAAAAAGGCAACCTCTGAAGTCGAAGAGGAGATGGTTAGAACACGTACCAGATTCTCGATATTCGATGCATGGTATGCCCTCCTTCAGCAAGAAAAGGCCATTGGCACCTTTGAAGGATGGGGGACTGAAGCTTTGGCCGGTGTTTCGGCTGGAGATACGGTGGAATTAAGGGCAGGTCTTTCGTTGGGTCCCCTGCAGACCGTCATGAGACTGTTCCTATGGTTTGCCGACCAAGCTGCGAAGCCAGGTACCGCGTTCTCACAAAAGGGTGAAGAAGCTAAAGCGACAAAACAGGGTGCCCAAATGATGCGGACGTTAATGGGTATTGATAATGGCGTAGAAGACGAAATTCCCTTAGTGGCTGTTCCCCTAGGAGACGAAGGCCCCCAGGTGATTCTGGGGATCTCTCCGAAGTGGATGATCGGAAAGTTGGGTCAGTTGGGTGGAGACTTTGGGATTGTGGCGCAGGTCGCCAGAGTAATTCCAAGAGATGAAGAGTATCCAATACTTCGCCTTACTAAAGATGTAACACCCACCCCTATGGAAATCGATACCCTTAAAACAGTGGTATCTGGCTACATTGCTCCGGCAAAGGAACTCGGAGTCGAGGTTGACCCAGAAGAGTCTGTTGTAAAAGGGCCAGCACTGGTCTTAAACCCAATTGAATCGCTCTGGGTTTGATGGAGATTCCTGAGCTTGGAAACAAGGATGGAATAATGTCAGTTATGAACAATCCCGGACGCGCCTCGCAGCGGCGGTATTCACCAGAGGAAAAGGCGGCAGCGGTGCGCATGGTGCGCGCCTTACGTAAAGAGCTGGGCACGAAGAACGGCACGGTCAAAAGAGTTGCCGATCAGCTCGGATACGGCCCAGAATCGGTACGCACCTGGGTGCGTCAGGCCGATATCGACGATGGCCACCTCCCTGGTGTGAGCACTGATGAGGCCCGCCGTCTGCTCGAGCTTGAGCAGGAGAACCGCGAGCTGCGCCGGGCCAACGAGATCCTCAAACGCGCAGCGTCTTTCTTCGGGGCGGAACTCGACCGCCAACACAAGAAATAGTGGCCTTCATCGACTTAAATAGGGACGATATTGTGGCCGGGCGCCGTCTTGGAGTCGAGTCCATCTGCAGGGTATTGCAGGTGGCTCCAAGCACGTACTACGCCGCGAAGAAACGTGGCCCCTCTGCTCGTGCGATCCGGGACGCGGAGCTGATTCCCCAGCTGTTTGAGCTGTGGGAAGCGAACTACAGCGTCTATGGAGTGCGGAAGCTGTGGAAGGCTGCACGCCGTGCGGGAATCGATATCGGCCGCGATCAGACCGCCCGTCTTATGCGAGCAGCAGGGATCGAAGGGGCACGACGGACCAAGAAAGTCCGAACCACTCACCGTGATGCGACTGTCCCTCGGCATCCTGACTTGGTCGACCGTGATTTCACCGCCACAGGCCCGAATCAGCTGTGGGTCACCGATCTGACATTCGTTGCCACCTGGGCCGGGATCGCGTATGTGTGCTTCATCATCGACGTCTACTCCCGCATGATCGTCGGCTGGCGAGTCGCCTCGCATATGCGCACACCCATGGTCCTCGATGCGATCGAGATGGCCCGCTGGTCGCGCGGGACTCACCTGCCCGGGCTTCGGTGTCACAGCGATGCAGGCAGTCAATTTACGTCCATTCGCTACGGCGAGAGACTAGCGGAGATCGGCGCTGTTCCCTCGATCGGTACTGTTGGCGATAGCTACGACAACGCTCTGGCTGAGACGGTTAACGGATACTACAAGACCGAGCTCGTGCGCGGGCCGGCACATCCGGGTCCGTGGAAGACGATCGAGGATCTAGAACTGGCCACCCTGGGCTGGGTCCACTGGCACAACACTGAACGCCTTCACGGCTACCTCGGAGACGTACCACCGATCGAGTTCGAGAACACCCACTACACTGCTACCAGCACCCCCAACGTGCTGATCGGAATCAAATAAAAAGAGCCTCCATCAAACCCAGAGCGATTCAAATCGCGATTTATCGTTGAAGATTTTGTAGGGGGTGAATAGTGGCAACTGAACCTGAGCGCTTAGTGAAGTCCAAGCAGCGTGTTGCTGACCACGGCGAAGTGTTCACTCCTGCCTGGATGGTTGAAGACATGTTGAACCTGGTGAAGGACGAGTCTGAGCGCATAGACTCCCGTTTCTTAGAACCCGCCTGCGGATCGGGAAACTTCCTAATTCCCGTATTGAAACGAAAGCTTGCGACAGTTCAAGGACGCTACGGTAATAGTGATTTTGAGAAGAAGCACTACGCACTACTCGCACTGATGTCAATCTACGGCGTTGAGTTGCTCCCCGACAACGTTGCTGACTGCCGGGCCAACATGATTGAGGTATTTTCGAGTTACCTCCAGTTGAGTTCTGAAGATATGTTTTACAAAGCCGCTGAGTATGTTCTAACTAACAATATTGTTAACGGTGACGCAATGACGATGCGCAACAGCGTGGGCGACGCCATTATGTTCCCGGAGTGGGGATACTTGGGGAGAGGGAAGTTTCAACGTCGAGACTTCCGGTTTGATACGTTGGCGCAGCGCAGCGCTTTCGGGGAGGAAGATACGTTGTTCGCAAACCTTGGCAAGCAAGAGCTATTCACCCCGTCTAAAACCTACCCGCCCTTGACTGTTGCGGACCTAGCGTTATGACAGTCCAAACATCTTTTTCGATCAGAGGTAGAAACCCCGATGTTTTGACGTGCATCGCCAACCTTTCTAATGACGAGGTATTCACGCCACCTGAGTTAGCTAACCAGATGCTTGACATGGTTGCGGAGGCATGGGCTGGGGCTCACGACGGCGAGAATATTTGGGAAAATCCAACGGTCCGTTTTCTCGATCCGGTTACTAAATCTGGCGTCTTTTTGCGTGAGATTACCAGTCGTTTGACCACGGGGTTAGTCGATCAGATTCCTGACCTGCAAGAGCGGGTGGATCATATTCTCGCCGAGCAGGTTTTTGGTATCGCTATCACGCACCTAACGAGCTTGCTTAGTAGAAGAAGTCTCTACTGCTCAAAGTATGCGAATAGTAAGCACTCAATTGCTACGTCCTTTGATGATCCGGACGGAAATATCTGGTTTGAACGTTTGGAACACACTTTTGAAGGTGGTAATGAGTGGATCTATGCCACTGATTCAGACGGTAACCAGATTGAAAAACGGATTAACGGAAAGTGCAAGTTTTGCGGCGCGCCCCAGAAGATATTTGACCGAGACGATGCCCTGGAAACCCACGCCTATGCGCTTTTACACGCCCAAGACATTAAGACTCGGGTTGCTGAGTTGTTTGGAGAAGACATGCAGTTCGATGTGATAATTGGGAACCCTCCGTATCAAATGACAGGGGGAGCTGGAGGCTCTAGCGACTCTTCTATCTACCATCTCTTTGTGGAACAAGCTCAGAAACTAGAACCAAGGTTCCTATCCATGGTTATTCCTTCGCGTTGGATGGCGGGTGGAAGGGGATTGGGTGATTTTCGCCAGGAAGTTTTGACCAGCAGAAAGTTGAAAGAGTTAGTTGACTGGGGAGACTCCACCGAGGCATTTCCGGGAGTCTCAATTAAGGGAGGCATCTGCTATTTTCTGTGGGAAAAGGACTATGAGGGGCCTTGCGATGTGACGCGCGTTAGCGGTGGCAAGGAATTTCATCAGGGGCCGAGGGACTTGGGTGAGTTCGACGTGTTTATTCGGGATGAACGTGCCCTCAGTATCCTTCGCAAGATATTGCCGGACATGACTGAGCCTGTTTCGACGCTAGTCTCCGGCGACACACCTTTCGGTATCGCGACAAACTTTGGTGATTTCCATACCTCGAAACGTGATGGTGATCTGCTTCTCCACCGTATTGAGAAAGGCAAACGCTCGACGGCTTATGTGAACGGTCAAGTCCTTTGGTGTGGTGTAACTTTTCGGGGTTGGGTTAGGCGGTGAGGAAGAGTTCCTGGCCGGGATGGTGATCGGTTTGCCCGGTGGGGGCGTTGAGGGTGTGGATGAGTTTTCGCATGGAGACCTCGGAGAAGTAGCGCCGTTCGGCGTAGAGCCATTCTTCGTGCTGTTCTTGAAGGACAGCTCCGACGAGGCGGGTGACACTGGCAGGGTCGGGGAAGATCTGGACCACGTCAGCACGACGTTTGATTTCCCGATTCAACCGCTCGATCGGGTTGTTAGACCAGATCTTCTTCCAATGCTCTTGAGGCATGTCAGCAAATGCTGTCAGCTCTGCTTCGGCCTGTTCGAGCATGGCTGCTACCTCGGGAAACGAGCCAGATAGACCGTCAATGACGGTGCGGTATTGAGCTCTGACAGCCTGCGCGGTGGTCTGAGCAAAGATCGTTGAGACCAGGGCGTTGACAGGCTTGGAACGGGCTGAGCCGACTCGTTGGGTGATGTTACGGGCGAAGTGGACCCGGCACCGCTGCCAAGCCGCTCCAGGCAGGATCGCTTTGACTGCGGCTTTCAACCCCGCATGAGCATCCGAGGTCACTACCGCCACCCCGAGCGGATCAGCGCTTGTGGCGACTTTCAGGCCGCGCTCTCGCAGGGAGCGGAGGAACTCAGTCCAAAAATCGGTGGTCTCAGAATCACCCAGTGCCATCCCCAGGATCTCGCGCTTACCCTCACCGCTGACGCCGGTGGCTACGACAAGTGCTTGAGAGACGACTCGGTTACGTACACGCACGTCGAGATAGGTCGCATCCAGGAACAGGTAGGGGAACCAGGTGTGATCCAAGGGCCGGCCCAGGAACTGGCTCACGCCCTCGTCAATGTCAGCACAGATACGCGAGACGGTTGATTTTGAGATACCGGTGTCGTTGCCCAGGGCTTTGATCAGGTGATCAACCTTGCGGGTGGAGACACCATCGATCCATGCCTGGCAGATCACTGCATAAAGCTGTCGGCGGCAGTTGAAAAGTGAGCAGTTTCGGCATTTGAAAAGTGAGCACTTCGATTAACGATGTGGAGTGTGATTTCAATGCACGATTGGGAAAAGATCCGGGTGCTTGCCCGCGAGGGTGTACCGAAGGCTCGTATTGCTGCTGAGCTGGGTATCTCACGCAATACGGTGGATCGGGCGGTGAAGTCTGATCAGCCGCCGCGTTATGTCCGCACGAGGACACCGACGAAGTTTGGGGAGTATGAGGCCCGGATACGGTGGCTGCTGGAGGAGTGTCCGACGATGCCGGCCTCGGTGATCGGCGAGCGGGTGGGCTGGCCTTACTCGGAGAGGGCCTTGCGGCAGAATGTGGCACGGATCCGTCCTGAGTATGCGCCACGACGTCTCGATCCTGCGGACCGGTTGGAGTGGGAGATCGGGGATGTGGCTCAGTGTGACCTGTGGTTCCCCAATGTTGATATCCCGATCGGGAACGGCAAGACGGCACGCTTCCCTGTGCTGACGATGATCCTGGCCTGGTCAAAGTATCCCGTTGCCTTGATGATCCCGAGCCGGCAACGCCCGGACCTGCTGTTGGGCATGTGGGACGGGATCAGCACCTTTGGCAGGGTTCCTCGACGCCTATTGTGGGACAACGAGGCCGGAATCGGACGATACGGCAAGCTCGGGCAGGAAGTCGCGGAGTTCTGTGGAACCCTCGGAGTGAAGCTCGTCCAAGCCAAACCCTATGACCCGGAGACCAAGGGCGTGGTCGAACGGTTCAACTCCTACCTGGAAACCTCGTTCCTGCCCGGGCGGACGTTCGCCAGTCCCAAGGATTTCAATGCTCAACTCGCCGGCTGGCTCGAGGTGATCCGAGGGAAGAAACCACGAGGGAAAGACCAAACTCGGGGCCAGGGCCTGACCGTCGAGCTCGAGCATATGGGTGCGTTGCCGCCGGTTGATCCCGCAGCGAGGTGGACTGTGCAGACGCGGTTGGGACGTGACTACTACATCGAGATCGGCGCGAACGCCTACAGTGTTGACCCCAGGTGGATCGGGCACCGCATCGACGTCACCATGGACCTGTCGACGGTCCAAGTCAGTACGGGCGGGAAGGTCATCACGACTCATGAGCGTCTTTGGGGCAGCGGCGGTCAGGTGACCGACCCTGACCACGTGGAGACCGCTCGGAAGCTGCGTGCGACCTTTCAGCAGCGCCAGGGCCTGCCCGGCTACGGAGTGACGGTCCAGGGCGGGGACCTGGCAGTATATGACCAGATCTTTGACATCGAGGTGGCCTAAATGGAGGCGATCAAAGACGTCACGTACTACACGAGTGCGTTGAAAGCACCACGTATTCAAGCTTCTTTCGCTCGCCTGGCTGACACTGGGCGGGCACAGGGCTGGACGTTCGAGGAGTACTTAGCCGCGGTTTTGGAAGCCGAGGTCACCGCCCGGGAAGCATCTGGGGCCGAGATACGACGGAAACGAGCACACTTCCCGTCCATGAAGACGATTGAGGACTTCACCTTCGATCACCAGCCCCACCTGCGCTCAGACGTTCAAGCAGCATCACGCTCGACCTGGATCCACAACGCGGAGAACATGATCCTTCTCGGCCCACCAGGCACCGGGAAGACTCACATATCGATCGGGCTCGGCATTGCCGCGACCAGGGCCGGAATCCCGGTCCTGTTCGACACCGCAGCCGGCTGGATCCAGTCGCTCACTGCCGCTCACAACAAGGGAGACCTGACGAAAGAGCTGCGGCGTATTCGCCGCTACAAGCTCATCATCATCGACGAGCTCGGCTACCTCCCCATCGAGCCAGAAGCCGCGAACCTGTTCTTCCAGCTCATCTCGGACCGATACGAGCAATCATCCATCCTGATCACCTCAAACCTCGCTTTCGGGTCCTGGTCCACGATCTTCCACGACGAGACGATTGCGACAGCCATCATCGACCGGCTCGTCCACCACGCCCAAGTCCTGACCACGAAAGGAACCTCCTACCGGATCAGACACCGACAAGAACAAGGAACTGTAAACTAAAACCGCTCAGTTTTCGATCGCCGGAAATGCACCAAATTCAACTGCCGCCGACAAAAGCGCTTTATCTACCCGACGGCGCGGGGACAGCAGCGCCGGGAAGAAAGAGCCCTGACGCAGCTTAGGGATCTGTAGATCAACCTCCCCCGCCGGGGTGGCAAGAGTCTTGGGCCGGGTGCCGTTACGGTGAGTGACCCGGTCAGGGGTGCGTTCGTGAGGGCCAGCGCCGATCTTGACGGTGGCTTCAGCATCGATGAGATCTTGAAGGCCGGCCTGGAGCAGGCGGCGGAAGACATCGTTGTGAGCAAGATCAGGGTCGGTGAGGACTTCAGAAATCAGGGTCGTCAGGGCAGACTGGTGGTGAGTCATCGTGGGATGTCGCTTTCTTGTATCTTGGTCGAACATTTGAGTCTCCCACGATGACTCCCAACAATCTTCACCATCACCGTTGCTGGCAACCCCGCAGGAATTTACACCACACTAAGGGACTCACCCTATGTGAACTGAATCGCTCTGGGTTTGATGGAGGCTCTTTTTATTTGATTCCGATCAGCACGTTGGGGGTGCTGGTAGCAGTGTAGTGGGTGTTCTCGAACTCGATCGGTGGTACGTCTCCGAGGTAGCCGTGAAGGCGTTCAGTGTTGTGCCAGTGGACCCAGCCCAGGGTGGCCAGTTCTAGATCCTCGATCGTCTTCCACGGACCCGGATGTGCCGGCCCGCGCACGAGCTCGGTCTTGTAGTATCCGTTAACCGTCTCAGCCAGAGCGTTGTCGTAGCTATCGCCAACAGTACCGATCGAGGGAACAGCGCCGATCTCCGCTAGTCTCTCGCCGTAGCGAATGGACGTAAATTGACTGCCTGCATCGCTGTGACACCGAAGCCCGGGCAGGTGAGTCCCGCGCGACCAGCGGGCCATCTCGATCGCATCGAGGACCATGGGTGTGCGCATATGCGAGGCGACTCGCCAGCCGACGATCATGCGGGAGTAGACGTCGATGATGAAGCACACATACGCGATCCCGGCCCAGGTGGCAACGAATGTCAGATCGGTGACCCACAGCTGATTCGGGCCTGTGGCGGTGAAATCACGGTCGACCAAGTCAGGATGCCGAGGGACAGTCGCATCACGGTGAGTGGTTCGGACTTTCTTGGTCCGTCGTGCCCCTTCGATCCCTGCTGCTCGCATAAGACGGGCGGTCTGATCGCGGCCGATATCGATTCCCGCACGGCGTGCAGCCTTCCACAGCTTCCGCACTCCATAGACGCTGTAGTTCGCTTCCCACAGCTCAAACAGCTGGGGAATCAGCTCCGCGTCCCGGATCGCACGAGCAGAGGGGCCACGTTTCTTCGCGGCGTAGTACGTGCTTGGAGCCACCTGCAATACCCTGCAGATGGACTCGACTCCAAGACGGCGCCCGGCCACAATATCGTCCCTATTTAAGTCGATGAAGGCCACTATTTCTTGTGTTGGCGGTCGAGTTCCGCCCCGAAGAAAGACGCTGCGCGTTTGAGGATCTCGTTGGCCCGGCGCAGCTCGCGGTTCTCCTGCTCAAGCTCGAGCAGACGGCGGGCCTCATCAGTGCTCACACCAGGGAGGTGGCCATCGTCGATATCGGCCTGACGCACCCAGGTGCGTACCGATTCTGGGCCGTATCCGAGCTGATCGGCAACTCTTTTGACCGTGCCGTTCTTCGTGCCCAGCTCTTTACGTAAGGCGCGCACCATGCGCACCGCTGCCGCCTTTTCCTCTGGTGAATACCGCCGCTGCGAGGCGCGTCCGGGATTGTTCATAACTGACATTATTCCATCCTTGTTTCCAAGCTCAGGAATCTCCATCAAACCCAGAGCGATTCAAACCGCTCATTGGTGAGAAAAAACACCGGTGCTATTGATGCCTGGAAAGTGTTGAGCCCCAAGGCATATGGTGCAGGTGAGTCAGTGCCACATCAGATTCTTGGCCAGGTAATTGTTAGCCAACCAGGAACGGTATGTACACAGACTTATCTTGTTACTGGACCATTCTCGTCGCAAGAAGAATCGGAAAGCTATGCGTCCTACTATAGAACGCGTTTGTTCCGCTTCCTCGTGTCTTTGAGGAAGATCACTCAAGATGCGATGAGGTCTGTGTACTCTTGGGTGCCTGTGTTGACGTGGGATCGAATTTGGACAGATTCGGATCTCTATGAGAAGTACGGGCTAGATGAATCTGAAATTGAGTACATCGAATCAGTAATTCGCCCCATGGATTCGACCGATTAGGCACACCCATGTCGAAACTCATTGAAGAGATTCTTCCTCTCAAACCAGAAGCCCGATTGCGGATCTATGCTTACTCGATAGATGCACCCAGTCATGATGGGTTGATCAAGGTTGGTCAGACTACCCGCGACGTTAAGAAACGCGTCGAAGAGCAAACAAAAACTGCCGGGATCAAACCAACGATTCTTCTTGATGTTCCTGCTGAGCGGGAGGATGGTACCCCCTTTACTGACTTTCAGGTTCGTGCTCAACTGTCGGCAAAAGGATTTGAGAACACCCAACTAGAGTGGATGCGGTGCACTCTGGCTGACGTGCAAACAGCAATCACTGAGCTCCGCACCGGGCAAAAACTTTCTGGCACGCACCATGAGACCTTCCCCATGCGTGCCGAGCAGGCAGAAGCGGTGCGCAAAACCCATGCCTACTACAACTCAGTGTGGCAAGAAGATATGCATGCGGTTCCACGTTTCCTATGGAACGCAAAGATGCGGTTTGGAAAGACCTTCACCTCATATCAGTTGGCAAAGAAGATGGGCGCCACCCGTGTACTAGTTATGACTTTCAAACCTGCGGTCGAGGATGCCTGGCAAACTGACCTAGAAACGCACGCCGACTTTGATGGTTGGCAGTACATGAGTAAACAGTCCGGAGCTAACCCGGATGAAGTTGCCAGGAATAAACCTCTGGTGTATTTCGGATCCTTCCAAGATCTTTTGGGCCGTGACAAAGCCGGGAACATCAAAAGTAAGAACCAGTGGCTACATGAAATCAACTGGGATTTAGTTGTTTTCGATGAATACCACTTTGGGGCTTGGCGGGAAACCGCTAAAGTGAATATTCGTGGTTGTGGGAGCCACTCGTGGTGCCTTCCAGAGCCAGTCCACGTCTAGGCCGATGGTGTCGGTGAGAGCCGTTTATGGCGTGTTGGAGAGCCGCCCTGGTTAGGCTCCTTCCGTCGCGTGGATCGGTCGCGCGACGAAAGGAGCATGTACCCATGGTACGAAAGATTAAGTCGAAGCTGATTTTAGAGCTTCGTTCCCAGGGACAATCAGGCCGCGCGATCGCGGCCGCCCACGGGATGTCACGTAATAGCATCGCCCAAGTATTTGAAGCCGCCGACCGCGAAGGCCTGTCGTATGACGACATAGCCGAGGTACCCGAAGCGGAGGTTTATGCGCGGCTGTTTCCCGGACGTGGAGAACACACCAGCGTCTATGTCCAACCGGATTGGACCCGCGTGCACCGCGAACTTGCCAGGGTCGGGGTGACATTGAAACTGTTGCACAGCGAGTATGTCGACCTCGTGAAAGACGAGGGCGGTCTGGCGATGAGTTATGACAGGTTCTGCCGACGATATCAACATCATGTCCACCTCACCGGGGTCGCCTCACGGGTAGGGCATAAGGCCGGACAAGCAGTGGAAGTGGACTGGGCTGGCCCCACCATGACATTGACAAATCCCGTCACTGGCGCGGAGCAGAAGGTCTATCTGTTTATCGCTTGCCTGCCGTTCTCACGGTACGCGTTTGTCGAACCCTGCGCAGATATGACACAGACTTCCTGGTTGAACGCTCATGTAGCGATGTTCGATTACTTCGGCGGCAGCGTCCCGCGGATCGTCTGTGACAACCTGAAAACCGGTGTCATCACCAGGCCCCGGGAGGGCGAGATCGTCTTGAATGATTCCTACCGTGAGCTCGCCGGCCACTACTTGGCAGCCGTGCTCCCCGCCCGGGTGGGAAAACCGAAAGACAAAGCGAGCGTGGAGAACACGGTCTGGCACGTGGCCACGAGAATCAACGCCAAGCTCAGAGAGCATTCCTTCGCTTCTCTTGCGCAGCTGCGCCAAGCAATCCGCGCTGAGCTCGAAACTTATAATGCTGAACCGTTTCAGAAGCGTGCAGGCTCTCGCGCGAGTGTCTTCCGCACCGAGGAGGAGCCCCTGCTGCGGCCTTTGCCAGCAGTGGCTTATGAGATTGCTACCTGGGTCTATGGCCGTAAAGTCGCCAAGAACTCTCATGTGGTGTGGCAGAAGAACTCCTACTCCGTGCCGTACCCCAATATCGGTAAAACGGTTGACCTGCGGATCACACCGACGATGGTGGAGATCTACGACGGTCATGATCGGCTCACCAGTCACGTCCGCGTCCCCACCGGGACCAGCGGGGTATACCGCACGCATGACGGTGACCTGCCCGGCGGGAAGGGCTATCAGCCCTGGGACGAGCACCGCGTCCGTGACTGGGCCACCAGGATCGGAGCCAACACGCTCACGGTCGTTGATCGGATCTTTGCTGCTGTCCCAGTCACCGAGCAGGGCCTGGACCCCGCGCTGGCAGTCCTGCGCCTATCGAGGCGATTTACTGCCGGTCGGGTCGAGGCCGCCTGCAAGATTGCCTTGGAGGCCAATATTCGCTCCCCACGCTATAGCCACGTGCGCCCGATCCTCGATACCGGACAAGACAAAACCGGAACTGCCGCCCCTTCTTCTCAAAGTGAGGGTGGGGGCTATGTTCGCGGGGCGGCCTACTATGGCGGAGGCCGATCTAAATGACGATGCTCGATACTGAAACGAAGAACAAAATGCGCGACATGGGAGCCGAACCTCTGCTCGATGCCCTGAGCGCTCTTGACGACGGGCTCACGCTGGGGCTGTCGTTTGAGGAGAAGCTCAAGCTTGCTGTTGATGACGCCCACGCCGTGTTCACTCACGCGAAGATCCAAGGCCTCAAGCGCCGCTCAGGAGTGCGCTACCCCGACGCGGACCTGCGTAGGGTCGATATGCTCACCGAACGCGGACTGGACCAGGCCATGCTGGCTCAGCTGGGAACTTGCCGGTTCATCGAGTTGCACCACAACATCGTCTTCCAAGGCTTCACCGGATCGGGCAAGTCTTATCTTGGCTCCGCCCTTGCCAACCAAGCCTGCCAACACCGGATCCGCGCCAACTATGTACGGATGCCGGACCTGGAAGAGCTCATCAGCGTCGCAGCCGATAAGCCCCACGGGAAGACACAGCTGCTCAAGAAGCTGAGTAACTTCACTCTGCTTGTGATCGATGAATGGCTCCTCGACCCACCTGATGAAGCGCTTCAGAGCTTCCTCCTGGAGCTGCTCGAGCGTCGCTATGACGCAGCCTCAACAGTGTTCTGCACGCAGTATCCGAAAAAGGACTGGCACACCCGCCTCGGCGGCAGCGTCCATGCTGATGCGATCATGGATCGCATCGTTCACAACACGACGTGGATCGAGACCGGGACCTTCAACATGAGAGAACACCAAGCACAAATAATGCTCTAAACATGCGCGTGAGAGCCGGTGGCTCCCAACAACGCCAGTCACTGGCTCTCACGCGCGCCATAGCCGGCTCCCCGACACACGAACAGGTGGCTCTAAACAGGCCGGATACTCACTAAAGAACTCTTCGAAGGAGAAGATGATTCCCAGATCAAGGCTGAAACGAAGCTCGTTTACAACCCGGAGCTTGATGCCTACCATGAAGAATTTGAAGAACTCGCTGAGGATGAAACGCAGTTTCTTCCGATAACAACACGCGCGTACCTCTATTTGTCTGGCACACCTTTCAAAGCTCTGGCTACCGGGGAATTCATTGAAGAACAGATTTTTAACTGGACCTATACCGATGAGCAACGGGCTAAAGAGAATTTTGCCAAGAAATATCCGGAGAAGCTAAACCCATACGGCGCGCTGCCGCAGATGCGGTTGCTCACCTATCAGATGCCGGATGAACTGCTAGCGATTGCTAGTTCTGGCGAGTTCGATGAGTTTGATCTGAACGCCTTCTTCGCAGCCACCGATATTGCTGATAAGGCCGAGTTCAAACACAAAAATGATGTGCAGAAGTGGCTAGATATTATTCGCGGTGCCTATGCCCCAACGCAGGTAGATAACCTAAAACTTGGTGCGCAACGACCACCGTTCCCGTACTCAGATGTGCGACTGCTGCCTCACATGCAACACTCCTTCTGGTTCTTGCCTAGCGTGGCTTCCTGCCATGCGATGGCGAACCTGCTGGCAGAGAAACAGAATGCTTTCTTCCATAAATACAAAGTTCTGACCGTAGCCGGAACCGGCGCCGGGATTGGTCTAGACGCCCTGCCGCCAGTTCGTAAAGCAATCGGTAGCGGTCACGAATCAGGCAGCATCACGCTTTCCTGTGGAAAGCTGACTACCGGCGTCACCGTGCCGCAATGGTCTTCCATCTTGATGCTTCGTAACCTCAAATCTCCAGAGACGTATTTCCAAGCGGCCTTCCGCGTGCAATCACCATGGAGTCAGAAAAACCCCAACGGCGACAATCCCAACGAGGAAGAGATATACAAGCCGGTTGCGTTCGTTTTCGATTTCGCGCCAACCCGTGCTCTGCGTCAGCTGTCTGATTATGGAATAGGGTTGAGCCCTAACGAATCGAACCCTGAAAAGGCTGTGGAAGATTTGGTGTCCTTCCTGCCAGTTCTTGCGTATGACGGATCTCGCATGGTGCAGATCGATGCGGGTGGAATCCTCGACATGGCTATGGCTGGTACAAGTGCAACGCTTCTAGCTCGCAAGTGGGAATCGGCTTTATTGGTGAACGTGGATAATGACACGTTGCGCCGGATTCTCGACAACGAGGAAGCACTGCGCGCAGTAATGAATATCGAAGGATTCCGTTCCCTTGGTGACAACGTCATTGAAACGGTTATCAACAAGAGCGAAAAGGTTAAAGAAACTAAGAAGAGCAAAGGCGAAGACCTCACTCCAGCGGAGAAGAAAGAGCTTTCGGCAGAAGAAAAAGAGTACAAGTCTAAGCGGAAGCAGATTCAAGAGAAACTGATCAAGTTCGCTACCCGCATCCCTGCCTTCATGTATCTCACTGACTTCCGTGAGAACACCTTGCAAGATGTGATCACCAAGATCGAAGCCGAGCTTTTCAAGGTGGTTACCGGGCTGTCTGTTGAAGATTTTAACCTTCTTGTCTCGCTAAACGTGTTCAACTCTAGTCACATGAATCAAGCGGTGTTTGCATTCCGACGCTATGAAGACGCTTCACTTTCCTACACCGGAATCGATTCCCACCAAGGGCTCACTCACATTGGACTTTATGACACTGTGGTTGCGAAAGAGGATGACAGTTGGTCTTGACTGGAAGACATTCTATGTAGGAGTTCCGCAGTGGAGAATTGCTAGCGGCATGATCCATGGTAATAAACAACTCGCGTTCATGCTCCTCGAAATAAAAGATGACACCGAAGGCAACTCGGTTGCTTATATCCATCTCGGTAGGTTTGCAGACATGCTAGAAAGTGCGACTGTTCTCCTTGAAGAATACTTTGCTGCTTTCGTGGATAAGACAGGTCAAGCCGAAGTCGTTGCGGGGGTAGTGGAGAGATAATGAACTGTCAGTAGTGTTTGTTGGCTCGCGTTTTTAGATGCGTATCGACTGCGGAACTCGGTCGAATTCCGCTTCAATGTCTGACTCGCTTCCCAAGTGCCCTGAGTGCAGCGAGGCGTTCACCTACGAGCAGGGGTCTCTCTTCGTGTGCCCCATGTGCGGCCACGAGTGGTCGGCCGAAATAGAGCCTGACCCAGCAGCCGTCATCCGTGACTCCGTCGGCAACGTGCTCGAAGACGGCGACACCGTGATCATCGCCAAGGACCTCAAGGTCAAAGGCGCGGGCGGCGGTGTCCTCAAGGTCGGCACCAAAGTTCGCGGAATTCGACTGATCGACGATGGCGTTGCAGACCACGACATCGACGCGACGGTCCCCGGTTTCGGCAGGATGCAACTCAAGTCGAGTGTCGTGAAGAAGGTGCTCTGACGTAGGAGTTGGGGCGGGGCGACGACGCTCCTCATGTGACGTCGCCCTGAGCTGGCTGTCAGTACTCTCGGCCGACGACGGTTGTGCCGTCACGTTCGAGCCGGACGTGACACGCGCTCCGAGGTGGAGGAGACGCTCGAATCGATCGGTCAGGGGAAAGCAGACCTCGACAAGCTGGCTCGCGGCGGCTCGATACCGTCGGACTGACGACATACCTCACCGTCGTTGAGGAGACTCGCAATAAGACCAGCATGAAGGGCTGGACTGCCTCGCAGGCGGCGGCGTCATCCACAACGACTTCGAGCGCGCCTCCACCAAGACCGAGAGCGTCTCGTTTGATGATCTGGCGCGCTGGGCGGAATGCGGCAGGCCAAGGCTGTCGGCCAGTTCCGCATGGAGGGCAGGGACTGCGTCATGCGAGACGGCGACGTCACGGAGTTTCAGTTTAACGTCTAGCGTTAATGACGTTGTCCGTTATACACTGGTGTCGTGATCAGATCATTCGGGAGTAGGGATACCGAGCGCATCTGGCACGAGCAGTACGTCAAGCGCGTCGACCGGACGGTACAGCGGGCGACCCTGCGGAAACTCGAAATGATCCATGCGGCGAGCGACGTCGAGGACCTCCGAATCCCACCCGGGAACCGGCTGGAGCGACTGGTCGGTGACCGGCGTGGGCAGCACAGTATCCGCGTGAACGCGCAGTGGCGTCTCTGCTTCGTCTGGAGAGATGGAGGTGCGGAAGATGTCGAACTCGTCGACTACCACTGAGACCGACCTGATCGAGCCGATTCACCCCGGTGAGATCCTGATGGAGGACTTCATCGAGGGCTTCGGTGTCACGCAGAACAAGCTGGCGGTCTCCATCGGTGTACCGCCGCGTCGGATCAACGAGATCGTTCACGGCAAGCGAGGCATCTCGGCTGACACGGCGATCCGCTTGGCGAGGTACTTCGGGACGTCCGAGGAGTTCTGGATGAATCTGCAGTCCAACTATGAGCTGCGCAGGGAGCGCCGCGCTCTGCGCGACCAGGTGGAGGCGATCGCCCCGCTGCAGACCGCATGACGGCGGGATCTCACGTCGCGCTGCGCCAGCTCCTGGCTTCTGCCGCACCGACGGTGCAGGTGACATTCGGCTCCGGGTCCGCCATGTTCCGCCAACGTGACGTGACGACGCTCGAGGATGCTGAGCGCTGCCTCGCGCATCTCGTCGACGCGGAGTCGGCGTAACAGGTGAATGTCGTGCGCCACTGGGGACGGCCCCTACGGGGAGTTGGAGCGGGTCGAGCGTCGAGATCCGCCCGAGGAAATGGCACGAAGCACGAGACGCGTCAGACGGCTCGCTCCCCACGTTCGCAGAGAAATAGCGAACGTGGCTGGCGTGGATACACGCCTAGCCGCCGACGTCAAAGAGAAACGTGCTGCTCCTAGATGTACTGACCTCGACCGTTGTTGATTCGGTTGATTGGTGGGATTCCGGCGATGCCGAGGTGGGGTCTGTCTAGGTTGTAGTAATCGAGCCAGGACTGCAAGTGCGCGGTGCGTTGGGTGTTGGAGTCCCAGGGTCTGGCGTACGCCCATTCACCAGCCAGGGTTCGGTTGAACCGCTCGACTTTGCCGTTGGTCCATGGACAGTGGGGCTTGATGAACTTCTGTCTGATGCCATGAGCGTCGATCACGCCACGAAACGCCGCGGACTTGCGGTATGCGAACGCGTTGTCCGTGATCACCCGTTCAACACGCACTCCCAATCGGGCGTAGAACGCGATCGCACGCTGCAAGACTCCGGCAGCGGTGCAGCCTTTCTCATCGTCGTGGATCTCCGCATAGGCGACCCGGGAGTGATCATCGATCACGGCATGAATGTAGTCATATCCCAGGCCGCGCCTGCCACTCGGGCGCGCTCCGCGACCGTGGACTCGCCAGCCGCCACCGTCGGGGATCCGGCCAAGTTTCTTCACATCCATATGGATCAGTGATCCTGGGTAGTCGTGCTCGTAACGCTGAGCCGAGCGGCGCCGGGCCCGGATCACGGTCCCCGTCACCGGGTCCAGCTCGCGCAGCAGCGGGGCCTGATGACGACGCAACACCCGTCCCACGGTCGAGGCGTGCATGCCAAGCTGACCGGCGATGAACACCGGCCCGCGACGCGTGAAATGACGCAGGATCCGCACCCGAGTCTCCACGCACCCGCCCGTGCGTCGAGGGTGGGAACGGGCCACGCTGGAGCGGTCCTGCAGTCCCGCCAGGCCAGCCTCGCGGAAGCGGCGCCACCACCGCCATGCCGTCGTTCGAGAGACACCCATCTCGGCAGCGACGTGCGCAACAGCACGCCCCGATTGAATACGCCGAACCATAATCAGTCTTCCGGCCGGAGCCAGACGGGCATTAGCGTGGGACATAAGAGACCTCCGTGAGTACGAGTAGGGGAACTAGACAGCTCCAACTCGACTACGGAGGTCTCCCTCAAGTCAACAACGCTCCGGGTCAGTACACCTAGAGCTTGACGTCACCAATCCCGTGCCATCTGAGTCCATCGTCCGACGCTTCGACACGATTATTCGCTGCAGGGGACGCGCTGGTGCAGAGATGCCTTGGCGCCGGACAGGGCATGACGCGTCATAATAATGTTGCGTCCGAGCGTCGCAGATTCGCGGCGCACCCCCTGTCATCCACTTCGTTTCACGCGCCGCTGTTTGAATCGCTCTGGGTTTGATGGAGATTCCTGAGCTTGGAAACAAGGATGGAATAATGTCAGTTATGAACAATCCCGGACGCGCCTCGCAGCGGCGGTATTCACCAGAGGAAAAGGCGGCAGCGGTGCGCATGGTGCGCGCCTTACGTAAAGAGCTGGGCACGAAGAACGGCACGGTCAAAAGAGTTGCCGATCAGCTCGGATACGGCCCAGAATCGGTACGCACCTGGGTGCGTCAGGCCGATATCGACGATGGCCACCTCCCTGGTGTGAGCACTGATGAGGCCCGCCGTCTGCTCGAGCTTGAGCAGGAGAACCGCGAGCTGCGCCGGGCCAACGAGATCCTCAAACGCGCAGCGTCTTTCTTCGGGGCGGAACTCGACCGCCAACACAAGAAATAGTGGCCTTCATCGACTTAAATAGGGACGATATTGTGGCCGGGCGCCGTCTTGGAGTCGAGTCCATCTGCAGGGTATTGCAGGTGGCTCCAAGCACGTACTACGCCGCGAAGAAACGTGGCCCCTCTGCTCGTGCGATCCGGGACGCGGAGCTGATTCCCCAGCTGTTTGAGCTGTGGGAAGCGAACTACAGCGTCTATGGAGTGCGGAAGCTGTGGAAGGCTGCACGCCGTGCGGGAATCGATATCGGCCGCGATCAGACCGCCCGTCTTATGCGAGCAGCAGGGATCGAAGGGGCACGACGGACCAAGAAAGTCCGAACCACTCACCGTGATGCGACTGTCCCTCGGCATCCTGACTTGGTCGACCGTGATTTCACCGCCACAGGCCCGAATCAGCTGTGGGTCACCGATCTGACATTCGTTGCCACCTGGGCCGGGATCGCGTATGTGTGCTTCATCATCGACGTCTACTCCCGCATGATCGTCGGCTGGCGAGTCGCCTCGCATATGCGCACACCCATGGTCCTCGATGCGATCGAGATGGCCCGCTGGTCGCGCGGGACTCACCTGCCCGGGCTTCGGTGTCACAGCGATGCAGGCAGTCAATTTACGTCCATTCGCTACGGCGAGAGACTAGCGGAGATCGGCGCTGTTCCCTCGATCGGTACTGTTGGCGATAGCTACGACAACGCTCTGGCTGAGACGGTTAACGGATACTACAAGACCGAGCTCGTGCGCGGGCCGGCACATCCGGGTCCGTGGAAGACGATCGAGGATCTAGAACTGGCCACCCTGGGCTGGGTCCACTGGCACAACACTGAACGCCTTCACGGCTACCTCGGAGACGTACCACCGATCGAGTTCGAGAACACCCACTACACTGCTACCAGCACCCCCAACGTGCTGATCGGAATCAAATAAAAAGAGCCTCCATCAAACCCAGAGCGATTCAGTTACCCAGGATTGTCCATGTTCCGAAACTGGAATTGGAACATCTACGGCCGGACTTGATGAACGAACCTGCTCCGTTAGACTGTGCCGGTGCTCCGCGAAAACCTCGTCATCGACTCGTTCCTTGCCGTCGATGGTCGCGCCACGCGACCCGACCTTCATCGGCAGCGCTTCGAGCGGTCTGTGCGCGAACTGCTGGGAGCGGAGCTTGCCGAGCAGGTGCCCAGCACCTTCGTTGACATGGCAGGCGCACTGCAATCAGGTCGCCGGTTCCCGCGGCTCGAGGCACGTGCGGATGGCATCACCTGGATCGACCGCCCCGCACCCGAGCAGGGCCTCGTCCTCCACGTGACTGACACTGTCGAGGATGCCCGCCGGCATCCCTCCCACAAGGGCGCCGATCTCGACTGGCTGCAGGCGCAGGCGTCGGGAGCCCACCTTCTTCTCGTTCGAGGAGAGCTCGTCGTCGAGACGCACACGGCCGCGGTCATGATCGTCCGCGATGGGCAGGGGTTCGTTCCCGACCAGCCGCGGATCTGCTCGACCACCGAGGACTGGTTCGCAGACAGCATCGCACCGGTTGTCCGTGTCGACATGACCCGCGACGACCTCGCCCAGGCATCGCGCCAGGGTCAGGCATTCGCGCTGAACGCGCTTCACGGTCCTCGGGCGCTCCAGCTCGGTGAAGCACCGGTGCCCCAGCACGCCCTCGACCAGGCCGGAGCCTGGCGTCAGCAATGGCTAGAGGAAGCGACCCCACTGACATGATGCGACTGCTGCTCATCGACTTCCACGATTCGAACACCCAGATCCTCGCGGATCTCGTCTTCCGCGTGCTCGGGGTCCGGCCCATCGTGCTCGCCTACGACGATCCGTCCCTCGATGAGGGGGCGATGGCGGGCGCCGATGGCATCCTCCTCGCAACCGGTCCAGGACGGCCGGGCGATGCGGCCGACGTGGGGCGCGTGCCGGACCTCGTCGCAGGCTGCGACAGACCTGTCCTTGGCATCGGCCTGGGTCACCAGATTCTCGCGGGTCTGTGTGGGGCCCGGATCGTCCCGATCGAGCCGCGCCTCGGCGTGGTATCGCGCCTGCATGTTCCTCATGGCAGAGCGGATGACCACACCATCGTCGTCGACGGACAGCAGGTCGTCGGCAGCCATTCGTCGGCAGTGCGCGAGCCAACGGAGCGGATGGTGGTCGATGCGGTGAGTGACGACCATATCCAGGCCTTCCACGCGATCGATCGACCATGGTGGGGCCTCCAGTTCAACCCCGAGTCCGCCCTCACTGAGGGCGGCGTTGAGAACATCCGAGCCTGGGCCCGTGCCGCAGGGCTCCTGCCGCATGCTCCGGCGAGGCGCACGCTTCTGTCGCAGGAAGTGCCGATGCCGGACCTCTCCCGTGCGGCTCGCCTCATGGTGGGCGACGGCCCGTTCTTCTGGCTGGATGAGGCGCGCCCCGCGCACGACGGGCCGGGCTGGTCCTACCTCGGACTGGGCGGCGAGGTCGTGTGGCCGGATGAGGGCGTGAATGTGCTCGATGTACTCCGCCGCTCCGCCTGGCAGGGCGCGGGTGGGCCGGATGCGCCGTTCACCGGCGGCTGGGTCGGCGTGTCGGGCTACGAGCCGGACACGGCACTGTGGATGAGCGCCCGGCGCTGGGTGGCCGTCGACCACGAGCGAGAGCGGGCCTGGCTGGTCGCCTGCGAGGAGCCGGGCGCGCAGGAGTGGCTCGACCGGACCGCCGCGGCGCTGAGCGCGCCGGTCGACGATGTGATCGTGACTGTCGATGCTGGACTGCTGGCCGCGGTGCGCTCACTGCCAGACCACCGGCGTGACGATGACGACTCATATCGCGCCAAGGTCGAGCAGGCTCACGAGCACCTGCGGGCGGGCACCAGCTTCGAGGTCTGTCTCACGACCACGGCTGAGGTCGCGCACGATGCCAGCCGCGAGGAGCTGCTCGAGCTCTACCTGCTGCAGCGCCGCACGAACCCAGCACCCTACGCGGCCTTCCTCGCCTGCGATGACACGACCATCATGAGCTCCTCACCCGAACGCTTCCTCCGAGTGCGCGATGGCGAGGTGGAGTCGAGGCCCATCAAGGGCACGCTGCCTCGAGGGGAGACGCCGGAGGCTGATGCCGCGCTGCGCACGAGGCTTGAGACAGATCCGAAGCTTCGTTCGGAACTCGTCATGATCGTCGACCTGCTGCGCAATGATCTGGCCAAGGTCTGCGTGCCCGGTTCGGTCGCGTGCCCCGAGCCCGTCCGGGTCGACAGCTTCGCCACCGTCCATCAGCTGGCTGGTGTGGTGACGGGGCTGCTTGGCGCTGGCGTCGATATCGTCGACCTGCTGCGCGCGGCCTTCCCGGGCGGGTCGATGACCGGCGCTCCCAAACACCGCACGATGGAGATCCTCGCCGATCTCGAGTCGGGGCCGCGCGGCTACTACTCGGGGGCACTCGGCTGGATCAGCGGGGATCGGGACGCGGAGCTGTCCGTCGTCATTCGCACGCTGATCCACGACGACGGGGTGCTCTCAGTGGGTGCCGGAGGGGCGGTTGTGCCGGACTCGACCCCGCAGGGCGAACTCGACGAGATGCTGCTGAAGATGTCGGCGGCGCTGCCCTGAGGCCATGGCCAGCCCGGCGGGGCCATCCGCTGCGACATCGTCCCCGCTATTGGTGTCGACCGTCTGATCCTCCGCGACCATTCCCTCTCGAGATTATCTGGCTCGTACCGTAATGTGGTACGTGAATGGAGTGGAGGTTGATATGTCCATGAGTGCAAGCGAGGCGCGCAAGACGCTGTTCCCGCTGATCGAGCGTGTGAACGACAATCACGAGGCGGTCGAGATCGTCTCTCGCAAGGGTAATGCCGTGCTCATGCCTGCGGATGAGTATGTGTCATGGCAGGAGACTGCCTATCTATTTCGATCACCGGCCAATGCCCGCCGGCTGCTCGATGCCTACGAGCGTGCTCGAGCTGGCGAGACCGAGGTTCACGAGCTCGATCGGGAGGAGTGAGTGCGCCTGGTCTGGGATCGGCATGGCTGGGCGGACTATGTTTATTGGCAGTCCGCCGACCGTCGGATTCTCAAGCGGATCAACACGCTGATCGACGCCTGCCTGCGAGATCCATTTGAGGGGATCGGCAAGCCGGAGCAGCTCAAGTACGGTGCGCAGGGTGCGTGGTCGCGCCGCATCACCGACGAGCACCGTTTGGTGTATATCGTCATCGATGGCGATCTGATCATCCTCCAAGCGCGGTATCACTATTGAACGACCAGATCTTTCTGCTCTCGGGGCGGGCACGTCACATGGGATGGCGCGCTCATCAGCTCCCAGATGAGCCGCTCGCGTGTCTCGCCGCAGGCTGAGAGGATGGTGGGGTAGTCAGAGCAGACCCTCGACAGGAGTTGAAGTGCCATGAGTTTCACCGTCTATCTGTCCGGCGAGATCCACACCGACTGGCGTGAGGAGATCAAGCGCGGTGCGGAAGCCGCGGGACTGGACATCACCTTCACCGCGCCGGTGACAGACCATGCCGCGAGCGACGCGGCCGGCGATCACCTCGGCGAGACCGAATCCGGGTTCTGGCGCGACCACCAGTCGGCTAAGGTCAACGCCATTCGCACGCGCACCCTCATCGAGAAGAGCGACCTCGTCGTCATCCGCTTCGGTGACCAGTACAAGCAGTGGAACGCGGCCTTCGACGCCGGCTACTGCGCCGCACTCGGCACTCCCTATGTGACACTGCATGCGGAGGGCATCGTCCACCCCCTCAAAGAGGTGGATGCCGGGGCGCAGGCCTGGTGCAGGACCACCGACCAGGTGGTCGAGACACTCCGGTACGTGCTCAAGGCCTAGCAGGTCGAGCAGAGCGCCCGCGAGTCGCGGGCGCTCCCGCATACTGCCGCGCGGCTATGGGTGGCGTGTTCCCTCGATAGTCATGGACACTTGCCAGGCTCGAAACCGCCCACTCGCGACGAACCGAAGTATCGCCGCCGAGCGGTATCTTCTAACCGACCGTCCGGCGTAGGATGCTGTCCACATTGGAGGTGCTGTCATGAGTCAACCTGGTCACCACGAGATCGGCTACATCGAGTTCGGAGGCACGGATCTGGAAGCGGCCCGCAGGTTCTACGAGTCTGCGTTCAATTGGGAGTTCAACGACTACGGACCGGAATACTGCGGGATCAAGTCGCCCGACGGTGAGGGCGAGATCGGCGGGCTCAGCGCCGGCTCCGAGCCCAGCAGCGGCGGCCCGCTCGTCCTTCTTCATTCCACCGACCTGGAGGCGTCGCAAACAGCCGTGGAGAACGCCGGTGGGACTATCGTCGCCGGGCCCTATGACTATCCGGGCGGTCGGCGATTCGAGTTCACCGATCCGAGCGGAAATCGGCTCGGCGTTTACTCGCCTCAGTGACTGGCCGCCGATGAGCGTGCCGGTCGGCGAGTCGGTCAGAGCATCGACCCGAGATCCGATCCGACGCTCGGGTAGGCCGCGACGAGGTTCGAGACCTCATCGACCGTCAGGCCGAGCCGCATGGCCAGGGCGATGATGTTGACGACCTCGGCGTACTCGGGCCCGAGCATGTGCGCGCCGAGGATGCGGCGGGTCTCGCGGTCGACGATGATCTTTGTGGCGGCCACAGTCTCTCCAAGCCTGTAGTTGGAGAACCATTCGCTCGTGTCGTTGTATCGGACATCGACGTCCAGGCCCTGTTCGCGCGCCTCCTCCTCGAGCATGCCGACGCGGACAAGCTCGGGGATGGTGAAGACTGCCGTCGGGATCCCCGTGAAGTCCGGAGCCTCCCGGGTTCCCTTGAGCATATTGCGGGCGGCGACCCCGCCCTCCATGGACGCCACCGGTGTGAGAGGCATGCCCGGCGATGCCGCGGCGTCACCCGCGGCATAGACGGCCGGGTTGCTCACGCTCTGAAGATGCTCGGAGACGGTCACGCCGGCCTTCGAGTGTTCGACCGAGGCTGCCTCCAGGTTGAGGTCGGCCAGGTCGGGTTCCCTCCCCGCCCCGTGGACGACGAGATCGACCTCAAGCGTGGACTCCTTCCCGTCCTTCTCCGTCACAACCGCGAAGCCTGACCCGGTGGGAACGATGGAGTTGATGGCGGTGCCGGTGCGGATGTCGATCCCGAGGTCCGTCGAGCGGGTCCGGAGTAGGTCCACCAGGTCGGGATCGAACCCCTTGAGCAGCCGGGGACCATGCGTGGCGATCGTGACATCGCTGCCCACACGGGCTGCGATGTGGGCGAACTCGAAGGAGATGAAGCCGCCGCCGACGAACAGGATCCGCTTCGGAAGCTCCTCGAGCTCCATGAACGGCGTGCTGTCGATCATGTGCTCACTGCCCTCGAACGGCATCGACTTCGGGCGGGCGCCGGTGGCGATGAGGACGTGCGAGGCCGTGAGAGTGTCACCGTCGACTGTCAGGCGATCCGGGGCCGTGAACGAGGCACGCCCATGGAGCGTCGTCACCCCAGCCGATTCGAGGCCCTCCTCGATCTTGTCGGACATCGGCTCCGTAAAGCCGCGCTTGTGTGCCATGAGCGCCGGCCAATCGACGCGCAGCGTGCCGGGATCGATGCCCTTGCTGGTCAGGAGGGATGCGCTGTCGATGATCTCCGCTCCTCGGCGGAGGATCTTCTTCGGATCGCAGCCGCGCAGGACACAGGTGCCGCCGAAGGGGAGGTTATCGACGACGGCGACTCGCCAGCCCTCCTTCGCGCATGCGTGTGCCGCTGTCGTCCCGGCTGTTCCGCTGCCGATGACGATGAGGTCATAGTGCGTTGTCATGGGCCTGTCCTGTTCCGCAAGTAGGAGACGTCGGGTGATATCGGGGTACTCGTGGTGTCCGTAGGTCGACGGAATGGCCATCGTCCGGGGCGGCGTCTGTGGCCGTCGAGGGCCGCTGGGCCGTGTCGGTCGGACTCGTGGGCGAGCGAAGGAATGTGACGCATACTATACCGGAGGGGCGCCGGTCGGCAGTCTCTGTGGATCCTGAAGGCAGTAACCGGTCAGGCTGGGGAGCGAGGCCCGTCCACTGGTCTGCTGTCCGTGAGCCGCCTAGGGTGAAGTCGAAACCTGAGGAGGAACCCATGCCAACAATCGAAGAGCGCGCACGCAACCTTGCCGACCAGCACGAATCCGGAGATCTCGTCATCCTGCCGACCGCGTGGGATACGTGGAGTGCCCGCGTCGCCGCCGACGCAGGCTTCACAGGACTGACGATCGGGAGCCATCCGGTGGCCGATGCGATCGGCAGCGCCGATGGCGAGCAGATGGACTTCGATGAGTACCTGGGAGTTATCGAGCGCATCGTCCGCTCCGTTGACGTCCCCGTCAGTGCCGACGTCGAATCGGGCTACGGACTGCCTGGCGGTGATCTCATCAACCGCCTCATCGAGGTCGGCGCGGTCGGTGCGAACATCGAAGATGTCGTGCACCGCGAGGGCCGGCGCGTCCGCGATCGGGCGGAGCACGCCGAGTACATCGCCGCCGCCCGCGAGGCCGCCGTCAGTGCCGGCATCCCGTTCGTCATCAACGGCCGGACGGATGCGATGAAGCTCGGCGATGTCTTCGAGGATCCGCTTGAGGAGGCCGCGGAGCGGATGAGGCTCATGGAGCAGGCGGGTGCCCGCTCGGTCTACCCGGTCGGACTCCGAACTGCCGACGAGGTCAGGCAGCTTGTCGGGGCAGTTTCGGTCCCGGTCAACGTCACCGCTCATCCGGTGGAGATGCATGGGGCGGGTGATGTGGCGACGCTCCGCGAACTGGGAGCCCGCCGCGTCTCCTTCGGTCCGAAGTGGCAGGCCTGGCTCGGCGAGGTCTCGGCGAAGCAGTTCGAGAACTGGACGGCCGAGATCTGAATCGATGGGAGGGCGAGCCGGCCGGGCCGTCGTGGCACGATCTGAGGCGCGTCCCTGCGTCACTCCGGTCCAACAGCGGTCTCGGACTGCTGGCCTGCGGCTTCTCCCTTCAGCTCGACGAAGATCGTGTGGGTCGGTGTCGAGCCGATGTTGTGACCGGAGTGCCGCTGGGCAGGAAGCCACACGGCCTTCCCGGCGGGAAGCGAGACGTCCAGTTCCCGATCTCCGGAGGTCAGACGCCGGTCGAATGAGGAAAGCGTGATCATGACGCTGTTCGGATGGGAGTGCGGGGTGGTCTGCGTTCCTGGGGTGTCGGTGTACTCCAGGACGCGAACGAGCTCGTTCTCCCACAGCACCCGGTAGTGATCGGGATTCGTTGTTGTCGGATCGTCGTCAACCATGGCAGAACGCTACGCCGCGGGCAGTCGACCCACCAGGGAGCGATTGTGTCAGCGCGACTGGGATGATTCTCCGCTGGAGCGGCGCTGACTGACTGTCTTAGGTTGGACGCTGTCGGTGACGGACGTCCTGTCGAAAGCCGGCGGAGCCAACCTCACCCGCGTACAGTCATCGGCACGTCGATATCAGAAGGGAACGGCCCATGTTCTTCGACTCCTGGTCAGACCTCACCCGAATACTCATCGTTGGCGTCCTCACCTACGCGGGAGTGGTGCTTATCCTCCGCGTCACAGGCAAGAGGACACTCTCACAGCTCAACGCCTTCGACTTCATCGTGACCGTCGCCCTCGGGTCGATGATGGCGACGATCATGCTGTCGACCGACATCTCGCTCAGTGAGGGTCTGGTGGCGCTCGGCCTGCTCGCGGGCCTTCAGGTCGCCGTCGCGTTCGTGAATTCACGCGTGTCGTGGGCGCGCGCTGTTCTCACGTCGAAACCTGCCCTGCTCGTGCAGGACGGCGTGGTCCTCACCGAGACGGTGAAGAAGCACCGATTGAGCGAATCCGCGCTGCGCCAGTCCATCCGCATGGCAGGGCTGGGCGGACTGGACCAGGTCGGCGCGGTCGTGCTCGAAACAAACGGCACCCTCAGCGTCGTGCCCTCCGAGAGCATGGGTGATCGGTGGGCGATCTCAGATATCACTGGTGTGGACGGGCAGGGCCGCCAGGCTAAGCACCTGTAAGTCGGCGGACTCCCGCGCCGAGGTGTCGAGTCGGGCGGGTCGGTGCCGCGTCACCAACCGCGAACGCACGAATTGGGGAATACGAGGCCGGACGTGTCCTCGGCTCACGAGGGCTTGACGGCGCGGATGAGAGCGCCGTGCATGCCGGGCGCCACCTCGTGGGTGAACGTCACCTCCGCCTCTGCGAATCCTGCCTCGGCCAGCCCGTCGAGATACTCCGAGCGGGAGAGCGCGCCGGCGATGCAGCCGACATAGGAGCCGCGCTCGGTGCGATCGGCGGGGCTGAGGTGATCCTCCGCGACGTCGGAGATGCCGATGCGCCCGCCGCGCTTGAGGACGCGGAACATCTGCGCGAGGACAGCCGGCTTGTCGGTCGAGAGGTTGATGACGCAGTTGGAGATGATGGCGTCGACTGCGTGATCGGGCAGTGGGAGGTCTTCGATCGTGCCCTTGAGGAACTCGACGTTCGTCGCACCGGCCTTCGCTCGGTTCGACTCGGCGAGCTCGAGCATTTCGTCCGTCATGTCGACGCCGTAGACGAAACCGGTGGGACCCACGCGGCGTGCTGAGAGGAGGACGTCGATGCCGCCACCGGAGCCGAGATCCAAGACCGTCTCTCCCTCGCGCAGCTCCGCGACCACCATCGGGTTGCCGCATCCGAGCGACGCGAGCACCGCCTCGGCGGGTAGCTCATCGTGCTCGGCACTCGAGTAGAGAGACGCACCGAATCCGGCATCGATCGACGGGACGTCTGCCAGCACGGACGTCGTCCCGCTGTCGCAGCACGTGGATTCGGCGGGCCCGCAGCACCCTGACGAGTCCGCTGAGCTGAGCGGGATGTTCTTTCCGCGCGTCGCCGCGGTGGCGGCCGCAGCGTAGTTCCGACGAACCTGTTCGCGCAGGTCATGAGCGGTGTCGGCCATGATGTCTCCTATTGATGAGCGTCAATGTGAGAGTAAAGCATGTATCGATGAGCGTCAATATGTAGGGTAGGATGTCATCCATGACGACGCGCACCGACCTTCCCCTGTCCCCGGCAACGGCGGAGCCCTGCTGTGCGGCGGCCTTCGGGGATGCTCTCGACGAGGGGAGCGCCCGCGAGCTTGCGTCGGTATTCAAGGCATTGAGTGACCCGAATCGGGTGCGGCTCATCTTCCTCATCGCTGCCGCCGATGGCGCCGGTGCCTGCATCTGCGATCTCACCGAGCCCGTGGGTCTCAGCCAGCCCACGGTCTCGCACCATATGAGAGTCCTCGTCGAGGCGGGCCTCGTCACCCGTGAGCAGCGGGGGAGATGGGCGCACTTCCTCCTCGAGGAGAGTGCCTTTGCGTCGCTGCGGGAGGCGCTCAGCTTCTGATGCGCGAACGGACGAAGAGTGCGGCTTGATCTGGACGGGAGCAGAAGGCGCCGCGACGGTCGCGCGTCGCGGCGCGTCCACGCCAGTGGCGGACTCTGATCGATTTCTGGTCCGTTTCGTGTCTTCTCGCCCGTAGACTCGATCCACAATCGGCCCTGCGAACGGAGCTTCCATGTCAGAGAAGACAGGCGCCCGCTACAGCGGGTTGCGCAGATACAACATCATCGCCGCGGTCGTCCACGCGGCTCAGGCAGTCGCGGTGGTGCTCCTCGCGACCGACTTCACCCTGCCGGTGACGGCCACCTATCTCGAGGGGCCTCCAGGAACCCCGCCAGGGGATTCCGTCCTTCTGTGGGATCTGTCGACCCCGATGCTGATCGCGCTGTTCCTCGCGCTCTCGGCGGTGTTCCACGTCATCGTCTCCTCGCCGCCGTTCTTTGCGCGATACAGGGCGGGCCTCGAGCAGGGGCATAACTACTTCCGCTGGGTCGAGTACTCCCTGTCGAGCTCGCTCATGATCGTCATCATCGCCCAGCTCGTCGGCATCTCCGACGTCGTGGCACTGCTGGCGCTGTTCGGCGTCAACGCATCGATGATTCTGTTCGGCTGGCTCCAGGAGCGCTATCACACGCCGGGCGACGGCGGATGGCTGCCCTTCATCTTCGGATGCTTCGCCGGAGTCATTCCCTGGATCGGCGTCGTCATCTACACGATCGCCCCGGGCTCGACGACAGGCGCAGAGCCGCCAGGCTTCGTCTACGGGATCATCGTCTCGCTGTTCCTGTTCTTCAACGTCTTCGCCATCGTTCAGTGGCTCCAGTACCGGCCGGTCGGCAGGTTCCGCGACTACCTCGTGGGGGAGAGGCTCTACATCACCCTCAGCCTCACGGCGAAGTCGGCACTCGCCTGGCAGATCTTCGCGGGGACCCTCGCGGGCTGAGCCGAGCGCGCGCCGGTGATCGGGCCGAACACTGCTGCTCTATCTCTCGGCGGCTCGAGCCGAGCGACAGAGCAGCAGTCATGTGAACCAAGAGGTCACGGGAGTGGGCCCGATGACGCCGGGCGATGCGTACACTCTGTCGTTATGACGGGCCCCCAACCGGAGAAGACTGACGATGGTCGATGGATCATTGTCAGCGGTCGCCGCTGGCGCGCCACCGATCCCGCGATTCCGGAAGGGCTCAAGGACGAGCTTGTGCATGAGCTCATGCGGGCGAGGCGTGCGATCAAGAGCGGCGACCTCACCGCCCGAGCCCGCGTTCACGCGGCGAAGGTGGCGCTGGGCGAGCGCGGTGAACCCTGGTGGGAGCCCACTGACGAGGGGCGGCGCGCCCGAGCTCTGGCCGCGACCAGCACGCTGCTGAGGGAGCGACGAGGCGAGCCGGTGCACGCCGACGAGGTCGCCCGGGTGGTTGGCGGAGACGGTTGGCAGGACATCTTGGCAATCGTCGAGAGCGTCTTTCGGGACCAGCACTCCAATGAGAAGTGGGTCCTCCAGGAGGACGATGCGGGGCTCAGCGTAACGGCCGGGCCGGGCTTCGAGACCTGATGCGGCACCCGGGTCTGGATCCGAGGGCACGAAGTCACGCGATGCCGCGGTGGAAGGTCGTGGAACCGCCTAAGCGTGTCGAGGTGAGGTGCCGAGCCACATCTGAGCGCAGTCGCTCCACGTGCTCAGGAGAAGACGCTGACCAGGTACATGACTGATACCCCCAGGAGGACGACCGCATGGACGGTGGTTGCTCTCTTCGCTCCGAGTATCGAGAGGGAGATGAAGGCGAGAATCGCCAGGAATGCGATGTTGGTCGCCGACTCGGCGAAGACGATGTGCTGGCCGGTGAAGAGCCCGATCGTGAGCACCGTTGGAATGGTGAGGCCGACGACCGACACCATGGCCCCGTGGGTGAGGTTGGAGACCCGCTGAATCTCCCCGAACCAGGCCGCCCGGAGAGTCGTCAGGCCTTCGGGCAGCATGACAATGGTCGTGATGAGGAGGCCGGACAGCGCAACAGGTGCGGATGTGCGGGCGAGAACGGTGTCGAGCAGCCCCGCCATGTCATGGCTGAGGAGGACGATGGCGGCCGCCGTGAGGAAGAGGATGAGACCGTGGAGCCACGCCGGACTGGTGCTCGGCGTCTCCTGCTCGACTCTCAGCGCGGACACCTCTTGGAAGTCGCGTGCGCGGGCGCCTATCTGCTGCCAGAGGAAGAAGCCGTAGGCGGCTGAGGTGACGAGGATGACGAGGATGGCCTGACCGGTTGTGTAGGCGCCGTCGACGCCGATGAAGCCGGGCAGGACGAAGGCGATCGACCCGAGGGCGATGAGCATGGTCAGATAGGACGACAGGCCAGCTCGGTTGAACTGGAGTGGCCCGTGCCGGAGTGTTCCGATCAGCAGCCCCACGCCGAGGAACAGGCCGGGGAAGAGGACTGGGGTGAGTCCCTTAGTGTGGTGTAAATTCCTGCGGGGCTGCCAGCAACGGTGATGGTGAAGATTGTTGGGAGTCATCGTGGGAGACTCAAATGTTCGACCAAGATACAAGAAAGCGACATCCCACGATGACTCACCACCAGTCTGCCCTGACGACCCTGATTTCTGAAGTCCTCACCGACCCTGATCTTGCTCACAACGATGTCTTCCGCCGCCTGCTCCAGGCCGGCCTTCAAGATCTCATCGATGCTGAAGCCACCGTCAAGATCGGCGCTGGCCCTCACGAACGCACCCCTGACCGGGTCACTCACCGCAACGGCACCCGGCCCAAGACTCTTGCCACCCCGGCGGGGGAGGTTGATCTACAGATCCCTAAGCTGCGTCAGGGCTCTTTCTTCCCGGCGCTGCTGTCCCCGCGCCGTCGGGTAGATAAAGCGCTTTATGCAGTGATCTGCCAGGCATGGATCGATGGTGTCTCCACCCGCAAGGTTGATCACCTGATCAAAGCCCTGGGCAACGACACCGGTATCTCAAAATCAACCGTCTCGCGTATCTGTGCTGACATTGACGAGGGCGTGAGCCAGTTCCTGGGCCGGCCCTTGGATCACACCTGGTTCCCCTACCTGTTCCTGGATGCGACCTATCTCGACGTGCGTGTACGTAACCGAGTCGTCTCTCAAGCACTTGTCGTAGCCACCGGCGTCAGCGGTGAGGGTAAGCGCGAGATCCTGGGGATGGCACTGGGTGATTCTGAGACCACCGATTTTTGGACTGAGTTCCTCCGCTCCCTGCGAGAGCGCGGCCTGAAAGTCGCCACAAGCGCTGATCCGCTCGGGGTGGCGGTAGTGACCTCGGATGCTCATGCGGGGTTGAAAGCCGCAGTCAAAGCGATCCTGCCTGGAGCGGCTTGGCAGCGGTGCCGGGTCCACTTCGCCCGTAACATCACCCAACGAGTCGGCTCAGCCCGTTCCAAGCCTGTCAACGCCCTGGTCTCAACGATCTTTGCTCAGACCACCGCGCAGGCTGTCAGAGCTCAATACCGCACCGTCATTGACGGTCTATCTGGCTCGTTTCCCGAGGTAGCAGCCATGCTCGAACAGGCCGAAGCAGAGCTGACAGCATTTGCTGACATGCCTCAAGAGCATTGGAAGAAGATCTGGTCTAACAACCCGATCGAGCGGTTGAATCGGGAAATCAAACGTCGTGTTGACGTGGTCCAGATCTTCCCCGACCCTGCCAGTGTCACCCGCCTCGTCGGAGCTGTCCTTCAAGAACAGCACGAAGAATGGCTCTACGCCGAACGGCGCTACTTCTCCGAGGTCTCCATGCGAAAACTCATCCACACCCTCAATGCCCCCACCGGGCAAACCGATCACCATCCCGGCCAGGAACTCTTCCTCACCGCCTAACCCAACCCCGAAAAGTTACACCACACCAAAGGACTTGACCGAGGACTGCCGCCGCCATCGTCGCATCCCGCGCAACCGTTTCGTTGTCCCCGGGGCCGAAGAGGACGGCTCCGATGAGGGCTACTTCGATCGTGACGATCGACAGGGTGAGAACAAGGGTGCCGTAGGGATCGCCGAGCCGGCGAGCCAGCTCCTCGGCATGGCCGAGGACCCCGAACGCGCAGACGACAATAACCGCCACGATGGCGATGAGCCAGGCGACCGACGCCGCCAGGGACTGCGATGGGTTGGGGGCGATGATGGCGAGGGCGGCCACGCCGGACCAGCCAAGTACGAGGGGACCGAGCGAGCGAGCAGTGATGGCCGAAGTCATCGATGTTCCTTCTCCAGGGCCGTCCCTGAATGAGAACTCATCGCTTCGCGGGTCGTCCCGTGAAGGTGCGCAGCAGAGGGCTGGCACTGCCGAGAGTAGCACGGGCCGCAGGCTCTGCGCTGTGAGCTCGGCCCCGCGATCCGTCCGGTCTATCTCCTGACGAGACGGAGGACCATGACACCGTCCTCCTCCCGACCGGGAACGTCCGTGAAGCCCTCGGAGAGATAGAGGTCCTTCGCGGGGTTGTCCTTCTCGACCGACAGGCTCAGCCGCTCGAACTCGAATATCGCCGCCTGCACGATCAAGGCTCGAAGGAGTGTGCGGCCGACGCCTCGTCGACGTGCGGTGGGCGTGACCCACAGGCTCAGTTCGGGGACCGCTGGATTGAGGAAGCCATAGCCCGGGTCCGACTCCGGAAGAAGAACCGCCCACGCAACGCCGAGGATGTCGCTCTGCTCGGCGACGATCCCGAAGTCGCCCCGGCCCGACTCGAGATGCGTGTAGTGGGCGAACTCCGGCCGCTCGCGAACATCGTCGATCGTGAATCGGGGGCCGCACCAGTTCACGTTGCCGAGAGTCGCGGCCTCGAGAAGCGCCGTCTCGTCGTGGCGCAGGGGGCGCAGGCGTGGACTTTTCACTGCGCGATCTTACCCCGTCCACTGCGGGCCATGCCGGTGCCCGGCCCCGGCCGGACACGACGAAGTGGCGCCGCAGGCTCGACTGTTAGCATGGCCGGGACCTGTACTTTAAGGAGTCTGCCGTGGAATTGAGCATGTCGAAGGGCAACGAGTTCGTCGAGGCCACCCAATCGCCCGAAGGGGCCGCGGCCTGGAAGCGGCAGTTGGATGACTTCGCACCCGGCGCCTCGGACTGGGTCGTCGGCGCGGTTTTCGGCGGCACCTACCAGCGCGAGGGTCTCGAGCTGCGCGACAGGCAGATGCTCAACATGGCGGCGCTCGCGGCGATGGGCGGTGTCGAGCCCCAGCTGACGGGCCACATCAAGACCGCAGTCGACGTGGCCGGCATGTCCGAGTCCGAGGTCGCCGAGTGCTTCATCCACCTCATGCCCTACATCGGGGTGCCGAAGACACTGGCGGCGATGCGCTGCATGAAGGCCGCCCTCGAGGGCTGAGCCGCTGCGCCTGTCGGACCGGTTCCTGGGCACCTGCGCATCGCGGTGTCCCACGGTTGAACGCCGTGGTCCTGAGCGCGCTCGCTCACCTTCGTGGCCCGCCAAATGGACCGAACCTGGTTTCTCGCCCCAGCCGCTTAGGCTGGGGCTTTCGATTGAAAGGGAAAATAAGATGGCTGAGACAATTCGGACAACCCACGTGGGATCGCTGCCGCGCCCGACCGCCCTTATCGAGGAGAACATTGCTCTCCAGAAGGGAGAGCTCGACCGCGGGGAGTTCGACCAGCGTCTCCAGTCGCACATCAACGACGTCGTCGCGCAGCAGCTCGAGGCTGGCATCGACCTCGTCAACGACGGTGAGTACGGTAAGCCGATGGTCGAAGAGATCGAGCCGACCGCCTGGGTGTACTACGCCTGGCACCGATTCGACGGGCTCGGCTTCGCCGAGCACCGGGATGGCGTCATGCCGAACCCGAACGAGGTTCCCGGCAAGTATGATGAGCCGGAGCTCACGACCTACGCGAACCGTCGCGACTACTCGGCCTTCAAGGACGCCTACCTTTCCGACCCCTACAACGCGGGGATCATGGCGGCGCTTGACAACCCGACCGCCCCCGCCATCGTCAAAGAGGTCACCTACATCGGGCAGGATGCTGTCCGCGCCGATGCTGAGGGTCTGCGCAGTGCGCTCGCGGCGGCCGGCGCCGAGGGTCGCGGCTTCATCTCCTCGATCTCGCCCGGCATGCTCTCCTCCATGGGCAACGCCCACTACGAGTCCCGCCACGACGCCGGCATGGCGCTCGCCGCTGAGCTCAACAAGGAGTACCGGGCGATTGTCGATGCCGGTCACACGCTCCAGATCGACGCTCCTGACCTGGCGGACTCGTGGGATCAGATGAACCCCGCGCCGTCGGTTGAGGAGTACCTCAAGTACGTCCGCCACTCCGTCGAGGAGATCAACGAGTCCATCAAGGGCATCGATCGCGACAAGGTCCGCATCCACATCTGCTGGGGTTCCTGGCACGGTCCGCACACGACCGACATCCCCTTCGATGACATCGTCGACACCGTCTTCGAGGCCAACGCGGGAGCGTTCTCCTTCGAGGCGGCGAACCCGCGCCACGCGTGGGAGTGGAAGATCTGGAAGAATCGCACGCTGCCGAAGGGTGTCAAGCTCATCCCCGGCGTCATCTCCCACAACACGAACATCGTTGAGCATCCCGAAACCGTCGCCCAGTCGATCATCCGCTTCGCGGAGCTCGTCGGACCCGAGAACGTCATAGCCTCAACCGACTGCGGCCTCGGCGGCCGCCTGCACTCCCAGCTCGCCTGGGCCAAGCTGCGGGCCCTCGGCGAGGGTGCGCAGCTGGCCGAGAAGTACATGGGTCTCTGAGCTGAGATAGTTCCGAACTGAGGGAGCGGTGGCGCCAGCCACCGCTCCCCTTCCGAATGGTGCTCGTGAACCGGCGTCGGTCCGGGTGCTGGAGGTTCTCGTCGATGGTTGAGCATTCCTTTT
Organism: Flaviflexus salsibiostraticola; assembly: GCF_003952265.1. Classification (NCBI taxonomy): domain Bacteria; kingdom Bacillati; phylum Actinomycetota; class Actinomycetes; order Actinomycetales; family Actinomycetaceae; genus Flaviflexus; species Flaviflexus salsibiostraticola. Next base: position 2,329,950 of record NZ_CP034438.1, read on the forward strand.
GCGTAGCACGAGTGCTACATTTGATTTATGGAGAACGACGAATCTGTCATCGAAACGCTGTCCCAGCGTGAACTGCGCAACGAGTCTGCACGCGTGCTGCGTGCGGTCACAAGCGGACAATCCTTTGTGCTGACCAATAGGGGTGCCCCTGTCGCAAAAATCGTTCCTCTTTCGAATCAGGAGCCCGGCTTATCGATCACGCGTCCGGCCAGGCGCAGAGGAGGCTGGGCTGAACTTGGAATCGAACGCAGGAATCATGGCGAGTCGCTCTCCGCGATACTCGAGGATCTGCGCGGAGACAGGCTGTGAGTGTGATTGTCTACGTCGATACCTCTGCGATGGGCGCGCTGTTGATCGACCAGCCGGAGAGCGAAGCGCTCGTGCATTGGCTCGACAATTCGGACGCCTATCTGGTCTCCAGTGATCTCCTTGAAACCGAGCTGCGGCGGCTCGCGGTTCGGGAAGATCTTGATCAATCTGATGTGACCCGGCTTCTCGAGGGTATTTCTCTCGCCTCACTCGATAGAGCTGCTTTCCGAAGCGCCGGAGTCTTGCCGCTGCCGTATCTTCGCACCCTTGACGCGCTCCATCTCGAAGCTGCGATACGACTCGATGCGGCAATGCTCCTGACATACGACCACCGGCTCACTCAGGCTGCACGTGCAATAGGACTTGAGATTGTAGCCCCCAGGTCTGAAGGGAATCCGGCGTAACGCATGGCTCGGATGTAGAAGACGCCTATCTTGAGTATGTGCGTGCCATGCAGTTGGATCGGTGCGGGCGGGCTGTGCGCTCTGTCGGCAGGCAACGCCGGAAAGGTGACACGTGAGAATTCCACTTGTTCAGATCGATGCGTTCGCTGACTCGCTGTTCGAAGGGAACCCGGCGGCAGTGATGCCGCTCGATCGGTGGCTTCCGGATGACGTCCTGCAGAAGCTCGCTCTCGAGAATAACCTCTCGGAAACCGCGTTCCTCGTCCGCCGCCAGGACGATGGGGAAGTGCCGCCGAACCCCGATGCCCCGGCGTATGAGCTCAGGTGGTTCACGCCGGCGATCGAGGTCGATCTCTGTGGGCACGCGACTCTTGCCGCCTCCTCCTATCTGTTCGACGACGTGCATAACGACGCGGAGACTGTTCAGTTCTCGACGCGAAGCGGCTGGCTCACGGTGGCGCGGTCCGATGATGGCCCGTTGACGATGGACTTTCCTGCTGAACCGCCGGTCAGGACGGAGATCGACCCCATCATCGCCCGCGCCCTCGGGGCTGACGTCCTCGAGGCGCACCGGGCAACCGATCTCATCTACATCCTCAAGGACGCTGAAACGGTTCGGAATCTGACGCCGGATAGGAACGTGCTGGCGTCGCTGCCGGTGCGCGGTGTGGCGGTCACCGCATCCGGGGAGGGCACAGGTTTTAATTTCGTCTCCCGGTGGTTCGGCGCCCAAGCCGGCATCCCAGAAGACCCCGTCACAGGCTCGGCGCACTGCCAGCTGGCGCCGCTGTGGGCGGAGCGTTTGGGCAGGACTGAGATGACAGCCCGCCAGGTGTCGCCGCGAGGGGGAACGGTGGCGGTTCGCCTCGCGGGCGATCGCGTCTTTCTCTCGGGCCGCTGCGTCCGTTATCTGGAGGGCACTGTCGTTCTGCCCGACTGACGTCAGCCACAATCGCTCGGATAGGCGGAGGCTGCAGTATTCAGAAGAGCGTTGCCGTCACGGGCTCTTCACAGTCGATCGCCGAGTCGACTGCCATCTCGCCGATGATCGGGATGCCGTACTGTCTCGCCTTCCTGGCCTTGCCCGACAGGGAGTCGGGGTCACCGGCGATGAGGACCTTCGTGGACTTGGCGATGCCAGCCACCTGAATCCCGCGAGCAGTGAAGTAGTCCTCCCAGTAGGCCTGGGTCTGCGCGACCGGGCCCGTCACGCAGACCCGGTCGCCCGGTCGAAGCGTGATCGAGGGCAGTGCCGACCGCACGTGAGGGGCGGACATGGTGATCGGCGCTGATCGCTGACAATCCCCAAGGTCGACTCCGAGGAGGTCCGACACCGATGTGATCACGGCGCTCTCGTGGCTCGTGACGATGCCATCGGCCTCCGCCGCGTGGATGAGGAGATGGACGTAGTCGGCGTGCAGACTCCTGAGAGCCCCTGCAGATAGGTCATGCGTTCGAGCGAACTGGAGCAGCTGACCCTGCTCCATCTGCGACAGATAGTTGTCGAGCAGGACATTGTCGAGGAGGGCGAAGTACTCAGCGGCTATCGCGTCATCGGGGTTTGCGCGATGCCCGATCGCCTGACCGATCCACGCGCCGCCGGACAGGGTCTCCTGCGCCTCAGCCACCGCCTGGCGTGAGCGCAGCCCGTCACGAGTGTAGTGCGGGTTGTGGATTCGGTAGCCGCAGAACGCACTGCTCTGGGTCACGACATCTGTCCACTCGGGATGGTCGCGGGCGTTGTCATGCTGGAGGAAAGCCTGGAGGACCTGCGCGGTTGCGAGAGCATCCGAGAGCGCGCTGTGGGCGTTCGCGTTCGTCACCCCCAGCGCATCACACACATCGGTGAGCCGGCATCGCGAAAGGCCGAGCGCGCGCTTGGCGATCGTCATCGTGTCGAGAAAGGGGATCTGCGAGTCATCGAGGCGTCCGGCCGCCGCAAGCTCGCACTGGGCGAAGGTGGCATCGAACTTCGCATTATGCCCAACGAAGACGTTGCCGGACAGCTCGAGGGCGAAGAGGTCGGCGATGTCCTGGAAGGTGGGGGCTCCGACGACGTCCTTGGCACTGATGCCGTGGATGTGGGAGGCGCCGACGTGACGCATGGGATTGATGAGTGTCTCCCACGAGTCGACGATCCTCCCCTCGGAATCGAGCCGGACGACGCCGATCTCGACGATGCGGTCGCCCTTTCGATGGGAGAAGCCTGTCGTTTCGAAGTCGACAACGGTATAGCCGCGCACGTGATCACCAGAGTCCATTGGGGGAGGTATGAGTCAATCATAGGTGCGCGGGACGAAGGCCGGGCCTCAAACTCACATCGGAGCGCGTGCCGCGTCCACGCGGGTGGCACGAGCCGCCCTGCGCACACCGTCTGGCCGGACCCGGGTGATGGTGGGTGCCCGTCGCTGTTCAGTGAAGCGTGTCGGCCGTCGCGAGGATCCGCTGCTCGAGCGCGGCATCCTCCGCATCGGCCCGATCCTGGTTTCCGACGAGGGCGGTGAGGGTGAGTGAGTTGAGGACGGCGCGCAGTTCCGGCCGATCCGAGCGGGCGACGATGACGGCGCGTGAGAAGTCACGAAGGACGTCGACCGCCTCCGGGCGCTGGAGCTCGGTCGCCCGCAGTCCGGCGAGGCTGACGGGGACGGGGGACTTGGTCATGCGCCAGACCCCCGCATCGACGTATCCCGCGAGCACATAGGGATCCAGTATCTGCTCAACGTCGCCAACAAGGCGATCCCCTCCGCCCACCTCACGACCGACCACGTGGTCGGTGCCTGGGCGGGGCTGCGACCGCTGGTCGCGCCCGCCCCGGGAGAGTCTGTCGGAAACACCTCTCTCGAGCACGCGATCGTCGAGGGGCCAACGGGGATGCTCACCATCTCCGGGGGCAAGCTGACCTCGAGCAGGCTCATGGCCAAGCAGTTCGTCGATCGCGCTGTGAAGAAGAACCGCTTCGCGGCATCCACGACCCCGAGGCTCGTGCCGATCTCCGGTGCGAACATGAGGCAGGCCGAGGCGACCCGCCGCAGCGCGATCAGGTACGGCGTGCCGGAGGGCGTCGCTGCCGCCTGGGTCCACCGCTACGGCTCGAATGCTGAGAAGATCTTCTCGATCTGGCAGGCCGAAGCGGATGCCAGGGACGTGATCGGACCACGCGGGTTGACGGCGGCGGAGGTCCGCTACTGCGTGCGTGAGGAGATGTGCCTGACTCTCGAGGACCTCCTCATTCGCCGCACCTCGCTCTTCTTCTGGGATGAGGAGGGCGGCCTCGGCACGGTCGATCGGATCGCCGGTGTCATGGGCGGTGAGCTGGAGTGGGACGAAGAGCGGAAGGTGGCCGAGGTCGAGCGCTACCGATCAACTGTGACCGCGCACCGTTTCCACTGATCGAGTGCGTGGGAAGTCAGCGCTGCCCCTGCCGCTGTTCGGCAGCTCTGCGGTCGAACCTGCCCCGTGACCGGCGAGACGGTGGCGTCGCCCCACTCGAGGACGGCTTCAATGACGGCAGAGGCTCGTCGTTGTGGGCCGGTGTCAGCCCGCGACTATCGCCTCGACGGTCGCCTGTGGGGATCCGTGCCAGGGGGCACCGTGCCCTGGCAGCACCCAGGATGCGGGGATCTGCGCGAGGCGGGCGAGCGAGGCTTCCGCCTCCTGAGGAGCGTCGGTGAAGGGCGCCGGCTGAGCGCCGGTCACTCCGGGACGTGTCGGGTCGTCAGGGCGTCGCCGACGAAGACGGCATCGACAGTGGGAAGGTGAATGGCGACGCTGCCGGGCGAGTGCCCCGGCATGCCAACAATCACGGGCTTGCCCGGCAGGTCGAGGACGTCGCCGTCCGCGATCTCGACAACCTCCTTCACGTGCGTCGTGCGGAGAGCAGACTTCCGTGCGGCATAGGCGAAGAAGCCGAGCGTCGGCCTGAGGCGCATGGGGCCCATGGAGGTCTTCGGCTTTTCGCCCGTCTGCGCGCGGTCGGCGTCGGCTGAGTGGATGTAGATCGGCACCCCTGCTTCTCTCCTCAGCCGCTCGGCGAAACCGAGATGGTCGCTGTCCCCGTGGGTGAGGATGAGGCCGCGGATGTCGGACAGAGGCCGGTCGATCTCCTCCAGCTCCCGCTGCAGATCGCTCCAGTGCCCGGGCAGGCCCGCATCGATGAGCGTGATTCCGTCCGGCAGGTCGACGAGGTAGGACGCAACGATGTCGTTGCCGAGGCGGTGAAGGTGGGGTGCAAGCTTCATGATGACTCCTTCGGGTACGATGGCTACGATAAGTAGCCGTGATGGCTAATGTCAATAGCCGAGGAGGATCGGTGGCGGCACCTGCGCGCACCTCGAACGAAGAAGTCATCTCTGCGGCCCGCGCCGTCCTTGAATCGGCCGGACCGGTGGGACTGACCATGCAGGCGGTCGCGAGGCGCGTCGGCGTGCGAGCGCCGTCGCTATACAAGCGGTTCCAGGATCGCGAGGCCCTCCTCGGTGCCGTCGTCTCCGCCGCCATCGACGAGCTGACCGCCAGTCTCGAGGCCGCCGCGCCAGATCTTCGGCTCCTCGCTGGCGCCTTCCGACGTTTCGCTCACGACAATCCGGAGGCGTTCCGCCTGATCTTCACCCCGTACGCTCCCCAGGACGCCCTCGAGCGATCGGCGGGCCCGGTTCTGGAGTGCACCGCGTCCCTCGTCGGCGAAGAGCATGCGCTCGAGGCCGCGCGGCTCCTCACCGCATGGGCGACGGGGTTCGTCCACATGGAGCTCGCGGGAGCCTTCCGGCTTGGAGGAGAGGTTGACGAGGCGTTCGAGTACGGCCTCCAGCATCTCATCGCCGGACTCGTTCAATCCGATCCAGGTCGCCGCGCAGTCTGACCGGTTCGCTGGGGAGCGGCGATTCCGACAGCCTCAGCGGCCGGACGACTCGACCTCGCCCGCCACTCGCACGCCCGCATCGAGAGCACCCTCGATGGAGGGGCTTGTCCGATGATCACCGGCGAGGAATACTCGTCCGCTGATCTGCGATTTCTGGGCCGAAGAGCCAGCCGGGTAATCGGGCAGCGAGTGCGGGACGTCATCGCGGGCGAGAAGAGTCAGCTCCCCGGCCTCCATCCCCCAGATCCTCGCGGTGTGCTCTCGTGCCTTGTGGTCGCTCACGTGCTCGGCCTTGAGCAGGCCCGAGGCCTGGATCAGCGGCGTGCCATCGGGGGAGTAGCTCGGGGCCACGTTCGTCAGGACCGCCGTATTGAGGATGGGGCCTGATCGAGTGCCATCGACGGCGATGAAGGGCTTGTCGGTGGGGGCGCGATCGGCTGTGAACCACCACGTGGTCAGTCCGTGCGTGGGGATCTGCTCGCGGCCAGTCAGGTCGCCGACGGCCTCGGGGCCGACGGCGACGATGAGGGAATCTGCCGTCATCGTCTCGCCCTGTGCTGAGACGGTCACCTGGGCGAGATCCTCAGAATAGGAGTTGACCGGTGCGTCGGTGCGGATCTCGACGCCCGCACGGCGCGCCTTCGCGGCGAGCTGCTTCGGCAGGGCCTGGATGCCGCGCGAGGGGAGGCTGGGGCGGCCGAGCGCGAACATCGTGAAGAGGAACCGGACGTAGTCGGCCGACGTCGACAGATCATCGGTGGCAACAACGCCCGCGAGGAAGGGCTCGAGCACCTGCGTGCGCAGGGGGCCATGAATACCGGCCGCGTCCCAGGCCTCGCCGATGGGGAGGTCCGCCTTCGAGCGCTCGATCGTCGACCTGCCGAACCATGCGGCGAGGGCGGCGATCTCTGACCTGTCAACGAGATCGCTCCTGAGCGTGCCGGGCAGGTGCTGGGGGTGGCGGGCCGGGTGGGCGAGCAGGTCCAAGCCCTTCTCGGTCCGGACCATGACGCCGGACCCGAACGCGTGCAGGTCGAGTGCATCGACATCGACGTATTTCTTCACGCCCGGGTACGAGGGGTTGAGGAGCTGGAAGCCGCGGTCGATGAGGAAGCCGTCAACCTCACGGGTGCGCTGCCGGCCGCCGACTGCGCTCTCCTTCTCGAGGACGAGGACGCTCCGTCCGGACTCGGCGGACCTCCAGGCCGCCATGAGCCCCGAGAGGCCAGCACCGATGATGATCGTGTCGTAGTGATTCGCCATGATTCCTCCGTCAGCAGCTGTCCCCGCCATCCTACGGCCGTCGATGGGGTGCGGCAGGAGCATTCGGCCTCTGCAGCCGTTGCGCGAATGGGCCGGACAGACTTTTGGGGACAGGGATGCCGCCGTTCCGGCGTCCTCCCAGGCGCGCTCCGCTAGTGTGGTGGAATGGCTCGACACCTGCATCGATACCGAGAGATCGCCACAGTCCTGACCCGCCACGGGCTCTATGCCACCGCCGTCCAGGCCGGCTTGGGCCGATGGGTACCCGCTCCGGTCGCGGAGGGGGTGGACGAGACGTCCGACGGTCCTGAGCTGCTCGTCAGCGCCTTTGAGGAGCTCGGCGCCGCATTCGTCAAACTCGGCCAGCTGATCTCCACCCGCCCCGACATCTTCCCCGAGGAATACTGCGACGCCTTCGCGAAGCTCACCGATTCGAGCGCCCCCGTCCCATTCGAGGAGCTTGAGGCAGTCATCGAGGCGGACCTCGGTGTGAGCGTTGACGAGGCGTACGCCTGGTTCGACCGCGTCCCCGTCGCTGCCGCCTCAATCGGCCAGGTCCACCGGGCACGGCTCCGCGACGGTCGCAGTGTGGTCGTCAAGATCCGCAGGCCCGGGGTGGCCGCCGAGGTCCATGAGGACCTCGACATCCTCCGCACCCTCGCAGGCAGGCTGGTCCGGAGCTCCCAGACGTTGGCTGATATGGACTTCACCCGACTTGTCGATCAGTTCTCCGCCTCCCTGCGTGCCGAGCTCGACTACGTCGTCGAGGCGCGAGCCTGTGAAGAGATCGGAGCGAGCTTCGAGGGCGACCCGGCGGTTCACATCCCCTGGATCGACTGGGAGAACACGACGGCGCGTGTGCTGACCATGGAGGAGCTCTCCGGGGTCCGGATCGATGACCTCGAGGCTCTCGATGCGGCCGGTATCGACCGGCCCGTGCTTGCGCGGCAGATCGCCGACATGTTTATGAGCATGGTTTTCGAGGATGGTGTCTTTCACGCGGACCCGCACGCGGGCAACCTCTTCATCGAGGATGATGGAACGATCGGCATGATCGACTTCGGATCAGTCGGCCGGATCAACGAGGCCATGCGGCGCAGGTTCGCCACCATGGTCCTCGCCTTCACGAAGAACAACCCGGACGCGATCACGCGGGGGCTGCTCGAGATCGCACCCGCGCACGGGTCCCTCGACCGCGCCCTGTTGCGCCGTGACGTCGCGGGGATGACGGACAGACTGGACGGAAGCACCCTGGCCGAGATTCGGGTCGATGAGCTCGGCAGTGAGCTCTTCGCGATCGTGCGCCGCCACCGGCTGTCGCTGCCTCCGGAGCTCGTCCAGCTCTTCCGCATGCTCATCATCGCCGACGGTCTCGGTAGGAAGATCGACCCCGAGTTCGATATCAACGAGGCCTTGGCGCCACTGACTGAGCGCCTCATCGAGGAGCGTATGGACCCGTTCGCGTGGGCGGGACGGCTCAAGGATGTCGCGGTCTCTGCCGCCGAGTTCGGCATCGACCTGCCCGATTTCACGCGGAAGCTGGTCGACCGGATCGACAGCGGCACGCTCGACGTCCACATCCGCGCGAGTGAGCTCGATCCACTGATCGCTCGGCTCGAGCGCACGGGGGACCGGCTCGTCGCCGCCCTTCTCGTTGCCTCGATGGTCACCGGCGGCACGAACGTCCTCGTCGCGTACAGGGATCAGCTGGGTAAACTCGTCGGCCCGGCGATAGCCGCCGGCGGAGCGGTGCTCACCGGCGGCAGCGCCTACATCGCCTGGTCCAGCCGGCCCCGCCGGCGCCTGCCCCGATGACTTCTTGCGCAACTGCGGCGGTGGGTGAATGAGACCGTGTACGCAGAAGTGAAGGCCTTCCTCCGCGCCTCCCTCATCGATCGGGTGAGGGCGCGCAGGGAGGTGCCGGAGCACCAGGTGCGCCGGCGGCGCATCATCGTCGCCGCCACCTTCATCCTCGGCGCCGTCGGTCTCGGGGCGGCGCTCACGATCGAGCCCGGCGAGCCTCTCTTCTACGTGGCGACACTGGGTGTCGCCGTCCTCTGGATCATCGGCGCCTTCACCTCCGGCCCCCTCCACCTGGGGCGTTCGCGGACGAGGGCGGGAACGGCTGATGGGCGGGCGGCGCTCCAGGGCTTCATCCTCGGCGGGACCCTACTCGTCGTCTTCCTGCTCGGGGCCATGGTCGTCGGCCAGGTTGATGTCCTGCGCGGGCCGGTGGATGACCTCATGGAGCATGCTCTCTACGGAAGCCTCCCCATCGTCGCCCTCGTCACCCTCATCAGCGGCATCTGTGAAGAGCTGTTCTTCCGGGGCGCGGTCTACGCGGCCATGCCCCGCCGGTGGGAGATTGTCGGGTCCACTCTCATCTACGGCCTGTCGACGGTCTTCGCGGGCGTCCCGCTCCTCACCTTCGCCGCCCTCAGCCTCGGCCTGCTCACCGCCGCCCAGCGCCGGGTGACAGGCGGGGTGCTCGGCCCTATTGTGAGCCATGTAACATGGTCGCTCGGCATGCTGTTCCTTCTGCCGCATGCTCTCTCGATTGGAGACCTCCTATGGTGACTACTCACGGCCGGGCCCTGGTGACCGGAGCAAGCGGCTTCATCGGCGCCCAACTGGTCCCCGCGCTCCTCGAGGAGGGGTGGACTGTCCGAGTCTTCGCCCGCACGCCGAGCAGGCTCGATGATGCGTGGCGGGACAGGGTCGAGGTCGTCCAGGGTGACGCCACCGAGGAGTCAGACCTGCGGAAGGCGCTTGCGGACGTCGATGTCGCCTACTATCTCCTGCACTCGATGGACGGCAAGGGTGACTTCGTCGAAAGGGACAAGGCCCTTGCCCAGTCCTTCGCGACTGTGGCGAAGGACGCCGGCGTCAACAGGATTATCTACATGGGTGGCCTCCACGACGAGAATGCGGAGCTTGCCGCTCACATGGCGTCGAGGGCTGAAGTGGGCACGATCCTCCTCTCCTCCGGCGTGCCCACGACCATCCTCCAGGCCGGGGTCGTGCTCGGGGAGGGATCCGCGTCCTTCCAGATGCTCCGCCACCTGACCGAGCGGCTCCCGGTCGCCATCGCTCCCCGCTGGGTGACGAACCGTGTCCAGCCCATCGACATCGACGACGTCATCCATTACCTCGTCCGAGCGGCCGAGCTGCCGCCCGAGGACTCGGGCCCGCTCGACATCGGCATGGAGGAGGTCTTCGTCTACCGAGACATGATGCGGCGCTACGCGAAGGTCACCGGCCTGTCCCGCAGATTCATGGCGACCGTCCCCATCCTCACCCCGGATCTGGCGAGCCGCTGGGTCGGCGGCGTCACGCCGGTCTCATCCGGTGTGGCCAGGCCCCTCGTCGGCTCCCTCATCCACGATGCAGTCAAAGGAATGGGGAATGCCCGGGATGCCTCCGAGGTGCTTGGTGACCCGGAAGGCGGACTCATCGGCTTCGACGAATCCGTCCGCAGGCACACGGCGGATACTGACCCGAAGAGAGTCGGACGGATCTTCCGCAGGGTCGCGCTCGCGGTCGGGGCAACCGCAGCGCTCGGGAGCGTCCTGACAAAGCCCGACAGTGCCTGGTACGAAAGCCTGAAGAAGCCGTCCTGGCAACCGCCCGCGGCCGCGTTTCCGATCGTGTGGACCTCGCTGTACGGAGTCATCACCGTCGCCTCAACGATGGCGATCGCCGAGCAGATTGAGAATGGTGACGAGGATGAGGCCCGTTCTTATGCTCGGGCACTCGGCGTCAACCTGGCGTTGAACGCCGGCTGGTCGGGAATCTTCTTCAGGAGCCACTCACCTGAGCTCAGCTCAGCTGCCGCTGGCCTGTTGACCGCGAGCAGTGCGGACCTGGCCCGCAGGGCCAGCAAGGCGCGTCCCCAGCTCGGCATCCTGCTCAGCCCCTACGCCGCCTGGTGCGGCTTTGCCACGGCACTTAGTACGGCCATCGCCCGCAAGAACTGAGACAGAAGACGGTCCGCCGACGGGTGGTTCTGTTGGTTACAGCGGGGTGGTTCGCTAAGCAGTCGCCAGAGCCGCGAACTCGGCAGGCGCTCTTACCTCGTCGGCGATGCCGTCGAGTCTGTGCCGCAGGATTTCCCATGGAGCGCTGAGGTCGAGGGTCTGGGCCGCGAGATGAGTTCCCTGGATCGTGACGTCGAGGTCCGGCAATTGTGACCTGGATGTCTGGGCGTAGAGGAGTAAGGCGCCGACTGTGCCACTCTGTTCAATATCGGCATTCTTTGCGTACGCGAACATCTGGTAGAGATGCGCGGAGCGCACCGTCCCCTTCCCGAACTGGCCCGTCTGTTGCGCCTCGGTGTAGTACTTTGCGTCGATGATGAGGGTGCGGCGCCCGCTCCGAAGCATGACATCCGTCCTCATCTCCGGGAGCTGCGACGCGTTGTACGAAGCTGCATGGTCGAGGTCCCAGGGGACTTTGCGGGCGGCGGGGGAGAGCTCAGAGTGGTGGTGCTTGAAGTACTCGAGCAGGAATCGTTCGTAGAGGCGACTCATCTCTTCATCAGCAACCCACGACCTCAGCTTGAGGTCGCCGGACTGCTGGGTGGCGAGCAGCCCGCGGACGACGAGCTCGCAGACGCCGAGCAGGAGCCGATACGTGGCATTGGCGCGGTGGTAGGTCAGCGTGCTCCACCTGATCTCCGAGGGGCCAATGTGAGTGACCTCCTCGAGGTAGGGCAGGAGCCGGCGCAGGCCATCACGACGATCTCGGTCGACGTCACCATGGCGGATGAGAAGGATGACGACCGATTTGAGTGCCCGGTTGTGCGGAGTGTCAACTACATATTCATCGAACTCGCACACGAGCCTGCCACGCAGAGTCGAGCGGGAAGCTGCCGTCGTCGCGATATCAATCCGTCCGCGAACCGTCGCCAGCTCCTCGCTCCGCATCCGATAGTCGCGATGGAGACCGCGCTTGACCTGTGACCCGACACCGCGCAGAAGTATCTCGGCAAACAGGTCGTGGATGCGGGTGAAGGACTCGCCTCCAACCTGCTGGACCCCGTCGCTCTTGATCGCCCGGAACGCGTACGCCAGCATGTAGTACACGTTCCTGATGAGGATCGGGTTCTCTGTCATGTAAGGGCGCTCCGCAGAGCGTTCGCCCACTCGTTCGCCTTCGCATCCTCGTCGAACCAGTACTCCTCCAGCAGAGGAATCAGCTCGTCTACGACGACCGAGAAGAGCCAATCCTCGTCGTCAGCATCCGACGTTTGCGGCTTGATGAGGTAGCTGTGCCCAATCTTGAAGCCTGGGCCCAGTCCCGGGTCGTCCCCGATTTCGCTGTTGAGTTTGACGACGGTCTCGACGAGCACATCCAAGGCAGGGCTGCCGACACTCTCTTTCCAGGCTTTGAAGCCTTCCGAATCGAATGCGGGAGTCATTGTGAAGAATCCGAAGCGCCTGCGCAGCGCGTAGTCGATGACGGCAAGACTGCGATCGGCGGTGTTCATCATCCCGATGATGTGAACGTTGGGAGGGACGGTGAAGTCCTCCTTCTTATAGAGGAGGCGCAGTTTCCTGCCGCGCTTGTCTGCTTCGATGAGCATGAGCAGCTCGCCAAAGATCTTTGAGATGTTGCCGCGGTTGATCTCATCAATGATGAAGAAGTACGGCCGGCTCGGATCGTCCGCCCGAGCCTCCTCGCAGAACTGGTAGAAGGGCCCTTCCTCGAGGGAGAATCCGCCATCTTCCGTGGGGCGATATCCCATGATGAAGTCCTCATACGAGTAGCTCTGGTGGAACTGGACCATCTGGATTCGGTCGTTGTCCCTCTCGCCCATGATCGAGTGGGCAAGCCTTCGAGCCGCGAAGGTTTTTCCGACACCCGGCGGCCCTGCGAGGATGATGTTCTTCTTTCTCAGAAGGAGTGAGCGAAGCCGGTCGTAATCACTATCTGATATGTAAACGTCCTCGAGGAAATCCTCGCGTGTATACGTCGGCAATGGTTCTGTCGTCGACGGCGCTTCTGCTGGGAGGCCGTCTGTGAAGAGCGCCTCGAGTCTGTCGATCTCGTCTCGCTTATCGGAGATATCGGTCAGGGTCTTGAGTGGTGCAGAGTCGGAAAGCGGCCATGATCCCTTATGAGTCCAGTTGACTGAACGGACGTGGCGGTAAGATTCCCGGTCCGGTTCGTAGCGTGCATCAGACGTTACTTCGCCGCGGCCGACGATCTCTTGTCGGCCCCTCTTCGCGTACACGATGTCGCCAATACGCATCTCCTGCTGGAACTGCCATACCGCCAACGCATCGTGCTTGGCAGAGGAGCCCGAACCGTCCCCTGCCAGAATCTGGCGGATGGCCTCCTGGCTCTCGTACTCTGTGGGATCACCGAGCTCGTCCCATCCGATCGCCATCAGCTCGTTCGACGAGAACTCATCCCATTTGGAAGCCTGACGTCCAGGCGAATACATCCAGTACCTGCGAGATCTCGGCTCGTCCGTCCACTCCGGATCGGCCGTCGGCGCCGGAGGGTCCCAGACCTCTCGAATGCCTGGAGCCCAGAAGGTGAATTCACCGGAGATCTCCTCCGCGAGAACCGCACGGATGTTGAACAGATCTCGGTCTATTGCATCAGGGCCATCTCCGGTCGCGCCACCGATACGGTTCGCCAGAGCCTGACGAATTTTCTTCTTCTTCTCCGCGGATGAGATCGCTTCGAAGGTATCGGGGCAGGCGAGGAACTGGAGGACGTTCCTTATGTCGGAACGGTCCTTGCCCGACTCGAGCATGACCCTCTGAAGCTCCCATGGTGAGAGGAGAGCTCCTAACTAGATCCGTCCTTAGGAGTCTCTCTTTCGCCGGGCCCCGGCGTCAGCACGGGACCCGGGTAGATTTATATTTAGATAGAGGTTTTCTGTTGACCCCGACTTTCCCCCTCCAGGTCAACGAAAGATGACAGTTCAGCAGGCCTCTAGCTACCCCCGAATATGTGATAGGTTCCCCCGGAATAGTGATAGGTTCCCCCGGAATAGTGATAGGTCTGGGGGTGTCGGATCTCTTCCTGCAAGGAGTGTCCGGTCCCCAGCTCCGCCTCTAGCTACCCCCGAATATGTGATTGAGCAGCAGAGGAAGGTTCATCCCGGATGTGGGCCTGTCCCTCTACCGGTCTGACCGGACACAAAAACGCGGGCTTATCGCACGGAGCGAACCCAAAAAAGACGAAGCCGCGCACTGTACGCACCCTAAGAAGGGCAGACAGTGAAAGCGCGCCTCTGCCTCCTCCAGGCCGGTCCTGTGTGAGAGTAGGGCCATGAGTGGACCTGTCTTTAACGTGCAACAAGCAGCGGAGGCCGCGGGGGTCTCCCGCTCCACCATCTACAGGCACCTTGAGACACTCATGGAACACGGTGCGACACGTGATGAGACAGGGACCCGTATCCCCTTCTCGGCGCTAATCGGCGCGGGTTTAGCCTCCAACACCTCCCCAGCGGAGTCGTCTCATGAGACAGCCCCTGCGACTGTCGGCGGCAGTTGAAAAGTGAGCAGTTTCGGCATTTGAAAAGTGAGCACTTCGATTAACGATGTGGAGTGTGATTTCAATGCACGATTGGGAAAAGATCCGGGTGCTTGCCCGCGAGGGTGTACCGAAGGCTCGTATTGCTGCTGAGCTGGGTATCTCACGCAATACGGTGGATCGGGCGGTGAAGTCTGATCAGCCGCCGCGTTATGTCCGCACGAGGACACCGACGAAGTTTGGGGAGTATGAGGCCCGGATACGGTGGCTGCTGGAGGAGTGTCCGACGATGCCGGCCTCGGTGATCGGCGAGCGGGTGGGCTGGCCTTACTCGGAGAGGGCCTTGCGGCAGAATGTGGCACGGATCCGTCCTGAGTATGCGCCACGACGTCTCGATCCTGCGGACCGGTTGGAGTGGGAGATCGGGGATGTGGCTCAGTGTGACCTGTGGTTCCCCAATGTTGATATCCCGATCGGGAACGGCAAGACGGCACGCTTCCCTGTGCTGACGATGATCCTGGCCTGGTCAAAGTATCCCGTTGCCTTGATGATCCCGAGCCGGCAACGCCCGGACCTGCTGTTGGGCATGTGGGACGGGATCAGCACCTTTGGCAGGGTTCCTCGACGCCTATTGTGGGACAACGAGGCCGGAATCGGACGATACGGCAAGCTCGGGCAGGAAGTCGCGGAGTTCTGTGGAACCCTCGGAGTGAAGCTCGTCCAAGCCAAACCCTATGACCCGGAGACCAAGGGCGTGGTCGAACGGTTCAACTCCTACCTGGAAACCTCGTTCCTGCCCGGGCGGACGTTCGCCAGTCCCAAGGATTTCAATGCTCAACTCGCCGGCTGGCTCGAGGTGATCCGAGGGAAGAAACCACGAGGGAAAGACCAAACTCGGGGCCAGGGCCTGACCGTCGAGCTCGAGCATATGGGTGCGTTGCCGCCGGTTGATCCCGCAGCGAGGTGGACTGTGCAGACGCGGTTGGGACGTGACTACTACATCGAGATCGGCGCGAACGCCTACAGTGTTGACCCCAGGTGGATCGGGCACCGCATCGACGTCACCATGGACCTGTCGACGGTCCAAGTCAGTACGGGCGGGAAGGTCATCACGACTCATGAGCGTCTTTGGGGCAGCGGCGGTCAGGTGACCGACCCTGACCACGTGGAGACCGCTCGGAAGCTGCGTGCGACCTTTCAGCAGCGCCAGGGCCTGCCCGGCTACGGAGTGACGGTCCAGGGCGGGGACCTGGCAGTATATGACCAGATCTTTGACATCGAGGTGGCCTAAATGGAGGCGATCAAAGACGTCACGTACTACACGAGTGCGTTGAAAGCACCACGTATTCAAGCTTCTTTCGCTCGCCTGGCTGACACTGGGCGGGCACAGGGCTGGACGTTCGAGGAGTACTTAGCCGCGGTTTTGGAAGCCGAGGTCACCGCCCGGGAAGCATCTGGGGCCGAGATACGACGGAAACGAGCACACTTCCCGTCCATGAAGACGATTGAGGACTTCACCTTCGATCACCAGCCCCACCTGCGCTCAGACGTTCAAGCAGCATCACGCTCGACCTGGATCCACAACGCGGAGAACATGATCCTTCTCGGCCCACCAGGCACCGGGAAGACTCACATATCGATCGGGCTCGGCATTGCCGCGACCAGGGCCGGAATCCCGGTCCTGTTCGACACCGCAGCCGGCTGGATCCAGTCGCTCACTGCCGCTCACAACAAGGGAGACCTGACGAAAGAGCTGCGGCGTATTCGCCGCTACAAGCTCATCATCATCGACGAGCTCGGCTACCTCCCCATCGAGCCAGAAGCCGCGAACCTGTTCTTCCAGCTCATCTCGGACCGATACGAGCAATCATCCATCCTGATCACCTCAAACCTCGCTTTCGGGTCCTGGTCCACGATCTTCCACGACGAGACGATTGCGACAGCCATCATCGACCGGCTCGTCCACCACGCCCAAGTCCTGACCACGAAAGGAACCTCCTACCGGATCAGACACCGACAAGAACAAGGAACTGTAAACTAAAACCGCTCAGTTTTCGATCGCCGGAAATGCACCAAATTCAACTGCCGCCGACAGCGACACGTGAGACAAGGAATGCGACACGTCCTGCGACAGGTGAGACAGCCGCTGAGCGGGCGCTGCGAGAGCGTCTGCGGGAGGCGGAGGACCGTATCCGCGAGCTCCCGGCACACCGCCGCGACGTCCTGCCCGTCGGCGAGCATCCTGTCGGCCTGCCCGAGCTTGCGGACGACCTGCTCCGGGGTGTGACGCTTCCTGCTGTTCGTCATGAACTGACCAGTCTTCCTGCCCGCGACCGCGGGCAACAGGACAACTCTCATAGCGACTGGACCCAAGAAATGGGGTCAGCCCACTCCCGCGCGCAGCATTCAAATCATCTGCTGACATCGATTGTTAGGCACATATGTGCAGAGTTGTTGTGCAACGACGCGTGTGTACGCAAAGCTGTTCCCAGCTCGACCTGTAGGAGGAATGAGGAATGATGAACGAAAACAGCGATTCGCTGGTCTTCGTGCTCCAGCACAAGAACGACCGCTTCGACCCGATGCCATTCAGCATCGCTCGGAGCTGGACAGAGGATCTGGGCGCCGACATCGCGCTGTACGTGATGTATGACGCGCTGGAACTGATCAAGAAGGACGCAGTCGAGGGCGCGCCCGATATTCGGGAAAGCTTGGACGCACTACTCGCTGCCGGCGTGTCCATCTATGCATGCGGGTTCTGCTCTCGTGCTTGCGAGCTGTCGACCGACGACTATTACCCCGGTATCCAGGTCGCCAACCGGCAGATTTTCCACGGCCTCATGTCTGACCGTCGTCCGCTCTACTGGTGACCGCGGTGAGTCCCACGCCGTTCGAGATCGCCGTGCCAGACGAGGTACTTGACGACCTCCACAAGCGGCTCGCCAACACTCGATTTCCCGCGTCGATAGAAGGTGCTGGATGGTCCTACGGCACCGATGTCGGGTATCTCCAGAGTCTGGTCGACTACTGGCGCACCGATTTCAATTGGCGTGAAGCCGAGCGGCGTCTGAACGAACTCCCGCAGTATCGCGCGCGGATCCAGGACGTCGACCTCCACTTTGTCCACGTCCCTGGAAAGGGACCGGCTCCGACGCCGCTGTTCCAGTGGATCATGAACGTCGCGGCCCACGTGAGGTGCAGCCACAGGCCACCGTAATATCCCTGACTGCCCTTCAGCCCTGCCCGTCCTGCGGGACGGGCCGTCCAGTCGAGCATCTTGTCCGGGATCGTGACAGGGCTGTCCAGGTTTGCGAGCACCTGCTTGAGATTCGTCAAACGGGTTTCTGGTCGGCTATTGCTCAGCACGTATTCGCGCAGGAAGACGAGCTCGGCCGCAAGCAGTACAGTCTCTCTCTTTGCTCCACTGAGCTGGATGTCGAGCTTGTCCCATTGCCCCATGCTCTTTCCGTGAATAGGGTCGTCCCCGACCCGGGCGCGAAGCTCCGCCCCGGCCTCAGCGGTCCAGATCGTCGCAGAGGGGTCGATCACCGAACGGCCGTCTCCGAGCATGTGGTCGAAGATCTCGCGCACGTCGCGTGCGAGTGCGACGTCTGCGCTCGGCCGAGAATCCTGAACTGCCTGGTATTTGTCGTCACTGACTTCAGTCATGCCAACATTGTGACAGCCGCAGCAGGCGCTTGCTGAAGATGGGGTGAACGCCCGTCAAGAATGAGCATCGCGCCCGACGGCCTCCTTGAGATCGACCTGGCCGAGTCATCCTCAGGGTCGGCGCAGCCAGATGAGGTGCTCCTCGTCGCCCTGAAGCTCGAGCCTGCGCCACAGCACACTGCCCGGCACTGCCTGACTCGCGTGCTTGGCGATGGCGCGGTCTTGCGCCTGTCGGTCCACCTGGATGACGACGTCACCCGAGTCTCTGCTGCAGGCAAAGGGCGCGCCAGTCTCGGCTCGCAGCGCCGCGACCACGGCATCCGGCAGCGTCCATGCGAGCACCGGAAGGTCAAGCTCCTCTCCCGCGGTGAGGGCGGACTGTGTTGCTGCGATGTGGTCGGGGTGGCCGGTGATGCCGAGGGGATCGAACGTGAGAAGTGCGTCGGCGCCGGTCTCCCGGGCCGTGGCCACGACGCGCGCACGCAACTCTGCTGCGTCACTGTCGGCCAGGCCGCCGTCGGGGTAGTCGAGAAGGAGTGTCGATGCGGCTCCGAGCTCATGGGCCGCAGCGCTCAGCTCCTCTGCGCGAATGGCGGCAAGATCGGGCGCTGCTCCCAAAGTCGAGGCCTCGCCCTGGGTGAAGCACAGGATGTCGACGGCGGTGCCCTGCCTCGCCAGGGCGTCGATGATGGCTCCGAGGCCGAAGGACTCGTCGTCGGGGTGGGCGACCACGACGAGCACACGGGTCCACGAAGGCAGGTGGTCTGTGTCGGTTACGCTCATGACTCCATCATACCCCAGGGGGTATTGACGTACCCGGCTTTTGCCCGTTCTATCTGCCCGATTGGGTCTGGAAAGCCGAATGGTGCCCCGATTGCTCTCGGGGCACCAACCGCAGCCGTTCTCAGCTTCGGTCGACGGTGGTCTCCGGGTCGGGGCTGGTATCCGGCTCCGCGGTGTCGTCGATCTCGCCGGTCACGATGAGGTCGCCCTCCACCTTGACGTCACCGGGCAGCCGCCAGGCGCCGTCCTCGTGCTCCCAATAGGGCTCCTCGACGGGGTTGCCCTCCTCGTCATAGCCGGGCGCGGGCTGGTTCTCGCCCTTCTCGAGGGACTCAGCGTCGAACGTCCTGTCCCAGTACCTCGTTCGAGGGGCGGGCACCGCGGCGGCGTCCTCTGACATTGCCTTGACGAGGGCCCACATCATGAAGAACTCGATGAGGAAGAAGGGGAGGGCGACGATGATGACGACCTCCTGGATGGCGGCGATGCCGGACTCGGGCGCGATGAGGATGAGGGCGGCCGTGACCGCGCCGATCCCGATGGCCCAGCCGACCCGGTAGATCGTGGGGGCCACGTTCTCCTCACCGGTCGAGAACATGTCCATGACGAGTGCCGCGGAGTCGATCGAGGTGATGAAGAAGATGATGATGATGAGAAGGGCAATGGGCCCGACGATGGCATAGAGCGGGTACTGCTCGAGAAGGCTGAACAGCGCCATCTCCGTATTCCCGTTCTCGACGACCGGGCCGGTGAGGACCCCAGGGTTGTCGAGCTCGATCTCGAGGGCTGCGCGGCCGAAGATCGAGAACCAGATGAGGATGAAGGCGGAGATGAGGCCGAGGACGCCGCCGATGAAGCCGCGGACGGTGCGGCCTCGGGAGATGCGGGCGATGAACATGCCGACGAACGGTCCCCAGCAGATCGTCCACGCCCAGTAGAACGCGGTCCATGTCGCGTGGAATCCGGGATTCTCGTTGTAGCTGTCGACCCAGAACATGAGCTCAGGCAGCGACGAGGCGTAGATCCCGAACGATTCCACGGACTGGTTGAGAAGGGTGAGAGTCGGGCCTGCGAGGAGGACAAACGCCATGAGTCCCACCGCCAACGCGACATTGATGTTCGAGAGGAGCTTGATGCCTCGGTCGAGGCCGGTGCCGACCGAGATGCAGGCGGCGACCGTGATGACGAGAATGATCGCGAGGTGCATGCTCGAGGCGATCGGCACTCCCCACAGGATGTTCATGCCCGCGTTGATCTGGAGCACGCCGAGGCCGACCGAGACGGCGATGCCGAACGTTGTGCCGATGATGGCGATCGCGTCGATGAGCTTGCCGGGCCACTCATACACCTTGCCCTTGAGCAGGGGGCTGAAGACGGATGACAGCCGCTCGGGCATCTTCCTCTTGTAGATGAAGTAGCCGAGGGCGAGGCCAGGCAACGCGAAGACGACCCACATGTGGGCCGCGAAGTGGTAGTACGTGAACTCGAATGCCTGCTCGATCGCCTCCTGCGACATCGGCTCGAGCCCGCCGCGGGGCGGATTGTAGGCGTGGTGAAGCGGCTCTGCCGCTCCCCAGAACATGAGCGTCGCGCCGAGGCCCGCCGCGAAGAGCATGCCGAACCATACGGGTGTAGAGTACTCCGGCTCATCGTCATCATCGCCGAGCTTGAGCTTGCCGAAGGGCGAGACGAAGATGATGATGAGGAAGACGAAGATCGCCGAAACTCCGCCGATGTAGAGCCAGGCGAAGTTGTCCATGAGGCTGCCCGAGACAGTGCCGTAGAGGTTGCGTGCGCCCTCCCCAAACGCAAGGGTTCCTGCGACGAAGACGGCGATGAAGCCGACTGCGGTCAAGAAGATGAGGGGGTCTGTCTGGAGTCCGAAGAGGCGCCTCTCGGGGCGCCGCGGTTCGGCGGACTCTGGTGCTGTCGTCGGTTCGTTGGTCATTATTCCTCGAATTCGAGCGTTCACGTGTCAGAGAACGCCTACCTTAGGCAGAATCGGTGGAAGAAGTGAAAGTGGCGCCGGGCATAGTGTGTCGCTTTTTCGTGCATTCTGCGGCGGGAAAAGTCAGCTGACGGTGTGCCTTATCCCTGAGACACTGGAGCCATGGCAGCAGATGAACGAAGCATGGGCCGCCTGCGGGCTGCGATCGACAGGCACGTTCCCGAGGATCTTGCGCGGCTCCTGGAGACTGTTCCCGAATGGTTCGGCCAGCCGCAGGCGAACGCCGCCTACGTTGAGGCTGCGCGGGTGAAGGAGACGTGGACGGTGCGTGATGAGGGCGGCACCGTGGTCGGTGTGACACTCGTCGATCGGCACTTCCCGCACGTCCTCGACATCCACCTCATCGTCGTCGACCGGGCGGCGCACGGGAGGGGGATCGGCACCGCGATGCTCGACGCGATCGAAGCAGATGCGCGGGCGAGTGGGGTCGTGCTCCTCGAAGTCAAAACCCTGGGCCCCTCCGATCCGGACCCGGCCTACGCCAGAACCCGTCGGTTCTATGAGAGTCGGGGCTTTCTGCCGCTCGAGGAGACGAACCTGTGGGGTGAGGACGACCCGTGTCTCATCATGGTCAAGCCGCTGTGTCCCCGAGGTGGCAGAGTGGAGCGCGTGGGAGAGGAGTACGCCGATGGATGACTGGCCGCAGACGGCCGAAGCGCTCATGCGATCGCGATTCGCCGCCTTCAAGGTGGGCGATGCTGAATGGGTGCGCGCGACGTGGCACGAATCGACAAGACCCACTGATCTCGACCTGACCGACAACCCGACGTGGCGCGGGCTGCAGATCATTGATGTCGTGGATGGTGGTCCCGAGGACGACACCGGCATTGTCGAGTTCCGGGCTACCTACCTCGACTCGGGCGCCATCGGTGTCCTCCATGAACGGTCCCGCTTCATCAAGGACGGCGGCCGCTGGTTCTACATCGATGGGCAGATCGAGCCCTGACGCGCACCAGTGTGGCCCCAGCCATAGCGCTGGATCACACGATGTCCGAGGATGGATGATATGAAGTTCTTCTCTGACCCGGTACTCGACTCGATGGCCGCACGGCGGTCAGTCTCGAAAGTCGGGCCCGAAACGCCGTCGGACGCGGAACTGCTCGAGCTCCTCGCGGCCGTGACGCCGGTGGCTGATCACAAGGCGCTCCGGCCCTGGCGCCTCCTTCTTCTTCGTGGAAACAATCGGATGAAGCTCGCCCACGCCCTCGATGCGGCGCAGGGGATTGAGCGCGAGCCGGGGGAGTACAACCCGAAGCCCTTCCGCGCCGAGCTCCTCATCGCCATCGTCGCCAGCCCCAAACCCCATCCTGCGGTCCCTGAATGGGAGCAGCACGCGACTGCCGCTGGGGCGGGCCACCTGCTCGAACTCGCCCTGTGGCGGGCAGGATGGGGCGTCATGTGGCGGACGGGCCTGTTCGCCAACAGTCCCGAGGTGCGCGCCGCCCATGGCCTGGAGGACCACGAGCTGCTCATGGGCTGGCTCTATGTCGGCAGCATCGATGAGGCCTTCCGCCGACGGATCGACGCGTCGAAGCGGCCCAGCCTCGACCCGCACCAGTTCATCGGGAAGATGCCGTAGCAATTGGTGGTGGAGAGGGGAGCGATCCTCCTTCGACCGGAATATCGTCGGCACGTCGCTCCACTGACCGCTCGGGCCGCCGCTCGGCCGCACTCTTCCTTCTGACGTGCTCGGTTGGCATACTGACTCCCACTGAGGCAGGGGGCCGCATGGGCAGGCTGATCTATTCGATGCTCACATCGCTGGACGGGTTCGTCGCGGACGAGGCCGGGGATTTCGGATGGGCGGAGCCGGACGAGGAGGTTCTCGAGACCGTCAACGAATGGACCGCACCCATCGGTACCTATCTCTACGGCCGGCGGATGTACGAGCTCATGACGGTGTGGGAGACCGATCCCGCCGTCCGAGGCTGGTCTGCGGGCTCGGCCGCTTTCGCCGACATCTGGACCGCGGCTGACAAGATCGTCTATTCGCGCACCCTCGACCATGTGCCGACCACCCGCACGAAGCTCATCCGCGAGTTCGACCCCGACGCCATCCGGGCGCTGAAGAATGAGTCCGACATCGACATCGACATCAGCGGGCCGACTCTCGCCGGGGAGGCCTTCCGTCACGGCCTCGTCGATGAAGTTCGCCTGCTCATCCAACCGGTCCTCATCGGAGCCGGACTGCCCGTGTTCCAAGGTCCGCGCGTTGATCTTCACCTCGTCGGCGAGCGCCGATTCGCGAGTGGCACGGTGGCCGTCCATTACGAGGTCGACCGGGCAGGCCGGCCAGCGGAATCGGCGGGGCCGCACTGAGCGGCAGCCTCCGACAGAAGCAGGGCCTCGCGATCAACTCGGCGAGCGGACCATCGGCTTCCCGGGTAGCCTGACTGGTCGAGCCCCTTGAGTGTGAGGAGATAGCGTGACAGCCTTTGCCGACATTATCGACGCCGCCGAGGAGGCGAACTTCTCGGGGGTCGTCACGATCGACCGAGCGGGTGCGAGGCTCTTCGAGCACTGCCGCGGCTTCGCCCATCGTGCCCATCGCATCCCCATCACCCCCGCCACGAGGTTCGGCATCGCCAGCGGGAGCAAGGGCTTCACAGCGCTCGCGGTCATGAGGCTCGTCGAGGACGGTGCGCTCGCGCTTGATGAGCCTGTGCGGCCCGTTCTCGGCGGCAGCGTACCGAGGATCGACGATGCGATCACTCTTCACCACCTGCTCACCCACTCCTCGGGGATCGAGGACTACCTCGATGAATCGGAGGATTGGGATCCGTCCGACTACGTCATGACGGTGCCGGTACATACCCTGACGACAGCGGAGGCGTTCCTGCCGATGCTCGAGGGAATCGGTCAGGCGACGGCGCCGGGGGAACGTTTCGAATACTCCAACGCAGGCTTCATCCTCCTCGCCCTCATCCTCGAACGGACGGTGGGCAAACCGTTTCACGCGATCATCGACAGACTTGTCCTTCGGCCAGCGGGCATGACCGACACCGGTTATCTCCGGCTCGATGACCTGCCGGCGGACGCGGCGCTGGGCTACCTCGGCGAGGAGGGCAATCGAGTCAACACCCTCCACCTGCCGGTGCTCGGCAACGGCGACGGCGGCGCCTTCACGACCGCGGCTGATCTCCACGCCTTCTGGCGGGCCCTCGTCGACGGGCGGATCGTCTCTCGAGAGACGGTGGACCGCATGACGGAGCCCTCGTGGGATGTGCCGGAGGAGGGCAAGAGCTACGGCATGGGGTTCTGGCTTGAGGCCGACGGCCCCGGCCGCATCCTCGAGGGGTTGGATGCGGGGGCGTCTTTCCGCTCGACGCACGACCCCGATTCGCAGACCACGGTAAGCGTCCTCGGAAATACCGCGGAGGGTGCGTGGCCCGTCATCGCCGCGGCGGGGAGAGTCCCCCTCTCCTAGGCGCTCGCAGCCTCGTGGGCCGTGTGGACCTATCCCAGTGCTGTCGCCGAACCCACTAGGCTGGCTGTGGAGTCTTTGCCAACAGTAGGGAGAATCATGGATCGTCAGCAGTTTGATGGCCTCGTCAATCTTTTCGAGTCGGCTGTGGATGGTGACGGCGACCGCCTCAACATGCACTACCTGCTCATCAAGCAGGGCGAGAGGGAATTCTTCCACGCCTTCAACGGCAGGACCGAGCCCTCGGATATCCGCTCCCTGTCGAAGACGGTCATGGCCCTCATTCTCGGCACCATCATTGAGAGCCGGGACGGCTTCAACGAGGACACCCCCGTATGGCCGATCCTTGAACCGCTGTGCACGCTGAGCCGGGAGGAGAACCGGGAGAAGCTCGAGCGGGTGAAGATCAAGCATCTGATGAACCACACGATCGGCTTCGACAAGATCCTCATGATGAGGGGTGACATCGGCGACATGGACCCGGCCGACTACGTCGACTACATCGTCAACGAGCCGATCGTCCACGAACCCGGCATGCACTATCTTTATTCGAACGCCGGCTTCTACCTGCTATCGGTGCTGCTGCAGGAGATGCTCGGTGAGGATCTGCAGGACTATGCCGACCGGGTGCTCTTCGGCCCCCTCGGCATCACCGACTACCGGTGGGAGCGCTACGGGAAGTACCTGGCTGGCGCAACGCGCCTGTGGCTCGACCCGCATGACATCCTCAAGCTCGGTGAGGTCCTCCTCCACGGTGGTCAGGGCATCGTCTCCCCGCAGTGGATCGAGCGGATGAAGCAGTTCACCGACTTCACGCCGGGCGTCGACACCCCGACCAACCCGCTCTTCCGCCGCTGGGCCTACGGCTCGAGCCTCTGGCTCAGCAACAGGAACGGCATCTTCTTCGGGCACGGCACCGACGGGCAGACCCTCGCCATCATCCCCGACCGCGAGGCCATCGTCATCACGACCGCCCACCAGGTTGACGTCGTCCGGCTCGAGGAGCTCGTCGACAAGGCTGTCGCCCTGCTCTACTGACGCAGTGCGGCCGGCTCTGAAGCCGGCCGCACCTTTATCAATTGGAGTTCGACCCAGTTATTTACTGGAGTTCCACCCAGTCACCTCCTGGAGTCCGACTCAGTCGGTGCCACTGTGGCGGGCGGTCACCTCGGCGAGATCGTTGTAGACCCCGTTGTCGGCCCACGCGAGAAACGCCTTCTCGAAGACGTTGAAGAAGTCCGTGTAGACGGCGTGCGCCTCCATGTTCGGCTCGATGAACCCGTGGGTGTGGACCATGGCGTCGACCGCGGAGTCGATGTCGGTGAGCTCACCGGCGCCGACGGCGCCGAGGATCGCAGCGCCGAGCACCGCACATTCCGACACCTTGAGGCGCTCGACGGGCCTGCCGTAGATATCGGCCTGCATCTGGCTCCAGAAGAGCGACTTGGCGCCGCCGCCGGATAGCCGGATCGTATCGAACGGGCGGCCGAGCGCACCCTCCATCGACTCCACCGCCATCCGCAGCTCGTAGATGACGCCCTCGAGGACCGCGCGGGCAGCGTGGTGGCGGGAGTGGATCTGGGTGAGGCCGAGCATGCCGCCACGAGCGTGGTCAACGAAGTGGGGGTTGGCTTGGGAGTTGAAGAACGGGAAGAACAGCAGGCCGTCGCTGCCGATCGGGGCCTGGGAGGCCTCGAGGGTGATGAGGTCATACGGGCTGAGGTCGAGGGCCTTGGCGGCTTCGACCTCGGGCTGCCCATAGGTGTCTCGCCACCAGCGGAGGACGACGCCGGCGGCGTGCGCGGTTCCCTCCATATCCCAGCGATGGGGGATGGCGTGGGCGCCGAAGGAGACGCCACTCGTCATGTTCTCCGCCATGTCCGGCGCCTCGTCGAGCTGCGCGACCATGACGGCCGCGGTGCCGAGCGAGAGCTCTGCCATGCCGGCCTTCGTCACGCCTGATCCGACGGCCGCGCACTGCTGATCGCCGCCGCCCGGGCTGAGCACCGTGCCCTCGGCGAAGCCGGTGGCAGCCGCGCCCTCGGCGGATACGACACCGACCTTGCGGAGTTCGTGGACGATCGGGGGCATCATGTCGAGGTCGAGCCCGGCGCGCTCGAACAGCTCGGGGGCGTACTCGAGGGTCTTGATGTCGAACATGCCGTTGTAGTTGAGCGCGGATGGGTTGGCGAAGAGCTCGGTCGACCCCAGGTTGTGGAGGATCCATTCCTGACCGTTGAGGAACTTCCACGTCTTGCCATAGATCTCCGGACGGTTCTCCTTCAGCCACTTGAGCTTCGGGTAGACCCACAGGCTCGACGGGTTGAGCCCCGTGATCGAGTAGTAGCCGTCGTCGCCGAATTCATCGATGATCCACTGGGTCTCCTTCGTCGCCCGGCCGTCCGACCAGACGATGGCGTCGCTCAGCGGCTGCCAGTTCTCGTCGACGGGCACGAAGGAGCCGCGCTGGGAGGAGACGCCGATCGAGACGATCTGCGTGAGATCCCCCTTGAACCTGCTCGTCGCCTGCTTCGCGGCCGTGCACAGGCCCTCCCACAGCTCGTGCATGTCCTGATCCACCCATCCCGGGTGCGGGTGCTTC
Source organism: Flaviflexus salsibiostraticola (assembly GCF_003952265.1). Lineage (NCBI taxonomy): Bacteria > Bacillati > Actinomycetota > Actinomycetes > Actinomycetales > Actinomycetaceae > Flaviflexus > Flaviflexus salsibiostraticola. The sequence continues at coordinate 2,356,761 of NZ_CP034438.1, forward strand.
GTCCGATATTCGGCGTAGCCGCTGCTCATGATGGTGCCGTCACGATCGAAGATCATGACCGTCGTGCCGGTTGTGCCAGCGTCGATGCCGGCGAAGTACTTCTCCATGTATGTTCCCCTCGGGTTCGCGAAAACCGGCCGCGACAATGCGGCCGGATGATTTTGTTGTGACGCGAAACTCAGTCGTTGAGTTGTCTTCGACTATACCTTGGTCTGTGTGAGACAGCTATCAGCGGGCGAGTTCAGCAGGGTTGTCGGGTGATGGTGGAGCCCCCGGCTCAGCGCCGAGGGCCCCGCGATGATGGTGGTGTGGCTCAGGCGCGCACGGGGAGCGCGAGTTCGTGGGTGGAGGAGGCAGGGTTGCTGAGCGTGTCCTGCACGGGGCAGTGGGTCTCGACGAACTCGAGGAACGCCTCGATCTCCTCCGGCGTGTTGTCCGCGTCGATGTGGAACGTCGTGTGGATCGCCGAGAAGCCGATCTTCGCGGCTGGATTCTTGCCGAGGAATCCGTCGGGGTCGAGCGTGCCGCTGCACTCGACAGAGACGTCGTTGAGGTTGATGCCCTGGGCCCGGGAGAACGCCCGGACGACGATGCACTTGCAGGCGCCGAGGGCGCCCAGTAGGGCCTCGACGGGGTTCATGCCCGTATTTGTCCCGCCCAGCTCGAGCGGTTCATCCAGCGTGAACGACATATCCCGCGCCGTCACGGTGGTCGCGAGGTTGACGGGGGCGGAGGCGACGGCGGTGAACGTGGTATCAGCCATTGATACACTCCCTTCGTGAGGTGTGACTCAAGTCTAATGAGCCGCCAGGCCGCACCCCTGGGCCGTAGGGCCTCACGGTTATCGCGCGTCGGCCTATGACGACGCCAGTCGCCGACCGCTATGTCGGCCAGAGGAAGATGAGGAGTGCCGCGGCGAGGAACGAGAGGATCGCGAGGCTGAGGCCGACGATCGCCCAGGGTCTTCCCGTTCCGCGCAGGGCTGCTTCACCAGTCGCTCCGGCGCCGATGATACCGATCGGCATGAGCCACACCCCGGCGATCCGTGCCCACTCGGGCACTGCGATCGACGTGGCGGTGATGAGCAGCAGCCAGAGGAAGTCGAGCAGGGACAAGACTCCGAGGCCGACCGACGTGAGGGCGAGGCGGCGCTGACGAGTGTCCCGCTCATGCTCCGATGGGTTCATCTCGCACCTCCCGGCGTGCTCCGACGTGAGAGAAGTCTTGCGCCGCTGGGGCGCCGCGTCAATGGACGAAGATCCGGAACGAGAATGGGTCGGTCACCGATGGTGACCGACCCATTTCGCGAAGGGAGCCTAAAGGACGAGTGATGCCACCCAGGCGAAGAGGAGCATGCCGATGTTGCAGTGCAGGAACGTGGGGATGACCGAGTCGCGGATGTGGTCGTGGCGGCCGTCCGCGTTGAGGCCGGAGGTGACGCCGAGCGAGATCGTCGAGGCCGGCGATCCGGCATCGCCCAGCGCGGCTGCCGCGCCGAGCAGGCAGATCGTGGCGAGCGGGCTGAACCCGAGCTCGAGTGCGAGCGGGATGTAGATCGGCGCGAGGATCGGCACGGACGCGAACGAGTCGCCAAAGCCGATCGTGATGAAGAGGCCGATGAAGAGCATGAGGAACGCGCCGAACGCCATGTTGCCGCCGACGAAGTCGGCGGTGGCGGCGATGAGGGGCTCGATGTCGCCCGTTTGGGCGAGCAGGCCCGCGAATCCGGATGCGACGGTGATGATGACGGCGATCTGCGCCATCATGAGCATGCCGCTCGTGAACACGTCGTCCTGGTCGTTCCAGCGGAAGATGCCGCCGATGCTCAGCAGGATGAATCCGACCATCGCTCCGACGAGGAGCGAGTCGAAGGCGATCTGGAAGAACAGGGCTGCGGCGAGGCCGAGGACTGTCATGACCAGCGGGAAGGGGCGCAGCTTGGCGGGGGCCTCTGCCGTGGCCGTCGCAAGCGCCGAGCCGGCCGCGGGCTCACGGTAATCCCGGGGCGCGCGGTAGGTGACGAGGACGGCGACGATCATGCCCGCGACGAGGCCCATGACGGGCCAGAACATGGCCTTCGGCGCCATCTCCGCCGTCGCGGAGAGCCCGAAGGGCTCGCCGAACTGGTTGACGTTGGCGAGCAGGATCTCGTTGAGGTAGATCGCTCCGAACCCGGTCGGCAGGAGCAGGTAGGCCGCGCTCATCGAGCAGGCGAGGACGCACGCGACCGCGCGACGGTCGACGCGCAGGCGGTTGAGCACGCCGAGCAGCGGCGGGATGAGGATCGGGATGAAGGCGATGTGGACGGGGATGAGGTTCTGCGACAGGAGGGAGGCGACGATGAAGATTCCGAAGAGCGACCACTTGACGCCCTTGGCTGTTGCCGCCTCGTCGGTGCCGACCCTGTTCGTGATCCACCGGGCGAACACCTCGATGAGGCCGCTGCGGGAGAGTGCGACGGCCAGGGCGCCGACCATGATGTACGTGAGACCGACCTGCGCGCCGACGAGAAGGTTGTCGTTGAACGCGGCGAGAGAGCCCTCCATGCCCATGCCTGCCTGCAGTCCGCCCAGGAGTGCGGCGGCGATGAGGGCGACCGTGACGGGGACCTTGATGAGGCAGAGGGCCACCATGACGACGATCGCCAGGACCACGGCGTTGATCGATGTGCCGGTGAGCTCAAGCAGTCCGTAGACAGCGGCGAGCCCGGCGATCGTCATGACCGAATGGCGCGGAAAGACCTCTTTCCACTGGATATGATCTGACGAAGTGATGGGCGATTGCGTTGATGTCGTGCTCATGTCTAGCCCCCTTTCGCCCGTATCGTAACCGCCGATGCTCTATGCCACCCCGTCGCGCCACGTTATGGATACGTGATCTTGCGCAAGCCCCGTTTTCTCTGGCGATGATCGTCTCCGACTGGCAGTGTTGCGTCAGGACGTGCGGGTGGTGGGTGCGCACCGTTCGTTCGTGTTGTGCATCCCAGTGAGCGAGGTGGTCATGGACGGCGATCGACGAGGGGCAGCGCGCGGCGCGCCTGGGATGGCGAAGGATCTGCTCAGGGCTGGCGCATGGATTGTCGTCGAAGGCACGGCGAGCCACATCAAGCGCAACCATCCGGATGGTGCGGCGCGGGGCGGACGGGTGCCGCCCGCTGTCTGGGGCGCCGTGGCTTTCGGGATGCAGATCGCAGTGGGCGGGGCTGTTCCACTGACCCGCCTGCGAGCCCTTGCGGCCAGTGCGGCGGCCGGCGCCTCCGGCTGGCTCATGTTCGGCTCGGTGCTCCGGTTCTACCGGCAGTCGACGACGATCGACCCGCTTACTCTTAGGCCGGAGTCGCTCGTCGATTCCGGGCCCAACCGGCTCACGCGCAATCCCATGTACCTCGGCATCGCAGGCACGCTGCTCGCCCATGCGATCGCCCGGGGTTCGGTGAGGGCGCTCGTCCCTGTGGCCCTCTTCGTTGTGGTGATCGACCGTCTCCAGATCGCGCCCGAGGAATCCGCCATGCGGGAGAGGTTCGGCGCTGAGTACGACCGGTACGTGGAGCGGACGCCTCGATGGCTGGGGCTGAGGAGCCTGCGCGCCCGGTTGTGACGGATCCCAGCGCCCCGGTAGGGCCGATTCGCGCGCAGCTCTGAGCTGGCGTGGGCGTACCCCAGCCTGCTCAGCCATGGAAGGATGGAGAGGGACGATGGGGGCTTCAATGGTGACCAGGGATGACATCCGCGAGGCGCGGTTGAGGGCGGCGCAGTCACATGCTGCGCTGCTCGGAGACAGAAGCGCGTGCGTCATGGCGAAGAACGGGACGTCCTTCCCTGCGGGCAAGTACTGGGAGGGGCAGACGGCCGCCCTTGGCGAGCTCATGCGATCGCCGGGCGATGATCTTGGTGTCGAGGCCGCCCGCCTTCGGGAGGTGTGGCGTGCGCGGCCCGTCCCCGGAGACCCGAGGGAAGCCGAGAGCTACCGGGCTGGTGGGCTGGATGCGCTCGCGGCGTTCGCCGACTGAGCCGCGCCGATCATTCGCCGGTGCGGGCTGTAGGGGCGTCCGTGCGCGCCGGGTCGAGGCCCCTCCGCAGGAGCTCGTCCCGTGCCCGGTCGAGCCCGCCGTGCTCGAGCGCGGCGAGCGAGGTCGTGCCCGACCAGATGTGCCTGCCGAATCGGTGAACGGAGATCTGGAGATCGCCGACGAGGTGCTCGAGATCGCCTGCAATGTTGCGGCGTTCGCTCGGCAGCGGCACCGGCAGGACGAATGCCTGGTTGAGGGGTGCTGAGGCTCTGACCTCGACGCGCCATCCGTAGCCGCGCCCGGTCAGATGCCAGGACTCATCCTCTGTCGTCGTCACCACGGGGCTGATGCCCGGATTGCCGAGCCTGAGGACCTGCCCGCCGGGCAGTCGGACAACAAGGGCGGTCACCTCGGTCCTCAGAGGACCGCTCGTGACGATGCCGCCGGCGAAGGCGACGCACGCATCGGACTCCTCGAAGCCCTGGGCCTGCCCCCACCACCACGCCTCGGGGAATCCCTCCCTGCCCCAGTTCTTCTCACCGTAGACCTGCGCGTTGTCGAACTCCCATGTCTCTCCGCCGAGAACGGCGATGCCGCTGGCGCGGCCCCCGAGCATCCATGGATGCCAGTACTGATTGAGTGCGGGGATCATCTGGAAGACGCTCGAACCGCCCAGCCCTGCGTGCGGCCAGTCGGCCCGGTCCTCGACGCGCAGCTCAAGGCGCGCATCCGGCCCCAGGTCCACCGTGAGGTGATTCGCGTCCCCGCGGAAGGCAGGCGCGCGACCGTCGGTGCCTCCCGCGACTCCGAGGCACGAGGGGTCGGCCCATGCGCCATCGAGCGCAGCGGTGCGGAGGAACCCGTTGGGCCAGGATGCGAGGCCGATCGTGGCCCACGGGCCATTGGGCCCCTGGTTGACTCCGCAGAGGGCAATGATGACCCGTCCGGTATGAGGCTCAGTGATCCGCCAGAAATAGCCCTCCATGGCGACGCCGCGATGCGCGGCGGTTGGATTGCCGAACGGAAGGTCGGCCCCTGTCGATCTGTACCGTCTGATCATCCCCATGCGTCAGTGAAACATAGAGACCGTGCACGGCGATAGGGCTGGGCTCGACCCGGCGCTCCTACTCGTGATGGTTGAGGCTCTGGACTTGAGAAAGCCACGTCGGTCGAGATGCCGGGTGACGGGGCGGTGCCCGCCTCGAGGAGGCGGGCACCGCTGGGTCGAGCATGGTGTGGATCAGATCCTCGGCGGCGTGCCCTCCGCATTGGAGACGATCGCGTCCATCTGCACCCGGGCCCCGAGCGGGAGCGCGGTGACGCCGACAGTGCGGCGAGCCGGAGTGCCGTTCGGGAAGTACGCCGCATACACCGCCTCCACGTCGTCCATGTCATCGAGGTCGGTGAGGAAGAGGTTGACCTTGACGACGTCGGCCAGGGAATGGTCGATGCTCTCGACAATGGCCTTCATGCTGGCGAGGCAGCGCTCGGCCTGCTCGGCGGCGCCCCCGTCGACGAGTTCTCCGGTGGCCGGGTCGACGGGCAGGAGTGCGGAGAGGTTGTTGTAGTGGGAGAAGGCGACCGTCTGGGTCGACAGCGGGTTCTTCGGTGCGTCGTCGGTGTTTCTGGCCCAGATGACGATGCCGTGGCGATCCTCGACCTCCTGCGGAGGGGTGCCATCGCCGTGGGAGACGACGGCTTCAACCTGGACGAGCGCACCCATCGGCGCCCTCGCCTCGACGACGGTCCGTGCGGGCAGGTAACCGACCGAACGGGCGATCGCGGAGTCGGGGAAGAACGTCGAGTACACCTTGTCGAAGACCTCAAGGTCCGAGAGATCGGCGAGGAAGACGGTGACCTTGACGATGTCGTCGAGGGGGACGTCGATGCCCTCGAGGATCGCCTTGACGTTCCTCAGGCACTGCGCGGCCTGTTCCGTCACACCACCCACGACGAGGTCACCCGTGGCGGGGTCGTTGGGGAGCTGGGCCGAGAGGTGGTTGTAATGAGAGAAGGCGACCGTCTGCGTCGACAGTGCACTGACCGGCGCGTTCGCCGTGTCGTGGGTGACCTTGACGAGGTCTCCCGCCTGCGGGGCGTCCGGGATCGTCCCCTCGCCGTTCGAGAGAACGGCCTCGACCTGGATCATCGCGCCCATCGGCAGCGCATCGACGACAACCGAGGTCCGGGCGGGAACGTAGTCCGTGAAGACGGTCGTGTACACGTCATTGAATGTCCCGAGGTCGGCCGGGTCGGTGAGGAAGACGCCGAGGCGCACCACATCCTCCATCGTGTGACCGATGCTCTCGACCACCGTGCGGATGTTCGTCAGGCACTGCTCGGCCTGCTCCCTGACTCCGCCCTCGACGAGCTCGCCGGTGGCGGGGTCGATGGGGAGCTGGGCCGACAGGTTGTTGTAGTGGGAGAAGGCCACGGTCTGCGAGGAGCTGCTGTTCCGCGGGGCGCTCTCGGTGTTCCTGGCCAATACTTCGTTGTATCCGGTCATGCTCACTATTCCTTTGTGGCCGTGGAGGCCTGGCTGGTCGACGAGGGTTGATCGACTCACGCTGCGGTGCGACGGTGCCCCGCGCGTCGGTAGTCGACCTCGCCAGAATACCGCCGCCCACACCGAAAAGTAGTACGTACGTCCTAAATAGTCACAACCCGCGGTGAAAGTCCTGGTGAGAGCCGGAGAATTCGCGTCCTGCAATGCGGGATCACAGTCATGTGGGGGGGCGAAAAGAGGGGTGCGCCGCCTGCTCAGGCGCTCACCTTTGCTGCGGCGAGCAGGCTCCTCATCTGCTCCGCAGTATGTGCGCCCTTAAAGATCTCCGAGCCTGGTTCGAAGGCGCGGCTCGCTGCGAGTCGGTCCGCGACGACCGGGTCGTAGCCGAGGCGGTCGATGAAGGCGGCGACGAGCGTCGCGGCGTCGGCGTGGTCGCTGGCGACGGCCAGCGCCCGTCGCCTCGGGTCGCCCGCGGGGCGGCCATGCACCTCCATGTCGTGATAGCCGATGTGATTGAGGGATTTGACGACCTTCGCACCGACAAGGTGGTCCTGGACGACCTCGCTGCTGGTCCGCGGATCACTCTCGAAGTCAGGGAGCTCACCGTCGATCGCCGCCCAATAGTTCATGGCATCGATGACGGTTCTGCCGTCGAACAGCCTGGCGTCCAGAGTGCGATACCTGTGGAGGGGGATGGCGATGAGAGTGAGGTCCGCGTCGGCGGCCTCCGCGGCGGTGACGGCCTGCGCGCCGGGGACAACGATCTCGGTGATGAGGCGGATGTTCTCAGGCGGCTTCGACGTGGCGATCTTCACGGAGAGGCCGGACTTGAGGGCCTGCCGCGCGACGGCCGTCCCCACGCGGCCGGCGCCCATGATGCCAATGGTCTGCAGGGGAGATGTCACGCTGGTCCTCACTCGTGGTCGATGAACTCCCATCCACCATATAGTTGATTATTCAACTTATCAACCATGGGTGTCCCGCGCGGGGATCTCCTCTGTCGGTTGGTCTATCGCCCGTGGGGCATGTCCCGCGGCTGGGTCGAGCGGACGCCGACGATCTCGTCGAAGAGGATCTCGCCGGTCGGCACGAAGCCGCACCTCAGGTAAAAGCCCTCCGGGCCGTTGACTCCCGGGACCCACATGACCGTCATCTCCTCGCATCCACGGCTGCGCGCCTCCCGGGCGACCTCTTCGACGGCGAAGTAGCCCGCGCCCAGGCCCTGGCTGTCGGCCGCGATGTTGAGCCGCCAGATCCCGCAGCGGAAGGCCTTGATCTCGTTGTCGGGATCGAAGTTCGCCATGACGAAGCCGACGACGCTGTCGCCGCTGTAGATCGCCCGCGGCCACGCGGTCGGATTGACGTACGCCTCGGCGATCGAGTGGACGACCGGAGCGACGTACCTCTCCTGTCCTGGCCTCATCTCCATGTGCACAAGTTCCCGCAGATTGTCAGCGGTCACCGGGCGGAGCTGGAATTCGGTCATTCCTGAACGCTAACAGCGCCGTGGCGGTCGTGCCAGGGCAGATCATTACAGTCACATATCGATCGCACGGGTGTGGCGGCCCCTCATGGCCGGGCGGAATCCCTTCCGCTGCGCAGCCCCCGTCAGCGCTGCTGCGTGCGGGGTTTGATGCGCACGTTGGGCAGGGCGGGCGCCGGGAGTGGATCTGGCCTGTCTGCCGGGAATATTCCGAAGCGCGGGGAGGCCGCCCCGTCGAACCAGCGGTCCGGGATCTGGGCATCCCCGTCCGGTGCTCCGATCTCGCTCTGCCAGGCCCTCCGGTACTCGACGATCTCGTCATGGCTTCGGCCGACGAAGTTCCACCACATGACAATCCGCTCCTCGAAGGGTGGCCCGCCGATGGCGATGATCCTCGTGGGGGAGTCGCCGGCGGTGAGGGCGATGCTGGTCGACCCGGGTGGGATGTAGGCGAGCTCATCCCGCCCGACGCTCTGGTCGCATCCGGAGATATGGATTGTCAGCTGACTGGAGTCGAGGAGGATCCCGTGCTCGAAGCGGGGATCGACGTCGAGGGTGACTGTCTGTCCGGGGTCGATGACGACCTGTGCTGCCATCGCCTCGACCCTGGTATCGATGGGAGAGGTGACGCCGGCGAGGGAGCCGATGTAGGTGAGGACCGTGCCGCCAGGCACGGCGACCGGCTGGGCGACGTAGTGCTGGGAGCCCGGCTGTGACCCGCGAACGGCATCGGGCAGCGCGTACCAGAGCTGAACGCCGTGGAGGACCGAGGTGTCGTCCGTCGAGAATTCGGAGTGGGAGATCCCCGAGCCCGCGATCATGAGGTTGACCTCGGACGGGCGCACGATGTTCGCGAACCCGCTTGTGTCAATGTGCTCGATCGTGCCCTCGAAGAGGAGCGTGACGGTCGCAAGTCCCGTGTGGGGGTGGCGCGGCACGGCCATGCCGCCCGTCGCCGCGACGTCGTCGGGGCCGTAATGGTCGAGGAAGCACCAGGGGCCGATGAGTGAGCGCTTGCGCTGGGGGAGGGTCCTGCGCACCGTCATCGCGCGCGGCCCGCCCAGCGGCACATCGCGCGCCGTGATGATGTCGATGAGGGAGGGGTCGCCGACGAACGCGCACTCATACTCGGCGGGGTTGATCTCCGGATTCGTCATGGCAACCATCGTCTCAGGTCGGACCTGACCAGGTGAGGAGCTTTCACCGGCGGCCGATGGTCGACGCGACCGTCATGAGCATCGACATCGGCAGGGGAGTGTCGAGCAGGTGCCCCTCGAGGTATATGAGGTGGGCGAGCCAGCCGTCTCGGTAGGAATCCGCCAGGTCGCCGAGCCCACTGTGGTTGAGATGGAGGAGCGTGCCGGTGTCCTGCGGTTCGATTCGCCACTCGACGCGAGAGTAGGGCTCGTCGGGGAACGTCCACGAGTAGGCGAGCGCGAGGCCCGGTTCGAAGATCTCTACGGTCGAGGAGCACGGATAGCCCTGCCCGTGGTCGATGGTGAAGGTCGAGTTGGGGGCGATCTCGCCGTCGATGAGCTCGCCCAGCCAACGGTGCAGTCCGCGAGCCGACGAGAGTCCATCCCAGGCGTGGGCGGGCGCGACGGTGAGGGACCAGGTCACGTCCACCCGGTCGTCATCTGCAGAGACTGTGACGAGCGGCATAGCCTCACCCTAGCGTGCGATGCTGGCCAGGACACCCGGTGTGGGAGGGATGGGCGGAGTGCCACCGCCATTCTGTGGGACGGCATCCCGGTGACGCCGCTCGCAGGTAGTACGGTGATGGTGATCCCATTCACGCTCATCGAGGAGTTGTTGTGGCGCTTCCCAGTCCAGGTCATTCGGTCACCTTCCGCGTTCATACCCCGCCGTCATTCAGTGCGACATCCGATCTCGCCAGTGCCATTGCCCGCACCGGAGCGGCGATCACAGCGCTCGATGTCATCGAGTCGACCGGCGAGCACATGTGCATCGACATCACGGCCAACACCCGCGGCCAGGCCCATGTCGAGTCGATCTCGACGATGATCAGGCATCGTGAGGGCACAGAGCTGCGGCGGGTCTCGGACCGGACGTTCCTCATGCACGTGGGCGGAAAGATCGAGACCACGTCAAAGGTGTCACTGCGGAACCGCGACGACCTGTCCCGGGCCTACACGCCGGGTGTGGCCCGCGTGTGCATGGCCATCGCCGAGGATAGGAGCGAGGCGCGCCGCCTCACGATCAAGGGCAACACCGTCGCCGTCGTCACCGACGGGACGGCCGTCCTCGGCCTTGGTGACATCGGCCCGGAGGCGGCGATGCCGGTCATGGAGGGCAAGGCGATCCTCTTCAAGAAATTCGCCGACGTCAACGCGTGGCCGGTCGCCCTCGACACGAAAGACACCGAGGAGATCATTGCGATCTGCAAGGCCATCGCCCCCGCCTACGGCGGGATCAACCTCGAGGACATCGCCGCGCCGCGGTGCTTCGAGATCGAGGCCCGCCTCCGTGAGGAGCTCGACATCCCGGTGTTCCACGACGACCAGCACGGCACCGCAATCGTCACCCAGGCCGCCCTCGTCAACGCGCTCAAGGTCGTCGGTAAGGACATCGCCGACGTCAGGATCGTCATCTCCGGCGTCGGTGCGGCCGGGTTCGCCATCATCCGCCTCCTCCTCGCCTCGGGCGCGAAGCACATCCGGGCCGCGGGCCGCGGCGGTGTCATCGAACGGGGGACGACCTACGGGGAGGCCCACCGCACCTGGATCGCCGAGCACACGAACGAGGAGGAATTCTCCGGCACCCTCAAGAAGGCTGTCGTCGGCGCGGACGTCTTCATCGGAGTCTCGGCCCCGAACGTTCTCGGCGAGGAGGACGTGGCAGCGATGAACGAGGGCGCGATCGTCTTCGCCATGGCGAACCCCGATCCCGAGATCGATCCGGAGCTGGCCTCGAAGCACGCCGCCATCGTCGCCACCGGCCGCTCCGACTACCCCAACCAGATCAACAACGTGCTGGTCTTCCCGGGCTTCTTCAGGGGACTGCTCGACTCGGGCGCGACCGACGTCTCGGATGACATGATGCTGGCGGCCGCCGAGGCGATCGCCTCCTGCATCGACGAGGACGAGCTGCACCCCGGGTTCCTCATCCCCTCCGTGTTCGACCCGAAGGTCTCACCGCGCGTGGCCGAGGCAGTGAAGAAGGCGGCCAAGGCCGAGCAGAGGTGAGCGGCGGGGAGGCCCTCGGCGGGTCCTCCCCGTGCCCTCGGCGCCCCGCCATATCCCGACCTCGGGCCGGAGCGTAGGCACTTCGGCCCAGATTAAACACAGGACTCGCAGTGACAATGGGCGGAACGACGCTGCCGACGATGGGATGGTCAATGATCCGCCGATTTCGCCACATTGCCGCACTGCTCGCCGCTACACTCATGCTCGGTGCCTGCTCAAGCGGCTCCGACGACCCGTTCGTCCAGGAGTACGAGAGCCTCAACGGCGAGGAGGCCCGTGGCGGCAGGGCGTACCTCGAGCTCGACATCCGCGACGAGCACCGCTTCCGTCCCTCGAGTGAGGACGAGATTCGGAACCTGCTTGACGACGGCGACGGCGCCATCTACTTCGGTTTCCCGGAGTGCCCGTGGTGCCGCAGCGCCGTGGGGCCGATGGACGAGGCGGCCGAGGCCGTCAACCTCGACGAGATCCACTACCTCAATGTGTCGGAGATAAGGGACCAGAAGTCCGTCAACGCATCGGGTGACGTCATCGTCACCGACGAGGGAACCGACTTCTACGGGTTCCTCCTCGACGAGCTCGGCGACTTCGCCCCCGAGTATCCCGACGTGCCCGGCGAACGCCGCATCCTCGTCCCGCTCGTCGCCATCGTCGTCGGCGGGGAGATCGTCGACTCCCACCTTGGCACGGTCGAATCACAGACCGACCCGTACGAGGGCATGACGGACGAGCAGCGCACAGAGCTCATCGACCTCTACAGGGAGAAGTTCAGCCAGATCCCCGGATGCGGCGAGTTTTACTGCGAGTGAGGTGGGCGGGATTCCGGAGCGCTTGACCTCTGGCCGCTCGCCAGCCGCCGGATCGTCCTCAGCATCTTCCACGACATGACCGCGCTCATCACGCTCGTCGCGCCGAGCATCCGCTCCGTCCTCCGATCCCCGGCCCAGTAGCGCTCGCGGAGATGAAGACGCGTCGCCGGGCGCCCGTCTGTCGTCGTCGCGGTCAGGTAGAAGCCCCACGTCGCGTCGAAGGCGATGCTCGGATCTGGGTGGGTGCCGCCCTCCGACGTGACGACGAGACGTTCGCCGGGAACGACCTCTGCGACTCGCAGGCTCATCTCCGGCGCGAGGGGGAACGGGTCGCCAACGTCGATGTTCTGCCACTCCGGGTGGATGGTGTCGGCATTCCTGATCTCGCAGCCGATGAGGTTCTCGAGGACCTCGAACGAGTAGAAGCCTGCTCTGTGCTGGCCGAGCTGAGCGATCCAGGGCCACACCGCCTCGGGCGGTGCGGGGACTGTGATGGCGCGATCGTTCTGCACGACTGCCTCCAGCAGCTCATCGCCGGGAAGCGGCAGGGCGGCCTCCGCCTCAGTGGCTCCGACCCTCGAGCGGCGCGCCACCAGCGCGGCTGAGCCAAGGGTAATTGCGGCACCCGCGAGGACGACGGTTCTGTACTTCATGATTCCTCCTGAGGCCACGCTCCCAGCGAGGCTGAGGATGTGCAAGGGACCGAGGTACCACTGGTCAACGATCGGTGCGCTGGGGGCAACCTCCCCCGTGCGGGCGACGACTTTGGAAGGATGGGCCTATGGACGAGCCGCGACCAGCAGATTCCGATACCCGCGACTGGACCTTCGTCATCGACGAGGGCTGTGCGCAGTGCGGTTATGTGCCGCACGAGCCGACCGCGACAGTGGCGCGGCTGCGAGACCTGCCGGGGCGGTGGGCGGCCGTGCTGCAGCGCCCCGGTGCTGCAGCACGGCCGTCGGAGGGTGTGTGGTCGCCGGTCGAATACGCGTGTCATTCGAGGGACCTGCTGCGAGTCCTCGGCGAGCGGGTCGCCCTCATGCTTGACCAGGACGAGCCGACCTTCTCCGACTACGACGGCGAGGCCGAAGCGGTGCGGGGTAGATTCTGGGCGGCGGATCCAGCCGCGGTGGCCGAGGAGATTCGCCGCGGGGTGGAGGAGGCCTCGTCCGTCTACGAAAGGGTTGGACCCTCCGACTGGGAGCGGCGCGGGCTTCGAGGTGATGGGAGGGTGTTCACGATCGTTGGGCTCAGCCGGTTCCTTGTCCACGACCTTGAGCATCACCTCCACGACGTCGGCGCCTGACCTCGGACAATGCATCTGCCCGGCTCGATCAGTGGCTGTCACCACAGTCGCGAAGGCCTCAGAACGCAGAAGAAATTACACGCCTGTAAGCCCCGCTGATACTATATGTAGTGTCTGAAATTGAAAGGGGCACTACATGTCGTTGCTGTCGGAGAATGAAGTCACCACCTCGGTCATGAAGCGCGACGGGCGGACGGTGCGCTTCGACGCGACGAAGATCTATCGCGCGATCAGTGCTGCACTCGCCGGCTGTGGCATCGAGGATCCTGGTTTCACCGAGGCCGCGACAGCCGATGTGGTGGAGATGCTCGAGGGCCAGATTCTCGACATCCCCACGATACAGCGTGCGGTTGAGGACCGTCTCATGCGGTCCGACTACCCCGAGGTCGCCCGCGCCTACATCGAGTACCGCCACGACAGGGACGTCGAGCGGGAGAGGGCGATGGACCTCCAGCACTCGGTCGGCCGTCTCCTTCGCAGGGATCGGGCTGTCGTCAACGAGAACGCCAATAAGGACGCGACCGTCTTCAACACGCAGCGCGACCTGACGGCGGGCTCGGTCGCGAAGGCCTATGCGCTCAAGGACATGCTGCCCCCGCATGTCGCCAATGCTCATATCAAGGGCGACATCCACTTCCACGATCTCGACTACAACCCCTTCCAGCCGATGACGAACTGCTGCCTCATCGACATCCCCTCGATGCTGAGCGGCGGCTTCCAGATCGGCAATGCACGGGTCGAGTCCCCGCGCTCGATCAACACCGCAACCGCACAGATCGCCCAGATCATCGCGAACGTCGCATCGAGCCAGTACGGCGGATGCTCGGTCGACCGCACGGACGAGGTCCTCGCCCCCTACGCCCGCATCAACTACGAGAAGCACCTCGCCGAGGCCGAGACGTGGGTCGCCGAGGAGCTCCGCGAGGACTACGCCATGGCGAAGACCCGCAAGGACATCTACGACGCGATGCAGTCGCTCGAGTACGAGATCAACACCCTCTACTCCTCGAACGGACAGACGCCATTCGTCACCCTTGGCTTCGGGCTGGGGGAGGGCGTGTTCGAGCGCGAGATCCAGAAGGCGATCCTCCAGGTCCGCATCGGCGGCATCGGCAAGGAGAAGCACACGGCGATCTTTCCGAAGCTCGTCTTCGGCCTGCGCCGCGGCGTCAACCTCGAACCGTCCGACCCGAATTACGACATCAAGCAGCTCGCCCTCGAGTGCTCAACGAAGCGCATGTATCCCGACGTTATCTCCTACGACAGGCTGACGGAGATCGAGGGCGACTACAAGGTGCCCATGGGCTGCCGCTCATTCCTGCCGAAGTGGGTCGATCCGGCGACGGGCGAGGCTGTCAATGCCGGGCGCAACAATCTCGGCGTCGTCACCCTCAACATCCCCCGCATCGCCATCGAGGCCCGCGGTGACAGAGATAGGTTCTGGACGATCCTCGCGGAGCGGATGGAGATCCTCAAGGATGCCCTCCTCTTCAGGATTCGCCGGTGTGAGGAGGCCGTGCCGGAGAATGCGCCGATCCTCTACAAGCACGGCGCGCTCGGCCGGCCCAAGGAGAAGGACGCGACGACCGTGACGGAATTCTTCCGCAACCATCGCGCGACCGCCTCGATCGGCTACATCGGGCTCTATGAGGCCGCCACGAGCTTCTACGGTCCCGACTGGGAGGGTGACCGGGAGGCGAAGGAGTTCACGCTCGACATCGTCCGCACCCTCAACCGATACGCGGATGAGTGGCGTGCCGAGCACCCGTACTGGTTCTCCGTCTACGCGACACCGTCCGAGTCTCTGACCGACCGGTTCTGCCGACTCGATCGGGAGAAGTTCGGCGACATCGCCGATATCACCGATAAGGACTACTACACGAACTCGTACCACTACGACGTCCGCAAGAAGGTGACCCCCTTCGAGAAGCTCGACTTTGAGGCGGAATACCCGCAGTACTCGAAGGGCGGCTTCATCCACTACTGCGAGTACCCGAAGCTCACCCACAACACGAAGGCCCTCGAGACCGTGTGGGACTATGCGTACGACCGGGTCGCCTATCTCGGGACGAACACGCCGATCGACAAGTGCTACGAGTGCGGGTTCGAGGGCGAGTTCTCGCCGACCGATGAGGGCTTCGCCTGCCCCGACTGCGGCAACGAGGACCCGAAGACCTGCGACGTCGTCAAGCGCACGTGCGGCTACCTCGGCAACCCGCAGCGCCGCCCCATGGTCCACGGCAGGCATGCCGAGATCGCCAGCCGCGTCAAGCATATGGACGAGCAGCCGTGCCAGTGACGGACGCGGACGGCATCACCCAGCCGAGGCCCGGCGAGTGGGACGGTCGCGTCCTCTCCGCCGGGCACACGGCCGACTACAAGCCGTTCACCTTCGTCGACGGGGAGGGCGTGCGCTGCTCCCTCTACGTCTCTGGATGCCCGTTCTCATGCCCCGGCTGCTACAACGCGGCGGCGCAGTCCTTCCGGTACGGAACCCCCTACACGGACGAGCTCGAGGATCGGATCCTCGGAGATCTTGCCCAGCCCTACGTCGCGGGCCTGTCGCTTCTCGGTGGAGAGCCGATGCTCGCCACCCCGATCCTGCTGCCGCTCGTCCGGCGAGTGCGGGCCGCCTTCGGGGACGAGAAGTCGATCTGGATCTGGTCCGGATACACCTACGAACAGCTCCTCGGTGAGCCCCCCGACAAGAGGGAGCTTCTCGAGCACTGCGACGTCCTCGTCGACGGCCCTTTCATCCAGCGTCTCTACCACCACGACCTTGCCTTCCGCGGCTCATCCAACCAGCGGATCATCGATCTTCCGGCGTCCCGGCGGGCAGGGACGGCCGCCCTCTGGCAGAGCGGCCGGCGTGACACGGAGGACTCCGTCCCCTTCCTCGCTCCGGCACCGCCGCGCTCCTGACCGCCGGGCAGTACTACCCCGCCAACCTGGGAGAACGCCGGGAAACGACGAGAAGAATGGTGTAAACTCTCCGCTAAGGTCGCGGTCGTCTGATTGCGGTCGCCGCACATCGAATCGGATGCCTATGAGAGCAACAGCAGTCCCCTCGAACATTGCGGCAACATCTGCCCTTCTCGTCGTCACGGTCGTCAACCTGACCGGGCAGATCTTCACCCCGCTGTCGTTCGTCACCCAGGTGAGCCAGGCGCTCATCGTGCCCGCACTTGCGGCCATGATGATCACGGCCACGGCGCCACCTCGCAGCAGGATCGTAAAACTGGGGCTGGTCGCCCTCCTCTTCTCATGGGTCGGGGATTCGCTGCCGCTCCTGTTGTCGGGCAGCGCGGCCCTGCTCGCCATGATGGGTGCCTTCGCTGTCGCGCAGATGTTCTACATCTTCGCCTTCCGCCCCTATCGGCGGCGGTCCATCCTGACGAAACCGATCCTCGTTCTGCCCTACCTCACGATCGTCGGCGTCATCCTCGCCCTCTCCTTCGAGGGTGCGGGACTCCTCTTCATCCCCGTCGTCATCTACGCCGTCCTCACGGTCGTCATGGCCGTCGTCGCCACGGGTATGGGACCGGCTGGCGCAGCCGGCGGGGTTCTCTTCCTCCTCATGAGCTCCCTCGTCTCACTGCGCGCCTTCACCGACCTCGCACTCCCGGGCGGTGCCTTCATCATCATGGCCGCCTACGTCGTCAGCCAGGTCCTGCTCCTCCAGGCGATTCTCCGCCAGGAGGAGCTCAACATGCCGCGTGCGGTGTTCCAGACGGGTCCTGACGCGACGAGGGAATCGCATCTCGACGCGTCACAGCCCGCCCACATGCCACCGGCCCCGATGCCACAGCCTGTCCACAGGCCCCAGGACACCCAGGTCTAGCCTCACCCAGGTCTAGCCTCACCCAGAACCTAGACGAGAAGAGGAAGCCCGCAGACGCGGGCTTCCTCCTTTAGGTGCGGTTCCCTCAGACGACCGCAGGTTCGGGCTGGCGGTTCTCGACTCGTGCGGCGCTGTGCTGCTCTGGCCTCTTCATGAGCCGCATGGCGTTGACGATGACGATGAGGACGGATGCCTCGTGGACGAGCATGCCGATCGCCATGGTCACCCCACCCGCGAAGACTCCTGCGAGGAGCGCACCGACGGTGATGAGGGCGACCGCGATGTTCTGCTTCATGACGGCGACGGTCCTCTTCGCGAGGCCGATCGCCTCGGGCAGCCTGAGCAGGTCGTCGGCCATGAGCGCGATATCAGCCGTCTCGATGGCGACGTCCGTACCGGCGGCGCCCATGGCGACCCCGATGTCGGCCGTGGCAAGGGCAGGTGCGTCGTTGACGCCGTCGCCCACCATTGCCACCGTGTAGCCCTGCTTCTGCAGGTCCTCGATTGCGGTGAGCTTGTCCTCCGGAAGGAGGCCGGCCCTCACGTCGTCGATGCCGGTCTGGGCGGCGATCGCACGGGCGACGAGCGGTGCGTCGCCCGTCAGCATGACGACCCGCTTGACGCCTGCGCGATGGAGGGCGTTGACCATCGCCTTCGCATCTTCACGCACCCGATCCGCGACGGCGATGACGCCGAGCACGTGGCCGTTGACGGCGACGATCATGGGCGTCTTCCCCTCCGAGGCCAACCGATCGGCCGCCTCGGAGACCTCGCCGAGGTCGGTCAGCCCCTCCTGTTCGAGCAGGGCGACGTTGCCGACGAGGATGCGGCCGCCCGCATTCTCGGCGATGATGCCCTTGCCCGCGACGGGCTCAGTCGAGTCCGGGAAGCCCGGGCTGGCGAGCCCCTCGGCGGCGGCCGCCTCAAGGACGGGCGTGGCGAGCGGGTGCTCGGAGCCTGCCTCGGCGATGGCGGCCCAGCGGAGGACCTCGGCCCGGGAGGAGCCTCCGAGCGTGATGACGTCGGTGAGGACGGGCCTGCCCTCGGTCAGCGTGCCGGTCTTGTCGAGCGCGACCGCGTCGATCTTCGCCGAATTCTCAAGGAACTCACCACCCTTGATGAGGATGCCGTCCTTCGCTGCGCGGCCGATGCCGGCGACGATGGCGACGGGGATCGAGATGACGAGCGCCCCGGGGCAGCCGATGACGAGCAGGGTCAGAGCAAGCGTGATGTTGCCGGTGATGAGCCCAAAGACGACGGCGAGGATGATGATCGCGGGCGTGTACCACTGTGAGAAGCGGTCGATGAACGCCTGGGTCTTCGCCTTCGCCTCGGCGGCCTCTTCGACACGGGTGATGATCTTCGCCAGCGTCGTATCGGCGCCGACGCCCGTCGCCTCCACCTGCAGCAGGCCGCCGGTGGAGATGGTGCCTGCGAAGACCTGGTCGCCCGGACCCTTCGAGGCGGGGATGGATTCGCCGGTGATCGAGGCCTGATCAAGTGCCCCGGTGCCTGCGATGACGACGCCGTCGACCGGCGCCTTCGACCCGTTCTTGATAACAACCGTTTCACCCGCCTTGACCGTATACGCGGGAACCTCGACCTGTTCGCCGTCCCGCATGACGACGGCAATGTCGGGTGCGACCTCGATGAGGTCGGAGAGTGCCGATCGCGTCTTATTCATCGTCCTCGCCTCAAGCGCATGCCCGAAGGAGAAGAGGAAGGTGACGGCGGCCGCCTCCCAGTAGTTGCCGATGACGATGGCGCCGATCGCCGCGACGGAGACGAGGAGGTCGATGGCGATGCTGCCGACGCGCAGGGCCTGGATGGCCTTCTTGAGGATGGGCAGTCCGGCGATGATGGCGGCGGCCACCATGAAGATGTTGCCCCACGTTTCGCTGCCCACCAGCTCAGCCGTCCACGAGGCGATGATGGCGAGTCCTGCCATGGCGGGGTTCGCCCAGGGCCCCCGCAGTCGCATACCGATGTTCATGTTCAAGTCCTTCTCTAGGTGATGACTTGAATCTACGATCGGCAGCAGAAACGCTCCATGACCGGCGTCAATCACCGCCGAAACTCGCTCGGAGTCACGCCGTTCGGCAATTCAGCTCTTCGAGCGCACGGGAGGCCGGCGCCTGCGGGCAGTACGGAGCCGGTGCGGCCATGTGGCGCGGTCATGAGTCGGGAGGGGCCGAAGCCCCTCCCGATCGACTGCTACTCGTCCCCGACCGTGAAGCGGGTTCGGCTGTGTGACGGGTTCTCCAGCTCGTCGAGGATGGCAACAGCCATGGTCCCTGTCGACGTATGCGACTTCCCATCGGAGGACTTCATGATCTCATCCGTGCCGAGGACGGGGGTGGTGGCATGGCCATCATAGAAGAGTGCCTGCGGAGAGACGCCCACCCAGTCCGCGTCGGTCACTCCCTCGAGCAGGGTGAGCTGCTCGAGCTGGAAGGCAGGGATCGCGATCCACTGGTCGGAGTCCTCTTCGAGCTTGATGTCCTCGATGAAGCGGTGGCGGTCCTCCCCGGCGTAGAGCGAGCCGGCGCCGAGGATGAAGACGAGGCGAGGCCGCCCGGAGTGGGCGATGGAGACGAGATGCTTCGTCAGGTCGACATGTTTGCCTGCCTCGGGCGGGATGAAGCCCGTCGCGTTGACGAGGACGTCGAAGGCCTCGATGTCGGACTGGTCGAGCTCGAAGCCGTTCTTCTCGAGCACGGCGACGTCGCTGCCGAGCACGCCGCGGGCCCGTGCGCGGCTGCGGACGATCGCGGTCGTGTCGTGGCCCCGTCGCAGGGCCTCTCTGTAGATCGCGGAGCCGGCTTTGCCGCCCGCCCCGATGATTCCGATGCGCATGATGCTCCTTCCCGTTTGACCCTGATAGTAGTCGCGGCCGGTGCCGCCGGGTGGAGAAAAGTCACCTCGGGGAGGAGGAGCCGGTCAGTCGCCGAAGGCTGCGCGTTCGATCGCGGCCACGTCGAGCCTTCTCATCTCGAGCATGGCCTCTCCGGCGCGGCGGGCCACGTCAGCGTCCGGGTGGGCGAGGAGTTCACCGAGCCTGCGTGGGACAACCTGCCAGGACAGGCCATACCGGTCCTTCAGCCATCCGCAGACGGACTCCTCTCCACCCTCGGTCAGCGCATCCCAATAGTGGTCGACCTCGGCCTGGTCGGCGCAGTCGATCTGGAGGGAGACAGCCTCGGAGAATGCGAAGTCGGGCCCGCCATTGAGCCCCGTGATCCGGTGCCCGTCGAGCTCGAACTCGACGGTGAGGATCTCGCCGGCCTTCTGGCTGGGATTATCCATGGGGGAGCGCTGGATCTCGAGGATGCGGGAATTGGGGAAGATGCTGCAGTAGAACTCTGCCGCCTCCAGTGCGGTCTTATCGAACCAGAGGCACGGGGTGATGCTCGGCATGGCGAGCCCCCTTTCACTCAGATGTCACGGGTGGCTCTGCTGACCAGGGGAAGACGATCCACTGGTCGGTGCGCCGCCAGACGTAGTCGGGGTCGACCACCGACTGCGGCTTGCCGTAGATGACGGCGGATCGCACGTTACCGCCATGCTGCTTGAGGATGTCGATGACGAGCGCGAGGGTGCGCCCTGAGTCCGCCACGTCGTCGACGACGAGGAGGCTCTTTCCCTTGAGGTTGTCGGTGTCAAGGAGGGGTGCGAGAAGGATCGGGTCGGGCAGTGTCTCGTGCACGTCGGTGTAGAACTCGACGTTGATGGCGTCGGAGAGCTTGACTCCGAGCGAGTAGGAGAGGGCGCCGGCGGGAAGGAGTCCCCCGCGCGCGACGGCGATGATGACCTCCGGTCTGAAACCCGAGTCTGCGATGATCTGGGCGAGCTCACGAGAGGCGCTGCCGAAGCCCTCCCAGGTGAGAATCTCCTTCGAGTCCAGGTCCGTTGAATCCGCGTGGTAGGCCATCCCTCTCCTTCTGGTTGTGAAGATGATGCTACCCCGCCGTGGGCACGGCGGGGTAGCGGGGTGGGTGGATCAGACGTCGCGTGCGAGGAGCTCCTCGAGCGGTTCGGGCGCCAGGAGATAGGGCGGGATCTCCAGCACGCTGAAGGCTCCCGACAGGCCGGATTCCCGGAGGCGGTGGGCCGCGCGGCCGTAGGCAACCTGGACTGCCGCCGTGAAGTCGGGGTTCGAGTCGAGGGTGAGTGAGAACTCGACCGTTGCGCGGGACTCGCCGAGCTCGCCGGAGGTGATGACGTGACCGCCGTGGGGCAGTCCCTGGTGGTCACGGGCGAACTCGTCATCTGTGATGAAGTGGACTTCGACCTCGTACCCGACGAAGTAGTCGGGCATCGTGATGATCTCGTCGCGGATGCGATCATGCTCCGACTCGTCCGCGACGATCCAGCACTGGCGGAGGTGAGCGGTATGGCCCGTCACATCGTGACCGTTGCCCTCACGCGCGGCGCTGATCGCGTCCTCCCGCGGGATCGTGTACTGGACGGCCCTCCTCACGCCGTCGATGCGGCGCAGTGCATCCGAGTGTCCCTGGGAGACGCCCTTACCCCAGAAGGTGTTCTGCTGGTAGGTCGGGAAGAGCGAGGATGCGATGGTGCGGTTGAGGGAGAAGAGTCCCGGATCCCAACCCGTGGCGACGACCGCGATGTTATCGCCGCTCGCGGCCGCCTCGTCCATCTCCATGTAATGGGCAGGGATCTTCGCGTGATTGTCGTACGTGTCGACCGTGGTGAACGTCCTCGCGAAGGCGGCTGCCTGGGCGGGGATGTCCGTCGCACTGCCGAGGCACAGGTAGAGGACGTCGATCTGATCGGCGTAGGAGTCGATGTCGGCGACCGGGTAGACCGGGGTGTCCGTGTCGAGCTCGGTCCTACGGGAGAAGATGCCGACGAGCTCCATATCCGGCTGGTGGCGAATGCTGTTCTCGACGCCTCTTCCGAGATTCCCGTATCCAACGATGGCTGTTCTGATTGACATTAGAGTCCTTCCCGAGCGGTCTTCGTTCGGTTAAGGGTAAAGGGGAGGCATGCCTCAAGTCGAGAACAGATTTTCAACTTCCCAGTATTTAGGACAAAGGTCCGCAGATCTTCAGTCCGCGCATCGTCCGGGAATATAGTTTCGATTTCAACTGTTGATAGGGTTGATACCCAATCGAGAGAAGGACAGCATGGCGCACGTCGAATTCGGACTCAACACTTTCGGAGATATGACCGTCGATGCGGAGGGGAACCCGAAGAGTTCCGCCCAGGTCATCACGGACGTCGTCGAGGAGGCGGTCCTGGCCGATTCCCTCGGCATCGACGCCATCGGTCTCGGCGAGCACCATCGTGACGACTATGCGATTTCGGCACCCGACATGATCCTTGCCGCCATCGCCTCCCGAACCGAGCGCATCAAACTCGGCACAGCCGTCACCGTCCTGTCCTCCGATGATCCGCTGCGCGTCTTCGAGCGCTTTGCCACCCTCGACGCCGTGAGCGGCGGACGCGCCGAAGTCGTCGTCGGCAGGGGCTCCTTCACCGAATCCTTCCCGCTGTTCGGCTACACGATGTCCGACTACAACGTGCTCTTCGAGGAGAAATTCGAGATCCTCTCACTCGCCCTCAAGGAGCGCCCGATCCGCTGGTCGGGATCCCACAGGCTTCCCATCGAGGGCGCCATGCTCATGCCGAAGACCGAGAACGGCCTGTCCGCCTGGGTCGGCGTGGGCGGCTCGCCCGAATCCGTCATCCGCTCCGTGCAGCGCGGCATTCCCATGATGCTCGCCGTCATCGGCGGTGCACCCGCTCGTTTTCGCCCCTTCGTCGACCTGTACGAACGCGCCCAGAAGGAGTTCGGTGTCGAGACGCCGATGCCGCTCGGCATGCACTCACCCGGCCACGTCGCAGAGACGGATGAGCAGGCCCGCGCCGAGCTGTGGGAGCCGTTCCGGGCCAACCGCATCCGCATCGGCCGTGAGCGCGGCTGGGGCGACCCGACGTACGAGAGCTTCGTCGAGGAGATCGAGCACGGCGCCCTGTTCGTCGGTTCGCCCGAGACCGTCGCCCAGAAGATCTACGAGACGGTCCGCACTCTCGACCTCGATCGCTTCGACTTCAAGTACGCGAACGGTCCCATGCCCCACGAGCAGCTCATGACCTCCCTCAACCTTTACGGGTCGGCGGTACTCCCGCGCGTGCGGGAGATGCTGTCCAGAGCGTCCTGACCTCCCTCCCACGGTCCTCACAGGAGATTTTGGAAGACTCGCCCGAAGCACCACCGCGAGAAAGGCTGGGCACATGAAGACCAGGACACTTGGACTCGCAGCGGCGCTCGCGCTCACGCTCGCCGCCTGCGCTGAGGGTGATGACGACGTCGCCTCCGTGACGGCGGGCCCCACCCCGACAGAGATCAGCTCACCAGGCTCGGCCGCCGGCAACGAAACCGATGGCGGCACTGGCGACGCCGCGGATGACACGACGGATGACGAATCCGACGATCGAGCGCGGCCCGATGAGGGCATCGACCTCAACGGATACGAATTTGAGGTGTCGCTCGACGATGCCCTCGAGATCGCCCGCTCCGAATCCGGGGCGGAAGACCCGTACAAAGTGGCGATGGAGTGGTCGGATGGCGCCTGGCAGTGGGAGATCGACCTCACGGCGGATGGTCAGGAATGGGAGTTCGAGATCGATGCCACGACAGGCGAGATCCGCGACTTCGAGTCAGACAGCGAGAGCGACGCCGAGACGCCGCTCGACCTGGACTCCGTCATCGGACACCACGAGGCCATGGAGACCGCGGTCGTCGAACGCCCGGGTCGGGTGACCGACTGGGAGCTCAAGCGGGACGATGGGCGCCAGGTGTACGAGGTCGAGATCGACGACGAAACCGAAGTGAAGATCGACGCCGATACCGGCGAGATCATGGAGGTGGATGACTGATGACAGAGACGCAGAACAACACAGAGACAAGGAAAAACGAGGAGCGATCCCGCTATGAGGTCCTCGTCGATGGGGAGGCCGCCGGGTATATCGACTATCGCCTCAACGGGAACTCGATCACGGCGATCCACACCTGGGTCGGTGAAGATTTCCGGGGGATGGGGCTCGCACGGCGACTTGCGACCGAGCTTCTCGAGGATGCTCGGAGGACTGGTCGTAACGTCCTGCCGCAGTGCGGCTACGTCGCCTCCTTCATCGAGAGGAACGAGGAGTACCTCGACCTCGTCCCTGCCGAGAGGCGCAGCGAATTCGGACTGTAGGTGCCGGTGGGGGCAGAGGCCCTGCCCTCACCTCCTTGCAGACTCGAGCACCTCGGCGACGGCGTGCTCGACGGACTCCCGCCGCCAGGATCCGACCGGGTGATCGTTGACGATCCCGATCGCCTGCATCATCGCGTACGAGGTGACCGGCCCCAGGTGGAGGAAGCCCCGCGATTTCAGGTCCTTGGCCAGCGCAGTCGATTCGGGTGACTGGCTGGGCTGGTCCCGCTCCGCCATCACCTCATGGGTCGCTGGGCGGTAGGACCAGACGAGGGCGGGAAGGCCCGCCTCGATGTCGCCGCGCCGGGCCAAGGCGGGCTCGCCGCGAAGCTCGAGGGTGGCACGGGCATTGTTGACGGTCGAGATGATCTTCCGGCGGTTGCGGATGATCGACGCGTCCGCCAGAAGTCGGTCGATGTCCCTGGAATCGAAGCCGGCGATCGCATCGGGATCGAACCCGGCGAAGGCAGTGCGGAACGCCTCCCTTCGCTTGAGGATGGTCGTCCACGACAGGCCTGACTGGAACACTTCAAGAGTGAGCCGCTCGAACACGCCGATCTCCGTCGTGACCGGCATGCCCCATTCCGTGTCGTAATAGTCGCGCTCGATGTCGCTGCGCTCCGCCCAGCCCGGGCGCGTGAGGTTCTCCATAGGGTCAGGCTAAACCCCCAGAACGAGCCCGCGCCCGCCATCCACATGGGGACGCGGGCGCGGGCTGGCACTGCGGGACGCTCTGCTCAGTCCCAGCGGGACTCGGTGCGGTCGCCCGACCACTCGGTGTGGTAGACGCCCTCATTGTCGACACGAAGGTAGGTGTGGGCGCCGAAGAAGTCGCGCTGCCCCTGGATGAGGGCGGCGGGAAGCCTGTCGGCGCGGACCCCGTCGAAGTACGCAAGCGACGAGGAGAACGCGGGCAGCGGGATAGCCGTCAGCGCGCCGCGCGAGACGATCTGGCGGAGCGAGGGGATGCAGGCGTTGATCTTCGGCGCGAAGTGCTCATCTGCCATGAGCAGCGGCAGGTCAGGGTTGGCGCGGTAGGCATCGGTGATGTCGTTGAGGAAGATCGCCCGGATGATGCAGCCGGCACGCCAGATCTTCGCGAGCTCGCCCTTGTCGATCTCCCAGCCGTAGAAGTCGGCCGCGGCCTGGATGAGGTCGAATCCCTGCGAGTAGGCGACGATCTTCGACGCGTAGAGCGCCTGACGAACCTGCTCGATGAACTCGTCGCGATCCTCAACCTCGATGCTGAGCGCGTGCGACTCGAGCGGAGCCGAGGCGCCGCGCTGGAGCGGGGAGGAGGACAGTCCGCGAGCGAAGGTCGCCTCGCCGATGCCGGTGACGGGCACTCCGAGCTCGAGGGCGGTCTGGACGGTCCATGCGCCCGTGCCCTTCTGGCTCGCAGCATCGACGATAACGTCGACGAGCGGCTTGCCGGTCTCCGCGTCGTACTGGCGGAGCACCTCGGCGGTGATCTCGATGAGATACGAGTTGAGCTCGGTCTCCATCCAGCTCTCGAAGATGTCGGCGATCTGTTCGGGGGTGTCGCCCAGACCCTTCCGCAGCAGGTCGTAGGCCTCGGCGATCAGCTGCATGTCCGCGTACTCGATGCCGTTGTGGACCATTTTGACGAAGTGGCCGGCGCCGTCCGCCCCGATGTAGGTGCAGCACGGCTCGCCATCGACGTGGGCCGAGATCTTCTCGAGCATGGGACCGACCCGCTCGTACGACTCGGGTGTGCCGCCCGGCATGATCGACGGACCCTCGAGGGCTCCCTCTTCACCGCCGGAGATGCCGGCGCCGACGAAGTGGAGGCCGCGGGCCTGGATCGCCGCTTCGCGGCGGATCGTGTCCTTGAAGTGGGCGTTGCCGCAGTCGACGATGATGTCGCCCTCCTCCATGTGCTCCGCCAGCTGGTCGATGACGGCATCCGTCGGCGCACCGGCCTGGACGAGGATGATGGCGACGCGGGGGCGTGACAGCGATGCGACGAAGTCGGCGATGTCCGACGAGGGGATGAACGTGCCCTCATGGCCGTGATCCGCCATGAGCTTCTCGGTGCGGCTGTAGCTTCGGTTGTAGACGGCGACCGAATATCCATGGCTCACGAGGTTCCGGGCGAGATTCGCTCCCATCACCGCCAGTCCGACAACTCCGATGTCTGCAGTCTCGCTCATGATCTCTCCTTCTTCCGGGTCGCTCCCGGATCGCTACGTCGATCTTCCCACTTCTTCGCATGACCTGTGAACTGGGAGCCCGCTCCGTTCAGGATGCGGGGAGGGGCCGTCACTCATCCGTCCGTTCTCCACCCGCTTCCCGATCGCCAACATCGGCGGTGGCCGCCATCATAGGATGTCGCTATGGAGGTCGTCTCAGTGCGAACCCCCGGCTCCACGCTTGCGGCGCTGGAGATCCGGGTCGACTTCAGCATGGTCGAACGCCGGGCACAGACGATCGGTGCCGGACTGTCTCTCGCTGTCGCCTCGGCGGGCACGGAGGTCCTCTTCTCCGATCGACCCTCGCAGGAGGCCGAGGCGACGGTCGTCATCAAGGATGACTCGCGCCTCCTCGACCTCGTCGATCGGTCATTCGCCGTCGGCACAGCCCGATTCGACGGGGTCGAGATCGACGAATTCGGACTCTGGGCGCTGCCCACCCAGCACGGCGTCGTCCAGGTCGGCGACGTTCTCCGCCTCATTCCCGAGCGGTCGGACGAGGCGAGGGGTCCGTTCCCGCGCGTCCCCGACGGACTGCCCGACGCGCCCGAGAACGTGGAGAAGCGGTTCAGCCCGCGCTACGAGGAGCGTGCCGAACGGCTCTGGCGGGCGATCGCCGAACTCGGATGCAGGCCCTCGCTGGAGTGGGCGGGCAGCGAGGATGGCGAGGCGATTGTCGGCCGCGGGAAGGACGATCGAGTCCTCATCGTCATCGACCTCGAGGACGTCGACCAGCAGCAGACGATCGACCGGCTCCACGGCAGCGGTCAACTCCACAGCTGGCTCTCCGAGACCCTGAAACATGATCCTCTCGACACATGAATGTGGGACCGGCGCGAGTGCGCCGGTCCCACAGAGCTGATCGACAGCTCTCTACCGGAGCGGGTCGATGATCGCGTTGAGCGTCGCCGAGGGCCGCATGACGGCCGCCGTCTTCTCCGCGTCGGGGCGGTAGTACCCGCCGAGATCGACCGGGCTTCCCTGGATCTCCGCGAGTTCGCGGGCGATGGCATCCTCGTTCTCCTCGAGTGCATCTGCGACGGGGGAGAAGACGGCCGCGAGGTCGGCGTCCTCGACCTGATCGGCGAGGGCGCGTGACCAGTACAGAGCCAGATAGAAGTGGCTGCCGCGATTATCGATCTCACCGACACGGCGGGACGGCGAGCGTCCCTCGTCGAGGAGACGCTCCGTGGCGGCATCCAGCGCATCGGCGAGGATGCGGGGGCGCTCCGTGCCCTCGGTCCGCGCCTGGTGGCGGAGGGACTCGGCAAGGGCGAGGAACTCGCCGAGGGAGTCCCAGCGCAGGTGGTTCTCCTCCTGCAGCTGCTGGACGTGCTTCGGCGCGGATCCGCCCGCGCCGGTCTCGAAGAGGCCGCCGCCGTTCATGAGCGGAACGACCGACAGCATCTTCGCGGACGTTCCGAGTTCGAGGATCGGGAACAGATCCGTGAGGTAGTCGCGCAGGACATTGCCGGTCACCGAAATCGTGTCCTCGCCGCGGCGCAGACGATCGACCGTCGCCTGGGTGGCCTCAACCGGGGAGAGGATCTTGAGGTCGAGGCCATCCGTCTCCTCGTCCTGGAGGTAGGTGCGGACCTTCTCGATGAGGGCGCGGTCGTGCGAGCGCTCAGGGTCGAGCCAGAAGATCGCCGGCATTCCCGAGATCCGTGCACGGCGGACGGCAAGGGAGACCCAGTCGCGGATCGGCGCATCCTTCGTCTGGCAGGCGCGGAAGATATCGCCCGCGGCGACCGGCAGGGCGAGCAGCACGTCGCCTGCGGCATTGCGAACTTCGACGGTCCCGGCCGCCGACATCTCGAATGTCTTGTCGTGCGAGCCGTACTCCTCGGCCTTCTGTGCCATGAGGCCGACGTTCGGGACCGTGCCCATTGTCGTCGGATCGAAGGCGCCGTTCGTCCGGCAGTCCGCGATAACGGTTGAGTACACCCCGGCGTAGGAGGAGTCGGGGATGACGGCGAGCGTATCCGCCTCCTTGCCGTCGGGCCCCCACATGTGGCCGGAGCTGCGGATCATCGCCGGCATCGAGGCGTCGACGATGACGTCCGAGGGGACGTGGAGGTTGGTGATGCCGCGGTCGGAGTCGACCATCGCGAGGGCGGGGCCGCCCGCCATCTCCTCATCGAAGGAGCGGCGAATCTCCTCACCGTTCTCGAGGCGCGCCAGCCCGTCGAAGATGACGGCGAGCCCGTTGTCCGCCGTCAGGCCCGCTCGGTCGAGATCCGGGCCGTACTCGGCAAAGGTGCGGGGGAAGAAGGCGCGAACGACGTGGCCGAAGATGATCGGGTCGGACACCTTCATCATCGTCGCCTTGAGGTGCACGGAGAAGAGAACACCCTTTTCCTTCGCGGCGTTGACCTGCCCGACGAGGAACCGGTCGAGGGCCGCGGCGGACATGATGGTCGCGTCGATGACCTCGCCGCTGAGGACGCGGATCGAGTCGCGCAGGACAGTCTCGCCGGAGTCGCCGACGTGGACGATCGAGAGAACGTCGTCGGAGTCCATGACGACCGTCTGCTCGTTCGAGCGGAAGTCATCGCCCGCCATCGTCGCCACCTCGGTCGTCGAGTCGGCGGACCATGCGCCCATGGAATGGGGGTGGCGGCGGGTGTAGTTCTTGATGACCTGGGGCGCGCGCCTGTCGGAGTTTCCCTCACGCAGGACCGGGTTGACGGCCGAGCCCTTGACCGAGTCGTAGCGGGCCCTGATGTCCCGCTCCTCATCCGTCACCGGATTGTCGGGGTAGTCCGGGACGGCGATGCCCGCGGCCTGGAGCTCCTCGATCGCTGCCTTGAGCTGCGGCATGGAGGCGGAGATGTTCGGCAGTTTGATGATGTTGGCCTCGGGCGTCTTCGCCAGCTCGCCGAGCTCAGCCAGAGCATCCGCCTGGCGCTGCTCCTCGGGCAGGTGATCCGAGAGCGCCGCGATGATGCGGCCGGCCAGGGAGATATCTCGGGTCTCGACCGCCACATCCGCCTGTGCGGCGAACGCCTGGAGTATGGGAAGGAACGATTCCGTTGCCAGCATCGGTGCTTCATCGGTGTACGTGTAGATCATGGGCGACATGCGCGGGGCCCTCCTCGTAGAGAATGGTTCCTCACCACAATATCCAAGACCGCCTCGAACCACTGACACATCGCCGCCCAGAGGCTGTGCGGCGCCTCCGTTCCCGCTTCGGCTGTGGAGCGCGGGTGAGGATCAACGCGGGTCCGGCTCGGTCTCGGCAGGCCCCCGTGCGACAGTGCCGCCACCAACCTCGTCCGACGGTTCCGCTGAACTGGATGCATCGGCACCGGTCGCCGGGGTGGCCGGTGCTGTCGTCTTCTCAATCTTCTTGGCGCGTCCGATCCGGACGAGGATCGGATGGACGACGGCGAGGACAATGAGGCCCCACAGTAGGCCGAAGAGGAGAGAGACGATCGTGTCGACGAGCCACGCGAGCACGCCGCCGACCGTGGCCACGCCCTCGACTCGGGCGGCGAGGCTGTGGATCATATCGTAGATCGGGTCGAACCCGAGCTCGTGGATCCCGTTGAGAACAATGTGTCCGCCGACCCACAGCATGGCAAAGGTGCCGATGATCGTGATCGCGTTCATGACCTTCGGCATCGCATTGACGAGGCCGATGCCGATCCTCTTCGCCGTCCCGGAGTCCCGCTCGGCGAGTCTGAGGCCCGCGTCGTCCATCTTCACCAGGAGGCCGACCGCTCCGTAGACGGCGATGGTGATGAGGATGGCGACGACGATGAGGATGGCGGTCCGGACCCAGAATGACTCGTCGATGACCTGGTCGAGGGAGATGACCATGATCTCGGCGGAGAGGACGAAGTCGGTGATGATCGCGCTGCGGACGATCTGATTCTCCGCATCCCTGCCGTGGAGGACCGCCGGCTCCTCCTTCTCGGCATGCTTGCCGCGCACCTTCTCGTACACCTTCTCGGCGCCCTCGTAGCAGAGGTAGGTGCCGCCGAGCATGAGCAGGGGAGTGAGCACCCAGGGCAGGAACTGGGAGAGGAGGAGGATGACGGGCAGGATGAAGACCAGCTTGTTCCTGATCGATCCAGTCGCGATGCGCCGGATCATCGGCAGCTCCCGGTCCGGCTTGACGCCGTCCAGGTACTGCGGGGTCACCGCCGCGTCGTCGATGACGACGCCCGCGGCCTTGGCGCTCGCCTTCATCGCGCCTGCCGCGACATCGTCGACCGACGCCGCGGCCAGACGAGCGAGGGCCGCCACGTCATCGAGAAGTGCAACGAGTCCACCAGCCATCGCCAGCCGTCCTTTCTCTGCCGGTCGCGGCAGATAGCGCCAACTATCTCACGCCGGAACCGATCCCGCTCCCCATGGATATGCGACTCATTCGACCGGGGCGTGGATGCTGCGGGCGCGGCGACAGACCAGAGCCGCAGCACTGTCACAGGCCGAGGAACTCCCGCCACAGGGGCGCTTCGCGCCGCGATTGAGCGAGTCCCGCCGCGTAGGCGGCACTCAGCTTCGCCACGTTCTTCTCTGTTGACGTCACCGTCAGGTGCTCGGGGAAGAAGAGGACGGCACGGCCCTGCTTCTCGAGGTCGAGGAGCCGCTCCTTCGTCGCGTTGTAGCGATCCGCGCGGGTGATGAGGGCGTCGGCGATGGCGGGGTACCTGCGGAAGATCCGCTCGAACAGCCGCGGGTTCCTCGGCGGTGTCTTCCAGTAGCTGCGCGGCTGGGTGAGGATGACGAGGAACTTCTCGAAGCCATCGGCCTCCGCCGCGTCGAGGGCGACGCCGCCCGAGGTGCCGATGGCGCCGTCCACCCATTCCTCGTCGCCGATCGTGACGACCGGCATGAGCCCCGGCATCGTCGACGACGCCTGGACGCGGTTCATGATGTCGGCCAGTGTGGCCAGGTCCTCCCGCGTCCAATAGACCGTCTCTCCGGTCACCGCATTGAAACCGCCGATCCGAATCCGCGCCGGGTTCGCCTCATACGTCGCCATGTCGAACGGCAGGGCCTCATCCGGTCCCGAGGTCTGCTGGTAGATGTAGTTGGCGTTGAACAGCCCCTGCCCACGCAGGAGCGTCCTCATTCCGCCGAAGTTGGGATCCGAGGCGAACTCGGTGAAGGACAGGCGCGCCCGTCCCGGGTCGCGTGAGAGGTAGTTGATCGCGTTCGATGAGCCGGCGGAGATCCCGGCGACCCAGTCGATGAAGATCTCGCTGTCGAGCAGAGTGGCGATCGTCGCCGAGGTGTACGAGGCCCTCATGCCCCCACCCTCGAAGATCAGAGCTGTATCGGTCACGTTGCTGTGCAAAGACATGTTCTCCTCCGAGGACAGGATACGCGTCGTGCTCGATCGATGGTCCTGACAGTGGACGTCAGTCGGCGGGGAGGGCGAGCGACCGTCGGGAGCGGGCGACGACGGGCGTGCCATCGACCGGATCGGTGAATTCCAGGCCGAGCGCCAGGAGTTCGATCCGGTCGGGGAAGCTCTCGCCCGGTCCGTAGAGCGTGTCGCCAAGGATGGGGATGTCGAGGGCGGCGGCATGCGCGCGGATCTGGTGCATCTGCCCCGTCAGCGGCCGCGCCTCGTAGTGCGCCCACTCGCCGCGGGACTCGATCATGCGGAACTCGGTCATGGCGTTGGGCTCGCCGGGGACCTCGGTGACCGATGTCCGGCGCTGGACGAGTCGTGAGGAGCGGATGGGCGGGATGGCTCTCAGGGGAGCGATGAAGCGGTAGGTCTTCTCGACCCGGCGCCGTTCGAAGAGCGACTGATATACCCCGCGGAAGCGCGGGTGGCGGACGAGGAGCATGAGACCCGCGGTGGCCCGGTCGAGGCGGTGCGCGCATGCGACGTCGTCGCCGAACTGTCGGCGCGCCTGGACGAGCACCGATCGGGCGACAAAAGCGCCCTGGGGTGTGGCGGCGATCCCGTGCGGCTTGTCGATGATGAGGAGGCGGTCGGTCTCGAGGATGACGGGCAGGTCGATGTCGGCCTCGTCCGGGACCGGACGGTGGACGAAGGCGCGCGACTCACCGAGCAGCCCCGCGTCGCCGCGGTCGAGGGCGGCCCGGACCGCGGCGAGCGAGATATCGGCGCCCTTCTCGGACAGTGCCATCCACAGCCGCTCCTCAATGCTCGGCCCCGGCGGCAGAGCGATGATGACGGGATGGACGCCCCGGCGGGGCTCAGATCCGGACACGGGCCGCGCTGTCCAGGCCCGCGAACCGGTCCTCATTCGCCGTGAAGATGATGATCTGGCCGACCCCGTCGGCCGAGCCGATCGCGTCGACGATGCGGCGGAGCCGCGTCCGGTCCGAGTAGCCGAGCGTGTCGTCGAAGAGGATCGGGACAGCATCATCGGGCGAGACGAGGGAGGCTGTGGCGAGCCGGATGAGGATCGACATCTGCTCCTTCGCCCCCGTCGACAGGCTCTCGAAGGGAATCGTCGTTCCCCCCATCGACCTGCTGACCACCTCAAGCTGGTCGGAGACGTCGACGTCGAAGCTCGGGTCCTGGTACGTGGCCCGGCCCAGGTCGCGCAGGGCTGATCGGAAGGGCTCGATGTACCGCCGGTGCGTCTCCTTCTGGTGCCGCGCGAGGACCTCTTCGAGCAGCCGTGCCGCCTCGGCTCGAGCCAGGATCGAATCACGCTCGGCGACGGCCTGCTGAAGCTCGTGCTCAGCCCTGTCATGGGCGGACTGGATGCCATCCCTGTTCTTCGCATCGAGGATTCCGAGAGTGACCCCGTGCTCGTGCCGGACGTCCCCGAGTATCTTCTGCAGACCCTCGACGTGCTTGACCTGGAGCTCATAATCGGTGAGGACGGCGGCGCCGCCCGATTCATCGAGCAGACGCTTCGCCTTCGCGACGTCCGACTGGGCCGCCGTCAGCGCAGCGGTGCTCTCAGCCAGGGCCTTCTCGAGGTCCTCATCGGAGCACCGGGATCGCGCGTCCGCGAGATCCTCGGTGGCGCGTGTGGTGACGATCTGCTGGTTCTTGACCTGGCCCTCCGTCTCGGCGAGCCGCGTTCGGAGCAGATCGGCCTCGCGCAGGTGGGAGTCGAGTACCGCGTCGGCTGTCTCCCGTTCGACCTCCAGCTGCTCCTGGCGGGCGACGAGGGCATCGATGTCGCCCTCGACGGCCTCCTCACCGCGCTCAAGCGAGGCGAGGAGGCGCGACAGCTCGTCACGGATGACGCTCTCTTCCCTGCCCTCAAGCCGGTCCGTGCGGCGATCCTTGAGACGGACGATCTCCGCCGCCGTCTCCTCACACCTGCGGATCGCCTCCTTGAGTTCGGAGGTCGATTCGACGCCCGCGTCGGCGAGGATCTCCCGGCGCTCCTCGCGAAGGCGATCGATGTCTCGCCTGCTGCCGCCTGCGGCGATGTCAGGGGTGACGGTGAATCTCAGCTGGCCGGGGATCTCGATGACGAGCTCGTCGAGAATCGCCTGCTCGAACGCCTCGGGCCCGAGGATCTGCTCCGCGCCGTCGAGGAGGATGGCCTCGGGGTTGCCGAGGGATTCGACGCGGACGCGAGCGGCGCCCGCGTTCGCCGTGGCCTCGGCGATTGC
Source organism: Flaviflexus salsibiostraticola (assembly GCF_003952265.1). Lineage (NCBI taxonomy): Bacteria > Bacillati > Actinomycetota > Actinomycetes > Actinomycetales > Actinomycetaceae > Flaviflexus > Flaviflexus salsibiostraticola. The sequence continues at coordinate 2,390,935 of NZ_CP034438.1, forward strand.
GATGCTCTGCTCGAGCTCGACGACCCGGTCGAGGACCGTGCCGTCGACCGGGACGCTGCCCGCCTCGAGTTCGGCGATCTCTTTCGTCAGCCGGTCGCAGTCGTCGAGCTGGCCCTGGAGCCGCTCGACGGCGGTCTTCGTGCGGCTCTGCTCCTCGAAGCGCCGGGCGGAGGCGAGGGACTTCTTCACGTCCGTCAACTCGGACTTCAGCCGGGTGATCGTGTCGCGAGTGTCGCTCACCGACTCCTCGAGCGGAGCAAGTGATTCCTTCGCGGAGGCCTCGGCTGCGAGAAGCTCGGCGAGGGCGCTGCCGGCATTCTCCGCGGCGACGACGAGTGCCTCTCGGGCGGCCAGCTGGGCCTTCGCGTCATCGCAGTCCCGCTGGGCGGTCTCGACCGTTCGTGTCGCCGCCTCGAGAGCCGATTGATTCGCCCGCGCCGACTCCGCCTGGGCGGCAAGACCACCCAGGTCGCGGCGCTGCCCATCAAGCACAGCCTGCTGATCGTCGATATCTGCTTCGAGGGCGACGAGGGTCGTGACGAGGTCGGACAGCTCCTCGAGTGCGTCCTTCGCCTCCGCGAGCCGCTTCTCGGCGGCCGTCACCCGCTCCACGGCTGCCTTAGTCGACCTGCTGAAATCGCCCCGCTTCGGCTGGTAGTACCTGTCGGCCTCCGCGGTGACGCGCTCCATGAGGGGGCCGCTCGACCCGTCATCGATCGTCCCACCGGCCTGCGCCTCGAGAGCCCGCTGGAGGGCGCTGCATGAGCTCAGGGGGCTCTGGTCGAGGGCGCTCGCCTGCATGAGACGCGAGGCCTCCCACAGCTGGCTGTCAAGGCTGCCCCACAGCTCGTCGGCCGCCAGGTGCGCCTCATCGGCGACCAGGGTCTGTCCGGCGCGGGGTCCCTCGAGGAACGCGAGAACCGTCTCCGGCTTCGTCAGCCAGCGCTTGCGATAGGACACGCGTTCGTTGCCGATGATGAACTCGGCCTCGACCTCGGGGCCCGCCTCGGTTCGATAGGGCTGGGCCCGATTGATCTCCTCGCGCCGCGAGGTCGCCTTGTGCTTGATGAGGAAGTCGAAGGCGTCGACCAGGGAGGTCTTTCCGGCCTCGTTCCGGCCGGCGACGACGGTGATGCCATCGCTGAAGCTCACCTCCTCGGCGTCGATACCGCGGAAATCCTTGACCCGCAGGGAGAGGAGCCTCATCGGGCACCTCCCAGCCGGTAGAGGAGCCTCAGCGCATCGTTCGCGCTCTGGCTGCCGCCCTCGGCGAGCTCCCGCAGCTCCGCCATCGCATCGGCCGCGAAGCCCGACAGTCCGAGTGCATCCTCGTCCGATTCGTCGGGGATGATGACGAGCTCCAACTTCTTTCTCTCCCACGGGAAGATCGCGGCGAAGATCTGCTGCTGGTCGTCGAGCAGTCTGTCGAGCTCTGCGGCGGCGGCCATGGACAGTGTCCCCGACAGCTCCGTGCGGACGATAGCCCGGTCCTTCTGCCAGACGGCGGCGAGGTCCTCCCGCAGCAGGTCGAGATCCGCCGAGGAGGTGAGCTCCCGCGTGAGCTCCGTGTGGAGCCAGGTGCCGACCTCGCGGCGCTCTGCGCGTGCCCTGCCATCCTCGATCCTCACCGAGAGCACGGTGCCCCGCGTTGACTCCCGGAAGCTCGTCGACTCGTGGGCACCCGAATAGTTGACCGCTCCGGTGACCTCGTCGATCCAGCAGATGTGGCGATCGCCGAGAGCCACATAGTCGACGAGCCCGTCTGTGACGGCCTGACGGAGGGCACCGGTATCAACCGTCTTCGTCGAGTCCCGGTCAGGGTCGAGTTCATCGAGCATCCCGTGGCCGACGAGGATGCGGGTCTTCTCGGTCGGCTCAAGAGTGTCGAGGATGCCGGTGACCGGATCCCGACCCGGATCCTTCGATCGCCACGGAACGGCGACGATCTCGACGTCGCGGGAGACCTCGAACGGTCCCTCTCCGTCGAGGACGGTGACGCTGTCGGGCAGGCTGTCGGTGAGGTCGCGCCTCGTCCAGATCGAGCCGGGGCCGAGCGGATCGTGATTGCCGGGCAGGAGGAAGATGGGACGGCCGATCTCTGCCATCGCCTCGCACGCACGGCCGATATCCCGGCGCGACAGGTTGGGAGTCTCGAAGACATCGCCGGCGACGACGATGAACTGAGCATCCTCGCGCTCGGCCAGGTCGCCGATGGTCCTGATGGTCGCAACCCGGTCGCCCGTGAACCGGGCCTGAGCCTCATCGCTCAGGTACCTGCGGGTCATGCCGAGCTGCCAGTCGGCCGAATGGATGAACGTGACGGGTTCCCTCATGCCACCCACTGTACGATCCGAGTCGGGCAGAAGAGGCACGGCCGTTCGCCGTCTGGGAAAGCTGTCGAGGACTGGCCGCGGCTCGGCCGACAATGGCGAGATGGATATCATCTATCGCGGTCAGACGGTTCAGACGGTGGGCGCCCTGCCCGAGGTGGGCTCACAGGCCCCCGAGTTCTCCCTGGTCGGCCCCGACCTCGAGGACATCGCCTCCGCAGACTTCGCGGGGCGCCGCCTTGTCCTCAATATCTTCCCCTCGATCGACACGGGGGTGTGCGCGACGGCCGCGAGGAGGTTCAACCAGATCGCGGACGACCTGCCGAACACGACAGTCATCTGCGTGTCACGTGACCTGCCCTTCGCCCTCAACCGGTTCTGTGCGGTCGAGGGGATCGAGAACGTCGTCACCGCCTCCGCCTTCCGGTCCACCTTCGGCGAGGACTACGGTGTCGCCATGGCGAACGGGCCGATCGAGACGCTGCTGTCCCGTTCGGTCGTCGTCATCGACGAGGAGGGCACAGTCGTCTACACCGAGCAGGTCTCCAACACATCCGATGAACCGGACTATGAGAGGGCCGCGCAGGCCGTCATGGACGCGTGAGCGACACGTCGCAGAACCGCCCCCCCCGCATCCGGCGATCCTCACCCGGAGGACCGGTGGCCCGAGTAGCGTGGGGGCACGAGCTGATGGGGGAGTCATGAGAATTGCGCTGGTCCTCGGATCCGGCGGCGCACGCGGATATGCGCACATCGGGGTCATCGAGGAGATCAAGAGACGCGGCCACGAGATCGCCGCGATCTCCGGGACGTCGATGGGCTCGATCATCGGCGGACTCGAGGCCGCGGGCAGGCTCGACGAGTTCACCGACTGGGCAACGGGGCTGACGCAGCTCGATGTGCTGCGCCTCTACGATCTTGCGCTCTCCCAGCCCGGCATCATCAAAGCCGATCGCATCTTCGGCGCGATCGGCGAGATCCTCGATCATGTCAACATCGAGGATCTCCCCATTCCGTTCACGGCCGTCGCGACCGACATCGTCAACCACCGGGAGGTCTGGTTCCAGCGGGGCTCGCTGGAGATGGCGATGAGGGCATCGAGCGCACTGCCGACCTTCATCACCCCCGTCGTCATCAACGGCAGGATCCTCGCCGACGGCGGGCTGCTCAACCCCGTGCCGGTCGAGCCGACAACGGCCGTCCCCTCGGACCTCACCGTTGCCGTCTCGCTGGCGGGCCGGCCCAACAGGGTCAGACCCGTTTCGGTCGCCATCGACTCAGACGACGAGGATCGGGAAACCCTGGCAGAGCGTCTGCGCCGAGGCATGTCAGGGCTCATCGACGTGGGCCTGTTCAAGCGGGGCGAGGAGCGGCTCAAGGAGGGCGAATCCGCCGATGGCGTCGAGCCGGCGCCGAACGGCGTCGAGCCCACGTCTACGGAGTCTGCGGATCCGGGCGAGGCGACGCCTCTCTATGAGATCGGCAGACTGCCCCAGGATCTCAACACGATGAGCGTCGTCAACATGTCGCTCGAGACGATGCAGGCCCTCATCGAGCGGTACCGGGCAGCAGCCCACCCTGCGAACGTCACCATCACCATCCCCGCCTCAGTGAGCGGCACACTCGATTTCCACAAGGCGGCCGAGGTCATCGAAGTCGGGCGGCGTCTGGCCGCCGAGGCGTTCGACGAGGCTGAGATCTGACGGGTCCCTCAGCGACACGGGCGTCCGCTCAGAGGGATGAGGTGTGGACACGTGTCGGGACGCGGCTGTGGCGACCCGCCCGCCGAGGCACACCTCCGTGGGTTCACATCATGAGGAGGAGGGACAGCGCCATGACTCCCATCCCCGCCACCATCGAGTAGATTGCGATGTGGTGCTTGCCGAACTCCTCGGCTGAGGGGAGGAGCTCATCGACGCTGATGAAGATCATGATGCCGGCGACCGCGGCGAGTGACATTCCCATGAGCGTGTCCGACACGAAGGTCGTGAGGACGAGGAAGCCGACGAGGGCGCCGAGCGGCTCGGCGAGGCCGGAGGCCGCCGTCAGCCAGAATGCTTTCCGACGGCTGCCGGTGGCATAGAAGATCGGGACGGAGACCGCGATCCCCTCGGGGATATTGTGCAGGCCGATGGCGATGGCGATGGGGATGCCGACCTCGGGGTCGTTGACGGTCGACAGGAACGTCGCGAAGCCCTCCGGGAAGTTGTGGATGGCGATGGCGGTTGCGGTCAGGAGGCCCATCCGCATGAGCCGCGCCCGCTGCTTGACGTCGATGCCGGTCGTCGCATTGGTGATCTCGTGCGGGTTCATCTCCGACGGCACGACCTTGTCGATGAAGGCGATGAGGGCGATCCCGCCGAAGAAGCCGAGGACCGTCACCCACGTGCCCATCCGGTCCCCGAGGTCCGCGGTCAGAGCATCCTGCGCCTTCGGGAAGATCTCGATCATCGACACGTAGATCATGACTCCGGCCGAGAAGCCGAGCATCGATGACAGGAAGCCGGCCGACTGTCTGCGCGAGAAGAAGGCGATGAAGCCGCCGATGGCGGTGGACAGTCCCGCGGCGGTCGTGATCGCGAACGCGAAGAGAATATTTCCCGAATCCATTGAACACCTCTCGAGAATCCACCCTAAGGTTTCGGATAACCGAAATTGTAGGACTTTCGTGGCAGAAGGGGAATTTCATCGCCCTCGTCGACCGGCAGTAGGCTGGGAATCGTGCTCAGCATCATTGGCCCCGGCGGGGTCGGCGGCGTCCTCGCCGTCATCGCGAAGAACAGTGGAATAGACGTCGAGGTGGTCGCGAGGCCCGAGACTGCCGCGCTCATCAACGAGCGCGGGCTCGAGCTGACCTCAGTCCACCACGGAGACTCGCTGGTCAGCGTCCCAGCACGCACCGAACCGAGCCCCGGATCCTCGATCATCCTCGCCACGAAGTCGTACTCCCTGCCCGAGATCACCGACAGCGTGGCGCGCTCGCGGCCGGCGGAGATCCTCGCCCTGTTCAACGGCGTCGCCCACGTCGATCGGGTCCACGAGCTCCCGGCGCCGCGGATCACCTGCGGCTCGATCAAAATCGTCGCCGAGCGGATCGCACCGGGCCGGCTCATTCATCACTCCGCCTTCACGATCGTCGATGTCGAGGAGGCTGCGGCGGACTGGCAGGTGACCGCCATGCTGAGGCGGAGCGGGGTCCAGGTCGAGGTCGGGGGAGGGGAGATGGAGGTGCTGTGGCGCAAGCTCCGCTTCCTCGCGCCGATGGCGCTGCTCACGGCATCGACCGGCAGGCCGCTCGGCCCCGCCCTCGACGGGGGCGATGCCCTTATCGCCGAGGTCGCCGCGATCGCCTCCGCATCGGGGCTGGCGACGGCGCCCGAACAGATCAGAGCCAACCTGGCAAAGGTTGCCCCCGACTCATCGTCGTCCCTGGCGCGAGACGTCGAGGCGGGGAACAGAACAGAGCTCGACGCCCTCGGCCACGATCTCATCCGCAGGGCGAGAGCGGCCGGCATTCCCGTCCCCGCACTGGAGGCGGCAGTGAATCGAATTGAAGCAAGGATGATGTCATGATGATCAGCCCCGCGAGGGAGAGCGACCTCGCAACCATTGCGGACCACCTCGGGAGGACGTTCGCCGCAGATCCCTCGATCGGCTGGATCCTACGCAGGACGGCTGACCCCGTCGCGCTGACGACCGCGTATTACAGAATCGTCGTCGAAGGGGTTCACAGGATCGGCCACATCGATGTCGCGCGTGAGGGCGACGCGTATCTCGGGTGCGCTGTCTGGCTGCCGCCCGGGGCCGATCTTCCGGCGCCCTCACCGGCTCAGGCGCTGTCGCTTCTGCGGCAGGCCAAGGGAGCATGGGTTCCGCTCGTGCGCTATCTCGCGGCGACGAGCAGGGTGCGCCTGCCTTTCCCAGCGTGGTACCTCGCCGTCATCGCCGTCGATGACTCCGCCCGAGGGAAGGGCGTCGGCTCGGCTCTGCTCGACGCGGGGCTTGAGCGGTGCGGGACAGACCCGATCAGGCTCGAGGCGACGTCGGCGCGCTCCGCCAAGCTCTACGAGTCCCGGGGCTTCATCCACCTCGGCGATCTCACGACGCCGGCTCCCACGCCGGAGCACTACATGTGGCGCCCGCGCCTCGACGGCTGAACCGGCTGGCGCCCCGAGAGCGAGTGCGCGGTCAGAATAGGACGATGCCCGGCAGGTGACTGCCGGGCATCGGACGTTCAGGCGTTCAGGCGGCCTTGATGGCCGAGATCTCGAACTCGAGGGTGATCTTCTCCGAGACGAGGAGGCCGCCGGTCTTGAGCGGGACATCGAAGTCGATGTTCCAGTCCTTGCGGTTGACGACGACGGAGCCCTCGAGGCCGACGCGCTCGTTGCCGAACGGGTCCTCTGCGACGCCCATGTAGTCGAAGTCGATGGTGACGGGCTTCGTGGTGCCCTTGATCGTGAGGTCGCCGGTCACGACCAGCGAGTCGCCGGAGGCGGCAATGTCGGTGGACTCGAAGGTGATCTCCGGGTGGTTCTCAACGTCGAAGAAGTCTCCGCCGCGAACGTGGTTGTCGCGGTCCTCGTTGCGGGTGTCGATCGAGTCTGCCTTGATCGTGACGGTGATCTTCGCGTTCTCAAGGTTCTCGCCGGTCGTTGCCGTGCCCTCGAAGTCGGAGAAGCGGCCGCGGACCTTGGTCACCATGGCGTGACGGGCGACGAAGCCGAGCTGCGTGTGCGAGGGGTCGAGGGTGTAGGTGCCGGAGAGCGTGTTGAGAGTTGTCATGCGAGTGTCCTTCGATGTTGGGGATCTGGTGGGCGGTTGTCTGCCGCGCTGGTACCCAGTCTGACACGGGATGGTTGAAACTTCAACCGTTTCGAATTCAACGATGTGGTGAGCCTCGTCACGCCGGGTTTGGAGCGGTGGCAGACGGTCTGTCGCGCGGGCGTGCAGCGGGGGCGGGGCCGGTGTGATGACCGGCCCTCCGGTACCGTTGGGGGCATGGACCGCTATGCCTCTTTCATCTCAGCAAGCCCCTCCTCCTTCCACGCCGCGCGCGAGGTCGCCCGGCGGCTCGAGGGCGCCGGATATCGCAGACAGAAGGAGACGGAGCCCTGGCGCGCCTCCCCCGGGGGGCACGTCATGGTCCGCGACGGCGCCGTCATCGCCTGGTGGGTCCCGGAGAAGATGGACGACCTGCGCTTCTCGATCGTCGGTGCGCACACCGATTCGCCGACCTTCAAGGTGAAGCCCACGCCGCAGTCCGAGGTTGAGGGCTATGGACAGGTCAACGTCGAGACCTATGGTGGCCTGCTCGGGAACTCGTGGCTCAACAGGGACCTGGCGCTCGCCGGGCGTGTCGTCACCGAGTCGGGGGAGCACCTTGTCAACACCGGACCGATCATGGTGATCCCGCAGCTCGCGATCCACCTCGACCGCTCCGCGCGGGACGGGGTCGATCTCAACAGGCAGCAGCACCTTCACCCGATCTTCTCGGTGGGAGGCGGGGACCTGCTCGCCCACGTCGCCGAATCGGCCGGCGTGGAAGAGCCGATCCTCGGATTCGACCTGGTCGCGGCGGATACTCAGGCACCCGAGCGGATCGGTCCCGCGGGTGAGTTCTTCGCCGCGGGCAGGCAGGACAACCTCCTCTCCGTCCACGCGGCGCTGGAGGCGCTCGAGCAGCTCTCGGCGACGAACGGCTCCGTCGCCGTGCTCGCCGCCTTCGACCACGAGGAGATCGGCTCCGGGACCCCGACCGGGGCGGCCGGTCCCATCCTCGAGACAGTCCTGCGGCGGACGGCCGCGGCGCTGGGAGCGGAGACGGAGGATGAGATTCAGCAGGCCTTCGCGCGCTCGTCGTGCCTGAGCGCCGACTGCGGTCACGCCGTCCACCCCAACTACGCCGACAAGCACGATCCCGCGCACCGCCCCGTGCTCGGGGGCGGGCCCCTCCTCAAGCACAACGCCAACCAGGCGTACATGACGGATGGCTGGGGCACCGCGCTCTGGAGCAGGGTGCTCGGCCACGCCGGTGTCGCGGGCCAGGACTTCGTCTCGCGCAATGACGTGCCCTGTGGCTCGACGATCGGGCCGCTCACTGCGACGCGGCTCGGCATCAGGACGCTCGATGTGGGCGCGCCGCTGCTGTCGATGCATTCAATCCGCGAGCTCAGCCACGTGGACGACATCGAGGCGATGGCGAAGGCCATCGCGGCCTATTGGGAGATCGCCTAGACCATCTGGACATGCGGGGGCGCGCCGGGCATGCGCCTCCGCATCGCCGTACGTGCGCGTCAGGACGCCGACGGTGCGGCGGGTGTGCGCCGATTCGCGTGCACTGAGAACTCCGTGGGCACCGATGTGGTCATGGTCGATATGACTCTGGCAGGGGCAGTTCGTGGCGGTTGGCGGGGCCCTCAGGTTCGGACGCCGGGCGCCGCCCAACAGGCCGTCGAGTATAACAACTTGATAAAACGGCCCGGTACGTGGGCGATGTGTTCGACAGCACCATGCGGTTATGTATACTGCAGTGACTTAAGACAACTGGGTCTCGACCCTGTTGGACAAGCCAACTCCGCGGCTTTCATCCCCCGGGATGGATGCCGCGAAGCAATTTCATTACACAGATCAAAGGTGACACAGTGAAGCGTAGAAAGACATATTCGCTTATCGCTGCGACGGCCGCTGCAGCATTGGTGCTCAGCGCATGTACCGCGGATAGCGATGACGCAGAAGAGACAACAGGTGGGACCGACACGGAGACCACCGACGGCGGCGACAACGGCGACGCCGCTGGCCCCGACGGCGTCGTGTCGTTCACGACGGGCGCCGATGAGTACAACGGCTACAACGGTTTCCTGTCGAGCACGTACTCGACCCACAACTCGGTCATCAACGAGCGCATGTCGACGGGCTTCGGCTTCTTCAATGCGAACGGCGAATGGCAGAACGGCACCGACCTCGGCTCGTACGAGATGATCTCGGATGACCCGCTGACCGTGGAATACACGATCAACGAGGAGGCCGTCTACCAGGGTGGCACCCCGATCACGTGCGAGGATTACTACATGGACTGGGTCTCCCAGAACCCGCAGTGGATCCTCGACGGCCAAGCAGAAGCCGGCAACACGAACGAGGACGGCAGCGGCGCCCCCCTGTTCGACCACGTCTCTGACTCCGGCACCTACGCGCTCCCCGTTGAGAACGGCCCCGAGTGCGAGACCGGCGACAAGTCGTTCACCGTCACCTACAACGCACCGAACCCCGACTGGGAGCTCGTGATCTCCTCGGCGCTTCCGTCACACGTCATGGCCGAGAAGGTCGGACTGTCGAAGGAAGAGCTGTTCGAGGCCTTCAAGAACGAGGACTTCGAGGTGGCCCAGCAGGTCGCCGACGCGTGGAACAACTGGTACTCCCCGAACCCGGGCGAGATCCAGCCCATCGAAGAGGTTCCCTCCTTCGGTCCCTTCACCTACATGGAGGGTGGCTGGCAGCCCGGCGAGTACATCACGCTCGTCCCGAACCCGGACTGGTGGGGCGAGGCCCCCGGCGTTGAAGAGCTCGTCTTCCGCTTCATCGCTCCCGAGGGTCAGCTCCAGGCACTCGAGAACCAGGACGTCAACGTCATCGAGCCGCAGGGCACCCAGGTCGCACTCGACTCGCTCGAGGCGATGGACGGCATCGAGATCCTCACGGGTCCGACCATGATCTGGGAGCACCTCGACTACAACTGGGCCGAAGGCTCCGTCTTCTCTGATGCGAACGGCGGCTTCGAGCTCCGTGAGGCATTCGCCTACTGTGCACCGCGCGAAGACATCGTCGAGCGTCTCGTCCGTCCCCTCGATGAGGAGACTGAGGTCATGAACCTCCGCGAGTACTTCCCGAGCGATGCCGACTACGACGAGGTCCTCGACGCAGCCTACGACGGCCGCTACGACACCGTTGACATCGAACGTGCGACCGAGCTCGTCGAGGCCTCCGGCGTCGAGAACCCGACCGTCCGCATCGGCTACTCCGCACCGAACCAGCGTCGCTCCGACACTGTCGCTCTGATCCAGTCCTCCTGTGCAGAGGCCGGCATCACCGTTGAGGACATCGGCTCCGCCGACTTCTTCGCACCGGGTGGCGCCCTCGACACCGGCAACTACGACATTGCGCTCTTCGCATGGTCCGGCTCCGGCCAGATCGTCTCGGGCCGCAACATCTACCACACCAATGGTCAGCAGAACTACCACGCGTGGTCGAACGAGACCGTCGACGCCGAGTGGGACAAGATCAATGGCAGCCTCGACGAGAACGTCTGGCTCGAGTCGAAGAAGATCATCGAGACTGAGCTCTGGAACGATCTCTTCAACCTGCCCATCTACGCCCATCCGGGCATCGTCGCCCACACCGAAGGCCTGCAGAACGTTGAGCGCAACCTCACGCAGACCGGCGTTGTGTGGAACGCTGAAGAGTGGACCTGGTAGGGTCTCCGAACTCTGAAAGTCCCAACTGAAAGCCGCGCAGCGGCGGGAACGGTATACAGCCTGCTTCCTGCCGCTGCGCGGCTTCACTTTGACTATGCGTCCACTCGCACGCAGGTCACGGGCGGAAATTAGATTTCGCACAGGGGGGAGCGTCCCCCTACAATGCGTACAGTGTGTTCCGAGGCCACCCTCACTCAACGTACTTGTCGCGGGCGGATCAGCTTCCGAAGAGCTTGGGACACAACTTCCAGAAAGAAGTACGAGACGTGTTCAAATTTGTATTGAAGAGAATCGGGATATCCCTGATGATTCTCTTTTTCGCATCGTTCCTGGTCTATGGCCTGACGGTCCACTCGGGCGACCCTCTTGCGGATCTTCGCGAACAGAACGATGCCAATCGACAGAACCGCATCGATCAGCGCGTCGCTCAGATGCGGCTGAACGACCCCTGGATAGTCCGCTACGGGGACTGGCTCCGAGGAATCCTCGGCTGCGTCCGCCTCCAGTGTGACTTCGGTGAGAACCGCTCCGGACAGGACGTCAACGCGCTGCTCGCCAATGCTGCCGAGTCGACGATTCGCCTCGTCCTGCTCGCGACGATCCTCGGCATCCTCGTCGGTGTCTTCTTCGGCGTCATGGCAGCGATCCGCCAGTACTCCGGCTTCGACTACAGCGTCACCTTCATCGCCTTTGTCTTCTACTCGCTGCCGGCATTCGTCTTCGCGGTGCTCCTCAAGGAGTTCGGCGCGATCCGATTCAACAACTGGTTGGCGGAACCAGCGTTCAACACAGTCTTCATTGTGTTGGTGGCGGGCATCTTCGCTGTCTTCGTCCAGGCGATCATCGCCGGACCGATGAAGAACCGGATCATCAGCGGGGCCGTCGCCTTCGCAGCCGCCGCCGCGGTCTTCGTCATTCTCGACGTGACCGACTGGGTCGACAACCCCATCGCAGGCCTGTGGATGCCGATCACGACGGGCATCGCAGCAGCTGTCATGTTCACAGCTCTGCTGTCCAGCATCACCAACCGACGCGCGATCTTCAGCGCGCTCGGCTCGGCCGGCGCGATGGTCCTGCTCGTCGTCATCTTCGCCGAGCGTCTCGAGCAGCCGACGTGGACGTTCCTCATCGTTCTCCTGCTCGCCGGCGTTGCCCTCGCAGTCGTCATCAGCCAGGTCTTCGGCGGATACGCGAAGCGCTCAATCACATGGGCGAGCATCTGGACTGTCGTCTCGGTCGGCTTCGCCGTCCTCGTCGACTACCTTGCGCGCAACTGGTCCGACTATGTCGAGCTGGTTCGGGGTCGCCCGATCTCAACGATCGGCTCGATGTCACCGAACTTCCGGGGTGCCGACGACTTCTGGCTGTCCCTTCTCGACACCTCGACGCACCTCATTCTCCCGACGCTGTCGCTCACCCTCATGTCGGTGGCCTCGTACACGCGATACACGCGGTCGTCGATGCTCGAGGTGCTCGGACAGGACTACGTCCGTACGGCCCGCGCCAAGGGACTCCCCGAGCACACGGTCATGACGCGCCATGCCTTCCGCAACGCTCTTCTTCCCATCACCACCATCGTCGCCTTCGACTTCGCCTCCCTCATCGGCGGCGCCGTCATCACAGAGAAGGTGTTCGGCTGGAAGGGCATGGGTGAGCTGTTCGAGACGGGCCTGAGGAATGTCGACCCGGACCCGGTCATGGCCTTCTTCATCGTGACGGGCGGTATCGCCGTGCTCATGAACATGCTGGCCGACATCATGTACGCGTACATCGACCCGAGGATCAGACGGTGAGTCGCATGGTCAATGGAATTCTGAGGAGTGACTCGTAATGGACAACACCGATCCGAAGGCCCACATGGCGGCTGTGGGAAATTTCAACGTCGCCGAACTCGATGACGAGGTTTTGGATTCGACGACGAATAAGTCGTACTCGCAGGGCCAGCTCGTCCTGCGGCGCTTCCTCCGCCACCGCGCGGCGATGATCTCGCTCGTGGTCTTCCTCTTCATCATCGTCCTCGCCTTCTCCTCGATCGGCTTCGGCCCCGTGCCGGGCTGGTGGAAGTACGGCTACGAGTCGACGCACCCGATCGTCAATGATCGTGCGCCCACCCTCGGCTGGTTCACGCTCGGTGAGCACCCGATGGGTCAGGACACGGCGGGCAAGGACTACTTCGCGCTCATCATGCGCGGTACGCAGCGCTCGATCATCATCGCCTTCATCGTCGGCATCGTCTCAACTCTTATCGGCACGATCATCGGCGCCCTGTCGGGTTACCTGCGCGGCTGGGTCGAGACGATCCTCATGCGCATGACCGATCTCTTCATCGTCATCCCGCTGCTCCTCCTCGCGGCCGTCGTCGGCCAGCTCGCCAGCGAGCGCCTCGGAGGCGGCATCATCATGCTCGCCCTCCTGCTCGGCTTCCTCTCGTGGACGTCCCTGGCCCGCCTCGTGCGCGGCGAGGTGCTGTCACTCCGTGAGCGCGAGTTCGTCTATGCGGCGCAGGCGCTGGGTGCTTCGACGCCCCGCATCATCATCAAGCACATCCTCCCGAACGCCCTCGGCACGATCATCGTCTCGGCGACGCTCGCCATCGCGGCCGCGATCCTCCTGGAGACGTCGCTGTCGTTCCTCGGCTTCGGCGTCAAGTCCCCCGACACGTCACTCGGCCTGCTGATCTCGCAGTACCAGCAGAAGTTCTCGAGCCAGCCGTGGCTGTTCTATTGGCCCGCGGGCTTCATCCTCGCGATCGCCCTGTCCGTCAACTTCATCGGCGACGGCCTGCGCGATGCGTTCGATCCCCGCCAGAAGGGCAAAGCCAAGCGATTCAAGAAGGTGGCCAAGGCATGATCTTCGGCAGCAGCAAAGCGAAGAAGGACCGCGAGGCCCACCGCCAGGCGGGCCGCAAGGACATCGTCAAGGTCCACGAGAAGACGGACCACCCGGTTCTGTCGTTCAGTGACCTCGACGTTCAGTTCGGCACGGAGTTCGGTCGTGTCCACGCCGTCCGCGGCGTCGACATCGACATCCATCCCGGTGAAGTGGTCGCCCTCGTGGGCGAGTCCGGCTCCGGCAAGTCCGTGACCTCGATGTCGGCCCTCGGCCTGCTTCCCGGCAACGCGGCCGTCGACGGTGAGATCACCGTGGCCGGACACGCGGTGCGGTCGATGTCGGCGAGGGGATGGCGTCGCCTGCGCGGCGTGGATATCGCCATGGTGTTCCAGGAGCCGATGACGGCCCTCAACCCGGTTCTCACGATCGGTACGCAGATCACCGAGGCTCTTGAGCTTCACGAGATCGCGTACGGCAGTGCGGCAGAGGCTCGCGCAGTCGAGCTGCTCCGCATGGTCGGCATCGACAACCCCGAGGGCCGCATCAAGCAGTACCCGCACGAGCTCTCGGGCGGTCAGCGCCAGCGCGTCGTCATCGCGATCGCGATCTCCTGCAATCCCGCAGTCATCGTTGCCGATGAGCCGACCACGGCTCTCGATGTGACGGTTCAGGCCGATATCCTCGACCTGCTGCGCTCCCTCAAGGACAAGCTCAACACCGGCATCCTCCTCATCACCCACTCGATGGGCGTCGTGGCGGATATGGCGGACCGTGTTCACGTCATGTTCCGCGGCAACATCGTCGAGTCCGGCAGCGTGACCGAGGTCCTCAACCATCCGAAGCACCCGTACACGCAGCGCCTCCTGCGGGCTGTCCCGCACCTCGGCCAGGGCCGCGCCCAGTTCGGTCTCAAGGAGCTGACGAAGGACTCGCTCGACCTGTCGAAGACCGTCCTTCAGGCGAAGGACCTCATCGTCGAGTACGACGTGTGGGGCAAAGAGCCGTTCCGGGCCGTCGACGAGGTGTCGTTCGATGTCGCCGAACGTGAGATCGTCGGTCTCGTCGGCGAGTCCGGCTCCGGCAAGTCGACCATCGGCAAGTGCATCCTCGGCCTCCAGCCCGCAGCCGGCGGCGAGGTCAAGCTGTTCGGCCAGAACATGATCGGCCGGAACAAGGAGGAGCAGAAGGCAGTCCGTAAGGATGTCGGCGTCATCTTCCAGGACCCGGCCGCCTCCCTCAACCCGCGCTTCCCCGTGGGTGACACGATCGCTGAGCCGCTCGTCGTCCACAGGGTCGGCACCAAGCAGGAGCAGCAGGACCGAGTCTACGAGCTGCTCGATGCCGTCCAGCTGCCGCGGTCGACCTTCAACAGGTTCCCGCACGAGCTGTCCGGCGGTCAGCGCCAGCGTGTGTCGATCGCCCGTGCGCTCGCCCTCAACCCGGCCCTCCTCATCGCTGATGAGCCGACCTCGGCTCTCGACGTGTCGGTCCAGGCCACGGTGCTCAAGATGCTGGCTGAACTGCAGGATGAGTTCGGCTTCGCCTGCCTCTTCATCTCCCACGATCTCGCAGTCGTCGACCTCATGGCCAACCGTGTCGTCGTCCTGCAGAACGGCAAGGTCGTCGAGCAGGGTCTGTGTGCGGACGTCCTCCACGATCCCAAGCAGGAGTACACCAAGCGTCTCATCGCCGCCGCTCCGGTTCCGGAGCCGCTCGAGCAGAAGCGCCGCCGCGAGGAGCGCCACAGGCTCCTGCGGGAGTTCGGCGAGGACATCTCCGAGCTCAAGATCTGACAGATCATCAGCAGTGGGGGTGCGGACCGTCCGGTCCGCACCCCCACTGTCATCTTCTCAGCGACGTCATCGCGCCGCGGCGTATTCGACGGTGCCGAGCGCTGGCGGCAGCCGGCACCCGATCCTGCGACCGTTCAGGCGACGATCTCCTGGACGCCGAGAACGATGAGGGCGAGGCCGATGATGACGGTGCCGATTCGCATCGGATTGACCGAGGTCGTCCTCGGCCGGTGGGGTGCCGTGCGACTGAACTCGCGGGCCATGCGGGAGATGAGGGAGCTCGCCTCCCTTATCGACGGCACGAGGGTGTGCTGGCCGGCGTCGTGGACCGGGATGTAGGTGTGCTTCGGCTCGCTCTTCGCGAGTGGGTTGCCGGGCCGAAGCTGTTCCCGGCCCCGGGTGAGCCCGCCCGATCCGGGGAAGGAGCTCACCGGGTCTGAGTTACCGGGCGAGAGGATCTGCATGCCGAATCGAGTATCGAGCGTGTCATAGTCCCGCCAGGAGACCCACCGGTCGACGAACCAGTTTTGGATGTGGAGGCCATCCCGGTCGAGGTGAAGGGCCGGCTGGTAGAAGAAGATGAAGACGATGAGGACCGCTCCGAGCGCGATGATGAGGGGCGGGAAGAAGCCCTCCGTTGCGGGATCGATGTAGAGCGAGGCGACGAACAGGGCGATGAAGACGAGGGAGACTCCGAAGCGGACATACTGGCCCGTCGATCGCAGCCGATAGATCGGTTCTGTCATGCCTCCATTGTCGCAGGTGGACGCCGGCGAACTGAGAAGGCGCCGAACGTGCACGTGTGGTGATCTGGCTCGCTCTGCATCGTCAGGGGACCCTGCGACGGCTACGATTTACCGGGGCCTTGTCTAAGGCCATCCGCATGCGCTTCGCGCCCAGAAAGGAACCGAGCTACGCCGGTGAAATCAACTCGCTCAGATATTCGTAACGTCGCCATCATCGCCCACGTCGATCATGGCAAGACAACCCTGGTCGATGCCATGCTGTGGCAGTCGGACGTCTTCGACTCCCACGCCTCCGTCGAATCCACGGGTGAGCGTGTCATGGACTCCGGTGACCTCGAGCGCGAGAAGGGCATCACGATCCTCGCGAAGAACACGGCGATCACGTACCGCGGCCCCGCGGCCGCGAAGCACGGTGCCCCCGACGGCGTGACGATCAACGTTGTCGACACCCCGGGTCACGCCGACTTCGGTGGTGAGGTCGAGCGTGCACTGTCCATGGTCGACGGTGTCGTCCTCCTCGTCGACGCGTCCGAGGGTCCGCTGCCCCAGACGCGCTTCGTCCTCCGCAAGGCTCTCGCCGGGCGCCTGCCCGTCATCGTCGTCGTCAACAAGGTTGACAGGCCCGACTCCCGGATCGATGAGGTCGTCTCCGAGACGACGGACCTCCTCCTCAACCTCGCCTCCGATCTTGAGGGCGACGTCGATGAGACGGTCGACGTCGATGCGATCCTCGACGTGCCGGTCATCTACGCCTCCGGCAAGGCCGGCCGGGCCTCGACCGTTCAGCCCGAGGATGGCACGCTGCCGGACTCGACGGACCTCGAGCCCCTCTTCGACGCGATTCTCGCGAACATCCCTGCGCCCACGTTCGACGATGAGGCGCCGGTCGCCGCACAGGTGACGAACCTCGACGCCTCGCCGTTCCTCGGCAGGCTCGCCCTCATCCGCGTCCACTCGGGCACGATCCGCAAGGGTCAGACGCTCGGCTGGCGCCAGCAGGACGGGACCATGAAGTCGGCGAGGATCTCCGAGCTGCTCCGCACCGTCGGACTCGACCGCGTCCCGGACACGGAGGCGGGCCCGGGCGACATCGTCGCCATCGCCGGCATCCCCGACATCACGATCGGCGACTCTCTTGTCGATGCGGACAACCCCGTCGACCTTCCCAAGATCCATGTCGATGAGCCGGCGATCTCGCTCACGATCGGGACGAACACGTCCCCGCTGGCCGGCAAGGTCAAGGGCCATAAGCTGACGGCGCGTCAGGTCAAGGACCGTCTCGACCGCGAGCTCGTCGGCAACGTCTCCCTGCGGGTGCTGCCCACCGAGCGTCCCGACGCGTGGGAGGTGCAGGGCAGGGGCGAGCTCGCGCTCGCCATCCTCGTCGAGCAGATGAGGAGAGAGGGCTTCGAGCTGACCGTCGGCAAGCCGCAGGTCGTGACGAAGCTCGACGAGAACGGCAAGGTCTTGGAGCCGTACGAGCACATGACGATCGACGTGCCCGAGGAGCATCTCGGTGCCGTCACGCAGCTGATGGCGGGCCGCAAGGGCCGGATGACGACGATGACGAACCACGGCACCGGCTGGGTCCGCATGGAGTACACCGTCCCGTCGCGCGGCCTCATCGGCTTCCGCACCTACTTCCTCACCGAGACCCGCGGCACCGGCATCGCCTCCTCGCTCTTCGCCGGCTACGACGAGTGGGCGGGCCAGATCGAATCCCGCATCACCGGCTCCCTCATCGCCGACCGTCAGGGCGCGGTCACCCCGTTCTCCCTCCTGCGCCTCGAGGACCGCGGCACCTTCTTCGTCGAACCCACCCAGGAGGTCTACGAGGGTATGGTCGTCGGCGAGAACCCGCGCGCCGAGGACATGGAGGTCAACGTGGTGAGGGAGAAGGAGCTGACGAACATGCGTGCCGCCTCGGCCGACGTGTTCGAATCGCTCGTCCCGCCGCGCAGGCTCACCCTCGAGGAGTCGCTCGAGTTCATCGAGGACGACGAGTGCGTCGAGGTCACGCCTGAGACGATCCGCATCCGCAAGCTCATCCTCGACTCGCACGAGCGGGCCCGCGCCAACCGCAAGCGGGCCCAGGGCCGGTAGTGGGCACGTTCCGGGGGCTCATGCGCGGCCCCGAGCAGTCGAGGCGCTCCCGGCGCCTCATCGCCCTCGCCGGGCTCGTGCTCGGCGGGTTCGCGGCCCTGCTCGGGACCGTCACGCACTCGGGCGGCATCGACGGTGGCATCACCGGTCTCGTCGTCGCACTCCTCAGTGTCACCCTCGGATCCGCCGTCTTCACCCTCTTCGCCGGCGCCCCCGGCTGGTTGGGCTTCGGTGCGGGTTTCCTTGCCACGCTCGCCTTGACGGCTATGCGCCCTGCGGGCGACGCGATCGGGGCGCTCTCGCCCGAGCTCAGCGCCTGGTGGTTCTACGGCGGCCCTGTCGCCATTCCCGCAGGTGGCCTGCTCGCGTGGCTCGGCTTTGCGGCCGTGAGCCGCGTTAGACTTGCCCCGGAAGGGGAGCCATATGACGTGGAATGACGAGTGGATCGTCGACGACGAGGGACCGGCAGAACGGGAGAGGCGGCTGTGGCCGTGGATCCTCGCAGGAGCAGCAGCCCTCCTCGCAGTTATCTATATCGTCGCCGCCTTCTGGTTCGCCGGTCGCATCCCGGGCAACACCACCGTCGCCGGCGTTGAGGTCGGCGGCATGTCAGAGGCTGATGCGGCCAGGACGATCGAGGCCGAGCTCGACGACGTCGTCCAGGAGCCTGTCCCCGTTACGATCGTGGGCACCGACATCACCGGCGAGATCGACCCAACCGGGACGGGCGTTGCCATCGACGGTGACGCGACCGTCGACGGCATCACCGGGCTGTCCTTCAACCCGGCGCACCTGTGCCGCCACCTGAGCGGATCGGCTGAGCTCGAACCCGTCGTCACCATCGACGAGAAGGCGCTCGCCGCCGAGATCGACCGACTCAACGAGCAGCTCGGCGCAGAGCCGTCGAACGCGACGATCTCTTTCGCAGGCTCGACGATCCAGACAGAGCCCCAGGTCGACGGCACCGGTATCGATGTCGACAGCGCCGTCGCGGTGCTCAGCAGCGGTTGGCTGTCGGCGACTCGGCCGATCGAGCTTGAGGCCGTCGACCTTGAGCCGACCATTACTGACGAGGATGTCGAGCGGGTCCGAGACGAGCAGGCGGAGCCGCTCGTCGCCGCGCCGCTCACGGTCACCGTCGGCGAGCGCGAGGTCGTCCTCAGGCCGATCGATCTTGCCGCAGCCGCGTCATTCGAGGAGGTCGAGGGCGAGCTGGCGATGATGCTCGACGAGCAGGAGCTGGTCGACCTCGTCGTCGAGGGTGCGGGTGACGACCTCAACGCACCGAGAGACGCTGAGATCCTCATCGAGGACCATGCCGTCGGCCCCGTTATCAAGCCCAGCGAGAAGGGCATGGTCATCGACCGGGAGGCGACCGGCGAGGCCATCGCCCAGGTCGCGACGACTGAGACCCGCACGGTCGCCGCGGTCGTGAGCGAGGAGGATCCTGAGTTCACGACGGCGGATGCTGAGGCACTCGGCATCAAAGAGGTTGTCTCGGAGATCTCGACACCGCTGACGAACGACCCTGTGCGCACGGAGAACCTCATCGTCGGCACCGCGAAGACGAATAACACACTCATCCGCCCCGGCGAGACCTTCTCGCTCCTCGAGCGGCTCGGACCGATCACGGAGGAGAACGGCTTCGTCTCCTCCGGGGTGGTCATGGACGGATTCAACTCGACCGCGCTCGGCGGCGGGCTCTCGCAGCTGTCGACCAATACGTTCAACATCGGTTACAGGGCCGGCATGGAGGACATCGCTCACCAGCCGCACTCGAAGTACTTCGACCGGTACCCGATGGGGGTGGAGGCCACCGTCTGGCAGCCCACAGTTGACATGAAGTGGCGCAATACCAGCCCGTACGGTGTGCTCGTCGAGACGTGGGTTGAGGGCGGCGAGGTTCGCTCCCGGCTCTGGTCGACGTCGTACTACAGCGTCGACATCACCGTCTCGGAGCCCTATAACTTCCGCCAGCCCACGACCGAGGTCAACACCTCACCGGACTGCGAGCCCTATGGGGCGGGCGGGCCCGGCTTCACGGTGGACGTGCGTCGCACCGTCACCCGGGAGGGTGAGATGATCTTCAACAACGCGTACTCGTGGACATATCAGCCGGTCCACGCCGCGGTCTGTGGTTAGACCCGGAAAAATGGGATACTTTCTGGACAGCTGGATGAGAGGACTGTGAATCGTGACTTACGTTATTGCGCTTCCCTGCGTCGATATCAAAGACCGGGCCTGCGTGGACGAGTGCCCCGTGGACTGCATCTACGAGGGCGAGCGAATGCTCTACATCCACCCCGATGAGTGCGTGGACTGCGGCGCCTGCGAGCCCGTCTGCCCTGTCGAGGCCATCTACTACGAGGACGACACTCCCGAGGAGTGGTCGGAGTACTACAAGGCGAACGTCGAATTCTTCGACAAGATCGGCTCGCCCGGTGGAGCCGCGAAGATGGGCGTCATCAACTACGACCATCCGATCGTCGCGGCCCTGCCCAAGGGAATCAACGACTGATGCCGCTCCTGGGGGAGGGCCTGCCCGACTTCCCGTGGGATACCCTTACACCCTTCAAGAAGGCCGCCTACGACTACCCGGGGATCACCGCTGACCTGTCGATCGGCACCCCGGTTGACCCCACCCCGCAGATCGCCATCGATGCCCTGCGGGCCTCCGAGCAGTCGCCGGGATATCCGCCGGCTCTCGGCACGCCCGAGCTTCGGGCTGCCATGGTCAACTGGTGGTCGCGCACCCGCGGTGCGAGTGTCCCCCTCGAGGGGGTCCTGCCGACGATCGGCAGCAAGGAGATGGTCGCGCTCCTGCCGTCGCTCCTCGGCATCATCGGGCACGTCCTCATCCCCGAGATCGCCTACCCGACCTACGACGTCGGGACGCGGCTGAGCGGGGCGACGCCCATCCCGATCGACACGGCGTCCGATCCGGCCACGTGGCCCGACGCCGAGCTCGTCTGGCTCAACTCCCCGAGCAACCCCCACGGGCACGTGCTCGACCGCGAGCAGCTGCGGAGGATCGTCGACTGGGGCCGGGCGACCGAGACGATCATCGCCTCCGACGAGTGCTACGCGGCGCTGCCGTGGGCGGAGCCGTATGTGACCGATGGCGTCCCCTCAATCCTCGCCGACGACATCGCGGGAGAGGATAAGACCGGCCTGCTCGCGCTCTACTCCTCCTCGAAGCAGTCGAACCTCGCCGGATACCGGGCCGCCATGATCGCCGGTGATCCGCGCATCCTCGCTCCCATCATCGAGGTCCGCAAGCACATGGGCTTCCTTATGCCCGGCCCCGTCCAGGCGGCCATGACGGCGATCCTCAGCGACGACACACACGTGGCGGAACAGCGTGAGATCTACCGCAGGCGGCGGGATGTGCTCCTTCGGGCCACCGCGGCAGCCGGTCTCACGGCGGATCCTGAGACGAAGGCCGGCCTCTACCTGTGGCTCGAGGACGAGAGCGGAACGCTCGACGCCTGGGGGATCGTCAAGGCCCTCTCCGAGCGCGGCATCCTCGTCGCGCCGGGAACGTTCTACGGCCAGATGAGCCGCATGAAGGTGCGAATGTCTCTCACGGCCACCGACGAGGCAGTCGATGCTGCCGCGGAGCGGCTCGCGTCCCAACCGCTCGTCTGACTTCCAGAACTCCACCACAACCGTGCTGGACTGACGGCTGTGGTGGAGTGTGCGAGCGTGGCCTCTGGGCCTCTGGGCCTCTGGGCCTCTGGGCCTCTGGGCCTCTGGGTATATGTCAGCGCAGCGTGCGCCGCATCTCCTCCAGCAGCGCCTCGAAGGCGAGCGGGTCGAGCGGGTGGCCGCCTGTGATGTCGAGCCCGAGTGTGAACACCGCTCTGTACTCAGTGACGTCGACGGCGTCCGTGCCGCTCCCGAGAAGTGACGGCGGGATGGCCCCGGTCGGGGATGTGGGTTGGATGGTCGGCTCTGCACCCTCGATGAGGATGTCGGGAAAGAGGGCGACCGTCCGTTCGAAGTTCTCATCCCTCGCGGCGGCCATGCCCGCGAGGATGGGGTCCTGGACCTCGGTCGGCAGGATCGTCGAGGGGATCCCCGAGGCGGCGAGATCGGCCACCGGTCGCTCCCAGTCCGCCGGTAGGCGGTCGGAGTCGACGACGAGCAGTGTGCGGCCCAGCAGGGCCTCAAGCAGGGGCATGCTCTCCTTGAAGGCCGGCATGAGGAGCCGCTCCTCGAGGTTCTTCCAGGGCACCCACTCCATCGCATCCGATTCGTGGTCGGTGGCGATGGCGCGCTGGCCGGCGGATGCTTCGGCGATGCCGCTGGTGTACGACCAGTCGGGGTGATGGAGGGTGGTCGCCGCCCACACGCGGGCTGGACCCAGGCCGGCCTCCTCGTGTGCCTCGCGGAGGCCGCCCTCGATCGGGCTCTCGCCGTAGCCGATCGCGCCTCCGGGGATTCCCCACGTGCCGCCTGACATCGACCACCCGGCGCGCAGCTGCATGATGACCTCGGGGTCGTGGGCGTCGCGCCACGCGAGGATCCCCGCGGCGCCCGCGTGGCCCCAATGGCGGTGCCCGCAGGCGCAGTAGACGATGCCGTCGGCGCTAGATCCCATCCCACAGCTCCGTCACGGAGAGGCCGGCCTGTGTGAGCAGTCGGCGCAGGAGGGGCAGGGAGAGCCCCGTGACGCCGTGAGGATCGCCCTCGAGGCGCTCGATGAAGGGACCGCCGTAGCCGTCGATCGTGAAGGAGCCCGCGACGTGGAGGGGTTCGCCCGTCGCGATGTAGGCCTCGATCTCCGCGTCCGTCATCGGGGCGACGTGAACGGTCGCGTCCGAGACCCCGCCGAATGCTCCCGAAGGGGCGATGAGCCAGTGCCCAGTGAAGAGTACTCCGGCGCGGCCCGCCATCGCCCTCAGGCGCGTCCGTGCCACGTCAGGCGTGTACGGCTTGCCGAGGATCTGGCCGTCCATGACGAACATCGAATCACATCCGATGACGAGGCTCCTGCCGTGGGAGGCGGCAACCGCCTCGGCCTTCGCCCGTGCGAGAGCGAGGACGATATCGGGGGCAGGCGCCTCGGGCATGCGGTCGAGGATCGCGTCCTCGTCCACATCGGAGACGATCACCTCGGGAGTGATCCCCGCCCCGGTGAGGACCGTGAACCGGCCGGGCGAGGCGCTAGCGAGACAGAGCTTCATGCAGCACGTCCAGGCCGAGCGTGCCGAGCGCCAGGGCTCGGGAGTGGAAGTCGCGGCGCGACTCGCCCCTGGCGAGCGCGGCATCGCGCTCCGCCTCCCACAGCCGCTGTCCGATCTTGTAGGACGGAGCCTGCCCGGGCCAACCCAGGTAGCGGTCGAGTTCGAAGGCGAGGAAGGAGCGGTCCATGGCGACGTTCTCGGTGAGGAAATCCCAGGCCTGCTCGGCCGTCCACCCCTTGACGTGGACGCCGATGTCGACGCGCACGCGGGCGGCACGCAGCCGCTGCGAGTCGAGCATGCCGAAGTAATCGGCCGGGTCATCGAGGAAGCCGAGATCCGCCATGAGGCGCTCCGCGTAGAGGGCCCAGCCCTCGCCGTGGCCCGACACCCACGCCGCAGCCCGGCGCCACATGTTGAGGTGCTCGGAGGCGACGGCCGTGCCGATCTGGAGGTGATGGCCGGGGACGCCCTCGTGGTAGACGGTCGTCTTCTCCAGCCACGTGTTGAACGTATCGACGCCCTCGGGGACGGACCACCACATCTGGCCCGGACGGGTCAGATCATCCGACGGCTGGGTGTAGTAGATGCCGCCGGTGCCCGGGTGGAGGACGCGGGCGTCGATCCGGCGGAGCGGCTGCGGGATGTCGAACTCGGAGAGCACGCCCTCGACCGCCTCATCGGCCGTCTTCTGCATCCATGCCCGCAGGTTCTCGCGCCCGTGGATCTGGCGCTCCGGATCGCTGTTGAGCCGGTCGATCGCCTCGGTGATCGTCGTTCCGGGTCCGAACAGGGTCGCGGCGGTCTCCTCCTGCTCGGAGATGATCGAGGCAAGCTCCTCCTCCGCCCAGTCGAACGTCTCGTCGATGTCGACCTTCGAGCCGAGGAAGTAGGCGAGATGGCCCTCGTAGCGCTCCCGGCCGACGGCATCGACGTCGGTGGTCGGCAGGGTCCCGAGGAATTCGGCGAGGCTGGCGAAGGCCGCGCGGGCGGGATGGGTATCGATGTCGTGGTCCTCCAGCTCGGCGAGGACACCGCCCGTCGCGATCTGCTGCGCCTGCGCGATGCAGGCGCGCACCTGGCGTGCGGGGAAGGGCGCGCCCTTGTCGTGGCGCCACGAGAGGCCCTCGCGGTACTGGCGGAGCGCCGTGGGGATCGCGGCCGCCCGCTCACGGATGAGCTCCCAGTCCTCCTCGGTCTCGCGCTCCATGAGATCGAAGGAATCGCGGATGTCCTGGATGGGGGAGGCGATGACGTTGAGGCTGCCGATGTCGTCCTTCGAGATCGCGAGCCACGACTCGAGGCGCTCTGTCATCGCCGCCTTCGTCACCCACTCATCGTCCGTCTGCGGCTCCATCGACGCCAGCTCGGCCAGCGTCGAGGTGTCGAGATCGATCGCCTCCTGGATGCCGTCTGGGGAGAAATCATCGAGCGCTCCGGTCTTCGCCAGGCCCGCGGACGAGGCGAAGAGCGGCGAGATGGCGCAGAAGGAGTCGACATAGGAGTCGGCGAAGGAATCGATGCTCTGTTCACTCATGGGTCCAGCCTACGGCACAGCAAACTCAGCGAGTTGGGGTGGGGGTGAACAGCTGATAAACTATAGCATGTGACCCGCGACACAGATCTTGAGAGAACTCGCCTGACCGTTGAGGCGCGAGCGAACTCTCTCCTCAACGGACAGCCGCAGTTCACTCTCGTCGAGGCAGCCGAACGGCTTGCCGTCGAGCCCCGCATCGTTCGCCGCTTCTGGACGGCCATGGGCTTCCCCGCCATTGAGGACGAGGAGAACGACCGGATCTTCACCGGATTCGACATCGAGATGATGAGGCGACATTTCGACAAGCTGTCCGCCGGCCAGCTCGACGCGACGACCCTCAATTCGCTCGTCCTCGCCCAGGGACACATGGCCGACAGGCTCGCGCTGTGGCAGCACGAGGCCCTTGTTGAGTTTGCGCAGACGACTTTCGAGATCGATGACATCGCGGCCCGCTACTGGGTCATCGACCATATCGATGACTACCTCCAACTCCTCGAGGATCAGATGCGATACGTCTGGCGGCGTCACATGGCCGCCTTCCTGCGCCGCTCCGACCTGGAGCTGCGTCGGCGAGGCCCCGAGAAGGACACCCCGGATCTCATGCCGCTCCAGCGGGCGGTCGGCTTCATCGACCTCGTTGCCTTCACGAGCAAGTCCCGCGAGCTCGGCAGCGACCAGCTCGTCACCTTCATCCGCGACTTCGAGTTCACGTGCCGAGAGATCATCACCGAGAACGGCGCCCGCCTCGTCAAGACTCTGGGCGACGCCGTCATCTTCATCGCCGATGATGTTAAAATCGGCGCCAAGGTCGTCACGGAGTTGGTCCACCAGCTCGGCAGGATTGAGGGGATGCTGCCGGTGCGGGCCTCCCTCCTGTGGGGCAGGGTCGTCTCCTCCTTCGGGGATATCTTCGGGCCCACGGTCAATCTCGCGAGCCGGCTCGTCGACATCGCCGATGAGGGCACCATTCTCATCGATCGGGCGACGTACACGGCGCTTGGCGATGCGGGCCGGAGCACGTACATGGTCCTGCCGTACGGCCAGCAGGAGCTCGGCGGCACCGGCAAGGTCGAGATCTTCGAACTCAAGAGGTTCCGCTAGCACGAGGTCAGTGCTCGGTCAATGTTCAACCCGCTTCCGGGAACGAGACCACATGATTGGTTATGCATCTATACTCGAAGCGTGACTACCGTATTACTTGTTGAAGATGATCTCGCAATCTCAGATCCTCTGGTCCGCGCGCTGGGGCGCGAGGGGTATGAGGTGCGCCCGCACACCACGGGGCGCAGCGCACTCGATGAGCTTCAGAACGGAGCCGACCTCATCATCCTCGACCTCGGCCTGCCGGACATGGACGGACTCGATGTCGCCCGCACCATCAGAAGCCACGGGTCCACGGTCCCGATCCTCATCCTCACCGCGCGTGCGGATGAGGTCGACATGGTGGTCGGGCTCGATGCGGGTGCCGACGATTATGTGACCAAGCCGTTCCGCCTTGCTGAGCTCATGGCGCGAGTCCGCGCCCTGCTTCGCCGGGGTTCAGGCGAAGAGGGGGAGCTCGACATCCTCTCGGCCCAGGACGTCAAGGTCGATGTTGCCGCCCACCGGGCCTGGGTGAGCGGCAAGGAGCTTCACCTGACAGGCAAGGAGTTCGATCTCCTCACCGTCCTCATGCGTGACGCGGGCTCTGTTGTGTCCCGCGAGGAGCTCATGGAGCAGGTGTGGGGCTCGGAGACCGCGTCGTCCACGAAGAAGCTGGACATGCACGTCTCGTGGCTGCGCCGCAAGCTCGGCGACGACGCCGCCGAGCCGACGTACATCTCCACTGTTCGCGGCATGGGTTTCCGGTTCGAGAACTAGACCATGCGTCGCCGTGCGCTGAGGATGACTCTGCTGGCGGTCGCGCTCGCAGTGCTCCTGCTCGGCCTGCCGATGGCGATCTTTGGTTCCACCATGCTGTGGAATCAGGAGATCTCCAGCATGCGCGACCATGCGTCTTCGCTGTCGTCGATCATCGACCGCCGCATCGACCGCGGCGACGCCGTCACCCCTGAGCTGGTGAGCGGCTGGGGCAGCCAGTCGGGGCAGACGCTGCGCGTCACGGTCTTCATGCCCGGTGGGGAGCGGATCGAGACGGGGGAGCCGATCTCCGATCCCATCACCGTCGTCGAGCGCGGCGTGACGGGCGCCGTCGTCCAGGTCCAGACCGACCGTGTCCACATCTACCGCTCGATCGCCGGCTTCATCATACTCGTCTCGATCGCCTCGATCTTCGCGCTTCTTGCTGGTGCCCTCATGGCGGCTCGCCAGTCGCGCAAGCTCTCCGCGCCCCTCATCTACCTCGCGGCGTCGGCCGAGCAGCTCGGCTCGGGCACGGTCCGGCCCCACCTGCGCAGGTCCGGCATCGAGGAGATCGATCTCGTCAACGAGGAGCTCATCCGCACCGCCGATCGGATGGCGGGCAGGCTCGCCGCCGAACGTCAGTTCGCCGCCGATGCCTCGCACCAGCTCCGCACGCCCCTGACGGCGCTGTCGATGCGCCTCGATGAGATCGAGATGATCACGAAGGACGACGAGGTCCTGACCGAGGTCCGCGCCTGCCAGGACCAGGTTGAGCGCCTCACGGGCGTCGTCGCGGAGCTGCTCAAGACATCCCGCTCGGATTCGGGAGGGACGACCGAGGTCGTCAACCTCGACCGGGTCTTCGATCAGCAGTGGCAGGAGTGGCGCAAGGTCTACTCGAAGGCGAAGCGGGAGTTGAGCTTCGAGGGCGAGGAGGATATGACCGTCCTCGCGACTCCGGGGTCTCTCTCCCAGATCATCGCCACCCTCATCGAGAACTCCGTCAAGTACGGGGCGGGGAAGACGACGGTCGCCGCTCGTCGCACCGCCAACCGCAAGGGTGTTGTCATCACCGTCACCGACGAGGGGGAGGGAGTTCCTGATGAGATCGGGGACGATATCTTCAAGCAGGGTGTCTCAACCGGCGGGTCGACCGGGCTTGGATTGCCGCTCGCGCTCAACCTCGCCCGCGCCGACGGCGGCAAGCTCGAGCTGGCTCAGAACAGCCCGCCGATCTTCTCGCTCACCCTCAATGCCGTCCCCACCTCGCTCGACCCCGACAAGGTCCTCCCGCAGGGGGCCCTCATCTCAATGGGGTCGAGACGACGACGCCGATAGCGGGATCGGCGCGAAGACGACGTATCGGTAGAGCACGTACCTGAAGGCCGTGCCGAGGACGAGGCCGACGACGTTGGCCGCGATGTTATCCGCGAACTGGGAGTCGAAGCCGAGGACGAAGCGCGAGACGGCGAGGCACGCGAGCGCGACAGCCATGCCACCGATGTTGACAAGAACGAACATGGCGAACTCGCGTCCGCGCGAGCTCTGCTCCTGGGTGCGGAAGGTCCACAGTCTGTTGCCGACCCACGCGACCACGATCGAGATCGAGACGGAGATCGTCTTCGCCGTCATCGACTGGTCGAAGGGCAGGTCGATTGACCAGTGGTAGGCGAGCAGATTGAAAAGGCCGACGTCGACGATATATGCGCCGAGACCGACGGTGCAGAATCGGAGAAATTCGATCAGCCATTCCTTTAGGGTCTGGCCGCGGAGCAGCCGCCTAACGAAACGCGAGAACACTCGATTAGCATAGAGGACATGGGACAGAAAGTAGTCGGGACAGGCGCTCGAGCGGGCGCACCGGTTGTGTGCGTCATCGGGGGAGGCCAGCTGGCGAGGATGATGCAGGAGGCCGCCATCGCCCTCGGCATCGAGCTGCGGGCGCTCGTCGAGGCCGATGATGGGTCGGCGGCCCAGGCGATCCGCTACAGCGAGGTCGGCAGCGCGGATGACCGCGACGCGATCGTCGCCTTCACCGCGGGACAGCCCGTCACCGTCGAGCACGAGCACATCCCCAGCCCGATCCTCCGGGAGATCGGATCGCGGCCCTCGGCCGACGCCCTCATCTTCGCCCAGGACAAGCTCATCATGCGGTCCCAGCTCGACGCCCCGCACCCGCGCTGGCACAGGGCGGAGAGCCGCGCCGAGATCGATGCCGCCATCGCCCAGCTCGGCGGGACCGCGGTCGCGAAGACCCCGCGCGGCGGCTACGACGGCAAGGGAGTCGCCATCATCTCCTCCGCCACCGACATCCCCTGGACCTACACCGACGGGGACCAGATCCTCCTCGAGGAGAAGGTCCCGTTCGATAGGGAGGTGTCCCAGCTCGTCGCACGCCGCCCCTCGGGCGAGATCCAAGCATGGCCGCTCGTCACCTCCGTCCAGCGGGATGGGATCTGTTTCGAGGTGACTGCCCCCGCACCCGTGCCGCGTGCTCTCCACGAGAAGGCCGAGGCGATCGCGCGGCGGATCGCAGAACAGACGGGCGTCGTCGGCGTCCTCGCGGTTGAAATGTTCGCGGTCGGGGAGGATCTGGTCGTCAACGAGTTGGCGATGAGACCCCACAACACCGGACACTGGACGATCGAGGGTGCGGTCACGAGCCAGTTCGAGCAGCACCTGCGGGCCGTCCTCGACCTGCCGCTCGGGGACACCGCCCCGCTGGCACCCTGGTCCGTCATGGTCAACCTGCTCGGGTCTGAGCTGGACGACCCGCGGGAGGCCCTCGGCGCCGTTTGGGAGGCCGATCCCGGGGTCAAGATCCACATGTACGGCAAGGAGGTCCGGCCCGAGCGCAAGATCGGGCATGTGACCGTGACGGGCGATGATCTCGAGCAGGTGCGGGCACGAGCCCGTGCCGCCATCGCCATCCTCGAAGGGAGATAGCATGCGCGTCGGCGTTGTCATGGGGTCCGATTCGGATTGGCCGGTCATGGAGGCGGCGACAGCCGCCCTTGATGAGTTCGGCATCGAATGGGAGGCCGATGTCGTCTCCGCACACCGGATGCCGCAGGAGATGATCGACTACGGAAAGACGGCCGCCTCCCGCGGGGTCGGCGTCATCATCGCCGGGGCGGGCGGTGCCGCCCACCTGCCGGGCATGCTCGCCTCCGTTACGACCCTGCCCGTCATCGGCGTCCCCGTCCCGCTCACGCACCTCGACGGGATGGATTCACTCCTGTCGATCGTCCAGATGCCGGCGGGGGTGCCCGTCGCGACCGTGTCGATCGGCGGGGCGCGGAATGCGGGCCTGCTCGCTGCCCGGATCCTCGGCGTCACCGACGAGGGGATCGCGCAGCAGATGGCGCGGTTCCAGGAGGACCTGGCGGAGACCGCCAGGGCTAAGGGAGCATCGCTTCGACGTCGGCTTGACTGATCGACCCGTCGGCAACCTTCCGGAAGAACTCGTCGGTTCCCTGCGGGTCGAGAAGCACGGTCGATCCGACTCCGCCCGGCTGGTAGTTGACATCGACGATCGGGGGAGTGCCGACGACGCCGTTCGGTCCCATGATCGTCCTCATCGGCCACCCGATCATGCCCAGATCGAGCAGGCTCGTGTCCGGGTCGGTTGTCAGCACGGACGCCGTCGATCCGACGAGCCGGTACTGGCGGACGGGGTTGATGAGGGTCGCGGGGCTCACGGCCTCATCCATGATGGTGGCGATGACCTGGCGCTGGCGGGCCGTGCGGCCGATGTCGCCGAGCGGGTCTGAGTATCGCATGCGGGTGAAGGCGAGGGCCGTCGTCCCGTCCGCCTCGTGGCACCCGGCCTCCCAGACGAGCCCCGACATCGTGTCGTTGACGTCATAGTCGAGGCAGAGCTCGACACCGCCGACCGCGTCAACAAGAGACGAGATCCCGTCCATACCGACCTCGACATAGTGGTCGATCGTCAGCCCGGACAGGCCCTCGACCGTCTCGACGAGCAGATCGGGCCCACCGACGGAATAGGCGGCATTGAGCTTCGCATTCCCGTAGCGCGGGATCGACACGTACGTGTCGCGCGGGAGGGAGATGAGGGAGGGATTACCGGACTCGGGGATGTGGACGAGCATGATCGAATCCGACCGCTGGCCCTCGACACCGTCGTTGATGCCGTCCTCGGAGCGCCGATCCGTCCCCGCGAAGAGCACCGTCCGTCCCGGCGTGTCAGGGGCGCCGGACAGGGCCTCGACGTGGGACAGCTTCGAGTCCCCATAGAAGTAGAGGAACACCGGCCAGGCGATGAGAGCGACGAGGAGAAGAAGGACCAGGGGTCCGAGGCGGCGCCGGCGTCGCCGGGGCGGGGCGGACTGCCGGGGCGGTGCAGGCGGGGGAGCGGTCGGAGATGCTGGGGGGCGCGTCGCGGGACGCTCGTCGATCGGCAGTCCGAGGGCACGCTGCGGGCGCGGGGCGGCCTGGCCTTTCGGCGGGAAGGTGGGCGGCGGAGTGTCCCCGCGAGAACTGACACGGTCGGCCGTTGGGCGCGGGGCCGACTCTCCGGCGGAGGGGGTCGACATGCGCTGCGTGCGGCCGCGCACAACCGCGGCGCCCGTGGCGGACGGGCGCTTGGCGGGATTCTTCGGCGGATAGGACGGTGCGCCGGTCACTCAGCCTCCTGGGTCTGGTCCACGGTTGCCGTCGCCGTCTCGGTTGGGACGTCGGTCGGCATGACCTCGCCATTGTCGTCGAAGATCGTCGACAGTGCGATGTCATCCCGCAGAGCCTCCCAGAGGATCTCGGACTCCGCGGCCGGCAGGACGCGGGCACCCGCCGGATCCCAGGGCATCGTCATGAGGAAGATGTCCTCCGTCGACACGCCGCGGATCGAGTTCGCGAGCGAGGCGAGCGTGTCGATGTTGCCGAGCTGGGCGTCGGTGACGATCGACTGGGACACCGCATCGACGAGCCGGTAAAGAGACGGGAGGTCGGTGAGGATGTTGCGGCTGAGGGCGTCTTCCGCGATCGCGAGGACGAGCTCCTGCTGCCTCTGCATGCGACCGATATCGGAGCCGTCGCCGATGCCCTTGCGGGCGCGTGCGAAGGCGAGCGCCTGCTCGCCATCGAGCGTCTGACATCCGGCGGAGATGTCGAGGCCGGCCATGGAGTCCGCCAGATCCTCCTCGAAGCACATCTCGACCCCGCCGAGGGCGTCGACGAACTGCTGGAAGGAGGCGAAGTCGACGACGACGAAGCCGTCGATGAAGAGCCCGGACATGCCCTCGACGGTGCGGATCGTACAGGCCGCGGCTGCTCCCACGTCGTCCGTCTGACCGCCGATGGAGAAGGCCGAGTTGAAGATGGCGGAGGTCTGCGGCGCCGTCCACGTGCCGTCCGGCAGGCGGCAGGAGGGGATGTCAACGAGGGTGTCGCGCGGGATGGAGACGATCTCCACACGAGAGCGATCGGCGGAGATGTGGGCCAGCATCGTCGTGTCCGACCTCATGCCGACGACATCGCCGGACTCGCCTGCGCCGTCGATGTCGGCCTCCCCTTCGCGCACGTCGGATCCGAGGATGAGGAAGTTGATGTCATCGCCGGGCTTGTAGGGCTCGAGCGGTGTCTCGGTCTCGCGGTCGAGGTAGATTTCGATATCCTGCGACTGGATGTTGCCGTCGAGTCGCGTGTAGGCGAAGTAGATCGCCGATCCGACGAAGAGGATGATGGCGAGCAGGACGCTCACCACTGGAACCGCCCACGGATACTGCCGGCCGACTGCGGCGTGGCTGGCCAGGCGTGACGTGGAGGAGAACGGACTCACGCTTTGATACTAGTGGCCAAGGCGGGGGTCTAGCGAAAATTGCCCTAGTCTGTCTGTGTAGATCACACTGAGGAGAAGAAGTGACCGGACCAGAGATCCATGTCGTCACGGTCGCCTATAACCCGGGCGAAGAGCTCGAGCGGATGCTCGCGTCACTCGATGGCGCATGCCCCGGCCTGCGATACACCGTCGACATCGTCGACAACGGCACCGAGACCGCGATCGTCAACCGCGTCGCCGCCGACTGGGGTGCGCGCGTCCTGCGCCCCGGCGAGAACCTCGGATACGGGACGGCTGCCGACCTCGCGCTGCTCGACTCGGGGGCCGACTGGTTCCTCCTCGTCAACCCCGACACGATCTTCACCCCCGGTGCGATCACCGAGCTCGTCGAGGCGGCGGGGCGATGGCCGGAGGGCGGCGTCTTCGGCCCTCGGCTCGCGAACATGGACGGCTCGATCTACCCCTCCGCGCGCGAGCTGCCCTCCGTCTCCACCGGCATCGGCCACGCACTCTTCACGACCTTCTGGAAGAGCAACCCGTGGACGGCGAAGTACCACGGACTCACCGACCGTGAGCACACGTGCGGCTGGCTGTCCGGAGCCTGCCTGCTCATGAGGCCGGAGGCGTTCCGCGAGGTGGGCGGGTTCGACCCCGGGTATTTCATGTTCTTCGAGGACGTCGACCTCGGACGCCGCATGGCGGAGGCGGGATGGCAGTCCGTCTACATTCCCACCGCGACCGTCATCCACGACCAGGGCATGTCGTGGCGCGACAGGCCAGCGGCGATGATCCGCGCCCACCATGAGTCCGCGATGCGCTACATCAGCCACGCATACCCGGGGACGATGATCGCCCCGCTGCGCGGGGCGATCATCACGGGATTGAAGCTGCGGTCACGCTGGATGACCCGCTAGCCTACTGACCGGTCTTGGCGTACTTCGCCTCGACCTCGGCCTTCTGGGGCCGCCACCAGTCCTCGTTGGACCGGTACCAGGCGATCGTGTCGGCGAGGCCGGACTTGAAGTCCTTGAACTCCGGCTCCCAGCCGAGCTCGAGCAGGGTCGTGTTGTCGATCGCGTACCGCAGATCATGCCCGGGACGGTCGTTGACGTGGACGAAGTCGTCCCTGTCGTAGCCGAACTCCTCGAGGATCATCTGGACGACCTCGAGGTTGTTCTTCTCGCCGTCGGCGCCGATGAGGTACGTCTCGCCGATCGTGCCGCGCTCGATGATCGCCCACACCGCCGTATTGTGATCGCGGACGTGGATCCAGTCGCGGACGTTGAGGCCGGCCCCGTAGAGTCGGGGCTTGACGCCGTCGATGAGGTTCGTCACCGTCCGGGGGATGAACTTCTCGATGTGCTGGTACGGGCCGTAGTTGTTCGAGCAGTTCGATAGTGTCGCCTCAACGCCGAATGACCGCACCCAGGCCCGGACCAGGTGATCGGAGGCAGCCTTGGAGGACGAGTACGGGGAGGACGGCATGTACGGGGTGCTCGGCGTGAACTTCGCCGGATCGTCGAGTTCGAGGTCGCCGTACACCTCGTCGGTGGAGATGTGGTGGAACCGGACGCCGTGGCGGCGGACCGCCTCGAGCAGCGTAAACGTGCCGACGATGTTCGTCGTGATGAAGGGGGAGGGGTCGTTGAGCGAATTGTCGTTGTGCGACTCGGCGGCGAAGTGGACGACGAGGTCCGTGTCCCTCACGAGCGGATCGACTGTGTCGGCGTCGGCGATGTCGCCCTCGATGAGGGTGACGCGGTCGAGGCCGGCGAGCGAGGCCGCATTGCCCGCATAGGTGAGCTTGTCGAGGACGACGACCTCGACATCGGGCTTCTCTTCAACAGTCGTGCGGACGAAGTTGGCGCCGATGAAACCGGCACCACCGGTGACGAGGATCTTCATGTGTTTCTCTCCTAGGAGCGGCCCATGCCGTAGTAGGTCCAGCCTGCTTGCTTCCATGTCGTGGGATCGATGGCGTTGCGGCCGTCGATGATGATCTTCTGCGCCGGGTTGAGCGTGGCCGGGTCGAGCGACTTGAACTCGTCCCACTCGGTCAGCAGCAGCGTGATCGCGGAATCCTTGACCGCCTCGTGGGCATCGGCCGCGATCGGTGCCGCGGAGTCGCGCGCGGCGAGGACCGGGCCGGCCGCGGGGTCGGTGATGACCACGTCGGCGCCGAGCTTCTCCAGGCGGCGGGCGATGTCGAGGGCGGGCGATTCGCGGGTGTCGTCGGTGTTCGGCTTGAACGCGGCACCGAGGATGGCAATGCGCCTGCCGGTCACGTCCCCGCCGAGTTCGTCGACCGCGAGGTCAACAACACGCTGGCGCCTGCGCTCATTGATCGCATTGACGTCGGTGAGGAAGTCGAGGGAATTGAGACCGAGCTCCTCGGTGCGGGCCTGGAAGGCGAGCGTGTCCTTCGGCAGGCAGCCGCCGCCGTAGCCGATTCCGGCCCGGAGGAACTTCCGTCCGATCCGGTCATCGAGGCCAATCGCCTCGGCCAGCTTCGTCACGTCCGCTCCGGTCGCGTCACAGATCTCGGCCATGGCGTTGATGAAGGAGATCTTCATCGCGAGGAAGGAGTTCGCCGAGACCTTGACCAGCTCGGCGGTGGGGAAGTCCATGATGAGGCGCGGTGTGCCGGCCTCGATGATGTCGGCGTAGACCTCATCGAGCACCGCCAGCGCCTGCTCGGCACGGTCGGAGTCCTTCGACAGGCCGTAGACGAGCCGGTCCGGACGCAGGGTGTCCTGGACGGCGAACGACTCGCGCAGGAACTCCGGGTTCCAGATGAGGATGCCGCCGGCACCGGTGACCAGTGGCTCGAGGCTGTCCGCCGTGCCGACCGGCACGGTGGACTTGCCGACGACGACAGCCTGGTCGGCCAGGTGGGGGAGGAGCGAGTCGACGGCGGATTCGACGTAGCGCATATCTGCGCCCCGGCCATCGGCCCTCTGGGGCGTGCCGACGCCGATGAAATGAACGGTCGCATCGGCGACCTGAGCGAAGTCGGTCGTGAACGACAGGCGGCCCGAGGCGACGCCCCGCGCGAGCAGGTCATCGAAGTCGGGCTCGTGGAACGGCGCCCGGCCCGCGGCGAGCAGGTCGACCTTCTCCTGATCGACGTCGACGCCGATGACTTCGTGGCCCAGTTCGGCCATGCAGGCAGCATGGACTGCGCCCAGATAGCCACAGCCGATAACAGAAATCTTCATGGTTACCACGTTATCGCAAAGCGTGCCGCTCCCCGCGCTGCTCGCGGGTCCGCACGGCGCCGTCCGGTGAGAGTCCCGTCGCAGTACACAGCGGTGAGGCGCGAATCCGCGACGGGTGGCGTTCGGCGTGAGGCGCGTCAATCTGCCGGTCGGGGGCGAGGCCCGTCACGTAAGGTGTGCTGGGAAGCGTCAGCAGGGGGCTGACGTGCGAATGAGGGGTGCTATGACGTGGGCTGACCTGGCGCTGAGTGTAGGCGCCCTCGCCCTCATGCTCATGGCGCCCGGCTATGCACTCGCCCGCGCCTTCCGAGTCTCCGTCTGGCCGTCTCTCGCGGTGAGCCCGGTCCTCGGCCTCGGCCTCGTTGCCATCGTCGCCCACCTCTTCCGGCCACTCGGCATCGCCTGGAGTCCCGTGAGCTGGGCCGCCGCGGCGGCCATCATCACCCTCATCGGGGCCGGAACGGCCGTGCTCCGAGGAGAGGTTCGACGCCCCGCCTGGCGGGAATCCGCACCGGGTTTCGCTCTAGTCGTTGGCACCGTCGTCTCGGCCGCGATCCAGGGGTGGACGCTGCTGCGGGCCCTCGTCGTTCCGAACGCCGTGCCGGTGGGCTGGGATGGCATCTACCACCTGTCCGGCATCCGCGCCGTCATCGAGACCGGGAATGCCTCGATCTCCGCGATGTCGCGGCTCTACCAGGACGCGACAGTGTCCTACCCCTCCGGCTTCCACGCGCTTGGCGCCCTCGTTCCGTGGCTCGGGGCCGACGCCGCCGCCAACGCCGTCATCATCCTCTCGCTCTGCCTCATCCTGCCGCTCGGGATCGCGGGCCTTGCGCTCGCGGCATTCCCCGAGCACCCGACTGTTGCCCTTCTCGCGCCGATCACCGGCGCCTGGCTCATCACCCTCCCGGCGGTCCTCTTCGGCTACCGGACGGCCCTGCCCGCCGCGCTCGGAGCAGCGCTCGTGCCTGCCTTCCTCTGTCTTGTCTGGGTGGCCGTCTACCCGAGGATCCGGTGGTCGCTCCTCATTCCGCTCGGCATCGCCACCCTCGGCCTCGCCTACGCCCAGCCCGCCACCGTTGTCGGTGCGGGCCTCATGGCCCTGCCGGCCATCGTCTCGGCCGCCATCGGGCCGCTCGCATCCGTCGCCCGCTCGAGGAGGTGGAAGACGGCCTTCGCTATCGGGGTCGGCGCGGGGCTTGTCGCCAGTCTCATCGCCGCCGTCCTCGCCCACCCCCGCGTCCAGGCAGTCGCGAACTACCCGAGAGGCACGACGGGAGCGGATGATTGGGAGCGGTTCACGTTCGTGCTCACCGACGAATCCACGCTCGTGGGTGCGGGATGGGAGCCGTGGATCCTTCCCATGCTCCTCATCATCGGCGCCGTGTTCGCCCTTGTGCAGCGGTCCTCCCGGGCCGTCCTCGGCGCGTGGATCGTCGCGGCGACCCTCACGGTGGGGGCGATGAAGGTCGAGTGGTGGGGGAGCGTGTTCACGGGCTTCTTCTACAACGACTTCCCCCGCATCCTCGCTCTCGTCGCCGGTCCCATGGGGGTTCTCTCGGGTGCCGGAGTCGCCCTCATCGGGCTCGCCATCCATCGCATCGTCCAGCGACGGCTCAAAGCACCCGCCCTCGTCAGCACCGCGGCGGGGCTGCTTGCTGTGTCGCTTGTTGTCTACTGGGCATGGGACGCCACCGGCCAGTTCCGGGACGAGCAGAAGAAGGCCGGGCTCGAATACAAGTACTTCACGCCCAACAGCGGGTGGATGCGGACGGTCGTCTCCTCGTGGGACGAGATCGAGTTCATCCGCGAGACCTCTGCGGCACTGCCCGATGATGCCGTCATCGTCGGCAACCCGCTCTCAGGCACGACTTTCTTCTATGCCTTGGGCGGTGTCGATGCCTACCCGAAGGCGATCAATACGTACCGCGCAGGCACCGCCGAGCACTCCCTCGTCCGTAACTTCCACGACTATCTCGAGGATCCGGCCGTGTGCGACGCGGTGCGAGAGCTCGGCGCCACCCATGTCTATCTCAAGCCGGTCGACTACGCGGAGGGGATCAACTCGGATCAGGGCAGGCCGGGTTTCTTCGATGTGCCACGCGATGGGCTCACGCCGTATGCGATGTACAGCGACGAGGTCGGGCTCTGGACAATCGACGCCTGCGACTGAGCGGATTATGTGCGAATGGTGCATTTGGTTCACTTTTCGCGTCGTTCGCATTGTTGATCATCATCCTGACGATAGGGTCGTAGGTGTCTGACGGCTCAAAAGGTGAGTCGTCGCTCGGCGGAGTGGAGTTTCAATGGCTTTGACCTTTCGTGGCATGACGCTACAACGGATTGCCTTTCTCGAATGGCGCAAGATGCGCCGGAGAATGACAGAGCGAAAGAACAAAGTGACACGTCCGAACTTCGGACCCTCCTTTTATCAATCTCTTCAGTATCGCCGTGCCTATTGGTCGGAGCTGGTCGCCAGGCACGGAATGGAGGACGAGCTTTACCCGGAGAATTCCAAACTCAGCTGCCGGGCCATCGCGCATGCCGCCGACGTGCGAATGCCGGCTCTCCTCGACGGGCCCGTGTCAGCCAGTGAGCTTCGACCACTCGATTACGGCGAACAGTTCGTGATCAAACCCGACTGGGGAGCCTCGTCACGAGGCGTGATGGTGCTCAGAAAGCAGAAAGATGGGTCGTTCGTCGAACTCATCAGTGGTGATCGGCTCGACCATGACGAGATTGCGGCGGAAGCAGAACAGCGAGTTGTGACGAGCAGGCGTGGAAGCGTCAATCGTCTGATCGTCGAAGAATCCGTGGCGGATGGCGATACTCGACCAATGGAGTGGAAGATCTTCTCATTCCATGGAGAAGTCGGGCTGGTCCAGCAAATGGCGCGAGGGGCCGGCGATACCGAAATGAGGCTCTATCGACCGGACGGGACGAGCGCGGGCCGTCTGCGCAAGGACGTCGTCATCAACCAAGACCTGCCAGAACCAGGCAATCTGTCCGAGCTTTTGGATATCGCCCGGCGAGTGTCGCTCGAAATCAACTCGGGCTTCGTCAGGGTCGATCTCTTCGAGAGGATCAATGGAGAGATCATATTCGGAGAACTGAGCCTCATCCCTGGTGGCGATCTCTACTTCGGCAGAGACTGGGACCGTCACCTTGGACAGATGTGGTTCGACGCAGAGGTTCGAATCCTCGAGAAGGGGGTCCCAATCATTCCCTGATCGTTGCCGACTCCGTCAGCTCTCCTCAGCCGTGTTGCCCGCCTCGATGCTGCCGGAGCCGTTGTTCTTGTCGGGGCTCTTCGGAGCGGGAATCGAACCGCCCGGTGCCTCGAACTGGCTGCCCTGAGGGTGGGAGCGGGCGATCGCGAGTTCCCGTGCGAGGTCGGTGATGCGGTTCTCGAAGATGTTCATCCTCCGATAGCTCACCACCGCATAGGAGAGGAAGGCAATGACGAGAAGGTAGAGGATGAGGTCGGCGCCGCGGCCGACGCCGACCCACTGGGCGACCGTCGTTGTTGTGTCCGGGAACAGGATCGAGCCGAGTGCCAGGAGGACGAAGACAACGAGGAGGAGCCTGCGCAGGGCAACGTTCTTCGTGTTGCTGGTCGACTTGATCAAGAAGTAGGCGATGACGAGCACCGCCACGATGAGGACAATTTTGATTACCACGACTCAGTCTTTCCTTGTTCTATCTTCTAGCCGAACAGCATCTCGGTCACGATGTTCACTCCGTTGAGGAGGCTCTGTCCCTTCGACCGAGAATAGTCGGTGTAATCGATCGTCACGGACTCCTCCGCCCAGGGCAGTCCGGTCGCGGCGAGCTGGTGGACGATCTCGGAGGCGTGCGCCATCCGATTCTGCCTGAGCCGAATCTGCTCAAGAGCATCCCTGCGCAGCACCCGCAGACCATTGTGCGCATCGGTCATGTCCATGCCCGTCCGCATCTTCGTCGCCCTCGCGGCTGTCCGCAGGACGAACTTCTTCAGCGTGCCGGCCTGGTGGGTTTCCGAGAGGAACCGCGAGCCGAGCACGAAGCCGAGATCCTCGTCCTCGGCGCGTTCGACCATCCGCAGGGCGTCACTCGTTCGATGCTGACCATCGGCATCGAAGGTGATGACGTACTTCGCGTCCGTGTAGGTGAGGACCCAGTCGAAGCCGGTCTGCAGGGCTGCGCCCTGACCGAGATTGATCGGATGCTGGGCGACCTCGGCACCGGCCGCATGGGCGAGTGACGCTGAGCCATCCGAGGATCCGTCATCGACGCAGAGGATGTTGGGGAAGGTCTCGAGGGTGTGAGCGATGACGTCGTGGATGACCGTCGCCTCGTTGTACAGAGGCACGACCAGCCACGTATTGCGAACGAGGTGGGGGTACTCTGTCATGCTCATTGCTCAAGTATCGCATGATAGCCTTTGGCGTAGCCGAATCCACCGGCCCGCATGCGAGCACGCCACCCCGAGCGGCACATCGCCCATGCCAGAGACGAACGTAAGCCGCTGAGGCTCGTGCGAGGAGCGTAGATGACGATACGCATTGTCGATACTGCTGATGTTTCCGAAGAAGCCACAATCGGCGAAGGGTCGAGCGTGTGGCACCTGGCCCAGATTCGAGAACACGCCGTTCTCGGCAGGAACTGCATCATCGGTCGCGGCGCCTACATCGGCGAAGGCGTTGAGATGGGCGACAACTGCAAGATCCAGAACTATGCGCTTGTCTATGAGCCGGCCAGGCTCGCCGACGGCGTCTTCATCGGCCCCGCCGCAGTTCTGACGAATGACCTCTACCCCCGCGCGATCAATCCGGACGGCACCCAGAAGTCGGCCTCCGACTGGGACCATGTCGGCGTCACCCTCGAGAGGGGTTCCTCGGTGGGTGCCCGGGCCGTCTGTGTCGCACCCGTGACGATCGGGGAGTGGGCGACGGTGGCAGCAGGTGCGGTCGTGACGAAGGATGTTCCGCCCCACGCGCTGGTCGCGGGCGTACCTGCCCGCCGGATCGGCTGGGTCGGTTTCGCGGGAGCGAAGCTCGAGGACATCGGCGATGGGCGCTGGAGGTGCCCGATGACCGACGACGTTTTTGAAGAATGTGATTCGACAATTCGAAAGGTTGATGCCTGATGGCAAAATCCATGATCCCCGCGGCCAAGCCGATCGTGGGCGATGAAGAGCGGGCGGCAGTTGACGCGGTCCTCGCCTCGGGCATGCTCGCCCAGGGCGCCGAAGTCGCCTCCTTCGAGGAGGAGTTCTCAGCCGAGCTGACCCCGGGTGCGACGTCGATCGCCGTGAACTCGGGAACCTCCGCTCTTCAC
Organism: Flaviflexus salsibiostraticola; assembly: GCF_003952265.1. Lineage (NCBI taxonomy): Bacteria > Bacillati > Actinomycetota > Actinomycetes > Actinomycetales > Actinomycetaceae > Flaviflexus > Flaviflexus salsibiostraticola. Next base: position 2,432,112 of record NZ_CP034438.1, read on the forward strand.
CTTGGACTTCTCGCCGCCGGCATCGGCCCGGGTGACGAGGTCATCGTGCCGTCGTTCACGTTCGCCGCGACCGGCAACTCGGTCGCGATCACGGGTGCCACCCCGGTGTTCGCCGACATCGAGCTCGACACGTTCTGCCTGGACCCGGATTCGGTTCGCGCTTCGGTGACTGAGCGGACGAAGGCGATCATGCCCGTCCATCTCTACGGCCATCCCGCGAACATGGATGAGCTGTCGAAGATCGCGGATGAGCACGGGCTCATGATCTTCGAGGACGCCGCGCAGGCACACGGTGCATCGCTGCACGGTAAGAAGGTCGGCACGTTCGGCACGTTCGGTGCGTTCTCGCTGTACCCGACGAAGAACATGACAGCCGGCGAGGGCGGCATGGTGACGGCCTCAGATCCTGAGTTCGTGCGCCAGGTCCAGCTGCTCCGCAATCAGGGCATGCTCACCCAGTACCAGAACGAGGTTGTCGGCCTCAACAACAGGATGACGAACATCCACGCCGCCATCGGCCGCGTCCAGCTGCGCAAGCTCGCAGGATGGACGGCGAGCCGCCAGCAGAACGCTGCGTTCCTCGACGCGAACCTTGAGGGCGTCATCACCCCGCCAGTTGTCGATGGCGCCGTCCACGTCTACCACCAGTACACGATCAGGATCGACGGCTCGGACGGTGCGGAGCGGGATCGCTTCGCGACCGCGCTGCGCGAGGAGTACATGGTCGGCTGCGGGGTCTACTACCCGATCCCGAACCACCGCCTTCCCTCGCTCGCCCCGTACGCCCCGGGCCTTGAGCTTCCCGTGACGGAGACGGCGGCGAAGGAAGTCCTCTCCCTGCCGGTCCATCCCTCCCTGTCGCAGGACGATCTCGAGCGGATCGTCGAGGCAGTCAACCAGACCGCGAAGGCAGGTGCATGATGCTGCGTGCAGGACTCATCGGCATCGGCTCCATGGGCCGCCACCACGCCCGGGTGATCCGCGAGACCGAGGGCATGGAGCTCGTCGCGATCGCTGATCCCGGCGGCGACAAGTTCGGTGTGGCCAAGGGCCTCGAGGTGCTCCCGGACGTTGACGCCCTCATCGCCGCCGGCATTGACACCGCCATGGTGGCCGTGCCGACCGTCTACCACGAGGACGTCGCGATCAAGCTGGCCGAGGCCGGCATCCATACGATGGTCGAGAAGCCGATCGCCCACGATGTCGAGGCGGGCAGGCGAGTGGCCGAGGCCTTCGACAAGCCCGATCTCATCGGCGCCGTCGGCTACGTCGAGCGCTGCAACCCCGCGATCATGGCGCTTCGCGAGAAGCTCGCCGAGGGCATCCTCGGTGAGATCTACCAGATCCAGACTAGGCGGCAGGGACCATTCCCGGCCCGGATCTCCGATGTCGGCGTGGTCAAGGACCTCGCGACCCACGACATCGACCTCACCGCGTACGTTGCCCAGTCCGAGTACGAGAATGTGGCCGCTCAGACCTCGCACCGCTCGGGTCGCGAGTTCGAGGACATGGTCCTTGTCACCGGGCGCCTGAAGAACGGCATCATCGTCAACCACGTCGTCAACTGGCTCTCGCCCTTCAAGGAGAGGCTCACCCTCGTCACCGGCGAGCGCGGCGCACTCCTCGCCGACACTCTCAACAACGATCTGACCTTCTTCGAGAACGGAACCATTCGGACGCAGTGGGATGCTGTGGCTCAGTTCCGTGGCGTCTCCGAGGGTGCGATCACCCGTTTCGCCATTGAGAAGCGCGAGCCTCTCAAGGTCGAGCAGGAGCGCTTCCGCGATGCCGTCAACGGCGTCGGGAGCGAGATCGTGACGATGGTTGAGGGCGTCAAGACCCTCGAGGTTATCCAGGCGATCCTGGACTCGTCCAGGACCGGTCAGTCGGTGAGCCTCACTTCGTGAGCCACAGGAGCAGGGGAGGAGACCGCGCGCCGCGCGTGACGATCTCCTCCCGGATCTGGGAGCCGGAACGGGCAGCGGCTGCGTTCCGGCTCCGATCCTTGGCGGCCGCCCTCGTCGAGAGCGGCGCCCGCGTGCGCGTCCACACATCGAAGCCGCCGCGGCAGCTGACCGAAGAAGCCGCCAGCGCAGACCAGCAGGCCCCTTTCTCCGTCGATCGGCACAGGGTGCTGAGGGGCAAGGATGGATACCTTCGCGGATACCTTCAATACTTGAGCTTCGATCTGCCGCTGCTCTGGCACCTTTTGACGGACGCGAAGCCTGATGTCTATGTCTGCGAGCCGCCGCCGACGACTGGCCTCATAACGCGAACAGTGGCGGCCATCCGCAGACGGCCCTACGTGTACTACGCCGCCGACATCTGGTCCGATGCATCCGAGAGCGCGAACGTGCCGTCCTTCGTCGTCAGCGCGCTGAGGGCCGTTGAACGGTGGGTGCTCACGGGCGCAGCCGATGTCATCGCAGTCAATGCCGCTGTTGCGGAACGCGCGAGGCAGCTGGGCGCCACCAATGTGACCACCGTGCAGAACGGTGTCGACACGACGATCTTCACCCCCGACGGCGACCGGTCACCGCTCGCCGGCACGCAGTACTTCGTCTACGCGGGCACAATGTCCGAGTGGCAGGGGAGTGACATTTTCGTCAGGGCGCTTGCCCAAATCCATGCAGACTTCCCGGACCTGAAGCTCGTCTTCGTCGGCCAGGGCAATGCGGTCGCCGAACTCCGGCAGGTTGCCGAAGACTTAGGGGTCGGTGATGCAGTGCAGATTCTGCCGGCGGTGTCTCCCGAAGTCGCCGCCGCCTTTCAGCGAGATGCCATCGCCGCGCTTGTTTCCATACGACCTGGCATCGGCTATGACATGGCATTCCCTACGAAGACGATGGCGGCCTGGGCTTGCGGGACACCAGTGATCTATGCCGGAGCGGGGATTGCGAGGGAGCTGATCGAGGCGAACGACCTCGGTTGGTCCTGCGCGTATGATGTCGCAGGTGTTGCTCAGGCAATGCGCTCGTCTGCGGCATCGATCTCTGATCATCGTCCAATTGCCCGGTGGGCTCTCGACAATGTCAGCCTCGGAGCAGCGGCCAAGAATGCGGCCACAGCTATCTTGAGAACCGTGAAGGGACCGAGATGAAGAAACTCCTCAACCTAGTGAAGCAGCTCCTGCTTGCGCTGCCAGCAGGCTCACGACGCTTTATCCGAGTCTTCGCTGCTGCGCTCTCAGCGCTTGCTCTCCTCGACATTGCGGCGCTCGGCATCCTCGCTCTCCTGCTCGGACCTCTTATTTCGGGCACCTCAGTCACCGTGCCGGTAATTGGAATCACCCTGTCAGAGCCGAGCGATTTTGGCGTCGCTCTTGGAATCGTCTGTGGCCTTATCCTGCTCAAAGGATTCCTCGGCATAGTAGTCCAGAGGCTCTCAACCCGGCGTTTCGCAAGGTTCGAGCAGGCTCTGGGCGCGAAGCTCCTCGATTCTTTCTTCTTTGCCCCGTGGCTCGATCGGCTATCGAGGAACTCGTCGGATCTGGTCAGGTCGACTGACGTGGGCGTTTCCTCAACCGTTTCCGGCATTCTCATCCCATACACACAGTTGATGGGTGAGATCGCTACCTTCGTCGCTGTCATCACTGTCCTACTCATCGCAACTCCAGCCATGGCGATCGGTGCCGTCGTCTACTTTGCTGCGGTGGGCTTCTTCCTGTCCCGCTGGGTGCTGGCCCGGGCTGTGAAGGCAGGTCGGGACAATAGAGACTATTCAACGAGGTCCGTGAGGCTCATCTCCGAGATGGTTCAGTCACTGAAAGAGGTGACTCTGCGCAACAAGGGTGACGAGATTCAGAATGTCGTTCTCGATGTCCGACAGAAGGCGTCGACGGCCAGGGCGAACCAAGTGTTCCTGGGCTCGGTTCCTCGATACGTGCTGGAGATGGCACTTATCGGGGGTCTGGCAATTGCTGCCGCTTACGGATACTCCGAATCGGGAATGGAGGGGGCGGTCGCGCAACTCGCTCTCTTCGGCGTTGCAGGTTTCAGGCTGGTGCCCGCGGTGACGAGGTTCCAGACCATCATGGCGCAGACGGCTGCGGCGATGCCCTACGCTGAGCGTGTTCTCGACGAGATCGAGATCGGCCGACAGAACCGCGAATCGTATGCCGTTAAGCAGAGCGGCCGCACGTTGGATTCGGAAGTGCGAAACCTCCGTCTCGATAACGTCAGTTTCAGGTACCCAAATGCATCCTCACTCGCCGTCGACGGAGTCTCCTTCGACATTCCGTTCGGCTCGTCCCTAGCGCTTGTCGGCGAGTCGGGTTCAGGCAAGTCAACGTTGGTCGACATCATGCTGGGACTGCTCGAGCCCACCGACGGCGCTCTATTCATTGATGACGTACCGATGTCAGAGGCGATGGCCTCCTGGCAGTCGCGAGTCGGCTACGTCCCCCAGCATGTCGCCATCTTTGATTCGACGGTCGCCCACAATGTCGCGCTGACATGGGAGGACAGCCTGATCGACGACGACAGAGTGCGGCGTGCTCTGGAGCGCGCGCAGCTGCTTGATGTCATCGAGGCGAGGCCGGAGGGCATCCATGGCAAGGTCGGAGAAGGCGGAATCAGCCTGTCGGGCGGACAGCGACAGAGACTGGGCATTGCGCGAGCTCTCTACTCGGATCCGATTGTGCTCGTCATGGACGAGGCGACATCGGCGCTGGACACGGCGACTGAAGCCGCAGTTACGGATGCCGTTCGCGCCCTTGCTGGCGACGTAACGACCATTGTTGTCGCACACAGACTCGCGACCATCCGACACTCGGATCAGGTCTGTTTCATGAAAGATGGCAAAGTTGCCGCTCGTGGCACATTCGATGAGGTTGTCAGGGACGAGCCGGAGTTCGCCAGACAGGCGCTTCTCGCGGGCCTGACGCCAGATGGGAATCTGAAGAACTATGGCTAGTGACTCGCCGGCAAGCTGGAGCTCGACCACACTCACGAAAGGCTCGCGGCCCGCTCGAATTGCGCAGCTGGTCGCCCATGAAGTCTTTAGGGACGCGCGCGTGCTGAAGGAGGCAGGTTCGGCCACTTCTGCGGGTGCCGACGTGAAGATCTTCAGTCGTGCTCTGCAGGGCGCTCCAACGAAGGAAAAGCACATCGTTGTCGACGGGCGCGCAGTGCTCAGAGTCCCGGGTATCTCTGCCTATTCCGTTGTCCCTAAACGACTCTTGCACTCATTGCGACGCGGATCAGGAATGAGTGTTGACGCGGCAGGTCACATTTCGGCGGAGCCAGATACCCTCAACTCTTCTTTGTTGCAGCCCTTGACTGCGAAGCAAAGGGCCGTCAAGAAGTTGAAAGACGCAGGTTACAGAGTTGCGAACACCATCGACTCCCCGCTCGGGCTGGCTTCCTGGTGGATGAGAATGGTCGCGGAGCTCAAGGCGTTCGAACCCGACCTCATCCACTGCAATGATGGCAACACTCTCGTCCCAGGTTATCTCGCAGCCAGGGCTCTAAAAGTTCCATTTGTATACGATTCTCACGAACTCTGGCTGCACAGGGCGACAAAGAAAAACCGCATCATGGCGCCACACGTCGAGGCTCTCTACGAGAGGGTGACCGTGCCCGCCGCGGCTGGGGTTATTACCGTCTCTGACTCCATTGCACGCTGGTTGAAGGACAAGTACAGGCTTAGGACCCTGCCTACTGTCGTGCGCAATGCTCCAGATCCGATCGACGACGTTCCGGGTCGCCTCCGCGAGCTCGCGGGACTCCCTCCAGAGGCCCGCATCATTTCTTTCTCTGGCGGATTGAACCCCACTCGAGGTGTTGACATCGTCGTGAGGGCGTTGCCGTTGCTACCGGACGACGTACATTTCGTCATGCTCGGGTTCGGTTCTCAGGACTACCTGCTCGAATTGCGGAGTCTCGCGGCCAGTCTCGGCGTAGCGGATCGGATCCACGTCGTGGGCCCAGTTCCCTCAGGTGAGGTGCCGGGGACTTTGTCAGACTCTGATGTTGCCTACGTATTCTTGAGGCCCGATTGTCTCAATCACGAGTTCGCGCTTCCAAACAAACTGTTTGAAGCGATCTCGGCCGGGCTTCCGGTCGTGGCATCAGAGCTCCCGGAAGTGTCACGACTAGTCTCGGAGGAAGGCGTCGGGCGGGTCTTCAGTGGAGAGGATCCTCGTGAGCTTGCGAAGGCAGTAGCGTCCGTGCTGGATGATGGTGACGGCTTTCGGCAAGCATCGGAGACTGCTCGTGTGAAGATCACATGGGACGCAGAAGCAGCCGGGCTAATCCGTCTGTACCAGAACGTTCTGTCGCGAGACGGCCTCAGCAAAGCGTGACGATGCGTCCTACCCTGTTGATCCTCTCCTTCTCACCAATTGCTGCCGACGCCCGGGTATTGAAACAGGTGAGACTCTGCTCGGAGACGTACGACGTGACGACCTGCGGTTACGGTCCCGCGCCAGAGGGAGTCGTCGAGCATATCCGCATTCCCGATGAGCTGATCTACTGGCGCAAGGATCGGAAGCTCCTCATCACGAAGCAGTATCGGGCAGTCCTCGAGAAGCAGGAGGTTAACGCCTACCTGCGCCCGATACTCTCGGACAGGATCTTTGACGTCATCCTCGCGGACGACATCGACCCAGTCCCGCTCGCACTCGAACTGGCGCCGCGTGGCGGCGTCCATGCCGACCTCCACGAGTACTCTCCGGGCCAGAAGCAGGACGATTGGAAGTGGCGTGCCTTCGTCGGGCCTTACATCTCGTGGCTCGTGCGGACCTTTGTTACCCGCGCCGATCGCGTCACCACTGTCTGCGACGGGATTGCGGACGAGTACGGGCGACGTTTCGGCCTCGAAGCGAGTGTCGTCATGAACGCGACGCCGCTGCACGAGCTTGCTCCTCGGCCGACGGAAGAACCGGTCCGGCTCGTCCACTCGGGAGCGTGCCTCCGCAACCGCAATCTCCAGGTCATGATCGATGCGATGAACGAGGTGGAGCCCGGGCGTTTCATTCTCGATTTCTACCTGACGCCCAACGACCCGGGCTACCTCGCTGAGCTCAAGGAGCAGGCGGAGCAGACCCCCGGAGTGACGATCCACGATCCAGTCGAGTACGACAGGCTCGTCGCCCTGCTCAACGAGTACGACCTTGGCGTCTTTCTTCTGCCGCCGGTCAACTTCAACTACCGGTTTGCGCTGCCGAACAAGTTCTTCGACTTCATTCAGGCCCGCCTCGGCATCATCATCGGACCGAGTCCGGAGATGGAGAAGATTCTCAATCGCGAAGGCCTCGGTGCCGTCTCAGGAGACTTCACGGCCTCCGCGCTCGCGGAGACGCTCAACTCCGTGACACGGGACGATATCGAGCGCTGGAAGATGAACTCCCACGAATCAGCGGAAGCTTTCTCGGCTGAGCGGCAGTCCCAGGGGTGGATCGAGTCGGTCGCCGCTCTTGCCGGTCGCGCGATCGCGAAGGACTGAAACGACGCGGTCGGCGGCCTGCCCGTCGCCGTACGGAGTCTCGTCAGTCTCAGCTGGGCGGGGGCGCGTCGCAGCGGCGACGAGCCCGCTCGGCTCGACGAGGACATTCCACCCGAGTTCGACGGTCTCCACCCATTCAGTCTGGGGTCTGACGGTCGTGCATGGCGTGCGCAGGAGGAATGCCTCCTTCTGTAGACCGCCGGAGTCCGTGATGATCCCGCGGGCTGATCTGGCCGACGCCAGGAGCTGCGGGTAGGGGAGCGACTCGAGGACATGCAGGGAGCCGCCCTCGAGTGTGATGCCGTGCTGGCCCGCCTTGGCCACGAGGCGAGGGTGGGCGAGGATGACGACCGGGTGATCCACGCTCTGCAGGGAGTCGATGATCGTCTTGAGCCTCTCGGGCGAATCGGTGTTCTCGGCCCGGTGGATAGTAGCGAGAGAATAGCTGTCCGGCTCGAAGCCCAGCTTCTCCGTGATCGGTGAGGCGTCATCGTCGAGGGCCGCGACTTCGTTCATGAGCACATCGGTCATGACGTCCCCGACGACGACAGTGCGGTCGGCAAGCCCCTCTGCTGCGAGGTGGTCTGCCGCGACATCGGTGGGTGCGAGGAGCAGGTCGGCCGCGTGGTCCGTGAGGACGCGGTTGATCTCCTCGGGCATGGCGCGGTTGAAGGACCGGAGCCCGGCCTCGAGGTGTGCCAGTGGGTAGTGAAGTTTGACGGCGCTCACGGCGGCGGCGAGTGTCGAGTTGGTATCCCCATAGACGAGCACCCAGTCGGGATCATGCGCTGTGATGACGTCATCAAGCCTGCCCATCATGTCGCCCGTCTGCTTGCCGTGCGAGCCGGACCCGACCCCGAGATGCTCATCAGGAGCAGGAATCTTGAGGTCCTCGAAGAATACGTCCGAGAGAAGCGGGTCATAGTGCTGGCCCGTGTGGACGATGATGTGCTCAATTCCCGCGCGCTCGCACGCGTGGGCGATCGGGGAGAGCTTGACGAACTGGGGGCGGGCACCGACGACGCTGAGTATCTTCACGCCCTCAGGATAGGTCATAGCAGGAAACGGGTAGTGTTGACCTATGCGAGTTGTAGCGGTCAGTACCTGGTTCCCAACGAAGAGAGCCCCGTCTTCCGGCGCATTTGTCGTCAAAGACGTGGTGGCCATCGAAGACGCCGGGAATGAGGTGAAGCTCGTTCACCTCGTGCCGCCCCATCAGGATGACGGGACGCGCCACGTTGTCCACGAGGGCATTACAGTCCTCAGGCTGCCCTTCGATCCGAAGAGCCCGATGGACATGGCCGCCGTGGTGCGGCAACTCCCCTCGGTGCTCGAGGGAGCCGACCTCGTCCATTCGATGGCGGTCTCGTCGCTCGGTCCGCTCACACTGCTCAAGGCTGCTGGCAGGCTCACGATCCCGTGGGTCCACACGGAGCACTGGTCGGGTCTCACCAACCCGGAGACGCTCACGCCGTTCCTGTGGGCATCGCGCCCCGTGGTCGGCCGTGCGCTCTCAGCACCCGACACGGTAACGGCCGTATGTGAGTACCTCGCTGATCCGATCCGCGAATATCGCGGGGACCGGCCCGTCGAGATCGTTCCCTGCATCGTCCCCGGAGCGGAGGAGATCATCGAACCGCCCTCGATCGACGACGTCGGCGAGCTTCGGATGGTGACCGTCGGCGGCCTCATCGAACGGAAGAACCCGATGATGGCACTCGATGTGACCGAGGAGCTTCTAAGCCGTGGCATCAACTCCCGCATGATCTTCGTCGGCGATGGTTCGCTCCGCGCGGCCATCGAGGAGCGGGCGGCAGAGGAGCCGCTGCGCGGCCACGTCACCCTCACGGGAAACCTGGACCGCGCCGGGGTCGTCCAGGCGCTCAACGACTCCCACGTGTTCCTCGGCCCGACGAACGGCGACAACTTCTTCGTCTCCTGCGCGGAGGCGATCGCCCAGGGCCGCCCCGTTGTTGTGTCCGATAAGGGCGGCCAGGGCGAGTACGTGAAGCCGATTGCCGGTCGTGTCCTCTCCAATGCGTCGGCTGCCGAGTACGCGGATGCGGTCCTCGCGGTCGTCGGCCGGGCCAGCGCCCAGGAGATCGCCGACTCGATCGGCACCGACTTCCACCCGGACTCGGTCGGCCACGGCTACCGCGACGTCTACGACAACGTCTTGGCGGGCCGCCGGTGAGCCACCGCGTCGACGTCATCATCGCCTGCCATTCGCCGTCGCGGCCTGTCGGTCGCGCGGTCGCCTCGGTCCTGGATGGGAATCGAGAAGACGTCCGACTCACTGTCGTCTGCCACAACGTGGCGGTTGACAAGATTCGGGACGTGATCGCCGAGCGGCACCTCTCTGACGTGACGTTCCTGCACCTGGAAGACGGAATCCGTTCGGCGAGCGGACCGTTCGAACACGGCACGGCCCATGCGACCGGCGAGTTCGTGTCGATCCTCGGCTCGGATGACACGCTCCAGCCGGGTGCGGTGCGGGAGTGGCTGGACCTGGCTCAGGATACAGGCGCCGAGGTTGTCATCACCCGGCTCCTTCTCGAGGGCAGGGTCGTGCATACCCCGCCTGCCCGTCCGTTCCACCGAGGCCTGGCGGATCCGGTCAGGGACCGTCTGAGCTACCGAAGCGCACCTCTTGGCCTCGTCTCCCGGGCCGCTCGGGAGCGGACGGGCGCACGCCTGGTCGCAGGTGCCCAGGTCGGCGGTGACGTCCCCTATGTCACCGAGCTGTGGTTCGGAGCGAAGACTGCGGTCCAGCGATCGGGGCCCGGCTACAACATCGGGGAGTCGGCGACCGATCGAGTTACGTACAACCCGCGCCCTATCGCCGACGAGTTCTCTTTCATTCACACGCTCCTTGATGCGGATTGGTATCGACAGCTCGCGGCAGATCAACGCGTGGCGATCGCGGCGAAGCTGCTGCGGATCCATGTCTTCGGCGTCATCACCAACCGGCCGGGCCCGAGCTGGTGGACGGAGGAGCAGCGCGGCGCACTTGCACGGGCCGCTGGCCGAGTCGTCGATTCTGCACCTGGGGTGCTGGACAGACTGTCGATCGCCGATAACAGGGTTGTCGAGGCTATCCGCAATCAGGATGTTCCCGCCGAGACTCTGATCGAGCTCGCTCATGCTCGGCGCCGACACGGTATGCCGCTCACTCTCGTCCCGCGAAGTCTACGGATGCTGTTCGCGCGGGAGGCTCCGCTGCGGTTCATGGCGGCGTCTCTTCTGACAAGGTGACTGCGCTCTCAGCCCATCGCCCCCGCGAGGCATATAGTCCCTGGAGTAGGATCACTGAAGGCGCGAACGGCGTAATAGGCAGCGTTGAGATGATTGAGGAGCTTGCATGCGCATTGCAGTAGTCGCATTGGGAAAGATCGGATTGCCGCTTGCGGCCCAGTTCGCGGATGCGGGGCACGAGGTGATCGGCGTCGATGTATCCCAGAGGGTCGTCGACTCCGTCAACGCCGCCACGGAGCCCTTCCCGGGCGAGGCCCACCTCCAGGAGTACCTCGAGAGGCTCGTGCCCTCTGGCCAGCTCCGTGCGACCACCGACTACGCCGAGGCGATTCCCGGCGCGGACGCGATCGTCCTCGTCGTGCCGCTGTTCGTCAACGACGAGACGTGGGAACCCGACTTCGGGTGGATGGATGCGGCGACGAAGTCGCTCGCCGAGCACCTCACCCCCGGCACCGTCATCTCCTACGAGACCACCCTCCCCGTCGGGACGACGCGGGGCCGCTGGAAGCCGATGATCGAAGAGATCTCCGGCCTCGTCGAGGGCACGGACTTCCACCTCGTCTTCTCTCCCGAGCGGGTACTGACCGGCCGCGTATTCGAGGACCTGCGCCGCTACCCGAAGCTCGTCGGCGGGCTCAACGCCGAGGGTGCACAGAAGGCCGTCGAGTTCTACGAGGCTGTCCTCACGTTCGATGAGCGCCCTGACCTTGCCGAGCCGAACGGCGTGTGGGATATGGGGAGTGCCGAGGCGGCCGAGATGGCGAAGCTGGCTGAAACCACGTACCGCGACGTCAACATCGGGCTCGCCAACCAGTTCGCGGTCTACGCGGACAAGGAGGGCATCGACGTCAACCGTGTCATCGACGCCTGCAACTCCCAGCCCTACTCCCATATCCACCGCCCCGGCATCGCCGTCGGCGGGCACTGCATCCCGGTCTACCCCAGGCTCTACCTCTCGACCGACCCGGACGCATCGATTGTCCGCACTGCTCGATCCTTCAACGCGGGTATGCCCTCCTACGTCGTCGGTCGCGTCGAGGAGCTCATCGGCAGCCTCGACGGCCTCCGAGTCGTCGTCCTCGGCGCCTCCTACCGGGGCAAGGTGAAGGAGACCGCCTTCTCGGGAGTCTTCGCCACGGTCGAGGAGCTGACAAAGCGCGGCGCATCGGTCGCAGTCCATGACCCGATGTACTCGGACGAAGAGATCGCCGGCTTCGGTTGGGAGCCGTACCACCTCGGTGAGGATGTCGATGTCGCGATCGTCCAAGCCGACCATGAGGAGTACAAGACGCTCAAGGCGGACGACCTGCCCGGTGTCCGACTGCTCGCCGACGGCCGCCGCGTCACCGACCCCGCTCTGTGGTCCGGTGTCGTCCGAGTTGTCATCGGTGATTCCCTCAGCAGCTGACGGTGGATGCGCCAGCCTCGCTGCTCGTCGCAGGGACACTCGTAGGACTGCTCCTACCTGGATACCTGCTGCTGCGTGGGCTGCGCATCCCGCCCATCGTCGCCCTCGGGGCTGGCCCGGCCATGCTTGCCGGGGCTCTCACACCCCTGACGATCCGCCTCACGGGCTCCCTCGCCACGGGGGATGGGTGGGCGGTGACCGCGTGGGCCGTTGCGGGCGTCATGGCGCTTGTCGGCCTCATCCTGTGGGCCCTGTCGCCTCGGCTCGCCGCCGCTGAGAGGGAGCCATCCCGGCTCCTCCTGGGAGTCGCCCTTGGTGCGCTGGTTCTCAGCTGCGTGATCACCACCTACCAGGTGCTGGACGGCATGGGCGCGCTCGATGTCCCGCTGCAGCGGCGCGACTCGGTCTCCCACTACAACGCGATCGCCGGGATCTTCAACGAGTGGGGCACCGTCCACCCGCTCGAGACCCGCGGTTGGATGGTCGGAGCGACCGGCTCCGTCTCCTTCTATCCATCGACCTTCCATGCGCTCGCGGCCGCCATCCCCGTCTCTCAGGCCGTCGTTGCCGGCAACGTCCTCGCCATCGTCACCACGCTCGTGTGGATCATCGGACTGACGAGCCTCGCCCGGGTGCTCTTCCCCGGGCACCCCGGCGCGTGGATCGCCGCCCCTCTCCTCACGCTCGCCACGCTGTCCTTCCCCTTCATCCCCATGTTCCGCCAGGGGCAGTGGCCGTTCGGACTGGCGCTCGCGCTGACGCCCGGGCTGCTCGCCCTGCTCGTCCATTCGGTGCGGTCGAGGTCGATTCCCGGCGGACTGGCGGTTATCCTCGGCCTCGCGGGCATTATCAGCGCCCACCCGAGCGGGGCTGCCGTATTCGCGGCCGTGGTCTTTGCCGCGGCCCTCGTCGAACTGATCGAGCGTGCGGCCGCTCGCAGTGGCCGTGTGCGGAGGCAACCGGTCATGCCCCTCGCCGTCGCGCTGCTCATCTTTGTGGGAGGCTTAGCGGGCTCGGTCATCGCCTCTCGAGTGCCGTCTGTCATCAGTATGGGCAGCTATTCCCGGCCGCAGACTCCCGCGCTCGAGCTGACGGGCTCCATGGTGTCGTTCGGCCACTTCAGTGTGAACGAACCCTTCCCAATCGCCCCCGCCGTCGGACTCATGGTCCTCCTCATCATCGGGTCCGCCGTCGCCGTCCGGCACCCGTCGCGGGCATTCTTCCTCGCGGGCCTCATCTTCTTCGTCTTCCTCCTCCTCACCCCGTTGGAGGCGACAATCGCCGATGTCACCGGCGCCTTCTGGTACGGAGATCCGGAACGGATTCTCGCGGTGCTATCGATGTTCACAATCCTGGCTGCCGCGCTCGGGGCCGGATGGCTCGCGGAGCGGATTGCGCCGCGCGTGTCGGGGGACCGGGAGATCGTCCGAGGCGGCGTCAGCCTCCTCATCGTCGCGCTCGCCCTGTCGATCACATGGCTCGATCGGCACCACGCCCGCGCGGATGTCATCGTGCGCGGCAACTACCAGGCGAGCTTCACCTCCCCATACTTCGTCGGCGGACCCGCGTGGAATGAAGGAGATGGTGAGTTCTGGGAGACGGCCGCGGGCATGGTCGGCGACGAGGCGGTCATGACCGACTCGGCATCGGGTGGGGTCCTCCTGCCCGCGATGGTCAATGTGCGAGCGGTCCCGGCGGTCACGACGTTCTCGTCGATGCCGCCGCACGGCCAGGAGGCGGCATGGATGCTGCGAGACCCGGACCCGCTGCCCGCCGATTCCGCTGCCTGCGTCTTTCTCCACGAGAACGACATACGCTGGATCTATCTCCAGCATGCTCGTGACACGAGGTTCGCCGCGTCCCACTTCCGGTCAACCCTCGTGGCTCCACACGGCGAGCTGGTGAAGAAGGACGGCCCGCGGGAGCTGTGGCGCATCGACGACTGCTGGAATTAGGCGACAGAGGAGAGAAGTTGCGAGTACTCATCACAGGTGGAGCCGGCTACATCGGTTCGCACACAGCGGTTCAGCTGGTCGAGGCCGGGCACGAGCCCATCATCGTCGACAGCTACATCAACTCCACACCTGGCGTGCTCGCCCGGATCGAGAAGGTGACCGGCCGGGCGGTGCCCGCCCACGAATTGGACCTCGTCGATGAGGAGGGGACGCGGGCGCTCTTCGAGGATGTTCGGCCCGATGCGGTCATTCACTTCGCCGGCCTCAAGGCCGTCGGCGAGTCGGTGGAGAAGCCCTACGACTACTACCGCAACAACCTGCAGTCGGCCCTCTCCGTCGTCGGCGGGATGATGGCAACAGGCTGCCGCACCATGATCTTCTCCTCCTCGGCCACTGTCTATGGCGAGGGCTCTGTCCCGCTCACGGAGGAGCAGTCCGACTTATCCTCGAGCAACCCCTACGGTTGGACGAAGGTGATGATCGAGCAGGTTCTCACCGACATCGCCACAGCCTCAGATCTCCGCGTGGCGCTGCTGCGGTACTTCAACCCGGTCGGCGCGCACCCGTCCGGCCTCATGGGGGAGGACCCGACGGGGATCCCCAACAACCTCATGCCCTACGTCGCCCAGGTCGCGGGCGGAAAGCGCGAGAAGCTGACGGTGTTCGGAGGCGACTATCCGACTGACGACGGCACGTGCCTACGCGACTACCTCCACGTCCTCGACCTCGCCGACGGCCACATCGCCGCCCTCGAGAAGATCTCCGCGGAGGACATCTCCGTCCGTGCCTGGAACCTCGGCCGCGGCACTCCCGTGTCCGTCCTCGAGCTCGTTCACGCCTTCGAGCAGGCCTCGGGACAGAAGGTCGCCTACGAGATCGGGCCGCGCCGAGCGGGGGACCTCACGGCGGTCTGGGCGGACACGACGCGGGCCCGCGAGGAGCTGGGCTGGTCGGCCGAGCGCACAGTGGAGGACATGTGCGCGGACACGTGGCGCTGGCAGAGGCTCAATCCCGACGGCTACCGCACCGCCCTGTAGGGGAGCCGCGTCCACGCTCATCGCGCGCACGAAAATGCTCAACGCGCCGCAACTCACCATGACTCGCGGCTATTCATGCAGGTCAGCGCTTTGCGGGCGGGTATGACGTAAATCACAATCGGCATTTCTTGGCGGGAATTCCCAGTGTTTGCCCGGTTGGCGTTCAGGACCATTCCTGAAACCGGGTTGTCACATCGTTATCATCTGTCACACTGCTTTATGTACGCTACATAAGGGAGTTCCGTATGAGAGTCCGCGCAGCGGTCCTTGGCTCTGCCCTGATCCTGGCGCCGACGGCAGCGATCGCAGAACCAGCAGAGGGCACCGCAGTCATCAGCCTGCTCGACGCAGGCGCCACCGAACCATTGGCCGACTCTCCCTCCGAGAGCGCCGGCTATCAGCTTCTCACCGAGCCGCTCGCGGCCGATGAATTCTTCGTCGCGGGGGTCACCTGGGAGGGGGCCGCCCCGCACTCCGTCGAGATCCGCGCCCTCGAGCAGGACGAATGGGGGGACTGGTACGCCCTGGAGATCGAGGCCGACGATGAGGGTCGGGATGGAACCGAGCCCTACATCGCAGGCGGCGCCTTCGGCATCCAGGTCCGCGTCAGCGGCGAGGTCCTCCCCGAGGCCCTCGATCTCGCTCTGTCGAATGGCAGGGGCGGTGACTCCCCGAGCACGGAGATCCCCGATGAGGCGGCCGTTGCCCCTCAGCCGGGCAGCGAGATGGAGGAGGCGATCAACGCCGACGAGGTGGCTCCAGAGCCGCTCCTCGACGCCCACACCGCCACCACCTCCTCCTTCACCGCTGGGGATGCCGTTCAGGCTGTCCCGGCCTCCCTCGCGCTTCCGATGAGTCCGTCGACGCTGACGGTGCCGGCGCCCCGCGTCGTCACCCGCGCTCAGTGGGGCGAGACACGGGTCCCGCCGCTCTGGCGCCCGTCCTACGCGAACCTCGGTGGCGCCGTTATCCACCACACAGCCGGTTCGAACAGTTACACGGCAGCCCAGGCCCCGTCCGTCGTCCAGAGCGTCCACGACTACCACACGTACAGCTGGGGTCGCGGCTGGGACGACATCGGCTACAACTTCCTCATCGACCGGTTCGGCACGATCTACGAGGGCAGGTACGGCACCCTCTCGTCGACCGCGGGGAAGATGGTCGTCGGCGGCCACGCGGCGCCAGCGAACACCGGGTCGGTCGGCATCTCCGTCATGGGCACGTACACGGGCACCGTCCAGCCGTCCGCGTCGTCGATGACGGCGATCGAGGACATCGTCGCCTGGCAGTTCTCCCGGGCCGGTGTCGACCCGCGGGGTACATGGACGTTCTACAACAGCAGGCTCGGCCGCAACTCGACCGTCCCCGCTGTCCTCGGACACCGCGACGTCTCCTCGACTGTCTGCCCCGGCAACATCTACCCGCTTCTCTCCTCGGTGCGGGCGAATGCCGCCCTGAAGATCGAGAGCGCACGCAAGCCGCAGCGCGGGGACAACGACATCGCCATCTACAAGACGAACGACTTCAGCCCGACCGCCAACGAGTACCAGTACTTCGGTAAGTCGGGCGACGAGGTGTACGTCGGCAACGTCCTCGGCAACGGCGACCTGCCCTTCATCCGTCGCGGCAACACCTTCATCTTCGCCGAGGGGCCGACCTCGCCGACGACGACCCGCACCCACGTCCTCGGGACCGCCGGCCAGGAGGTCTACACCGGCGATATCGATGGCACAGGCAGGGAGGCGGTCATCCTCCGCTCCGGCAACAGGTTCGACATCTACCAGAACCCCGCCTCCAACCGACCGACGAAGTCGATCAACTATGGTCGCGCGGGCGACGAGGTGTTCGTCTTCGACTGGGATGGCGATGGGATGGACGAGATCGCGGTCTGAATCGCTCTGGGTTTGATGGAGGCTCTTTTTATTTGATTCCGATCAGCACGTTGGGGGTGCTGGTAGCAGTGTAGTGGGTGTTCTCGAACTCGATCGGTGGTACGTCTCCGAGGTAGCCGTGAAGGCGTTCAGTGTTGTGCCAGTGGACCCAGCCCAGGGTGGCCAGTTCTAGATCCTCGATCGTCTTCCACGGACCCGGATGTGCCGGCCCGCGCACGAGCTCGGTCTTGTAGTATCCGTTAACCGTCTCAGCCAGAGCGTTGTCGTAGCTATCGCCAACAGTACCGATCGAGGGAACAGCGCCGATCTCCGCTAGTCTCTCGCCGTAGCGAATGGACGTAAATTGACTGCCTGCATCGCTGTGACACCGAAGCCCGGGCAGGTGAGTCCCGCGCGACCAGCGGGCCATCTCGATCGCATCGAGGACCATGGGTGTGCGCATATGCGAGGCGACTCGCCAGCCGACGATCATGCGGGAGTAGACGTCGATGATGAAGCACACATACGCGATCCCGGCCCAGGTGGCAACGAATGTCAGATCGGTGACCCACAGCTGATTCGGGCCTGTGGCGGTGAAATCACGGTCGACCAAGTCAGGATGCCGAGGGACAGTCGCATCACGGTGAGTGGTTCGGACTTTCTTGGTCCG
Source organism: Flaviflexus salsibiostraticola (assembly GCF_003952265.1). NCBI lineage: Bacteria > Bacillati > Actinomycetota > Actinomycetes > Actinomycetales > Actinomycetaceae > Flaviflexus > Flaviflexus salsibiostraticola. Next base: position 2,449,754 of record NZ_CP034438.1, read on the forward strand.
TCGTGCCCCTTCGATCCCTGCTGCTCGCATAAGACGGGCGGTCTGATCGCGGCCGATATCGATTCCCGCACGGCGTGCAGCCTTCCACAGCTTCCGCACTCCATAGACGCTGTAGTTCGCTTCCCACAGCTCAAACAGCTGGGGAATCAGCTCCGCGTCCCGGATCGCACGAGCAGAGGGGCCACGTTTCTTCGCGGCGTAGTACGTGCTTGGAGCCACCTGCAATACCCTGCAGATGGACTCGACTCCAAGACGGCGCCCGGCCACAATATCGTCCCTATTTAAGTCGATGAAGGCCACTATTTCTTGTGTTGGCGGTCGAGTTCCGCCCCGAAGAAAGACGCTGCGCGTTTGAGGATCTCGTTGGCCCGGCGCAGCTCGCGGTTCTCCTGCTCAAGCTCGAGCAGACGGCGGGCCTCATCAGTGCTCACACCAGGGAGGTGGCCATCGTCGATATCGGCCTGACGCACCCAGGTGCGTACCGATTCTGGGCCGTATCCGAGCTGATCGGCAACTCTTTTGACCGTGCCGTTCTTCGTGCCCAGCTCTTTACGTAAGGCGCGCACCATGCGCACCGCTGCCGCCTTTTCCTCTGGTGAATACCGCCGCTGCGAGGCGCGTCCGGGATTGTTCATAACTGACATTATTCCATCCTTGTTTCCAAGCTCAGGAATCTCCATCAAACCCAGAGCGATTCAGTCCGCCGTGGGAACACCTTCTACCTCAAGTGGACCGTCAACTCCGGCAACGCCGATCGCGAGATCAATTACGGCCGGCCTGGCGATGAGGTCTATGTCGGCCGCTGGTCGTCGACCGCGAACGAGACGATCACCGTCCGCCGCGGCATCCGCTACTACATGAGCTACTCCAATGTCTCAGGGAACGCGGACAGGGAGTTCGACTACGGCCGGGCCACCGACCAGGTCGTCGTCGGCGACTGGAACCGCAATGGCAGGGATGGTCTCGGCGTCGTCCGCGACCTCACGAAATAGTCGCTGATTCGCAGCCGATCCAGGAGAGTCGTGCGCCGCAGGGCGCACGACCCTCGTGGTTTGAGCGGGCGGCGAGCTGCTTCTGCTACCGGCCGCGGGAGCTCGGTAGTGACGGGAATGACGCTCGGTGGCGCCTCCGAGGATCGTGTGACAGGCGAGGCTCGCTAGAATGAGCGGAGGCTGAGACCAGCCGGCGAACGATAGGGGAGGACCTTGTCAATATTCTCCGACCTCAAGGGGTCGCGCGAGCTTCTTGAGAACCTCACAATGAGAGAGGTCAAGGGCAAGTACAAGCGGACCGCGCTCGGCCAGCTCTGGTCGCTGGCGAACCCGATCGCCCTCATGATCGTCTACTCGTTCGTGTTCGCGATCGTCATCCGCGTCCAGCCTGCGCCCGGCGACCCCTCGGGCCTCGACCTCTTCGTCCTGTGGCTCATGTGCGCCCTGCTGCCGTGGATCTTCTTCTCCGGTGTCATCACCGGCTCGATGGCGACCGTGGTCGGCAACGAGAACCTCATCAAGAAGGTCTACTTCCCCCGCTCGATCCTCGTCTTCGCGAACACGCTGTCGGCGCTCTACCAGCACGTGTGGGAGATGGTCATCCTCGTCATCGTCATCCTCCTGCTCGGCAGCAACATCCTCATCTACATCCCGCTCGTCGCGGTGACGATGATCCTGCTCGCCCTCTTCGCGACAGGGCTCGGGCTCATCTTCTCGATTGCGAATGTCTACTTCCGCGACGTCCAGCACTTCGCCGGAATCCTGTTCCAGCTCTGGTTCTACGCGAGCCCGATCGTCTACCCGGCCGAGCTCGTCCGCGAGCAGTCCGACAGCTTCGGCCCGATCATCGGCTCCATCACCATCGAGAACCTCTACTACCTCAACCCGTTCATCCACTTCGCCGAGATCTTCCGGAACCTCCTCTACGACGCGAGGTGGCCGGACTGGGGCCAGTTCGGCCTTGTCGCCGCCGGGTCGATCGCGATCTTCTTCATCGGGTGGAAGATCTTCGACCGCCACCAGGATCATCTCGCGGAGGTGCTGTGATGAACGAGATCGCTGTCTCTGTCCAGAACGTGTCGAAGAGCTTCAAGATCTACAAGGAGCTCAACAGGACACTGAAGTCCGCGATCATCCGCCGGCGCCGCTCCGTCGCCGAGGACTTCCAGGCGCTCAACGATGTGAGCTTCGAGATCGAGAAGGGCTCGACCTTCGCCCTCGTCGGCGACAACGGCTCCGGCAAGTCGACCCTGCTCAAGTGCATGGCGAAGATCCTCGTCCCCAACAGCGGAACGATCGTGGCCGATGGCCGATTGGCGGCGATGCTCGAGGTGGGCTCCGGCTTCCATCCTGAGCTGTCGGGCCGGGAGAACGTCTACCTCAACGGGTCGATCCTGGGCATGTCCCGCGCCGAGCTCGATGCCCGCTTCGACGAGATCGTCGACTTCTCGGGCGTCGAGGAGTTCATCGATCAGCCGGTGAAGAACTATTCGTCCGGCATGTACGTGCGGCTCGGCTTCTCGGTCGCCATCCACACCCGTCCCGACATCCTCCTTGTCGATGAGATCCTCGCGGTCGGCGATGCGGCCTTCCAGGACAAGTGCACGAAGAAATTCGCCGACCTGCGCAACGATGGCAAGACCGTCGTCGTCGTCTCCCACTCGATCCCGCAGCTGCGGGCGATGGCGGACCATGCGGCGTGGCTGCAGGATGGTGACCTCGTCGAGGTCGGCTCCGCCCGCACCGTCATCGAGCGCTACGGCGACTCGACGAAGAAGGGCGTCCGCATTGACTCCGATGGGCGGGTCCGGTGGGGCTCCGGCGAGGCGCTCGTCGAGCGCGTCGAGGTGCTCGACTCGGAGGGCCAGCCCGCCGACTACCTCGTTGCTACGGGCGACCGGCTCACGCTGCGGCTCCACTACAACGCCAGCCAGCGGATCGAGCGGCCGGTCTTCGGATTCAGCATGGAGGCGCTCGACGGAACCTATCTTTGGGGGAACAACACCCGCGACCTCGAGTTCCATATCGACCATATCGAGGGCCGGGGCGCCATCGACCTCACGATCCCCCGCCTCTACCTCCAGCCCGGCCAGTACGTCTTCCACGGTTCCATCGTCAACACGACGACCGAGCATGTGTATGACTATGTCCGGGAGGCCGCCGCCATCGGCGTCAAGCGCGGCACCCCCTTCGAATCGGGTGGCTTCGTCATTCTTGATGGCCGCTGGTCGACACCGGCGGGAGCCTGACATGGGAGAGCGCATGAAGATCGCCATCGTCACCCTCGACACGTTCTCGACGAAGATGGCGGGCCCCGCCATCCGCGTGTGGGAGATGGCGGGGATGCTCGCGCGCGAGCACGAGGTCACGGTCCTCACCTTCGCCGCCGCCGACCGCACCTCACCCCACTTCGCCATCCGGGGCACGCGGGTCGCCGACTTCGAGAAGGACCTCGGCACGCCCGACATCGTCATCATCCAGGGCTACCTCGTCCACACCTTCCCGTGGCTGGGGGAGCGGGAGTTCCGGCTCGTCGTCGACCTGTACGACCCGTTCCACCTCGAATCGCTTGGGGTGGAGAAGCATCGGCCGATGCCCGACCGGGATCGCGCCCTCCAGCACGCCATCGGCGAGCTGTCGGCACAGATCCGGATCGGCGACTTCTTCCTCTGCGCAAGCGAGAGTCAGCGCAGCCTGTGGATCGGGCACCTCGCCGCACTGGGCCGGGTGAACCCCCGCACGTACGACGCCGACGGGTCGCTCCGCAGCCTCATCGACCTCGCGCCATTCGGGATCGCCGGCCCCACCCCGGTCCAGGAGCGACGCGCCATCAAGGGTGCGATCCCCGGGATCTCCGAGAGCGACCACCTCCTCATCTGGGGCGGCGGGATCTACAACTGGTTCGACCCCCTCACCGTCATCAGCGCCGTCGGCATCGCCGCGCAGACGGACCCCACGATCAGGCTCCTCTTCCTCGGCGCGAAGCACCCGAACCCCGACGTGCCGCAGATGGCGATGGCGGTCGAGGCTCGCCGCCGGGCCGACGAGCTCGGTCTGACCGACACCCATGTTTTCTTCCTCGACGACTGGGTTGAGTACGGGGACCGCCACAACTATCTGCTCGATGCCGACATCGGTATCACCGCCCACTTCGCCGACATCGAGACTCACTTCAGCTTCCGCACGAGAGTGCTCGACTACCTGTGGACGGGCCTGCCGATCATCACCTCCGCAGGGGACTTCTTCGGTGATCTTGTCGAGGCCCGCGGCCTCGGCCGCACCGTCCCCGTCGAGGACGAGGCCGCCATGGCCACCGCGATCCTCGATGTTCTCGAGCGGGCCGAGGAGATCGCGCCCCGCGTGCTCGAGGCCGCGGAGGACTTCTCGTGGGAGACAACCCTCGCACCGCTCCTCGCATACTGCCGGGACCCGCACTACGCCGCCGACCGGCTCGATCGGACCGCGCCGGTCGAGGTGGCCGCGCCGCGGCCGACGCTCCGCTCCCTCACGTCGAAGACGTGGGAGTCGGTGCGGCGTGCCGGCCTCCGGCATACGGCCGCCAGGGCTGTTCGCTACCTGCGGCGCTGAGAGGCGATAACGCGGCACGCTCCGGGCGATGAGCCGCAGTTTGCCCGGAGCGTCAGGACCAGGCGTACCAGTACGGGTCGTCCTGGACCTCGCCGCGCCAGAGCTGCATGGCACCCTTCTCGTCCTCGGTGAGCGCGGGAACCCGGCTCGTCGACTCTCGATGGAGGAGGGTGACGGGATTGCACGAGACCGAGACGAGCCCCGCGGCCTTGAGCTTGAGACACAGGTCGACGTCGTTGTAGTTGAGGGGCAGGCGCAGCGAGAATCCGCCGACGGATTCGAAGTCCTCCCGGGAGACGAGCAGGCACGCACCCGTGACGGCAAGATACTCCGAGCAGGCGCTCGCGGACGGGTCGGTCACAGTGTCGGGGGCCGCGCGGTAGTAGAGATGGTTCGGCTCGCACGTGTCGGGTCGGACCGTGATTCCACAGTGTTGGATGCGGCCGTCGGGGAACAGCAGGCGAGCCCCGACAGCGCCGACACGGGGACGCAGAGCCATCCTCATCATGAGGGCGAGCCAGTCGTCGGTCACGACCTCGACATCGTCGTTGAGGAACAGAATGTGGGAGGCGGTGGCGTGCGCGGCCCCCAGATTGCACGAGGCGGAGAAGCTGAACTCGCCGTCGATGTCGACGACCACGAGCAGATCACCGGCGATGTCGCGGGCGCTGTCGATGACGTGCTGGGGCATGCGGGGGCCGGCGACGACGATGATCTCCCGAAGAAGGGCTGTGTCCCGGGCGAGGATCGACTCGAGGCAGGGGAGGAGCGCCGGTCGGTCATCTTCGCCGAAGCTCGCGGCCGTCCCGATCGAGGGGATGACGATGCTGACCGACTCCTGCGAGATCGGCGCGCCGGGGAGGATGTGCCGACCATCGCCCGAGAGGATCGCTGCCGGATCGTGCGGGGAGAGGATCGCCGCCCTCTCAGCGGTCGAGAGGGGCGGGTCGCCGCGCCCCGAGTCGAGGACGACAGGGATGTGATCGACGGTCTGTGCGGAATCGATGAGCGCCATGACCGCGGCGTGCCACTCGGTGGGTGCTCCCTGGGCGATGATCTCCTGGGCGAGAGCGCCGCTGATGACGAGCGAGTCGCCGATGGCACCGGTCGACAGCATGCGGATCCGGCCGAAGCGGGGCCGAGTCGTGAGGACCCCACCCTCATCGACCGAGTCCCCGTACAGCACGTCGGCCGGGCGTTGGGACAGCCACTGCTCGATCGCCGCGAGTGAGCCGGTCTCTGGCGCCCGCCCCTCCCGCAGGAGCCACGCCACGTCGCTCTCCGCCGCGAGGCGGAGAGCCTCGGGGATCAAGGGTCCCTCAACAGTCGAGACTGTGATTCCAGGAGCGCTCATCGACGAGATGACATCCGTGCCCGCCTCGGGCGGCAGAAGGATCGTCAGGGTCCAGGATGAGGCGCGCTGGGCCTCCCAGGCGCCCTGGACGCGCGCCGCGTCATTCGCCGTCCGACAGAGGGCGACCGCCCGTCTCATCAGGCCCGCCCGAGCAGGCGGAGGACGGCGTGCTTCCCGCCGCGCAGCACCCGCGCCCCGCCATAGGCGGCGCGGCGGACCGGGGCCGGCGAGCGGTCCGCCGCGGCCTTGGCTGCGTTCTTGACCGAGGAGGGAGAGAGGGGAGCCGCCCGGCGAGCCCGCCGGAGTTCGTCCGTGAGTTCGGCGATGCGGGCGGACTGGCTGCGGATGATCGCGTCCCGCAGCGAGTTCCCCTCGGCCGCGGCGACGAGCCGGGCCTGCATCTCGACCATCGAGAGCTCACCCACATGGTCGGCACTCACGGGGGCAATGGAGGCGCGGAACGTCTCGTCACGCTCGGCGAGGGCCTGGAGCCAATCAGCGGCAGTCGTCATGCCGCCATCATAGAGCCGAACACGATTCTTGGTAGTGTAGCGCCATGCGGATCGTGCAGGTTTCGGCTCACTTCCCACCCGACTTCGTCTCCGGTGGAACGCTGATGCCCCAGCGGTGCGCGGAGGCGATGGCGGCGCTTGGCCACGAGTCCTCTGTCTTCGCGGGCGATCTCCATTCCCTCGAGCCGCTCGAGGAGAAGGACACGGTCGAGAACGGCATCCCCGTCCACTGGATCGGGATCTCCCCGTACCTCAGCTGGGCCGACACGAAGAACTTCAACAATCCGGCCGTGGCCCGCGCCTTCGCCCGCCACCTGGCCGCCGTCAAGCCCGACATCGTCCACATCCATTCCCTGCAGACACTCGGCGGCGGCCTCATCGACGCCGCCCGTGCGGTGGGAGCGAAGATCGTCGTGACAATGCACGACTTCTGGTGGATCTGCTCGCGCCAATTCCTCGTCGATACGGAGTTCCGGCCCTGCTCGATCGTCCGGGACTGCGGCGAGTGCCAGTGCTCGGTGAGCGCCGAGTGGCTGACCGCCCGCAACGAGTGGCTCGCCCAGCGTCTGGCCCACGCCGATCTCATCCTCGTCCCCTCGGCGGCGATGGGGCAGGCGATCATCGCCAACGGTGTCCCCGCCAAGCTCGTCCGCGTCAATGAGAACGGGGTCGACCTGGCCGGTGTCGCCGACAGGCGCCGCTCGGACGGAGCGGTCCGGTTCCTCTACGCCGGCGGCGGTGACCGACTCAAGGGCTTTCACGTCCTTGCCGACGCGGTCACGGGCGCACGCGTGGCTCCCGGCACGTCCCTCAGTGTCTACGGTGCTGACCTTGCCGGTCCGGACTGGGTCTCGAGCCGCCCGGCCTTCGATCCCGCCGAGCTGGCCGGGGTCCTCGCCGAGCACGACGTCCTCATCCTCCCGTCGCTCGCACGAGAATCCCATTCCATCCTCACCCGCGAGGCCCTTGGGGCGGGGCTCGCCGTCATCACCTCGAACACCCCCGGACCCTCCGAGGCCGTGCACGACGGCGTCAACGGGCGGGTCATCGCCACCGGGTCTGCCGAGCAGCTGCGGTCCGCCATTGAAGAGCTGTCCGATCCGGCCGCAGCGGCCGCCCTCATGGGACACGGATCTGCCGTGCGGACCGTGACCCCGAATGAGCAGATGTCAGAACTCGAGAGCTTCTACCGAAGTCTTGTCGGTGGTCAGAATGTCAGCCTCGGTGCCGCGGGCGAGGCGATTGAGCAGCTGATCAGGGACGTCGTCTTCATCACCGGCATCCAGGGCGCCCCCGGCCGGTACCGGGCGCACCTGCCCGCCGAGGCGCTCGCGACTCGGGGCATCAGCGCCACCATCCACACCTATCGCGACCCGGCCCTGCCCGAGCGGGTGGCGCAGGCAGATGCGGTGGTCTTCTACCGAGTACCCGCCACCCCTCAGATCCTCGAGCTCATCGAATCGATCCGCTCCTCCGAGCGGACTATCCCGATCCTCGGCGATGTCGACGACCTCATCTTCGATCCGGAGATCGAGCCGCTGCTCGATAATCTCGCGACACTGACGCCCGAGGAGCGCGACCTGTGGCGGGAGGGGATTCACCGGTACCGGACCACCCTTGAGAACTGCGACTATTTCATCGGCTCCACGCAGACCGTCAGCAGTGAGGCCGCACGCCTCATCGGCATCCCCGCCCACACGTACCACAACGGCGTCTCGGCGCTGCTCGCCCGCGCCTCGGAGCGGGAGCTCACCCGCGAGCGGGCCGACGGCCCGCTGCGGATCGGCTTCTTCTCCGGCACGAAAACCCACGACGCGGACTGGGCCTCAATCGAGCCCGCCATCGCCCGCGTCCTCGAGCAGCGGGATGTCGAGCTGTGGCTCGGCGGCCTCGTCGTCCCCACCGGGATCCTTGACCGTTTCGCCGACCGGATCGTCCGCCTGCCGCTCGTCCCCTGGCAGGAGCTTCCCGCCTACTTGAGAGATGTCGATGTCTGCCTCGCCCCGTTGACCGGCGGATCGATCTTCAACGAGGCCAAGTCCGCGATCAAGTGGCTCGAGGCCGCGCTGGTCGAGACACCGACCGTGGCTACTCCAACCCAGCCGTTCCGCGAGGTCATCCGCAACGGCGAGACCGGCTACCTCGCCTCGACTGAGGATGAGTGGGTCGAGCACATCCTCACCCTCCTCGATGATCCCGCCCTGCGAAGCAGGATCGGATCCACCGCCCGCCAGGAGGCCCTCCTCACGAGGTCACCTGCGGTTCAGGGCGAAGAGGCCGAGGCGATTCTCCGAGAGGCGTGGGCGCACGTCGGCAAGCACGGCCACCACACCGGCTCGCAGTTCCCGCCGGTGACCAGGGACGAACCGTTCACACCGTTGGCCGTCGATATCGAGCCGTACGAGCTGGAGCCCGGTACGTCACGGCCAGCCGCACAGGCAACGCGCCTCCTGCGGAAGGTCGGCGCCTCGATCCGCCACGACGGGTTGAAGGTCACCGTGAATAAGGCGGGGACGCGACTGCGCTCGCGGCTGTCCCGGTGAGGCCCTGGGGCTGATGTTCGCGGGGGAACGGTACGCCGTTCTCAGACGGTGAAGATCCCGTTGATCGAGCCGAGAGCGAGGAGCATCGACAGTCCCGCGAGTGACCAGACTGCGGCCTGCCCCCAGGATCTGCGTGAGGCGAGGATCGCGATGATGGCGATGGCGAGTGGGATGAGGGAGATCGAGTAGCGGGTCGCCACGTTCGCGAAGTATTCATCCCTCGTCAGAATCTCTCGCACCTGGATGAGGACGGGAACCGTGAGCATGCCAGCGAGGAGTGACAGGCCGAGAATGAAGTCGCGGCTCTTCGGGTTGGAGAGCCACATGATGATGAAGGGTGCCGCCACGATGAGGAGTGCCATGAGGCGGGAGAAGGCCGCCCACTCAGGCGAGTTCAGCTCGCTCGGCATCCAGTACGGATTGACGATGCCGAGACCGGTGGCGAAGGTCTGCGCGACCGGCTGGAGCGGGCTGCCGACCATCTCGAGTGTCGACAGCCCGGCGGCCGGGTTGGGGACGGTTGGCGCACCGGCCGATCTCGTGACGAGGGTCGCCCCGATGTAGGCGACAGCCGTTCCGACGAGCGCACCGCCGAACGGTCCCGCCCACTGCCGGAACTCCCTACCGCGCATGGTCTTCACGTGGGGGAGGGAGTAGAGCAGACCGACCGTGACGACGGAGAGGATCGCGACGATCGAGAGCAGCTTCGTGCTCGCCACGAGGAGCGTGAGCACCGCGGTCATGAGAAACGCCCGCCTGCCATCCGCCATCCGCCCCGCGATCGCGATGGCCGCCGCACCGGCGAGCGGGGCGGCCGCGTCGGGGCTGATGGTGAATCCGAACAGGGTGACCGCTGGCAGCGAGACGAGCAGGAGGGCCGCACCGAGGGCGAGTGTCGGGCGCTCGATCCACCGGCGCAGCACGAGGTAGAAGGCGGAGATGCCCGCGGCGAGCCACAGGCTCGACATGATCCGCATCGCGTCGAACAGGTCGAGGTCGACAACCGGGCTGGCGGCGGCGGTCAGAGCCTGCGCGCCCCAGCCCGTGACGGCGTAATAGAGGAGCGGGTGGAACCCGTTGTAGTTGACCCCATCGACCGGGAACTCGTACCGGGTCGCGGTGCCATCCTCAGCGCGCTCGCACAGGTCGGAGGAGTCCTCGACCCACTCGCTGTCCCGGCAGGCCCACGCCTTAAGGGAGTCGCCGGCCAACGGCTCGACCGACTTTGGGATCGAGTGCTCGACCGTCAGCTTGTAGGCGTAGTCGAAGTGGGTGATCTCGTCGTAGAGGGAGACCCCGTCGTAGCGGAAGACGGCGGGGATGCAGAGCAGGAGGGTGTAGAGAAAGATGATGGCGACGGCGGCGCCGTCGTTCAGTCGCAGGGCGGTCATAGCGTCAGCACTCCCAGCGTCGACCCCAGGGCAATCGCCGTCGTGATACCGGCGAATATCCAGGCGGCCACTGTGCCCCAGCGGCGCTGGACGAGCACGAGGCCGGCACAGGCGAAGGCGAGCGGGATGATCGTGATCGCGTAGCGGGCGGCGACACCCGCGAAGTAGTCGTTGTTGACGAGCAGCTGCCGGATCTGGATGACGATCGGCACCGACAGGGCGCCTGCCGCCGTCGACAGCGCGAGGAGGAACCTCGGGTCGTTGCTGCGGTGGGCCGCAAGGAGGATCCCGACGGCGGCGATGAGGAGGAGGCCGGTCACCCGCGCCATCATTCCCCACAGCGTGGAATCGAGTTGGGCCGGCAGCCAGTACATACTCACCAGGTCGGCGTTGATGGCGAGCGTGTCGACGAGGGGCCGGGTGAACGGGCCGGTCAGCTCGGCCGTCGACAGACCGATGATGGGATTGTCCTGCGTCGGGGGCCCGGCAAGGCGGGTCAGCAGTTCGGAGATGAGATGAGAGAGCCCGGTGCCGAGCAGGGCCCCGCCGAATGGCGCGGCCCATGCCAGCGTCGTCTGCCGGTTCTCTTTCCTCATGCGGATAAGGGCTCGCAGCAGCGCGACCGTGACGACCGAGAAGATCGCGACGACCGCGAGGAGCTTCGTCGATGCGACGAGGAGGGCGAGGATGGCGGCGGCCGCGAAGGAGGGCCGTCCGTGGAAGATGCGGTGGGCGAGATAGACGGCGGCAGCCCCGGCGAGGACCGCCGTTGCATCCGGGTTCACCTGCATACCGAACGACGCAATCGCGGGCGTCGTGCCGAGGGCGAGGGTGATCGCGAGGCTGAGCGAGCGGCGCGTGAGCCACATCCTCATCGTCCCGTAGAAGGCGATGAGTCCGGCCGACAGCCAGATCATCGACATGACCCGCATGGCGACGACGAGGGAGAGATCGGTGAGAGGGCTGGTCAGTGCGAGGAGGGCCCGGGCGCCGACGCCTGTCAGTGCGTAATAGAGCGGCGGGTGGAAGCCGTTGTAGTTCGCGCCATCCGCCGGGAACTCCTCCGGCTCGGCCCGGCCGGCCTCCGCGAGGTCGCACAGCTCCTCGTCCGGGTTCCAGGTCGACGGACGGCACGCCCACTCCTCGAGCACGGTGTCGGAGAGCGGCTCCACGGCACGCGGGACGCGCTGCTCATACGCGATCCTGTACGCGTAGTCGACGTGCGTCATCTCGTCATAGAGGGAGACCCCGCTGAAGCGGGCGATGCCGGGCAGACAGATGAGTGCGGTGACCGCGGCGATGAGAAGAGCCGCCAGAACATCTGGCAGGTGGGGGCGGAGCCGCTGCCGGAGTGGGAGCGCTGTCTGGGCTGGCACATAGCCAATATAGACGAGAACGCCTGCCGCCCACTGGTCCCCGGTCCCGCCGTCAAACCTCGGCACGCTCTCCGCGCCCGAATCGCGGACGCCGGTACGATGGTGCCATGAGCGAAACCACAGCACAGATCTACACCTCTCTCGACGACTTCGTCTCCACCCCGAGGATTTCGGGGATGGCGACGCGTCACGGCCGCACAGTCGCGACCGTTGCGACGATCTCCGACAAGCTCGACTCCTACACCTCACGCCTCGTCGAGGTCGGGCAGGCACCGCTCGCGCTGACGCGGGCGAAGAAGGGCGAGTCGCTCTCCGCGATCGGCGAGCGCGGCGAAATCTACTTCACGTCGAAGAGGGAGGATGATCGGGCCGAGGATGACGGCGTCGAGGCACTCTGGATGCTGCCCCCACATGGGGAGGCCCGCGTCGTCCTGCGCAGACCGGACGGCGTCGACGACGTCGTCGCCGCGGGCGGACGCCTCTTCATCACCGCCTCCGCTCTTGAGAGCACCACGACCGAGGGTGAGCACGCCGAGGTGAGCAAGAAGCGGAAGGATCGCGGCGTCAGCGCGATCCTCCACGAGAGCTTCCCCGTCCGCTACTGGGATCACGACCACGGCCCCGCCTACCCTCGGCTCTACGTCGCCGACGCCCCCTCGCTCGACGGCGATGACGAGATCGAGCTGACGCCGATCGAGGTCCCCGCTGGACGGCTCCAGGGCGTTGAGGTGTCGGACGACGGCTCGGCGATCCTCGTGACGATCGAGCAGACGACCGTTGGCACCGTCCAGAGGCAGTCCGTCCACCTCATTCGCGACGGCCGGACCACGCCCGTCGTCATCGCACCCGCGATCTCGGGGGAGGAGGGCGACAGGCTCGCCGACTACAACGCGGGAGCGTTCTCGCCGTCCGGCAGCCTCGCGATGATCTGGGTCGAGACCGGCAACCGCGATGGTCACCCCCTGCGGAACTCGATTGAGATCGCCGATCTGGCGACGGGCGACCGTCGCCCGCTCAGCCCCACCTTCGACGACTGGCCGAACGAGGCCGTGTGGCTCGACGAGTCGACGATCATCCTCGCCGCTGACCGGCAGGGCCGCGGCTCCCTCTACCGGGTCGATGTCGAGGGCGGGGAGTGGTCGCTGCTGACGGAGGACGACTGCGCCTACCATGACATCGGCATCCGCGATGGTCTGGTCTATGCCCTTCAGTCCGCGATCGACCAGCCGTCGACACCCGTCACCGTCGATCCCGCCACCGGATCGGTGACGGCGCTCCCGCGCCTCACCCCGGAGATCGCGAAGGTCGGGAGGCTGACCGAGGTGACGGCCGCGGGCGCGGACGGCACGGAGGTCCGGGCCTGGCTGGCTCTGCCTGACTCGGATGAGCCGGCCCCGCTCGCCGTGTTCGTCCACGGCGGCCCCTGGGGGTCGTGGAACGACTGGACGTGGCGCTGGAACCCGGGGCCGTTCGTCGCCCGCGGCTACGCGGTGCTCCTGCCCGACCCGGCGATCTCAACCGGCTACGGCCAGGCGATGATCGACCGCGGCAACGACGAGCTCGGTGGCGCCCCCTACACCGACATCCTCGCCCTTGTCGACGCGGCCGAGGCCCGCGAGGACATCAGCGGCGAGAACACGGCGCTGCTGGGTGGGTCCTACGGCGGTTACATGGCGAACTGGATGGCAGGCCACACGGGTGACCGGTTCTCCTGCATCGTCACCCACGCCTCTCTGTGGAATGTCGACATGATGGGCAGGACGACCGACAACGGCGAATGGCACGAATGGATGGCGCCGACCCAGGCAGGGACCTACTCTCCCCACGCCTTCGCCGAGCAGATCGAGGTCCCCATGCTCGTCATCCACGGTGACAAGGACTACCGGGTGCCCATCTCCCAGAGTCACGCGCTGTGGCATGCGCTGCTGCGGTACTCGAAGGCCGAGGGCCACAGGTTCCTCTACTACCCGGACGAGAACCACTGGATCCTCAAGCCGTCGAACTCGGTCGTCTGGTACGAGACCGTCCTCGCCTTCCTCGACACCCACGTCCGTGGGGCGGACTGGAGGCGCCCCGACCTGCTCGGCTGAGGCTGGTAATCTGTCGTCCGACGAGGGGAGGGCGCGGGATGCAGCGGAGACTGTTCATCGGCGCAGGCGCGCTGCTGACCGCTATCTACCTCGTCCTCCTCATCGCCTGGGCCTACGCGTCGCCAACCTTCCGCACGCCCGACGCGCCCATGCACTACAACTCAGTCATGAGGCTCGCGAACGGCGGCGGGTGGCCGGCCCCGGGCGAGGCCACCCTCGACCCCGACGTCCTCACCGTTGCCATCGAGGGCGGGCTCGTCCCACCGGGGGCCCCCGACGTCGGCATCTCCCACTTCTACCGCCTCGATGGCGGCCTCATCTACGGCAACGGGACCCGCCTCGCCGACGTTGATCCATTACCGGAGCATGAGCGGACCGTGCCCCGGTTCGCGGGGGAGGGGTCGGTCGGCGTCGACCAGATGACCCAGCATCCGCCCCTCTACTACGGGCTCGCCGCCGGCTATCTCACTGTCCTCGGCGCGGACACGTGGCAGTGGGATGGCCAACTGCTCGCACTGCGGATCCTCTCTGCGCTCATGGTCGTCTGGGTCGTCCCGACCGCGATCGCCACGGCCCGCCTGCTCGGACTGGACAGGCGGCTCGCGCTCGCGGCGGGCGCCGCAGTCTTCGCCATCCCCCAGCTCGCCCACATCGGCTCGGCCGTGTCGAACGACTCCCTCTACATTCTCGCCGGAGCCCTGCTCACCGTCGTGTGTGCAAAGGTCGCCACGACTGCCCCGAGAAAGCGCGACATTCTCCTCGTCGGAGCCCTGCTCGGGCTCGGCCTGTGGACGAAGGCGACCTTCTTCCCCTTCGGCCTCATCGCGGGCCTCGCCTTCCTTGTCTCTCCCGGGCCCATGTCGAGGGCACGGAAGCTCGTCTACGGAGTTCTGGCCGGTCTGACCGGTCTCCTCATCGGTGGGTACTGGTGGGCGCGCAACCTCGTCCTCTACGGCACGCTCCAGCCCGCCGGATTCCCCAATGAGGCCACCGACTGGGCAGGGCGCGAGCCCGATCCCCTCGCCTTCCTCCGGACTGCCCTCGGCGACCTCGCTGGATCCTTCTGGGGCAAGTTCGGCTGGCTCGAGCTGCCGATGCCGGCCACGCTTCTCGTGGGCCTGACGGCGATCGCGGTGGCCCTAGCCGCCGCGGGCTTCGCCGCAGCGCGCGGCCGTCGCGCTGCACTCGTGACCCTCACCCTCGTCGTACCGGTCATCGTCGTCATTCTTCTTGTCCAGGCCTGGCTCAATCACCTCCACACGGGCAACGTGGCGGGGATGCAGGGCAGGTACCTGTTCCCGGCGGTGCCGGCGCTCGCGGCGCTCGCCGCCTGGGGCATCGCTTCGCTCCGCCGCGTCGGGCGCTGGGCCGCCCGTGCGGGCGGCGCGCTCCTGTCGATCGCCGCGCCCCTCCTCGGCCTCTACGGGCTCTGGCTCATGCTTCGGGCGGCCTACCCCGCCGAGTCCCTTCTCGGCATCTCATGGATCCGCTGGGATGCGTGGTCGATCGCAGCAGGTTCGACACTCAAGATCTGGGTCGGCCTCGCCGTCCTCGGCAGTGCGGTGATCATGGTGGCGGGCGTCGCCCTCGCTGCGGGAAGGCGCGGTGACATGTCGGCGGTGCCCTCCCGCCAGTTACCCTTCCGCCAGGTGCCCCTCCGCGGTCGGCAGGCCGCCGTTCCTTCGGAACGCGCGGGGGAGATGAGTCCAGGCTCGCCGCGCGAGGTGCAGGAGGAGCGCCCGTCGGGCCAATCCGACACTCCATCCGAGGGCGCGTGAGCTGTCCTGCGCCTCTTACGGGCCAGTGCTATGGGAGCTCTCCCTTGCCTACCGGGCAGCACGTGCGCGGCGCGGTACGCTGAAGGATGGCGCGGCCGCTGTTCAATCGCTTACAAACCGAGGCGCCGGGTGCCGATCCGACGGAGCGGTACATAGAATCTGGATAGCATACGGCCCGGATAGGAAGTCTGATGAAAGTATTTGTGCAGGTCCCATGCCTGAATGAGGAGACCACCCTGCCCCTCGTGCTCGAGTCGATCCCCCGGGAGATCCCGGGAGTGGATGAGGTCGAGATCCTCATCATCGACGACGGGTCGACCGACCGGACCGTCGAGGTCGCCAAGGAGCACGGGGTCAAGCACTTCGTCCTCCACTCGCGGAACATGGGGCTGGCGAGGTCCTTCCGCGACGGCGTCGACTACGCCCTGTCCCACGGCGCCGACATCGTCGTCAACACGGACGGCGACAACCAGTACCCGCAGGACCGAATCGCTGACCTCGTCACCCCGATCGTCGAGGGCCGCGCCGACATCGTCATCGCGGACCGCCAGACGTCGCAGATCGCGCACTTCTCCCACTTCAAGAAGCTCATGCAGAACGTCGGGTCGAAGGTCGTCAACCTCGCCGCGGAGACGAAGCTCCCCGACGCGGCGTCGGGCTTCCGCGCCTACTCGAAGGCGGCCCTCTACCGTCTCAATATCGTCACCCAGTTCTCGTACTGCATGGAGACGATCATTCAGGCGGGTAATAAGCGCCTGCGGATCGAGTCGATCCCGGTGACGACCAACCCGAAGACACGCGAGTCCCGCCTGTTCAAGAACATCTGGCAGCACATGTTCAAGTCCGGTCTCGCGATCACCCGCTCGTTCCTCATGTTCAAGCCCTATGTCATCCTCGGCTGGCTGGGCGGGCTCATGATGCTGGCCGGGCTCATCCCGTTCATCCGATTCTTCATCTTCTGGCTCCAGGGCGAGGGCGCCGGCAACATCCAGTCGCTCATCTTCGGATCGGCGATGCTCGTCGGCGGCCTCCTCAGCCTGGCCCTCCTCGTCATCGCCGACCTGCTGAGAACGAACAGGGTCCTCATCGAGGATCAGCTCGAGCGGATCAAGGAGATCCAGTACGGGCTCGACCCGATGACCGATGATCCGAAGGCCCGCACACCGGAGGGCCTCATGGAGCAGAGGCGCGCGCTCGAGGCTCATCGCACCGAGACGGATCCTCTGGGGCTCGCCCACAATCGGCAGACCGAAGGACATTCGTGACAGAGCGCCGACGGCGGGTGCTCCTGCTGGCGTCGACCTTCCCCGCCCGCCCGGGGGACGGGACGCCTGAGTTCGTCAGCGATCTCGCAGTCGAGCTGGCGAAGAGTATGGACGTCCGGGTTCTTGTGCCCGCTGTGCCCGGGGCCCCGCTCCGCACCTCCCACCGGGGAGTCGACATCCACCGGTTCCGCTTCTTCCCCCGCAAGTGGGAGGACCTCGCCGAAGGCGCCATCCTCGAAAATCTCCGCGGCAAGAAGCTGCGGGCCCTGCAGATCGCCCCGTTCTTCATCTCCGAAATCATCCACATCGCCCGCGCGATCCGCTCCTTCAGGCCGGATGTCATCCACGCCTTCTGGATCATCCCGCAGGGCCTGTCCGCCTACATCGCCAACCGGCGGATCCCCGTCCTCCTCACGACCCTCGGTGGGGACCTCTACGCCCTCATCGACACCCCCATTCGGACGGTCGTCAAGAGGATCGTCTCGAGAGCCGAGCACACGACGGTCATGAACGACCAGATGAAGGCGCAGCTCGAGCGACTCGGCGTGACCGAGGTGAGCGTCGAGCCCATGGGCGCCGATCTCACCGGCATCATCCCCCACGAGGTCCGTGACATCGACACGGCCGAGCTTCTCTTCGTCGGCCGCCTCGTCGAGAAAAAGGGCCTGCGCCACCTCATCGCCGCACTCCGCCACACGCGGGTCGATTGGCACCTCACGGTCATCGGCGATGGTCCCCTCGAGGGTGAGCTGAGGGCGCTGGCGGCAGGTCTGCCCATCGACTTCGTTGGGGCGAAGCCCAAGCGTGAGCTGCGCGAGCACTACTCCCGCGCCGACATCATCATCCTCCCCTCCGTGCGGGCCGTCTCGGGCGACCAGGACGGCCTGCCGGTCGTCCTCCTCGAGTCGCTGGCCTCCGGGCTGCCCGCGATCGCCTCGAACCTGCCCGGTATCGACACCGTTATCGAGGACGGGACGACCGGCCTGCTCGTCGAGCCGGGGGATGAGGCGGGGCTCGCCCGCGCCATCGACCGCCTCACCGCCGATCGGGGTCTGCGGGAGAGAATCTCCGCTGCCGGCGCCCAGCGCGCCGAACGACACAGCGTCGAGGCCGTCGGCAGGCGCTACGCGGCCCTCCTCGAGTCGATTGCGAGGCGGCCATGAGAGTCGGAGTCATCGGGGCACGCGGGTTCATCGGCACCGCCCTCACCGCCGCCCTCGAATCCGCCGGACACGAGGCGGTCCCCTTCACGCAGGAGCACCCGATCACGAGCCCCGAGGGTCGGAAGGCCGCCAACGGTCTCGACGGGGCGGTCTGGGTCGCGTCGAGCAGCACGCCCGCGAGCGTCGGCCAGCACCCGGAGACCGCCGACGCCGAGCTCGACCTGTTCCGTGAGTCGCTGGCTGCCATGGCCGATCTCGACATCGCCCGGTTCATCCTCGTCTCCTCGGGCGGCACCGTCTACGGCAGCGCCCCGGCCCCATCGAGCGAAGAGGATGAGCTGGCCCCCGTCAACGCCTACGGCAGGCTCAAGGCGCAGATGGAGGGGATCGCGCGCGAGCAGCGTCCCGACTCGACCATCCTCCGGCTGTCCAACGTCTATGGTCCCGGCCAGCTCGCCAAGGGCGGGCAGGGCGTGCTCGGGCATTGGCTCGACGCCATTATCAACGGGCGCCGGCCGGTCATCTTCGGCGATCCCGCCGTCGCCCGCGACTACGTCTTCGTCGGGGACTGCGCGGACGCCATCATCGCCGCTCTTGCAACCGACCGCTCCATCGGTGCCACGATCAACATCGGCTCCGGCGAGCCGACCTCACTGTGCAGTCTCCTCGACATTGTCGCGCAGGTGACCGGCCGGCAGATCGACCCGATCATCGATGAGGGGCGCCCCTTCGACAACTCGTCGACCTGGCTCCGCATCGACCGGGCCCGCGACCTGCTCGGCTGGCGGCCGTCGACGAGCCTCGTCGATGGCGTGAGAGCCATGTGGGATTGGAAGGTGGGGCGATGAGAATCCTCGGCTTCGGCACGTACAACATCGCCGCCCATCCCCGCGTCGGCATCCTGCTCGAGGGCCTGCGCGACCGCGGACACACCGTCGATGAGCTCAACGAGCCGCTGCGGGTGAGCACCGAGGGCCGCGTGGCCGCACTCTCCTCGCCCTCGGCGGCCCTCACCTTCTTCGGCCGTCTGGCGAAGAACTGGATCCGCCTCATCGCGGGCACCAGGAGGCACCGGGGGTCCCGGCGGCCCGACGCGATCCTCGTCGGCTACCTCGGTCACTTCGATGTCCTGCTCGCCAGGATCCTCTACCCACGAACGACGATCATTCTCGACCACCTCATCTATGCGGCCGACACGGCCGCCGACCGGGGCGCAAAGGGCGGCGTCCTCAACCGCATCCTCACCGGACTCGACAGGCTTGCGATCACGGCGGCCGACATCGTCGTCTACGACACGACCGCCCACGCCGATCTCGCGCCCGCCCCGCTTCAGCACAAGGGGGTCGTCGTCCCCGTCGGCGCACCGGACGCATGGTTCGAGGCCCGGCAGGAGTACCCGATCAGCGGCGTCGTCTTCTACGGGCTCTACACCCCGCTCCAGGGCACTCCGACCATTGCCCGCGCGCTGCGGATCCTCGCGGACAGCGGTGACCTTCCGCCGGTGACGATGATCGGCACGGGCCAGGACTACGAAGAGGTGCGGGAGATCGTCGGCGACGCCGACATTACGTGGATCGACTGGGCTGAGTCGACGGAGCTGCCCGCCATCGTCGCCTCCCACGCGATCGGGCTCGGCATCTTCGGCACGACCGACAAGGCCCAGCGGGTCGTCCCCAACAAGGTGTACCAGTCGATGGCGGCGGGATGCGCGACGATCACGTCCGACACCGCGCCCCAGCGGGCGATGCTGGGGAACGCGGCGACCTACGTGCCGGCCGGTGACCCGGCGGCGCTCGCTGATGCGATCCGCACTCTCGTGAACGACGATGCTCGGCGGGAGGAGATGCGGGGGCGGGCCTTTGACCTCGCGTCCCGCTCCTTCACCCACAGCGCAGTCATCACCCCACTCGAGGAGCGTCTCTCGTGAAGACAGTCATCGGCGCGCTCCGCTCGCCCGCCTTCCGGTCGTTCTTCATGGTCGCCGCAGTCGCGGCGGCCGTGTGGGCCGTCGTCGGGAACTGGGAGGAGGTCTCGGACGCCCTCGGTCGGCTGTCCTGGTGGGTCGTCCTCCTCGCGCTCGTCATCTCCTTTGCCTTCGTGTGGCTGACTATGCTCGCGTGGCGGACCATCCTCAATGACGCGGGCGACCCCGTCAAGGCCGGTCCGGCGAGGCGGATCTTCTTCGTCTCGCAGGTCGCGAAGTACCTGCCCGGCGGGGTCTGGAACTTCGTCGCGGCGGCGGAGATGGGGACGGACTACGACATCTCCCGGCGCCGCTCCGTCACCGTTCTCCTCATGTCGATGCTCGTCTCGGTCCTCACGGGCCTCGGGCTCGCATCGATCGCACTCGTCTTCGGACCCTCTGGCCTCATCGATACCTACTGGTGGGTGCTGCTCGTCATCCCCGTGCTCCTCATCATCCTGTACCCGCCCGTGCTCAACGTCTTCGTCAACCGGGGACTGACCCTGCTCAAGCGGGACGGCATCGAGAAGCCGTTCTCCGGGCGGGCCATTTGGGTGGCCGCGCTGTGGGCGGCGGCGAGCTGGGCGGTGGCCGGCCTTCAGGTGTGGCTCATCCTCACCGGTCTCGGCAACGATCCCGCGCTCCAGACCTATCTCCTCACCCTGGGCGGCTACGCCCTCGCGTGGGTGGTCGGATTCCTCGTCTTCTTCGTCCCAGCCGGTGTCGGTGTGCGCGAGGTTGTCCTCGGAGCATCCCTGGCCGGGCTGGTGCCAGCCGGTGATGTCGTTGTCGTCGTCCTCCTCAGCCGGATCCTCTTCACCATCGCCGACCTCATCCTCGGCCTCTCCTCGTCCCTGTCCATCCGGAGATCCGCAAGGAGCGTGCAGTGAGCCGCAAGGCATTCATCCGGACCGGTGTCCTCATCACCTTCCTCACCGTCCTCATCCAGGCGGTCTGGGCGCTGACGATGCCGGCGTTCCGCGGGCCGGACGAGCCCCATCACGTCAACTCGATCATGCGACTCGCGAGCGGCGGGGGATGGCCGGAGCCGGGCCAGGCGATGATCGACCCTGCGATCTCCGAGGCGGGTAGGCAGGCCGGCCTCATCCTTTCGGCCGATGTGCCGTTCACCGGCGAGCACCGGACGAAGCTGCTCCACGGATTGAGCATCGGTGCGAAGTTCGCCGACACCCCGGTCACCCCGCACCGGCTCCGTTCCGTGATCTACCCGGTCGCGGCACAGCACCCCGAGTCTGTCGAGGTCGACCAGATGACGCAGCACCCGCCGCTCTATTATGCGGGCGGGGCGGCGCTCGTCAAGGCGCTCGATCTGGAGGATGCTCCGTGGGATCGGCTCGTCCAGGCGCTGCGCCTCTACGGCATCGCCCTCACCATCCCCCTCGTCCCCGCGACGATCTACACCGCCCGCAGGCTCGGCGCGAACAGGCACTGGTCGCTTGCCGCAGGCCTCATCCCCCTCGCCATCCCGCAGATCTTCGGCATCACCGCGGTCGTCACGAATGACACGCTCGCGATCGGGGCGGGCGCCCTCGTCGTCGCCGCCCTCGTCAAGGCGGGCACGGAGCGGATCAGCCCGACAACGGTCGCCCTCGTCGGCGGCTCCCTCGGCTTCGCCCTGTGGAGCAAGGGCCTGCTCCTCGCCTTCGGGCTGCCGCTCATCCTCGTCTTCATGCTCGCGGACGGCGAGCGGTGGCGGACAAGGATCGCAGCGACACTCGTCTCGGGGTCGATGGCACTGCTCATCGGCTGGTGGTGGATCCTCAACATCGTCCGTTACGGAGTGCTCCAGCCGGCCGGGTATTCGAGGCCGGTCCCAGCCGAGTGGGATCCTGCCGCCGCCGACTTCGGGCACTACGCAACGATCGCGTTCAGGACATTCACGAAGTCCTTCTTCTCCTCCTACGGATGGCTCGAGGCGGACTTCCCCGCGTGGCTGACCTGGGTCCTCCTCACGATCCTCGTCGGCGGAGCGGTGCTCGCCATCGTCGTCGCGGGCCGATCCCGGAAGACCCTCCTCATCCTCATGTCCCCGTTCGCGGGACTCATCGTCCTCCTGTACGCGCAGGGCTGGCTCAACTACCTCTCGACATCGGTCGTCGCCGGCGTCCAGGGCCGCTATCTCTATCCCACCCTCGCCGCCTTCGGCGGGGTCGTCCTCGGCCTCACGGCCCTCGGGCGGTGGGGATACCGGGTGTTCATCCTCTTCACGGTCGGCGTCGGCCTCTTCGGCTATGCCTGGCTGCTGCGCAGCGCCTACCCGGGGCCCGCCTGGTTCGATATCGAACGCGCCGCCCACGTCATCGGAGTGCCCGTCCCGGTCCTCGTCATCATGCTCTCCGTCTATCTCGCCGTGAACGCCATCATTGTCCTCCTCATGCTGGCGAAGACGCGGGGTGCTGACCTGCCGGCCGAACCCCAGGCGGCAGCCGCTGCGCAGGAGACCGGCCACGAACCGGCCGCGGGCCACGAGCCGGCGGCGGACTTGAGTGCGTGGGACGAGGGGCGCCCGTGAAGGTCCACGCGATCGTCGTCACCCACCGCCCCGAGTCGATCCGCCGGCTCCTCGACGCGCTCGTCGACCAATGCACGCGCGTGACCGTCGTCGACAATACTCCGGGCGGCGATGAGGGGCTCGCGCGGGACTGCGCGGACGCCGGTGCGGAGCTCATCGCGCTCGGCGACAACGTGGGGATCGCAGCCGCCCAGAACATCGGGATCAGCGCCGCCCTCGAGGGCGGCGCCGATGCTGTCCTGCTCTCCGACCAGGACTCGATCATCCCTGCCGGTATGGTCGACACCCTCATCGGCCACCTCGACCACGGTGTGGGGGCGGTCGGACCTGTGCCGATTGAGGGCACCGACGTGCTCGTCTACACGGATCACCGATGGGGCCCGAAGCGGGCCCCGCTCCCGAGCGGGGCCCGGGAGGTCGAGGTGTCCTTCCTCCTCGCATCCGGCTGCCTCATCCCGCGCCGAGTCCTCGAGGACGTCGGGCTCATGAACGCGGCCCTCTTCATCGACCACGTCGATCTTGAGTGGGGGATGAGGGCGAGGCGGGCCGGGTACCGGCTCGTCGCCGTGCCTACGACAGTGCTCGAGCACAGCCTGGGCGATAGCGTCGTCACGGTGCCCGGGCGGTCGCAGGTCGTCCATATCCACAGCCCGATCCGGAACTACTACCTCATCCGCAACACCCTCGCCCTCATCAGGACCGACCTCCTGCCGGGGCCCTGGCGCGTCCGCTACCTCTACTGGATCATCCGGTTCGCGGTCTTCAACCTCCTCATCGACCCCGACCGTCGGGTCCGTGCGCGGTACGTCGCGCGGGGCTTCCTCGACGGACTGCGCGGCCGCATGGGACGGTACGGCGGGTAGGCATGGGGAAGCGGGCCTTTGTCGCGTCAGCAGCGCTGCTGACCCTCCTCGTCCTCGTCGTCCAGGCCGTCTGGGCGGTGTCCCTGCCGGGCTTCCGGGGCCCAGATGAGCCCCACCACGTCAACTCGATTCTACGCCTCGCCTCGGGTGGGGGATGGCCGTCGCCGGGTCATGCGAGGGTCGGCAGCTCCGTCATCGAGGCCGCCCGAGAATCGGGCACCATCACGTCGAGCGCCGAGGGCTTCTCCGGGCTCGCCCGCACGAAGCTCGGCAACGACCGGGCCGAGCCCCGCACCGAGCCGCCCTTCCCCACCTACTTCCGCAACCGGCAGGTCACCCCGCACGAGGAGCGCTCCGCCACCGGCAGCGTCCCGAGATTGGACCCGTCGAGCAGCGAGATCGACCAGATGAGCCAACACCCGCCCGTCTACTACGCCGGCGGGGCGCTTGTCACCGATCTGTTCAACCTCGACCAGCAGCCGTGGGATCGGATGCTGCTCGGCCTGCGGCTCTACGGGATCGTCCTCACGCTCCCGCTCATCCCCTCCCTCATCTACACGGCGCGGAAACTTGGCGCGCGGCGCACGTGGGCGCTCGCCGCCGGTTTCCTTCCCTTCGGCATTCCCCAGTACTTCGCGATCACGGCGGGGGTGACGAACGATGCGCTGGCGATCGGTGCGGGCGCCCTTGTCGTCGCCGCCCTCGTCAAGGCGGGCACGGAGAGGATCCGGCCGGCAACCGTCGCACTCGTTGCGCTCTCCCTCGGCCTCGCCCTGTGGAGTAAGGGCCTGCTCCTTGCCTTCGGACTCGCCCTCATCCTCGTCTTCGCCCTTAAGAGGGACGAGACCTGGCGGGCGAGGATCGCCGCAATCGCCGCATCCGGCGTCGGCGCTCTTGTCATCGGCTGGTGGTGGATCCACAACATCATCCGCTTCGGCGTCATCCAGCCCTCGGGTTTCCCTCGCGAGGTCCCGGACGGCTGGGATCCGTCGATGGCGGAGTTCCCCACGTTCCTCGGCGTTGCCTGGCGATCGATCACAACATCGTTCTTCTCAGCGTTCGGGTGGCTGGAATCGGATTTCCACCCGGTTCTCACCACCGCCCTTATGCTCGCCCTCATTGGCCTCCTCGTGTGGGCGGGTATCAATGCGGGCGAGCACCGCCGCACGTTCCTGGCGATTGTGTCACCGGCGCTCGGGACGGTGCCGCTCCTGCTCGCGGAGTCGTGGAGCGCCTACACCTCCTATGGCACGATCGCCGGCGTCCAGGGCCGCTACTTCTATCCCTTCCTCGCCGTGCTCGGCGCCATCGTGCTCGGCCTGAGGCCGCTGCGGGGCCGGGCGATCGTCGTCGTCGCCGCGGTCAACCTCGCGATCGGCGCCTACGGCTTCATCTTCCTCCTCAACAGCGCATACCCCGGCTATCCATGGATCGACTTCCCCCGGTACGCCCTCGTGGCGGGGGTCAGCGAGGCAGTGCTCACGATCATCCTCGAGATCCTCGTCGCCGCCTATGTCGCTGCCTTCGTTCTCGCCGCTTATGTCGGCGTGAAGGAATCCGGACTCACGCTCTCAGCCGAGGACCGTGCGCTGCCATGGTCAGGGTTCGCCCGGCGTCGCAGGCCCGCGAGCGACAGCGTGACTATCCCGGAGGACAGCGGGCGCGGGTAGCATCTCGAACGAGAGATCGCATAAGGGTTCGGGCGCGCATGCGGGCACGCAGAGAACTGTGGAGGGGGCGAGCATCAGTGAAGTGCTCCCCGGAAGTTGGACTGTAGAAGTCAGTTCCGATTTCCGGGGAGTATTTCATGTATTTGAGGTCTTTGTTATCGCCACAGCAGCGTGAAGAGGCTGTTGGCTTGTTCGAACGGGGCTACGGCGCATGGTTTGTTGCGACTCGGCTGTGCGTGCCTGAAGGTCGCGTGGCGCGGCTCTATGACCGGTGGCGGATCCATGGCAGATTGTGCCTCATGAACAAGCCAACCAGGACTCAGCACTCGTATGAGAAGAAGAAGGTCGTCGTAGAGCGTGTCCTGGCCGGGGAGTCGAAACCAGCCCTGGCTCAGGAGTTCCAGCTGTCCTCTCCTAAGCTCATCGATGCATGGGTGCGTCGCTATCGAGATGAGGGTGAGGCCGGCCTTCGACCCAAGCCCAAAGGCCGTCCACGTAAAGACGATGATGCTCCGCCGCGCCAGCTCAGTGAGCTCGAGCAGGTCCAGCGGGAGAACGAGCGGTTGCGGGCGGAGAACGCGTACCTGAAAAAATTGCGGGACTTGAGGGATCAGGGGCACAGGTGAGAACCCTCGCTGTCGCCACCCTCAAGTCGGACTACAATCTGGCGGTGCTGCTGGAGATCGCATGCCTGCCCAGGTCCACGTTCTACTACCATCTGCGCGCATTGAACCGTCCCGACCGCCACGCTGCAGTCAAAGCCTTGATCACGGAGATCTTCTCCAGCAGGCAGGGCAGGTACGGGCACCGACGCATTCGTCTGGAACTTCACCGCCGCGGCATGCAGATATCGCAGAAGACGGTATGGAAACTGATGCGCGAGCTCGGGTTGAAGTGCAAGACCCGATCACGGAAACGGTATGTCAGCTATCGCGGACAGGTCGGCACCATCGCGGACAATGTCCTCAATCGGGACTTCACCGCCACCGAGCCGAACCAGAAATGGGTCACCGATGTCACCGAGTTCCGCATCGGAGCCGACAAGCTGTATCTGTCACCGATCATGGATCTCTTCGACCGCTCGGTGCTGTCCTACTCGATCGGTCCCAGCCCGACAGTGGAGTTCACCCTGACCCCGCTTAAAGCCGCGCTCAGCGCCCTGCCTCCAGGAGCGACTGTGCTTGTCCATTCAGACCAGGGATTCCAGTACCAGCATGGAGCCTGGCGCGCTGCCTTGGCCAACGCAGGGGCACGGCAATCGATGTCACGCAAGGGCAACTGCCTGGACAACGCGGTGATGGAGAACTTCTTCGGACACGTCAAGGAAGAGATGTTCCACCACGACACCCACGACGACATCGCCGCTCTCGAATCAGCCCTGCACACCTATATCGCCTGGTACAACACCCAGCGACTATCCCTAACGCTCAAGGGCATGAGCCCGATCGAATACCGGACCCACGCCCTCGCAGCCTAGGTGTTTAATTAACTTGTCCAACAAATGGGGAACAGTTCACAGCTCGCCCCCTCCACAGTTCTTCTTGTCAGTCACAGCCGACCCAGTCTGCGCGGTCACCGCCGAGCCCCTGCCCAGCTTCGGACTGTCGACTACTTCTGGCGGCTGACGAAGCCCTCGGCGAGGGCGAGCGTCGGCAGGAGACCCTGCTCCGCTGCCTTCATGAGGCCGGGGGCGTCCCTGTCCTTGTCGGAGAGGAGCGGCTCGATTGGGTTGCCGTGGCGGTCCTCGGTCGGCCAGTCGATGCCGATGGTCCTACACAGCGGGTTGATGCCGTGCTCACGGGTGGGCGAGTAGGTAGTCGAGCAGAGATAGGTCGCGACCGAATCATCCTCGAGGGACATGAAGGCGTGGCCGAGACCCTCGGAGATGAAGATCGCGTTGCGATCCTTGTCGTCGAGCAGCACCGCATCGTACTGCCCGAATGTGGGCGAGTCGATGCGGATGTCGATGACGAAATCGAGGATCGCGCCCTTCGTGCAGAACACGTACTTGGCCTGGGAGGGCGGGACGTCGGCGAAATGGATGCCGCGGATCGCGCCGGCCGCTGAGACAGAGGTGTTGACCTGGGCGACATGGAGGGACCGGCCGGTGGCCTCGACGAAGGTCGGCTGCTTGAACGCCTCAAGGAACGTGCCCCGGCTGTCCGGGAACTGGCGGGGCGTGATCCGCCAGGCGCCGCTGATTGCAAGGGGCGTGATATTCAACTGTGCCTCCAGAAGCCGGTTTCCAAATTGTGCCTCAAGGTTAACACCTGGCCTGTTTCCGCGGACCGGCACGCTAGTCTTGGACCATCATGTTGAGGACGAAAGGACTGCCGATGAGGTGGATGGTTGTGGGCGCGAAAGGCATGCTGGGCACTGACCTCGTGTCGAAGCTCGTCGAGACCGGGCACGATGTGCTCGCCATGGACAAGGACGAGCTCGACATCACCAACGAAGGCTCGGTCGACCATGCTGTCGATGGCGTCGACGTCGTCGTCAACGTCGCGGCGTACACGGCAGTCGACCAGGCCGAAGAAGAGGAGGCGGCCGCCTTCCTCGTCAACGCCGTTGGCCCCCAGCACCTGGCCCGCAGGTGCAGAAAGATCGGCGCACGTCTCGTCCACATCTCGACCGACTACGTCTTCAACGGCTCCAGCTCCTCGCCCTACCAGGAGAACGGCGTCGTCGCCCCGGCGGGCGCCTACGGCCGGACGAAGGCGGCGGGCGAATGGGCGGTCAAGGCCAACACCGACGACTACGTCATCGTCCGCACCGCCTGGCTCTACGGCGCCCACGGCGCCTGCTTCCCGAAGACAATGGCGGCGCTGTCGGAGAGGCACGAGACCCTCTCCGTCGTCACTGATGAGGTTGGTCAGCCGACATGGACCGCCGACCTGGCCGACCTCATCGTTCGCCTCGTCGAGGCCGAGGTGCCGTCCGGCATCTACCACGGCACCTCATCTGGCCGGACGAACTGGCACTCCTTCGCGCAGGCGATCATGACCTCGCTCGGGAAGGATCCCGCCATCGTCACAGAGACGACAGCGGCCGCCTTCAACCGCCCCGCACCGCGACCCTCCTTCTCGGTCCTCAGCCATAACCAGCTCGTCGCCGCCGGTGTCGAGCCGATCGGCAACTGGCTCGAGCGCTGGAACGTGGCCGCCGAGTCGGTGCTCGCGGACAGCTGAGCAGCCCCGGCCGTCAGCTGAACTGGATAGAGAGACCTGCCCGAGCGTCAATGCTCGGGCAGGTCTCTCTTGCTGTCTACCTGTGGCAACCCGCTGGAGGCTGCCTGCTGGCCGCTACCTGCCGCGCTCGATGAGGGAGAGCAGGTACTCGCCGTAGCCGGACTTGACGAGGGGCTGGGCGCGCTCGGCGAGCTCCTCATCGGTGAGGAAGCCCATCCGCCATGCGACCTCCTCGGGGGCTCCGACCTTGAGGCCCTGGCGGGCCTCAACCGTGCGGACGTAGCTCGTTGCGTCGGCCAGTGAGTCGAACGTGCCGGTATCGAGCCACGCGGTGCCGCGGGGGAGGACCTCGACCGACAGCCTGCCCTCGCGGAGGTAGTGCGCGTTGACATCCGTGATCTCGTACTCGCCGCGGGCTGAGGGCTCGAGGGCCTTCGCGATCTCGACGACATCGTTGTCGTAGAAGTACAGGCCGGGGACGGCGTAGTTCGACTTGGGCTTGGCGGGCTTCTCCTCGATGGAGATCGCCTTCCTGTTCTCGTCGAACTCGACGACGCCATACCGCTCAGGATCGTTGACGTGATAGGCGAACACGGCGCCGCCGTCGGGGTTGACGTGCCTGCGCAGCTTCGTGCCCATGCCCTGGCCGTAGAAGATGTTGTCGCCGAGCACGAGGGCGGCCGCCTCGGAGCCGATGAACTGCTCGCCGAGGACGAAGGCCTGTGCCAGGCCGTTCGGCACCTCCTGGACGGTGTAGGAGAGGTTGACGCCGAGCTGTGAGCCGTCGCCGAGCAGGCGATGGAAGGATTCTGCGTCGTGCGGGGTGGTGATGATGAGGATGTCCTGGATGCCGGCGAGCATGAGCGTCGACATCGGGTAGTAGATCATCGGCTTGTCGTAGACAGGGACGAGCTGCTTCGAGACGCCGAGTGTGATCGGGTGGAGCCTGGTGCCTGAACCGCCGGCCAGAATAATGCCGCGCATCGCTAACCTTCCGTGTGGAGACTTCTTCCCGCCATTATTGCCCGGATCCCCACCGCGTGCATGCATCTGACCTCGGATGGTCGAACCCGGGGTCGTCCGCCGCGTCAGTCCGCGTACGCGATCGGCGCCGCACCCTCGGCCGCGGCAGCCTTCTCCGCATGGGCGGAGTCGGCCACGACGAGCGTGAGGCCCGCCCCGATCGCGGCGAGGAAGGCGTCGATGAACTCCTCGGGGCTCGGATCGACGATGAGGGCCCGGCCCTGGGACCGCAGCGGGCGCGGGGATACGGGGGCGGCGGAGGACTCGTCGAGGAGGATATCGGCCTGGCCGAGGGCCTCAGCATTGCCGTCGATCACCCCGGCCGGCAGGTCGCCCGGATAGGACATGTCGAGGGCGCCGAGGGAGACGACGATGACGTCATCGCCGTCGGCGTCGGGATTCGTTGTCACGACCGTGTCGCCCTCGGTCGTCGACAGCTGCGCCCCGGCGAGGAGACCGCCGAGCGCCCAGGTGATGAGTCGCCAGTGGGCCGGCAGATCGAGCCTGATCGTCGACCCGGGGTCGATCATGAGATCGTCCGCGAGCAGGTTCGCGGCCTTCGCTGCGTGGTTCGCGACCACTCTGCCCGACAGGTCCAGGCGCGGGGCCCCGGCGGAGGGGCCATACAGCGTGAGTGCGGGCGCGGCGCCCCGATCGACGAGAGCGCGGTAGATCGCGAGGGCGGTCACAGGCCCATCGCCGTTCGGCTCACCTGCAGGCATGCCTGCGACGCGGCGGCAATGTACTCCGGACCATCCCACACGGGCTCGGTGGGGATGGAATCGGTGTACGACTCGTAGATGGCGCCGGCCTTCTGGAGGATGTGGATGCCCGCCGCGACGTCCCATGGGTTCGTACCCGTTGAGAATGAGGCGATCCCCGACCCGTCGGCAACGAAGCACAGGTCGAGCGCGGTCGAGCCGGTCCTCCTCATCGAGCGGAACTGCGCCGCGGCGTCACGCCAGCGGACGAGTGCGCTGTCGTCGCGGGCGACACGGACCGACGGGTACTCGGTCATACACAGGCCGTCCCGCGGGACCACGGTCGTATCGACCTGAAGGATCCGGGTGGGGCGGCTCGGCTCGTCGAGGTAGGCGCCGTTGTCATCGGCCGACCATGTGCGGCCCGTGAGCGGCTGGTGGACGGCCGAGGCGCGCAGCTCGCCCCCGCGGACGGCGGCGATGGAGATGCACCAGTAATCCCATCCAGCCGCGAAGTTCGATGTGCCGTCGATCGGGTCGACCAGCCAGTAGAGGTCATCGTCGCCCGGGCCATCGGACGGTCCGTCGACCGTGGACCAGCCGGACTCCTCCCCGAGGAAGTGGGAATCGGGGAACCGCGTGAGGATCGCGTCGCGGATCTTTGCCTCCGTCGCCTCGTCGTGGACCGTGACGACATCGTGGAAGCTCGACTTCGCGGTCAGGTCACCGCGCTCGCGGCTCGCGGCGAGCAGGCCGGGGCCGAGTTCGGCGACGAGGTCAAGGAGGAAGGATCGGATCTCGGGGGAAGGCGTTTCAGACACGTGTCAATGCTGACACGCCGTGTCGCAACACGCCAATCAGGCGTGTGAGGTGAATCTATTGCAAACGGGGAGATATCGGCGTGTCTATCCTCCCAACGTCCTCCGCGCCGAGATAATTTGTCTTTTTCACCTTGACCTTTCGGGGCTTACATGGTTGTAATTTACCAAGTGACCGATTGAGAAGGGGGTTCGATCAGATGTGGAATCTGACCGGCAACCAGGCGCCCGACGGGCGTCCTGACGACCGGGGAGCGACCGTAACATCCCTCCCCACCAGCACTCCAACGCTGTTTCACGAGCTGTGGGGGCTGGGGTACGACGACGGTGAACTCGGCTGGCTCGATCGCGCGCTGTGCGCCGAAACCGATCCCGACATCTTCTTCCCCGAGAAGGGCGGTTCGACCGCCCCGGCCACAAGCGTCTGCCAGAACTGCGAGGTTCGCGGCGAGTGCCTGGAGTACGCGCTGACCAATGATATCCGTCACGGAATCTGGGGCGGCATGTCCGACAATGATCGTCGGCGTGCCTCCCGTCAGCGCAGGCGAGCAGTCGGAGAGCGCTGACACTGATGACGAGCCCCACGGCCGGCGGCATCCTCGCGGTTGTCGTCGGCCCTTCCACGTCCGAACACCTCTCCCGCACCCTGCGCGCGGTCGCCGATGGCACGCGCGCACCCGATCGGCTCAACCTCGTCCTCCTCGACGACGGCGACGTCGACACGCGCGCCCTCGAGGCGCGCGGTATCGACACGACGATCATCCGGCCACAGGCCCAGACATCCGGCGAGGCCTACACAGCTGGGCTTGCGGATTCCGAGTGGACCTGGCTGCTCCACGCCGACTCCGCCCCCGCACCCGACTGTCTCGCCGACCTGCACAGGGTCTGCGAGTCGTCGAAGATGATCGCCGCAGCCGGCCCCAAGCAGGTTGGGTGGGACGATCCGACCGAGCTTCTCGAGGTCGGCATCCGCGCCACCCGCTCCGGCCGGCGCGTGCCCGAACTCGATCCGGGTGAGAGGGACCAGGGCCAGTTCGACACCCGCGACGATGTGCTCGCCGTCGGGACGGCGGGAATGCTCTTGCGCACGGCGGCGCTCACCGACGCCGGGGGCTTCGACCCCGCCCTCGGTCCATTTGGGGATGGCCTCGAGCTGTCGCGGCGGCTGCGGGCCGGCGGCCATCGCGTCGTCGTCGTGCCGAGCGCGGCCGTCCGCCACGCCCGAGCGTCGTTCGCGGACACGCCTCATTCCTTCGGGCGCCGCCGCGGATCGCAGATGTACACGGCGCTCCAGCGCGCACCCCTCCCGGTTGCCCCGCTCCTCTTCCTCATCTACATGATCCTCAGCCCGCTCCGGGCGCTCGCCCGGCTCGCCATCAAGGACACGGTCCGTGCCCGGGGTGAGCTGTGGGCGGCTCTCGAGCTGCTCCGGCGGTCTCGGGCTCTGCTCGCGGCCCGGCGGCGGCTCGCCCGCGCGACCGTCACCCGCTCCTACCGGAGCCTCGAGGCCACCCATAAGGATGTCGTCGAGAACCGCTCCGACATCCGCAAAGCGCGCAAAGAGGCGGCACAGCTGCGGAGTCTGCCGCCCGCGCACGTGCGGCGCGAGGCCGCCGAGCGGCGTGCCCGGACGCGGGCCAGCGCGACAGCACTCGCCCTCCTCGGGCTCGCCCTCGGCCTCGCGGGCTTCGCCCCGCACCTGTCGGCCTTCGGGCTGAGCGGCGGCGGCCTCCTGCCCGACGATTCGAGTGCCGGTGATCTGTTGAGGGCCGCGACGAGCAGCTGGACGCCGGCGGGCGACGGGCACCCGGGCCACCTCGAGCCGATCTGGATCCTGGCCGTCCCCCTCACGTGGCTCGCCGGCTACGGGGGAGGCGCCCTCACCGAGGCGATCTATCTCTTCTTCATGGCCGCCCCCATGCTCGCGGGCCTGGCCGCGTTCCGCGCCTCCGGCATGATCGCCTCCTCGCCGGTCCTCCGCTTCATCCTCGGGGCGGTGTGGGCGGCGGCCCCGCCGCTGCTCTCGTCCCTGGCGGCAGGCTCGGCGGGCGCAGTCCTCCTCCACATCGTGCTCCCGCTGCTCGTGGCGAGCCTCGCCCGGGCGGTGCGCTCACGGGCCTCTTCCCATCTGGGCTCGGCCGCCTGGTGGACGCTTGCCGCAGGGGCCGCCTACCCGGCGGCACTCCTGGGGATCGCGGTCTTCGCCGTCGGCGCTGCGATCGTCCAGCGCCGCGCGGCCTGGCTCTGGGTCGTCATCCCGGGCACAGCCTTCTCGGGTCCCGCCCTGTGGTCGCTCGCCAAGGACCTTCCCGAGTCCCTCGTGCGCCTGCCGGGCGCAGTCTTCACCTGGGACCGCGGGTCGCGCTGGGAGATCCTCGCCGGATGGCCGAGGGGCCTCGACGTCGCCGGGCCGATCCTGCTCGGTGCAGCCGCGATCGTCGCGGTCGCCGCGATGCTCGCCCTCTTGCGGGTCCGCCGGGCGCGGGCCGTTCGGATCGGCTGGATCCTCGTCGGTCTCGGCGGGGCGCTGACCGCCGTCGCGCTCACGCAGAGTGTCGGCATCGACCAGTCCGCACTCGTCGAGGGTGCTGCATGGCCGGGACCGGGGCTCAGCCTCCTGTGGCTCGGACTCCTGGTGGCGGTCGCCGGCGGCGCGCACGGTCTGCGCGCCGACCTCTCGACATCGGGGCTTTCGCTCCGTCACCTCCTCGTCGGTGCCTGCGCGATCGGCGTTCTGGCGACGCCGATCGCCGGAAGCGCAGGATGGCTCGTGTCCGTCCACGGGGAGGGCAGCACGCTGGTGGGCGACGCTCCGGGGACGAGGATCCCCGCGGTCGCCGCCAAGAACGCCTCCGATCCCACGCGGGGCCGCACGCTGGAGCTCAGCCCCACCGATGGTGGATACCGTGCCGAGCTGTGGCGCGGCGACGGGCCGCAGCTCACCGCCCGAGGGCAGGTGGGCGGCGAGGAGCTCGCCGCCACACTCGCGCGGCTGGGCGAGGACGACTTCGCGGAGCGGGCGGCGCAGCACGCCATCACCGTCATCGTCGTCCCCGGCGAGGGCAGTGACGTCGAGGATCTCGGCATCCTCCTCGACGGGACCGACTCGGTCACCCGCGTGACGACCTCGGAGATCGGCACGTTCTGGCGTGTCGACGTGCCCTCGGGGCGGGTCATGCAGGGCGATGCCGTGCTTCCCTCCGGGACGGTCGACGCGCGAGTCGACGCGGAGCCGGGCGTACTCACGCTCGCGGAGCGGGACGATCCGCGGTGGACCGCCGTCCAAGACGGAGTCGAGCTCGCCCGGGCCGAGGACCCGTGGCGGGCGGCCTGGCAGGTCGAGAGGCCCGGAACGGTCGAGATCACCCACGAGGGCGGCTTCGGCCAGTGGTGGGTCACTCTCCTGCGCGTCCTCCTCATCGCCGGAAATATCACTGTCAGCCTGCCGTGGAGGGCACGATGAAAGCTTCCCGCATCGCATCCGCGCTCGCCGCACTCGCCCTCGGCGGGGCCGGCCTGGCGCTGGCCGCCATCGCCCCCGCCGTCGAGGTGGCGGACGCGGAACCCGTCCGGGTGGACGGCACCGCCCGCTCGGTCTCACTTGCGTGCCCACCCGATTTCGAGAAGACGATGGGGGCGATGACCGCGGGGATTGGGGGAGAGGACTCGGAGACCCTCCTGCGCACGCGCGCGATCATCTCCGGCGGCGGGGATGCCGTCCTCGGCTCAGCCGATCTCGGTACGGGCGGCCTGCGCACCTTCTTCGAGGCGGGGGCCTTCCCGGGTGAGCTCACCGTCGAACCCGGCGAGGATCCGGTCCTCGCGGCCGCGACGACCCAGCGGGCCCAGGAGCTCGGCGATCTCGCCGGCCTGTCGCTGACGCCGTGCGTCTCCCCGGTTACCACCCAGCACCTCGTCGGCGGCTCGACCGCCGCCTCATCCTCGGCCCAACTCGTCCTCACCAATGTCTCGGGAACTCCGGCGACGGTCGCCGTCACCGCCCACACGTCGACGGGCACGGCTGGCCCCTCCGTCATCTCCACCACGACGGTCGATGCCCACTCATCGCAGACGATCCTCGTCGAGGCGGGTGTGCGCGACCCGCGTCTCGCCTTCGAGGTGTCCTCAACCGGCGGCCAGATCGCCGCCCATCTGCTGCTCCACGAGGTCGACGGGATCTCGGGGGCCGGCACGGAATCCGTGACCGCGGGCGCTGAAGCGGCAACGACGGTCGTCGTCCCCGGTGCGGACCTGTCCGGTGCGACCGGCACTGTTGATCTTCGGGTCGCGAACCCGGGGGAGGAGCGCGCCACGATCTCGATCGTCTCCGTCACCGCGGAGGGGCGCGAGGAGGTCCCGGGGGCGCAGGAGGTCGTCCTCGCCCCCGGAACGGTGCTCGATCTGTCGATGGGCGGCCTTGCCGGCGATTGGTCCGCCCTCATCGTCGAATCCGACCAACCGGTCCTTGCGGGGGCACGGGTCGATGTCGACGGGGACTACGCCTGGCTCGCCTCGAGCGAGCCGGCCGAGCGCAGTGCCGCATCGATTCCCGACTCGCGTTCGCAGGTGACGCTGTACGCCGAGGAGCCGACGCGGGCCACGGCCACGTTCTACGACCACACGGGGGCAGTGGTCGATGAGGTCGATGTGACGATCGATGGCATCGGCACCCTCGCGAGCCCCGACGCAGCATCCTTCGTCCTCATCGAGGCCGATGACCCGGTCCACGCGGGGATCCTCTCGGTCCGGGAGCTCGGCTCCCTCACCGGCATCGCCGGTCTGAGCCCGACTCAGCCGCCGCCGGCCTCCGGCGACCTCCTCATCGACGTCATCGGCTGAGACTGCGCCTCAGCCGTGGTTGTGGTAGTCGATCTCCTCGGGTGAGCGGCCGAGGAAGGATGCGAGCTGCTGGGTGATGACCATGTGGATGAGCACGGCGAGGGTGCCTGCCGTCGGTGCCATCTGCTCCATCGGACGCCGGTAGAGGACGATGCGGCCCTCGAGGCCCGTGCTTCGGTCGAGGGGGAAGAAGCGGGCCTGGGGAATGCCGTCCTCCCACGGAGTCGGGTCGGACTCGGGCACGTCGAGCACGGCATAGTCGAGCCGATCGACAACGTCCCCGAGGTGCCTGCGGTAGGTCGCGACCTCGAGGGACACGATGTCATCGAAGCGCTCCGCGCGCGTCCGCCAGGCGGGCACGGTCGGCGGCATGATCGGGCCCCGCAGGCCCCGCCCATGGCGGTCCCTGCGCAGCGACCGGGACGGCTTGGGGAACTTGTCATGGGGGAAGGCACTCACCCAACCAGCGTACCGTGCGTGCTACGGTTGGGAGTTGTGGTGAGGCAATGCTCGAGGACACGGTGCGCACAGCGCGCCGTCGTCACAATGACGTATGACTATGGTGAGGCGACCGCGGTTGTCGGCCCGCTCTCGCCCGTCGCCCAGAAGGGCGCGCTCGACCTGTGTGAGGATCACGCGCAGTCGGTCACGGTCCCGCGGGGATGGACGATGGTCAGACTCGTCACAGAATACGAGCCCGCGCCGCCCTCCGATAACGACCTCATGGCACTCGCCAACGCGATCAAAGAGGCGAGCCGCCGCCGCGCACCCGAGCCGAAGCCGGCCGAGCGCCAGGTGCGCCGCCGGTCCGACGTGCCCAGCCCAGCGCCTGCCCTCAGGGCAGTGCCCAACCCAGGAGAGAGCGATGACTGACTGGATCCGCGGCGCGCTGCGCTGCCCGAAGACCGGTACCGAGCTGCGACGCGAGGGCGACTGGTACATCTCCTCCTCGACCCCCGCGTGGCGCTACAGGATCGAGAACGAGGTTCCCATCCTCCTGCCGACAGAGGCCGAGCAGGTTCCCGCCTCCTGAGAATCGCTGGAGCGGAGCTGTGCCGCTCCGGTGACCGAAGGTCCGTGAGCGCCATCAGCGCCCGGTGGCGCGACCGCCAACGCCCGGCCCGCGAGGCCATATCCCGCTGTCGCACCGGATTTCCCCGCTGACGCACTGACTATCCCTGACGCACCGACTGTCCCTGGTGCTCCACCGAATAGGGGAGGGCGGCGAGCCGCTCCTCCGTCCTCATCTGCCTCCTCATCGTGTCCGATGCCGCGCGGTAATCGGCGGCCTCCCGCAGTGACAGGACGGTGAGGATGAAGGCATCCGGATCCGTTCCCCGCGGCGGTGCCGGTGCCGTGAAGGGCTCGAGTGCGGCGGCGAGGTCGCGAGCGCGCTCGAATCGCCGCTCGGGTGTCATCGCCTTCGCGGTGCGAAGGTAGTCGCGTGCCGCGATCGACAGCGGCCCCGGCACGGGGCTGATCATCGCGATTCTGGCCCACCGGTCGAGGAGCGGGTGGACGGCGAGCAGCTGGGGTCCGCGGTAGCGGCGCGGCCACGTGACGACGATCGTGCCGGCCAGCATGTCGCCCGTGCGCTGGCTGCGGGCGGTCGAGGCGATGACGACGGAGCCGAGCGCGCCGAGCGTGAGATGGATGTCGAAGAGCCCTGCCACGGCGCGCGTGAGCGCGTGCCTCATCGTGATCGTCCCGCCGTCATATCGGACCGTGCGGGTGCTCGTGAGCAGCCGCCCGAGCGACGAGCCGCGGGTCAGCCACTGGACGAGGAACGGCAGGCCGACGGCCCACACCATGAGCGTCGTCGTGATCCACGTGGCCGCCTGAGCCATGTTCTCGGGCTCCCACACGCGCTGGAGCCCGTACCAGGCGAGTCCGCCGATGAGGAGGTAGAGGGTGTAGTCGATGAGGGCGGAGATGATCCTTGTGCCGAGCGCGACTGTCGGCAGGACCAGGCCCACGCCCTCGCCGGTGATGATGTCGGTCCGCTCATCCACCGGCGCGGCTGCGCTGCCCGCCGCCTGGTAGCGGATGTCGGCTCCCTCAGTCGTCATGGCACCACAGTAGCGACAATCGCGCCGACCGTGCCGGGGCATGCGAGACTGGTGCGATGGACGCCAATGCCTTCGCACTCGCCCACCAACACGAATGGGACAGACTCCGAGAGCTGACGAAGCGCCGCACACTGAGCGGGCCCGAGGCCGACGAGTTCGTCCGCCTCTACCAGCGCACCGCCACTCATCTCGCAACGATCAGGACATCGAGTCCGGACCCGAACCTCGTGCTGCGCCTGTCGCAGGTCCTCTCCGCGGCGCGGGCGGAGCTCAGCGGCGAACGGGTCCTCACCCGTACGGCCGTCGCCACCTTCTTCCGCATCACCCTCCCGCTGGCGTTCTACAGCGTCCGGTGGTGGACGGTCGGGGTCATGGCGGCCTTCCTCCTCATCGCGACGACGACCGCCATCTATACCGCGACGAATCCGCCGGTGCTCGAGTCCCTCGGCACTGAGCAGCAGCTGAGCCAGTACGCGAACGAGGCCTTCGCCGCCTACTACTCCGAATATCCATCGGCCGACTTCGCTGGCCAGGTGTGGGCGAACAATGCCCGCATTGCCGTCCAATCGATCGCCGGCGGCATCACCGGTATCGTCCCCGCCTTCGTCCTCTACCAGAACGCGGCCGCCATCGGCTCCTCCGCGGCGATCATGCACAGCCAGGACGGCCTCGATGTCTTCTTCCAGCTCATCCTTCCCCACGGCCAGCTCGAGCTCACCGCGATCTTCATCGCCGCCGGGGCGGGACTGAGCCTGTTCTGGGCCTGGGTATCACCAGGGTGGCGCACCCGCGCCCAGGCGATTGCCCAGGAGGGCCGGACCACCGTCATCGTTGCCCTCGGCCTTGTCCTCGTCCTCGCACTGTCCGGCGTCATCGAAGGCTTCGTCACCCCCTCCGACCTGCCGTGGCTCGTCAAGATCCTCATCGGCACCGCCGCGCTCGCGGCGTATTGGGTCTACACGATCTGGGGTGGTCGCTGGGCGCTGGCGCGCGGTGGCTCGGCCGATCTCGCGGAGGAGGAGGCGGGCTGGTCCGTCCCCGTCGCCTGAGTCGCCCCGACGAAGGCCCGTTCCCAACTCATCGGTCGGGTCAGAGCCTGCCCGCCTCCTTGAGATCGAGGTACGCATCGGCGACCTTCGCGGGCAGAGCCTCCGGCGTGGCGAACACGACGTGGGCGCCGAGCCGGGCGAGATGCTCGGCGAGGGCCTTCTCCTCGAGGAGGGCGCGGTGCGCGGCGGCGGCCTCGTAGGCGGATGCTGAGGTGCCGTCGATCTCCGTCATCGCCTGCAGCGTCGGATCCTCTGCAACGGCGATGAGGACGGTGTGGCGGCGCAGGAGCGGGATCGCCTCGAGAAGACCACCCGGGACGACGCCGGAGTCGAGTGCAGTCGTGATGACGACGAGCGCGCGGTTCGACACGGTCCTGCGGACGGCGCCCGCGGCGCCGATCCAGTCCGTCTGGGCGAGGCTCGGGTGGATGTCGGCGAGGGCGGCTGCGAGCGCGTGGGTTGTCTGTCGTCGCCCCGGGTCGACCCGCACCCGGAGGCGGTCGTCGTGGGCGAGGACGTGGAGCCGGTCGCCCGATCGCTCCGCGAGCGCGGCCAGGAGCAGGGTTGTTTCGATCCCGGAGTCGATCCTCGGCTCGTCGCCGATCCTCATCGACGCCGACCGGCCGCAGTCGAGGAGTGCGATGATGCGGCGGTCCCGCTCGGGCCGCCACGTCTTGACGAGGGTCTGCCCGCGGCGTGCACTCGAGCGCCAGTCGATGGCGCGCACGTCGTCCCCGCGGACGTAGTCGCGCAGGGAATCGAATTCGGTGCCCTCGCCCGAGACGAGGAGGAGGCTGCGTCCCTCCATCTCCCGCAGGCGCGCGATCCTGCTCGGCAGGTAGCGGCGGGAGCGGAACTCCGGCAGGACGGTGAGTTGCGCCTCGTCGTACCGGCTCGTCTGCCGACCTGCGAGGCCGAAGGGGCCGCGGGTGCGGATGACGAGGGGGCCGGAGGTGATCGTCCCGCGGCGGGTCGGTGTGAGGAGTGCGGAATGGGTCGTCGAGGCGCCCGGCTCGAGGGCGTACTCGAACGTCGGCGGCGTGACCCTGACCGAGGGCGGCCAGCCGTGCCGGACCGCCCCTGCCAGGGGCCGCCGGCCCCTGTTCGTGATCGTCGCGCGTGAGGGGTGGGAGGTGCCGAGCCTCATCGTCACGGGAGGACGCTCCGAGGAGATGTTCGCCGCGGAGCCCGCGAGGACCCAGTCGAGCCCGCTGAGGATGGCGACGACGGCGATGATGATGGCCGGCCACAGCCAGCCGCCCTCGATCATCCCTGCCGGCACTGCGAGGGCGGCGAGGATCGTCGAGCGGGTCGTGAGGAACATCAGCGGGGCACCGGCACCTGGGTGAGGACGTGGTCGATGACGCGTTCGGTCGACATTCCGTCGAGCTCCGCCTCGGGACGAAGGCGCACCCGGTGGGTGAGGGCGGCCAGCGCCATCGCCTTCACATCATCCGGCGTCGCATAGGCCCGCTCCGACAGCCATGCCCATGACTGCGCGGTGCGCAGCAGGGCCGTGGCGCCGCGCGGGGAGACGCCGATCTCGACGGCGGGTGCGCTGCGGGTCGCCCGGACGAGGTCGACGATGTAGGCCTGGATGGCGGGGTGGACCTCGACGCGGGCGATCTCCCGTCGCGCGGCGATGATCTCGGCCGCGCCGGCGGCCGGGTTGATCGCGCCGAGATCGTTCGGGTCGAAGCCGGCCGCATGGCGGCGGACGACCTCGAGCTCAGCGTCCCGCCCCGGCAGCGGCACTGTGATCTTGAGGAGGAACCGGTCGAGCTGCGCCTCCGGTAGGGGATACGTGCCCTCGTATTCGATGGGGTTCTGGGTGGCGATGACCATGAACGGGTCGGGCAGGTCCCGCGGCTCGCCGTCGACCGTCACCCGATGCTCCGCCATCGCCTCGAGCAGGGCCGCCTGGGTCTTCGGCGGTGTCCTGTTGATCTCATCGGCGAGCAGGAGCTGGGTGAAGACGGGCCCGGGCCGGAAGTCGAACTCGCCTGAGCGGTAGATGAGCGAACCGGTCAGATCGCCCGGCATGAGGTCGGGCGTGAACTGGACCCGCTTCTCATCGAGATCGAGGCCCGCCGCGAGCGCCCGGACGAGCAGGGTCTTCGCGGTGCCGGGCACGCCCTCGAGGAGGACGTGCCCGCCGGAGAGGAGCCCGACGACGAGGCCCGCCATCGCCTCCTCCTGGCCGATGACGGCCTTGCGGATCTCGCCCGCGAGAGCGCCGAAGGCCTGCTGGGCGGGACTCGCGCCCTCGGTGGTGGGCAGTGCGAGACGGGGGCGATGGTCAGTCATCGGTGAGCTCCTTCGAGAGGGTGGCGAGGCTGGTGGCGAGGCCGGTCAGCTCGGAGTCGGTGGCGGGTGGTGGCCCGTAGAGGAGGTGGCGCACAGAGTCAGGAGTCCGGCCGCTGGCGGCCGCGACTCTGCCGATCACCATATCGGGGGAGGAATCCGGTGGCAGTCCGAGCCTGCCCGCGTGGTGGGAGATGAGGCCCGCCCGCAGGGCGGCGCCCGCGTGCGCCGCGTCCGCGCCCCGCTCGTAGAGGCGCGCCCTTCCGAGTGCGGACTCGGCGGAGGGGACGACGACGGGGAGCTGCTCGGGGATGAGGGGACCGAAGGGACGGCGGACAAGGATGCCGTGCCAGAGGGCGACGAGGACGAGGCCGATGAGGGCGCCGGTCAGCGCCGGTGGGACGGTGTCGGGCTGGTCGATCGATGCCGCCATCGGCATGAGCCACGCGACCGAATCAGACTGGCCGAGGGCCCGGATCGCAACCGCCGCGTTGTCGGCCTTCGCGAGATTCTCGTTGACAAAGAGCTCCGGGGAGGCGAAGAAGAGGACGCTGCCCTGCGTGAGGAGGTGGGCGCCGCCGCCGATCGGGAAACAGTCCCCGCCGCCGACTCCGACGGTCACGCCCTGAGTGCCCGTGATCCCGTCGAGCCAGACCGCCCCGCAGGAGGGCGGGACGACGGTGTCGGGTGACCCGTCGAACGTCCCCAGCGTCTCGCCGAACCAGCGATACGTGTCCCTGCCGTTGTCGGAGACGATGACGACCCGGCCGGGCGAGTCGAGAAGCCGCTCCCGATCGGATGCGGTGAGGATCCGCTGCGGGTCCCAGACGAGGATCGTCTCGTGATCGAGTGCGTCGCTCGCCGAGTGGACGACTGTGGTGGACACGCCGTTATCGGAGAGGATGGCGCCGAGCGCCCCGGCGCCATCGGGGGAGACCGAGCCGGGGTGCATGGTCTGCTGGTTGCTGCGGCCGGACAGGGAGGAGATGGCAACGGCGAGAACGGCGATGAGGAGCAGGGCGAGAGCGCCGAGGATGAGGCGCGCCC
This sequence comes from Flaviflexus salsibiostraticola, assembly GCF_003952265.1. Taxonomy (NCBI): domain Bacteria; kingdom Bacillati; phylum Actinomycetota; class Actinomycetes; order Actinomycetales; family Actinomycetaceae; genus Flaviflexus; species Flaviflexus salsibiostraticola. The sequence continues at coordinate 2,491,873 of NZ_CP034438.1, forward strand.
ACAGGGGGCGGGTCCGTGTCCGGGGTGCGAAGCGGGCATCCGTGCTCATGCGGGAACTCCCGCCCGGCACCGGTCGACCAGACCCGCCATCATCTCCGCCTCCGCCGCACTGGCGTCCGCCCCGCCGTAGAGGACGGCGTCGAAGATCCTGGCACCCGGGCCGAGTGGCAGGCCGGTCGCGGCCTCGCCGAGCACGGCGGATTCGCGGGCGGTCATGCCCGGGCTGGCCGCGAGGAGGCCGCGGGAGTCGAGGATGCGGATGCAGGCGCGGTAGTAATCGACACACGCGGTGGCGAAGTCACCGGCTCCGTGTGCGCGCCCGGCGTCGCGCAGAAGCTGCGCGATGCTCCGATCGTCGTCGAGGATGACACCGCTGCCGGCTCCGGCGGCACGGCCGCCGGACCTCAGGCGTCCGTAGACGATCGCCGACGCGGCGAGGATGGCGACGAGGAGGACGACGGCGATCGACCCCGTCCATGTCGCGTCCCCGCCGAATGAGAGATTGAGGCGCTCGAGCAGGTCGAGGATCCACAGGCCGAGCCGCTCGATGAGCGACGGGCCCGGATCGGAATATTTGGCCTGCCGCAGCTCATCCTCGGCCCAGCGGCGCGCCTCATCCCCGTCGGGGCTGAGTGCAGCCCACAGGGCGCGGCCGAACATCAGTGATTGCGGACATCGTAGTGGAAGTTCTCCCGGATCATCCGAAGGTTGATGTAGATGACGTTGGTGACAGCCTGGGTGATCGCGACGACGATCGCGGAGATGAGGGCACCGGTGATCGTCGTGTAGATGATCGTGCCCGTCGTCGTGCCGAGGCCGAGGAACGAGAAGATCGCGACGATGATCGACAGGACGATCGAGATGACGATGATGAGGATGAAGGTGGCGGCGAGCGTGGCGAAGATCGACCAGAACCGGCCGCGCGTCAGCTGGAAGGAGCGGACGATCGAATCGATCGGGCCGCGCTGCTCGGCGACGAGGACCGGCACGACGCAGGAGAGTCGGATTGCGAAGTAGATCGCGCCGATGAAGACGAGGAGGAGGAAGAGGGCGATGGCGCCGCCGCCGGCGTCGGCGAGCGGGAAGATGAGGAGGGTGAGCAGCGTCGCGACCAGGAGCATGAAGATCGAATAGAGGATGTAGGCGACCGCGAGCCGACCGGCATCCCCTGTCGACATCGACATCGCCTGACCCATGGAGATCTTCCTGCCGTACACCGCGCTCATCGCCGCGTTGACCGCGGTCGTGTAGATGAAGAGGGCGGCGATGAAGGAGATGAGGCCCGTGATGATGCTGACAACGGCGAAGCCGGCCGACAGCGAGGCCGAGTCGATCTCGAGTGGGTCGATCGTGGAGAACGACGTCTCACCCGAGACGAGGACGACGACCGTCGAGAGCAGGCCGGCGACGAGGTAGACGATGAGGGGTAGAAGGACGAGGACCTTCGGGTTGTAACGCACGAGGCGGATCGCCGCGTCGATCTGCTCAAGAGGAGTGAGCGGGTGGAGTGGGAAGGGGGAGCGGTCATAGCCGCCGTACGGAGCGGACTGGTAGTCGCCCGACGCCTGACCGAACTGTCCATAGGACGCGTACTCGCCGTACGCGGGCTGGTCTGCCGGCCGGTTGAAGTAGCCGAAGGTCGGCTGGTTGCCCGGGCCGCCCTGGTTCCAGGACTGACCGTTTCCCTGCGAACCCTGACTGTTCCAGGCGTCGCCACCCTGGTTCCAGCCCTGCTCGCTCGGCTGCTGGCCCCAGCCGCCGCTGTCGCGGGAACCGCCCTCGCCCTCGTTCTCCGGATGCCAGCGCTTGTCGTCATTCGACATGGTCTTCTCCTTCGTGTCGCACCACACCCATCTTGGCACAGGCCGATCAGCGTTGATACGGGTGGCGCGCGTCTCCGAGAGTCGGTGCAGTCCTGCCGGTGCATGTCCGACAGCCGGGCGTGTTCACCACGCCGCACCCGGGGCTTCTCCATCTGTCATCGGACGCACATCGGCCCAGGTGGCGAGTGTGTCGAAAAAAACTTCTCGTTCATGGGAAACTGGTGCCATGAGTTCCCGCATTCTTGTCGTCGATGATGATCCGTCGATCTCGGAGATGGTCGCCATCCTCCTCGAGTCCGAGGGCTATGAGGTGACCGTCTGTGCCGACGGACTGTCTGTCCTGCCCCTGTACCGCGCCGAACGGCCCGACCTCGTCCTCCTCGATGTCATGCTCCCAGGCCTCAACGGCGTGCAGGTGTGCACCGCCCTGCGGGAGGAATCTGACGTGCCGATCATCATGATGAGCGCGCTCACCGACTCGGTCGACGTCATCGCCGGTCTCGAGGCCGGTGCGGATGACTACGTGACGAAGCCCTTCGAGAACTCGGTCCTCATGGCCCGCATCAAGGCCCGCATGCGCCGGCAGGAGCTCGAGCCCGAGATCCTCCGGGTCGCCGACCTCACGATCGATATCACCGGCCACAGCGTCATGCGCGGCGACCAGACGCTCGCCCTCACCCCGCTCGAGTTCGACCTCCTCGTGGCCCTCGCCCGCAAGCCCCGTCAGGTGTTCTCCCGCGAGGAGCTTCTCGAGCTCGTCTGGGGCTACCGTCACAGCGCGGACACGCGCCTCGTCAATGTTCACGTCCAGCGGCTGCGCGCCAAGGTTGAGAAGGACCCCGATAATCCGGAGGTTGTCCTCACCGTCCGCGGCGTCGGCTACCGGGCGGGTGCGGCGCGCGAGTGACCGATCAGGCGACTGAGGAGCGCACCGAGCCCAGCAGGGGCCGGCTCCTTGCCGACCGGGTCGGGGAGCTGTGGCACTTCATCAGCCAGCGCCTCCAGGTCCGCGTCATCGGCATCCTCATCACCATCGTCGCCGTCTCGGTGTCCCTCACCTTCGGGATCGCCCTGTGGCGCATCCGCGACCAGGTCTACGAAGATCGCATCGACTCGATCGTCGAAGAGTTCGGGGCTGATGCCCGCGCGGCCGAGCAGCGCTTCACCGCGACGATCGGCACGAATCCGGGCAACGTCCAGGAGACCGTCAAGACGATCGTCAACTCGATGTACGACCCGTCCTCCTCGGTCGTCGGTGTCATGCTCATGAGGAGCGCCGACCAGCCGGCCAGCAGCATTCAGATCCTTGAGCCGAGCAACGGTCCGACCGTCCTCCGAGAGATCATCACGGACGAGATGCGGGCCCAGACCGCGAACTCGGAGGCGCTGCATTGGCAGCCGATCGCCATTCCCGACGGGGCGGGGGGAACCACACCGGGCATCGTCATCGGCATAGCCGTCACCGTGCCGGGGGCAGGGGACTACGAGCTCTACTCCTTCTATTCGCTCGCGAGCGAACAGCGGCTCCTCAGCCTCGTCACCGCCGTCCAGGTGTCGGCGGCCGGCCTGCTCCTCGCCCTGCTGATCGCGCTCGCGGTCGTCCTCGTCCGCATGGTTCTCGTTCCCATCCGAGAGGCCTCGCGCAATGCTCGACGGATCGCCGACGGTGCGTTCGAGGTGCGGATGGACGTCCGGGGCGATGATGAGCTGGCTCAGCTCGCCCAATCCTTCAACCAGATGGCGTCCTCGCTCGATGAGCAGTTCACTCGCCTGCAGAAGCTGTCGAAGGTCCAGCAGGACTTCGTCTCCGCCGTGTCCCACGAGCTGCGGTCCCCGGTCACGACGATCCGCATGGCGGGCCAACTCATCTACGACAAGCGAGCTGACCTGCCGCCCTCGCTCCAGCGTTCGGCCGAGCTCATGCAGCGCCAGCTCGTCAATCTCGACGCGATGCTCGCCGACCTGCTCGAGATCTCCCGCTTCGATGCCGGGGCGATGGCGCTCAATGCCGAGAATGTCGACCTCGCGGAGGTCGTCGAGAGTGTTGTCGACATGGCGGCCCCGCTTGCCCGCGAGGATCAGGTCCGGGTGACGATCCACGCCGATGGGGACACGTACGCCGTCGTCGAGCAGCGACGTATCGAGCGCATCGTCCGCAACCTCGTCGTCAACGCCATCGAGCACGCCGATGATGGGGCGGTCCGCGTTGACGTGGTCGGCAACGACACCGCGGTCGGCGTGCGCGTCGTCGACAATGGCATCGGCATGAGCCAGGAGCAGGCCGATCATGTCTTCGACAGGTTCTGGCGTGCGGATGCCGCGCGGGTGCGCAAGGCCGGCGGCACCGGCCTCGGCCTGACGATCGCGCGCGAGGATGCGATCCTCCACGGCGGCGAGATCCGCGTGTGGGGAGTCCTCGGCGAGGGGGCAAGCTTTCTCCTCATCCTGCCCCGTGAGCCGGGTGCCCCGTACACTGCTCCGCTCGACGTTGAAGTGGAATTCGACGCGCTCGCCCTCGAAGGGGATCTGACATGAGACGGCTGTTCACGCTCCTTCTCGCCCTGATGCTCCTCGCGGCCTGCACCTCGCTGCCCACGGAGGGTCCGGTCAACGCCACTCGCGCGCCCACCGGCACGAACCAGACGGTCGGCTTCCACGCCGCAGGCCCGCGGGAGGGATCGACTCCGGAGGAGATCGTTCAGGGCTTCCTCACCGCCTCCGCAGCGGGACTGTCGGACGACTTCGAGGTCGCCCGTCAATACCTCTCACCCCGGGCCTCAGAGCTGTGGCGCCCGCTCGAGGTGGTGCGGATCTATTCTGACTCGCGGCCGCCCGTCACGACCCGCACGGACACCGAGGCGGTCAGGCTCAACCTCGGATCCGAGGGCTCTCTTCTGCAGAACGGGCGGTTCGAGGCATCCCGGCCCGACGCGGTCATCACGACCGAGTTCTCGCTCGCGCGCAACGCCGACGGAGAATGGCGGATCATCGACCTCGACAACGGCCTGCTCATGTCGTCCACGCTCTTCGAATCCCAGTACTCGCAGGCGGTCCTCCACTTCCTCACCTCCGACTCGCAGTACCTCGTTCCAGATCTGCGGTGGTTCCCGCAGAACACGTACGCGACCTTCGCGGCGAGAGAGCTCTTCCTCGGCCCATCGCCGTGGCTGGCCGACGCGGTGCGGACGGCGATCCCGCCGGGCACGGCCCTCGGCAGCCGCGGCATCACCATCAGCGGCGGGACCGCCGCCGTGTCGCTCAACGACGAGGTGCTGTCCGTCACCGGCTACCAGCGAGCGCTCTTCAGTACTCAGGTCGAGGAGACCCTCACGCTTCTGCCGAATGTCCAGAACGTCGAACTCCTCGTCGAGGGCACGCCCTGGGAGGTCGGTCAGACGGCCGACCTGTCGCCCTACCCGCTGGGTGATCCGCGCCTCATCGTCAACGTCGGCGGCCGTCCCTCCCTCTACCGAGATGGCTCGGCCGTGTCACTGCGTATGAGCGACGTGCCGGAGGATGTCGAATCCCTCGCCGTCGGCTATGGCGACGACTCGTCGATCGTCGGGATCTCGGGAGACTCTCTCATCACGCTGCCGAACAGCGGGGCGGCCCCGGTCACGCTCCTTCAGGGCCCCGGCGTCGTCCGACCCTCCGTCGACATCTACGACTGGGTCTGGTCCGGAACCGCGGACCGTCCCGGCGTCCTCACCGCCTTCAAAGACGGTGAGCGGGTCGACCTGGCGGTACTGCTCCCGCGGGGTGGGGGCACCATCGACTCCGTCCACGTCTCCCGCGAGGGTGCCCGGGCGATCATCGTCTGGCGGTCGGAGACGGCCGTCTACATGTCGGCCGTCGCCATCATCCGCGGTGGCGACGGCGCTCCGGCCGCGATCGGGGAGCCGATCGAGATCGGTGCGGGCCTCGAGCAGATCCTCGACGTCGCGTGGATCGACGAGACGACAGTCGCCGCGCTCGCGACACTGCCGGGCGGCACGAGCCCCGGGATCTACTCCGTCCCGATCGGCGGCTCGATCACGGCGATCACCGAGGTCAACGGCGCAGTCTCGATCACCGCCGGGGCGGGGGAGAGGTCGCTCATCCTCGCCACCGAGAACGGCCAGGTCCTCGAGCGCTCGGGCGGGGGATGGCGGCTGCTGCTGACCGATGGCAGCTCGCCCGCACTGTCCGGCTGAGTCCCCATCCACAGCCCGGGCGGGACTTCGCCCGGGTGAGGCGACAATGCGGGCATGAGCCTGCTCGACCTCATCTTTCCCGTCCAGTGCCCCGGCTGCGGGCAGTGGGATACGCCCGCGTGCGATGCCTGCCTCGAACGTCTCTGCGGTCTCGTCGATGTCTCCCACCGGCTTCCCCAGCTGTCGAGGATCGACCCGGACGGCACCGACAGCCCGCTGTTCCCCGTGTGGGCGATGTCCTCCTATGAGGAGACGGGGCGCCTCCTCCAGGCCTGGAAGAGAAGCCCGTCGGCGGACCTGGACCGGCTGATGGGTGAGCGCGCGGCGCTCGCGGCCCTGCAGCTCCCGGACCTTGTGAGCCATGGGGTCATTGCCATCGACTTCGTTCCCGCCCCCTCTCATCCGGGACGCTACCGGGACGACACGTATGTCGCAGGCACACTGGCTGACAGCGTTGCGAGGGGCTTTGCCTCGACCGTCGACTGGCCGTGCACGGTGACTTCCAGGACGTTGTTCGCACCCCGATCCGGCCGCCAGCGCGGCCGGACGAGGCGGGGCCGACGGATGAGGGCGCCGGTGCGGCTCCTCGCCGACATCGAGCCTCGGACGATCGTTCTCGTCGATGATGTCGCGACCACCGGGGCCACGCTCGAAGCGTGCTGGCGGGCGGCTCGCGGGTCCCACACGATCCTCGGTGCCGTCTGTGCGGCGGCTGTTATTCCCCCGGCTGAATTCCTCAGGCCTGGGTCCGCCGACGGTCAGTGTGACGTAAAGTGAGGTAAGCGATATCCACGTGGAATCGCGAACTCGAAGGGGGTGGTTCTGAACGGTCGCCACTTCGGCGAGTCTGCTATTTCAATGGGCTCAGTCCCAGATATTTCATGAGGAGACAATCGTGGAAATCATCGTACAAGGACGTAATGCAGAGATTTCGGATCGGTTCAAGGACTATGTTGCCGACAAGCTCTCCAAGGTGGAACAGTTCGCCCCGCGCGCGCAGCGCGTCGAGGTGGAGGTCACCCACGAACCACACCTGGCACAGCCGGAGGTGACGGAGAAGATCGAGATCACTGTCATTGACAAGGGCCCCGTGATCAGGGCGGAGGCATTCGCCTCGGATCGCGGAGCGGCGCTTGACCTTGCCACCACCAAGCTGATCGAGAGGCTGCGGCGTGCACACGACCGCAAGAAGGACCACCGCCGCCGAGCACCCGGCGACAAGAGCCCGGCCGATCTCAACATCGACCTGAACGAGCTCAATGGTGAGCTCAAGCAGGAGCGGAGCGTCGAGCAGTCCGTGCCGAGCACACCCGGTCAGGCAGTCGAGCAGCAGCTCGGCGACTCCCCGGTCATCGTGCGCCAGAAGCTGCACGAGGCCGAGCCGATGAGCGTGGACCAGGCCCTGTATGAGATGGAGCTGGTGGGTCACCCCTTCTTCCTGTTCATCGATGAAGACACGAAGCAGCCGTGCGTTGTCTACCACCGCCATGGCTGGACCTACGGCGTCATCCGACTCGACACCACGGTCGCCGACTGACCCCATGAGCCGAAAACCCGCGAGATCCTCGCGGGTTTTCGCTTTGCCGGGCCGACGGTAAGATAAGAGAGGTTTATCCGCTGTGAATATCGAGGTGCACGTGAGCGATCGTCCCCTGTCAGTTGCTGTCATCGGCGCGGGGCCTGCCGGCATCTATGCTGCCGACATCCTGTCGAAGTCCGACATCAAAGCGTCGATCGACCTCTACGAGAGGCTGCCGGCCCCCTTCGGGCTCGTCCGCTACGGGGTCGCTCCCGACCATCCGCGGATCAAGCAGATCATCGTCGCCCTCTATAAGATCCTCCAGCGCGGCGACATCCGCCTCATCGGCAATGTCACCGTCGGTGAGGACATCACGATCGAGGAGATGCAGGAGCATTACGACGCGATCATCATCGCAACCGGTGCTGACCGGGACGCTCCTCTCGACATCCCCGGCGTCGATCTCGAGGGCTGCTACGGCGCGGCCGACTTCGTCTTCTGGTACGACGGGCACCCGGACTACCCGAGGGAGTGGCCGCTCGACGCGACGGAGGTCGCCGTCATCGGCGCCGGCAACGTCGCGCTCGACGTGGCCCGTATGCTCGCGAAGCACCCGGATGACCTGCTCGTCACTGAGATCCCCGAGAATGTCGAGAAGGGCCTGCGGGAGAGCCGGGTGACCGATGTGCACGTGTTCGCGCGCCGCGGCCCCGCCCAGGTCAAGTTCACTCCGCTCGAGCTGCGCGAGCTCGGCAAGGTCCCCGATGTCGACGTCATCGTCTACGAGGAGGACTTCGACTTCGACGACGGTTCGCAGGAGGCGATCAACACCTCCAATCAGACGAAGCAGATCGTCACGACCCTCACCGACTGGGTCATGAGGGAGGAGGAGTTCACTGCCTCCCGGCGGATTCACCTGCACATGATGCAGGCCCCGGTCGAGATCCTCGGCACCGACAGGGTCGAGGGCGTCCGGATGGAGCGGACAGAGCTGACCGGCGACGGTTCCGTGCGTGGCACCGGGAACTACATCGACTACCCGGTCCAGGCCGTCTACCGTGCCGTCGGCTACTTCTCATCTCCCATCACCGGCCTGCCGTTCGATGACGTTCGCGGCGTCGTCCCCAATGTCGAGGGCCGCGTCATCGTACCCGGCGGTGACCACCTGCCGGGTGTCTATGCGACCGGCTGGATCAAGCGCGGGCCCGTCGGCCTCATCGGCTCGACGAAGTCCGACGCGAGGGAGACGATCACCCACCTGGTCGACGATGCGAAGGCGGGCAAGCTCGAGCGGGCAGACGACTTCGCGACAGGCGGCGAGGCGATGATGGCGCTGCTCGACGACCGCGGCGTCAGGTACACGACCTGGGAGGGCTGGGAGGTCCTCGAGCAGTTCGAGAAGACCCTCGGCGAGACTCAGGGGCGCGAGCGGATCAAGGTTGTCGAGCGCGACACGATGACCGCGGTCTCCCGCGGCGAAGAGCACGACGGGAAGCTGTACTGATGCACGGTGAATACAAGGAGCCGGGCCACAAGCTCGTCGTCGTCGACCTCGAGGTCGAGGGCGACAGGCTGACCGACGTCCAGATCGCAGGGGACTTCTTCCTCGAGCCCGACAGTGCGCTGGTGCGGATCACCGAGGCCATCGAGGGTCTGCCCGCCGACTCCCACGCGGCCGACATCGCCCAGGCCATCACCGACGCCCTCAAGCCGAGCGATGAGCTGCTGGGCCTCAGCCCCCAGGGAATCGCCACCGCCGTGCGTCGCGCCCTCGGGCATTCGATCGACTGGGATGACATCGAGTTCGAGGTCATCCACGGTCCGGTCGTCTCGCCGATGGTCAACGTCGCGATGGACGAGACGCTCGTCGAGGATGTCGCCGCGGGGCGGCGGAAACCCTTCATGAGGATCTGGGAGTGGGACTCGCCCTGCGTCGTCATCGGCTCGTTCCAGTCGGTTGCGAACGAGATCGACTGGGATGGCATGAATCGGCACGGAGTCACGCTCTGCCGCCGTGTGACGGGCGGCGGCGCCATGTTCATGGAGGCCGGCAACTGCATCACCTACTCCCTCGTCGTGCCCACGGCCCTCGTCGACGGCATGAGCTTCAAGGACTCCTACCCCTTCCTCGATGAGTGGGTGATGGAAGCCCTCGAGAAGGTCGGCGTCAAAGCTCACTACGTGCCGCTCAACGACATCACCTCCGAAAAGGGCAAGATCGGTGGCGCAGCGCAGAAGCACTTCGCGAGCGGGGTCATGGTCCACCACGTGACGATGTCGTACGACATCGACGCCCAGAAGATGCTCGAGTGCATCCGCATCGGCAAGGAGAAGGTCCGCGACAAGGGCCTGCGATCCGCGGTCAAGCGAGTCGACCCGATGAAGTCGCAGACGGGCATGGCTCGCGAGGAGATCATCGACGTCTTCCTCGATCACTTCGCCGCCAAGTATGGTGCGAGCAGGGGCGAGATCACCGAGGCCGATATCGAGAACGCCGTGGAGCGGTGCGCGACGAAGTTCGACACCGAGGAATGGACGATGCGCCTGCCCTAGGGAATGAAACATCGCCCGGCGCCGTTTCAACGAGGAGAATCGAAAGGACACCATGAATCGCTCGACACTCAACGGGGTCAAGACAGCGGCGCTCATCGGCGTGCTGTGGGCGATCCTTCTCGCCATCGGCGGCATGCTCGCCTACGGCTCGGGCAACTCCAGCTTCATCATCATCTTCGCCCTCATCGGTGTCGCCAGCACCGCCTACTCGTACTGGAACTCGGACAAGCTCGCGATCAGGGCGATGAACGCTCAGCAGGTGTCCGAGGCGCAGTTCCCCTGGTATCACCAGACGGTGCGTGAGCTCGCGCAGAAGGCAGGGCAGCCGATGCCGCGCCTCTACGTCGCGCCCTCGCCCTCGCCGAACGCGTTCGCGACCGGGCGCAACCCCGATAACGCCGCGGTCTGTGTGACCGACGGAATCCTCGACCTGCTCGACAAGCGGGAGCTCCGAGCGGTCCTCGGCCACGAGCTCATGCACGTCTACAACAGGGACATCCTCACCTCGTCGATTGCTGCAGGGCTTGCCGGCATCATCTCCTCGATCGCGCAGTTCTTCCTGTTCTTCGGGATGAGGGGGAGGAACGACAACAACCCAATCGCCCTCATCGGCGTTCTCGTCACTGCGCTTCTCGCACCCCTGGCCGCCAGCCTCATTCAGCTCGCCGTGTCCCGCACGCGCGAGTACGACGCCGACCACGATGGTGCGGAGCTGACCGGGGACCCGCTGGCGCTCGCCTCCGCGCTCAACAAGATCTCGGGCGGCACGGCACGGACGCCGATGCGGGAGACACCGACGATGGACAGCGTGTCGCACATGATGATCGCGAATCCGTTTGCCGGTAAGGGCAGGGCACTGTTCTCCACCCACCCGCCGATGGAGGACCGGATCCGCCGCCTCGAGGAGATGGCCGGCTACCGGTAGACATCGGCTCACAGAGTATGGGAAAGGGCGGACCGTGAGGTCCGCCCTTTCCCATGGCAGGTCAGCGGTAGTTCTGGAAGGACACCGCGAAGTCGAAGTCGGCCTCCTTGAGGAGCGCGATCGTCGACTGCAGATCGTCGCGGGACTTCGAGGTGACGCGGACCTCGTCACCCTGGATCTGGGTCTTGACCGACTTCGGGCCCTCGTCGCGGATCAGTTTCGTGATCTTCTTGGCATTCTCCTGGGAGATGCCCTCCTTGAGGGCTCCGACGAGGCGGTACTCTTTGCCCGACTGGGCTGGAACGCCTTCGCCCACATCGACGGACTTGAGCGAGACGCCGCGGCGGACGAGCTTCGTCTGGAGCACGTCGTAGACGGCCAGGCAGCGCTCCTCAGAGTTCGCCTTCATGATGATCGTGTCGCCCTTGAGCTCAATGGACGCATCCACGCCCTTGAAGTCGTAGCGCTGGTTGATCTCCTTGACGGTCTGGTTGACGGCGTTGTCGACCTCCTGCCGGTCGAATGTGGACACGACATCGAACGACGAGTCAGCCATGGTCCCTTCCTTTCGTGAAAGTGCCCCACATCGGGGCGGGAGAATGCCCCGAATGAGAGGTCGAGCACTGGTACGCCTACCAGTTTGACACGACCCTGCTGTCACTTGGTAATCTCCATTTGCACCCTTACGGAGTGCGAGGCGGGTTGACCGAGCGGCCAATGGTATCTGACTGTAAATCAGACGCGAGAGCTACGGGGGTTCGAATCCCTCACCCGCCACAGCATGATTCGTCGTGCAGCGCGTGAGTATGGTCACCGCACCTCAGGCCCCAGCATTTTGGTTGGCAGCCCAGGGCGCTGGTAAAGTCGTTCGCGTCGCCCCGATAGCTCAGACGGCAGAGCGTCTCCATGGTAAGGAGAAGGTCCAGGGTTCAATTCCCTGTCGGGGCTCGATTTTGCGGAGTGAGTCCGTAGGATGTTGCGGCGGGGTAGCTCAGCTGGTCAGAGCGCACGACTCATAATCGTGAGGTCGCGGGTTCAAGCCCCGCCCCCGCTACAGAGAAGAGAGATTGCGGAACCGCCCGATCTCGCAGAACGAAGTGAGGACACCGTGGCATCGAAGTCTGCCGACGTACGCCCCAAGATCACCCTCGCCTGCGAGGTGTGCAAGGAGCGCAACTACATCACGAAGAAGAACCGTCGCAATAACCCCGACCGTCTTGAGATGAAGAAGTACTGCGCTCGTTGCAACGCATCGACGACGCACCGCGAGACCCGCTAGTTTCACTGCGAGACAGCGAGAACCCGCCTGGTCCAGCCAGGCGGGTTTTTTCGTACCCGCCTCCGAGCGGCATCTAGAGTTGAGCCATGGAGCGACTCCCGGGATTGACGCAGCGCCAGGCCGAGCTGGTCCGTGAGTGGTTTCCTCGCGCCGAGCTCATCGCCGATCTCTCCTGGGGGCTTACGGAGTCGACCGTGCTCCAGATGTCGACGGGGGCCCAGAATGTCGTCATTAAGGCCGGCGGCCACCACAACAGCCATATCGCCCGCGAGATTCGAGCCTACGAGACGGTCGTGCACAGCCTGGCCGAGCGCGGTGCAGCGCCGACGATGCTCCGCGCGGACCGGGAGCAGCGGCTCCTCGCCCTCACCCACATCCCCGGTGTCCTCGTCGACGGGGGGCCGCTCGAGAGCGATCCGGTCACTCTCAGGGCCGCAGGTGAGCTCCTGGGGGAGTTGCACGGGATGGGGAGCAGTGTCGACCAGGCCATCGAGGCCAACCTGGTCCGAGCCGCACTTCGGTGGTTCGACAGGCCGCACCGCATCCCGGCGGCCGCGGCGGCCCGAGCGCGCCGCGCGCTCGAAGACTATGAGCCCCGGCCCGCCGTGGTCGTCCCGAGCCACGGGGATTACAGCGGCCGCAACTGGATCGCCGCGGATCAGCTGGTCGTCATCGACTTCGGGCGGTTCGGTCACCGGCCGGCACGCCAGGATCTGCTGCGGATGCACTTTCGGCGATGGCACGATCACCCCGAGGAGCGGGTGGCTTTCTTCAGCGGCTATGGCGACATCGCCGACGCCGATGGGCACCGCTGGTGGCTCGACGTGCTGCGCGAGGCTGTGGCGACGGCGGGCTGGGCCCACAAGGTCGGCGACGAGGCGTTCGAGGTGCTGGGACTGCGTTTCATCGACGTCGCCCTTGACGAGATCGGCTGACATTCGACCCGCACAGCGACTGTCCGAATTTCACTGTGAGCATCATCGCCATTCGATCGGTGGCGCAACTGCCCCCGATGCGCGTAAGGTCAGTCTCGACCGCACAGAAGGTGTTGTACGGTATTCACGACAGATCCTCGGAACTTTGTTCCTTCTGCAATGAGTGACGAACTAGCACCACCAGGGGGATCGACAGTCGTTCTCCCTAAGCCAGAAGGGACAAGTTTTATGGCTACAGGTATTGTCAAATGGTTCAACGGCGACAAGGGCTTCGGCTTCATCGAGGCTGACGATCAGTCCGCCGATGTTTTCGTCCACTACTCCGCAATCCAGTCGAAGGGTTTCCGTACCCTTGATGAGGGTGCGAAGGTCGAGTACGACGTCGAGCAGGGCCCCAAGGGCCCGCAGGCCACCAATCTCACAGTGATCGGCTGATTCTCCGATCCGAGAAGGGCCGCTGTCTTCGGACAGCGGCCCTTCCGCATATGCCGACGGTTTCCGTGGGCTATGCGTGAACAACAGCGGTTGGGCCGGGTGACACACCCCGCTAGAGTCGTCTGGGAAGTTGGCTGCGGGCGTGGTCGCAGTGCTGAGAGTAAGGACAGAGTTGATGAGCGGCGGGTTCAAGGTCGATGTGGTGGCGGACCATGGCCCTCCCGAACGGACCGTCGCGAAGATCCTCAATGAGCAGAGACTCGAGGGAGTTCGGCAGGTATACAGACAGCTGCCCCTCAAGCCCAACGGTGAGCTCGATCTCGACGGTGTCATGCAGTGGGCGGCGGACGACAGGGCCGACCTGCTCATCGTCGTCACCGAGACGCCGCGTAGAACCGGCCCCCGCCCGAAGATCGCGGGCATCTATGTCGACGAGGGTCTCGTCATCATCTCCCTGCCCGCCCTCGGCCTCGTCAACATTCAGCACAAGCTGGAGAAGGTCATTGAGACGGCGATCGGCATCTGCCGGGATGGCAGGCTGACCGGCGCCCACAAGTCTGCCCTGTGGCCCTACCGTGTCGGGTACGGCAGATCGCGGAGCGAGACGAGAGTCTTCGTCCACGCCCCGCGCGTCCTGCCGGGCAGGATCGTCCTCGTCCTCGGCATGGTGAAGATGAACGAGCCGCTCAAGACCCTGCCGAAGCTCACCAGTGCCCTGGCCGCCGCGGCCGCGACGAGCGCGTTCGGCATCTTCTATGGCTCGATCTGGCAGATGGCAGCCGCGCTGCCGACGATCCGCCTCGCAGCCATCGCACTCACCGTCATCGTTCTCATGGCGGGATGGCTCATCAGCTCCAATCGCCTCTGGAACCGGGGGCGGCGCTACGGAAGCATCGCAGAGGGCGCCATGTACAACGCGGCTGTCGTCGTCACGCTCCTCATGGCGGTGTCCCTTCTCTATGCCACACTCTTCGTCGGCGTTCTTCTGGCCGGGCTCATCATCATCGAGGCGGGCTACCTCTCCGAGGTCCTCGGCGAGGAGGCGAGCTTCAGGCACTACCTCGACATCGCGTGGCTGGCCGCGTCGATGGGCACCGTCGCCGGTGCGCTCGGCTCGAACTTCGACAGCGACGAGGATCTCAAGCGGCTCACGCACGGCCGGCGTGAGGCGCTGCGCATGGAGGAGCGGGGCTAGCTGTACTGACCGGACAGGTTGGTTGAGGCAGTGCGATGACACGCGCTGACTTGTGACGTGAAGAGAGGGCCTTCCGCGATTGAGTGGGAGTTGCGAAACCAGCACTCCGAGGAAGGCCCTCCGTATGTCCCACGCTAATGCAGCCCTGACCCCTCGCGCCCGTTTGACCGTCGCCCGGCTCGTCGTCGACCAGCAGGTGCCGATTGCCGAGGTCGCGGCTCGGTTCCAATGCTCCTGGCCGACGGTCAAACGCTGGGCCGACCGCTACAGGTCTGGTGAGTCCATGCAGGACCGTTCCTCTCGCCCGAAGACCTCGCCCCACCAGACCCCGTTGAAGATCAGAAGACGAATCGTGAGCCTGCGGCTGCGGCTACGGGAAGGACCGGTCCAGCTGGCCGTCCGGGTCGGGCTGGCACCCTCGACCGTTCATCAGATCCTGCGCCACTGCCGACTGAACAGACTCGCTCACGTAGACCGCGCCACCGGGGAGCCGGTGCGCCGCTATGAACACCCCCACCCCGGCTCGATGATTCACGTCGATGTGAAAAAGCTCGGCAACATCCCCGACGGCGGCGGCTGGCGCTTCGTCGGTCGCCAACAGGGAGGCCGCAACCGCATAGCAACGCCGGACAAGGCCCGCAACCACCACCACAACCCGAAGATGGGCCACGCCTTCGTCCACACCGTCATCGATGACTACTCTCGCGTCGCCTACGCCGAAGTCCACAATGATGAAACCGCTCTCACTGCCGTCGGGGTGTTGGAGCGGGCCACAGCCTGGTTCAACACCCGAGGCGTCACCGTCGAAAGAGTGCTCTCCGACAACGGTCCGGCCTACCGCTCGATATTATGGCGCGAAACCTGCGCCAGGCTGAAGATCACAGCAAAACGGACCCGCCCGTACCGACCCCAGACCAACGGGAAGATCGAGCGCTTCCACCGCACCCTGGCAGACGGGTGGGGCTACGCCCGCTGCTACACCTCAGAAACCGAGCGACGAGACGCCCTACCAGGATGGCTGCATCACTATAATCATCACCGACCCCACACAGCCTGCGACAGGCTCGCCCCAATCACCCGCTTAACCAACCTCCCCGGACAGTACAGCTAGCGCCTCGACAGTTCGAGCACGATGGTGCCCGACTCGTTCCAGATCGTCATCGTCCGCCCCTCGACCCGGTATCGCGCCGCGGTTCGCAGCGCCTCCGCCACGGCCGACTCCTGCTCCATGACGCCGACGGGCTCCGAACAGTACACATCAGTCGTCGTGAGCTCGCCGACGGCCAGGGACCCGCGTTCCGCCTCGTAGGCGCCGTCCACCGTGTTGCAGCCGGCACTCGCCCACAGTCGGCTGCCGTCGAAGGAGACGGATGACTGGGGGTCGGGAAGGACCGAGACGCGCCCGGGATCGTCAAGGTAGCTGACGATCTCCCACGACGTCTGGGTGAGATCCTGGCTGACTGCGCTGAAGGCGACGAGAATCTGTCCATCCTCGCTCGTCAGTTCGAGCGAGGACTCCGTCATCGCGAAGCCCGTCGCGGATTCGAGTGCGCGCAGGTAGCGCTGCTCCAGATCCATCGTCCCCTCATCGCAGGCCATGAGAGTCGACATGATCGGCTCCGTGAGGGCGAAGCGAGTCCCCGAGATTTCGTAGCCGGCCCCGTAGAGATTGCATCCGGACCTGCCGCCCATCCGACCATCCTCGAAGATGGCCGTGACCTCGGCGTCGCCGACGTCCTGGCCTGCGACCTGCGAAGCGGTCCACACCGTCCCATCGACCATGTCGTCCTCCACACTGCGGCAACCCGCCAACAGAACCGCGAGGATCGCCGCTGCCACGAAGCGCCGCATAGAACCACCCCCTGCTGTGGCTCGAGACTACACCGGGCCACGCCCGGCCGGGCAGGTCTTCTGGCCGGTAGGCTGAGCCCATGCCCACCCTGCTCGTCATGAGGCACGCGAAGTCCTCCTGGAGCACCGGCCTCGCCGACCACGAGAGGCCGCTGAACGGACGTGGGCGTCGCCAGGCAGTGGCCGCCGGTGAGTGGCTCGCCGAGCATCATCCGACGATCGACAGAGTGCTCTGCTCATCATCAAGCCGCACACGCGAGACCCTGGAACGAGTCCGCGACGGCGGCGTGCAGATCGGCACGGTCACGTTCCACCGGGATCTGTATGAGTCCACGCCGACTGAGGCTCTGGGACTTCTGCGTGGTCTGGACGGCGAGCAGACGGTTCTGCTGCTGGGCCACTACCCCGGCGCCCCGATGCTGGTCGAGATGCTCGACCCGGCCAGTCCCGAGCTCGATTTCGTCACAAGCGCGATCGCCGCGCTCGACATCGACGGCCCCTGGGCAGCGGTGGGGCGGGGGAGCGGCAGGCTCACGTCGTTTGTCGCACCGGGACGGGAGTGAGGCGGGCGGTGTCCAGCACCCCGAGCCGACCCCATCACCCCGCCAGGCCGGCCTGCGCGGCGGCTCGATGGTCGGGGTCGCCTGTCTGCAGCGCATACAGCGCGTAGCTGAGCGGGGCGGTCGACATGAGCTCGATACAGTGCTCCTCAAGGCGCGGCCAGACCTCACCGCCGCGCGTGACGTACCGGTCGGCCATGGCGCGAAATGCGGCGGGTGGTGCGATGGAGTGATAGATCGCGAAATCTCGGGCAGGGTCGCCCACCTCGGCGGTGGTCCAGTCGAGCACCGCCGTAATCCGCTCACCGTCAATGAGGGTGTGAGCCGGATAGATCTCGCCATGGGTCAGCACCGACTGCCCGGGCCAGTACGAGTCATCGTCCAGCCACGCCCGCCACCGGTCGATAAGGGCGTCAGCGATTGTGAAGTCGCCGGCGACCTGCTCGATGGTCGTCGCCCAGTGGGCACGGACCTCCTCCGGCGAGCGGACGGGCACCCCGGTGGTCGCAGCATGGTCCGTATTGACGGCATGCAGCTCATACAGCAGGTCGCCCATCGACTCCGCGTAGACGAGCGACGCTATGTCGATGTGGAAGATGGGCTCGCCGGACTCGATCGTGAGACCCGGCGACCCCGGTAGCAGCGGGTAGGCGATGAGCTCGGGTGTGTGGATCCGCCAGTCAGGGACCGGCACAGAGAGGGCTGGCGCCACGAGCTCGAGCACCCTCCGCTCGACCATCGACGGCGCATGGAGCCCGGGCCGCCGGGGAATCCGCAGCACCCACCCCTGGCCCTCCGCGCAGCCGATGACGACCCGATAGTCGAGGCCCATGTCGTTGGACGTGAGGGAAGCGGGGTCAAGGTCGAGGCCGTGCCGGCGTGCGAGATCGATGTCATCCACACAGACAGCCTGAAGCAGGTCCGGCCGCACTTCAAGTGCATCGCCTCCCACCTGCTCGTCAGCGCCGCCATGGTGTACGGGTCTAAGCTTGGCGGTATGAGCTGTTCCATCATCGAACCGAATGAATCCGTCGAGGTCGGACCGAGCGTCCCGTCGACCCGCCGCACGGGCGAGCGGGCCTTCGCCGATCTGACGACGATCGCCACCGGCGGCCCGGTGGGCGAGCTTGTCCGCGCCACGAGCGAGGAGGAGATCGTTGAGGCCGTCCGAGACGCGGACGAGAACGGCATGGAGGTGCTCCTGCTCGGCGGCGGCTCGAACCTCCTTGTCTCGGACGAGGGCTTCTCAGGCAGGGTCATCATCGACACGCGCAACAGCATCGAGCAGGTCCATCTCTCAGGATGTGGGGGAGCGATCCTCCGCGGCACGGCGGGAACGCCGTGGGATGAATTCGTCACCATTGCAATCTCCCAGGGATGGAACGGAATCGAGGCGCTCTCCGGCATCCCCGGCTCGCTCGGTGCCTCGCCGGTCCAGAACGTCGGCGCGTACGGTCAGGAGATCTCCGACACGCTCTACTCGGTCCGCGTCTACGACAGGCAGACGAAGAGGCGCACCGACCTCGCCCCGGCCGAGCTCGGCCTGTCCTACCGCAGCTCGAAGCTCAAGGAGTCGACGACCGAGTGGGGCGCGACGGGCCGCTGGATCGTCCTGTCCGTCACCTTACAGCTCGGCCTGGCCACGAATTCCACGCCGATCGCCTACAGCCAGCTCGCCGCCGCCCTCGACGTCGAGGTCGGCGCACGCGTGCCCGCGACCCGCCTGCGTAAGGCGGTGCTCGAGCTGCGACGCTCGAAGGGTATGGTCCTTGATGACGCCGACCGGGACACGTATTCGCTCGGCTCCTTCTTCACGAACCCGATCGTCCCCGCGTCAGAGATCCCCGAGGGGGCGCCCAGGTACCCCTACGGGGATCGTTTCAAGACCTCCGCCGCCTGGCTCATCGACAATGCAGGCTGCCGAAAGGGCTACGGTGCCGACCTGACCGGCGGCAGGGCCTCGCTCTCCACCAGGCACACGCTCGCCATCACCAACAGGGGAGGCGCGACGACCGCCGACGTTCTCACCGTCGCTCGCAGCGTGCGCTCGCGGGTGGAGGAGGCCTTCGGCGTCACCCTCGTCAATGAGCCCTTCCTCCTCGGAACCGACCTGTAGCGGAGGCCATTCACACAGCGTGTGGCGCTGGCTTCTGGACGCAGGTCGTTGGGGGCAGAACTGGTGAGGGGCACCGTTCCGATGGAACGGTGCCCCTCACCAGTTGCCTCAGATGGTGAAGGCCAACTCGTAGGCGTCGTTGACGGCGTCGCCCACCTTCCGCGGCTGGACGCAGTCGCCCACGGTGAGGACCTGAGCACCGAGAGCCTCGCCGAGCTCGGTTGCGGGCCGCAGACCGAAGGCGGTGATGACGGTGTCAGCCTGGATCATCTGCGTGCCCGTGGGGCCGTCGGCGAGGACCCCCTCGGGGACGATCTCGGTGACGGTCGTCTGGGTGAGGATCGTGACGCCGTGGCGGTCGAGCTCCCGCTGGAGGGAGACGCGGTTGAGCATGAGCATGTCGCGGGCGATCTCCTCCTCCATCTCGACGATCGTCACCTCGTGGCCCTCTTCGGCGAGTTCGAGAGCCGCGTCGGCGCCGGATAGGCCGCCGCCGCACACGACGACACGCCTGCCGATCTCTGCGCCCTCGTGGAAGGCGAGCACGTCGACCGCATGTTCGGCCCCGATGATCGACTGGGGGACGAACGGGTGTGAGCCTGCCGCGACGACGATGACATCAGCCCCGTCGAGCGCCTCATCACCTGGCGTGATCTCACGGCCGAGGTGGATGGTGACCGTGTCGATCTGGGTGAGCTGGTGCTCCCACCACTCGATCATGCGGAACAGCTCCCGCTTGAAGTCGGGCGTGGCTGCCGGAAGGAGAACGCCTCCGACGCGGTCCGCGCGGTCGTACACATCGACCGTGTGGCCCTTGAGGCCCGCGACGCGGGCGAACTCGAGACCGGCCGGGCCGGCGCCGATGACGGTGATCCGCTTCGGACTGTCCGTCTGGGTGATGATCCGCTCCGCCTCGTAGCCCACTTCGGGGTTGACGGCGCATCCGATCGCCTTGCCGAAGAAGGCGTTGCCGGTGCAGAGCTGATTGCAGCGGATGCAGGGACGGATGTCCTCGGGGCGGCCTTCCCTGAGCTTGGTGACGATGTCGGGGTCGGCGATGAGTCCGCGGCCGATGACGATGAGGTCTGCCTCGCCCCGGGCGAGGATCTCCTCGCCCGATTCGGGCGTGATGTTGCCGCAGGCGCCGACGGGGATGGAGACGGCGCTCTTAACCGCCTTCGCCGCGGACACCATGCAGTCGTCGCCGAGGTAGTAGGGCGGGAACACGTAATCCATCGCCTCGTAGGAGCCGTTGTCGCACAGGATCATGTCGAGGCCGCCCGCCTCGAGGGCCTTGACGATCCCCTCCGTCTCCTCCCAGGTCCGGCCACCCTCGAAGAGATGATCGACCGAGATGCGGAAGGAGACGACGACGCCGGGCGCGTTCGCCTTGATCGCCTGGATGCACTCGACTGCGAAGCGTGCCCGGTTCTCGGCGCTGCCGCCGTACCTGTCGGTGCGCCGGTTCCAGACCGACGACATGAACTGGTCGACGAGGTAGCCGGTATGGCCGTGCAGGTCGATGACATCGAATCCCGCCTCGTAGGCGCGCCGCGCGGCCTCGCCGGTGCGCTGAACGATGAGATCGATCTCATGGGTCTCAAGCGGTCGACAGATCCGCGTCGGATCGAAGAAATACGGGTTGTCGGACGACGAGACGGGCTCCATACCCATCGCGTCGTAGTACTGGTTGTTGCGGCCCAGGCCCGGGGTCAGCTGAAGCCCGGCAAGGCCGCCACCCGCGTGGATCGCGTCGGCGATCCCCTTGAGTCCCGCCGTGTGCTCATCGGTGTCTGCGCGGGCGAGTCCGGGCGAAATCGGTTCGAAGTCGGACTGGACGAAGTTGATGCCGGTGATGACGAGCCCGGTGCCGCCTCGGCTGCGTGCGCCGTAGTAGGCGGCCTCCCGGGGCGTGGACCTGCCGTCCTCGAGCCCCATCTCCGTGCCCATCGGCGCCAGCACGACCCTGTTCGGCAGGGTAAGTGGCCCGATCGTGAGCGGTGAGAGAATGCGGTCATATGTGGTCATGGTGACTCTCCTCAGGTGACGTGGCCTGACTCAATCCTTACCCAAGTGAGGTCGAAGAGTCCGGGACGGAAGTCCGTTCTGTCTGATTTACGGAAGTCCGTTCTGTCTGATTTGAGGAGTGGGAGCGGCACGCCGGACACACTCCGGCGGGCAGCAGTGCGGCGCCGCGACCGAGCAGGGTCGTGGCAGGGCTGGGCGCGTCCGGGCTAGGTGTAGTTCCTCGGGAGGTTGTGAACGCTCGAGTTAGATGAAGACCTCCGGCAGGATGTGGGTTACCACACTCGCATCCAGTAACCGGAGGTCTTCATGTCCCACGCTAACGCACCATTGACCCCTGTGGGCAGGCAGCGTCTGGCTTCTCTGATCGTCGATCAGGGATGGTCGATCAGACGCGCAGCGGAGCGATTCCAAGTCTCACCGGCAACCGCATCGAAATGGGCGTCCCGCTACCGCGCGGGCGAACCTCTCGCGGACCGGTCCTCTCGACCGCACCACTCACCTGCGAGGCTTGCCATGCGGCGCGAGCACCGCATCATCAGCCTGCGGTTCACCCGCCGGTGGGGACCGCACCGGATCAGCCACCACCTGGGCATCCCGCGATCCACGGTCGAACGCGTCCTTACCCGGTACCGGATGCCTCTGCTGGCACATCTGGATCAGACAACCGGACTGCCGGTCCGTAAGCCTCGCCCTGTGCGCTACGAGAAACAGCGTCCGGGTGAGCTTGTGCATGTCGACATCAAGAAGCTCGGCCGTATCCCTGACGGTGGTGGACATCGCATGCTCGGACGCGCCAACGGCAGGCGTAACCGTCGCCATGGCGTCGGGTACGCGTTTCTGCACCACGCGGTCGATGACTACTCACGCCTGGCCTACTCCGAGATCCTTGCCGACGAGAAGAAGGAAACCGCCGCCGAGTTCTGGAATCGAGCCCGTACATTTTTCGCCCAGGCCGGAGTGACCATCACGGCGGTGATGACCGATAACGGGTCTTGTTACCGCTCTCGAACGTTCGCAGCCGCGCTCGGACCACAAGTGAAACATCGTCGAACTCGTCCGTATCGGCCCCAGACCAACGGCAAGGTTGAACGTTTCAACCGCACCCTCGCCACCGAGTGGGCCTACGCCCAGATGTACGAAAGCGACGGAGCCAGGGCCGCAACGTACAGCACCTGGCTCCACCACTACAATCATCACCGACCCCACACCGGAATCGGAGGACAGACTCCCTCAGACCGTGTTCACAACCTCACTGGGAACTACAGCTAGGGCGTGTCCGCGAGCCAGTCGTCGACCTCGCGGCGCCACTGTCTCTTCTTCGACTCCGAGGCGAGCGAGGCATCAATGGAGGAGACTGCCATCTGTGCGAGCTGGCGGTCGCTCGCCCCGAGGTCGCGGGCGATCTGGTACTGGTCGGTGAGCCGTGACAGGAAGAGGAGCGGGTCATCGGCGGAGAGGGCGATCTGGGCGCCGGAGGCGAACAGCTGCTGGAGCGGCACGGCCGACTCGTCTGGGTAAACGCCGAGGGCGACGTTCGAGGCGGGGCACACCTCGAGGGCGATGCCGGCATCGACGATCCTCTTGAGCAGGTCGGGGTCCTCGGACGAGCGGACCCCGTGGCCGATCCTGGTCGGCTTGAGGTGGGCAACGACCTCACGCAGGTGGTCGGGGCCGAGCAGCTCGCCGCCGTGCGGCACCGCGGCCAGGCCTCCTCTGCGGGCGATGTTGAAGGCGGCCGCCCACTCGGAGGTGGTGCCGCGCCGTTCGTCGTTCGAGAGGCCGAAGCCGATGATGTCGCCGGGCTGGTCGCCCGCCATCGACACCGCGAGTCGGGCCAGCGTCCTCGCGTCGAGCGGGTGCTTCATGCGGGAGGCGGCGACGATGACGCCGACCTCGACACCGGTTGCCTTCGATGCCTCTCGGGCCTCGTCGACGACGATCTCGAGCGCCGGGGTCAGCCCGCCGACGTGCGGGGCATAGGAGGTGGGGTCGACCTGGATCTCGAGCCGGCGGGAGCCCTCCCGTGCGTCATCCTCCGCGGCCTCCCGGATGATCCGGCGCATCGCCGCCTCGCTGGACACGACCTTGCGGGCGGCGTCGTACGAGCGCTGGAAGCGGAACCAGCCGCGCTCGTTCGCGGGAACGGAGAGGGCGACATTGTCGACCAGATTCTGGGGTAGACGAATCCCCTGCTCCTCCGCCATCTCACGCAGAGTGGAAACTCGCATGGAGCCGGTAAAGTGGAGGTGCAGGTGCACTTTCGGCAGGTTATCCAGGTCGCGCACACTGCCAATCTGCCAAAGGTTTGCCCGCCGCGCAAACAGGGCGGCCGACAACGGAGGGATCAGAGCCGGATGAGCATGACGGACCAGGCGCTGCAGGAGACGCGCGAAGTCGAGCTGCTGACCGGACCCGACGCCGGGGATATGCTCGGTGCCGCCCTCGCGAGCAGCGGCACGGTGCGAACCTGGAAGGTCCATTCCGTCCATCACCGCCCGGGTGCCGGGGTCACTGTCGGCTACAGTGTCCGCCTCGACGGACCCGCCGGCGCCGCCGACCACTATGTCTGTGCCACGACGGGCAGAGTCTCCCAGGAGCCCTCCGACATCCTCGTCCGCGTCGACGGCCCGGACGGCATCGCCGTCCACGTGTGGCTGCACCCGAACGACCCGGAGCTGCCCGCCCTCAAGACCGCCTGCGAGTCGGGGGCGATGAGCAGATTCGTCGGCCAGCGGGTCAAGCTCGAGCTCCTCTCCTACCGGCCGACCCGGCGCGGGGTTCTCCGGGTGAGCTGCCGGGACGGGTCGCGGGCCTTCGCCAAGGTCGTGCGGCCGGCTCATGTCCGCTCCCTTGTCAGGCGGCACACGATGCTCGTCGACGCGGGTGTGCCGGCCCCGCGGGTCCTCAAGGACACCGAGGACGGCCTCGTCCTCATCAGCGCCGGTGAGGGCGAGCCGCTCGCCAACATGCTGTCGCGGGGCATGGGGGACAGGACGGACCAGGTCCTCGATAATCTCACCTCGCTGCTCGACATCCTCCCGGAGGCCGCCCTCACTCTCACCCGGCGGCCCGCCTGGTCAGAACGCGCCGATCACTACGCGAATGCGGCGACCACCGTCCTGCCCCAACACCGAGCCCGCCTCGAGCTCCTCGCCGACGGTGTCAAGCACCTCATGACGAACTCGGACCCCGGTCCCGTCGTCCCCACTCACGGGGATTTCTACGAGGCCAACATCCTCATGAACCCGGGCACGACAGAGGTCTCGGCCCTCATCGACGTCGATTCGCTCGGCCCCGGCCACCGGGTCGACGACCTCGGGTGCCTCCTCGGGCACGTCTCAGTTCTGCCCCACCTCGCCCCGCATTCGTACCCCCACGTGCCGGACGAGCTCGAGCGCTGGACGAAGCGGCTGGAGCGGGCCGTGGACCCGGTCGCGCTCATGGCGCGGTGCGCAGGCGTCACCCTGTCCCTTATCGCCGGCGCACGCCGCGAGGGGTCAGGGGAGTGGCTGAGCGACGCCGAGGGACGCCTCGCCGCGGCTGAGCTCTGGCTGGCCCGCGGCCACAGCCACCTGGCACGCAGAACGCGCGCGCAGGCAACGCGAAGCTGATCAGCGCCCCAGGCTTCCCCACGTCTCCGGTGTCAGGGAGCCGGCGGGGGCAGTGAACAGGTCCGGGGTGAGGCTGCGAAGCTCGGACTCGATGAAGGTCCGGGCCGAGGAGGCGAAGGTCGCCGTCAGGTGGTTATCGTCCCGCAGGACGCGAACGTTGCCGACCTGCGCATAGCACGACTCCTCATCGCACAGATACTTCGACGTGTCGAAGGCGCGCGCGGTCTCGGAGACTTGGGGGAGGCCCTCACGGTCAATCTCGGCGCTGTAGAAATCGCTGCGCGGCGCCTCGCAGCGCGTGTGGGCGGCCGAGTCATCTGCCAGACACGCAAGCCAGTCCTCGGTGCGGTGCGGGTTCTCGCGGAAGAGGAAGACGGGGATCCCGGCGTCGGTCACCCGGCGGACGGCGTCGACCATGCCGGGGGTGGCCGCCTCGGGCTCTCCCGCGAGCCGCGTCGTGCCCGTCGTGACGACGAGCGCGGGCCGGCGCCGCTCGATGACGTCCTGCATGTTCTCGTTCCACGCGACGCACGATTCATCGATCGGCAGCCCTGCGCTGTTCCTCACGCTGTCCGTCGTGAACAGGCACCCGGACTTCTCATACACCTCGAGATCCCAGCCGTACTCGACCGCCATCGCCGCCATCGGCTCGGCCCACTGGCCGGTGTGGGAGCCGCCGACCATGAGGACGAGTGAGCCCTCGTCGGCTTCTGGATGCTGGCAGGACGTCGTCTCGCTGCCGGAGTAGCGCTGGATGCAGGGCTCTGCCTTATTGAGCGTCGCGTACCATCCCGCGTCGGACCGGAGGATATCGCGGGACGGCACGGGGTCGAGCGCGGCGATCGTGACGGACTCAGGGGCCACCATCGCCCCCGCACCCGGGTAGTCCGTCTCGACCACCATGGCCTCAAACGCTGCCGTCTCCTGCTCGAACCGGTCTGCGGAGTGGGCGAGGGCGCCGGAGGCGGCGATGAAGGCGAGAACCGTCGTTGTCGCCCCCGTCGCGAGCGCACGCGCCGGGGTGGGGAAGGCAGGCCGCCAGTTCGCGGCACGGTCCTCGAAGAGGGACTTGCCGGCGACTCCTGCAGCGAGTGACAGGGCGAGGACGGCCGCGGCCGTCGCGGGGTCCGCCTGCTCCCGTCCGGTGATGATGAGGGCGAAGATGAGAATCGGCCAGTGCCAGAGGTAGAGGGAGTAGGAGATGTCACCGAGCCTCTGGAAGGGCCGGGCGGTGAGCAGCCGGTCCGCGCCCCATCGAACGTGTGTCTGGCCGGCGATGAGGAACAGACAGATGCCGGCGATCGGCCAGAGTGCTGCGGGCCCGGGGAAGAGGGCGGCTCCGTCGAGGACGAAGCCGCACGAGACGATGAGGGCGATGCCGATCCAGGACAGGATGCCGCGCGCGACGGGGCTGAGACGGATCCGGGCCACGACAAGGCCGAGCATGCCGGGCAGGGTGAGCTCCCACGCCCGCGTCAAGGTGGAGAAGTAGGCAGCCGCCTGATTGGTCGCCGTCTCCTCCATCGCCCACCAGAACGACGCCGCCGTCACGACCCCGAGTGCCATGAGGAGGGCCGTGCGCGGGGAGCGGTGCACTTTCGCCGCCGCCCAGGCGACCGCCATGACGAAGAACGTCATGACGACGTGGAACTGGCCCTGGATCGACGTCGACCAGATGTGCTGGAGCGGTGATGTGCCGGGCCCTGCCGCGTCGTAGGTGAGCTGGGAGGTGATGAGCTCCCAATTCTCGTAGAAGAGGATCGACGCCCTCATCTCTGCGAACAGCTGCGGCTGTTCGGAGAGGGGAACGACGATTGTGCCGGCCATCCCGACGGCCAGCAGCACCGGCAGGAGCGGGACGACGAGGCGACGGATGAGGCCCGAGAAGCGCGCCGCGAGATCGATGCGCCAGCCGCCCGTCGTGCGTCCCAGCAGGCTCGGCAGCGCGAGGAAGCCGGTGATGGCGAGGAAGACATCGATGCCGCCCGACACCCGCCCTGCGGCAAAGATGTGGAAGACGACGACGAGGAGGATCGCGAGGCCGCGGACACCGTGGAGCTCCGGACGAAAACGACGGCCGTCGCGCAGCGGGCGCAGCGGCGGAGGGGGGAGGGTGGGCACCCTCCCACTATAGCCAGACACCCGCTCTGGCTAGGCTTTTCGTCCGTCGCCGCGCGGCTCGCCGAAGCGATAGCCGAGATTGCGCAGAGTCGTGATCCAGCCGGGCCCGATCTTGCGCCGGAGGTAGCGGACATAGACGTCGACGACGTTCGAATTGGGGTCGAAATCATATCCCCAGACGCGGTCGAGCAGCTGCTCGCGGGAGAGCACCTGGTCCGCGTGGGTCATGAAGGCCTCGAGGAGCGAGAACTCCCGCGCCGACAGATCGATCTGCCTGCCTGCGAGGGTCACCTGGTGCTTGGGGAGGTCCATGATGAGGTCGCCGACCTGGAGGTGGGTGGTGACGGCTCCGGCGGGCGCCTCGGGGCGCAGGCGCAGCCGTACCCGTGCGAGGAGCTCCTCGAAGCGGAACGGCTTCGGCATGTAATCATCCGCCCCCGATTCGAGACCCTGGACCGTGTCGCCGACCGAGGAGCGGGCGGTGAGGATGATGACGGGAGTCGCCACGCCCTGGCCCCGCATCCGCTCCAGCACACCGAAGCCGTCGATATCGGGCAGGCCGATATCGAGGATGATGAGGTCATAGCCGCCCGTCAGCGCATGGGAGAGACCCTCCTCGCCCGTGGTGGCGATCGTGGGCACATGCCCGGCGGCCCGCAGGCCCTTGGCGACGAAGGAGGAGATGCCCGCCTCGTCCTCGATGATCAGTATGTTGGCCACTCGTCCTCCTCGTGGGGAATGATGATCGTGAACGTGGATCCGCGACCCGGCGCGGAGTCGACCTCGACGCGTCCGCCGTGCGCGGCGGCGATGGCGGTGACGATCGGAAGACCCAACCCGGAGCCCTCGACGGTGCTGTCGGCCCGGCCGAAGCGCTCGAAGATCTCCTCCTGCCGATCCTCCGGGATCCCCGGGCCCTCGTCGGTCACCCAGAGGCGCACGTCTCGGTCGACGGAGACCCCGAGGCGGATGAGCGAGCCGGCGGGCGAGAACTTCGCGGCGTTCGCCGCGAGCTGCAGCATCGCCTGCGTCATCCGCTGCTCGTCCATGTCGATGATCGCCTCGACGCGGGACTCGATCTGCCAGTCGTGATCGTCGATACCCCGCAGGAGCTCGAGGAGCCGGTCGATGAAGGGACCGGCGTCAACAGGATGGCGGGAGACGAAGTCGGGACGCTCGGCCTTGGCGAGGAGGACGAGATCATCGGCGAGCCTGTGCATCCGATCCAGCTCGTCGATGGCGAGCTCCCGCACGGCCGCAACATCATCCGGGTTGGTGACGTCCATGAGCTCGAGGTGGCCGCGGACGATCGTGATCGGGGTGCGGAGCTCGTGACCCGCGTCATCCAGCAGCGTGAGCTGGGAGGAGAAGGCGCCCTGAATCGTGTCGAGCATCGAGTTGAACGTATGCGCCATGTCGGCGAGATCATCCTTCGTGTCGATCTCGATGCGTGCGTCGAGGTCCGTCTCGCTGATCTGGGAGGCGGTCTGGCGCAGCCTCCTGATCGGCTTGAGCAGCTCGCCGGCGATGAGCCACGAGAAGACGACAAGGGCCGCGAGGCACACGGCCGAGGCGATGAGGTAGATCCGCATCGTATCCGCCAGTTCGGCGAGCTCCTCGTCGACGTCATAGGCGACGGCGTAGGCCCCGGAGCCGAGGTCCCCGAGGACGACGGGCATGAGCGCATATCGGTAGGTGGCCGAGGAGGTCTCGATCGTGTCGACCTCTCCCGTGTCGCCCGCGGCGATGATCTCGAGGCGTTCGCCGAGAGCGGTCATGAGCTCCTGGTCCGCCACCATGTCGAGCCCGCCCGGCTGGGTCCACGCGGGCCGTGTGCCCACGTAGCCGACCATGCCCTCAGAATCCTCGGGCACTCGATGGCTCAGTACGTCCTCGAGCAGATCGCCGAGGGTCGTGAACGTGCCCGATCGGTAGGATTCGACGGATTCCGCCGCAAACTCCTCCATGGCGATCGCCAGGCGACCGTCGATCCGGTCCTGAATATGGTTCCGCTGAACGGAGTAGAGCGCGATGCCGATAACGGTGAGGGTGAGCGCGGTGAGGAGAAGCACGGCGGCGACGATGCGCGTGCGGACTGACCATCGTGGCATGGGACCCTCCTCTTTCCTGCATTATGCAGGAGGAAGATGAAGCGCAGATGAGAAATCCGGCCGACGCAGTCGGCACCGCGGCTCGCAGCTCAGCGCCTCATCTCGGGAACCGCCGCCCCGAAGTCGGCGATGAACCTCTCCTGGTCGGGATGGACGCTGTGGAGGAAGATCCCGTCGAAGCCCAGCTCGGCATACTCCCGGATCCGAGCCACGTGGTCCTCGAGGCGGGGGGAGACATGGACGGGGCCGAGCATGTCCTGCGGCGCCACGAACTCGGCGGCCGCGTCGAAGTCCTCGGGCATGCGAAGGTCGGCGAGGACCCCGCTGGAGAAGATATTCGTCTTCCACGCGGTGTGGGCGGCGGCGAGCGCCTCCTCCTGTGTCGGCGCGTAGGAGAGCTGGACCTGGAGGTGGATCGGCTTCCCCTGACCACCGCCGGCCCGGAATGCATCAATGACGCCGCGCAGCTCGTCAATCGGGTGGGAGACGGTGATGAGGGCATCCGCCCATCCGCCCATCCACCCCGCCGTCTCGGGGGTGAGAGCAGCGCCGACGATGAGCGGAGGGGTCTGTGGGCGCGTGTAGAGCCGAGCCTGGTCGACGGTGATGGCGCCGCGATGGCTGACCGTCTCGCCACGCCACAGGGCCCGCATGACCTCGGCGGATTCCAGAAGGCGCTGGTTGCGCTCCGCCTTTGATGGCCAGCGTGCTCCCGTGATGTGCTCGTTGAGGAGCTCACCGGAGCCGAGGGCGACCCAGAAGCGGCCGGGGTACATCTCGCCGAGTGTCGCCGCCGCCTGGGCGATGATGGCGGGATGGTAGCGCTGCCCCGGCGCGCAGACCGTCCCCATCGGCAGCGACGTTGCCTGCAGGGCGGCGCCGAGCCACGACCAGGCGAAGCCCGACTGCCCCTGGGCATCGCTCCACGGGTGGAAGTGATCCGAGCACATCGCCGCATCGAACCCCGCGGCCTCTGCCTGTTGGACGAGGTCGATGAGGCGACTCGGCGCGAACTGTTCGTGGGAGGCGTGATAGCCGATCTGGGGCACGGGCGGTCCTTCGTGTCTCAATGGTCGGTCAGGGCGAAGCGGAGTGAGAACGGATCGAGGGTCCCGGGCAGGGGCTCCGAGGGGTCGAGCCGATCGTCGAGGAGGGTGGGGCGCCGCTCTGAGAAAATGCGGCTGATGACCGTGCTGGTCACGTGGAGGACAAGATTGCGCGCCGGGCACACCGCCGGCCCCGCGCTGAAGGGGACGAGAGGCCATTCCATCGCCGCCCGCTCGTCCTCCCACATCTCAGGCTCGAAACGATGCGCCGCGTCGAGATTCTCGTCGTCTCGATGAAAGAGCGGGGCGTAGATGAGGAGCGCGGTATCCTCCGGCACTGGGCCGCCCTCGAATCGCACGCGCCTCGTTGTCTCACGGAGGATGGCGGGCGTCGTCGGCCACAGCCGCAGGGACTCGAGCACGCACGCCCGCATGACGTGCAGGGGGTGCGGCTGTCTCAGGTCGAGGCCCTCGAGTGAGCGCAGGGCGTCACCTGCCTGGCGCTCGTGCGAGCCGAGCAGGGCGAGTGCTCGCCAGCTCGCCCACGACGCGGCATCGAACGCGAAGAGCCACTGCGGCACCTGATGCTCCGGGAAGGTCGTAGGGGTCTGTGGAGCCCGCGCCGCATACTCGGCGAGGGAACCGGGCTCTGGGTTCGACAGGTGGTGATCGATCCCTGCCAACATCCGCTCCCGCACCCGTCGGCGGGTGGGGTGAAGGAACGCCCAGTTCGCCGCCGAGCGAAGAGCCAGCATGTCGTCCGTCAGCTGCTCATCGTCCGCTGTCTGCTCGCCGAAGACGATCCGCCGCACCATCCTCATCCAGTGCCGCGAGTAGTCGGGCCACGTGAGGACGTCGCGGTCCGCCAGCAGACGGTCGACTTCGTCGTTGATCGCCCCGATCATCGCATCCGCCCCGCGGTGGATCGCATGGTCGGTGTCGAGCGCGGACTCGTTGAAGCGACGGCGCTCCGGCCGGTCCTCCGTCGAGGAGATGAGGACGCCGGCGGGCTCGAAATGGGCGAGCGCGGCCCTCTTCTCGCGTGTCGCGGTGTGGAACGGTTCGGGTGTCTCGTCGAGGATGCGCTGAACGTGGTCGGGCGAGAGGACGAGCACCATCCGCCTTCCCGGCATGCGCAGTCGCAGTGGCCCCGCACCATACTTCTGCCGCAGTTCTTGGAGGAGAGCGACTGCATGCCGATCAGCATCCACTCTCTCCATCAGCCGCGTCTGCGACGGACGCCGAACGATGACGCCGCGCTGGAGGAGCGGGATCCCCACCCTTCCTATGACGCGAGCCGTGTCGAGGACGGACGCCCGGGGCAGCGCGCGGACCGGGCTGGTCTGTTTCTGCTCGCGCACCATCGTCGCCTCCTCTGTGACCCTGCGCACACCACCCTAGAGACGTGGCGCGGCGAGCTTCAACTCCTGACCGCCCGCATGGAGAGGCTTCCCAGGGACGGTTCTCTGCAGATCCTGCACACCCAGCACATTCTGTGGGCTCTGCGGGCTCTGCGGGCTCTACGATCCGGGCGCCGGCAGATCGACCGCGTGCAGCTGACACGTGGGCAGACGTGAAGGAGGCGGGCAGCTCTCGCCGCCCGCCTCCAGCAGTGAACCCGAACTAGCCGTTCAGGAGCTTCTGGATCCTGCCGACACCCTCGACGATGTCCTCATCGGACATCGCGTAGGACAGGCGCAGGTAGCCGGAGGGGCCGAAGGCCTCACCGGGGACGACGGCGACCTCGGCCTCTTCGAGAATGATTGTCGCCAGCTCGGCGGACGTCGAGGCGACCCGGCCGTTGATCTCGCGGCCTAGGACGTTCTCCACCGAGGGGTAGACATAGAACGCGCCCTGCGGAGTGGGAACCTCGAAGCCGTCGATCTTGCGCAGCTCGTCGACGATGAGCCTGCGGCGGCGGTCGAACGCCTCCCGGAACTCGGCGACCGACGACTGGTCGCCGGTCAGCGCCTCGAGGGCAGCGGCCTGGCAGACGTTCGCGACGTTCGACGTCAGGTGCGACTGCATGTTGGTCGCCGCCTTGATGATGTCGGCGGGACCGTACATCCAGCCCACGCGCCAACCCGTCATGGCATACGTCTTGGCGACCCCGTTGAGGACGAGCGTCTGGTCGGCGAGGGCCGGGACCTCGGCGAGAATGTAGGCGTTCGGGACGCCATCGTAGGTGAGGTGCTCGTAGATCTCGTCGGTGATGATCCAGATCCCGTGCTCGAGGGCCCATTCGCCGATCGCCCGGGTCTGCTCCTTCGAGTAGACGGCTCCGGTCGGGTTGGACGGGGAGCAGAAGAGAAGAACCTTCGTGCGCTCCGTGCGCGCCGCCTCGAGCTGGTCGACGGTCACCTTGTATTCCTGGTCGGCACCGGCGAAAACCTCGACCGGAACGCCGCCCGAGAGCCGGATCGCCTCGGGGTAGGTCGTCCAGTACGGAGCGGGCAGGAGGACCTCGTCGCCGTCGTCGAGGAGGGCTGCGAAGGCCTGGTAGACGGCCTGCTTGCCGCCGTTGGTGACGAGGATATTGTTGGGGTCGACCTCGACGCCGGAATCCTGCTTCGTCTTCTCCGCGATCGCGGCGCGCAGCGCCGGCTGACCCTTGGCGGGGGAGTAGCGGTGGTTCTTCGGGTCGCGGGCGGCTGCGATGGCGGCCTCGACGATATGGTCGGGCGTGGGGAAGTCCGGCTCGCCGGCGCCGAAGCCGATGACGGGTCGGCCCTCCGCCTTGAGGGCCTTGGCCTTCGCGTCCACGGCGAGGGTTGCTGATTCCTGAAGTGCTCCCAGCCGCTTGGAGACGCGGCGTGCGGGTGTTGTAGTGCTCACGATGTTCATCTTTCCACGATGTTGCGGTCGGTCGGGCCGTGTTTCCTATTGTGGTCATCTGAAACGGTGGGGCGAGCGCTACGGCCAGGCGTGACTCCCGCCACGGTGGCACCCACCGGTTCGACTTACGCGATGATCGGTATTAATGTTAGTCGAGGCGTGAGAACGTTCACTGGCTATATGGTCCTCATATGGGCATAATAGACAAGGCTTTCTCAGTCGTAGGGCAGTGGCGCAATTGGTAGCGCATCGGTCTCCAAAACCGACGGTTGTGGGTTCGAGTCCCGCCTGCCCTGCCAGAGAAGGCGGTTCTTCGGAACCGCTTTCTTCATCTATCAGGAAGGACAGCGCGTGAGCGACGCACCAACCACAGCCGGAGACGGCTCGCGCACGCCCAAGGCCAAGAGCAACATGAGCCTGTGGGCGCGAATCAAGCTGTTCTTCCGCCAGATCATCGGCGAGCTCAGGAAAGTCGTTCGTCCCACCCGCAAGGAGCTGTGGAACCTGTTCGTCACGGTCCTCGTGTTCGTTGCGATCATCATGGCAATCGTCGCTCTGCTGGACATCATGTTCGGTGAGCTGGCCTTCTTGATCTTCGGCTAGGAAAGTAGGAAATCGTGTCGCAGGACGAGCCCACAGAGATGAACGAGGGTGCCGAGACCGAGCTGACGCCGGCCGAGCAGGAGACCCCGATCGTCGAGGACGCAGCGGCCGACCAGGACGCTCCGACCGACGAGACAGCGGCGGATGCCGACACTGCATCTGACGATGCAGTGGTCGACGAGGACGCCGCAGCCGATGAAGCGGTGGAGACGCCCGCCGAGGATCCGACCTCCCCCGCCGCCATCAAGAGGCGCCTCAAGGGCCTCCCCGGCCGCTGGTACGTGCTCCACACGTATGCCGGCTACGAGAAGCGCGTCAAGCAGAACCTCGAGATCCGCATGAAGTCGATGAACATGGAGGACTACATCTTCCAGGTGGAAGTTCCTATGGAAGAGGTCTTCGAGGTCAAGCGCGGCGAGCGAAAGCTCGTCAACCGCGTCCGCATGCCCGGCTACGCGCTGGTCCGCATGGAGATGGAGGACGAGGCCTGGCGAACGGTCCAGGAGACGCAGGGCGTCACCGGCTTCGTCGGCAATGGCCGCGACCCGGTTCCGCTCACGGAGCCCGACGTCATCAAGATGCTGACGCCTGTTGTTGAGCTCGAGGTCGCCAAGGAGCTCCGCGCACAGGGCAAGTCCCGTCCCGGATCCGAGCCGGCCGTCGTCACGGCCGAGTTTGAGGTCGGCGAGAACGTCATCCTCACCCTCGAGCCGTGGGTCGGCATGCCGGCCACCATCGACGCCGTCGATGCGGCGAACCAGCGCCTCACGGTGCTCATGACTCTTGTCGGCCAGGAGACCCCGGTCGACCTTTCCTTCAGCCAGGTCAAGAAGGCCGACTAGAAGGACACCAGGGCGGCATCCTCTGCCATTGGATGTCGCCAACTTCAAGAAATAAGGATCATCATGCCTCCCAAGAAGAAGGTTGCTGGCCTGATCAAGCTCCAGATTCAGGCTGGCGCTGCGACCCCGGCCCCGCCCATCGGCCCGGCCCTCGGTCAGCACGGCGTCAACATCATGGAGTTCTGCAAGGCCTACAACGCCGCGACAGAATCCCAGCGCGGGAATGTCATCCCCGTTGAGATCACCGTGTACGAGGATCGCTCGTTCACGTTCATCACGAAGACCCCGCCCGCAGCCGAGCTCATCAAGAAGGCCGCCGGTGTGTCGAAGGCTTCGGCCACCCCGCACACCGTCAAGGTCGGCAAGCTCACCCAGGATCAGGTCCGCGAGATCGCCCAGACCAAGATGCCTGACCTCAATGCCAACGACATCGAGGCCGCCGCGGCCATCATCGCCGGCACCGCCCGTTCGATGGGCATCACCGTCGAGTAACCTCGGCACCTCACCGTAAACGCCGCCCCGGCGGCATGTGGAAGGGCCTGCGCAGGTCCGTCAACCACAACTGCTAAGGAGAAAAGCAGAAATGGCAAAGCGCTCAAAGAACTACAGGAAGTCGGCGGAGAAGATCCACGCCGGCGAGATCTACTCCCCCCGCAAGGCGATGGAGCTGGCGAAGGAGACGTCGACCGTCAAGTTCGACGCCACCGTCGAGGTCATGTTCCGTCTCGGCGTCGACCCTCGCAAGGCCGACCAGATGGTCCGCGGCACGGTCAACCTGCCCCACGGCACCGGCAAGACTGCCCGCGTCATCGTCTTCGCGACGGGTGACCGCGCTCAGCAGGCGATCGACGCCGGCGCTGACGAGGTCGGCGGCGACGAGCTCATCGAGAAGGTCGCCGGCGGCTGGACCGACTTCGATGCGGCTGTCGCGACCCCGGACCTCATGGGCAAGGTCGGCCGTCTCGGCCGCGTCCTCGGCCCCCGTGGCCTCATGCCCAACCCGAAGACCGGCACGGTGACGATGGACGTCGCGAAGGCAGTGTCCGACATCAAGGGTGGCCGCATCGAGTTCCGTGTCGACAAGCACGGCAACCTCGGCTTCATCGTCGGCAAGACCTCGTTCTCGGTCGAGCAGCTCGTCGAGAACTACGCCGCGGCGCAGGAGGAGATCCTCCGCCTCAAGCCGTCCTCCTCGAAGGGCCGCTATATCTCGAAGGCCACGGTCTCGACCACGATGGGCCCGGGCATCCCGCTCGACGCCTCGAAGACTCGCGACCTGCTCGAGGACTGACCCTGTACAGCCCAACGGCCTCCGCCCCCGACCATCCGGTCGGGGGCGCCCGTTTGGACTGGGCAGTCGCGCTCATCCTCGCGCTCGCCTCGCTCGTCTGGTCGGCCATCGCCATCTCCTCCTCGCCCGGACTGAGCCGCTACGACGAGTGGACGTATATCGACTACGCGCAGCGCATCTCCCAGGGGGAGATCCCCGTCCAGGGCGATGAGCTGACGGAGTATGCCAGGCAGGCGTGGAGCTGCC
Source organism: Flaviflexus salsibiostraticola (assembly GCF_003952265.1). NCBI lineage: Bacteria > Bacillati > Actinomycetota > Actinomycetes > Actinomycetales > Actinomycetaceae > Flaviflexus > Flaviflexus salsibiostraticola. Next base: position 2,527,991 of record NZ_CP034438.1, read on the forward strand.
GTGGCATGGAGGGGGACATTCGCGGCGTCACGCCGCCACCATGCGAGGAGGTCGGCGAACGGCCCGCGGGGGAGTGGCCCTTCGAGGGCGAGAACTACAACGCCTTCCATCCGCCCCTCTACTTCGCCTTCGCCGGACTCATCGGCCAGGCCTTCGACGGCGCGGGCGCCGACTTCACGGACGGGGCACGCACCGCCTCCGCCATCCTCGCCGCCGCGGGCGCCGCAGCCGTCTACCTCGCTGTGCGCCAGTGGGGAGTGGGGCGGAGGAATTCGGCCGGGGCCACGTTCGTGGCGACGAGCGCTCCAGCGCTCGCCCAATCGGCCGCGATCGTCCACAATGATGCCGCGAGCATGCTGGCGGGCGCTGCCGCCGTGTGGATCGGGGCGAGGATCTTCAGGCACGGCAATCACGGCTGGCTGCTGCCCCTCATCATCACGGCCCTCATCTCGTCGACGAGGACGATGTCGGTCGTCACGCTCCTTGCAGTCGGAGCCCTCTCTTTTGTCGTTGCCCTGCGCGGGGACGATCGCTGGAGGCGTGTAAAGCCCTCCCTCGCCATCGCCGCAGGCACCATGGTGCCGTACGTGCTGTGGACGGCGTTTCAGAACTCCCGGCGGCCGGACGACTATGTCCCCGCGATCACCGGGCTGTCGACGGAGCCGTTCGATGCGGGATCACTGCCGACCGTGGTCAACTCGATCGTCGGGGGCGGCGCGCCCTGGGGGCTGACCTCGCCGGCGGGCGACTGGTATCTCCACCCCGATCTCGACTCGGGCCTGCTGACAGGGTGGAGCTGGGTCCTCTACGCCGTGTTCCTCGTTCTGTTGCCTGTCGCCCTCTATGTCGCCATCAAGGGCAGGGCCGACATCCGACACCTCGCCATCCTTGTTCTCCTCCTGCCCGCCTTCACCGCCCTCATCGTCCAGGCGCGCGAGATTCTTTCGAATGACGCTCACTTCCGGGCGATCTCCGGCAGGTACTCCATCACCGCAGTGCCGATGTACGCGGCCTTCCTTGGCGTCCTGTCCGAGCGCCACGCCGGTGAATTGCTCCGGAATTGGCTGCTGCTCGGATTCGGCACTGCAGGGTTCACTGCACTTCTGCTGTCCCCCTTCGTCTAGTGTGCCTGCCGCGCACTCACGCGACAGGCACGCGAGACGTCAGCTGTGGGGGCTGCTCGCGAGCGGGAGCCGCTCGAAGGCGCGGACAGCCGCCAGGCCTATGAGAGCGATGAGAGGCGTCGCGGTCAGACCCGCCCAGACCCAGGTCTCGCCGCCCTCGAGCGAGAAGAGACCGGCTGGCGAGTAGTCCCGAACCCCGGGGACTGCGGAGAGCAGTGCGAGGGTGAAATAGACGCCGAGCCCAACGCCCGCGGCCCCAGCCATCGATCCCCGCAGCGCCGCACCCAGGGCGGCAGCGGCGATGAGAACCGCCATGAGGACGAGCCAGCGCAGTGCCATGGCGATCGGCTGGACAGTCTGTCCCTCTCCGAACAGGATCATTGTCATGACGGTGTTCCCGAGGACGCCGATCATGACCGCCGCCCCGGTGACGATCGCGTTCGCGACCGCCGGGGCGAGAAGCAGGGCGCTTCTCGGCACCGGGCGGGCGAGGAGCAGAGCGGCGCTGCCGCTCGACAGCGGCTGGGCGATCGAGTGGGCTGCCACCATGACGGTGAGCAGGGGGATGACCTGGGAGAGGTCGCTCGCCCACTGGGCGTTGGCATCCACCCACGTCGGATCGCCTCCGAGGATCTCGAGGCCGCCGCCCGCGAGAGAGATGATCTGGGGCATGAGCTTCGTCGTGACGGGGCCGATGAGGGCGAGGAAGAGGACGACACCTGCGATGACCGGGGCGCGCCAGGTGCGGAGCATGCCGCGCAGTTCGTGGCGGATGAGAATCCAGAGCATTATCGAGCGCCCCCTGTCAGGTCGAGGAAGATGTCGGCGAGGCCGCGGGGGTTGAGCGAGTGGAGGGCTGCCCCGGTTGCCGCGATGATCCCCGGGAGCTCACGCTGGGCGGTCTCGAGGTCGGTCACTCTCATGGTGAGAGTCTCGCGGGGTCCATTCCCCGCGCGGTCGATGCTGCGAATCCAGGCGGCGGCTCGCAGGTCGTCGACGAGCCGGTCGACGGGACCCGAGACGTCGAGCGAGAGCCCCTGGCCCTCTCGGATGAGGTCATCCATCGATGACTGGCGGACGAGGCGGCCCTCGTTGATGATGATCGCGGAATCGCAGACCCGCTCAGCCTCGTCCAGCGAATGGGTCGAGTAGAGCACGGTTGCTCGGCCGCGCAGAGAGCGGACAAGGTCATGGAAGAGCCGCTGCCCCGCCGGATCGAGGGCCGAGGTCGGCTCGTCGAGGATGAGGAGTCGGGGCGAGCCGACAAGGGCCTGCGCGAGTCCGAGTCGCTGCTTCATGCCCCGGGAGAACATGCGGACCGGCCGCCTATTGCCCTCGAGTCCCACGGCCCGGAGGAGAGGGCCAACGACGGATGTGCTGTCGATCCGTGAGAGCCGCAGCGCGAGCTCGAGCACCTCATCGGCCCTCATCCACCCGGGGAACGACGGCACGTCGGGCAGGTAGCCGATGTGGCGGCGGGCGGCGATGCTGCCCGCCGGGTCACCATAGATATCGGCAGTCCCCGCATCAGCCCCGATGAGGCCGAGGAGGATGCTGATGAGGGTGGTCTTGCCCGCCCCGTTGGGACCGACCAGGGCGCAGGCCACCCCATCATCCAGTGCCACGGTCAGATCGTCGAGCGCCCTCTTCTCGCCGTAGAGCTTCGTCAGCCCGGCCACGGCCAGCGCGCGCTCAACCATAGAGGGTGTCGATGATGCCGTCATCGCCGGACGTTGAGGTCTGCGGCCGGGGTGAGCCCTCTGCCATCCTCCGCTCTCGTCGGCGGAGGATGAAGAAGGTGAGCGGGCCGACGAACTGGACGAGGCAGAGCAGGAACCACACGACGCGGGGGAGTCCGCCCGGCAGGGGCTCAGCCTCCGTGCGAGAGACGGCGATGAGGCCCGCGATCATGAGGCTGAGCGACACCGTGGCGAGGATGCCGAGCGCAATGAGGGCGGGGGCGGGCAGTTCAGAGAGCTCAGCCACGTAGGCCCGCCTCCTTCCAGGCAGCCCTCAAACCCGCGCGAACGGGAATGAGGCCCGCGGCCAGACCCGCCGCCGCGGGGCCGATGAAGAGGGCTGTGACACCCGCGATCGGCTGAGGCCGGTCGCTGAGGCGCGTCGATCGCAGGGCGAGGATGGAGACTCCGGCGCCGAGGAATGCGAGCGACGAGGCGTAGACTCCCCGGGCGAGCTGGTCGCCGCGTTCAGTCGCGCGTGCCGCCCAGAGGGCCGCTCCGGCTGAGAATGCGACGCCCGGCGCAAGCGCGCCGAAGCGCCCCGAGAAGCGGTTGGGGCGGAACGCGAGGTCCCAGCCGCTCGGCAGGCGGCCGTCGGAGCATGCAGCAGCGGCGGCGCTCGCGGCAACTGCCAGCGCCGCACCCGCGAGGGGGAGCGCCTTCGTGACCCGCATGGCCTCGGCGGGAGCCGAGCTGAGGACGTCGGCATCGAGATCGTCCGGTCTCATCCAGCCGAGCCTGACGGCGATGGCGGCGAGATTGACGTCCCACCCCAGGCCGATGACCCGCCGGACAAAGATGCTCGGGTCCGCGGGGTCCCACACGCGCCCGTACGAGACGGGCTGGGCAGAATCGCTGTCGGAGACCATTGCCGCGTACTCGGCGGGATCCCCAAGGTCATCGGGATGAACGCCGCTGTCGAGAAGGTCGCGCAGGTCGGCGAGTGCCTGCGGGCTTCGGCCGCGCAGGTGGCTGCGCACCGCGCCGTAGAAGTCGTCGGATGTCATGCTGATGCCTCCATCAATTCGTCCATTGACGACACGAGGCTTCGCCACGTGTCGCGCTGGTCCGAGAGCTGTGCTGAGCCGGCGTGTGTCAGCCGGTAATACTTTCGGGGAGGCCCGCTGGGAGACTCCTCCCAGAACGTCTCGACGTAGCCGGCCGTGCCGAGCCTGGTGAGGAGCGGATAGACCGTTCCCGGACCTGCCTCGAGACCGTCGCGGCGCGCCAGATCATCAACCACCTCGCCGCCGTATTTCTCTCCGCGTCCGAGCAGTGCGAGGATCGCAAGCTCGAGGACGCCTCGTCGGAGCTGAGAAACCTTCTTGGCCATCAGTCCCCTCCTTCACCTAGTACCTCGTTACGCATAGTAGTAGGTGAGGCATATCCTGTCCAGAGGTCGAATGCATTCAGTTCGAGAGGGGCGCGAACCCGAGCGGGTGAGGAGGTCGGCGATGGGGCGTCGCATTGCGCCTGGTAGCCTCCGGAGCCCAGATTCCGGTTGGTGAGTTGTCCCGCACATTTCTCACCCACTGCTTGGCAGTACGTCTGCCATCTCGTAGTCTGGGGGATGCCGAAGACCGCCGGTCACCCGTGAGCCAGACGGGGTGAAATTCGATAAGAAGCCAGCGCAGGTGAGTATAGAGCTTTCATGCCCCGTGCCACCTGCACGGGGTTTTTGTTTTATTTCTGGCCAGGCGGCAAAAAGTGGAAGGAGGCCCTATGGCAAGGCCGAATAAGAGCGAAGCAATCGCTGAACTTGTGGACCTGTTCCGCGAGTCGAGCGGCGCTCTTCTGACCGAGTACCGCGGTCTCACCGTTGAGCAGCTGAAGGATCTTCGCCGCGCAATGGGTGACAACGCTGAGTACAAGGTTGCGAAGAACACTCTTGCGAAGATTGCCGCGAAGGAAGCCGGCGTGGAGGGTCTTGACGATGAACTCGTCGGCCCCACCGCTATCGCTTTCGTCAAGGGCGACGTTGCCACCGTGGCAAAGTCGCTCCGCGACTTCGCCAAGGGTAATGACAAGCTGGTCATCAAGTCCGGTGTCCTCGAAGGGGCTATCATCCCCGCCGATGACGTCGCGAAGCTTGCTGATCTCGAGTCGCGCGAAGTTCTGCTCGCCAAGGCGGCGGGTGCCCTCAAGGCATCCCTGTTCAAGGCTGCTTACGTTCTCCAGGCGCCGGTCACCAAGACCGTGCGCACCGTCGATGCCCTGCGCGAGAAGCAGGAAAACGCTGCCTGAGGGCGGCACTAGTAAATTCTGCTCGCGTAGCAGTAAGGAAGGATGCCAACCATGGCTAAGCTCACCCCCGAAGAGCTCATCGAAGCTTTCAAGGAGCTCACCCTCGTCGAGCTCAACGACTTCGTCAAGAAGTTCGAAGAGGAATTCGAAGTCACCGCAGCCGCTCCGGTTGCCGCTGTTGCAGCTGCTGGCGCCCCCGCCGGTGGCGAGGCCGCCGCTGAGGAGGAGAAGTCGGACTTCGACGTCGTCCTCGCCGCGATCGGTGACAAGAAGGTCCAGGTCATCAAGGAGGTCCGCGCCCTCACGTCGCTCGGACTGAAGGAAGCCAAGGACCTCGTCGATTCCGCTCCCAAGGCTGTCCTTGAGGGTGTCGACAAGGAGACCGCCGACAAGGCCAAGGAGGCCCTCGAGGCCGCCGGCGCCACCGTCGAGCTCAAGTGACTCCCCAGCTCTGAAGAGCTGATTGAGGGGATGGACTCCGGGTTTCCCGGGTCCGTCCCCTCTTTGGTTATCTGGCAGGTCAGTCTCAGCCCAGCTGCAGGGCTGGCACTTGTATCGCTGCGTGAATGAATTCTCAAGGAATGCGGCCAGCCACGGACGACAGCGCACCGACGACGGCACGTGTACCAGGCACCTCGTCCGACGAGAGAGTGGTCCAATGACTGCTCCAGAACGAAGCCCTCAAGGCCTTCGGAGATGGGATGGTCATTTTCGAATCAGATGTTGTTTTCGGAGGTTTCAATGGCACAACGTAGTGCTTTCTTCCATCTAGTTCTCTATTGTTGGGTTCAAGCGGTCGAAACTATCCAAGAATTGCTTCTCGTGCATGCGGGGGATTCGACTCAAGGCTCACGTCGTCCGGCAATGAAGCCGATACGCGGGTGGTAGCCAATAGGGGTGGGAGAGAACATGAAGGCTGGAGCTATTGCCGGGGCTGCTGTAGTGATCTTGTCGGTGCTGATCGTTGTCGCGCTTGTCGCGCTGGGCATCGCTCTCTTCCGGTATCTGAGAAGACGAGAGCTCCCTCGCTCCAAGATCGGCAAGCCACGGGAGTTCGACGCGGACGCCTCGGAACGAAATTAGGGTGGCGATCATTGAGCCATCTGTCGGGCCTCGCTGACCGGCACTACCCAATCGACCCAAGGTAGGTTTCATGAGCAGTACCCGCAGGATTCTCGTACTGGGCATCTGCTCGGCGGTCCTGGCAGGATGTGCCGACTCCCCGGAGGTCTTAACTGACCGAGATTGGCCGCTCACGTTTTCGGCGGACGATGTCGGGGAGCGGTTTACGCTCCAGGGCGCTGTGCTGTCCTATGAAGACGGCAGTGACGTCATAGACGTCTGCTATTCCGTGGAGGAGATTGATCTGGAGGCTGACGACCTGCTCACGAAGTGTGGACCTGTGGATCTTTACGTCCCTCTTCCTGCCGGATTCGACTTTGAGGCCGAAGGTTTCGAACGGAAAGAGCCTGAATCGGACATATTGCCGCACGGGTGGGATCGTGTGGCCGATGCGACGATCGAGATCACGAGCTCGGATGGAGAGATACCACTGGCCAGGATCATCGAGCTCAAGTAGTCGTCGAGATACGACTAGACCGAGGGAATGGCTTCAGCCGGCTCCCAGCCAGGCGTCACAGCGGCGCTCACATAGAGGAGCTCCCTCCGCCGCCAGCCAGACACGGTGGCCAGGAGCCTCCGGTGATCGATGCGCGCGCCTGCGAAACCGACGACCCTCATGATCTTTTGGTCAGGCTGCGCCCTCTGCACCATCGCACCGCAACCGTCTGAGACAGAGCCCGCACAGGAGATCCTTTCCCCCATCAGGCCAGATCGCCGCGATCACGGATGATCGTCATGGCACGCACACGGTCGAGGGCCTTCATGTAGGGAAGGGGATCGATTCCCTCGTTCTCGACGTAGTCGGTCATGCAGTCAGAGACGACCGACGTCAGCTCCTCGGCAGTCCACGGCTTCGCCAGGTAGTAATCGAGATCGGCTTCGTTGACGGCCCGGATCGTGTCGGCGAGATCGGCCTGCCCCGTGACGAGGACTTTCCGGGCCGCCCGGGTCCGCTCATCGCCCATCATCTCGACGAGGAACTCGACGCCCGTTGTGCCCGGCATGCGGTGGTCGCAGAGGGCGACCGCCAGTTCGTCGCCATCGCGGTCGATGTCATCGATGACGCCCCAGGCATCCTCCACGCTCTCGGCGACCTCGATGCGGAGGACACCGGTGAGGTCGATGAGGTCGCGTTCGAGTGCGTCGCGGACTTCCGGCTCATCGTCGAGGATGAGAAGTGCGAGTGTCATGGTCCCTCCAGAGGTAGATCGACCGTGGCGACCGTGCCGCCCGGGTGGGAGTCGAGGCGGATGGTGCCGCCGTGTCGTTCGACGATTGTCCTGCTGATCGTCAGGCCGAGCCCCATGCCGTACTGGACGCGGCCGGCCTTCGTTGTAAAGCGGGGTTCGAAGATGTGCTCAAGAGTACCGGGGTCGATCCCGGGGCCGTTGTCCGCGATCGACACCCTCACCCAGCCGGGCCGCGGTGAGCTGGTCTCGACCGTGAGAATGGGGTTCTCGGCACCGACCAAGGCGTCGGCCGCGTTGACGATGAGATTGGTCCACACCTGGGACAGCTGCGCGGGGTGGCAGACGATCGGCGGAAGGTCGCCGTACTCCCGCTCGACATCGATGCCGTGGAGGCGGTGGGAGAGGAGCCTGATCGTGTCCTCGATCGTGTCGCGGACCCGGATGTCGGCGAGCGGGTCACCGTCGGGACGGGCATAGGACCGGAGAGAGTCGACGAGTGAGTTGATCCGCGTCGAGGCGGACCGAAGATTGCGCAGGCCGGTGCCGATCGACGAGGCACGCTCGACCTCCTCGATGAGGCGGGAACGGCGACCGCTCGGCATCCGCCTCGGCAGGAGGGTCTCCAGCATCTCCGCCGTCACCCCCGCGAGGCTGAGCCGTTGCGCCAGCAGTGCGTCGCCTGTCAGGTCCGTCAGCAGTCGCCGCTCCTCGCGAACCTCGTGGGTCGAGAGCGGGGATGAATGGAGGGCCGCGTGGAGTGCGGTGCTCGCCGCCCGCATCTCATCTCCGTTCTCGAAGGCGAGCGAGATGTCCTCGACCAGATGATCGACGCTGCGCATGATCGCCGCGATCGGGTTGTTGAGCTCGTGGGCGACGCCCGAGGCGAGTTCGCCGAGCGTGGCGAAGCGCGCCCGGCCCATGAGCTCCGCGCGCGCCGCCTGCAGGTCGGCGTAGGTCTTCTGCAGCTCCTCCTGCTCGCGCCGGAGCTGGGCCATGAGCTCGATCTTCTCGACCTGGATATCCTCGGCGCGGCGCAGCCTGCGGTCGAGGGAGCGGATGAGGAGGACGGCGATGAGGAGGGCCGTCTCGGGCCGGGTGCGGATGACCCTGTTGAGCTGCTCGAACGTCAGCCGGATACCGGTCACCTCGGTCGTCGTCCTCGAGGTGAAAAAGGCCTCGCGCCGGTCTGTGAGGGAGAGCAGGCCGATGATGCGGCCAGTCGTCGCATGGTGCATAAGAATATCGCCGGCGTGGGATTCACGTTCGAGTGCGACTGCTCCCTTGAGGCTGAGCATCGCCTCCTCAACCGCCGTGCCCTCGATCGTGAGGCGGACGCCTGGCGGCACCGTCACCCGGGGCTGATACCCGAGGCAGTCATCGATCCCGGCAACGATCTGCGCCATCACCTCATCGTCCGACATTGGGGTGGAGAAGATGAAGGTCTCTTTGGTCGGGGCGTCCCGGGGGTAGCCGAGACCGCTGCTCTCCGCGAACCGGCGGACCTGGTCCGACATGTCCTGGAGGAAGAAGTCAGAGTTGAGGCTGTCGCTGTGGACGATGAGGTCGAGCTTGCCGCCGTCGGCGAGCCCTGCGACACCGTCGAGGACAGGATCGCTCGTGAGGATGATGATCCGGACCGTCGGGAAGCGATCGACGATGGGGAGGAGGACCGTGTCCGGATCGCCATCAGGGGAGGGGAAGGCCGCACACACGTAGACGAGGTGATCACCTTCGGGCATGCGGTCCAGCCACTGCCAGGCCTCGGTCGCTGTGCGCACGTGGACGGGCGTGCACCTGCGCTGGTCGGACTGGAGCCGCGAGGCCGCACGATGTGCAGCCTCGCTCTCCCCGATGATGAGCCCCCAGAGCGTCATACGAGCCCCATGAGCTCCCACAGCGGCGGCATCGCGAAGATGAGGAGAAGGGTTGCGCCCAGGCCGACGATGACGCCGACGATCGCCATGTTCTTGACGGAGATCTCCCCGGTCGAGTAGGCGATCGCATTCGGCGGAGTCGAGATCGGCAGTGACATGCCGAACGATGTCGCGACCGCGACGACGACGGCGAGGACGATGACGTTCGTGCTCTCGAGCGAGATAGCGAGAGAAACGGCCAGGGGAACGAGCAGGTTGGCGGCCGCCGAGTGGGAGATGACGTTGGCAAGGCCCAGGCCGATCATGCCGAAGACGAAGAGGAGGAGGGTGGGGGAGAAGGACTCCCACGGGATCGATTCGACCATCCACACGTCGAGGCCCGTCGCTCCGACGCCGGTGCCGAGCGCGATGCCGCCGGAGACGAGCCAGAGCACCGGCCAGTCGAGCCTCTTAATGTCAGAGCCCTCCATGACACGCAGCGCGAGCAGGGCGACGACAGGGAAGAAGCCGACGATGTTTGAGGAGACGCCATGGAGGGGCTCGGTCATCCACAGGAGGATCGTCAGCGCCGTGATGATGTAAAACAGCCGTGCGTTGCGCGAGCGGTCCCAATTCTTGCCGAGCTCAACCTCGATCTTCCCCTCCTTCGGCAGGAAGAGCGCGCTGAGGAGCAGCCACGAGGCGACGAGGACGACGAGCATGAGCGGGACGGCTATGATCATCCAGTCGACGAACGACACGTGGATGCCGCGCTCCTCGAGGGCGCCGAGCGCGATCGCGTTTGGGGGAGTGCCGACGGGCGTGCCGACCCCGCCGACGTTGGCGGCGAGCGGGATCGACAGGGCGAGACCCGCCTTCGACTTCGGGTCCTTGAGGCCGGCGATGATCGGCATGATGACGGCGAACATCGTCGCCGTCGTCGCAGTGTTCGACATGAACATCGACAGGAGGGCCGTGATGATCATGAGGCCGAGGATGGTGATCCTGATGGACCCGGCGAAGGGCTTGAGCATGACCGCGGCGATGTTGCGGTCGAGCCGGTACTTCTCGGCGCCCTCCGCGATCATGAATCCGCCGAGGAAGAGGATGATGACGGGGTTCGCCAGCGCGGCGAAATAGTCGGCGGCAGGCAGGGCCTCGACCGATCCGCCGGGGTCGATGATGGCGCCGCTCGACACCATGAGGACCTGGAGGAAGATGATGAGGACCGCCGTCGCGACGAGCGGGATCGCCTCCGTCACCCAGAAGAGGATCGCGAGGAGGAAGATCGCGAGCATCCGCTCGCCGGGCTCGTCGAGTCCGGGGATGTCGACCACGAGGGGAAAAGCGAATGCGAGGAGGCCGGCGACCAGTCCCGTGAGCTGGGTCCGGGAGAGGGAGGATCGTTTCCTGTGCCGTGTGCGGGCCGAGGCGTCAGTGACTGGCGTGCTCATAATGACCCCATCGTAGGTGTGACGCGCACTTCATTGTGGGACCTAAGACTGCGAACGTCGCGAGTCCTGGGCGGGCCGGGCGGGTGAGGTGCGGTCCCGGACATCGTTCACTCACCCCGGACACCGCGCACATCCACCGTCGCCGACGCAGAAGCGCCAGGGCCTGCTCGGTGGATCCCCGAGCGGCGCGCTGCCGGACCCGCTCGCCAGCAGGTGGGGCTGCCGGGGCGCGCCCGCTCGGCGCATCGTCTCTCAACGGGTGGTTCGCTGGAAAAAGCAGCGGATAACGTGTACCTTCCAGGTAGCGGCTTGGCAGGTCCACCCACACGGACCGGGTCGAGAAACGCGGTATGGAATAACGAGAGCGGGCCCGGTACCCTGCCTTCCCGTGACCCCTTGCACAGGCGCAGGGGCTGGACCGTCCTGGATCGACGGTGTACATTTATTATTTGCGCTCACTTGTGTGGGGTGACGTATATCTTCGGGAGCTCAGAGCGAAAGCGACGCCGATCCAGCCCTGCACGTGTGAGACACGCCTTACCATCTCCAGGGAAGGGATCCCCACTTGGCTGCTTCGCCTAATTCGACAGCATCCGCTTCGCGTAGCCGTAAGGCTCGCGTTTCTTTCGCCAAGATCAAGGAGCCTATGCAGGCGCCTGATCTGCTCGGTCTGCAGACCGATAGCTTCAACTGGCTGATCGGCTCCGACGAATGGCGCGCGAATGCTGATCCGTCCGAGAAGTCCGGTCTGGAAGAGGTCTTCGAAGAAGTCTCTCCGATCGTCAACTCGGCAAACACAATGACTCTGTCCTTCTACGAGCCCAAGCTCGAGCCGCCGAAGTACACGGTCGATATGTGCAAGGAGAAGGACCTCACCTACTCCGCACCGCTCTACGTCAAGGCGGATTTCCACTTCAAGGAGACGGGTGAGATCAAGTCTCAGACCACCTTCCTGGGTGACTTCCCGCTCATGACCCCCGGCGGTACCTTCATCATCAACGGCACTGAGCGCGTCGTCGTCTCGCAGCTCGTCCGTTCACCCGGCGTCTACTTCGAGAACGAGCGCGATAAGACGTCGGACAAGCTCATCTACACGGCGAAGTTCATCCCCTCCCGCGGAGCCTGGCTCGAGTTCGAGATCGACAAGCGCGACGCCGTCGGCGTCCGCGTCGACCGCAAGCGCAAGCAGTCCGTCACCCACTTCCTCAAGGCCTGGGGAATGACCGACGAGGAGATCCGCGAGGAGTTCGCGGACTACCCGATCCTCATCGACACCCTTGAGAAGGACACGGTCCAGACCAAGGAAGAGGCTCTCACGGATGTCTACCGCAAGCTGCGTCCGGGTGAGCCCCCGACCGCACGCGCCGGTGAGAACCTGCTGACCAACCTCTACCTGTCGGACAAGCGCTACGACCTCGCGAAGGTCGGCCGCTACAAGATCAATAAGAAGCTCGGTCTGGACGTCGAGAACCGGAGCCGTCAGCTCACGCTCGAGGACATCGTCGGAGCGATCCACTACATCCTCGCACTCCACGCCGACCGCGCCGAGGCGAACTGCGGCGGCCCTCACGAGGTCGCGATCGAATTCGACGATATCGACCACTTCGGCAACCGTCGCATCCGCGCCGTGGGTGAGCTCATCCAGAACCAGGTCCGCACCGGCCTGTCCCGCCTCGACCGCATGGTCCGCGAGAGGATGACGACGCAGGAGGCCGCGGCGATCACGCCGTCCTCGCTCATCAACATCCGTCCGATTGTGGCCGCGATCAAGGAGTTCTTCGGAACGTCCCAGCTGTCGCAGTTCATGGACCAGAACAACCCGCTGTCGGGTCTCACCCACAAGCGCCGCCTGTCCGCGCTCGGCCCGGGCGGTCTCGCCCGTGACCGCGCCGGCATGGAGGTCCGTGACGTCCACTCCTCGCACTACGGCCGCATGTGCCCGATCGAGACCCCGGAAGGCCCGAACATCGGCCTCATCGGCTCGCTCGCGACCTTCGCCCGTGTCAACTCCTTCGGGTTCCTCGAGACCCCGTACCGGAAGGTTGTCGGCGGTGTCGTCACCGACGAGATCGTCTACCTGACCGCCGACGATGAGGATCGCGCCCGCATCGCGCAGGCGACCGATCGTCTCAACGACGACGGCACGTTCATGGACGACGAGGCGCTCTGTCGTGAGGCCGGCGGCGAGCCCGCCCTCCTCGCGATCGAGGATATCGACTACATGGATGTCTCGGCCCGCCAGATGGTGTCTGTCGGCACGGCCATGATCCCGTTCCTCGAGCACGACGATGCTCACCGCGCGCTCATGGGCGCGAACATGCAGCGTCAGGCCGTCCCGCTCCTCCGCACCGAGGCCCCGCTCGTGGGCACCGGCATGGAGGCCCGCGCCGCGGCCGACGCCGGTGAGGTCCTCGTGTCCGACGTGGCCGGTGTCGTCGTCGAGGCGTCTGCGGACCTCGTCCGTATCGCCACCGATGATGGCGACTACCGTTCCTACCGCATCACGAAGTTCGAGCGCTCGAACCAGGGCAACTGCTACAACCAGAAGGTTGTCGTCTCCGAGGATGACCGCGTCGAGGTCGGCACGATCCTCGCCGATGGTCCTGCCACCGAGAGCGGCGAGCTCGCGCTCGGCCGCAACCTGCTCGTCGCCTTCATGTCCTGGGAGGGCTTCAACTTCGAGGACGCGATCATCCTGTCTCAGCGCGTCGTCACCGACGATGTCCTCACCTCGATCCACATCGAGGAGCACGAGGTCGATGCTCGCGATACGAAGCTCGGCCCCGAGGAGATCACCCGCGACATCCCGAACGTGTCCGAAGAGGTTCTCGGCAACCTGGACGAGCGCGGCATCATCCGCATCGGCGCCGAGGTCAATGCCGGTGACATCCTCGTCGGCAAGATCACCCCGAAGGGTGAGACCGAGCTGACGAGCGAGGAGCGCCTCCTGCGCGCCATCTTCGGAGAGAAGGCGAAGGAGGTCCGCGACACGTCGCTGCGCGTCCCGCACGGCGAGTCCGGCATCGTCATCGGCGTCCGCGAGTTCTCGGCCGAGAACGATGACGAGCTGGCGGCCGATGTCCGTCAGACCGTCCGCGTCTACGTCGCGACCCGACGCAAGATCACGATCGGCGACAAGATGGCCGGCCGTCACGGCAACAAGGGCGTCATCTCCCGCATCCTGCCCGTCGAGGACATGCCGTTCCTGCCGGACGGCACCCCGGTCGACATCATCCTCAACCCGCTCGGCGTCCCCGGCCGTATGAACCTCGGCCAGGTCTTCGAGCTCCACCTGGGGTGGATCGCCGCGAATGGCTGGGATGCGACCCAGGCCCGCGAGGACGGCGAGGAGTGGGCGCTGCGCCTGCCCGAGAGCGCCATCACCGGTGCCCCGGGACGGACGGTTGCCACCCCGGTCTTCGACGGCGTCGAACCGGACGAGATCGAGGGCCTGCTCGGCTCGACCCTGCCCAACCGCGATGGCATGAGCATGGTCGGCAGCGAGGGCAAGGCGAAGCTGTTCGACGGCCGTTCCGGCGAGCCGTTCCCCGACGAGATCTCGGTCGGCTACATGTACATGCTCAAGCTGCACCACCTCGTCGATGACAAGATCCACGCTCGTTCGACGGGTCCGTACTCGATGGTCACCCAGCAGCCGCTCGGCGGTAAGGCCCAGTTCGGCGGCCAGCGTCTGGGCGAGATGGAGGTGTGGGCGCTCGAGGCATACGGTGCCGCGCACACCCTCCAGGAGATGCTCACCATCAAGTCGGATGACACCGTCGGCCGCGTCAAGGTGTATGAGGCGATCGTCAAGGGCGACAACATCCCCGAGCCGGGGATCCCCGAGTCGTTCCGCGTCCTCATCCAGGAGATGCGCTCACTCTGCCTCAACGTCGAAGCGCTCGACGCCAGCGGCAACACGATTAACCTGCAGGATACCGAAGACGACTTCAGGCCCCGGGAGAAGCCTCAGCTCTCCACCGGTCTTGAAGACTTCGGTGCAATGGAATTCTGATCTCGGAGCAGAGGCTGGGCTGTGCGCCCACCCAGCCCTCTCCGCGGCAGGGTGCAGAAGGAAGAAGTAGGAATCTTGCTCGACGTCAATCTGTTTGATGAACTCCATATCTCGCTGGCGACCGCACAGGATGTGCACTCGTGGTCGCACGGCGAGGTCAAGAAGCCTGAAACAATCAACTACCGCACGCTGAAGGCCGAGAAGGACGGTCTCTTCTGCGAGCGCATCTTCGGCCCCACGCGGGACTGGGAGTGCGCGTGCGGCAAGTACAAGCGTCCCCGCTACAAGGGAATCGAATGCGAGCGCTGCGGTGTGGAGGTCACCCGCGCGAAGGTCCGCCGTGAGCGGATGGGCCACATCGAGCTCGCGGCTCCCGTCACCCACATCTGGTACTTCAAGGGCGTCCCCTCGCGCCTGGGCTACCTGCTCGACATTGCACCGAAGGACCTCGAGAAGGTCATCTACTTCGCCGCCTACATGGTGACGGATGTCGATGAGGAGGGCCGTTCGGAGGCCATGCCCGAGCTGCGCGGCGAGGTGGATCTCGAGCTCAAGGAGATCGAGAACCAGCTCAACGTCGACATCGAGAATGTTGCCCAGCAGACCGAGCGTGAGCTCGAGGAGGCCGAGGCATCCGGTGCGACCGCCAAGGAGCGGAAGGCCATCCAGGAGGCGGGCGAGAAGGAGCAGGCCCGCATCCGCAAGTCCGCCGAGGTCGAGCGCGATCACCTCGAAGAGGTGTGGGATCGCTTCATGAAGCTCAAGGTCGGCGACCTTGAGGGCGATGAGGATGTGTACCGCGAGATGTACGGCCGCTGGGGCATGTACTTCGAGGCGTCGCGCGGCGCCGAGGCCATCCAGGCCCGCCTGCGCAGCTTCGATCTCGATGCCGAGGCCGAGATCCTCCAGGAGACGATCAAGACCGGCACCGCACAGCGCAAGACCCGCGCCCTCAAGAGGCTCAGGGTCGTCAACGCGTTCCGCACCACCGGCACGAAGCCGGAGTCGATGGTCCTCGACGTTCTCCCGGTCATCCCGCCGGACCTGCGTCCGATGGTCCAGCTCGATGGGGGCCGTTTCGCGACCTCGGATCTCAACGATCTGTACCGCCGCGTCATTAACCGCAACAACCGCCTCAAGCGCATGATCGACCTCGATGCGCCCGAGATCATGGTGAACAACGAGAAGCGCATGCTGCAGGAGGCCGTCGACGCACTGTTCGACAACGGCCGCCGCGGTCGTCCCGTCCAGGGCGCCGGCAACCGTCCGCTCAAGTCGCTGTCCGACATGCTCAAGGGCAAGCAGGGCCGCTTCCGTCAGAACCTCCTCGGCAAGCGCGTCGACTACTCGGGCCGTTCGGTCATCGTCGTCGGCCCGACGCTCAAGCTGCACCAGTGCGGCCTGCCGAAGGCGATGGCGCTCGAGCTGTTCAAGCCGTTCGTCCAGAAGCGTCTCGTCGACCAGCAGGTCGCGAAGAACATCAAGGCGGCCAAGCGACTCATCGAGCGTCAGCGCTCCGAGGTGTGGGACATCCTCGAAGAGGTCATCACCGACCACCCGGTCCTCCTCAACCGCGCACCCACGCTGCACCGCCTCGGTATTCAGGCGTTCGAGCCGCAGCTCGTCGAGGGTAAGGCCATCCAGCTGCACCCGCTCGTCTGTGCGGCGTTCAACGCCGACTTCGACGGCGACCAGATGGCTGTCCACCTGCCGCTGTCCGCAGAGGCGCAGGCCGAGGCCCGCATTCTCATGCTGTCGGCCAACAACATCCTCAAGCCGTCGGACGGTCGCCCGGTCACCATGCCCTCGCAGGACATGATCATCGGCATCTTCCACCTGACGAGCGAGAACGAGGTCACGGGCGAGGATCGCCGCAGGTTCTCCTCGGTCGGCGAGGCGATCATGTCGTTCGACACCGGCGAGATCGGTCTCAATGACACGGTCCTCATCCGCTTCCCGAAGCTCGTGCCCCCGCGCGGCTGGGTCGCCCCCGAGGGCTGGTCGGATGAGGATCCGATCATCCTCGAGACGACGCTCGGACGGGCGCTCTTCAACGACGCGCTGCCGGTCCAGTTCCCCTACGTCAACGAGACGGTTGACAAGAAGCGCCTCGGTGCCATTGTCAACGAGCTCGCTGAGCGCTACCCGAAGGTCGACGTCGGCGCCTCGCTCGACGCGCTGAAGGAGACCGGCTTCTACTGGGCGGGCCGCTCCGGCGTCTCGATCTCCCTCGCAGATATCCAGGTTCCCGAGTCGAAGGCCGGGATCCTCGAAGAGGCGGAGGAGCAGGCGGCGAAGATCGAGGAGCTGTTCGAGAACGGCATGATCGAGGACGCCGACCGGCGCCGCGACCTCTCGGACCTGTGGACCGAGGTGACCGAGCACGTCGCACAGGAGATGAGGAACAACTTCACCGACGACAACTCGGTCAACCGGATGGTCACCTCGGGCGCCCGCGGCAACTGGACTCAGGTCCGTCAGCTCGCCGGCATGCGAGGCCTGGTCGCCAACCCGAAGGGCGAGATCATCTCCCGCCCGATCAAGTCGAACTATTTCGAGGGCCTGTCCGTCCTCGAGTACTTCTCGGCCACCCACGGCGCCCGTAAGGGAACCGCCGATACGGCACTGCGCACCGCCGACTCGGGCTACCTCACCCGTCGCCTGGTCGACGTCGCGCAGGATGTCATCATCCGCGAGCACGACTGCGGTGTGGCAAAGGGCCTGACGAACCGCATTGCCTACGTCGACGAGACCGGCGTGCGCCGCCTCGACCCGGCGGTGCCGACCTCGGTCTACGCACGGACACTCGCGGCCGATGTGACGGATGCGGATGGCAGCGTCATCGTTGCAGCCGGCACCGACCTCGGCGATGTCGAGATCGAGCGGCTGTTCCAGGCCGGCCTCGATGAGGTCATGGTCCGTTCGGTCCTCACGTGCAACTCCCGCTCCGGCGCCTGCGCCATGTGCTACGGACGTTCGCTCGCGACCGGCCTGCTTGTCGACATTGGCGAGGCGATCGGCATCGTCTCCGCCCAGTCGATCGGCGAGCCCGGCACGCAGCTGACGATGCGGACGTTCCACACGGGCGGTGTGGCGTCGGCAGACGACATCACGCAGGGTCTTCCCCGTGTCCAGGAGCTGTTCGAGGCCCGCACACCGAAGGGTGAGGCCCCGATCACGGAAGCCGCAGGCATCGTCTCGGTCGAGGACGGCGAACGTTCGCGTCAGCTCGTCATCAAGCGCGACGACGGCGGCGACGACCTGTCCTACCAGGTGTCCCGCTCGGTCAAGCTCCTCGTCGAGGACGGCCAGCACGTTGCGGTGGGCGAGCAGCTGACGGAGGGTTCGGTGGACCCGAAGAAGGTCCTCCGCATCTCGACCCGTCGCCGCGCGCAGCTCTACCTCGTCGAGCAGGTCCAGGCCGTGTACCGCTCGCAGGGCGTCGAGATCCACGACAAGCACATCGAGGTCATCGTCCGCCAGATGCTGCGCCGCGTGACGGTCATCGAGTCCGGCGACACGAGCCTGCTGCCGGGTGAGCTGGCCGACGTCAAGGACTACGAGTCCGCGAACCGCGAGGCGGTGGCCCGCGGCGGCAAGCCGGCAACGGCCCGCCCCGAGCTCATGGGCATCACGAAGGCGTCGCTCGCGACCGACTCGTGGCTGTCCGCCGCCTCCTTCCAGGAGACGACGAAGGTCCTCACCGAGGCCGCACTCAACGCGAAGCGCGACCCGCTGAACGGCCTCAAGGAGAACGTCATCCTCGGCAAGCTCATCCCGGCCGGCACCGGCCTGGAGAAGCTGCGCACCGCCGCCGCGGAGCCGACGACCGAGGCGCGCCTCGAGTTCGAGAAGATGACGGGCTTCATCCGCCAGGATCTCGATCCGTACGACGGGCTCGACTTCGGGTCCGGCCTCTACGGGACCGGCTACTCGGGCTACGGCCCGGCGTTCACCGGGAACTGATCGTGTCAGCGTAGAGCTGACCCATGATTGGCCTGTGTCGAGCACCACCGCTCGATGCAGGCCAATCCTTTGACCTTGGCTGAGCCATCCGGCTAATCTGATATACGGCGTTCGTTCTGACGAACGTTCCTCGCGCGCGGGAGTTGCACCCGCAGACGAGGAGACGGCTCGGCGTTGCTGCGATAGACCGGATCGTCACAGGACAGGTCAGTCCTTTATCCACAATTACTGAGCAGGAGATAGAGTGCCCACTATTCAGCAGCTGGTCCGCAAGGGCCGGTCAACGAAGCCAGGCGCCTCCAAGACGCCGGCCCTCCAGGGTAGCCCGCAGCGTCGTGGGGTGTGCACCCGCGTTTACACAACTACCCCCAAGAAGCCGAACTCGGCGCTCCGTAAGGTCGCCCGCGTGCGCCTGTCGACGGGCATCGAGGTCACCGCTTACATCCCCGGCGAGGGCCACAACCTCCAGGAGCACTCGATCGTGCTCGTTCGCGGCGGTCGTGTGAAGGACCTCCCGGGTGTTCGCTACAAGATCGTCCGCGGCTCGCTCGACACCCAGGGTGTCAAGAGCCGCCAGCAGGCTCGCTCTCGCTACGGCGCCAAGAAGGAGAAGAAGTAATGCCTCGTAAAGGCCCCGCTCCGAAGCGCCCGATCGTCGCCGATCCCGTCTACGGCCAGGAAGTCGTCACCCAGCTCGTGAACCGTGTTCTGCGCGACGGCAAGAAGTCCGTCGCCCAGGCCATCGTCTACGGCGCCCTCGCGGGTGTCGGCGAGAAGTCCGGCCAGGATCCCGTCGAGGTTCTCAAGCGCGCGATGGACAACATCAAGCCGTCCCTCGAGGTCCGCTCCCGCCGTGTCGGCGGTGCCACCTACCAGGTGCCCGTCGAGGTCAAGCCCGGACGCTCCACCACGCTGGCTCTCCGCTGGCTCGTCGATTACTCGAGGCAGCGTCGTGAGAACACGATGACGGATCGCCTCATGAACGAGATTCTCGACGCCTCGAACGGTCTTGGCGCCGCAGTCAAGCGCCGCGAAGACACGCACCGCATGGCCGAGGCCAACAAGGCCTTCGCCCACTACCGCTGGTAAGCGGCCGTCCGACCACCTCGAACCGAAGAGAGCTGAACAGTGGCACAGGAAGTGCTTTCCGACCTTACGAAGGTCCGCAATATCGGCATCATGGCGCACATCGATGCCGGCAAGACGACAACGACCGAGCGAATTCTTTTCTACACCGGCATCAACTACAAAATGGGCGAGACCCATGATGGCGCGTCGACCACCGACTGGATGGAAGACGAGAAGAACCGCGGCATCACCATCACGTCGGCCGCGGTGACCGCGTTCTGGAAGAACAACCAGATCAACGTCATCGACACCCCCGGCCACGTCGACTTCACGGTCGAGGTCGAGCGCTCGCTGCGTGTCCTCGACGGCGCTGTCGCCGTCTTCGACGGCAAGGAGGGCGTTGAGCCCCAGTCGGAGACAGTGTGGCGTCAGGCGGACAAGTACAACGTGCCCCGCATCTGCTTCGTCAACAAGATGGACAAGCTCGGCGCCAGCTTCGAGTTCACGGTCGGCACGATCCGCGACCGCCTCAAGGCGACCCCGCTCGTCGTGACCCTCCCCATCGGCGCCGAGAGCGAGCTCTCCGGTGTCGTCGACATCGTCCGCGAGGTTGCCTACCGCTTCCCGTCCGAGGACGAGAACGGTGAGAAGACCTACGGCACGCTCGTCGTCGAGGAGGAGATCCCCGCCGACATGCTCGACGCAGTCGAGGCCGCTCGCGCCGAGCTGCTCGAGTCCGTCGCCGAGACCGACGAGGACCTGCTCGATAAGTACCTCGGCGGTGAGGAGCTCACGATCGAGGAGATCAAGGGCGCCATCCGCAGGCTGACGATCGCAGGCGAGGCCTACCCGGTCTTCTGCGGCTCCGCCTACAAGAACATCGGTGTTCAGCCGATGCTCGACGGTGTCATCGATTACCTCCCGTCGCCGCTCGACGTGCCCGCCATTGAGGGCCACGCCGTCAACGACGAGGATGAGGTCGTCACCCGCAAGGCGTCCGAGGACGAGCCGTTCGCGGCCCTCGCGTTCAAGGTCGCCGTCCACCCGTTCTTCGGCAAGCTCACGTACATTCGCGTGTACTCGGGCAGGCTTGAGGCCGGTTCGCAGATCCAGAACTCCACGAAGGGCCAGAAGGAGCGGATCTCCCGCATCTTCCAGATGCACTCGAACAAGGAGAACCCGGTCGATGTCGCCCACGCGGGCCACATCTACGCCGTCATCGGTCTCAAGAACACGACGACGGGTGACACGCTCTGCGATTCGCAGAAGCCGGTCATCCTCGAATCGATGACCTTCCCGGAGCCCGTCATCCACGTCGCCATCGAGCCCAAGTCGAAGGGTGACCAGGAGAAGCTCGGCACCGCGATCCAGCGTCTCGCCGAAGAGGATCCGACCTTCTCGGTCCGCCTCGACGATGAGACCGGTCAGACCGTCATCGGCGGTATGGGCGAGCTTCACCTCGACATCCTTGTCACGCGCATGAAGCGCGAGTTCAAGGTTGACGCGAACGTCGGCGCACCCCAGGTCGCCTACCGCGAGACCATCCGTCGCAAGGTCGACAAGGTCGACTACACGCACAAGAAGCAGACGGGCGGCTCCGGTCAGTTCGCCAAGGTCCAGGTCGCCTTCGAGCCGCTCCCGCAGGTCGAAGACGGTCCGATGTACCAGTTCGTGGACGCCGTCACCGGCGGCCGCGTGCCCCGCGAGTACATCCCCTCGGTTGACCAGGGCATCCAGGCTGCGATGGAGAACGGTATCCTTGCCGGCTACCCGATGGTGGGCGTCAAGGCCACCCTCCTCGACGGCGCGTACCACGATGTCGACTCCTCTGAGATGGCGTTCAAGATCGCCGGCCAGGGCGTGTTCCGTGAGGGCATCAAGCAGGCCGATCCGGTCCTGCTCGAGCCGATCATGGACGTCGAGGTCCGCACCCCCGAAGAGTACATGGGCGATGTCATCGGCGATCTCAACTCTCGCCGCGGCATGATCCAGTCCATGGAAGACGCGACCGGCATCAAGATCGTGCGCGCCCAAGTTCCGCTGTCTGAAATGTTCGGCTACGTCGGTGACCTGCGCTCGAAGACGCAGGGACGCGCGGTGTACACCATGCAGTTCTCGACGTACGCGGAGGTTCCGAGGAACGTCTCCGAGGAAATCATCAAGAAGACCCGGGGCGAGTGAGCCTAGGTCGTTTGTAAGTAAAATAACCGACAGTAGATCGCTTCGCCCCTAGGATGCTCCTGTATCCTATGAAACGCAGTGAAACTACCCGAGTCCCCCAGGAGGACAAGTGGCCAAGGCCAAGTACGACAAGTCCAAGCCGCATATGAACATCGGCACGATCGGTCACGTCGACCACGGTAAGACGACGACGACCGCTGCCATCTCCAAGGTTCTTGCGGACAAGTACCCGGACCTGAACGAGTTCACCCCGTTCGACCAGGTCGACAACGCTCCCGAGGAGCGTCAGCGCGGCATCACGATCAACGTTTCGCACGTCGAGTACCAGACCGAGAAGCGTCACTACGCGCACGTTGACGCCCCCGGTCACGCCGACTACATCAAGAACATGATCACCGGCGCAGCCCAGATGGACGGCGCGATCCTCGTTGTCGCAGCCACCGACGGCCCGATGGCCCAGACGCGCGAGCACGTTCTTCTCGCCCGCCAGGTCGGCGTTCCGCAGCTCATCGTTGCGCTGAACAAGTCCGACATGGTCGACGACGAGGAGATCCTCGAGCTCGTCGAGATGGAGGTCCGTGACCTTCTCTCCTCGCAGGGCTTCGACGGCGACGACGCTCCCGTCATGCAGATCTCCGCTCTCAAGGCCCTCGAGGGCGACGAGAAGTGGGTCAAGGCCATGGAAGATCTCATGGAGCAGGTCGACAACTACTTCGTCGACCCCGTCCGCGAGCTCGACAAGCCCTTCCTCATGCCGATTGAGGACGTCTTCACGATCACTGGTCGCGGCACCGTCGTCACCGGTCGTGTCGAGCGTGGCCAGCTCCAGATCAACTCCGATGTCGAGATCCTCGGCATCAAGGAGAAGCCGATGACGACCACCGTCACCGGTATCGAGATGTTCCACAAGCAGATGGATCACGCCGACGCCGGCGAGAACTGTGGTCTCCTCATCCGCGGCATCAAGCGCGAAGAGGTTGAGCGCGGCCAGGTCGTCTGCAAGCCGGGCACCATCACCCCGCACACCAAGTTCGAGGCGCAGACCTACGTGCTCAAGAAGGAGGAGGGCGGCCGTCACAACCCGTTCTTCTCCAACTACCGCCCGCAGTTCTACTTCCGCACCACGGACGTCACCGGCGTCATCACGCTGCCCGAGGGCACCGAGATGGTCATGCCCGGCGATAACACTGAGATGACCGTTGAGCTCATCCAGCCCATCGCCATGGAGGAGGGCCTCGGCTTCGCTATCCGCGAGGGCGGCCACACCGTTGGTTCAGGCAAGGTCACCAAGATCCTCGCCTGATGATCGGTTAGATCTCTCTCGTATGCCCCGGCTTCGGTCGGGGCATACGTGTCTCTCGGGCGGAGGCACTCGTCGCGGTCGTGGTCGCGGCCATGGTCTCTGGCCTGACAGACCCGTGTGTGGGCAGCGGTTGCCTCTGAGGATTGGTGACGGTTGGCGAATGGGGGAGAGGGCCTCGAGTACCCTGGACCGTATGAACCTCCGTGACGTCTTCCGCGCCTGCGGACTCGAATCAGAACCCGCCGCCATCCTCTGGGACATGGATGGAACCATCACCGATACCGAATCCCAATGGGTCGCCCTGTCGAAGAAGGTCGTCGAACGCCGGGGCGGTCGATGGTCGGGGGAGGACGAGGCTGCCCTTCACGGGTCGTCGACTCAGGCGCACGCCGAGTATCTGCACCGCATCCTCCAGCGGGATGGAGGCGATGCGGCGGAGCCGATGGTCCTCTTCCAGGAGGTCGCCGATCTTATGGCGGAGCACGTCTATCCTGACCCGGACCTCATGCCGGGAGCCGTTGACCTTCTCGATGCGTTCCACGGAGCGGGGATCCCGCAGGCCCTCGTGACCGCGACACCCATCCACCTCGTCGGTCCCGCCATCGACAGCCTGCCGAAGGCCTACTTCTCGGCACAGGTGACGGGCGACGAACCACTCCCCGGCAAGCCGGACCCGGCACCCTACGCGACTGCCATGGACCGACTCGGGGTCGAACCAGCCGACTGCCTCGCCTTCGAGGACTCCATCCCCGGGGCCACATCCGCACGCGGTGCCGGTGCGACCGTGGTGAACGTGATGAAGTTGGAGCTCAGGGTCCTCGCGGCTCTGCTCTGACCCTCGGCAGCCGATCTATCCGACACCCTCGGCGGCATAGACTTCCCTGCTCCGCGCAGCCGCGGTCGCCCAAGGGCGCGTCGGCGGCCGGCTCCTTCGCGCACCAGTGGGGCCACGACGTTCGGGATGGTCATGGGTCCTCGGCCGAGGCCGCATGAGGAGCCGGTGCCATCTGCTCTGTTGGTCAGATACTCGTCAGGCTGAGAACCTTCGCGGCATCCCCGCCTTCACTGCGAAAGCCGCCGATTGCACCCACTTTTCCTGAACCGTTGACCCTGGCTCACGTGGTCGCATACTGTCAGAAAAGGCCCGCCTATGGGATGTGCCACGGGCCAGAGGATCAGCACACTGACGTGCTGAGAATGGAGACAACGTGAACAACATCGTGACTGTAGACCCCGAGAGCGTGGGGATGTCCAGTGAGTACCTGGCCAACATCGACAGGTTGGTCGAAGGACACATGGACGAAGACGCCTACCAGGGCATGGTCGTCCTGGTGGCCCGCCACGGGAAGGTGTGCTACTTCAAAGCCTTCGGCAAGGCAGACGACGACGTGCCGATGCAGACGGACAGCATCTTCCGGCTCGCGTCGATGTCCAAGGTTCCCACCGCGGTTGCCGTCATGCAGCTGTGGGATCAGGGTCTGATCTCGCTCTCCGACCCGATCTCGAAGTTCATTCCGGCCTTCGCCGATGTCAAAGTCGCGGAGCTCAACAACTGGGGTGAGGTCAAGCTCGTCACCCCCAAGCGTGAGATCACCATCCACCACCTCCTGTCGATGACCGCCGGTATGACGAACTCGTGGTGGTACGACCTGTTCACGCCACAGAACTACCGTGTCGTGCCGAAGCTCTACGCCGAGGCCGGGCTCATGGACGATCTGAACGCCCCGCCGATCACGCTCGAGAGCAACATCGACATCCTGGCGAAGATGCCCCTCATGTCCCACCCAGGGGAGGCCTTCGACTACTCGAACAACAGCGTCGACACTCTCTGTCGCCTGGTCGAGATCGTGTCGGGCATGGATTACGACACCTATCTTCGGAAGAACATCTTCGAACCGCTCGGCATGAACGAGACGTGGTTCTTCCCTCCGAAGGATCAGTGGGACCGCATTGCCGCCGTCTACTGGGCCGGCCGCGACGAGAAGCAGGTGGGGACTGCCCCGCTCGGCATGGGCAATCTCGGCCCGGATTACACGTTCAGCGAGCACCGGACCTACTTCAGCGGCGCCGGCGGGCTCCACGGAACCGCGTCGGACTACTTCAGGTTCGCTCAGATGCTCCTCAACAAGGGTGAGCTGGATGGTGTCCGCATCGTCAGCCGCGCAGCGGTGGAGCAGATGACGTCGAACCAGATCGGCGACCTCACGAACTGGCAGCTGACCCAGAACAAGTGGGGCTACCAGGTCGACCTCCAGGAGGGCGTCAACGCACCTCCCGGATCGATCCACTACCTCGGTGGAAAGGGCGCCTACAGCTGGCAGGGCTTCTTCAGCACGAAGTTCGTCAACAACCCTGAGCGGGACACGGTCATCCTCACCATGTCGACGCCGGGCTTCGACGGGGCGCTGCCGCAGAACCTCCGCATCATCGCCGCAGCCAATGCGGCCGTAATCGACTAACAAGCCTGCTTCGGTACGCCGAGGACGACCTCAGCGGTCCACGGGCAGGAGATGCCGCGAAGCGGCCGGTGTGGGATGTCGTGTTGAACGATGTCCACGCCGGCCGCTTTGAGTCTGATGGGGTTGCGGCTCAGCTCCGAGATGCGCTCGGGCGAATTGGAACGTGCTGGACCATATTGTCATCCGTCAACGGTCGGGCTCTGAGACCCTCTGCATTCTTCTGTCCGGCGTGATGATCTGGCTCACCGGTCTCGCCATGGCCCGGGCCGTCCCATAGACTGAGCGCTCCGGCGGGAGAGCTTTCGCTGGCAGGCTCTGGCTCGTCGAGGTCAATACCGCTATGTGAGACATGCGGTCGCGTCTCGGCACGGAGCGTGTCTAATTAGATGACCATCAAGAGCAGCTGAGAGACCTGGCTCGCAGAAGCTGCAGCAACCGAGAGCGTTCGGTGCTACCGCCAGGACCGATGGAGGAGATCGATGATTACGCTGGACGGAGTCCGCAAGGTATACCCGGGGCCTGTTGTTGCCCTCGACGGTATCGATCTCTCGATCCCCGCCGGAGAGATCCACGGCATCGTCGGCCAGTCGGGTGCCGGCAAATCCACCCTCATCCGCTGCCTCACCGCGCTGGAGAAACCGTCCGAAGGTCACATCTGGGTCGACGGACAGGACCTGTCCGCGCTCGGCCCGAAGGAGCTGCGGATCGCGCGCCGCTCGATCGGCATGGTGTTCCAGGGCGGCAACCTTCTCGATGCCCGCACGGCGGGCCAGAACATCGCCTACCCGCTCAAGGTGGCGGGCCTCGACCGTGGCCACAGGCGCGAGCGGGTCCAGGAGCTCCTCGACCTCGTCGGCCTCGGGGACCGCGGCAATTCATATCCGTCTCAGCTCTCGGGCGGACAGCGACAGCGCATCGCCATCGCGCGAGCTCTTGCGGCGCGCCCGGCTGTACTGCTGTGCGACGAGCCGACCTCGGCGCTCGACACGCAGACCACCGACCAGATCCTCACCCTCATCAAGGACGTCCGCGACCAGACCGGCGTCACGGTCGTCATCATCACGCACGAGATGTCGGTCGTCCGGGATACCTGTGACAGCGTCACCCTCCTCGAGAAGGGCCGCGTCGTCCAGTCCGGCAACGTCGGCGAGATCGTCGCCGACACGGCGTCGCGCCTCGGTCGTGCGATCGTGCCGCCGCCGCGGGTCGATGACCCGCCGGAGGGCAAGGTGCTTATCGACGTCGCGTTCACATCCCGGCCGGGCGAGCCGTCGAGCTCGCATGTCCTCGGCGTCATCGCCGAGCTCGGCGGGGATGTCACGGCCGGCACGTTCGAGACCCACGGGGCGAACCAGGTCGCCCGGCTCGTCATCGCGACCGACCCGACGAGGGCTGCCCAGACGGTGGCGACCCTGAGGGCGCAGGGCATCGACGCAGAGGAGCGTGCGGCATGAGGACAGAGATGCTGTGGTTCGATCAGCCCGTCATTCAGAACTCCCTGTGGAGTGCGACGGTCGAGACCCTCCTCATGGTCGGCTGGTCGACACTCGCGACCGTGCTTCTCGGGCTTCCGCTCGGCATTCTCCTCGTGACGAGCGCGAAGACCGGCATTCGCCCCGCCCCGGTTCTCAACCAGATCCTCTCGGCCGTCGTCAACATCGGCCGGTCGATCCCCTTCATCATTCTTCTCATCATCCTGCTGCCCGTCACCGACTGGGTCATGCAGACGAACATCGGCTGGCGGGGAATGGTGTTCCCCCTCGCGGTCGGGTCGATCCCATTCTTCGCGCGCCTCGTCGAGACGAACCTCCTCGCTGTCGATACCGGGAAGATCGAGGCCGCGCAGATGATGGGGGCGACGCGCACCCGGATCATGGGCGACGTCATTCTCCGCGAAGCCATGCCCGGCATCATCCAGTCGATCACCGTTCTCGTCATCACGATCATCGGCTTCTCGGCGATGGGCGGCACGGTCGGCGGCGGCGGACTCGGTGCGCTCGCCTACAACTACGGCTACCAGCGGTACTTCCTCGACGTCCTCATCATCACGATCGTCGTCATCATCGTCATCGTTCAGATCGTCCAGACGCTCGGCGACATGCTCAGCCGGTACGTGGACCACCGCTGAGTCGCCGCGTACCGGGAAGCAAGAACTCACACATCCTGTCACCACCCACAAAAGGAACAAGAACTATGCGCCGTACATTCATTGCGCTCGCAGCCGCTGCTGCACTCACTCTGACCGCCTGCTCCTCCGATGCGGAGACCGCCGAGGAGACGACCGCCGCCGAGGGCGAGACCGTCACGCTGACCGTGGGCGCCTCGCCGGTGCCGCACGCCGACATCCTCGCCTTCATCGACGAGAATCTCGCCGCCGAGGCCGGGATCGATCTCGAGATCGTCGAGTACTCCGACTACGTCCTGCCCAACCGCAACCTCGACTCGGGCGAGCTGGATGCGAACTTCTTCCAGCACGTGCCGTACTTCGATGTTCAGGTCGAGGAGAACGGCTTCGAGTTCGAGCACGGCGAGGGCATCCACATCGAGCCCTACGCCGTCTACTCCGACTCGCTCGAGTCCCTCGATGAGCTCGAGGACGGCGCGAAGGTCTCTCTCGTCAACGACCCGTCGAACCAGGCCCGCGCACTGTGGCTGCTCGAGGACAACGGCCTCATCACCGTCGACAGCTCGGTTGAGAACCCGACGATCTACGACATCACCGACAACCCGAAGAACCTCGAGTTCGTCGAGGTCGAGGCCCCGAACCTGCCCCGCACCCTCGACCAGGTCGCAATCTCCATCATCAACGGCAACTTCGCACTCGAGGGTGGGCTCGTCCCGTCTGAGGACGCGATCGCCATCGAGTCCGGCGAGGACAACCCCTACGCCAACATCCTCGCGTGGCGCACCGACTCGGACAAGGCTGATGCGATCCAGACGCTCGAGGAGCTCCTGCACTCGCAGGAGGTCGCCGACTTCATCACCGACACCTACCCGAACGGTGAGGTCGTCCCCGCCTTCTAAGGGGTGACGCATGATGGGGCGACCGGCACTGCCGGTCGCCCCATCGTCGTATGCAGAGTGGGCGGCGTCGTGCGCGAAGGCAGTGTGGTGAGCGGGACACGGATAGTGAGGTGGCCGCGGGTTCTCGGGCGCCCACGGAGGCTCGCGAGAAACCGACCGACGGCGGCAGGACATACGTGCGTGCAGAGTTTGTGTGGAATATTGCCCGGTTCTGTGGGTTGGGCTAGGGTGCAGGTGTCGGATTCAAGGAGGAATCGTGCTTGCTCAGGAACGCAGAAGCCTCATTCTCGAGGACCTGCGCGCCCGCGGCGGGGTCGAGACCGAGGACATCGCCCAGCGATACAGCGTCTCCGTCGAAACCGCTCGGCGTGATCTCCTCGAACTCGAGAGACGCTCTCTTCTCAAGCGGGTGTACGGGGGAGCGGTCGGCGTCCCGACATCGACCGAGCCGCCTCACTCGGAGCGGGAGAGCGTTGCCGCTGCCCATAAGCAGCGGATCGCGGAGCGCGTCGTGGCCTTGATTCCGTCGGATGCGACGGTGTTCCTCGACCTCGGCACAACGGTCGAGGCCCTGGCACGGGCGATCCAACCCACCTTCTCCGGAACCATCGTCACGGCCTCGCTGCGGGCGGTGGCGACGCTGGCGCACCTGCCGAACGCGGAAATCATCGTCTCGGGAGGCCGGCTCCGCAAGTCGGAGCTGTCCCTCTCGGGGAGCATGGCGACGTCGTTCCTCGACTCGCTCTTCCCCGACATCGCCATCATCTCGATCGGGGCGATCGACGCCGACGCGGGCGTGACCGACTATGACTTCGACGAGATGCACGTCAAGAGGGCCGTCCTCGCCAACTCGGCGATGTCGATCGTCGTCGCCGATTCGACGAAGGTCGGCGGCATCGCACCCTACCGCCTGTGCGGCGTCGAGACGCCGTCCTACATCGCAATCGACAGCGGCCTGTCCGCTGACCACACCACCACACTCACGGAGAGGGGAGCACACCTGCTCCTCGCCTGACCAGGTCAACGAAGACCGAAAGGGAGATCATCCATGGCCATCCTCGCACTCGATCAGGGAACCTCGGGCTCAAAGGCGATCGTCGTCGACGACGACGGCATCCACGCCATCGTCGAGAAGCCGGTCACGCTCAACCATCTGTCCCCGGACGCCATCGAACAGGATCCTGAGGAGCTCTACAGCTCGATCGTCGACGCCGGTCGCGAGGCGATCGCCCAGGCTGGCAGGCCGATCGACGGAGTCGCCCTCGCCAACGTCGGGGAGACCGTCCTCGCGTGGGACCCGACGACCGGAGAACCGCTCACCCCCTGCATCAACTGGATGGACAAGCGCTCGCAGGGCATCGTCGACCGCCTCGCAGACAAGAAGGAGCGCATCCACGAGCTGACCGCGCTCGTCCTCGACACGTACTTCGCCGCACCGAAGCTCGCCTGGGTCCGTGAGAACCTCACGCGGGAGGGCGTCGTGACGATGACGGATGCCTGGCTCGCGTTCCGGCTGACGGGGGAGTTCGTCTCCGACACCTCGACCGCCTCCCGCTCGCTCCTCCTCGACATCGACTCAGTGACGTGGAGCGACGAGCTCCTCGAGATCTTCGGACTGCAGGATGAGCCGCTGCCGCGGCTCGTCGCCTCCGATGAGATCGTCGGGACGACGGGCGTCTTCGGTGGGGAGATCCCGGTCGGTGGGCTCATGGTCGATCAGCAGGCCGCGCTCCTCGCCGAGAGCTGCCTCGACCGGGGCGACAGCAAGTGCACCTATGGGTCCGGCGCCTTCCTCTTCGTCAATACCGGCGATGAGGCACATCGCTTCGATACCGGGCTGACGACATCGGTCGCGTGGACGGTGCGCGGTAAGACCTCCTACTGCGTCGATGGGCAGGTGTACACGGCCGCGACCGCGGTGCGCTGGATGAGGGACATGGGGATCATCGCTGATGCAACGGAGCTTGACGAGATCGCCGCGGACGACTCGGATGGGGTTATCTGCGGGCCGTCGTTCGCCGGGCTCGCCGCCCCGTGGTGGCGTTCGGACGCCGGGGCCTTCCTCACCGGCATGCGGCTCTCGACGGGCAGACCAGAGGTCACTCGCGCCGTTCTCGAGGGGATCTCCGCCCAGGTGGCCGAGCTCGCCGCCCTCATTGCCGAGGACGGCAGCGCCCCCATCGCCCGGCTCAAGGTCGACGGCGGGCTGACGAAGTCGAAGGTCCTCATGCAGATCCAATCCGATCTGCTGCAGGTGCCGATCGACACCTACCCGTCCGCCCATGCGACGGCACTCGGCGTGGCCGCCGCCATGCGGCTCGCGCTC
Source organism: Flaviflexus salsibiostraticola (assembly GCF_003952265.1). NCBI lineage: Bacteria > Bacillati > Actinomycetota > Actinomycetes > Actinomycetales > Actinomycetaceae > Flaviflexus > Flaviflexus salsibiostraticola. The sequence goes on from NZ_CP034438.1 coordinate 2,559,059, forward strand.
GACCCGGACATGCCGGTCGAGGACGCTCCGTACTCGTGGGAGGCCGAGGCATCATACGAGCCCTCGATTCCCGCTGAGCAGGCACTCGACTTCCGCAGGCGCTGGCGGGCCGCCGTCGAGGCGAACCTCGAATTCTAGAAGAGACAGGACAAGGCTGACATGAAGGCCATACCACCCTATGACGTTGCGGTGATCGGAGCCGGAGTCATCGGCTCCGCCATCGCCCGCGACCTCGCCGGCACCTCGGCCAGCGTCGCCCTCCTCGACGTCCGCGAGGACGTCTGCGAGGGGACGTCGAAGGCGAACACGGCGATCCTCCACACCGGGTTCGATGCAACTCCGGGGACCCTTGAGGCCGAACTCGTCCGGGAGGGATACCACCTGACCCAGGAGTACTGCGAGGCCACCGGCGTCGCGCTCAAGCGCTGCGGGGCCGTGCTCGTCGCGTGGGATGAGGAGGAGCAGGCGACACTCCCCTCTCTCCAGGAGAAGGCAGAGAAGAACGGCTACACGAAGACCGAGATCATCGATGCCGGCAGTGTCTACGGCCTGCTCCCGCACCTTGGCGCCGGAGTCCGGGGCGGGCTGACGGTGCCCGATGAGTCGATCATCGACGCATGGTCGCTCCCGCTCGCCTTCGCCACCGAAGCGGTGACGAGGGGCGCGACGCTGCTCCTCGACCACGAGGTCACCCACGTAGCCGTCGGCGAGGAGACGACCGTGCTCGGCACGAATCACGGTGACGTCGAGGCTCGGTGGGTCATCAACGCCGCGGGTCTCGGCGGCGACATCCTCGATCAGAGATTCGGATACGACCGCATCCGCATCCACCCCCGAAAGGGCGAGCTCTTTGTCTATGACAAGCTGTCCGCCGAGCTCGTCGACAGGATCGTCCTGGCCGTGCCGTCAAAGAAGGGCAAGGGCGTGCTCGTCAGCCCGACGGCGTTCGGCAACGTCATGCTCGGCCCGACGGCCGACGACGGTGAGGACAGGCTCGATACGTCGACCACCGAATCGGGCTTCGAGTTCCTCCTCGAGAAGGGCGCCCACATCTTCCCCCAGCTGTTGGACGAGGAGGTGACGAGTTCGTACGCGGGCCTGCGAGCGGCGCACAACCTCTCCGACTATCTCATCGAGGTCGACGAGGGCCAGCGCTATCTCATCGCCGCGGGCATCCGCTCCACCGGGCTCACGTCCGCCATGGCGGTGAGCAGGCACGTCATGGGCATGCTGGCCGACCACATGAACCTCACGGAGAGGGATGACCTTCCGGAGCCGCCGACCATGCCGCCCCTCGGGGAGCACCAGATGCGGCCGTTCGCGGATCGGGAGCTCCTCGAGTCCGACCCCGCCTACGGGGAGATCGTCTGCTTCTGTGAGCGCGTCACCCGCGGCGAGATCCGCGATGCGATGAACTCGACGATCCCGCCCACGACGATCAACGGGCTGAGGAGGCGGACGCGGGCGATGAACGGCAGATGCCAGGGATTCTTCTGCGGCGCCGAGGTCAGCGCCCAGTTCAACGCCTCAGCGAAGGGGAATTGACATGTCCTACACGACGACCCTCACCCCCTCCGTGCTCATCGTCGGCGCAGGACCTGCCGGGCTCACCGCGGCGGCCGAGCTGGCCAGGTCGACAGATGTCCTCGTTGTCGATCGGGAGAAGACCGCCGGCGGCATCCCCCGCCACTCCGATCACCCGGGCTATGGCATGAGAGACAGGAAGTCTTTCATGACCGGACCGGCGTACGCCCGCAGGCTCGTCGCCGAGGCGGAGAAGGCCGGGGCGCAGATCATGACACGCACCCAGGTGACCGGCTATGCGGACGATGGTGGGCTCGAGGCGACCAGCCCCGAGGGCAGGATTCTCATCCGGCCCCGGGCGACGATCCTCGCGACGGGCGCACGAGAACGCCCGCGCATGGCCCGCCGGATCCCCGGTGACCGTCCGGCGGGGGTCCTGACGACCGGCCAGCTGCAGAATATGGTCCATCTCCATGGGGAAAGGTTGAGCGGCCGAGCCGTCATCATCGGTGGCGAGCTCGTCTCGTGGTCGGCCGCACTCACGCTCAAGGAGGCCGGCGCCAAGCCGGTCGCCCTCGTCACCGAACATCCCACGAGCGAGTCGTACCGGGTGTTCCGCGGGCCGGGCAGGCTCCTCTTCGGCACGAGGGTCGTCACACGTTCGAAGGTCGTCCGGGTCATCGGCAGGGGCCGGGTGACCGGAGTCGAGATCGAGGATCTGGACAGCGGACGCCGCTCCGTCATCGACGCCGACTGGGTCGTCTTCACAGGCGACTGGGTGCCCGATCACGAGCTGGCAAGGATGGCGGGTCTGGATATGGATCCGGCCGCGAAGTCTCCAAGGGTCGACGCCGGCCTGCGCACGTCGAAGGACGGAGTGTTCGCCATCGGCAACCTTCTCCACCCGGTCGAGACGGCCGATGTCGCCGCGCTCGATGGGAAGCACGTGGCCGCCCAGGTCCTCGCCCACCTCGGGGGAGGGCGGGCACCCACGGCGGGAGTGGCTCTTGTCGTCGAGAGCCCGCTTCGGTGGGTGAGCCCGAACATCATCCGGCCCGGTGATGTCGGTCCCGCGAGGAACAGGCTCCTGTTCTGGGTCGACCGCTACGTCGCACGGCCCGCCGTCGAGGCGCGTCAGGGCGGGGTCATCGGCTCAGTCAGGCTCGCCTGGCCCGCCGCGCCCGGCAGGGTCTTCCGCGTTCCGGCGAGCATTCTCGACCGTGTCGACTACTCGGCCGGTCCCGTCACTCTCTCCATCGTCAACGCCGAGTGATGGCCTGAGTCTGGGCCGACGAGCTGCAGCGCCCGTCGACACGCGTGTCGACCGCTCGTGTGGGATCGAATGAGGGAGGGCCGGAGACACTGTCTCCGGCCCTCCCTCGTCTAGGCGTTGAACGTTCTCTCGATGTCGGGGTTCTTGTCGATGTAGGCAGTAAGAACATCCTTGGCGATGCCGATCGAGTCGACGAGCGGATGGGAGGCGATGGCCCGCCACGCGAGGGTCCTATCGCCGGAGAGCGAGGCGTCGATGACGAGCTCTTCGCAGGCCTTGACCTGGGTGACCAGTCCGAGCTCGGGCCCGGTGAGCGGCGCCTGGTTGAGGGGGTGGATGCCGGAGGAGTCGACCGTGCACGGCACCTCGATGACGGCGTCCTCGCGGAGCTGCGGGATGAGGAGCGAGGGCGCGTCGCTGTTCGCGACGCCGAGGATCATCCGTGCCGGGACACCGGTGGCGAGGGCGGTCATGAGCTCGAGAGCGACATGCTCGTAGCCGCCGCCCATGTCCTCCTCGCGCCGGACCTCCCCCTCGTCGCGCGATTCCGCCATGTAGGTGGCCTCGCGCTCGTCGTGCGTACGCGTCCACAGCTCCCCGGCGAGGTGGGGGTCCGCTGCGGCCGCACTGTAGAAGGCGCCCTGCTGCTGCTGGAGGAACTCCCCGCGGGTCTGGCCGACCGAGATCTTCTCGACCGACTCTCGGTTGAAATAGTAGTAGTACAGATACTCGTTGGGGATCATGCCGATGGCCCGGACCCAGTCGAGGCCGACGGTCCGCGCCTCCTCGAGGCGGTCGAGACGATCGTCGTCGGCAATGATCCCGGGAAGAAGATCGACGCCCTCATGGCTGAGCGACCGGAGCCAGCCGAGGTGGTTGAGCCCGATGTAGTCGTAGTCGATGTCGCTCTCGGCGTGGCCGGCGATGCCGGAGGCGCGACGGACGAGACCGATTGGAGTGTCGCAGATGCCGACGACACGGGGGTGAACCGTCCGCATCGCCTGCGTGATGATGCCGGCGGGGTTGGTGAAGTTGATGACCCACGCCTCCGGGGCGTGGGTCCGCACCGTCCGTGCGAGCCTCATCGCCTCGGGGATCGTGCGGAACGCATAAGCGTATCCGCCGGGGCCGACGGTCTCCTGCCCGAGGAGCCCGCGAGCGAGAGCCTCCCGCTCGTCGATGACGCGGCCGCTCGTGCCGCCGATCCGCATGGCGGAGAAGATGAAGTCGGATCCGCGCACCGCATCGACCATGTCCGTCGTCGTCGTGATGGCGGGGAGGTTCCTATAGCCGAGCTGATCGACGACGTCCTTCATGACCGCCAGGCGCTCGGGGGAGAGGTCGTAGAGGCACACCTCGGTGAGGTGAAGCGGCAGCTCCGGGTTGGCGAGCACGCTGAGAATCTGGGGGACGCGGAACCCGCCGCCGCCGACGATGAGAAGTTTCATGGATGGATCACCTGTACGCCTGAAGAACGGATGGAGTCGATGAGGGGGCCGGTCGCGGTTGTGATGACGCCATCGAAATCCGTGACCGGACAGATCTGAAGAATACCGGAACCGGGGAACTTATCCGGGCTCGCGACAAGGTAGGCCGTCGTCGAGTTCTCGAGGATCGAATGCTTGATCGGCACCTCCGTGCCGGTCGAGTCCATGACGATGAGATCGTCGCGCACGCCAGACGTTCCGAGGAAGGCGATGTCGGCGCGCAGCTGGGCAAGCGCCTGTGCCGTGAGGGAGCCGACCATCGACAGGTAGGAGGCTCGAACGACACCGCCGAGGACGACGAGCTCGGTCGCGGGGGAGTCGCGGAGGATGTCGACGACGGCGAGGGAGGCCGTGAGAACGGTGATCCGCCGGCCGTGAAGGGCCTCGGCGACGGCTGCTGTCGTCGTGCCGATGTCAATGAGGACGATATCCCCATCCTTGACGAGGGCAGCGGCCCGCTGTCCGATCGCAAGCTTGTCGGCCGCGGCTTTCGTGACGATCTGGGCGAAGGTGCGTGTATCTGCATCGATCGTTCCACCCCGCACCCGCTGGAGCATACCCTGGCCATCGAGGAAGTCGAGGTCGCGCCGGATGGTCGATTTCGACACGTGGTAGCGCTCCGACAGGGACACGACATCGAGTCCCCCGGATTGGCGCACCTCCTCGAGAATGCGCCTCCTGCGTTCGGCGGGGAGCATACCGATGAGCATAGTGAAAGGTGCAAACGCGCACAAGCGCGCATGATGTATCACTTGCGCTCATGACGCCGATCCATTTAGGCTTCGACCATGGGTCACGTCACACACCGTCGTGGAAAGCCGACCGTCTATGTTGCCGGCTCGCTGTTCCTCGACATTGTCATGTGCGGACTGGAGCATGCACCGCGCGCCGGCGAGGAGCAGTGGGTGGGCGGCAGCGGCGTCATGCCGGGCGGCGTGGCCAACCAGGCGGTCGCATGCGCGCGCCTCGGACTCAACTCAGCCCTCATCACCTACCTCGGCCTCGACCGGCCGGGTTCCTGGGTGCGGGAGATGCTGTCCGACGAGAACGTCGACATCTCCTTCGCGGAGGACACGGACCGGCAGAACATCACGGTCTCCCTCGTCCTCGAGGGTGACCGGGCCTTCACCACCCACGGCAATGAGGATGTCCCGCTGCCGCCGGCGGACCTGGCTCCCCCGACGATCTTCATCGCCTCCCTTCCCTATCTCCTGCGGGCGGAGGAGCAGATCGCGGCATGGCGCGCGGCGGGAACGATCGTCATCGCCGACACGGGCTGGGATGCGACGGGCGAATGGCCCCACGAGCATCTTGAGGCATTGAAGTCGGCCGATGTGTTCGTTCCCAACTGTGCCGAGGCCCAGCACTACACCCGGACTCTGACGATCGAGGACGCCGTGGTCGCACTCTCCGCCTACGTCCCCACGGTCGTTGTGACATGCGGGGCGCAGGGCGTTCACGTCGCACGGCGCGATGGCGATAGCATTGCCGACATGGTGTTTCCAGCGGTCGAGGTCGACGCCATCGACACGACGGGTGCGGGCGATGCGTTCAGCGCGGGCCTTGCGGCCGGCCTGTCGGTCGGTGCGCCGCTGACAGATGCCGTCCACCTCGGCCAGTGCGCCGCAGCGTGGACCGTGTGCAGGATCGGCGGATCCTCCGCCGCGCCGACCCTTGCCGAGCTCGTCGATTGGGTGGAGTCCGATGAGGACCTGCATGTGCAGGTGGGAGAGTCCGTCCGCAGGATCCAAGCAGAACTAGACAATGTCACGGCGCAATGATGCGTACAACGGAAGGAAGTACCGATGAGAACGAGCGCGAAGTTCGTGGGACTCGGGGCGGCGGCGCTCCTGGTCCTCACGGCATGCAATCCCTCTGCCGAGGAGGACGAGGCGACCACAGGAGGCGGTGAGGACACCGCGGCCGAGGTCTCGACCGACATCTCCGAGGCGCCCGAGCAGACTCTGGTCGTCTGGGATCAGGAGATCCGCGGCGGCCAGAACGAGCAGATGGAGCGCCTCAACGAGGCGTTCATGGACAAGTACCCGAACATCACAATCGAGCGTAATTCGCAGTCCTTCGAGGACCTGCAGACGACCCTCCGTCTCGCCCTCTCGGGTGCCGACGCGCCGGACGTCGTCCAGGCGAACAACGCTCGGGCGATGATGGGACAGTTCGTCTCCTCCGGCCAGATCCAGTGCCTCGATGACTACGCAGAGGCGTACGGCTGGGAGGATCGCTTCGGCGACATCCTCGACTACTCCTCCTACTCGGATGACGCGACGACGTTCGGTGAGGGCTGTGTGTACGGCCTGCCCCAGGTCGGCGAGGTCGTCGGGATCTACTACTCGGAGTCGAAGCTCGAGGAGCTCGGGCTCGAGTACCCGCAGAACTGGACAGAGCTCGAGGAGCAGCTGCCACGGATCGTCGAGGCGGGTGAGGTTCCGCTCGTGCTCGGCAATATCGACAAGTGGCCCGCCATCCACGTGTTTGGTGCGATCCAGGGCCAGCATGTCGATGCCGAGGAGATCCGCACGCTCGGCTTCGGCAACCCCGGCGGCTCGTGGGAGACCGATGGCAACGAGGCCGCCGCGGCACAGCTGCAGGACTGGGTGACAGAGGGCTACTTCAACGACGGCGTCAACGGTGCCGACTACGACCAGGTGTGGCAGGACTTCGCCAACGGTGAGGGCGTTTACCTCATCGCGGGCTCGTGGCTCGCGGCCGACCTCAACGACGCGATGGGCGACGACGTCCACTTCGCGCTCCCGCCGAGCGACGGCCCCACGACGACGGGTGGCACCGGCCTTCCGTTCTCCGTGACATCCGCCGCCGAGGATGTCGATGTCGCAGCGGCCTACATCGACTTCATCACCTCCGATGAGGCGATGGAGATCCTCGCCGAGACAGGCAACGTGCCGGTCCTCAACGCGGCTGACTTCGCGGGCGACGCCGACCAGGTCGTCGGTGACGTCATGACCGCATTCGACGAGCTCATCGCCTCCGGCAACATCGTCCCCTACCTCGACTGGGCGACGGCGACGATGGACCAGGTGCTCGGCGACGCACTGCAGAACCTTATCGCGGGCAACTCGACTCCCGAGGAGTTCACACAGACCGTCGAATCGGCCTACGCCGAGGCGACGAACGAATAATGGTCGCTGTTCCCGAGGTCTCCGGCGCCGCTGATGTCAGCGGCGCCGGTCCTCGGCGCAGGCAGCGGACGAAGCGTCGCACGAGAATTGTCACGACGATCGCGCTGCTCGCCCTGCCGACGATCGTCTACAGCGCCTTCATCATCTACCCGGTCATCCGGGTCATCGGCCTCTCCCTGTGGCACTGGGATGGTCTGGGTCCAGCGACGTGGGCTGGCTTCGATAACTACGCTGCGATCTGGGAGGACGATCGGCTGAGGGCCGCATTCCTCCACGGTCTCGTCCTCATCTTCTTCTTCGCGGTCGTCCCCATCCTCATCGGCCTCCCGCTCGCCTCGATGCTCATCCGCTCGAAGGTGCCCGGGTTAGGCTTCTTCCGCACCGTCGTGTTCCTCCCGCAGGTCATCGCCATGGTTGTCCTCGCGGTCGCGTGGCGCAACATCTATGCACTCGACGGTCCGATCAACACCGTCCTCGGCTGGTTCGGGATGAGGATGAGCGAACCCTTCCTCGGCAGCTTCACGTGGGCGCTGCCGGCGGTTGGCTTCATCGGCACATGGGTGTCGACGGGCCTTGTCACGGTCCTCCTCATGTCCGGCATCGCCCGCGTCTCTGAGTCTTACTATGAGGCCGCGACGATCGACGGAGTCGGCCCGCTCGGCAAGTTCTGGTACATCACCCTGCCGGCAGTACGGGCGGAGATCCTCGTCTCGATCACACTGACGACCATCAACGCACTCAAGACCTTCGACCTTGTCTACATGACGACGTCCGGCGGTCCGGGGACGTCGACGACCGTCCCGGCCTACGAGGTCTACTACCAGGCGTTCCGCGCCGGCAGCGTGGGAACGGCATCGGCGCTCGCGGTCGTCCTCACGCTCCTCATCTTCGGCATCAATGTCGTCGTCAACGTCCTCGGCGAAAGGGAGCGGCGATGATGACTCGCAACGAGCGGCTCGTCTCGTTCCTCGTCCTCGCGATCTTTGCGATCGGCTCGCTGTACCCGATCGTCTCGGTCTTCATCCGGTCGCTCGATTCGACGATCGCCACGGACGATTCCTGGGGCCACTTCGAGAACTACGCGACCGCATGGGACGACGGGAACTTCTCGCACTACATGAGGAACTCCGTCCTCATCGCCCTGCTCGTCGTCTCGACGGCGCTCGTGCTGTCCGTCATGACCGGCTACGTCCTCGGCGTCATCCGCCCCAAGGGCGGCAACATCATCTTCTTCACCTTCCTCGCCGGCATGATGGTGCCCTCGGAAGCCCTCGTCATACCGCTGTTCTTCGATCTGCGCGATCTCGGCCTGACGGACACGATATGGGCGGTGGCGTTCCCTCAGATCGCCCAATCCCTGGCCTTCGGCACGTTCTGGATGAGGGCGTACTTCCGGAACGTCAATCCCTCCGTCATCGATGCCGCTCGGATCGACGGCGCGAGCGAATGGCAGGTGCTGTGGCGGGTCCTCATCCCGATGGGCCGCCCCGCCATCACCACCCAGCTCATGATCACTTTCATGTGGACGTGGAACGACTTCCTCATCCCGCTCGTCATGTCGCCCACCGGGAAGTTCCGAACGGCGCCGATGAGCCTTGCGTTCTTCGAGACCGCACACACCTCGTCGGCGGTGCTCATGGCGGCAGCCGCGGTCCTTGTGGCGGCACCGATGGTCATCCTCTACGTCTTCCTCCAGAAATACTTCATCGCAGGCATGACTGAAGGCGCGGTCAAGGAGTAGGCGGCATGGCGCCATCTGGATCGTCGGGATGCTGATCCTGCGAACCGGCTGCGCCACCTGGTTGCCACCGTGCCTGAAAGTGGATCCTTGTGGAGTTTGTTGCGTCCGCCGTGACCGAATTGTCCCAGTTTCTTCCATGTGTGAGCACATCCCCTTACGCTTGGACTGCACCGATGTGTTCTACGGCATAGAAGTCGAATCCAAACTAGTGGTGTGGCCGCTTCGAGGAGGAAGCATGAAGCGAAAACTGGGACTGGCGATGGTGGCCATCGCAGGCCTTCTGGCTCCCACGGTCGCGAGCGCGGACGATGGGGCCAGTGCCGACGAGAGACTGACCATCCAGGAGGGGACCCGCTCATCCGGGCAGCCGGCATCGAAGCTCGATGTCCTGGGAGTGTGGTCCCATCCTGACGATGACGCTGGGATCATCGCTCCGTGTGGAGTATGGGGCCAAGAGGCCGACATTGACTGCGGCATCATGTTGACGACGAGGGGCGAGGGCGGATCCAACTCCGTTGGGCCTGAAGCGGGACCTGACCTCGGGCTTCGCCGTGAGAACGAAGATCGCGCCTCGCACGTCCGTGCCGGCACGGTCGACATGTACTACCTCGACCGGGTCGACTTCTTCTACAACACGTCGTCGCCGCTCACAGAGCAGGCGTGGGACGGGGACGAAGTGCTGCGACGCGCCACGCGCGTGATCCGCGAGACGCAACCAGAGATTCTCGTGTCCTGGACTGCCGCTCCGTCGGGCCACGGCAACCATCAGTATGCGTCGCGGCTGGCGTTCGATGCGGCCGAGGCGGCCGCTGACCCCGCCATGTTCCCCGAGCAGCTGACGGGAACCGACGCCACAGAGACATGGCAGGTGAAGAAGATCGCCCAGCAGCAGTGGCGCGCACCCGCGGGCACGGGCATCACGACCGACGCTCAGCACTGCCTCGCGAACTACGAGCCCGCCAACCCGAATGGTTACACCACCCATGGCACCTGGACCGGCTACGAGTCCCCGTACGAGTGGGTTGAGGGCAACACCGCGGGGGTAGAAGCGGGCACGAAGAAGACGTGGGCACAGGTTGGCCGAGAGGATGGCCAGCTCCATGCCACGCAGGCGAGGACGATGGTGAAGAACCAGGTCGATCCAGGCTGTGTCACGTACGTGATTCCGAAGTCGTGGGTTCCGATGCAGGAGCTCGGCACTGAGTCGGCAGGCAACGACCTCGCCCTCCATTACGGCTCCTCCCTGCAGGATCCAGGCGGTCTGCCTCTCGGCACGATCTACGCCACGGATGCTCCGGAGTACTTTGTTGCCCCAGGAGAGACACGCACGATTACCCTCACCATCGCAGCCGGCACCGAGTCGACCCCGGCGGGCACCGCCTCGGTCGAGGTTCCTGCGGGATGGTCCGTTGACGGGACTCAGAGCATTCCCGCTCTCAGTCCGGGTCAGGATGTGTCTGTCGATTTCGCGGTGACCGCGCCGACCGACGCCGACCTGGGCGCCGTGCGCTTCCCCGTCCGCTTCGTCTCCGGCGACATCACGGCCTACAACGAGGCTCACCTCAAGGTGACGGCACCCGTTGATGGTCGGTTCGCCCGCTGGGGCAACTTCCTCGACTACGAGGAGTGGCTCGAGGGCTCTCGCGACTGGGCCGATGGCCTCTCGCCCGCCATCGATCAGATCGGTGCCGGCGAGACCAGGACCATCGACGTTGACGTGACCAACCGGACGACCGAGCCGGTGTCCGGCCAGGTCGATTTCGACGCCCCCGAGGGCTTCGAGCTCGCCGAGGACTCCGTGGCTTTCAATGCCATTCCCGCGGGGGAGACCGAGACCGTCAGCGTCCTGCTCACGCACACTGATCCGAATGCCCTGGGTGGCACCATCGAGACCGTCACGGCCACGACCACGTCCGGATCCTCCGTCTCGACGGAGGATCTCAACCTCTACGTCGTCCCCACCGTTGTCATCCCCGAACTCGACTCCGCTCCGGCGATCGACGCGGCGGGCGACGAATACACGACCGCCATCGACATCTCGCGCCTCTGGGAGGGTCCCGAGTGCGAGAACGATGTCGACTGCGGAGGTGACTCGACGGCCAAGTTGGGCTGGCATGATGACGCCCTCTACATGTGGATCGACGTTGTCGATGACACCGCCTCGGGTGCAGTGACGCCTGACCGCTGCTTCGGTCACTGGCTCGTCGATTCGGTCGAGGTCCTGCTGGACCCCAGCGGATCGTCGCTCGACACGTCGACGACCTTCAAGCTCGGCGTCTTCCCCTTCACAGATGACCCGGACGACTTCGGCGGCACCGGCGTCAACGGGCCGTGCTGGACGAGGGACGCCGACAACCACCAGGGATTCTCATCTGGTCCCCTCTCCATCGGCAACGCCGAGGGTGTCGAGGTGGCCGTCGACGTCGAGCGCGGCGAGAACAACACCTACGTGGAAGGCCGCTACCAGATCGAGGTCAAGATCCCGATGGATGTCCTCCCTGCCGCCACCGGCCCGACCTCGGCCGCGCCGACGGGCGATGCGGCGACGAACGAGGCCGATCCGGACTACATGGGGATGAACATCACCCCGTACGACACGGACCGCCAGGACTTCGTGGGCCAGACCAGGCTCGCGTGGTCCCCGTTCGGCTCGCAGCAGTCAGAGCCGTACCGCTGGGGTCACGCGTACCTCGACGGCTACGCACCCCCTGAGGGCCGTTCGCCTGAGTCCGATGATCCGGTCATCCCGAACACGGCACTCCAGGGTGCTGAGTCCCCGCAGACCGTCTACCAGTCCGCCACGTATGGCGACACGATTGCGGGCCTGCAGCCCAATGCGACTGTGGAGGCTACCCCGTCATTCTCCGGCGACAGCCTCGATATCGCCCTTGAGAACGCAGGCGACGGCACTGTCCGCGCCTTCCTCTGGCAGGGTGATCCTCGGTACGTGCCGGTGTGGACGAGCTCGTGTGAATACTCTGAGTTCGGCAGCGATGCGTGTTCAGATGCAGATGGTCAGGCGCGGGCCTGGGCGCCGGACATGAACGGCAGGCTGCTCGCCACGGGCGAGGCGGTAGGCGCCGACTCGCTCAGTCTCGACCTGTCCGGCGTTGCCGTGGACACCGATGAGGAGGTCTACCTCCTCGTCTCGTACGCCGGTGTCGGTGACGTTGAAGCGTGGTCGTTCCCGATCACTGCCGCAGCGGAACCCGTCGACCCGGTTGCGCCGGCCACCGGCAACCTCTTCTTCATCTCCAACACCTGGGACTCGACGGTCGCCGATGTGACCGTCGCCTTCGGTCGCAGGGGCGATGAGGTGCTCGTGGGTGACTGGAATGGCGATGGGATCGACACGCTCGGTGTCCGTCGCGGCAACACCTTCTACCTCGACAACGCGATCAAGTCCGGCAATGCCGACATCTCCTTCAACTACGGCAGGGCTGGCGACGACGTCCTCATCGGTGATTGGGATGGCGATGGGGAGGATACGGTGGCCGTTCGTCGCGGCAACACCCACTTCGTCAACAACTCCTTCGTGGGCGGCCGCGCCGACATTGAGTTCGGCTATGGACGCGTGGCTGACGAGGCGTACGCCGGCGATTTCAACGGAGACGGGTACGACACCTTCGCGGTCCGTCGCGGAACAGAGTTCTTCGTCTCGAACGAGCTTCGTGGGGGAATCGCCGACGACGTCTTCAGGTACGGAAGGTCGGGCGATGAGGTCCTCATCGGTGACTTCGACGGGGATGAGGTCGACACGTTCGCGGTCCGTCGCGGAAACGTCTTCTTCGTCAAGAATTCGCTCGCGGGCGGCCCCGCCGATATCACCATCGCCTACGGGCGTGCGGGGGACGCCGCCTACGTCGGAGACTGGGACGGTGATGGCATCGACACTCCTGTCGTCAACCGCTACGTCCGGTAGGCTCCCTTCCCTATAGTCAACCTGGTGCTCCCCTGAACGGCTCAGTCCGTTCGGGGGAGCATCACGTCGTCCACGCAGGGGGCTGATGATCGCTGCGGTCGGTACCTGGGCCGAGCTTCGGGAGGGAAGGCCGGTTTCTAGAAGTGGCTGTCGGCCGTCAGCGACGGCCCGCGACCGAGGTCCCCTATGCCAGCCTTCTCGACTCATCTCGACTGACAAAGTTGCATTTGTCATGCATATTTCCTGCAATGATCCCGTTGCGCCGACTCGTCTGGGGGGCTACGTGCGATCAGAAACGTTGATATGGCGCGCTTTATTGTGCCATCTCATTTGCTTTTCTTAATTTGGTCTGATTGGGGGCAGGGGTTACAATTAGTCGTGCTCGCCGGACTCATGGGCGGCGACCGACAATAGGGAGAGTTACATGAAGAGAAGGCTTTTCGCCGCCCTCGGTGCGGCAGCCCTGGCGCTGTCCGCATGCAGCATGGGAGCCAGCGAGGATGCGTCCACGACCGGCGCCGACGATGACTCGATAAAGGTCGGCGTGCTCCTCAAGACGCTGTCGAGCGAGTACTGGAGCTATGTCGCGGCCGGTGTCGAGGATGCGGCCGAGGACCTGGGCGTCGATGTCCAGCTCCAGGGCCCCGCGTCCGAGACCTCCTACGACGAGCAGACCAACATGCTCGAGACGATGCTCGCCGATGATTCGATGGATGCCATCGTCGTCGCGCCGCTCCAGCCCGACTCCGTCGTCGCAGTCCTCGGAGACACCGAGAAGCCGATTCTCTTCGTCGACACCGACGCCCCCTACGAGAACAAGGTGACCTACATCGGCACCGGGAACGAAGAGGCCGCGCGTGCCGGCGGCGAAGCCGCCGCCGCGCTTGCGGGTGAGGGCGCCGAAGCCGCCTGGATCGGCGTGGTCCAGGGCAACACGACGACCGACCAGCGCGAAGCAGGTTTCGTTGCGGGCCTCGAGTCCGGCGGCGTCACCGTCACGGCCAAGCAGTATGCCGAAGGCCTCGCCGACAAGGCCGCCTCCGTCATGGAGAACATCCTCACCTCGAACCCGAACCTCACGGTCGTCGTGACCGGCAATGACGAGATGGCGTCGGGCGCGGCACGCGCTGCCCAGTCCGCCGGCCGTGAGCTCATCATCTTCGGCTTCGACGGAATCCAGGCCGGCGTCCAGAACGTCATCGACGGAACCGTCACCGGCACCGTCGCCCAGGATCCCTACGCCATGGGCTACAGGGCGGTCGAGTCGGCAGTGGCCGCCGCCCGCGGCGAGACCCTCGACGAGTTCATCGACACGGGCTCGAGGATCATCACCTCGGAGAACGCCGAGGATTACCTTGCGACCCTGCGCGAGCAGCTCGGCGAATAGACAATCCAGGGCGGGGGCGCGGGAACGACCGCGCCCCCGCCCTGAGCCGAAAGGGGACGCATGACGCCGATAGTCGAGCTGCGGGGAGTAACAAAGAAATTCCCGGGAGTGGTCGCACTGCGCGACATGGGAATTGAGATCGAGCCGGGCGAGGTCCACGGGCTGATCGGTGAGAACGGGGCCGGAAAGTCGACCCTCATCAAGGTTCTCACGGGTGTCCACCGTCCTGAGGAGGGCGAGATCTGGGTCGATGGGACCGAGCATCGGTTCTCCTCGGCCCAGCAGGCGCAGCACGCCGGGATCGCCTGTGTCTACCAGGAGCTCAACATCGTCCGGCAGGTCTCGCTCACCGACAACATCTTCCTCGGCCAGCCGATCCGGACGCGGCTCGGCCTGCTCGACTACAGGACAATGAACGCCAAGGCGACTGAGACGCTGGCAACCATGGGCATCGACGCCGACGTGACGCGCCCGGCGGGCGAGTTCGGCATGGGCGTCCTCCAGATGGTCGAGATCGCCCGCGCGCTGCTGCGGAACGCCCGCCTCATCATCATGGATGAGCCGACGTCGTCACTCGGCGAATCCGAGGTGAAGCACCTCAACCGTGTCGTCCACGACCTGCGCGATCGCGGTGTCGCGATCCTCTTCGTCTCCCACAAACTCGAGGAGCTCTTCGAGCTCTGCGATCGGGTGACGGTCCTGAGGGATGGCGAGCGGATCTTCACGGAGCCGATGGTGGGGATGACCCACGACCGCCTCATCCGTGCCATGGTCGGCCGCAGCGTTGACAGCCAGTTCCCCGAGCACCGTCCCAATCCGGGTGCCACCGCCATCAGGTTCGAGAATGTCACGTCCGTCGGCGCGCTGAAGGGCGTGAGCTTCGAGGCGCGGTACGGCGAGATCCTCGGCTTCGCCGGGCTCGTCGGCGCGGGCCGAACGGAGACGATGCGGGCGATCTTCGGCGACCTGCCCATCGACTCCGGCACCATCTACATCAACGGCAGCCCAGCCCGGATCTCCTCGCCCCAGGATGCCGTCCGGCAGGGGATCGCCTTCGTGACGGAGGATCGCAAGGGGCAGGGGCTCGTCCTCAACCAGAGCGTGGCGGACAACCTCATGATGGCCTCCTTCCGGCGGGTCGCCCCGCGGGGCTGGCTGTCTCCGGCCCGCGTCGAGACGGAGGCCGAGCGAACCATTGAGCAGCTGCGCATCAAGACGCCGGATGCGAAGAACCATGTGGGGAAGCTATCGGGCGGGAATCAGCAGAAGGTGGTCATCGGCAAGTGGATGAACTCGGATTCCGACATCTACCTGTTCGATGAGCCGACACGCGGCATCGATGTTGGTGCGAAGGTCGAGGTCTACAGCATCATGACCAGCCTCGTCGCCCAGGGGAAGTGCGTCATCATGGTCTCCTCGGAGCTGCCGGAGGTGCTGGGCATGAGCGACCGCGTCATCGTCATGCGCGGGGGAGAGGTCATGGCCGAGATCGGCCGCGGCGATCCCGACTTCAACGAGGACGACATCATGAAGGCCGCCTGGGGCAGGAAGAAAGAAGAAGCACTGTGAAGAACAGACGACTGACCGGACTGGTGAGGGCGCTTGCCCCGCTGTTCGCGCTCATTCTCCTTATCGTCATCATGAGCTCCGCGACTCCCGAGTTCGCGACGGTCAACAACTGGATGAACGTCCTGCGACAGACCGCGGTCAACGGATTCCTCGCCACCGGCATGCTCCTCACCCTCATCACGGCCGGCATTGACCTGTCCGTCGGGACCAACGCGATCCTCTCGGCGGCGGTCATGGCCTACGTCATGATCACGTTCGATGTGATGAACCCTCTTGCGCTGCTGACCATGGCCCTGCTGACCGGCACGTTCGTCGGGTTGGTCAACGGTGTACTCCTCACGAAGCTCAGGCTTCCGCACCCGTTCGTCTCGACACTCGGCATGAAGTACGTGCTGGCCGGGCTCGCGCTGTTCCTGCTCGCCACCCGCACGGTCGGCGGCTTCCCGGAGGGCGTCATGTTCCTCGGCTCGGCCGACCTGTTCAAGGGCAACGGGTTCAACGGCTTCCCCGTCTCCTTCATCGCCATGCTCATCCTCTTCGTCGCCGTTCACCTGCTGCTCAACCGAACGGCGCTCGGCAGATCGATCTATGCCGTGGGCGGCAATCTCGAGGCGACACGGCTCTCGGGAATCAACACCGACCGTGTCCTCATCTTCGTCTATGCGGCCGCGGGCTTCTGTGCGGCGATCGCGGGAATCGTCATCGTCGGACGATCCGGCGTCGCGAATCCCTCGGCGGGCATGTCCGGCAATTACGAGACGGATGCGATCGCCGCCTGCATCATCGGTGGGGCCTCCTTCACCGGCGGCAAGGGCAACGTGTGGGGGACACTCATCGGCGCCCTCATGATCTCCGTCATCCGCAATGGACTCACACTCATGAACGCCCAATCGGACGTCCAGTTCATGGTCATCGGCGCTGTCATCATCGCCGCTGTTGCGATCGATGTCCGACGGAACGCCTCCGAGGAGAAGCGCCGCCGCCTCGCCGCAGCCTGATGGGCCTTCGGCATGCGAGCCGGCGGCCTCCCTCTCCGCGGAATTCCCCTGAGTATGGTGGGGACTATGGAACTTGAGCAGCTGTGGAGCGAAGTCGGCCTGAGTCATCGGCCGGACGGTGTCCTGTGGGACATGGACGGGACTCTCATCGACACCGAGCCTGAATGGCTCGCCGCGTCGATCGAGGTCGTCGAGGAGAGCGGCGGTATCTGGCTCGCGGACGAGGACCCGCAGGCGATCCTCGGGGTATCCTCCGAGGACCACGCGACGGCCCTCGCGCGTGCCGTCACGAGGGGCACGGGTCGTCCCGCCGATCCATGGCCGCTCTTTCATCGCGTCGTCGCCGCGGTCGAGAGGCACATGAGGGACGGGTTCACTCTGATGCCGGGCGCGCTCGAGCTCATGTCGGCGTTCGCCGGTGCCGATATCCCGCAGGCCCTCGTCACGGCCTCGCCCCGCGTCCTCGTCGACGCCCTATTCGACGGAATCGACGGACACCCGTTGCGAACCGCCGTGACGGGTGACGATGACATCCCTGGC
Source organism: Flaviflexus salsibiostraticola (assembly GCF_003952265.1). Classification (NCBI taxonomy): domain Bacteria; kingdom Bacillati; phylum Actinomycetota; class Actinomycetes; order Actinomycetales; family Actinomycetaceae; genus Flaviflexus; species Flaviflexus salsibiostraticola. The sequence goes on from NZ_CP034438.1 coordinate 2,576,655, forward strand.
AAGCCCCACCCCGCACCGTACCTGCTCGGAGCTGAGCGCCTCGGTGTTCCAATCCAGCGCTGTCTCGGCTTCGAAGATTCCGTCACAGGTCTCGCGGCGGCGCGTGGCGCGGGAGCGGTGACCGTCTCCGTCACCGAACGCCCACTGGCGACACTCCTTCCACTTCTCGAGGTGCGATCCTGACGGAAACAGTCAGGAGTTGTAAGCAGCACACTCAGGGTAACGGTTGCGCATAACACAACTCGGCTCACTTTCACCCATCTGAGATATAATAAACGGCAGTGCCGGGTCATCGGCTTTCGGTTGGATTGAAAAGGCTTCGGTTGAATCTACGCCCCCATCTGCTCTCCCTGCTGCCGCGGACACAGGATTTCACGATCATGCGCAGCCACTGGCGGGGTGATCTGGCCGCCGGGGTGACCGTCGGCGTTGTCGCACTCCCGCTCGCGCTCGCCTTCGGGGTGTCCTCGGGCGTCGGCGCCGCCGCGGGCTTCGTCACGGCCATCATCGCCGGACTCGTCGCCACCATCTTCGGCGGCTCCAACCTTCAGGTCTCTGGACCGACGGGGGCGATGGTCGTCATCATCGCTCCGCTCGTCGCCGTCCACGGCCCCGGCGCCGTCCCGGTCCTCTCGATCCTTGCCGGCTTCCTCGTCATCCTCGGCGGGGTGCTCGGCATGGGGCGGGCGATCTCGCTCATCCCATGGCCCGTCATCGAAGGATTCACGCTCGGCATCGCGACGATCATCGCGCTCCAGCAGCTCCCCAATGCGCTCGGGGTCCCGGCCTCCACGGAGTCAAACACGCTGCTCTCGGCCATCGAGACCATTCGATCGGCGCAGTGGCCGGAGGTGGCGGCACCGCTCGCGATCACGGCCGCCACAATCCTCGTCATCGTCGCGGTCACGAAGCTCCTGCCGACCTGGCCCGCCTCCCTTCTCGCGGTCGGAGCAGCGACCATCGTCGTCGCCGTTGTCGGCATCGATACCCCGCTCATCGGCGCTCTGCCGGACAGCCTCCCCGCGCCCTTCGTCCCGACTGCGAGCCCGGCGCTCCTCGCGGAGCTCATGCCCGGGGCGGTGGCCATCGCCATCCTCGCCGGCATCGAGTCGCTCCTATCGGCCCGCGTCGCCGCGGGTATGGTCAAGGGCGAGCGATATCACCCTGACAGAGAGCTGGTCGGTCAGGGGCTCGCCTCCGTCGCGTCGGGAATGTTCGGGGGAATGCCCGCCACGGGGGCGATGGCGCGGACGGCGGTCAACATCCGCGCAGGCGGACGCACCCGACTCTCCGTCATCATCCACGCACTCTTCCTCCTCGCGGTCGTCTACCTCGCATCCGGAATCGTCTCGACCATCCCGCTCGCGGCGCTCGCCGGCGTCCTGCTGGTCACGGCCTTCAACATGATCTCGTTCGCCACGGCGCGGACGATTCTCCTGTCGACCCGGTCGGATGCACTTGTCTTCTGTCTGACGGCCGGCATCACCGTCGTCCTCGACCTCATCTGGGCGATCGGAGTCGGCGTCGCCGTCACCGGGGTCCTTGTCCTTCGCCACCTCGCACGCCAGTCCGGCGTCTATCGCGAGGACACCCCCGAGCAGCGCCGCATCGCCATCCTCCGGATCGACGGCGCCATGTTCTTCGGAGTCTCCGACCGGATCGAATCCCAGATCCCCGAGTTCGAATCGATCGATGTCGTTATCCTCCGGCTCTCGCGAGTGGGCGTCATGGACGCGACGGGCGCAAAGGCGCTCGCCGACATCGCGATCCGTCTGCGCGAGGCCGGCAACGAGGTCTTCATCAAGGGAATCGACGCCTCACTCGTCGCCCTCATCGGCGAAGTCGGCGTCATCGACACGATCGGCGGCCCCGATCATCTGTTCACGAACCTCGACGACGCGCTTGCGGAGGCGGAGAGGGTCGTCGCCGCGAAGGACGAGGAGCGCAGGCTCCTCGCGGAGGCGCGGAGCCCCGACCATCATGGAAAGAGCCTCTGCCCGGTCGGGCAGAGGCTCTTGCTGGCAGTCAGGCTCACCTGCTGCGGTTCCACCAGTGTGTGGCGTCCCTCTGGAGGGCGCCCTGTTCGAGCTCGGCGCCGCCGGGGACGGACGCGGGGGAGGGGGCCTCGAGAGAGGTCCCGCGCCTGCGGCTGATTGCCCTCATCGCGTGGTAGATGCCGATGGCGGCGAAGGAGCCGAGGGCGATGCCCTCGAACACCATGTCACCCAGGTGCCATGTGTAGTTGGCGATGGCGAGCACCATCGCGACGGCCGCAGTGTTGAGGTTGACCGGGTCGGAGAAGTCGACGCGGTTCTGGACCCAGATGCGGACGCCGAGCATGCCGATCATGCCGTACAGCACGGTTGCGGCCCCACCGAGAACCCCGGGCGGGATCGTGGCGACAAGCTGGCCGAACTTCGGGAACATCGACAGGCCGAGGGCGACGAGCGCGGCGACGACGTAGGCGGCTGTCGAGTAGACGCGGGTCGCCGCCATGACGCCGATGTTCTCGGCGTAGGTTGTCGTGCCGGAGCCGCCGCCCGATCCTGCGAGCGCGGTCGAGATGCCATCGGCGAAGAGCGCACGCCCGGTCACGTCGTCGAGGTCCCTGCCGGTCATCGCCGCCACCGACTTGACGTGGCCGACGTTCTCGGCGACGAGGACGAGGACGACGGGGATGAAGAGCCCCATGAGGCTGAGGTCGAAGGACGGTGCCCGGAAGTCGGGCACCCCGACCCAGTCCGCCGAGGAGATCGCCTGGAAGCTGACCTCGCCCTGGAGGATGGCCGCGATGTAGCCGGCGACGACACCGAGGAGGATCGAGAGGCGTCCGATGATGCCCTTGAAGAAGACGGTGATGAAGAGAATGGCGGTGACCGTGACAACGGCCGTCAGTGGTGCCTGGACAACGTTGTTCCAGGCCGCCGGTGCGAGGTTGAAGCCGATGAGCGCGACGATCGCGCCGGTGACGACGGGGGGCATGAGCCGGTCGATCCAGCGCGCTCCGGCGATGTGGACGATGAGTCCGACGGCGGCGAGGGAGAGGCCGGTGGCGATGACTCCTCCCTGGGCCAGGGAGGCGAGCTCATCATCGAGCGGCTGACCGCCGTTCGCGACATAGCCGGTCACCGCGCCGATCGGGGCGAGGAGTGCGAAGGAGGAGCCGAGGTAGCTGGGAAGCCGGCCGGAGGTGATGAGGAGGAAGAGGATGGTGCCGATGCCCGTGAAGAACAGTGTCGTCGCCGGGTCGAAGCCGGTGAGAAGCGGGACGAGGAACGTCGCCCCGAACATGGCGACAACGTGCTGCGCGCCGATCCCGACGGTCTGCGGCCATGCCAGACGCTCATCCGGCTGGACCACCTCTCCCGGTTCAATAGTCTTTCCGTCTCCGTGCAGTCGCCAGCCGAATGCGGCCATAATGCCCTCCTAAGTGATCGAGCAAAGCCTACGGCCGCCCCTGGCGAGTCCTGCCTCCTGTCCATGTGATTTCGTCCACGCGGCAGGTGTGCCACGCCAACGGTGGCCGGTGAGTGCCGAGGTCAGACGCGTGCCTTTCCCGCGTGCGGCTGGTAGGAATGATGTATGGACGCAGTCGACGAGATCCTCGCGAGGGTCATCACCGCCGGTCGCACAGGTGTGACGATCGGGGATATTGCGCGCGATCTCGGCATGGGGGACGAGGAGGTCCTCGCACTGCTGCGGCCCGTCAGTGATGACATCAGGCTCGAGGTCACCGGCAGCGGCGACACGTCGAGCCTGAGCAGCGCTCAGAACCGCGTCGCCGAGGACGTCTTCGTCTTCCCCATGGGGGAGGGCCCCTCAGACGACAAGGTCCTCGACAGGCGCGCTGAGGCGGGCAGTGTCACCCTCTCGATCAACCAGGTTCTCGGACTCCTCGAGATCCTTCGCGCGGCGCCCATGATGTCGAACGCCCTCACCGAGGTTGAGGTGCACTCCTTGGCGCAGGCGGTGCGCCAGCTTCTGCCGGGCGATCTCGCCGGGGTGATGGCGCGGTGGGACAGTGTCCGGATCCCGGGGGATCTTGAGCGGATGCGGGGGACGATGAAGGCGGTGACAACGGCGATGATCGAGGGACGCCAGGTCCATCTCGTCTACATGTCCGAGTCCTCGAGCCTGACCACGCGGGTCGTCGACCCGCTCGCCGTGCTCTCATCCAATCAGGGCATCATCCTCCACGCCTACTGCCACCTGCGCAACGATGAACGGCAGTTCCGCCTCGACCGGGTGCTCAAGGCGACGATCCTCGCAGCGCTCAACAAGAGCGTCCGCCGCTCGGAGGGCCATACCGACGACTGAGGGTGGGGACCCGCCTCCGGAGAGCGGTGTCAAGCGCTCGATTATAAGGAGTGTCACGAGGGTGACTCTTCCGCCCAGCCGGGCGAGGGGATAGGATCAATAGGTCGCTTTCTTGGAGGAGAGCACAGAACGGTGTTAACCGTGACGCACTTTCCTCAGATGTTTGCACGTCCGTGAGCATGTCTGCCACACTAGGACGGTTGCTCGAGAGAGCGTGAAGACGTATGTCAGTCCCCAAGGGCTGGCTGGTAAATAAAATGGTTCACTGGGCCAACATAGGGCTGATTGTCGCGGGCCTTCCGCGGTGAGACACTCCCGGATGCGGGTACACGTGAACACTGCGGTTAAAGAGAGGTAGACGACGCCATGGCGGGACAGAAAATCCGCATCCGGCTCAAGTCATATGACCATGAGGTCATTGATAGCGCGGCGAAGAAGCTCGTCGACGAAGTGACTCGTACCGGTGCACAGGTGGTCGGCCCGGTGCCGCTGCCGACCGAGAAGAACGTGTTCTGTGTGATCCGTTCGCCCCATAAATACAAGGACAGCCGCGACCACTTCGAGATGCGTACGCACAAGCGGCTGATCGACATCATCGATCCCACGCCGAAGACCATCGACTCGCTCCAGCAGATCGATTTCTCCGGTGATGTCAGCGTCGAGATCAAGCTCTGAGGTTCATCATGTCCAACAATACTGAAGCGGTTGCCACCGCGCCCAAGGCGCTGCTCGGCACCAAGCTCGGCATGACTCAGGTCTGGGACGAGGCAGGGCGCCTGATCCCGGTCACAGTCGTGCGAGTAGGCACCAACGTTGTCACGCAGGTGCGCACCCCCGAGGTCGACGGCTACTCCGCCATTCAGCTCGCTGTCGGCGAGCGGAAGCCGAAGAACGTCTCCAAGCCGATGCAGGGACACTTCTCTGCTGCCGGCACCACCCCCAAGCGCCATCTCGCCGAGATCCGCACCTCTGCCGCCTCGGACTTCGAGGCCGGCCAGGAGCTCACGGCCGATGTGTTCGCCGCTGGTGACCCCGTCGACGTCGTCGGCACCACCAAGGGCAAGGGCACCGCGGGCGTCATGAAGCGCCACGGCTTTGCCGGTGTCGGCGCCTCGCATGGTTCGCACCGCAACCACCGCAAGCCCGGATCGATCGGCGGAGCCTCGACCCCGTCGCGCGTCTTCCGCGGTCTGCGCATGGCCGGTCGCATGGGCAACGCCCGTCGCACCGTCCAGAACCTCACCATCCAGTCGGTTGATGCCGAGAACGGTCTGCTCCTCGTAGCAGGCGCCGTCCCGGGCAACAAGGGTGGCCTCGTCGTTATCCGCACCGCCACGAAGGGAGCCTGACCATGGCAAACCTCACCGTCGACATCCTCGACGCCGCTGGCGCGAAGTCCGGCTCGTTCGAACTCCCCGCGGAGATCTTCGACGTCGAGCTGAACATCCCCCTGATTCACCAGGTCGTCGTCGCTCAGCAGGCAGCAGCCCGCCGCGGCACCGCCGCCACGAAGACCCGTGCCGCTGTGCGCGGCGGCGGACGGAAGCCCTACAAGCAGAAGGGCACCGGCCGCGCCCGTCAGGGTTCGATTCGCGCCCCCCAGTTCGCCGGAGGCGGCGTGGTCCATGGCCCGCAGCCCCGCTCCTACGAGCAGCGCACCCCCAAGAAGATGAAGGCCGCTGCGCTTCGCTCGGCTCTGTCTGATCGTGCACGGGCTGGCCGCATCCACGTCGTCTCGGCTTTCGTCGAGGGCGACACCCCGTCCACCAAGGCTGCACTCGGTCTGCTCCAGACCGCGGCTGAGAACCGCAAGGCTCTCATCGTCATCTCCCGCGACGATGTCGTGTCGCAGAAGTCGGTCCGCAACCTCGAAGAGGCTCACGTCCTCACGGTGGAGCAGCTCAACACCTATGACGTCATGGTCTCCGACGATGTCGTCTTCACCGAGTCCGCCATCACAGCCTTCATCGGCGGCGGCCAGGAGGAGGAGAAGTGACTCTGGAACGCAAGGATCCGCGCGACATCATCATCCGCCCGATCGTCACCGAGAAGTCGTACAGGCTCGAGGATGAGGGCAAGTACGTGTTCGAGGTTGCGCCGACGTCCAACAAGACGGAGATCAAGATCGCGATCGAGAAGATCTTCGGTGTGAAGGTCGATTCGGTCAACACGATGAACCGCAAGGGCAAGACCCGCCGCACCCGTATCGGAGTCGGCAAGCGCAAGGACACCAAGCGCGCGATCATTACGCTGCGCGAGGGATCCATCGAACTTTACGGGCAGATCGGCTGAGGCCGGCAGGAAGATTGAGGATTTAACTCATGGCTATCCGCAAGTACAAGCCGACGACACCGGGTCGCCGCGGCTCGTCCGTGGCTGACTTCGCCGAGGTGACCCGCTCCGAGCCGGAGAAGTCACTCGTCCGTCCGCTCCACAAGACCGGCGGCCGCAACAACACCGGTCGCATCACGACCCGCCACAAGGGTGGCGGACACAAGCGCCAGTACCGCGTCATCGACTTCCGTCGTCATGACAAGGACGGCGTGCCGGCCACGGTCGCTCACATCGAGTACGACCCGAACCGCACCGCCCGCATCGCCCTTCTGCACTACGCGGACGGCGAGAAGCGCTACATCATCGCACCGAACCGCCTCAAGCAGGGTGACCGCATCGAGCAGGGTGCCACGGCTGATATCAAGCCGGGCAACAACCTTCCGCTGCGCAACATCCCCGTCGGCACCGTCATCCACGCAGTGGAGATGCGCCCGGGCGGCGGCGCGAAGATCGCCCGCTCCGCAGGCGCCTCGGTCCAGCTCGTCGCGAAGGAGGGTAAGAACGCTCAGCTGCGTATGCCCTCCGGCGAGATCCGGAACGTCGACGCCCGCTGCCGCGCCTCCATCGGCGAGGTCGGCAATGCCGAGCAGGCGAACATCAACTGGGGCAAGGCAGGCCGCATGAGGTGGAAGGGCGTTCGCCCCTCCGTCCGTGGCGTTGTCATGAACCCGTTCGATCACCCGCACGGCGGCGGCGAGGGCAAGACCTCCGGCGGTCGTCATCCTGTCTCCCCCTGGGGTCAGAAGGAAGGCCGTACCCGCCGCGCGAACAAGGCCAGCGACAAGCAGATCGTCCGCCGTCGCAAGTCCGGCAAGAACCGATAGGAGAGGGCGACAGCTATGCCTCGCAGTTTGAAGAAGGGCCCCTTCGTCGACGCACATCTTCAGAAGAAGGTGGACGTGCAGAACGAATCGGGCAGCAAGAACGTCATCAAGACGTGGTCCCGCCGTTCGGTTATCACGCCGGACTTCCTGGGTCACACGTTCGCAGTCCACGACGGGCGCAAGCACGTCCCGGTGTTCGTCACCGAATCCATGGTGGGTCACAAGCTCGGAGAGTTCGCTCCGACCAAGACCTTCCGTGGCCACGACAAGGACGACCGTAAGGGACGTCGCCGCTGAGGCGCGCCGCGAGCCTAGAAGAAAGTTAGGAACACATGGAAGCCAAGGCACAGGCGAAATACGTGCGTATTACGCCCATGAAGGCACGCCGTGTCGTGGACCACGTCCGCGGAATGCGTGCAGTCGACGCCGTCGACGTGCTGCGATACGCACCCCAGGCCGCTGCGGAGACCGTCCGCAAGCTCCTGGAGTCGGCGATGGCCAATGCGCGCCAGGCAGCAGACCAGGCCGGCGAGCGTTTCGACATTGATGCCCTGCACATTGTCGAGACCTTCGTTGACGAGGGCCCGACGATGAAGAGGATCCAGCCCCGCGCTCAGGGCCGGGCCAACCAGATCCTCAAGCGTACGAGCCACATCACCATTATTGTCGGCGACGAAGTTGCCGCCTCGAAGAAGGGGAGGACCCGCTAGTGGGACAAAAGGTCAACCCGACCGGGTTCCGACTCGGCATCACCACCGAACATCGTTCGCGCTGGTTCGCTGATTCGACCGTCAAGGGACAGCGTTACCAGGACTACGTCGCCGAAGATATCGCCATTCGCAACCTGATGGAGGTGGGTCTTGAGCGTGCGGGAATCTCGCGCGTCAATATCTCCCGCAAGTCGGGCCGCGTTGAGGTCGATATCCACACGGCTCGCCCCGGCATCGTCATCGGTCGCCGCGGCGCCGAGGCGGACCGCCTCAAGCAGCAGCTCGAGAAGCTGACCGGTCGCCCGGTCCAGCTCAACATCCTCGAGGTGAAGAACCCCGAGGCCGACGCCCAGCTCGTCGCGCAGGGCATCGCCGAGCAGCTTGCATCCCGCGTGTCGTTCCGTCGCGCCATGCGCAAGGGCGTTCAGTCCGCGCTCCGCTCCGGTGCGAAGGGCATCCGCGTCCAGTGCTCCGGCCGTCTCGGCGGCGCCGAGATGTCGCGCTCCGAGTTCTACCGCGAGGGTCGCGTGCCCCTGCACACGCTCCGTGCGAACATCGACTACGGCTTCCACGAGGCCAAGACGACCTTCGGCCGCATCGGTGTCAAGGTGTGGATCTACAAGGGCGACATCACCGAGGCTGAGTACCAGCGTCAGCTGACCGAAGCCCCCCGCGGCCGTGGCCGTGGCGGCGAACGTCGCGGTGCGCCCCGCCGTCCGCGTCCGACTCGGTCCGAGCAGGCCCCCCAGACCAGTCAAACGGAGGCATAATGCTGATCCCTCGCAGGACTAAGTACCGTAAGCAGCACCGTCCGACCCGTTCGGGCTACTCGAAGGGCGGCAACCAGATCGCGTTCGGCGACTACGCCATCCAGGCGCTTGAGCCGGCGTACCTGACGAACCGTCAGATCGAGGCTGCTCGTATTGCGATGACCCGTCACGTCAAGCGTGGCGGCAAGGTCTGGATCACCGTGTTCCCGGACCGCCCGCTCACCAAGAAGCCTGCTGAAGTCCGCATGGGCTCCGGTAAGGGTTCGGTTGAGTTCTGGATCGCCAACATCAAGCCGGGCAGGATTCTGTTCGAGCTCTCCGGTGTTGACGAGAACCTTGCTCGCGAGGCTATGTCTCGCGCGCAGCACAAGCTCCCGATGAAGACTCGTTTCGTTATGCGTGAAGGCGGTGACAACTGATGGCAGTAGGAACCAAGGGCCTCTTTCCCGAGGATCTGGACCAGATGACAGACGCCGAGCTCAAAGAGCGGCTCGCGGACTGCAAGGTCGAACTGTTCAACCTCCGCTTCTCCGCAGCCACAGGGCAGCTCGAGGACCACGGTCGACTCAAGGCGGTTCGCCGCGATATCGCCCGTATCTACACGATCGCCCGTGAGCGCGAGCTCAACATCCGCACCGCTCCGGCTGAGAAGAATTGAGGCAGACAGTGAGTGAAACTGAGAACACCGAGACTGTCGAGCGCAACTACCGCAAGACCGCACGCGGCTACGTCGTGTCCGACAAGATGGACAAGACGGTTGTCGTCGAGGTCGAGGAGCAGGTGAAGCACCCGCTCTACGGCAAGGTCCTCCGCCGCTCCAAGAAGGTCAAGGCGCACGACGAGAACAACGAAGTGCGCGTGGGTGACCTCGTGCGCATCATGGAGACCCGCCCGCTGTCTGCTACCAAGCACTACCGCGTGGTCGAGGTCATCGAGAAGGCCAAGTAGTCCTCTCACCAGCAACCCATCCGTTCGGCCAGGCTCGCGAGAGAACCGGCACGACGACAGGAGATAGTTCATGATCCAGCAAGAGTCGCGGCTGAAGGTCGCCGACAACACCGGTGCAAAGGAAATCCTCTGCATCAAGGTGCTCGGCGGCTCAGGCCGGCGCTACGCCGGAATCGGCGACACCATCGTCGCCACCGTCAAGGATGCAATGCCTGGCGGAAACGTCAAGAAGGGCGAGGTCGTCAAGGCGGTCATCGTCCGTACCAGCAAGGAACGCCGTCGTCCCGACGGCTCGTACATCCGCTTCGACGAGAATGCAGCCGTCATCCTCAAGTCCGACGGACTTGATCCCCGCGGCACCCGCATCTTCGGCCCAGTCGGCCGCGAGCTTCGCGACAACCAGTTCATGCGCATCATTTCACTTGCTCCGGAGGTGCTCTAAATGGCGAAGATCAAGAAGGGCGATCTCGTCCAGGTGATCGCCGGCCGCGATAAGGGCCTTCAGGGCCGCGTGCTGCAGGTGGACAAGAACCGCGATCGCGTGGTCGTCGAAGGCGTCATGCGCGTCAAGAAGCACACGAAGCCGGGCCAGCCCGGCGCAAGCTCGAGCGGTGGCATCGAAACCGTCGAGGCCCCCATCCACATCTCCAACGTTGCCCTCGTGGGTCCGGACAAGAAGCCGGTCCGCGTTGGTTACAAGGAGGTCGAGGTCGAGCGTGACGGCCGTGTCCGCAAGACCCGCGTCCGCATCGGCCGTCGCGCCGGAGAGGAGATCGAGCTGTGACTGAAACCCTCACCCCTCGTCTCAAGACCAGGTACCGCGAAGAGATCGTGCCGGCTCTCATCGAGCAGTTCTCGATCAAGAACCCGAACCAGGTCGCGAAGCTCGACAAGATCGTCGTGAACATGGGTGTCGGCGACGCTGCCCGTGATTCGAAGGTCATCGAAGGCGCTATCGCCGACCTGACCCTCATCACCGGTCAGAAGCCGCAGGTCACGAAGGCCCGCAAGTCCATCGCGCAGTTCAAGTTGCGTGAGGGCCAGGCCATCGGCGCGCACGTCACGCTGCGCGGCGACCGCATGTGGGAGTTCCTCGACAGGCTCCTGTCGCTGGCGCTGCCCCGCATCCGTGACTTCCGCGGTCTCTCGCCGAAGCAGTTCGACGGTCACGGCAACTACACGTTCGGTCTGACCGAGCAGTCGATGTTCCACGAGATCGACCTCGACAAGGTCGACCGCGTGCGTGGCATGGACATCACCGTCGTGACGTCCGCCGACAATGACGATGAGGGCCGTGCCCTCCTCCGCGCCCTCGGTTTCCCGTTCAAGGAAAACTGAGCACGTGCTGACGACTAAAATCCACCCGCTGGTAATTCCATCTACGTCGCAGGTCCTAAGGAAACCGCGACGGGAAGGGGCGCAGGCCCGATGACAATGACAGACCCCATCGCAGACATGCTGACTCGTCTGCGAAACGCCAACTCGGCGTACCACGATACGGTGTCGATGCCGTACTCGAAGCTCAAGGGAGCAATCTCTGAGATCCTCGTTCGCGAGGGATACATCGAGAGCTTCGACGTTGATGATGCAGAGGTCGGCAAGACTCTCACCCTCAACCTCAAGTTCGGACCCAATCGCGAGCGTTCGCTCGCCGGCCTTCGTCGTATCTCGAAGCCCGGTCTGCGCGTCTACGCGAAGTCGACCAAACTGCCCACCGTTCTCGGTGGCCTCGGCGTGGCCATTCTGTCCACGTCCTCGGGGTTGCTGACCGACCGTGAGGCCAAGGCAAAGGGCGTAGGCGGAGAAGTCCTCGCCTACATCTGGTAAGGGAGGTACAGAGAATATGTCGCGTATTGGCAAGCAGCCTGTCACCATCCCGTCCGGCGTCGATGTCGCCATCGACGGCCAGAACGTCACCGTGAAGGGCCCGAAGGGCTCGCTCTCGTACGAGGTCCCGGCGCCCATTACGGTCGCTCAGGAGGACGGCGCGATCGTTGTGTCCCGTCCGAACGACGAGCGCGAGTCGCGCTCGCTCCACGGCCTCGTGCGCACCCTGATCTTCAACAACGTCACCGGCGTCACCGAGGGCTTCTCGAAGAAGCTCGAGATCGTCGGTACGGGCTACCGCGCAACGGCGAAGGGCTCAGACCTGGAGCTCGCGCTCGGATACTCGCACCCGATCACGGTCAAGGCCCCGGAGGGCATCACCCTCCAGCTCGAGGGCAACACCAAGATCACCGTGTCCGGCATCGATAAGCAGCAGGTCGGCGAAGTTGCGGCGAAGATCCGCAAGCTCCGCAAGCCTGAACCGTACAAGGGCAAGGGCGTTCGCTACGCAGGCGAACACGTTCGCCGCAAGGCCGGAAAGGCTGGTAAGTGATGGCTGTCTCTATCAAGGGCAAGGGCAAGTACGTCGCGCGCAAGCGCCGTCACCTCCGCCTGCGCAAGAAGGTCACCGGCACGGCTGCGCGTCCGCGCCTGGTCGTCACCCGATCCAACCGCCACATTGTCGCCCAGGTCATCGACGACACCGTCGGTCACACCCTGGCATCGGCTTCGACCCTCGAGGTCGAGCTGCGCGACGATAACGGTGATAAGACCGCGAAGTCCCGCAGGGTTGGCGAGCTTGTCGCCGAGCGTGCCAAGGCAGCCGGTGTCGACACGGTCGTCTTCGACCGCGGCGGCAACCAGTACCACGGCCGTGTCGCGGCAGTGGCCGACGGTGCCCGTGACTCCGGTCTGACCCTGTAGTTGACGGAACGAGAGTAGAGGAAAACTATGGCTGCATCGCAGCGTCGGACCACTGGTCCGGAAGGCGACGGCGAGCGCAACGAGCGTTCCGGTTCCGACCGTCCTAAGGGACGCCGGGGCAACACCGACCGTCGCAACGAACAGAAGGACGCCTACATCGAGCGCGTCGTCACCATCAACCGCGTGTCCAAGGTTGTGAAGGGTGGCCGTCGCTTCTCCTTCACGGCACTGGTCGTCGTGGGCGACGGCAACGGCACGGTCGGCGTTGGCTACGGCAAGGCCAAGGAGGTGCCCCAGGCGATTTCCAAGGGCACCGAGGAGGCGAAGAAGAACTTCTTCCGCGTCCCCCTCATCGGCCGCACCATCCCGCACACGACCCAGGGTGAGGATGCCGCAGGCGTCGTCTTCCTGCGCCCGGCCTCGCCCGGTACCGGCGTTATCGCCGGCGGCCCGGTCCGTGCAGTCATGGAAGCCGCAGGCATCCACGACATCCTGACCAAGTCGCTCGGCTCGTCCAACGCGATCAACATCGTGCGGGCGGCAGTGCAGGCATTGCGCCAGCTCGAGCAGCCCGAGGCTGTCGCGGCTCGCCGCGGCAAGTCCCTCGAAGAGGTTGCTCCGCCGGCCATGCTTCGCCATCGCGCAGCGCACGATGCCGAGCAGCGTGAGCTGAAGGCGTCGCAGGCAGCGTCGGCCGAGAACGAGGCAGCTGCCTCGGGGGTTGGTGCATGATGCTGAAGATCACACAGACGAAGTCCACCATCGGTGGAACCAAGAAGCAGAGGGATACCATGCTCTCGCTCGGACTGCGCAAGATCGGGCAGTCCGTCGAGCGTGAGGACCGTCCCGAGGTCCGCGGAATGATCCAGGTCGTTTCGCACCTCGTCACCGTAGAGGAGGCATGATGTCGGAGAACACGAACGACGTCACCAAGCTCCACGACCTCGCCCCCGCAGCCGGAGCCCACAAGCCGAAGACTCGTGTCGGCCGTGGCGAGGCATCGAAGGGCAAGACCGCGGGTCGCGGCACCAAGGGCACGAAGGCCCGCAACAAGGTGCCCGTCGGCTTCGAGGGCGGGCAGATGCCGCTGCATATGCGCACCCCGAAGCTCCGCGGTTTCAAGAACCCGTTCCGCGTCGAGTACCAGGTCGTCAATCTTGACCGCCTGTCGGCGCTGTTCCCCGAGGGCGGCGACATCACCGTCGACGATCTGGTCGAGAAGGGTGCGGTCCGCAAGGGCTGCCTCGTCAAGGTCCTCGGTTCGGGAGACATCTCGGTCAAGGCGAACGTGGTGGCCGACAAGTGGTCGGCTTCTGCGCAGCAGAAGATCGAAGCCGCCGGCGGATCGATCTCCGCGCGGTGAGTTGAGCAGCAGATGACGAGGCGGGCCGTATGGCCCGCCTCGTCGCACTCTCTCAGCGGTCGTGAACTCACACCGCTGTGACCGCGATACACTGTCTTGTGGCTCGCACGGGCCACACCATCCTTGTGGCCGTTTCGGAGCCACACCCCCAAGGAGGAAGTTTGCTTTCCGCATTCGTCTCGGCATTCCGCACCCCGGACCTGCGCCGCAAGCTGCTGTTCACGCTCGGCATCATCGTCATCTATCGCTTCGGCACCTTCATGCCGGCACCGGGCGTCAGCTATCAGAACGTGCAGCAGTGCCTCAATGAGGCAGGCTCCGCTGACCTGCTGTCGATGATCAACATGTTCTCCGGCGGCGCCATGTTCCAGCTGTCGGTCTTTGCGCTCGGCATCATGCCCTACATCACGGCGTCGATCATCGTCCAGCTCTTGAGGGTTGTCATCCCGCGCTTCGAGGAGCTGCACAAGGAGGGCCAGTCCGGGACAGCGAAGCTGACGCAGTACACGCGCTATCTGACGGTTGGTCTCGCCATCATGCAGTCGGCGGTTGTCATCACCGTCGCGAACTCAACCCTGTTCCTCGGGTGCACGGTCGATCCGTTCCCGGACACGTCGGCGGGCTCTGTCCTCCTGGCGATCGTCACGATGACGGCCGGCACTGGACTCATCATGTGGATGGGCGAGCAGATCACCGAGCGCGGCGTCGGCAATGGTATGTCGATTCTCATCTTCTCCGGCATCGCGGCATCGTTCCCGCCCGCCATGGGCCAGGTGCTCAACTCCAACAACGGCGTCCGCAACTTCATCTTCATCCTTCTCCTGTTCCTTGCGATCACAATCGTCGTCGTCTTTGTCGAGCAGTCGCAGCGACGGATTCCGGTGCAGTACGCGAAGCGTGTCATCGGCAGGCGTACGTACGGCGGTTCGACGACGTACATCCCGATCAAGATCAACATGGCGAACGTTATCCCCGTCATCTTCGCCTCGTCGCTCCTCGCGCTGCCGACGATGGCGATGCAGTTCGGTGATCAGAATGCGGGATGGGTGCAGTGGCTCTCCGCGAATTACCAGCCGAACTCCTTCTGGTACCTGCTCACCTTCGCGCTGCTCATCATCTTCTTCGCGTTCTTCTACACGTCGATCACGTTCAATCCCGAAGAGGTGGCGGACAACATGAAGCGCTATGGCGGCTTCATCCCCGGTATTCGTGCCGGCGCGCCGACTGCGCGCTACCTCAAGAACGTCATCACCCGCATCACATGGGTCGGCTCGTTCTATCTCGCGACGATCGCCCTCATCCCGACTGTGATTTTCAGTGAAATGGGCATCACGATGATGGCGTTCGGCGGCACGTCGATCATCATTATTGTGGGCGTCGGTCTGCAGACAGTGAAAGACATCGACGCTCAGCTCCAGCAACGACACTACGAAGGTTTCCTCCGATGAGAATCATCATCCTCGGCGCCCCGGGCGCGGGTAAGGGCACGCAGGCCCAGATGCTCTGCGAGAAGTTCGGCATTCCCCAGATCTCGACGGGAGCCATCTTCCGTGAGAACGTGGCGGCCGGTACCGAACTCGGGAAGCTCGCCCAGGGCTATATCGACGAGGGCAGGTTCGTCCCCGACGAGATCACCGATGCGCTCGTCAGGGACCGCCTCCATCAGGACGACACCCAGGATGGGTTCCTTCTCGACGGTTACCCGCGGACGCTCGCGCAGGTCGCCTCGCTCGACGAGATCCTCCTCGAGCAGGGACACGTCGTCGATATTGTTCTCGAACTGGTGACCGACAAGGATGAGCTCGTGCAGCGCCTCCTCAAGCGCGCCGAGATCGAGGGCCGCGCGGACGATACGGCTGACGTCATCAGCCATCGCATGGATGTCTACGCCGAGCAGACGAAGCCGCTGTCACGGGTCTACGAGCAGCGCGGGATTCTCGCGCGTGTCGATGGCATGGGCACCGTCGACGAGGTGCAGGAGCGCCTCCTGGAAGCGATCCGGTCGCGCTGATGTTCGGCAGAGAGGCGATCGAATACAAGTCGGACGACCAGATCAGGAAGATCCGTCGTGCAGCGCTCGTCGTCGCCGACATCCACGATGCCCTGCGTGAGGCCGCCAAGCCTGGTGTCACGACGGGGGAGCTCGATCTTGTCGCCGGTCGCGTCCTCGAAAAGGCAGGTGCGCGCTCCAACTTCCTCGGCTATTACGGCTATCCCGCCAACGCCTGCATCTCCGTCAACGAGACGATCGTTCATGGCATCCCGGGCGACCGGGTGCTGACCGATACCGATATCGTCTCCTTCGACTGCGGCGCAGTCGTCGACGGCTGGCACGGCGACGCCTGCTTCACGGTCTGCATGCCAAACGCGTCCGAGGAGGATCGCCGCCTCTCCGACTTCACGGAGACTGCCATGTGGACCGGCATCGCCAAGCTCGCCACCGCCAAGCATGTCGGCGAGGTCGGCGGGGCGATCGAAGACTATGTCGACTCCATCCCGGAGGAGATCCGTCCCGGTCTCGTCGAGGAGTACATGGGTCACGGCATCGGCTCGCAGATGCACCAGCCGCCGGACGTGCTCAACTACAGGGCCAAGAACAGGGGCGCGAAGATTAAGCCCGGCATGGTCCTCTGCGTCGAGCCGATGTTGACTGTCGGCAGCCCTGCCAGTCGCGTGTTGGAGGATGACTGGACTGTCGTCACCCTCGACGGCTCGAACGCTTCCCACTGGGAGCACGAGGTCGCGATCCATCACGGTGGCATCTGGGTCGTCACGGCACCTGATGGGGGAGCGGCAGGACTCGCACCCTTCGGGATCGAACCAGCCCCACTCGACTGAGAGGAGAGCCGCCTGCCGAGCAGGCGGCTCTTGTTCTTGTGACGATCGTTCGCCTCCTGTGCATGTGACGCGTCCCCACGTGCGGGCTGAAACTGAAATCTCGATCCCTCGAGCGCCCGTGATGTGGTCGGCTCCACGCCAACACGCACTACTCATCGCGCCGTCCATCATCTAAACTGAGTAGTCGGAACTTTGCGCGCACTGTGCAGAGTCCCACCACCTATCAACTGATAGGAATAAATGGTAACTGCGTTAGCGGGGGTTATGGCGAAAAAAGAGGGCGTCATCGAGGTTGAAGGCAGTGTCGTCGAGGCACTGCCCAATGCGATGTTCCGTGTAGAGCTGAGCAACGGGCACGTTGTGCTCGCCCACATCTCGGGCAAGATGCGACAGCACTACATCAAGATTCTGCCCGAGGATCGAGTCGTTGTGGAGCTTACTCCCTACGATCTCAGCCGAGGACGAATCGTCTACCGCTACAAGTAAACCCCGCACTACACCGAGCCTGGGAGCAGTCCCAGGCTCAAAGAAGGTTGGACATGAAGGTCAAGCCAAGCGTGAAGCGGATCTGTGACAGCTGCAAGGTGATTCGTCGCCACGGCCGGGTCATGGTCATCTGCACGAACCCGCGGCACAAGCAGCGCCAGGGCTGAATTCCTGGAAGCGGGCATCCGTCCGCGACAAGCGCAGCAGATAAACCCGGGGCCCGGAGGCCTCGGACCAGGAACTGGACAGCAGCGCTCCACACCTCCGGCCTACCAACAGGAGTAAACGTTGGCACGTATTTCTGGTGTTGACCTGCCCCGCGACAAGCGGATCGAGGTTGCACTCACGTACATCTATGGAATTGGGCGCACGCGCGCCCACGCGATTCTGGACGGCACGGGCGTCTCGCCCGACGTCAGGGTCAAGGACCTGACCGAAGAGGATCAGGTCAAGATCCGCAGCTTCATCGACGCGAACTACGAGGTTGAGGGCGACCTCCGCCGCGAGGTTCAGGCTGACATTCGCCGCAAGATCGAGATCGGCTCGTACCAGGGTCTTCGTCACCGCCGCGGCCTCCCGGTGCGCGGTCAGCGCACCAAGACCAACGCGCGCACCCGCAAGGGACCGAAGCGCACGGTCGCCGGCAAGAAGAAGTAGCAGTTCGCGACAGCGAACCGATGATCTCAAGGAGAATGTAGAGAATGCCCCCCAAGTCACGCACTACTGCCCGCCCGCGTCGGGCAATGCGGAAGAACATTGTCAATGGCCAGGTCCACATCAAGTCGACCTTCAACAACACCATCGTCACCATCACCGACCCGACAGGCGCCGTCATCGCGTCTGCCTCGTCCGGCATGATGGGCTTCAAGGGCTCGCGCAAGTCCACCCCGTACGCCGCGCAGCTGGCCGCTGAGACGGCCGCGCGTCGCGCCATGGAGTCGGGCCTGAAGAAGGTCGACGTCTTCGTCAAGGGACCGGGTTCGGGCCGCGAGACCGCGATCCGCACCCTCACCGCCAACGGTCTCGAGGTCACGTCCATTCAGGACGTCACCCCCCAGGCCCACAACGGCTGCCGTCCCCCGAAGCGCCGCCGCGTCTGATTGCTTGACCCGGGCCATCCGGCACCGGTTCCAACCTGCAGTGTCATATAGCGGTCACTGCTGAAAGGAAACACATCGTGCAGATCGCACAGCGTCCCGTCCTCTCTGAGGAAGTCGTCTCCGACAATCGTGCGCGGTTCATCCTTGAGCCGCTCGAGCCGGGCTTCGGCTACACCCTGGGCAACTCCCTCCGCCGCACGCTGCTCTCCTCCATTCCGGGAGCAGCGGTCACCTCGATCAAGATTGACTCTGTGCTTCACGAGTTCACGACGATCGAGGGCGTGAAGGAGGACGTCTCGGAGATCATCCTGAACATCAAGGAGCTCGTCGTCTCGTCTGAGAACGATGAGCCGGTCCAGATGTACCTGCGCAAGCAGGGTCCAGGTGTCGTCACCGCGGCTGATATCAACCCGCCCGCCGGCGTCGAGATCCACAACACGGATCTGGTCATCGCCACCCTCAATGAGAAGGGCAAGCTGGAGATCGACCTGATCGTCGAGCGCGGTCGCGGCTACGTGTCCGCAGCCCAGAACAAGGATCCCGAGGCAGAGATCGGCCGTATTCCGGTCGACTCGATCTACTCCCCGGTTCTTCAGGTGTCCTACAAGGTTGAGGCGACCCGTGTCGAACAGCGCACGGACTTCGACAAGCTCATCGTCGACGTCGAGACCAAGGCATCGTTGAGCCCGCGCGACGCGTTCGCATCCGCCGGCAAGACCCTTGTCGAGCTCTTCGGACTTGCAGCCGACCTCAACCTCGAAGCCGAGGGCATCGAGCTCGGCGAGCCTCCGGTGGAGGAGACGCAGTCTTCGGACCTGCAGCGCCCCATCACCATTCTCAATCTCCCCGCGCGCTCGCAGAACTGCCTGCAGCGTGAGGGAATCGAAACAATCGGCCAGCTCATCCTGCGCTCTGAGGCAGATCTGCTGGATATTCGTAACTTCGGTGCGAAGTCGATCGAGGACGTGAAGGACGAGCTCGCGAAGCTCGACCTTCAGCTCAAGGATTCTCCCGGCAGCTTCATGGGCGGCTACGACGAATCCTATGGCTCGTCCATGTTCAGCGACGACCTCCACTGACAATCATTTCAAGGAGACATCATGCCTCAGCCCTCTAAGGGTCCCCGCCTCGGGGGAAGCGCCGCACACGAGAAGGCCATGCTGGCCAATCTCGCCAAGGCGCTGTTCGAGCACGGCTCGATCACGACCACCGAGAAGCGCGCACAGCGCCTCCGCCCCTACGCGGAGCGCATCATCACCAAGGCGAAGAAGGGCACGACCGCGGCTCGTCGTGACGTCCTCAAGGACATCACTGACCGCTCGGCCGTCGCCGTCCTCTTCGAGGAGCTCGCCCCGACCTTCGCGGAGCGCGAGGGCGGTTACACCCGCATCGTGAAGATCGGCAACCGCAAGGGCGACAACGCCCCCATGGCTGTCATCTCCCTCGTGACCGAGCCGGTCTCGCCGAAGCAGGCAGTCGTCGCGGAGGCCGAAAAGGCGGCCGAGAAGGCCGCCGTGGCAGACGAGGCAGTCGAGTCTGCTGAGTCCGCAGAATCGACCGAGTCGGTCGAGTCCGCTGAGTCCGCTGAGTCGACCGAATCCGCTGAGTCGGCTGAGTCGGCTGAGTCCGCAGACGAGAAGTAGAGCGCCGAGCGCATCAGCGCTCGCCATGGCCGATCAGGCTTCATGAGGATGGGTTCCGGAATTCCGGAGCCCATCCTCTTTTGTCCGAACTTTGGTCAGCGGGTTCTCTCCTGTGCTCATATTCCTGTGGTGGTTGAGGCCGCAACCTGGTGCAATGGTCACAACACCGGTGAAGGGAGAGCCATGAAGATCAGCGAGATGGTCCACGAGATCCTTGATGAGGCGATTGCCGCGGAGAACGGGCGCAAGGCCGATATCGTCGTCAACGACGGACCGCTGCGACAGACATTGATCGCTCTGCGAGCGGGGATCGAGCTTGCACCCCACAACTCGCCGCCTGCGGCGTCGATCCTTGTGCTGAAGGGCGAGGTTATCGTTACCGGTTCTGAGTCCACTCCCATCGGTGAGGGTGAGATCGTCGCGCTCACTCACGAGCGGCATTCGGTCAGATCGTTGGAGGATTCCATCTTTCTGCTGACAACGGTGACGAGCGTGCCCGGGCAGGGGAGCCACGACGGCGCGTAGCGGAGTGCGGGTCCGGCAGGAGTCCCCACGAGGTGAGATGGCATGTGTTGACACTGACAAACGCCCGCAGGGAAGCATCCGACCTGGTAGCGTGCGAGTAGAACTCGAATCGTTACCGAATCGAGACCACCCTGCACCCCATCTTCGGAGGAAGACTCTTGACCACAGTCAAGCGGACCCTTGGAGCGCTCGTCGCCGCGCTTCTCACTCTGTCCATGATGATGATCGGCTCCTCTGCCCTGGCGGCGGCGGACCCGAAACTCGGAACGAGTCCCGGCAGCGGCTCGATCGTCAGCACCGACCTTGCTGTCAATCAGCCGCAGATCCGCACGGATGCGCTGGCGGCCGTCAAGTCCATTCGGGCTCAGATGTACGACGACACTGAGGTTGTCCTCGACGGAAAGCCCCTGCGGCAGGTCGTGAGCGAGGCCGGGCTGTCGCGCGACCAATACATCAATGGGGTGCGCTGGGATCGCAACCTCGAACGGTCCACTCTCCAGCGGGCCTACGAGCAGAACATCTTCTGGGGCCACACGCGTCCCGATGGTGGGTCCTACTCGAATGCGGCAGTTGGTGTCAGCTGGCCGGGCGAGATCATCACGACGCAGGCCAACATCACGACAGCCATCGCCGACGTTGAGCGCGGCACCTGGGCGGGGGAGCGGGACGCCCTCATCGCCGCCAACGGCGCATTCAACAACGCGACTGGACACCTCTACAACCTCATCAACCCCCGCTACAGCGCCTACGGCTTCGCGCGCGTCGGCGGGGTGACGGTCGGATGGATGCACCGGACGGGGTCCGGCGACGTGAGCGGGACGAACCTCAGCGGCACGTACCGTTTCGAGACGGCGGTGAGCAACAGTGTTCTCGATCGCATGAGCGTGAAGATGACAGCGCCAGCCTCCCTCAATCCGGGCGAGACGGCTACCAGCACCCTGACCGGCACGGCGAAGTCGCTCACCTACATCCCCGCGATTCCGGTCGCCATTGAGGCCACCTACAGCTCGTCGAACACGAACGTCGTTGCCGTCTCGGCGGACGGCGCGCTGCGTGGAACCGGCGGAGGCTCCGCGACGGTCACCGCGCGGACAGCGACGGGAAAGACGTATACGTCGAACGTATCAGTGACCGGGGATCCGGCCATGGGCCAGGAACCGGCGACTGGAGTGAATGTCGCTGTCCTCGCCAACAGCTGGTCGACCCTCGCCGATGACGTCGAGTTCGAGTACGCCTCACCCGGCGATGAGGTCATCGTCGGAGACTGGGACGGCAATGGCACCGACACCCTCGGCGTGCGGCGTGGCAACACCTTCTACCTCCACAACTCCCTGCGGGGAGGTGCTCCCGATCACCAGTTCGACTATGGGCGCCTCGGCGATGAGGTTCTCGTGGGGGACTGGGATGGCAATGGCACCGACACCCTCGGCGTTCGGCGCGGCAACACCTTCTACCTCAACAATGTCCTGCGAGGCGGAATCGCCGAGAACCAGTTCGACTATGGCAGGATCGGCGATGAGGTCATCGTCGGCGACTGGAACGGGACCGGCAACGACACGATCAGCGTTCGGCGCGGCGTCACCTTCTTCATCAGCAACCGTCTCGCCACCGGCATCGCCGAGCGTGAATACCACTACGGACGCCTGGGTGATGAGGCGATCATCGGCGACTTCGACGGCGACGGAATGGACACGGTGACACTCCGTCGCGTCAGCACACTCCACATCAACAACAGGCATGCCGGGGGCAGTGCTGAGCGCAAGGTGGACTATGGACTGCCGGGCGAGCCGCTCCTCATCGGTGACTGGAACGGCGACGGGATCGACACTCCGGGGCTCTTCAGGGTGAAGTAGCGGATCTGGCGGCTCTACAGATCCAGCCAGGGCCGGGAACAAGCGGGGAGGGGAGCGGTGCAGTGTGCATCGCTCCCCTCCTAGTCGTTCATCCCTACGATCGTCCGTTGAGGAATGACCATGCCTGGACACCCGAGGACATGCCGGCGGTGTTTGGGACGAAGGTGGCGTTCTCGATCCGCGCGCGGACCACAGGGGTGATGCGCGAGGCGTTGCCGCCCCCGATATAGAGGGTGTCCCAGCGGAGCACAGGAAAGAGGAGTTCAATCGCGCGCAGGACTCGCCGGGACCAGGCGGAGTCACCTAGACGGCGGCGCTCGTGCTCGCCGAGAACGTCATCGAAGGTCAGTCCCCAGCGCATCGGCGCATGTGAGATCTCGAGGTGAGGCGAGAGGACTCCGTTGTCGACGAGGGCCGTTCCGAGCCCGGTCCCGAGCGTCATGAAGAACTCCAGGCCCTGCCCGCTGACGATCCCGGCGGCAGCGACCTCGGCATCGTTGAGAACGAGCGCCGGCACGCCGAAGCGTTCCTTCAGCGCCTGCGCCATGTCGAAATCCCTCCACTGCTCCACGAGGTCGGGGACTGGCTTCGTGCGCGGACCGGAACGGCAGATGTAGTGCGGTGTGTGGACGACGACCCCGTGTCGGATCATGCCCGGCATCCCGAGGGTGATGCGATCGGCGGGCGGCAGCTGGTTCGCCATGTCTGCAACGATCGAGATGAGCTTCGTCGGCGGCAGAGGATAGGGCACGGGTTCGCGCAGCGCCGGGGCGATCTGCTGGGAGTCGGCATCGAGGACCGTCGCCTTGATACCGCCCCCGCCGCAGTCCACACCGAGTGTGAGCGGCCCCTGAGTCTTTCGTTCCATGACCACGACGCTAGCACCGTCGGCGTGGAGGCCGTGTGTCAGACTGGTGGAATGAATCGTATTCGTCTCGACCTGTCCTATGACGGCAGCGGGTTCCATGGGTGGGCCGCACAGCCCGGCCTGCGCACCGTCGAAGGCGTCCTCACCGAGGCCCTGGAAACGATTCTCCGCAGGCAGATCAGGCTGACCGTCGCGGGCCGGACGGATGCCGGCGTCCACGCCGCCGCTCAGACCGCGCACTTCGATGTGGAGGATGAGGTGTGGCAGCGGGTGCCGGGGCGCTCCTCGCGGACACCGGGTGAGGCGCTGCTCACACGCCTGACGGGAGTGATGGCACGGGGGCAGGTGAACCGCGGGATCGGCGACATCGTCATCGCCCGGGTCGAGCAGACGAGCTCTGATTTCGACGCTCGATTCTCAGCTGTTGGCAGGCGCTACCGCTACAGGATCGACGACCGCCCGGTGCCCGACGTGTTCGCCCGGACACGAGCGCTGCGGTCGGAGCCTCTCGACGACCGGCTCATGATGAGGGCGGGCGCCGGCCTCGTCGGTGAGCACGATTTCCTGTCATTCTGCAAGCCGCGAGAGGGCGCGACGACCATCCGCACCCTGCGCGGTCTCGACGTCCACCGCCCGGGGAGCGGGCCTGATGCGGGACTGCTCGTCCTCGACCTTGAGGCCGACGCCTTCTGCCATTCGATGGTGCGGTCGATCGTCGGCACGCTCGTTGAGATTGGGCGGGGACGTCGCGATCCCGTGTGGGCGCAGAAGCGCCTTGCGGAGCGCAGTCGGAGCGAAGGCGTCGTCATCGCCCCCGCGCACGGACTCACTCTCGAAGGGGTCGAATATCCCGACGAGAGCAGGTATGCTCAGCAGGCGGAGCAGGCGCGCAGAGTGCGTGAGAACCCACTCACACCGAGTGCCGCTCGCATTGACCCTGTTGGCTGCTGCGATTAGAGTGTAAAAAGTTGTGTTGGGCGCGCTCCCACTCGCGCTACGACAACAGCAGCGACAAGTTTTATTCATTACTTGGGCGGACCTCTGGCCGTGAGCCATGCGAACAGATTCCCCCCAGACAGAAACGAAGGCATAGCCCGTGCGTACGTATACACCTAAGCCCGGCGACGTTGATTCCAAGTGGTATGTCATTGATGCCACCGACGTTGTGCTCGGCCGACTGGCAGCTCAGGTTGCCACCCTGCTCCGTGGGAAGCACAAGCCGAACTTTGCTCCCAACGCCGACCTTGGTGACCATGTCATCATCATCAACGCCGAGAAGGTCCGCCTGACCGGCAACAAGCGCCAGCAGAAGTTCGCTTACCACCACTCGGGATACCCGGGCGGTCTGCGCGCCGTCTCGTACGAGGAGCTTCTTGAGAAGTTCCCCGAGCGCGCGGTGGAGAAGGCAGTGAAGGGCATGCTCCCGCACAACCGCCTTGCCGCTCAGCAGATCAAGAAGCTCAAGGTCTACGCAGGTGCTCAGCACCCGCACCAGGCCCAGAACCCCGAGGTTTACGAGCTCACCCAGGTGACTCAGTAGCAGTCCCGCACGGACCAGGAACTTTTGAAGGAGAACTGTGGCAGAGACTACCGCAGCAGACATTGAGCTCGAGGATGTCCCGAGCTCGTATACAGTGAGCAGCGATGCTCCCGAGACAGGCCAGGGCCAGTCCCTGACCGCCCCCGGCCAGGCGCTCGGCCGCCGCAAGCAGGCGATCGCCCGCGTCCGCCTCGTGCCCGGCACGGGCTCGTGGTCGATCAACGGCCGTGAGCTGGAAGATTACTTCCCGAACAAGATTCACCAGCAGCTCGTCCGCTCCCCGTTCGCGCTTCTCGATATCGAGGGTCGCTTCGACGTCATCGCCCGCATCGATGGCGGCGGCGTGTCCGGGCAGGCTGGCGCGATGCGTCACGGCATCGCCCGCGCGCTCAACAACATCGATCGCGATCACAACCGTGCGGCCCTCAAGAAGGCCGGCTTCCTGACCCGCGACGCTCGCGCAGTCGAGCGGAAGAAGGCAGGCCTCAAGAAGGCTCGTAAGGCTTCGCAGTTCTCGAAGCGCTGATCTTCTCTTAAGCATGCTCACCCCCGCATCAGCGGGGGTGAGCTGTATTCTGGCTGGTTGTGCGGTGGGGGTTTGCGTGCCATCAGCCCGGGCTGATCCTTTCCGCAGAGCGTGCGTGGGTCATGGCGTGCCCGCCTCCTGCGGTACATTGAGAACGTGAATCTTCCGGAAGGGGTATAAGGTGGGTCGACTGTTCGGGACCGACGGTGTTCGAGGTCTGGCGAATCGTGACGTGACAGCCGATCTGGCGCTCAGACTGGGAGCCGCGACGGCGCGGGTCCTGGTCGGCGATCGAGATGCGGCTGGTCGTCCTCGCGCAATTGTCGGCAGGGACACGAGGCAGTCGGGCGCCATGCTCGCGCAGGCAGTGGCCGCGGGCCTCGCCTCCGCCGGCGTCGACACCATTCATGTCGACGTGGTCTCGACCCCGGCGATCGCCTACCTGACGAAGGCGCACGGCTACGACCTCGGTGTCATGATCTCTGCCTCCCACAACGCGATGCCGGACAACGGCATCAAGTTCTTCGACAGCACCGGCTACAAGCTCGCGGACGCGACGGAGGATGCGGTCGAGGCGCATCTCGACGATGACTGGGAGCGTCCGGTCGGCGACGGCGTCGGCAGGATCACCGACGATTACGAGGTCGCCAGCCGGGAGTACCTCGACCATCTGTCGGGTGCGATCACGGCCGACCTGTCGAACCTGAGGATCGCCGTCGACTGCGCGAATGGGGCAGCCAGCGTGCTGGGCCCCGAGGCGCTGCGACGTGCAGGGGCGGACGTCGTTGTCATCAACTCGGCACCCGACGGCAAGAACATCAACGACGCGTGCGGGTCCACTCACCCTGAGCAGCTCAAGGCCCTCACCGTCGCCTCCGAGGCCGACTTCGGAGTGGCCTTCGACGGGGACGCCGACCGCTGCCTCGCGGTGGATCACACGGGCGAGCTCGTCGACGGGGACCAGATCCTCGGCGTCCTCGCCGCGGGCATGCAGGACGCGGGCACGCTCGTCGATGACACGCTCGTCGTCACCGTCATGTCGAACCTCGGCCTCAAGCTCGCGCTCAGACAGCGCGGCATCGCCGTCGTCGAGACCGCCGTTGGTGACCGCTACGTCCTCGAGGCGATGCGGGAGAAGGGGTACACGCTCGGCGGGGAGCAGTCCGGTCACGTCATCGCCTCGGAGTACGCAACGACCGGCGACGGTATTCTCACGTCCCTCCTCCTGGCGGCACAGGTCGCCTCGACGGGGCGAAACCTGCGCGACCTCGCCGGCTACGTTCAGCGACTGCCTCAGACGCTCATCAACGTCGCAGGCGTGGACAAGGCGCGTGCACACACCGACGAGGAGCTGCTCGAGGCGGTGCGTCTCGCTGAGGTGGGCATGGGCGATACCGGCCGCGTGCTGCTCCGCCCCTCCGGTACGGAGCCCCTCGTCCGTGTCATGGTCGAGGCCGGCACGCAGGAGGAGGCCGATCGCGTCGCGAACAGCCTCGCCGACGTGGTCAAGCACCGACTCGCTCTCTGACGAGGCGCAGTGGAGGCATTCACCGCCATCCAGGATTGGGTCATCGCAGCGGGTGCATCCCCCTTCGCTCTCCTCGCCACCTACCTCCTGTGCGTGATCGACGGGTTCTTCCCGCCGCTTCCCTCGGAATCGGTCGTCATCGCCCTCGCAGCGCTGACCGTGTCCGCTGATGGACCTCATCTCGCTCTCCTGTGGGCGGTGGCTGCGCTGGGCGCGTTCACGGGAGACCAGATCGCGTACACGATCGGCTCCCGGATTCCGGTCGAGAGGATCCGACTCTTCAGGACCGGGCGAGGCGCACGCGCGTATGCGCGGGCGGGTCGTGCTCTTCTCGTGCACGGTCCGATCCTCATCATGTCTGCGCGATTCGTTCCCGTCGGCCGCGTCGCGGTCAATATGGGCGCGGGGGCGATCGGCTACCCGAGAATCACCTTCTCCGTCGTCGACGCGATCTCGGCAGCAATGTGGGCGGCCTATTCCGTCGCCATCGGCATCGGGGCCGCCCACGTCCTCGAGGGCCACCCCCTCTTGGCTGTTGTCTTCGGCGTCGCCGGCGGGGTCGCGCTCGGCGCGGTTCTCTCCCACATCATCACGCTCGTCCAGCGCCGCTTCTTCCCCGAGCGCTATGAACAGATCGAGCGGGCCGCCCAGGAGTGGTCGGACGGGCTCAACGAGAACGGCGGCGGAGCCGTCTGATCCTCGACAGCGAAAAGGCGAAGGGGATCGCCCTTCGCCTGTCTGCTTCATCGGCTGTGTGTGCCGAACCGCCTGACGCCTCTTAGGAGTGGTCGCGCCTGTCGAGGCCGGGCAGCCCTCGTGCCTTTCGTGAATTATCGATGAGACGCCAGATCATCGGGGTGAAGATCAGCTGCATGGCCAGCTCCGTCTTCCCGCCGGGGACGACGATGCTGTTGGCGCGCGACATGAACGACCCGGGGATCATGGCGGAGAGGTACGGGAAGTCGATGCCGCGCGGATTGGCGAAGCGGATGACTGTCATCGACTCGTCCGGGGTTGGGATCCAGCGGG
Organism: Flaviflexus salsibiostraticola; assembly: GCF_003952265.1. Lineage (NCBI taxonomy): Bacteria > Bacillati > Actinomycetota > Actinomycetes > Actinomycetales > Actinomycetaceae > Flaviflexus > Flaviflexus salsibiostraticola. Next base: position 2,604,608 of record NZ_CP034438.1, read on the forward strand.
CGATGAAGGGGTTGGACGTGTCGACCATGGGCACGCGCTGGAAGTTGATGTCGGTGTTGTTGAACTGCGGGCAGATGTAGTTGACGTAGTCGGGCATGCGCCTCAGGATCATGTCCGTCACCGCTTCGGTCGAGTACCCGCGTGCACTGCGGTCCCGATGGATCTTCTGGATCCACTCGAGGTTGATGATGGGGACGACGCCGATGCAGAGATCGACGTGGCGTGCCACATCCACCTCCTCTGTCCGCACGGCCCCGTGCAGACCCTCGTAATAGAGCAGGTCCGTGCCCGCCTCGATGTCCTCCCATGGAGTGAACGTGCCGGGTGGGCAGCCGAACTGCCGCTCCTCCTCGGCGTCATGGACGTAGGAGCGGACCTTGCCGGACGCATTCGCACCGTAGTCCGCGAAGAGTGCCTCGAGGGCGGCGAAGTCGTTCGCCTCCGGTCCGAAGTGGCTCGGCGGGTTCTTCCCCTGCTCGATCGCCGTGTTGTGGATCGTGCGCATCTCCGCCCGGTCGTAGCGGTGGAAGGAGTCGCCGTGGACGATGGCGGCGGTGATGGATTCTCGGGTGAAGATCTGTTGGAACGTCTCCGTCACCGTGCTGGTGCCGGCACCGGAGGAGCCGGTGATGGCGATGATGGGGTGTTTGCGTGACATGGTCTCTCCTACTGGTCCTGGACGAAGAGTGTGCGGTTGTGGAAGAGCGGATAGTTCGCGTCGGACCCGTCCGTGTCCTCCGCGTACTGCTCGATGCGTGCGATATCGCCCGCTGCGCCGACGATGATGGGGCTGTATTCGTCGAGCGACGTGGAGGTGAGCGACGATATCCGAGCCACCCCGTCGGTTGCCGCCCCACCCGCCTGTTCGACGAGCATGGTGATGGGGGCGGCGGTGTGGACAAGAGGAACCCCCGTGTCCCTCTCGTTCTTCGTCCGGGGCAGCATGAACAGCCCTCCGTTGAGGAGCACGCGGAATCCGCCGAGGACGGCGGAGTTGTTCCAGCGCACGATCGCGGGACGTCCGCCGGGCTCCTGAGAGTCGCGGATTCGCTCATCGACATAGCGCCGGATCGGGGCGGTCCACATCGCAGCGTGGGACAGGTCGATCGCGAGAACATCTGAACTCTCGGGGAGCTGCATGGCCGTGTGGGTGAGCACGTAGTTCCCGACGTCCCGATCGAGCGTGAACGCATCGACTCCCTCGCCGGTCGTGACGATGAGGACGGAGGAGGGACCGAAGAGGGCGAGTCCGGCGCACAGCAGATCGGAGGCCGGCTGGAGGAACTCCTCGGCCGCCGCGCGACCGCTCCTCGTGCGGCCCATGATCGAGAACGCGACTCCGATCGGCTGGTTCTCCGTGAGGGTCGTCGCCCGGTGAAGGACGTCCATCGTGAGCAGGCAGGACCCGTCCGCCGAGATCTGGTGGATCTGCGGATCGTCCGAGAACGAGATCGCCGCGAGCTGCTCGCAGCCGGCGGCCTGCTCGAGGATCGTTCGTATCGCCGAGTCTCTGATGACACGGTTCGTCTCCTCGGCGTCGATGCAGGGGCCTTCGCCGATCGGCCTCCTGTTGAGGCAGCCGCGGCTGACGATGGCGGAGAGGAGCTTGAGGGAGACCGCCACGCAGGAGAGCACATGGACGTAGGGGTGCCGATCGTCCCGGTCGGCGACCTCGAGAAGGTACTGGGTGAACGTTCGCGACATCGAAACCCCCTACGCCCGGGTCTCGGGACCGAGGCGCTCACGCCAGCCGGGGAAGATCACATCGGCGTCGTTCGGGAACGACTCGAAGGCGCGCGCGAAGTCGCGGTTCTCGAGGGCCCAGTCGAGCGGATCGGCCCCCGCCTGCCAGCACGCGTAGGCCTGCTTGAGGGATCGGGCACCCGCAGTCGGGCCGTCGATGTGGCCGTAGGCGCCACCACCGGCGGTGTTGATGATGTTCGCATGCCCGAGGTTGGCGAACAGTCCGGGCAGTCGCAGCGCGTTCATCCCGCCCGAGACGATGGGGGCGGTCGGCCTCATCCCGAACCACTCCTGGTGGTAGACGGGCCCATCGCTCGCGTCCCGCTCGATCATATAGGCGATCGCGCGATCGTCGGCGGCGCCCTCCATCTTGCCGTAGCCCATCGTGCCGACGTGGTAGCCGGAGGATCCCTGAAGGCGTGCCATCTTCGCCAGCACGTGGGCCGTATAGCCGCGCTTGGAGCCCCGGGAGGTGATCGCGCCGTGCCCGGCGCGGTGGTAGTGGAGGAACTGGTTCGGGAACCAGCGCCGTGCCGTTGTCACCATGCCTGGACCGCCGACGTAGCCGTCGACGAGGAAGGCCACCTTGTTCGCGTCGGGCCCGAAGGTCTCGAGGATGAACTCCCCGCGCGCGAGCATCTCGGCATGGTCATCGGCCGTGATGTTCGCGCTGAACAGCTTCGCCTCGCCCGTCTCGTCCATCGCCCGCCGCATGGAATCCCGGACGAGGGGGATGGTCTCGCGCATGGGGGCGAACACCTGGTTGCCCTGCGGTTCGTCGTTCTTGATGAAGTCACCGCCGAGCCAGAACTGGTACGCGGCCTCCGCGAACGGCTCGGGGCGCAGGCCGAGCTTCGGCTTGATGATCGTCCCGGCGATGTAGCCGCCGTTCTCGACCGGGCGGCCGAGCACCCGCCACAGCTCCTTGAGTCCGACAGCGGGTCCGTCGAAGAGGCTGATGGCAGCGCGCGGCATGGAGAAGTCGATCATCTTCGCGTACTCGATGTCGCCCATGCCCTGGTTATTGCCGATGGTGAGGGTGAGGAAGGAGACCATCATCATCCGGCCATCCGTCATGTTCCGGTCAAACAGGTCGAGCGGGAAGGCGATGCGCACCTCCTCGCTGTCCTCGTCGGCGAAGTAGACGAGGGCGTCGACGCCCTTCGTGAAGTCATCGGTGGTCGACACCTCGACATTGGTCCCCGTTGAGGACTCGGCGGCGAAATGTGCGGCCGACTCAAGGAAACCGTGCCCAGCCTTCGGCTTGAGCCTGTAGGCGCAGAGAATATGAGCTCCGCCGGCGATCAGGTCCTCCTCTCGGAGGGTCAGGTCGACATAGCGTGATGATTGGTCCATGGGCGCACTCCTGTATGGTCAGCGTTTCCTCTCAATCTGAGAATTCTCGCCAGGTTATCTGCCCGTTGTTGCACAGCCCAGGGACCTAGGACTTGACCTGCGTCACACCGATAGCATGACGGGACAAAGGGCCCAGCGAAATGTCCCGCTCTGTCGTAGAAATTCTTTACGGGTCCCCGAAAAGCCGCGTGAGGCGCAGAGGGGCGGACAGGGAATTGTCCGAAGGGTGAGATGTATCAGGAGTAGAGGCTGCGGATGAAGCGCGCCTGCTCGCTGATCGCAGCCTCCATGATCGCCCTGTCGCCGCGGACGGTGAACCCGCCGGGTGCCTCGTACTCGGTGAGCGTGTGGGGGCGTGAAACCCTCGTGAGCTGAGCCGCGAGCGCCCGCCCGTCCTCGGCCAGCCAGTCGAGAGTGCCGACCTGGATGAGGGTGTGCGGGAGCTTCTTCACGAGCGCGAGATCGAAGGCGGGACTCGCAAGGGGCAGGGTACGCGTGCTGACTGTTGGGAAGTACGCGTCGGCGATGAACTCGAGCAGGCGGGGACCGTGCTTGGGCTTCTCGACCTCCGTCTCCCTGTCGCTCCGCGTGTAATCGAGAAGCGGAGAGGACGCGATGAGTCCCGACAGCTGAATGCCCTTCTCATAGGCCTGCTGGACAGTGTTGATCGCGAGCTTCGCCCCCGCACCGCCGCCGCCGACCGTCACCCGATGGCGGTCCCATCCGTACTGGTTCGCGGCATCGAGGGCCCAGTGCAGTGCATCG